>WGNK01000029.1 GCA_016124535.1 Azospirillum sp.
CCGATGTCCCTCAGCTTCCGACCAGACCGCGCGTCTGCAGCGCTCATTCCCGCCTCGGTTCAAGATCAACCCTTCCCTTTGTAGGCCAGAGCGGGCGCAGGATCTAGATCTGGGAAGAGAAAAATGAGGGGATTCCTGAGGGGCAAACTCCGTCTTCGTCGCAAAAGCAAGGCGCATCCAAGAGAGGAGCCGCTTGGGCTTAATCACTCATTACTCTCAGATCCACGTCTTGGTTCACCAGAATACTCAACGATTGAGAAATGTCGCAAAGAATTATCAGGGTGGCGTACATATTATCTGGATCCACGGGTTGCTATGCGAGCGGCTCGATCGCCTGCTGAAGTTGGAGATATCGGCGTCCTTGGCGAGGATATTGCGCCTTTTCTCTATCGACTTCGCGCCGAACTGCCAAAGAACTTTGAAACTTTGAAACGCACACTTCGAACCCTAATTCCGAGTGTGGAGGATGTTGCGGTCGATCTCGACACCAGGCGAGGTACGCTTGATATCCTGGTCCGACAGGGTGGGATCGAATATTCCTCTCGGATACTTTCCGAAGGGACCTTACGGTTGCTCGCCTTATGTGCTGTGGCGGTCAACCCTTGGGGTGGATCGCTGCTGGCGTTCGAGGAGCCGGAGAATGGCGTCCATCCGCGCCGCATCGAACTGATAGCGCAATTGCTGACAGGACTTGCGGTCGACCAAGGTCGGCAGATCGTTGTCACGTCGCATTCCTCAATATTCTGTTCGGCTATGCTGGCGTATGCCCGCGCTCGGGCAAGTGATGTTGCCCTGATCCAGGTTAGTAATCGCAGCGGTCGTACTGAACTTGCCCACCTAAACCCCGATGGCCCACTTTTTGCTCACGGCGATGTTTCTGATGGGTTGACTGCGGAAACCGACGACGGTCGGTTCGAGGGGTTGTTGCTGCGAGGGCTGCTCGATGCTTGATCGATTGGCGATCGATCTATTCGTCGAAGACCAAGCCCACGAGAAATTTTTGAATTCCTTGATTCGGCGAATCGCAGTAGAGGCGTCTCAGTCTGTAGTTGTACGGACAGTTTCGGCGCGGGGAGGCCATTCTAGAGTCTTCTCTGAGCTCAAGAGATACCAAGCCTTGTTGCAACGTGGGGCCTTGGAGTTGCCCGATCTCCTGGTCGCGGCGATCGATGCCAACTGTAAGGGTTTTGTCGAGGCTCGAAAATTGATCATCGATGCATTGGGTGTGGAATGGCGGGAGCGGACCGCCATCGCTTGCCCCGACCCACATGTTGAGCGTCGGTTTTTGGCCGACCTTGAGTCATTTCACAAAGTTGTCGGATTTACGCCGAGCCTAAAAAGGGCCAAGTGTGAACAAGACTACTACAAGTGTGTTCTGGCCCAGGCGGTCCGAGACGGTGGCCATCTGTCTTTGCTGGGTGGGATCGAGTTTGCCGACGAATTGGTAACGGCGATGGATCTGCAGCGGGCGCAGCGTTCGACGCCAAGTCTCGGACATTTTATCGAGGATTTTCGCGCTTTGCTAAAACGCTGGTGGGCGCCGCGGTTGCGCCGGGCTTGCCTTCGCTTTAAGTATCCGCCGGAATTTTCGGGAATGCACCGTTCATGAAACTCACCCTGTCCTGGCTCAAGGATCACCTCGATACCGAGGCGTCGCTTGACAAAATTTGTGAAGCGTTGACCGCGCTGGGGCTGGAGGTCGAGGGGGTCGAGGATCGCGCCAGGGACTTGGCCGCCTTTACCGTTGCTCATGTCGTCGAGGCGGCCCCCCATCCTAATGCCGACAAGCTGCGGGTATGCCGGATCGATACCGGCAGCGGCATCGTCCAGGTGGTGTGCGGTGCGCCCAATGCCCGGACCGGCATGAAGGGAGTGTTCGCGCCGGTCGGCACCTTTGTTCCCGGCACCAAGCTTGACCTCAAGAAAGGCGTGATCCGCGGCGTCGAGTCCAACGGCATGCTGGTCTCCGAACGCGAGCTTGGCCTGTCCGACCAGCATGACGGCATCATCGAACTGGACGGAGATGCACCGGTCGGGGCGCCGTTCGCGAAGATCGCCGGCCTCGACGATCCGGTGATCGACATCGCGCTGACCCCCGACCGGGCCGACTGTGCCGGTATCCGTGGCATCGCCCGCGATTTGGCCGCGGCCGGTCTGGGCACCCTGAAGCCGCTGGCCGTGGCCGCGGTCCCAGGAGAATTCGCCAGCCCGCTCGGGATCGGGATCGCCGCGCCGGAAGGGGCATGCCCGCTGTTCGTCGGGCGGTATATCCGCGGCCTGCGCAATGGCCCCAGCCCGCGCTGGCTGCAGGACAAGCTGACCGCGGTGGGCTTGCGCCCGATCTCGGCGCTGGTCGACATCACCAATTTTTTCACCGTCGATCGCGCCCGGCCGCTTCACGTCTTCGATGCCGACCAGGTCCGCGGCGGTATCCGCGTCCGCCTTGCCGAGGCGGGCGAAACCCTGTCCGCGCTCAACGGCAAGGACTACACGCTGGTCGGTAGCGAAACCGCGGTCTGCGATCACCAGCGGGTGCTCGGATTGGGCGGGATCATCGGCGGCGTCGCCTCCGGCTGCACCGAGGACACCAGCAACGTCTTCCTTGAGGTGGCGCTGTTCGATCCGGTGCGCACCGCCCGCACCGGGCGGCGCCACGGCATCGACTCCGACGCCCGCTACCGCTTCGAACGCGGTCTGGATCCCGAAGCGGTGTTCGCCGGCGCCGAGCAGGCGACGGCGTTGATCCTGGAGCTGTGCGGCGGCACCGCCAGCGAACTGGTGGTTGCCGGTGCGGTGCCGGAATGGCAGCGGACGATCCGGCTGCGGCCGGACCGCGTCCACCAGCTGGGCGGGGTCGACGTGGCACCGGACGAGCAACGCCGGATACTGACGGCGCTCGGCTGCTCGGTCGCCCTTGGCGATGACGGGGTCGCGACGGTGACGCCGCCGCCCTGGCGCGGTGACATCGAAGGCGAAGCCGACCTGGTTGAGGAGGTCTTGCGCGTCAACGGCTTCGACCGCATCCCGGTGGTTCCGATGGTTCGTACCGCCACGGTGACCCGATCGGCCCGCGATCCCGGCCAACGGCGCACCGCCCTGGTTCGCCGGACCCTGGCGGCACGCGGGCTCGACGAGGCGGTGACCTGGTCGTTCATGGCCGCCGCCACCGCGGCCCGCTTCGGCCTGGTGGATCCCGGCCTGCACCTGGCCAATCCGATCAGCGCCGATCTCGACGCGATGCGCCCGAGCATCCTGGCCAATCTGATTGCGGCGGTCGGGCGCAATGCCGATCGCGGCTTTCCCGATCTGGGTTTGTTCGAGCTGGGGCCGGTCTACCGCTCGCCGGCACCCGACGGTCAGCTGATGGTCGCGTGCGGCGTCCGCGCTGGCGTCGCGGTGCCGCGCCAATGGGCGACGGCCAGCCGTGGCGTCGATGCTTTCGATGCCAAGGCCGACGCGCAGGCCGCTCTGGAGGTCGCAGGCGCGCCGGTTGTCAGTCTCCAGGTCACCGCCGATGCCCCGGATTGGTACCATCCTGGACGCTCCGGCAGCCTGCGTCTCGGGCCGAGCGTGCTCGCCCAGTTCGGCGAACTTCACCCGGCGGTTCTCGATGCCGCCGGAATCAAGGGACCGGTGGTCGGCTTTGAAGTCTATCTCGACGCGGTGCCCCAGCCCAAACGCCGTGCCGGCACCGCCAGGCCGCTGGTGAAACTCTCGCCGTTCCAGCCGATCCAGCGTGATTTTGCCTTCGTGCTCGACCAGGGGGTCGCAGCCGAACGCCTGGTGCGCGCCGCCAAGGGCGCCGACAAGGCGCTGGTCGCCGACGTCCAGGTATTTGACCTCTACCAGGGGCCGGGGGTGGAGCCGGGCAAGAAGTCGCTGGCGCTCGCCGTCACCTTGCAGCCGACTGAACGCACCCTGACCGACCAGGACCTTGAGGCGGTCGGTGCCCGTATCGTGGCCGCGGTGGCCAAGGCGACGGGGGGAGTCTTGCGGACCTGAAGGAATCTGGGGCCGTGGGCCCCAGACCCCATTTGAAGGGGGAAGTCACCAGAGGTTAGGGCCATGGCGCCGCCTGACGTTGCACTGCCGGGGAAGTTTGAGCATCCGGATCTGACCGCCACCGGCGAGCGTCGGGCCAGCGTCGGTTTGCGGCGGCTCGAGACCCTGTGGTTCAACACCGGGACGCTGTGCAATATCACCTGCCTCAACTGCTATATCGAATCCAGCCCGCGCAACGACCGTCTGGCCTATCTCAGCCGCGCCGAGGCCGGGCCGTTTCTCGAACAGGCCGCCGCCGCGGGGACCACCGAGATCGGCTTTACCGGCGGTGAGCCGTTCATGAACCCCGACATCCTCGACCTGCTCGGCGACAGCCTGGCCGCGGGGTTCCGGGTGCTGGTTCTGACCAATGCGATGCGGCCGCTGCAACGCCTGGCCAAGCCGCTGGCGGCACTGAACCGGGCTTGGCCGGGACGCCTGAGCCTGCGGGTTTCGCTCGATCATTATCTTCCCGAGCGCCACGAGACGGTGCGCGGGGCCGGTACCTGGCAGCCCACCCTGGATGGTCTGGCCTGGCTCGCGGCGGAAGGTTTCCGGATCGCGATCGCAGGTCGCAAGCTGTGGGACGAGAGTGAGCCGGCGCTGCGCGGCGGCTATCGGGCGCTGTTCGCCGATCGCGGGCTGCCGGTCGATGCCGACGATCCGTCGCAGCTGGTCCTGTTTCCCGAAATGGACGACCGCGCCGAGGTGCCGGAGATCACCGAACGCTGTTGGGGGCTCCTGGGCAAGCATCCGGACTCGGTGATGTGTGCGTCGTCGCGCATGGTGGTCAAGCGTCAGGGCGCGGCCCGACCGGTGGTCCTGGCCTGCACCCTGGTCGCCTATGATCCGGCCTTCGAGATGGGCGGTTCGCTGGCCGAGGCCGCCCGTCCGGTCAAGCTCAACCACCGCCACTGCGCCCGCTTCTGCGTGCTCGGCGGGGCCTCCTGCAGTCCCCATGGCTGAGACCCTGTCCGCCTGTTACCGCATCCGCAGCGAGCCCCGGATGATCGAGGCTCGGGCCCAGGCGCTGGCGATCGAGCAGAGCGTCGAGATGCCGCTGGACGCGATCGCCGATCCGATGGTGCTGGACGAGATCGTCGGGAGGGTCGAGACGATCGAGGACCTGGGCGGCGGACGCTTCGAGATCCGGGTTGCCCTGGCGGTGGCGACCACCGGTCACGAGGCCGGGCAGCTGCTCAACATGCTGTTCGGCAACTCCTCGATCCACGCCGATGTCGAACTGGTCGATGTCCGTTTGCCGCCGAGCCTGGTTCTGGGCTTCGGCGGTCCGCGCCTGGGGCTTGCCGGCCTGCGCGCTCGGGGCGGCGGGGCAGGGCGAGCCTTGACCTGTTCGGCCCTGAAACCTCAGGGTGTGCCGCCCGCAGAGCTGGCCCGTCTGGCCGGACGGCTGGCCGAGGGCGGGCTCGATTTCATCAAGGACGATCACGGCCTCGCCGACCAGCGCTACAGCCGGTTCTCCGACCGGGTGAGCGCCTGTGCCGGGGCGGTGGCGGCAGCCAATGCCCGAACCGGCTTCGCCACCCGTTATCTGCCCAGCCTGTCCGGCGACCTCGATCACTTGCGTGCCCAAGTGGCCTGCGCCACCGCCGCCGGGCTCGACGCCGTGCTGATCGCCCCGATGGTGGTCGGGCTGCCGTCGTTTCACGCCCTGGTCCGCGACTTCCCCGGCGTCGCGTTCATGGCTCATCCAGCCCTGGCCGGGGCCTTGCGGATCGCGCCGCCACTGCTGGTCGGTAAACTCTTTCCTTTGTTCGGGGCCGATGCCGTGGTGTTTCCCAACCATGGTGGCCGCTTTGGCTATTCGGCGCCAACCTGCCGGGGCTTGGCCGACGCGGCGCGCGGCGCCTGGGCCGGCATCACGGCCGCGGTACCGGTGCCGGCCGGCGGCATGACCCTCGACCGGGTTCCGGAGATGCTTGATTTCTACGGCCCCGACGTGATGCTGTTGATCGGTGGCAACCTGCTTGCTGCCGGTGACCGGCTGACCGAGGCGACGGCCGCCTTCACCGCCGCGGTCCACCGCCATGTCTATCGGTGATCGGTCGATGGAGACCCAGGACCACCCAGCCGTCTTCCGTCATGTGCTCGGTGATTGCCGGTGGGATGGTGTCGCCTGCCAGGCCTACAAGGAGGAGGGTGCCGCCCCGTTCAAGGCGGTGTCGCGTCAGGTGCTGTTTTCCCAGCCGGAGCTGGCCGCCGAGCTGCGCTATTTCGAAGTTGCCGCCGGCGGCTGGTCGACCTTGGAACGCCATGCCCATGTCCACGCCGTGATGGTGTTGCGCGGGCACGGCAGCTGCCTTGTCGGTTGCGTGGTCCGCGACATTCGCCGGCATGACCTGATTTCGGTGCCGCCGATGACCTGGCACCAGTTCCGCGCCGCCGCCGACCAGCCGCTGGGCTTCCTGTGCCTGGTCAATGCCGACCGCGACCGTCCGCAATTGCCGGACGCGGATGATCTCGCTGACTTATGCACGGACCCTGGGATCGCGGCGTTCCTGGCTCAGAATTGAAACTAACCCGCATCGTCAGAGCCCCCTCCTGCCCGAGGCAGGAGGGGGTCCGCGGCATCCGGCTGGTTCTGCGATCCCGGTCGGCTGATCCTAGAAACCAATGATTTCCTTGATCTTATCGAACACGATCTGTCTTTTCACCAAGGCGGTGTGTTCGACGTTGTTGACTGATATCTGGGTCGTGCCTTTCTTGGGCCCATTCACGGTATGGAACAGGGCGCTCCAATCCGGCACCGTTCCATCGCCGACTTTCTGAATCTCGACGTTGAAGGTGTTGCTGGAATCGAGGGTGTAGCCGGTGACGGTTTCCTCATCCACGCCAGCCACCAGGTAATACGGCACCGGAGGCTCCTCATTCGGATCGTCGTGCAGAGTTTTCAGAAAAGCTTCGGCCGCAACGATATTGGCAACACTGGCTCCCTGGTTGATCAGAAGATTAAGGCCGGTGCCGGACCAGATATTGACGTCAGCACCCCCGGCATCCTTGACGAACGGCCGAACATCGGGAGGCAAAAGTTCAAAGGTCGACGGGTACCCGTCGGTGTTGGCGAGCTTCTTCAGGGTATCGGCATGGAACGGCATTTCGGCAATCTGTCCAAGGATGCAGCCGAGTGCTTTGGGTGCGCCAAGGTGGGGTGTGCCTAGAGTAATCAATCCTTTGACACGAGAGGTATCGATTTTCGGCATTTCAAGGACATTGCGGCTGACCAATCCTCCCATACTGTGGGCAACAATCCAGATATCAACTTGACCAGAATATTTCTCGTATATGGCATCAATGTTTCCGGCCAGAACTTCAGCAGCAATCGCATTGTCAGCGCGCCAGTCATAGGCAAAACCAAGAAATACCTTGTGGTCTTTGTTTGAACCGAATTCCGATATACTTCCGTAGTATGTAAACCCGGACTTTTCGAATCGGCGAATGAGCTCTTCGTAGACGCAGGCCAACTCCCAATCAACTTTCTTGATCGGCTGGCCGGGTATCAGATCAGTTCGAGTCACCAATTTCAATTTTTCGTCCTGCGTTCGCGCATTCACCGTCCGATCCGGCCAGATTTCCTCGAACTGGGCCCGATCGAGCAGCGAACTGCCCATGGTGCCGGGGGCCAGGATAACGACGGTCGCCGGTGATGACATCTAATTCTCCCTAAACAAAGTTGATGACGCTGAATATTGTTTCCGGAATTTTATTACGTCAATCAGATTTGTATAAAAAGATTAAAGACATACTATCGTATTCATCTTCCAGTATATCTGGATTGTTAAAACTATCCTTATAAGAACTCAAATATATTCAGTGAAGTTTTGGGGCGGTGCTTTGCTGGCCGGCGACCCCGGTCGGTCTGGGCCAAGGTCGAGGCAAAGCGCTGGCTTCCAAAATCTGGTATTCGCGGCGGCAGCGCCCGCCAGACTTTGCAAGCGGCTGGGGCTCTTTCAGGCGGTTCCGGGTTCCCCGGGTTGGTGGTGACGCGAGATGGCGGCGTTCCGGGCGCCGCCGGATCGTCACCGGCGGTCTCAATGATCGAAATGCAGCTGGACCCGGTGATCGTCGCCGTCGCTCTTGATCGTGGTCTTGTCGGCCGCACGGGCGATCAGGATACTGGCGAGTTTGATCAGGGCGTCCTCGTCCTCCAGCAACTCGTCCTGGGTCGGTGCCATGCGGGCAATTTCGAACGGCCGGCCGGAATAGCTGATCATCACGTCGAGGCGAAATTCGTCGAAGGACGCCGAGACATCGACATGGCCGCCCGGCTCCACCAGATCGCCGGAGATTTCAGCGAATTCGCTGAGCGCCCGCAGCACCCGCTGGATCACATCCTGCCGAGCGCCCCAGGCGCCACCCTGCTGCTGGACCACCCGATAGATGAATTCCGCCGCCTCGCCACCTGGCTTGAAGGAGACATTCATCGTTCGCTTGACGCCGATCCGGAACAGCATATTCAGCAGGAGCGCGGCACTGATCGAAATCACCACCGAAGACTGGGTGAACGGCTGCAGCATCACCGGGACTTCGGCAAACAGATGGGGATAGAGCCCGTGGCCGATGTCGAGGATCAACGCGATGCCGATCACCAGGGTCTTGCGGCTGTCGATCACCCGCGACATGATCATCTGCAGGCCGTTCATGATCACCAGGCAGCCGGTGAAGATCATCACCGCGCCCAGGACCGGACGCGGCATGATTGCAAGTGCCGTGGCGATGCCGGGAAAGAACGCCAGCACCGCGAGCAGCGCCGCCATGGCGTAGCCGACCCGTCGTGCCGTGACCCCGGTGGCGCCGGACAGGCCGACGCCGCTGGAGGCAGTATTGCTGCCGATCGAACCCAGCAGGCCGGCGATGATATTGCCGATGCCGCTGGCCAGGATGCCGCCTTCAATGGTCCGCAAATCTGGCCGCAACCACTTTGCATCATTAAGTTTTTGAGCTGTGGTGACATCGCCGATGGTGCGCAGGCTGCACGCGATGGCGCCGACCAGGAACGGCAGGACCAGCTCGACCGAGAATGACGGCATATATTCGAACACCCGGGGCAGTTGCACGAAGCCGCCGCCGTTGATCGAGTCCATCACCTCGAGATGGAGCAGGCCCTGGACATAGCCGACCAGGTAGCCGACCGCGATGCCGATCAGGACCGAGAAAGTCCTCGGCGGTCCGCTGGTCCAGATCGAAAAAAACACCATCGTCGCCAATGTGACCAAGCCGAGCAGCGCCTCCTGCCCCTGGGCGATCTGCTCGGCGTTCTGGTCGATGCCGCCGGCGACCTCCTCGATACCGATGATGCCCATCCCCAGCCCGATCGAAAACACCACAAAGCCGGTGATCTCGGTCGGAAAGAACGGACGCAGCCGCGGGATCGCGAACGACATCAGCGATTGCGCCACCCCGGCGAAGATCGTCATGCCGAATACCAGCGGCAGCCCGCCGGTCCTGGCCGCGAGCAGCATGCCGGGCAGGTAGGAGGTCGCGAACACCGCCGGCACCAGATAGTTGCAGCCGACCGGCCCGATTCGCGTGCAGTGCAGCATGGTGACGATGCCGAGCGCCAGCATGGCCACGCGCAGCGCGTTGCTGGTGGTGGCGATATCGGCGTGGGCGGCGTCGAACACGGTGATCAGAGTGGCAAAGCTGATCGCCGCCACCGCCGCGGTCTGCTGGGCGGTGCTGAGGATGAGGATGGCAAGGGGAGGACGATCCTCCAGGCCGTAGAGGATATTTGCCGGGCGCACGTCTGGTCCGATCGACGATAGAGAATTCATCCGACTGGACGGCGATCGGCTTTGGTGTGTCAAGGCTTTTCCGCCCGCAGGCTCCCGGCTGTCGCCCCTGTGGCGTTCGGTCCGTCGCGGCTGGCGGCGTCATCTGGTAAGAGCCGCCGATCGGTGTTTCGCCGATCGGGTTGTCCCTGAAGTCGATGGAGCAGCGCATGAAAATATCCGGACAGGCAGCGGTGGTCAGCGGTGGTGGGTCGGGCATGGGGGCGGCCACCGCCCGCTTCCTCGCCGCAAACGGCGCCAAGGTGGCGGTGCTCGATCTCAACCCGGCCGGTGCCGAGGCGGTTGCCCGAGAAATCCGTGGCGTCGCCGCGGTCTGCGACGTGGCCGACGCCGCCTCGGCCGAGGCGGCGATGGCGGTCGCGACCGCCGCCCACGGTCCGGCCCGAATCGCGGTCAACTGCGCCGGTGTCGCCACCGCCGGGCGGATCACCGGGCGCGACGGCCCGCTCCCCCTGGACGCCTTCCGCCGGGTGATCGAGGTCAACCTGATCGGCACCTTCAACATTCTGCGGCTCGCCGCCGACGCCATGAGCCGGCTCGAACCGCTCGACGATGACGAGCGCGGGGTGATCATCAATACCGCCTCGATCGCCGCCTTCGAAGGTCAGGTCGGCCAGGCCGCCTATGCCTCGTCCAAGGGCGGAGTCGCGGCCTTGATCCTGCCGGCGGCGCGGGAACTGGCGCGCTACGGCATCCGGGTCATGGCGATCGCGCCCGGCCTGGTGGCGACGCCGATGCTTCTGGGTTTGTCCCAGGAAATTCAGGACAGCCTGGCAACCCAGGTGCCGTTTCCGCACCGGCTGGGGGTGCCGGACGAATACGCCCGGCTGGTCGGGCACATTGTCGACAATGTTCTGCTCAACGGCACGGTGATCCGGCTCGACGGGGCGATGCGCATGCAGGCGAAGTAGGGGGGGCGTCGGCGATCCGGTACGGCAGACCCTTCGTCAGCGGTCGTGATCGGGGGCAATCTGGTCGATATGGCGAGCCAGTTCGATATCGAGGGTGGTAACGCCCTCGATCTCGGCGGTGGACAGGATGATTTCGACCCGGTTGCCGGCATTGTACCATTCCGGATGGTGGTCGAGCTTTTCGGCCATCAGGGCGACCCGGCTGAGGAAGCCCCAGGCTTGATTGAAGTCGGCAAAATGATAGGTCTTGCGGATCGCGTCGCGGTCCTCTACTTCGGCCCAACCATGCAGTTCGCGGAGTGCCGCCTGGCGTCTGGCGCCGACCATTTTTTCGGCCATTTCTGGCTCCCGTTTGGCGATCAGGGCAAGTCTCGACTTGCACGTGGCATCGGCCGGCGCCGGGGTCAAGCGGTGAGGGAGACCCCAGCCCATGAACGATAATCAGCCGCGTCCCTTTACCACACCGCCGACTCTGGCCGAGTTGGAAGCGCTCGCCGAGACCGCGCTGGCGACCGTGCCCGACCAGTTGCGCCGGTATGTCCGCAACGTCGTAATCCTGGTCGATGAATTTCCGGACCAGGAGACCGAGCAGGCGATGGATCTGGAGACACCGTTCGATCTGCTCGGCCTCTATCGTGGTACCGACCTGGCTCACCGCAGTGTTCACGACCTGCCGCAGGGGCCGGACCACATCTATCTCTATCGCCGGCCCTTGCTCGACTATTGGTGTGAGACCGGCGAGGACTTGGCGGTATTGGTCCGCCATGTCCTGATCCACGAGATCGGCCACCATTTCGGCTTTTCCGACGACGACATGGAGCGCCTGGAGGCGGAGATCGACTAGCCGGGATTTCCCCCTGCCGATCAGGCGTCGTCGATTGCGGCCTCGGGCAGGTCGCCGGCATGTCCCCGTGGCAGCGCGCGGAAGGCCGCCAGGGCGCGAGCCCGCGCCATCGCGTGATCGACCACGGGCAGGGGGTAGACGGCGCCCAGCCGGACCCCGGCACCGGCCAATACCGAAGCTGGCGCCAGCCACGGCCGATGAATCCACAGCGCCGGCAGTCCGGCCAGTTCCGGCACATGGACCCGGACATAGTCACCATCGGGGTCGAATCGTTGGCCCTGGGCGACCGGATTGAAGATGCGGAAGAACGGCGCGGCATCGGCGCCGCAGCCGGCGACCCACTGCCAATTGGCCGCGTTGTTGGCGGCATCGGCATCGACCAGGGTATCGTGGAACCAGCGCTCGCCCCGTTGCCAGGGGCACAGCAGGTGTTTGACCAGGAAGGAGGCGGCCACCATGCGCACCCGGTTGTGCATCCACCCGGTGTGCCACAGCTGGCGCATGCCGGCATCGACCAGCGGATAGCCGGTGCGGCCGCGGCACCAGGCCCGAAAGCCGGCGGCATCGTCGCGCCAGGGAAATTTCTCGAAGGCGGGGCGGAGCGGCCGCTCGGCGAGGTCCGGGTTGTGGTGCAACTGGACATGGCAGAACTCGCGCCAGCCCAGTTCGGTCAGAAAGCGCTCGACGCCGGGTCGGTCGCCACCGTGCAAGCGGACCGCATGCCACAGGGTTCGCGGTCCGATTTCTCCGAACGCCAGATGCGGTGACAGGCGCGAGGTGCCCTCGCGGTCGGGCCGGTCGCGCTGTCCGGCGTATCCCTCCAATGCGCCGCCGGACAGGAACGCGGCCAGACGTTGCGCTCCGCCGGCCTCGCCGGGAGTCCAGGTTGCGCCGAGGCCGCCGGTCCAGTCGACCCCGGACGGCAGCAGGCCGAGCGCGGTGATCGGCTCGCTGGCAAGAGCCCGCGACCAACCGGCCAGGCGCCGCGGCGCCGGGGCCGGCGGCGGCGGTTCGGGCAGCTGCCGGCAGGCTTTCCAGAACGCCGAGAACACCTTGAACCCGGTGCCGCTGCGGGTCCGCAGCGCCTCGGGTTCGAATAAGGTCGCAGCCGGGTAGCTGTGGACTGCGACCCCCTGGGATCGCAGCAACGCCGCCACCGCGGCGTCCTGCTCCGCAAGCCAGGGCTGGGCCGATCGGTTGAGGTGAAGTGCCTCCGCCCCGGTCTCAACGGCCAGAGCCGCCAGAGCCCGCGCGGCCTGCCCCCGACGCACCACCAAGGGCGCGCCGCGCGCTGCGAGCTGTTCGGCCAGGGCGGTCAGGCTGTGATGGCACCACCAGCGCGCGGCGGCACCGTCCTGGCCCTCGTCCTCGTGGATATAGACCGGGATGACCGGACGTCCGCTGGCGGCTGCGGCGGCCAGCGCCGGATGGTCGGCCAGCCGCTGGTCGCGCCGAAACCAGACTAGCACCGGGCGGGCCATCGGGATGTCAGGGTCGTCCGCTGGCCTTGCGTCGGGTCACCGCGCTGGGGAACACGAACGACGCGATCACTCCGGCGGTGAGGACGCAGACCACCACGATCAGGCTCAGATTGGGGTCGATCTCGAAATCCGGCCAGCCGAACATGTGGTTGGCGGCATTGACGCACAGCTTGAAGGCGATGAAGAATAACAGCGCGATCACTGCCTTGCCGAGATGAGCGAGATAGCGCTGCATCGCCGCCAGCACGAAATACAGTGAGCGCAAGCCGAGGATTGCGAAGATCATCGCCGAATAGACCAAAAGCGGGTCCTTGGTGACCGCAATGATCGCCGGCACCGAATCGAAGGCAAAGACTATGTCGGCGAATTCGACGCAGACCAGGCACAGCAGCAAGGGCGTGGCATAGAGCTTCGCTTGGCGTGCCAGCTGAAGTCCGGCGTTTTCCGGCTTTTCCAGCTCGGCCGCGAGCACCTTGGGGCCGACGAAGAAATTATGCCCGACCAGCTTGGGAAACACCGGGACCAGGCGCTCGGTCAGGCGGACCGACCAGTGGTGGGCGTAGTCTTCCAGCTCCTCGTCGTCGTGCTTTTGCTGCAGCATCTTGACCGCGGTCCAGGTGATCACCGCGGCGAACAGAAACTCGACCCAGGGGCCCAGGGCGTAAATCGAGGTGCCGATCATCACGAAGACCAGGCGGAACAGGATCGCGCCGATGACGCCGTAGTAGAGGATGCGGTGGCGATAGGCTTCCGGAATCGAAAACGCCGAGAAGATCGCCAGAAACACCATCAGGTTATCGACCGACAGGACCTTTTCCAACAGATAGCCGGCGAGGAACAGGTTGGCGCGCTCGGCGCCGTATTGCCAATGGATGTAGCCGAAGAAGGCGAGCGATGCCGCGATCCAGACCAGCGACCATAAGATCGCATCGAACAGCGAGACCGGCCGGTCACCTCGATGGACGAACAGGTCGAGGATGATGAAGCCGATGATGCCGGCGCAGAAAACGGCGATGGTGGCCGGCGGGTAGCCGATCGAACCTTCAATCATGCGAAACTTTCCTCAAGCGTGGGGGCGCGCAAGCTTAGTCGAGATCCACAGCCGCAGCGATGACGCTGCGGACCAGGGGCAATGTGATCCGTTGATGGCGGGCGAGCGCTTCACGATCGATCCGGGCGACCAGCCGGCGGACGCTGTCGTAGGACCGCTCGGTCCGGGTCACCAGAAAATCGATGACCTCCGACCGCGGCTGCAGGCGCCGGTCGGCGAACTGCTTGACCAGCATCGCCGCCAGCAGGGCATCGTCGGGCGGGGCGATCGCCACCGCCGGTGCGGCCAGCAGGCGGGATCGCAGATCGGGCAGGCCAAGCGGCCAGAGTGCGGGCGCCGATCCGGCCAGGCCCAGCAGATGGCCGGCGGTCTGGTGGATCAGGTTGACCAGATGGAACAGGGCGCGCTCGCGCCGGGGCTCGCCGGCCACCGCCTCGATCCCGTCGACGATCACGGCGGAGCCACCACGCTGCAGGTCGGGCAGCAGTTCGGGCAGCCGGTCGGGGTGCAACTGCTCCGGCAGGAGGGTTACCGCCCGGGCGCGGCGTTGCCAGATTTCGCCCAGGTGACTCTTGCCGCAACCGGCCGGGCCATAGAGCAGAAGCACCGGCGACGGCCAGCGCGGCCAGCGGTCGACCCAGGCCAGGGCTTCGGCATTACCCGGCGCGGCCAGGAAATCCTCGCGATCCAGCGCCGGAGCCAGGTCGAGATCCAGAACACCCTGGCGAGACAGCGTCATCGGCCACTCTCGGACGTCCCGGCCATGCCACTGGTCGACTCACCTCGAAAGAACGGGCTCTCCAGGTAACGCTTGAGCGCGAAGCGGATCAGCACCCCGATCACTGCCGCCACCGGCAGCGCGATCAGGATGCCGACGAATCCGGCCAACGACGCTCCGGCGAGCAGCGCGAACATCACCCAGACCGGATGCAGACCGACATTCTCGCCAACCAGCTTCGGGGTCAGGACATAGCCCTCCAGAGTTTGCCCGATCAGAAAGATGATACCGATCACCGCGACTTGCCACATTTGATCGAATTGACCGAGCGCGATGCCGACCCCGCTGACGAAGCCGACCAGGGAACCGACATAGGGGATGAAGGTGATCAGCCCGGCGAGAAATCCGACCATCAAGCCGAAATTGAGCCCGGCCAGCGACAGCATGACGGCGTAGAACAGGCCGAGGGTGAAACACACCGTCGCTTGGCCGCGGATATAGCCTGCGAGCGTGCGGTCGA
Source organism: Azospirillum sp. (assembly GCA_016124535.1). Taxonomy (GTDB): domain Bacteria; phylum Pseudomonadota; class Alphaproteobacteria; order Azospirillales; family Azospirillaceae; genus RI-112. The sequence continues at coordinate 15,377 of WGNK01000029.1, forward strand.
CCAGGCGGGCCTGTTCGCGGATGGTTTCGGCGTATTGCCGGGGCAACCAGGCATCGACCCGCGCGACCAGCAGATCCCAGTCGCGCAGCACGTAGAACGCCACCACCGGCGTGATGAACAGGATCGAGAATACGTCGAACAGTGCGAAGCCGCTGCTCAGAATGCCCTTGATCACCCGTGCCAGCCAGGTGACCAACTCGCCGGCGTAATTGCCGGCGGCGGCGCGCAGGTTCTCCACGTCGGCTTCCGACAGCTTGCGGACCAGGCGTTCAAGCAGCGGCAGAATGCGCTCGCTGATCAGTTTGGCATAGCCGGGCAGGACATCGATGAATTGCAGGATCTGGGCCTGGACCACCGGCAGGATCAGGATCAGACCGGCGACCAGAATCACGGTGAAAAACAGCAGAACCAGCGCCGAGGACAACCAGCGCGGCAGGCCGAGCACGGCGCAACGGTCGACCACCGGATCGAGAAAATAGGCGATCGCCATTGCCGCCGCGAACGGCAGCAGCATGCCGCTCAGCAGCCAGATCAGGAAAGCAAAGACGCCGAATCCGATCAGCCAGAACCGGACCTGCCGGCCGGGACTCATGGCAGGTCGCCATGGGTGGTGAACAGGGCCCGGTACTGGAGGACGTAGGCGGCGCCGGAGAGCAAGGTGGTGGCGGCCACCGCCCCTTGCAACCAGGCAATCAAAGACCACCCCAGCACCAGCGGTGCCGGCTGTGCCGCGCTGAGCAGGGCCAACACCAGCGCCGCCAGCGCGATCTGCGCCACGGTGTTGATCTTGCTGATGGTCAGCGGTTGCATTTTAGGCCCCAGGCGCAGGGTGTAGAGCAGGAGGATGCCACCGATGATCATGATGTCGCGTGACACCACCAGGATTACCAGCCACAGCGGTAAATTCCCGGTCTGCGCCAGCGACAGGTAGACCGAAACCAGCAGCGCCTTATCGGCCAGCGGGTCGAGATGGCCGCCGAGCGCGGTCTGGGCGTTGAGCAGCCGGGCCAGGATGCCGTCGACCGCATCGGAGACGCCGGCAATGATGAAAAAAGCCACCGCCCAGTCGAATTCCCCGACCAGGATCGCATAGACGGTCATCGGGACCAGAATCAGGCGCCCAAAAGTGATGATGTTGGGCAGGTACACGGGCAGGGCAGTTTCGGTCAGTGGCTGGGCGGCGGCGGCAGCGGCGCGGTCTGGATTGCCGAAGCGCCACCGGAGGCGGGGGCGGCACCGGAGAACTGCGGAGAGCCGACCGTGGCGGCGGGTGCGGCCTCACCCAGTCGCAGTTCCCAGCCGGTTGCCGGGAAGCCGCCGGCAGGCGCTTGCGCGGACGGCGCTGCGCCGGCGCCGGTCGAACCGGCGGGCCGCTCAAGGTCGAGTCGGCGCAGCGCCAGCTGCGCCCGCAGCCGCTCCGGGTCGCCATGGAACCGCAGCGCCACCTCGCCGCGGCGGCGCGACAGGGACAGCAGGTCGAAGCCGTCGAGGCCGGGCACGGCGCCCAACCGCCGCCGGGCTTCCAGCCAGTCCTGGAGACCGCTGATCGACAGTCCGGCCACCAGCCGGCTGACCGGTTGGGCCCGCAAGGCGGCGTCCGCCTGCCAGGCGGCGTCGAGACTGGCGAGGACCGCCCCGACCGCACGGGCCAGCAGCTCCGGCTCGGCTTCGCCCGGAGTCGCGCTGACGGTGACGGTTGTGGTCGAGAGCGGGCCGGCGCGATCATAGCGCGAAACCTTGATCGCCAGGCCGGACCCGCCGCTGGCGGCGGCCTCCGTGCCCAGCGCCGCGACCACCACCTGTTCGACGTTGTGGCGCTGGGCGGTCCGGGCGATCGCATCCAGGTCCCCGGCCAGGGCCTCGGCAACACCGATATCGGCGACATCGCTCAACTCGCCGAACGGGACGGTGATGCCATTTGCAACCGAGGCGGCCGCCCGATCCTCCCAGGCGACACGCCAGGGCGTGCGCTCCTCCCACAGCACCGGATGGCCGTCGGAGCCCGAAACCGGCAGCACCACCACAGGGGGATGTGCGGGCGGCGCCAAGGTTGCGGCACCTGGAGCCGCGGCCCCGGAGATCGGCGCCGGCGGCACCACCGAGAGATCCGTGACCGGCGCCGCGGCGACCACCTGGCCGCCGGCGCCGGCGACGTAGCTGCGGACTTTATCGGCACGGAAATGGACGGTCAGGCTGGCGACATAGCGGACCGCCGAGACGCGTTCGTCGTCGATCTCGAAGGATTGAACCAGGCGCGCCAGTTCGGCGTCGCTCGGCGACGCGGCCGCTGGTCCGCCGGTCAGCTGCTGGAACAGCTGGGCGAAAGCCTTGCGCTGTGCCTGCTGTATCGCCAGGTCGCGCGCTTCGTTGGCATTGGCCGCGGTGACATCGACCGAGACGCCGGAGACAGAATAGGCTTCCTGGGCACGGACGGTGCCGGCATCCAGGAGCAATCCGACCATCGTCACCACGACCGCCGCGGCGATGCCGCAGCGGATCGCCCGGCAGCGGGGGATCCGGCACAGCGTTGCCCAGCACAGCGTTGCCCAGCGCAGCGGGGTACGACGCCTGTGACGCATTGCAAAGCCTTCCGATTCGAGTATGGTCCGGCCACGCGACCGGCTGCTCCAAACTTATAGCCCAGAGCAAGCGAGGATACCATCGGCACCACCCCCGTCCCACCCGCCGCGGAGACATACCGCGCCGCCGGTGTCGATATCGACGCCGGCAATGCCCTGGTCGAAGCGATCAAACCGCTCGCGCGATCGACCGCGCGCGCCGGCTCGGAGGCCGGGCTCGGCGGCTTCGGCGCGCTGTTCGATCTGAGGGCTGCCGGCTTCAGCGATCCGATTCTGGTTGCCACCACCGACGGCGTCGGCACCAAGCTCAAGGTTGCGATCGCGACCGGCAACCATCGCTCGGTCGGCATCGATCTGGTCGCGATGTGCGTCAACGATCTGGTCGTCCAGGGTGCTGAACCGCTGTTGTTTCTTGATTATTTCGCAACCGGGCGGCTTGATGTGGCGGCCGGCCGCGATATCGTCGCCGGCATCGCCGCGGGCTGTCGCGAGGCGGGCTGTGCGCTGGTCGGCGGCGAGACCGCCGAGATGCCGGGCTTTTACGCCGCCGGGGATTATGATCTGGCCGGCTTCGCGATCGGCGCGGTCGAGCGCGCCCAGGTGCTGACCGGCGCCGGGGTCGCGGCAGGGGACGTGGTGCTCGGGCTGGCCTCGTCGGGGCTGCACTCCAACGGCTTTTCGCTGGTCCGCCGCCTGGTCGAGCGCGGCGGCCTGGACTACCACGGCCCGGCCCCCTTCGATCCCGGGCGCCGCCTGGGCGAGGCCTTGCTGGAGCCCACCCGCATCTATGTTCGCAGCACCCTGGCGACGGTGCGCGCAGGACTGGCCAAGGCGCTGGCGCATATCACCGGCGGCGGCTTGCTCGAAAATATCCCCAGGGTTCTGCCCGACGGCCTCGGCGTGGCCCTCGATGCCGGCGCATGGCCGCTGCCGCCGGTGTTCCGCTGGCTGGCCGGGCTGGGCGCGGTGGCGCCGCTGGAACTGGCGCGGACTTTTAATTGCGGACTGGGTATGGTCGTGATCGCAGCACCCGAACACGCCGCAGCGGCGGCGGCACGGCTGCGCGAAGCCGGTGAGACCGTTCATGCCGTCGGGCGCGTCGTCACCTGCACCTCCGGCGAACCCCGCGTCGTCATCAAGGATATGGCTGCAACGTGGCACGATTGAAACTCGCCGTCCTGATTTCGGGACGTGGCACCAATCTTCAGGCGCTGATCGAAGCCTGTGCGGACTCTGCCTATCCGGCCGAGATCGCGCTGGTGGTGTCGAACCAGGGCGATGCGCCGGGCCTGCAGCGGGCGATCGCCGCCGGCGTTCCGGCGCAGGTGATCAATCATCGCGCCTTCGCGGCCAAGCAGGCGTTCGAGGCGATGCTGGATGCCGCCCTGCGCAACGCGCGGGTCGAACTGGTCTGTCTGGCGGGATTCATGCGAATCCTGTCGCCGTGGTTCTGCGAGCGCTGGCGGGACCGCCTGATCAATATCCACCCATCGTTGCTGCCGGCATTCAAGGGATTGGAGACTCACGCCAAGGTGATCGAGGCCGGTGTGCGGATCACCGGCTGCACGGTTCATTTTGTCCGCGCTGCGATGGACGACGGGCCGATTCTGGTTCAGGCGGCGGTTGCGGTGGCATCTGACGATGATCCGGTCCGCCTGGCGGCGCGCGTGCTCGAAGCCGAGCACCGCTGCTATCCGCTGGCGGTGCGCTTGATTGCGAGCGGTCATGTCCGGATCGACAACGAACGCGTGGTGATCAGCGGTGCGGTCGATGCGCCGGCGACGGTGCTGATCAATCCAACCGCCTGACCGGCCTCCCGGTTCCCAAAACTGGCACCGTCAAGCAATGCCATCCGCGAAATCGAAAAGACCCGGCCGTTGCCGGCCGGGTCCTCGCCTCGATACGCAATTGACGATCACCAGCCGAGCGCAGCCTATTCCTTGGCCGGTGGGGTCAGCGGGATCGGCGGGGTCGGCCGCAGATCCACGATGATCGTCGCCGAGCGGTTCTTCTGGTTATTGACGTTGTCGCCGGTGGCCACCGGCAGCTTGGATTCACCGGTCGCCTCGGTGCTGATGAGCGCTTCGGGCACCCCGACCTGGACCAGTTCGTTCTTGACCGCATTCACCCGACGTTCCGACAGCGCCTGATTGTAGTCGGGCTTGCCCACCGTATCGGTGCTGGCGGTGACCCAGACCAGATAGACCTTGGTCGGAGCCGAGGCGGTGTTCACGGCGTGCGCGACCTTGTGGGCGACGGCGTGGCCCTGGGCGCCGACGGCGGCGCTGCCGCTGCTGAAATAGACGACGTAGCGCTGGGGCGGCGCGCCCGGCGGGCACGAAGCTTCGACCTTGGCCACGGCAGACAGGAAATTGGCCTTGGCCGATTCGATCGCGGTGACCTCCCAGCCTTCTTCCAACTCCTCGATCCAGCTATCGAACGAGGACTGCGCCATCGCGGCGGCTTCCGGTGCCCGGTTGCGGGTGCATTTCCAGAAGGCGTTCATCAGCCGGGTCCGCTGCTCGTAGGCCTCGGCATAGCTGACGTTGACTTTGCGCGGCTGCCAGTTGACCAGTTCGAGGTCCCAACGCTCCGGCAGTTCCGGATCGGTGACCACGCCCTGGGACGACAGCAGAGCCTTGCGCGACCAGCGCTCATAGTTGCGGAGATCGCCCTCTCCCTTTTCCTCGGCGGCCAATGCCATGTAATTCTTGGCCAAGGCCGCGGTATAGGCAGATCCGGCCGGCGCGGTCGCCTTTGCGGCGTCGTACACCTCAGGATTTCCCCAATCCCTGGCGCTCATGGTGTGGCTCACCAGCTCGATATGCTCACAGCCGGTCAGTGCCAACCCCGCAAGCCCAAAAGCAAGCACGGTTATTTTGGTCATTTGTTTCCCCTTTTCCACCCTGTTTACTTCAATTCACCCGCTTCGACCCACCAGCACAAAGCCGTAGAAAACGGACAAACTATCGCCGTTGCATCAGCTGACGTGCTGATTGCAGTCCGATATTCGATCACACCCTGCGAGCTTTTACTTGTTATTAATTATAATACCATGGACCGCAGATCTTTGAGGATTATCACCGATTCCCAGGTGTTACGCAATACCGGCATTCCTGGATCCGGGGAACACCGGCTGCGAATACCATCGAACCGATGATTGGGCAGGAGCAATTGGACACGCGAATGCGCTCGAAAGGAACTAGGGCGGGAGCCCGCCGACATCAACCACCCCTGGGCCCCTTTGACCCAAGAAAACGATCCGCCCCGCAAGCGATCCGCCGTCGGCTCGCCGGATCAGACTCTGCTGCAGTTGCCCGGATTGGTTGCCCGGCTTATAACGACCGCCAGAGTGCATGGGCTGCCCCCTCGCCGCCGCGCCAGAGCCAGCTTTCCGGTAACCGCTGATGAATCGTCGTGTCGCCTATCTGAATGCACGCCTGCTGGATCCTGCCAGCGGTCTCGACCAGGCCGGTGGCTTGCTCACCGAAGGGACGCGCATCGTCGATTTCGGTCCCCGGCTGTTCTCCGACGGCATTCCCGAGGGGGTCGAGGTCCACGATCTCGCCGGTCGTTGCCTGGCGCCCGGCCTGGTCGATATGCGGGTCTCGGTCGGCGAGCCGGGCGAGGAGCATAAGGAAACCATCCTGACCGCCAGCCGGTCGGCCGCCGCCGGCGGGGTGACCGCGGTCGCCTGCCTGCCCAATTCCGACCCGCCGATCGACGACGTATCGGGGGTGGAATTCATTGCGCGGCGGGCGCGCGAGGTCAAACTGGTCAAGATTTTTTCCCAAGCCGCCGTGACCAAGGGCTTGGGCGGTCACGAGTTGGCGGAACTCGGGCTGCTTGCGGAGGCCGGTGCGGTCGCTTTCACTGACGGCACCAAGGCGGTCGCCGACGCCCAGGTCATGCGCCGCGCGCTGAGCTATGCCCGGACTTTCGGCCTGCTGATCGTGCAACACCCCGAGGAACCGGCTTTGGCGGCCGGCGGCATGATGAATTCCGGAGAAATCGCGACGCGTCTTGGCCTGGCCGGCATCCCGGCGGCGGCCGAGGTGATCATGATCGAGCGCGACCTGCGCCTGGTCGAACTGACCGGCTCGCGCTACCACGTCGCCCATGTCTCGACTGGCGAGGCGGTCGATGTGATTCGCCGGGCCAAGCGCCGCGGGCTGCCGGTGACCTGCGACACCGCACCGGCCTATTTCACGCTGACCGAACTCGACGTCGGTGACTATCGCACCTTCGCCAAGCTGTCGCCGCCGTTGCGCGGCGAGATGGACCGGCGGGCGGTGATCGAAGGGCTGGCCGACGGCACCATCGATGCCATCGTCAGCGACCACGCCCCCCATGACCAGGACAGCAAGCGAGTGCCGTTTGCCCAGGCGGCGTCCGGCATCGTCGGGCTGGAGACCTTGCTGCCACTGACCCTGTCCCTGGTCCACCGCGGTCAGATATCGCTGATGGCGGCTCTGGCCGCGTTGACCGTGCGGCCGGCCGAAATCCTCGGCCTCGGCAGCCGCAGTCCAGGCCGCCTGGTGGTTGGGGGGCCGGCCGATCTGATGGTATTCGACCCGGAGCTGCCGTGGCGGATCGACGTCGACCAGTTCCGCTCGAAATCGAAGAATTCGCCATTCGACAAGCTGCCGGTCAGTGGTCGTACCCTCCGGACCGTGGTCGATGGCCGCACCGTTTTCCACCTGGAGGCGTGAGCCATGCCCGATCCGATCAGCTGGTCCTATGCCGGACCGTATCTGGCGGCTGCATTGGCCGCCGGCTATCTGATCGGCTCAGTTCCGTTCGGGTTGGTTCTGACCCGCCTGGCCGGGCTCGGCGATATTCGCGCGATCGGTTCGGGCAATATCGGCGCGACCAATGTTCTGCGCACCGGCAACAAGGCGCTGGCGGCGCTGACCCTGGTGCTCGACGGCGGCAAGGGCGCCGCGGCGGTGCTGCTGGCCCAGCTTTACGGCCCGGATCCGGCGTTGATGGCGGCGATTGGCGCGATGCTCGGCCATAGTTTTCCGCTATGGCTCGGTTTTCGCGGCGGCAAGGGCGTGGCGACCGCGCTTGGCATCCTGCTGGCGATCGCCTGGCCGGTCGGCCTGTGTGCCTGTCTGGTCTGGCTCGCCACCGCGGCGGCGTTCCGCATCTCGTCCCTGGCCGCCTTGGTCGCGCTCGGCACCGCTCCGATTTCCGCTTGGGCGCTGGTCAATGCCCAGATCGCGGAACTGGCTGCAATCATCGCCGGGCTTGTGTTCTTGCGCCACCACGCCAACATCCGACGTCTGATCAATCGGGAGGAGCCGCGGATTCGCCTGGGCAAACCGCCAGGGTGACTCCGCCGCCGTTGCCCAGGGTCCGGTTGGGCTGCCATGCATGATCTGTCGAGACTGCTCCGCTCGCTTGTTCCGGCCGCCGGTCTGGCGGTGGCCGGGTGCGCCGGGCCGGCGGTGGTGCCGGATCCGCCGGCGGCGTTTTTTAGCCTGAATAGCTTGGCCATCGCGGCGAGCGGCGGCGAGCTGACCGTGGTGGTGCGCGGCAATCCGTTCGGCGGCGACCAGGCCGCCTTTGACCATGCGGTGGTCGAGGCCCTCCAGAGTCGCTATGCGGGCGTGCCGACCCGCCTTACCACCACGCCGGGACCGTCCGCCCGGCCGGACTATAAAGTCGCCGTGATCTTCAATCCCGACCCCGCGCTCGGCACCTACAATACCTGTACCAGCCGGCCGGTTCCGACCTTGCCGCCCCAGGGCCGCATCGTCCTGCAGGCGGCATTCTGTCAGGGCGAAGCGCCGGCAACCAGTGCGCGGGGTTGGCTGGCCGGTGCCGTCACGGCCGAGGATCCGGATTTTCGCCAGCTACTCTACGATACCGCCCACGCGCTGTTTGCCCCCAATCTCGAATTCGACTGCGGCGGACTGTCGGGAGACTGTTGAGGCGGACGGCCCGGCATTCCCGAGCCGATCCTGCCTGACGCGCCGATTCCAACGAGTTCAAGCAAGCTTGCGCCGACCTGGGGTGGCGTACTAGAGTCCGGATACTCTCGAAGATCCCCCGCCGCACGTCCCTCATTCAAGAAAAACTCGGAGTGGCCAATGCCCAAGTCCCCCCGGATTGCACGGATTGGCGGTGCTGCCGTCCTATGGGTTGCCGTCGCCTGTTTGGCCACCGGAAGTGCTGCCGCTGCCAAGCTCGGCTCCTACGCCATCGACCAGGGCCAGATTTCAGTCTCCGGCATCTCGTCCGGCGGTTACATGGCTGGGCAAGTCCATATCGCCTATTCGGCAAGCATCATCGGCGCCGGCATTATCGCGGGCGGACCCTATTATTGTGCCGAGAACTCGGCGACCTACGCCCAGTATTCCTGCATGGAGACCTGGTTGGGCGATCCCGACGTTGCCGAATTGGTCGCGACCACCCGACGTCTGGCGACCGGCGGCGAGATCGATGATCCGCAAAACCTCGCCCGCGCGCGCGTCTACCTGTTCCACGGCACCAGGGACTCCACGGTCACCGCGCCGGTGATGGCAGCACTCGCCCGCTACTATGCCGCTTTCGTGCCTGCGACCAACATCCGTCAAGTGTTCGATCTGCCGGCCGAACACGCGATGATCACCGAGACCCAGGGCAATCCTTGCGGTTTTCATGGCTCGCCGTTCATCAACGATTGCGACCGGGACGTTGCCGGCGAAATTCTTCAGCAGATTTATGGCCTGCCCCAGAAGAAGGCGGCCCCGGACGGCCAGCTGATCACTTTCGACCAAGCTGAGTTCACCGACGACCTGACCCGGAACAGCCTGAACCGGAACGGCCATGTCTATGTGCCCAAGGCCTGCGCCGCCGGGGCGACCTGCCGGCTGCATGTTGCCTTTCATGGTTGCAAACAGTACGAGCAGGCGATCGGCGACCAGTTCTACACCCGGTCGGGCTACAACGAATGGGGCGAGGCGAACAATATCGTCATCCTCTATCCCCAGGCGGTCAACACCATCGCGCCATTGTCGCTGGTGCCGTGGAACTTTCAGTTGCTGCTCAATCCGAACGGCTGCTGGGACTGGTGGGGCTATACCGGCAGCCGCTATCACACCCGTGCCGGCGGTCAGATGAAGGCGGTCAAGGCGATGATCGACCGGGTCGCCGCCGGGTTCGCGCCGCCGGGCAACTGACCGGCCGGCGGCAGTGGTCCCGGCGGGCGCGGGGGCATCCGGTAAGCCGGCCAAAGAAAAGCCGGCCAAAGAATAAGCCAGCCGGGCCTGTCGCGACGGCTTGACAAGCGGGGGCCGGCTAACGAATATGCCCCCCCACTGGACGGGCGGTTAGCTCAGCGGGAGAGCACACGCTTCACACGCGTGGGGTCACTGGTTCAATCCCAGTACCGCCCACCATTCGGTTCCTGGTTCAGCTGCCTTCCTTGGTCACCAGGTCGGAGATATTGCGGGTCAACGCCTCGGCCGCGAAGTCCGAAACCCGGTAGGCCCAGGCCGGGTAGCGTTCCTCGATCGCCTTGACCCGCTGCCGGGCGTCCTCTGCCGACCGTTGGGGCTTTTCGGATTCGCTGTTTGCGGCGTCTGGGGGGCCCTTGGCCTCCGGGCTGCTCTTGGCTGGCTCGGCCGAGGGTCCGGCCTCGAAGGCGGCGCCGAAGGCCAGCCAGGCTTTGCCATCCTTGCGGGCGGTGCGAACCGTAATCGTGACACCGTCGAAGCCGTGGAACGTCGCGACCGCCGCATCTTTGAACAGCGCGGCGTCGTATTTGGCGACATCGTCGAACGCCAGGTATTCCAGCGCACCGGCGATGCGGTTGACTTCCGCTGATTTCGGCTTGGACCCCTCGGGCGGTTTGGCCAGCACGAAGTCATGCTGTTCGGGCGAACTCCGTGAAATCTCCAGCTTGGTGCTGCCGGGCTGCGCGATGGTCACCGAGCGGACCTCGCTTTCGCGAAGCTTGGGCAGGTCCTTGGCGACCCAGTGGACCGGGTCGGCGTTGAGCTCCAGTTGCCCCTCGACCAGCCAGGACTCGGCCTCGCCGGGTTTGCGGGCGTAGAAGGTGTCGCGGCCATCGGCCCCGCCATAGCCGGCGGCCTTGCCGTGCAGCAGCGCCGCCAACTCGCCGCTGGCATCGCGCAGGCTCAGGCGCAACGCGGTCGAGCCGGCGTGGTCGATGTCGTCGACCCCGAGCCTGGCGTATTTGTCGGGCTCGGCGGTGCGTGGCTCGGTCGCCTGCAGTTCGGCCAGACCGACCACCGCCTTCTTGACCAGATCCGCCGAGGCCGGATAGCCGCCCCGGTCCACGACTGTCCAGGCGGTCGAATCGGGGCTGGGCCGGCTGACCGTGACCGACTTGTCCTGGCCGGCAACGGTCAGCGAAATCACGCCATTGATCTTGGCGGCCAGGCCTTCGAATATCGGCCGGGGCAGTCCCTCCCGGTTGGTCGATGACGACTGGTGCTGCAGTGCCGCGATGCCGGCTAGCACAGCCACGGCCGCCGTGAGCCCGGCCAGGACCTGAAGGTTTTTTTGACGCATGGGGGATGCTCCTGGGGGGCTTCAGTCGTGCACCAGCGCGGCGCGGCGGCGGCGCGCCCGGATGCCGGCGGCAACCAGCGCTGCAACGGCGATCGCCAGCGGGATCAACCCGATATTGATCGCCTTGACCACCGCCGACAGCCGTTCGATGTCGCGGTTGAGGTTATGCTGGACGTCGCGCAGTTCCTTGCGGGTGCGCAGGATCTCGGCCTTGAAGCGATCGATCGCCGTCTGTTCCTCCGGCGACAGCAGGGCGGAGGCGCCGGCCTTGGACTTGCCTTTGAGATCGGCGATCTGCTTTTCGGTCTCGGCCAGTTGCTTGCGCAGGGCCTGCTCCCGGGCCTGGAACTGGCGGCCGGCGGTCTGGCGCAACTCGTCGACCACGGTGAACGGGCGCGCCGAGCCGGCCCGGCCGCGCAGGCCGATCAGGTCGTTGGAGCCGGTCAGGTTGTCGATGCCGTTGGTCAGGAAGTCGGCATTGGACGCGATCGGCACCTGCAGCCGTTGCCCGAAGAAATCCTGGGTCTGCACCCAGTAGCGGTCCTCCAGCAGATCGCTGTCGGCGACCACGATCAGGTTGACCGGCGCCTTGCTCTGCTTCAGCTGGGCGGCCGGATCGGCGCTTGGTTTGGTTTCGGGGGGCTTGGATTCAGGCGGCTTGGTGGCGTCTTCGCCGGCCTTGGCCTCCGGCTTGACCGTGACGCTGGGCGGACCGTCGGGGAACGCGGTCTTGACCGTGCCAGTGACTCTGGCGGCCAGGACATAGCGTTGGCCCGGCCCGGCCAGCGACGCGGACAGGCCCTCGGGGTCGGGCCGGAAGCGGATCTTGTCGACATCGGCCAGTTCGGCCTGGTCCGACGACCAGACCAACGGCTCAAAGCCCAGTCCGGAGTCGGGCAGCGCCTTCAGGCTGCCGGCGCTGGCGATGTTGAGCAGATTGAGGTTGGCGGTGACCACGTCCTGACCGTCGAGATGGTCGGCGGGAACCGCCAGCCAGGCCGGGTAGGGGGTGGCACGGCGCCGGGCGCCGTCGCCGCTGGCAACCCGCAACGCCAGGCGCGGGTCGGCGACGAACTTGTTGTCGGCCATTTCGACGCCCCAGGCTTTGAGCAGCTCCGGCAGCACCGCCGCCTGGCTGCCGCTGACATCGGGCATGCCGCCGGGGGTGGGCTGATTGGCTGCGGACTCGGCCCAGGGATCGACGAATACCATGGCCCGGCCGCCGCGCAGCACGAACTGATCGACCGCGTACTGCGCCGGCGCCGGCAGTGCCTTCGGCCGGGCCAGCACCAACACCGCGATGTCGTCATCGATCTTGGTCAGGTCGGGCTTCAGCATGCGCACATCGAACAGCTGGCGCATCTGGTCGAGCACGACATAGGGCTGGGACTGGCCCCGCATCGCCGCCATCATACCGCCGGGGCCGAATTCCAGCGGCATGTCGCCCAGCACCCCGACCACCGCCTTTTTTGCGTCGGTCAGGTTGTAGACCAGCTTGGTCAGGTCGTATTCGAGGAACGGCTCGCGTTCCTGCTGGAAGAACGGGATGACCTCGCGGCGATCGGTCGAATTGGTGCCGAGCAGGCCGAAATAGACCTGGGCGCCCGAACTCTGGTCGAGCGGCACGCCCTGGATGCCGGCCTGGACCGCGCGGTCTTCGGCGTCGGAGAACGGCTCGGGATCGATCTCCTGCAGCGTGATCTTGCCGTGGGCGCGGTTGACATATTCTTCGAGCAGCTCGCGCACCCGTGCTTGATAGACCCGGAACGCCGGGGCCTCGGCGGCGAGCTTGCTCGAAAAGAACAGGCGCAGCGTGATCGGCTCCTTGATCGCTTCGAGAATGTGTGCAGTGCCGGGCGACAGCGTGTAAAGGCGGTCGGCGGTGAGATCGAGCCGGGCATGTCGCAGGCTGTTGTCGGCCAGAACATTGACCGCGACGAACAGGATCACGGCGAGGCCGAGCCCGAGGAGCGAGATTTTCTTGCGAGTCATGACGGCGTCTCCTCACCCGGCCTTGCGCAGGTCGACGACGATGGCGTTGGCGAACAGCCACAGCGCCATCAGCGAGCCGAAAAAGACGACATCGCGCAGATCGATCACGCCGTCGAGAATGGCACCGAACCGGGTGATGAAGCTGAACGAGGCGATCAGGTCGGCGGCCGCGCGGGGCAGGATCGCCCCCAGGGTGTCGAGCACGATCGGGCTGCCGGATACCGTGAACAGAAAGCACACCACGACGCCGACCACAAAGGCGATCACCTGGTTGCGGGTGGTCGCCGAAATACAGGCGCAGATCGCCAGATAAGCGCCGGCCATCAGCAGGCTGCCGATATAGCCGGCGATGATCACGCCGTGATCGGGATGACCGAGGAAGCTTGCGGTCAGCCAGACCGGAAAGGTCAATGCCAGGGCCGACGCGGTAAACACCCAGGCGGCCAGGAACTTGCCGACCACGATCGCGGGCAGGCTGACCGGCAGCGTCATCAAGAGTTCGATGGTGCCGGATTTTCGTTCCTCGGCCCATAACCGCATGGCGATCGCCGGCATCAGCAGCAAATAGAGCCAGGGATGGAACATGAAGAAGGGTTTGAGGTCGGCCTGGCCTCGTTCAAAGAAGTTGCCAAGGTAGAAGGTGAAAATTCCCGACAGGAACAGAAAAATGCAGATGAAGACATAAGCGACCGGCGTTGCAAAATAGCCGGCCAGTTCGCGACGGAACACGGCAATGGTCCCGGTCATGCGGCTTCTCCTTGGGCTTGGCCGGTGGTGATCTGGCGGAACACGGCATCGAGCCGGCCGGGTCCGGCGATCAGGTCGCCGAATTGCCAGCCGTCCGCCGCCGGGTGGCCCTCCGCCAGCACCTTGCCGCGGGCAATGATCATGGCCCGGCTGCACACCGCCTCGACCTCTTCCAGGATGTGGGTTGAGATGATGATCGCCTTTTCCGGCGCCATTGCCCGGATCAGGGCGCGGACCTGATGCTTCTGGTTGGGGTCGAGGCCGTCGGTCGGCTCGTCGAGGATCAGGACTTCGGGGTCATGGAGGATCGCCTGGGCAAGGCCAACCCGGCGCTTGAAACCCTTGGACAGGGTATCGATCGGCTGGTCGAGCACGTCGCCCAGCTGAATGCGGTCGACCGCCTGATCGAGTTTCTTCGCACGATCGGCGCCGGACAGCCGGCGGATATCGGCGCAGAACTCCAAAAAGCCCCGCGGCGTCATGTCGGGATAGGCTGGCGCGCCTTCGGGCAGATAACCGATTCGCCGCTTGGCCGCGATCGGGCGGTCCCAGACATCGAAGCCGCACACCGTGATTCGCCCCGCGGTCGGCGGCAGGAAGCCGGTGATCATCTTCATCGTGGTCGATTTGCCGGCGCCATTGGGGCCGAGAAAGCCCATCACGGTGCCGCGCTCGACCGTGAAACTCACGTCATCGACCGCAATAAAACCGTCGAAATCCTTGACCAGACCGTCGATCTCGATCATCGCCATACGCCAAAACCTCCCTTTCCGGGTCCCGCTCCACGCGCGGGGTACCGTTTCCCCCGTGGTCGATCCAGAGTCTGCCGCTCAGGGGCAGGTTCGAGACCCGCAGAGCGGTCGTCAGCATGCGCGCCGCGCGCCATCTCGCCCAAGTTTGCGATGTCTTTCAAGATGCCAATTGTGACAACACCATGGCCCTTGCACGCGTCATACCGCCGTAGGACGCGCGACCGGGGGGCCGAGGCCGTGGGTGGGCTTCAAACCAAGGGGATGGTTATTTATTTTTAAGGGTGCCGGCGTGCCGAGCGGTCGCCGGGAATTGGCCGCCTGCGGCCAGCGGTTCCAGCGATCGGGGTCCGAAGGGCGGCAGCGCGGCCGCCCCTCGGGGCAGGATCACGCTGCCGCTTCGATCTTGATGCCCTTGTCGGTCAGCAGCTGTTGCAGCTCACCGGCCTGATACATTTCGCGCACGATGTCGCAACCGCCGACGAACTCGCCCTTGACGTAGAGCTGGGGGATGGTCGGCCAATTGGCGAACTGCTTGATGCCGTCGCGCAGGCCCGGATCGACCAGGATGTCGATGCCCTTGAACTTGACGCCCAGATGGGTCAGCACCTGAACCACCGCCGCGGAGAAACCGCATTGCGGGAAAACCGGACTGCCCTTCATGTAGAGCACGACATCATTGTCGGCGATGTCGCGGCGAATGCGTTCGGCAACAGCTGGATCCATGGAAGCAAATCCCGTTGGTGGTTAGGGGTCAGGCGTCGGTGGGGATAGAAGTCTGAAGCGCCAGGGCGTGCAGCTGGCCGCCCATATTGCCCTGGAGCGCCTGGTAGACCATCTGGTGCTGCTGGACCCGGCTCTTGCCCCTGAAGGCCGGGGAGGTGACATAGGCGGCATAGTGGTCGCCATCGCCGCGCAAATCCTCGATCCGCACCTCGGCCTGCGGAACGCCTTCCCGGATCAGCCGCTCGATCTCTACCGGGTCCATCGCCATGATTCGGGTTCCTCTCGGGCTGGGCCGTTGTCTGGGGCAGTGCCGTCACTGCGGCGTTTCATCGACCAATTCGAGCCGACGTTCGATCCGATCGACCCGACCGGCAATCCGATCGACGCGCGCGCTGAGCCAAGGCGGTCTGCTCGGCATCGATCGCAGCCTCGCGCCTCAGTCCGGCAAGCGCCAGCTCGATCGAGGTCAGCCGTTCGACATGCTCGATTTGGCTCTCGGCGATGCGATCGACCACCGACCGAAGGCCGCGCAAAGTTTCAAGCACCAGGTTGATCGGTTGGTCGGCCATCCCGTTCTCTGTCGCTCCCAAACGCTCGCCGCTCCGATCGGCGCCCAACCCTCGCGGGCGGGCATCAAAGTGACTTCCGATATGGCATGGACGCGAACGAGTTTCAATGACGGCGGCAGCGACGCGGGGAGGCCAGGGATTGGGCGCCCGGTAAACCGGCGAAAGCAAATCGGCCCAATATCTTTCTGCCGCAGCGGGCCGCAGATCAACCCAGAACTCTGCGCTCATCTGTGTGCATCTGTCGGCCCACCCAAATCCCCGGTAGTGTCTCGGTTTGAACTTCCGGTTAGCGCCCATTCCGGTCATGGGCCGCACTCACAATGACTCCCGAAAGCCGTCGTTCGTTCATGAAGCAGCGAAACGGCATCTATCGACCCAACGTTCGTTAATCGTGCATGGAATTTGATTGCCTAAAAGCTGGCGGCGGTTCAGCATTGGTGGGCAAAAAAAACGGTAAGGAGCGGTGAGTCTTATCGACTGCGGGGAGATCGATGTTCAAACCTATGCAACTCATCATTAACCGTGTCGAAGCCCATGGTGCGGATTCGGACAGCACGCTTTTTACGGAACTGCTTTACGCAGGAGAGTTCATTGTAAAAGCGACTACCAGCGCAATGGTGGCTCTGATCCAGAATGATCGAGAGGGACAGCAATACCGGCTTTTGCATTCGCTGGTCAGGGCGGATGGCATAGGAGACTGGGCCGCTGCTCTGGATCAGGCACTAAGCGGGCCAGCGAGTCAGCACCTCGTATCAAGCGCGCAGGATATGCGGCGTATCTTTACTGAGCGCTCGGTGGCGGGCTCTTGGCAATGGCGTTGTGTAAAAGACCTATACTCCGTTCTCGCCGGTATTGATCCAGAGGCGACCGCACCGGCAGACAGGCCGCAACTGCGTAGCTGGTTTCAGTTATTTGCGCAGCTCCGCAACAAGACGCGTGGTCATGGGGCGTTAACACCCGCAGCGGCGTCGCGATTTGTTAAATTTCTGCAAGACTCCATTCTCCTGATGGCTGAAAACAACCCTGTATTAAATGAGCCATGGGCATATTTGCACCGTAACTTGTCAGGGAAATATCGGGTCGTTTCCCTTGGGGGTGACCAAGCTCCCTTTATTGATCTTAAGAAGGCGAAGGGAGCGTTATCGGATAACTTCCCTCCAGGTATTTATATCTATTTTTCCGGTCATCGTCAGGTCGAACTTCTGCGCACTGATCTTAATATTTCTGATTTTTTTGCCTCCTCGACGCGGCGAATGGAATCGAGACTCCCGGGAGCGGGGATCTGGCTGCAACCTTGAAGCGATTTTGGTGATCGGCTCGCGGTTCGGCGGCCGGGTCAAGGGCGCGCCCGGTCGGTGCCTTGGCGCCGAGTGGTGCGGCGCGCTCTTGACGCGGACGACGGACC
>WGNK01000015.1 GCA_016124535.1 Azospirillum sp.
GCCGTATTCGCCCCGATGGTCC
Source organism: Azospirillum sp. (assembly GCA_016124535.1). Lineage (GTDB taxonomy): Bacteria > Pseudomonadota > Alphaproteobacteria > Azospirillales > Azospirillaceae > RI-112. The sequence continues at coordinate 23 of WGNK01000015.1, forward strand.
GCCACCATCCGCACCGCCCGCGACCGCACTTCAGGCGAAAACGATGCCGTTGTCTTCTTGCTGTCCATGGCCCCATCCTCTCAAGAGTTGGAGCCTCCGGCAATCCCGGGGCGGTTCAATGGCTGTCCCCCGAGGATGCTTGGGGCCGGGTTCCCGGACCCCGTCTTGTCACCATCACTCTGAGGGACAGCCGCCCGTCCAGCCTATCCCCTGGACCCAGGCCCATTACGGTATCTGTCCGACCGGTTGACTCCCGGTCAAGCGATGGGATATCCATATAATTCTCGCGGATATCGCCCAATCAAACCGATGCGCGAGGGGGAGGCTGGCCGCGTGTTGACTTTTGCCGGCAGAACCGCGGCGGTAATCGGTATGATGGCCGGCTTTTCGGCCGGCGGTCCGGCGGTCGCGCAATCCACAGTGGTTGGCGACACCTTCACCCTGGAGACTTACCAGATCCCCTTGCCCGAGGGTCGCTGGGTGGTTGCGGCTGGGGGAACCCGGAGTCTCGAGCTTCCTTCGGCCGAAGTCCCTGCCCTGATCCGGGATGCCGTATTGTTGCAGCCCCAGGGTTTGGCGATCGGGGCCTTCGTGGTGGTCCACGCCAACCTGCTGCCGTTGCCCGCCGATTGGGGGCTCAGTCGCGACTGTCTGGCGCCGGCCGCCGATCTGGTTGCCGACGCACCCCACGAGGACGGCGGCAGTGCCGTGATCTTCGAACGCCAGCATCGCCATTACCGCTGCGCCTTCGTAAAGGATTTCACGGTCGCCGAGGCCGGTCCACCGGCCGCCTCCTGGTCCGCAGCGATGACATTTGCGCGCCGCCGCGGCTGGCGGGTGCCGGATCGCTGGGTAGTCGCGGGATTTCGCATCGCCGATGGCTGGGGCGTTCTGGAGGTCCGCTATGGCTTCGACCCGCGGGCACTGGCGGTCCCGGCCGAGCAACGGCTCAGCCGACTCAGTCCGGAACTCCAGCCGTTACCTGCGGCGGCGACCCTCGAGAGTTGGGCTGCGGAGACCGACGAGACTACCGCGCTTGCGCGCAAATCCCTCGCGGCCTGGGCAGTGGCGGTCCGGACCCCGGTCGAACGTGGCTTTCTCCACCGGCTCGACGAGGAGCCGGCCCTGCCGATGCCCTGGTTGGACACCGACGTTTTCCCGCCCCTGGCGACAGTCGACCGGTTGCGGCAATTGACCAAATTGCGCGATAACGGCTGGATCGACGATCAGTCGTTCCGCGCCCAGCGTTCGATCCTGCTTCGACCCGTCGAGGTGGAGACCGAGACCGTGGTCAATATTTGGCAGCTCGGGCTGTGGAAGACCGCGGTCCACCGTCTGCAATCCAGCGTGTGGAGCTTCGGTATCAACTATATCGTCCTGGGCAATGCTTATCTCGCCGGAGGATTGACGGCGACCAAGGCGGTTTTCAGCACCGCCCGGTACTATCTGCACGAATTGGCCTGGAATACCTGGGGACCGCGGCGCAATCGGGAGGTACCGGTGATCGACTTCGCTCCCACCGTGGCGGCCCGATGAGCCGGGCCTGGCGCCATCTGGCGGCGGAGTGGGCCGGCGCCCTGGCGATTGCCACCCTGAGCGCTGAATTTGCCGCCCTCCCCGCGCGCGCCGTCGCGACCGTCGGCCCCGACGACGTCGGCAGGAGCTTCGAGCGGCAAATTACCGTGGCCCAACGCCAGCTGCCGCTTCCGGAGGGCGCCTGGACGCTGGTGGAGGTCGCGGCGGAGACCGTCGATCCGGTGCGCTTCGGCGCCTACGGGGTGATCTATCGCCTGGTTCTGGTCAAACCCGGTGACGGCGCTCTTGACGCAATCGCGGTGGTTCACGCCAATGCCATCCCGATCGACAAGGGATGGGGCCTGGCCCAGGATTGCAACAGTCCGGACGCCCATTTCGTCCGCATCTATGAGGCGGGCGACAAGCGCGCAAATTGCGCCTTCGTAAAATCTGTGGCCGTAAAATCTGTGGCCGTAAAATCTGTGGCCGTAAAATCTGTGGCCGAGAAAACTGTGGCCGAGAAAACTGTGGCGTCGCCCGCGGCCCCGGTAGCTACGGGGGCCTGGCCCGCCGTCGTCGCGGCCGCCGGGCGCCATGGCTGGAATTTGCCCGCGATCTTGCTCGAATCCGGATTCCGCCTTTCCGATCGCCAGGACGTCTTGGATGTCCGCTATTATTTCAATCCGCAGACCTCGGAGTCGCCGTTCCGGTCGGCCGACCACGAGAGCGCGGACGCCTGGTCGCCGCAGCGCTTGGCATCCAATGCCGCAGCGCCCGATGCGCTCCCGACAAATGCCGAACCGGCGGGCGGCGTTGCTGGACTGCTCGAGTGGGCGACCGCTCTGGTCCCCGGACGATCGGCGACGCCAGCGCCGCGCGCGCTGGACCAGGGCCGGATCCTGCGACGAAAATACGTCGATGAAATCGTCCGCTGGACCCAATCGGCGCGTCCTTTGGTCCTGGCCGGATTCAAGGGTGCCGGGACAGACCTGCCGATCCTGCCGATGCCGGGGCAATGGCTAGGCCGTGGCTCCGACATGGCGACGGCGATCCGCACCAGGCGGCTTGAAGCCGCCCGGGGCGCCGATACCATTACCGCCACCCAGTACCGTGGACAGCTGGCCACCCTCGTCCACGACCCCGACGACGCCGCCACGGCCGAAATGTCGGATGTGGAACTCAGCCTCTGGAAGCTGCTGTCCAGCCGGCTGATCAACACCACGACCAGCCTTGGCATAAACTATATTTTTATCGGCGATATCTATACGGCGACCGGCCTGCAATTATTGAGTTCCTCGCTGCATTCCGGTATCAATTACATGGAAGAGCTTCTGTGGAACCAGTATGGCCCGCAGCGGCGGCCGAAAGCCGCCGTGGTCGATTTTCGATATCTCGGCAACGACAATTGAGGCCGCTGTTGCGGCTATTGAGCATCGCGGCGCGGCGGGAAGTTCAGCCGGCGCCGAAGAACTCGAGTTGCCAGCGCATTTCGGCTTCGCTCAAGGGATAGTCGACGCCATCGCGCGGGTTGAGCGCGGTCTTGGGCGGAATTTGCGCGAGGCGGAGCTGGACCTGGCGGGCAAAGCGCATCGACAGCCCCGCCTTCCACACCAAGGCGGTGACCGCGCGCGGGCTATGGGTCGCCATGATGCGGTCGACGGCGCCGAGATCGAGCCCGGTCAGCACGCTCAGGCTGGCCAGCAGGAAGCCCCGGTCGCCTTCGGCAAGCGCGCCGTTCAGCAGCTTCTCGTCGAGCTTGCCCTCCTTGGCCAGGCGTGCGGCCTTGTCGCTCGGGCGCTCCTGGGGGGCTTCGGCCTCGGCCACAGCCGAGGCCCCCGCCGTCACCCCGCCCTCAATCGGAGTTCCTGCCGCACCGGCCGGGCCGCCAGCCGCGGCGCCAGGGGCGGCGTCCTGGAACGCACCAACCGGTGACGCACCAGCGGAGGGGGCACCGGCCGCAGCACCACCGGTGCCGAGGCGACGCTGCACCGCCTTGGCGATCTCGCGCGCGACGCCGGGATCCAGATCGGTGCGGGATTGCAGGGCGCGGACCAGGGTTTCGGTGACGAACCCGGCCAGGCGCGCCGCGACCCGCGCCGACAGCCGGGGCCGCCGGACCAGGGGGGCGTGCCAGGGCTCGTGCTGGGGCGCCAGCTCGACGATGCGGTCGAGGGTCTCTTCGCGGATCTGCGCGCTGGGATTGGCGAGCAGGACGGCGACCGCGCCCGGATCGTCGCTCGCGGCAATCGCCTCGGCCACCGATGCCGGCACACCTGCACGTTCGGCGATCGCCGACAACGCCCCTGCGACCGGCCCACTGCGGATGATCTCCAGGAGGTCGTCGTCGGTCAGGATCGGCGAGTGCCGCAGCACCGGCCCGGCGACCACCAGTTCGATGTCGCGGGCCAGGCGGTTGATCACCGAGGCCGGTGCGTTGTAGACGTCCTTCAGGGTATCGGCCAGGATCCGCCGGACCTCGGTGACCTGGTCGCGCGCCAGCGTCTCCAGGATATCGACGGTCATACGCTCGATCTGGCCGAGCTGATCCGACGGCAGGTTGGGCACCAGCCGGGCGATCTTGAGGGCCAGACCGCCACGAACCTCGTCATCGCGATCCTTGGACAGGACCAGATCGGCCTGGCGCGGTGTCGCAGCGTTGGCGGCAATCTGGCGCCGGACTTCAGCGGCGCTGTCATTGGCCAGGTAATAGAGCAGTTCGGCGCGGACGTCGGGGCGAACGGCAACCTTCAGGCGATCGGCGGCGTCCTGGCTGCGCACCAGCTTCTTCGCCATTTCATAGTCGAGCGGTTCGCTGACGTGAAAGCGGTTCGGCCCGGTCATAGTTCGGTCCCGGCGGCGGTCGGTCCCGGTGGCGGCGCGATCACGACATTTCCCTTTCCCTTGGCCTTGGCGGCGTACATGGCGCTGTCGGCGCGGTCGATCAGGCCCTGCGGCGCTTCCTGGAACTCCCCGGAATGCACCGCGATACCGATCGACAAGCCGAGCAGCTTCTCCGGCGACGCCGACAGATGGCGCAATTCCGCGATCCCGGTCAACAGCCGTCGTGCCACCCCGCTCGCCTCGTCCCGGTCGGCACGCGCCAGCCACAGTACGAACTCATCGCCCCCGAGCCGGCCGGGAAGGTCGCCCGGCCGGACACCGGAACTCAACATCGCCCCGACCGCCTTCAGCACGGCATCGCCCTGCTGGTGGCCGTGGAGATCATTGACTGCCTTGAAGTTATCGAGATCGATATAGAGCAGCGCCGAGAAACCACCATCGTGGCGGGAGACCTGTTCGGCCATCCGCTCGAAGAAAGTGCGTCGGTTGAACAGGCCGGTCAGGCCATCGCGCTCGGACAGCCGGCGCAGACGCTCCTGATAGGCGAAATGGGTCTGGGCGACGCCGATCCGGTCGGCGACCCCGGCAACCAAAGCGAGGTCGTCTTCCTTCCAGGGCGCGGCATGCCGCGGCCGCCATACACATACCGCGCCGTTGACCACCCGTCGGTACTGGGTGCGGCAGGCGATCAGACAGATCTCCTCCAATTCGAGGACCAACGGCTCCTCGACCTGGGTGAGTGAGGTCAGCACCTTGGAAAAATCGACCGGTCCGGCAGCGGTCGCCGGATGCGGCCCGTGTTCGACCGCCAGCGTGTAATCGCCTGCCGACGTGGTCCGGAAGATTTTGCAGCCGCTGGCGCCCAGGGCCTGGGTGGTTTCGCTGGCGGCTTCGTCGAGCGCCTCGGCGACATCCACCTGATCGCGCAAGGTGTGGCCAATATGGCCGAGCAGGCGCTCGCTGGTGCGCACCCGCGCCAGTTCGTCGGCCCGGTTCACGTCCTCGGTAATATCGCGGCAAACCCCACGGGCGCCGACCCAGCGTCGATCCGGCCCGAATAGCGGCATCGCCGAGACCGAAACGCAGACCGCCGCGCCGTCGGCGGCACTCATCCACAGCTCGGCAAACTCGATCGGACGGCGGGTGGCAAACGGCGACGGGATCTCCGCGTCGTAGTCGTCGATCAACTCGACGGGATCGCGCCCGATCAAGGCGTCGGCCGGAAAACCCAGTGCGCCGCGGGGCGAGACGAAGACCAGGCGCCGGTCCGCCCCGGTCTCCCAGGCGAAGTCGCTGGAAATCTCGACCAAATCCTTGTAGCGCTGGCGCGACTCGGTCAGGGCCTGGCGCAATTGCCGCTCCAGGGTGGCGTCACGGCCGAAGAGCAGGCAGCCGGCCCCGGCCAGCGGCGCCGCCACCCACTCGATCACCGTGAGACCGCGGCTCTGGTTGACCCGGACCGAACACACGGACGACGGTCGCCCCGCCTCGGCGCGCAGCCACACCCCGACTTGAGCCCACCAGCCGGAATCGGCGTCGAGCAGAGCCTTGGCGGCCGGGTTGACCCCGATCTGCCGACCTTCGCCGTCGACCTGGACCGCAGGCCCGGGATAGCCGGCCAAAACCGCCGCCAGCGCAAGCATGCCCGTCTCGGACCCCAGAGCTGCCTGGCCCTGCCCCGGAGAAGCCTGTGCGTCCGGCATAGTTTCGAGACTGGTCATCGGTTCGACCACGGCACGGTTCCAAAAAACAGAAAGTTGACTGCGAACCGGACCCAGGTCAATGACGAATGACAGGCAGGAGAACCTGCCCCCGTTGTTGACAGCGCGAACCGGCCCATCGATAGTGCCGCCATGGCCGCACTGACTTTCGACCCTGCGAGACTTGCCCGAAAACTGGAGGCCGCCGGCTTTCAGCCCAAGCCAGGCGGCGACACCGCCACGGCCAAAGCGGAGATCCTGCGCTGGAAGTTCAGCGTCAGGTCGCCCCGGACCGACCCGATCGTGACTCCGGTCAAGCGGAACCATTGACCGACCTCCGGCCCTCACCCGACCTGCCGCCGCCGTTCGCTGGCGTCGAGGTATGGATTTTCGACCTCGATAATACCCTCTATCCCGCCGGCTGCAATCTGTTCGCCCAGGTCGACCGCCGGATCGGCGACTATGTTGCCGCCTGCTTCGGGATCGCCTATGACGACGCGCGCCGGCTCCAGAAGCGTCTGTTTCGCGAGCACGGGACCACGTTGCGCGGCCTGATGATCGAACATGGCGTCGATCCCGAGCCGTTCCTGGCCTTCGTCCACGATATCGATATTACGCCGGTGCCACCCGATCCCCACCTGGATGCCGCGCTCGGCACCCTGCCCGGCCGCAAGCTGGTCTACACCAACGGCTCCAGCCGCCACGCCGAGGCGGTGCTCGGCCGGCTCGGCATCGCCCGACATTTCGAGGCGATCCATGATATCGCCGGCGCTGGCTGGCTGCCCAAGCCGGATCCCCGCGCCTATGCCGAATTGGTCCGCCGCCACCGCATCGCGCCGGCACGCGCCTGCATGATCGAGGACATCGCGCGCAATCTGGTTCCGGCCTCGGCGCTCGGCATGACGACAGTTTGGCTGCGCAGCGATCCCGACTGGGCGCGCCCCAGCCTCGGTGTCGATGCGATTGACCTCGTGATCGACGATCTCACCCGCTGGCTGCTCACCCTGGTCGGCGGCGACCGGGAGGGTAAATCGCCGTGACCACGCTGACCGATCTGACCCTGGCCCAACTGCGCGACGGCCTGCACCGCCGCAGCTTCAGTGCGCGCGAGGCCGCCACCGCGTTCCTCGAACGCATGGCGACGATCCGCCGGCTCAACGCCTTCACCACCGAGACTCCGGAACGCGCGCTGGCCGACGCTGCCCGCGCCGACGCCAATCTCGCCGCCGGGACGGCGGGCCGTCTGGAAGGCCTGCCGCTGGCGGTCAAGGATAATTACTGCACCAAGGGGGTCCGTACCACCGCAAGCAGCAATATTCTGGCCAATTTCATTCCGCCCTATGAGTCAGCGGTAACCGCACGGGCGTGGCAGGCCGGCGCGGTGCTGGTCGGCAAGACCAATATGGACGAGTTCGCCATGGGCTCGTCGACTCTGACCAGCGCGTTCGGCCCAACCCTCAACCCGTTCAAGGCCAAGGACGATCCGCGCGACCGGGTGCCCGGCGGCTCCTCAGGCGGATCGGCGGCGGCGGTGGCGGCGCGGGCGGCTCCGGCGGCCCTGGGCAGCGACACCGGTGGATCGATCCGCCAGCCGGCCAGCTTCTGCGGCCTGGTCGGGCTGAAGCCGACCTATGGCCGCTGTTCGCGCCGTGGCATCATCGCCTATGCCTCGTCGCTCGACCAGGCCGGACCGCTCGCCCGCACAGTGCGCGACGCCGCCATCCTGCTGGGCGCGATCGCCGGCTATGATCCCGGCGATTCGACCAGCGTCGATCTGCCGGTGCCCGATTACGAGGCGGCGCTCGGCCGGTCGGTCAAGGGGCTCAGGGTCGGCATTCCGCGCGAGTACCGCCTGGACGGCCTGCGCCCCGACGTGGTGTCCCTGTGGGATCGCGGCGCCCAGGCCTTGCGCGATGCCGGGGTCGAGGTCGTCGAGGTCTCGCTGCCACTGTCCAAATATGCGCTGGCCGCCTATTACATCATCGCCATGGCCGAGGCCTCGTCCAACCTGGCGCGCTACGACGGCGTCCGCTTTGGCCGGCGTGACGACGGCGCCAACCTCAACGAACTCTATGAAACCACGCGGGCGGCCGGTTTCGGCGCCGAGGTCAAACGCCGCATCCTGCTCGGCACCTTCGCGCTGTCGGCCGGCTATTATGATGCCTATTACAAGAAGGCACAGCAGGTCCGCCGGCTGATCGCCGACGATTTCGGCCGCGCACTGACGCAAGTCGACGCGCTGCTGTTTCCGACCAGCCCGATTCCGGCCTTCCCGGTCGGCGACGACGGTTTCGCCGATGACCCGATCGCGATGTATCTGATCGATGTCTTTACGGTTACGGTTAATTTGGCCGGCCTGCCCGGCCTCTCGCTGCCGTTCGGCAGTTCGGTCGAAGGCCTGCCGCTCGGCTTGCAGCTGGTCGGACGCGCCTTCGACGAGGAGACCGTGCTCCGCCTCGCCGCGGCGATGACCGGGTAGAGCGGGCGATGGCGGCATCGAGCAACGTCCTGGTGATCTACACCGGCGGTACCATCGGTATGATGCCGACGGATCCCGGCAATCCGGCCAGCCCGTTGCGGCCGGCGCCCCAGGAGCAGCTGGTCCGCTATGTACCCAACCCGCTCGACGGCATCGCCTGGCAGATTACCGGTATCCAGGACGACGACGGCCGGCCGGTAGCGCCGCTCGATTCCTCGTCGATCGGTCCCCGCCACTGGATGTGGATCGCCCGCGCCATCGAACGGCACTATGCCGAGTATGACGGTTTCGTCGTGCTCCACGGCACCGACACCATGGCCTTCACCGCTTCGGCACTGTCGTTCCTGCTGCACAACCTGGCCAAGCCGGTGGTGCTGACCGGCGCCCAATTGCCGATTTTCGCCGCCCGCACCGATGCGCGGGCCAATTTCACCAGCGCCTTGACCATTGCCGGCTGGCGCGCGTCGGGCCTGCCGTGCATCCCGGAGGTCACGCTGTGTTTCGCTGAAAAGCTGCTGCGCGGCAATCGCGCGTCGAAAACCAGCACGTGGCGCTGGCAGGGTTTCGACAGCCCGAACTACCCGGCGCTCGGCCAATTCGGCGAGCACATCGTGGTCAACCAGGACCTGATACGGCCGGCACCCGACCCGATCGCCGCCCCCTTCTCGGTCGATCGCGGTCTGAGCGGCGAGGTGATCACCCTGGCGCTGTCGCCCGGCATGACCGCCGAGCAGATTCGCAGCGTGCTCGAACTGCCCAAGGTCAGGGGCTATGTCCTGCAGACCTTCGGCTCGGGCAATGCGCCCGAGAACCCGGCCTTCCTGGCGGTGCTGGACGCGGCGGTGCGCAGCGACAAGGTCATCGTCAGCGTCACCCAGTGCCGCGAAGGCTCGGTCGATATGGGCCGCTATGCCGCCAGCAGCGGCCTCCAGGCCGCCGGCGTGATCAGTGGGCTGGACATGACCACCGAGGCGGCGCTGACCAAGCTGATGTGGCTGATCGGCAGCGCCGCTGCGCAGGACATCGTCGGGCAGGCCCAGGTCGATCAGCGCGGCGAACAGTCGGAGTCGCTGTTCGATCTCCGTTTCGGCGCAGTCGGCGCCCCGGCGGCGCCGGTGTCCGGGCCGGTGACGGTCTCGGCCTTTCCGCCTCAACGGTTCGACAAATCCCGGCTGAAGCGGGCAGTCATCCGCTTCGCGGGCGTCGGGCTCGCCAGCGCCGTTCCCGGTCAGGCGATCCGTTTCGGCCTGTTCGTGAATCGAGCCGGGGGCGACGGCATTACGGCGACCACCCTGCCCCCAGACTTCCTGCCCCCAGACTTCCTGCCCCCAGACTTGGCGGCCCGCTTTGCCGGCTGGCTCGACGGCGTCGCGGCGGAAGCCGGCTGTCTGCTGATCGGGGACATAACCGCCACGATCCAGGCCGAGATCGCCCCTGGGGCCGCGATCTCGCTGACCCTGGTGCCGCCCGAGGGCGCGGGGCTGTGGTATTCCGGCGCCGATCTGAACCTGTTCGCCAAGGCCGGCTGACCGGCACAAAATTGACCGGCACAAAATTGACCGGCACCAAGGCCGGCGGGCCGGGCGGGCACCAGCTGGCACCCGCCCGGCCGGATCACGCTACTTGCCGCGGCTGATAATCGGGGTGACCTGGTCGCCCCAATTACCCGAGGCGTCGTGGTAACGGGCGGTCCGCATCAGCTCGACCGAAACCCCGGCATTGACGCATTTGACCACGGCCTCGTTCAGACGATGGACGCAATTGGCCAAAATCCGGATGGCGCTGTCCTGGCTTTGATTGGTCGCAGCACCGGGCTCTGCCGGTGCTTCTTCAAACCCGCTTTCTCTGGTCATGCCGATTTTCCCTTTTTCCCGCTGGAGTCCGCGCGTGGTGCGCGCCCGGTGGTCCGGGGCGTCGTCACGGCATTGGTGGCGGGCGCGAGCATAACCGCGCTGCAGCGCTTCCCCAAGCCCCTTTGAAGCCCTGCTGCGAAGTCCCGGCGCCCGCGCCGGCCCACCCCCCCTTGTTGGTGCGGCCGACCCGCGACCGAGGCCGGCGCTCCCGCCGGCAGGACCGGTCAAAACGTCGCCCAGGCTGGCCGCTCCACCGTCACCGCAATGCCATCGGCCAGCAAGGGCTCGCCGGCCGCTGCGGCCTGCGCCAGTTCCTCCAGGCGCAGCAGGGCCAGCGCCCGATCGCCGCATCCCGAACGCAGTTCGCCGACGCTGCGTTCGCCCGATCGCACCACGGTACCCGAGGGCGGCAGCGTGCCGTCAAGCCGCACCGGAAACAGCCGCTTCCTGATCAGGCCACGGTAATGGGTGCGGGCGGTCAGTTCCTGGCCGACGTAGCAGCCCTTGGCCCAGGACAGCCCGTGCAGGCAATCGAAATTGGCTTCGAGCAGGATCGTCTTGTCGATCACCAGGTCGCGGCTGCCGTCGGGAACGCCGAGCGCCAGGCGCAGGGCCTCATAAGCCTGGGGCCCGGCGGGGGTCAGGGCGGCGGCCTCGAACCGGGAGGCGGCGGTGCCGCGGGGCAGCACCAGCCGCACACCGAGTCCGGCCAGGCGGGGATCGACCATGGCGACCCCGCCGCCGATGGCAGCGGCGGCGCCCTCGTGCCCGTCCAAGCCGAACGCGGCCGCGGCACCGGGGCCAAACACGGCCGCGACCTCGAACTGGTCGGTGATGTCGGTCACTGTGATCTTGGCGCGCAGTTTATAGAGTTTGAGCCGGCGCTGCAGGTCGTCCCGGCGATCCGCCTCGACATCCAGCCACAGGGTGTCGCCCCAGGCGGCAATGATGAAATCGTGGAGGTATCTGCCTTGCGGCGACAGCAGAGCGGCATGGATCGCCGAAGTCGGCGACACCGCGGTCACGTCATTGCTGACCAGCCCTTGGAGAAAGCGGACCCGCTCCTCGCCGCCGATGCCGAGCACGCCGCGCCCGGCCAGCATCTGATAGACTGGCCGGGCGGCGGTTCCCGGGCCTGGCTCCGGCGGTAGATCGGATCGGGTCATTTCACTTTCTTTGCGGTGGGTGGCGGTGTTCCAACTTGTCGTCGGTGGTCCCCCTGGATATAACCCCGCGCATCACCCTGCGCCAGTCCCCGACGGAGTTGCGGCGGAAGGCATCAAGACGTTGAAAATTCTGTTCATAACCTCCAATCGGTTGGGCGACGCCGTTCTTTCGACCGGACTGCTCGGCCACCTGGTGACGACCGCACCCGACGCCCGCTTCACGATTGCCTGCGGCCCGCTCGCTGAATCGCTGTTCCGCGCGGTCCCCCGCGTGGAGCGGGTGATCGCTCTGCCCAAGCAGCCTTGGTCGGCGCATTGGCTGACCCTGTGGCAGGGCTGCGTCGGGACGCTGTGGGATGTCGTGGTCGATTTGCGCAACTCGCTGGTGTCACGGTTGCTGCCGACGCGCCACCGGGCGGTGGTGCCGCGCCCGCTGCCCGGCCGCCATCGAGTCGAGCAGCTTGCCCGCACGCTGGGGCTGCGTGAGATACCGCCGCCGCGCCTGTGGTTCGGCGCCCACGATCTCGCCACCGCTGCGCAATGGATTCCGGACGGCGGACCAGTGCTGGCGCTGGCGCCGACCGCCAATTGGGCCGCCAAGACCTGGCGGAGCGACCGTTTCGCAGAACTCGCCCGCCGTCTGACCGCGGCCGATGGCGTGTTGCCCGGCGCCCGCGTCGCGGTTCTGGCCGCCGCCTCGGAGCGGCCTCAGGCCCAGCCGGTGCTGGATGCCCTTGATCCGGCACGTCGGATCGACCTGATCGGGCGGGCCGACCCGCTGCAGGTAGCGGCCTGCCTTGCCCGCTGCGACCTGTTCATCGGCAATGATTCCGGCCTGATGCATCTGGCAGCCGCCGCCGGCATCCCGACCTTGGGCCTGTTCGGGCCCGGTCTGCCGGAATTCTACGCCCCCTGGGGTCCGCGCAGTGCGGTGGTGACCACGCCGGTTTCGGGGCACGCCCTGATGGCGGCGCCCGGCTTCAACCACCGGACCACCGGGACTCTGATGGATAGCCTGACCGTCGATGCCGTGGTTTCGGCAGCTGCGGCCCTGTGGACCCGAATCGACGGATTGTCCGAATGAAAATCCTTCATGTCATGGCCGGTGGTCAATACGGCGGCGCCGAAACCATGTTCGTCGACTGCCTGACCGCGCTGAACGAAGCCGGCGTCGAACAGGCGGTGGTGACCAGGCCCAGCGAGTTGCGCGACGCCGTGTGGCAGAAGCTTGGCCTGCCGGTACGCCACGCCGCGTTCCCCATGGTGCTGGGCGGCCCGACCCGCGCTGCGATCGACGGCGCTCTTGAGGATTTCAAGCCCGATATCGCCCAGTTCTGGATGGCACGTGCCGCCAGCTACGCCTGTGCCGGTCCGGTCCCCAACATCGGCTGGTTCGGCGGCTACTACGACCTCAAATACTACCGCAACTGCCAATACCACGTCGGCGTCACTTACGACCTGGCCCGGCATATCGTCGCCAATGGCGGCCACCCCGACACCACGGCGGTGATACACACCTTCGCCGATCTCGAACCGGCGCCGCCGGTCGAGCGAGCCGAGTTCGATACCCCGGAAGGGGTGCCGCTGCTGCTGGCCCTGGCCCGGCTGCACGCCAGCAAGGCGCTCGACATCCTGCTCCAGGCTTTGGTCAAGATACCGGGGGCCTATCTTTGGATCGCGGGCGACGGACCGTTACGCGGCGTCATGGCATCCTACGCCGAACGCTTGGGGGTCGCGCCGCGGGTGCGCTTCCTGGGTTGGCGCACCGACCGGGCCGCTCTGCTCGCGGCCGCGGATCTCTGCGTGTTCCCCTCAAGGATCGAGCCGTTCGGCACGGTCATGGTCGAAGCCTGGGCGGCCGGCGTGCCCCTGATCGCGGCCGCCGCCGCCGGACCGCTCGCCTATGTCCGTCCGGACGTCAACGGCTTGCTGGTCGCAATCGACGATGCCGAGGGCTTGGCCCGCGCCGTCGAGCGCTGCCTGGGCGACCGGGATCTGTGCGCCAGGCTGGTCGAAGGCGGCCGAACCACCTACCGTGAGACGTTCACCAAGCAGGTTCTGGTGCGCGACTCGCTGGCCTTCTACGGCAAGGTCCTGAACGGCGGCTGAGCCGCCGGTGACGTTCCCTGGGACGACCAGCGGCCCGCCAGCACCAGGGCCGCCGCGGCGGTCAGGATGGTGCACAGCCACCATTCCTGCCAGGCGCCATAGGCGGTGCCCAGAATGACCCAGGTCGAGGCGTAGCCGGCCAAAGCAAAGCGCTGAATCTGGTCCGGCAGCGTGTGCAGGGCGGCCAGCGCGGCCAAGGCGATCGCCAGGGACAGGCCGGCTCCGACCACTCCCAGTTCGACCCAGATCTGCAAGAACACGTCACGCGGCTGCAGCGAACCCAGCCCCGGCGTCTCCCCTGAGATATCTGGCCCGCGGGCGGCATCCAAGCCAAAGCCGAACAGCGGCTGGTCGAGCACGCGGTCGGCAGCCGCCGTCCAGAGCTCGACGCGGTCGCGCGACGCCGACGACAGCCACTCGGCACTGCCGAGATCGAAGGCATCGAGGCCGCGGGCGATCGGCACCGCGGCAACAAAACAGACGATCAGGACCGAGCCCAGGACCCGGCGTGCCACCGCGGTCGACTGCCAGGCGATCGCCATCACCCCGAGCCCGGCGGCCATCGCGAGCAGGCTGGTCGACGCGGCGCCCAGCAGGCTGAGCGCGCCGAACACGCTCGGCAGCAGATGGGCGGCGACGATCCGGCCCCGGCGATACAGCATCATCGCCGCCGGCCAGATCATCAGGGCGAAAATAGTGGCAGGCTTGCCACCAGCCGCCAATGGCCCTGCCGCCGCCCCGAAGGCCCGGTCCAGCATCGCGGAAATCGGCGCATCGGTGACGATCTCGACCAGCAACAGCAGCAGGCCGGTGCCCAGACCGGCCAGAAATGCGTTCTCCAGGGGCGGCCGTGCCGCCGCCGGCAGCGCCGCGACCATGCCGAGCAGGACGAATCCGGGCAGGAAGATCGAGACCAACGCCGCCATGGTCAACCCGGCATGGGCGGGAGCCGGCGTCCAGATCAGGCTCAGCCCGGCATAGACTCCGAACAACAGGCACAGGCCGACCACCGGTTCCAGGTCGGTCGCGAGGCGGTCGCCGCCCAGCCAACGCAGCGCCACCACGACCACGGCAGTCGCGATGAACAGCGGCGCCATGCCCAACGGCGCCAGCGCGCCGACCGGCCCGACCAGGAACAGCCCGGCCGCCAGCACCCGACGCGACCACATCTCTCTGGCAGCACTGCTGCGCGCCACCGCGGGTCCGATCCCGGACCCGAGCAGACCGACCGCGGGCGCGCCAGGGCGACGAGAAGGCGGCTCGACCGTGCTGAACGCTTCGGTCATTAAAGGTATCCGTTGACTGTGGCTTTGCTGACGCAGCATCAGAGCAGACCATCGCGGCGCTGCATAGCAAAGAATTGTAACGTACTGTACCGGCCACGGCTGCGGGGCGCTACGCCGCCTGGTCAAACCCGGCCGCCAGTCCCGCGGAAGGCGATGAGAGGTCATGGTGTCGCACCGCCGGTGCCCGGCGTCGTATGCGTCGGCCGCCGCGAGGCCGCCGCTGCCGGCTAACGCCAGCGGGAAACCGCTCAGCACCGTTGCGCCGCGCCGCAGAATCGCATAGCTCCGACAAGTCGACGCGCCGCGACCGGCGCCGGGGCGGTCGCGCCGGAGCGGGCGTCCCGGATGGCTTCCCGAATTGCTTCATGGAAATGCTCATGACACCGACCGCGGGTCCGCGCCATCACCCGGAACGGCCAGGCTGGCGAGTGCCGAAGCTGCGGTTGGAGGCGCGCGAGGCGCCGTCGATGGCAATGGCCTGGATCGCCCCGGTTCTGGCGGTCGGGCTGACGCTGGGGGCCAGCCTGGCCCTGTTCGCCGGTCTTGGATTCCCGCCACTCGCCGCAATCCACGCCTATTTCGTCCAGCCGATTTCGAGCCTGCGCGGCCTGGCCGAGCTGGGGGTCAAAGCAACACCGCTGGCGCTGTGCGCCTTGGGCCTGGGCATCGGCTTTCGCGCCAATGTCTGGAACATCGGTGCCGAGGGGCAGTTGACCATGGGCGCCCTGGCCGGCGGCGGCGTCGCCCTCGCCTGCCACGGCAGCGGCGGCTGGTGGCTGCTGCCGGCGATGCTGGCCGCGGGCATCGCCGGCGGCATGGCCTGGGCGGCGATCCCCGCCTTCTTGCGCAACCGCTACCACACCAGCGAGATTCTGACCTCGCTGATGCTGACTTATGTCGCGGCGCTGTTCCACGCCTGGCTGATCCATGGCCCGCTACGCGATCCCGACGGCATGGGCTTTCCCGAATCGCGGCTGTTCGAGCCCGATGCCCTGTTACCGATGCTGCTGCCGGGCACCCGCCTGCATATCGGAGCGCTCTTCGTCGTGGTGGCGATGGCCGCGGCCTGGCTGCTGCTTGCCCGCAGCTTTCTGGGGTTTCAGCTCAAGGTCGCGGGCCTGGCACCCCAGGCGGCGGCGCTCGCCGGGTTCGACCGCCATCGCCTGGTCTGGTTCAGCCTGCTGGTCAGCGGCGGCCTGGCCGGCCTGGCCGGCGTGGTCGAGGTCGCCGGGCCGATCGGGCAGCTCAGCACCACGATCTCGCCGGGCTACGGCTTCACGGCGATCATCGTGGCGTTTCTCGGCCGGCTTCACCCGATCGGCATGGTTCTGGCCGCCCTGGTGATGGCGCTGTCCTATCTCGGCGGTGAGGCGGCTCAGATCGCGCTCGGGCTTCCCCAGGCGGTGACCGGTGTGTTCCAGGGCATGCTGCTGTTTTTCCTGCTGGCGTCGGACGTGCTGGTACACTACCGCGTTCGCCGGGCAACGCCCCCCTTGCCGGGGTGACCGGCAACCGAAGGCCTTGCCGCTTGCGCGCCCCGGCTCAGCGCAGGGCCGCCGCGATATTGCCACCATCCACCGTGGTCACGCCGGCAGTGGTCTTGAGCGCCAGCGCCTGGTGGACGAAGGCCTGCGCCACGTCCTCGGCGGTGACCTCGCGGCCGAGCAGGTTGCCGGTCATATAGCCGGCTTCGTCGAGGCCGCGTGCGCGTGAACGCTCGGCGATCATCGCCTCGGTCAGCAACCCGCTGCGGATGCGGTCGGCATTGACCGCGTTGGCGCGGATGCCTTCGCCGCCGTGATCGAGCGCATATTGCCGGCTGAGGAACAGGGTTGCCGCCTTGGGCAACCCGTAGGCGCCGAAGTCGGGTCCGGGATTGACCGCCTGCTTGGAGACGTTGAACAGCAGGCAGCCGCCGGTGCCCTGGGCCCGCATCACCCGCACCGCGTTCTGGGCCACGGTCTGGTGGGCGAAGAAATTGAGCTCGAAGCTGCGGCGCAGCAATTCATCCGGCAGGTCGCCGATCTTGCCCTGCCAGGCCGCCCCGGCGTTGGAAACCACGATATCGAGGCCGCCGAAGCGCTGGCAAATCCGGTCGAAACCGGCGCGGACAGAGGCGGCATCGGTCACGTCGCAAGTCAGCCCCAGGACCCGCTTGCCCAGGCCCTGAGCGGCCGCGGCCACCGCAGCACCATCGAGGTCGAGCAGAGCCACCTCGGCGCCCTCGCGCAGGAAGGCGGCGGCGGTCGCCCGGCCGATCGCCCCTGCCCCGCCGGTGATTGCCACCACCTGGCGGGCCAGCGGCTTTTCCACCGCCCGGCCGAGCTTGGCCTGTTCCAGCGACCAGTATTCCATGTCGAACAGATCGGCCTCGCCGATCGACTCGAACCGGCCGATCACCTCGGCATCGGTGATCGTGGTGATCGCCGCTTCGGCGATATCGGCGGCGACCGATGCCTCCTCGGCACTCTTACCGACCCCGAACAGGCCCAGCCCAGGCACCAGGACGACGCGCGGCACCGGGTCCAACGGCTTTTTGGGGACTGTCTGGCGGGCATTGTTGCGCGCGAAATACCCTTGGTAGGCGGCATGGTAATCGGCCAGCGCCGTCCGAACCGTCGCGGCAAATCCCGCAAAATCGTCCGCCGCCGGCGCTGCCAGCAGCAGGGGCTTGCCCTTGGTTCGGATGACGTGATCGGGGGTGGCGACGCCAGCCTGGGCGTAGCGTGCCAGGTCACGGCCATTGATGAAGCCCATCACCGCGGCATCGTTGCGGAATTCCAGCACCCAGCGCCTGAACGCGCCGGCACCTTCGGGCAGCGCCAGTGCGCCGCGCACCACGGGAGCCACCGCGGCGACCGCGGCGAGCCGCTCGGGCAGCACCGCCGATACCAGCGTCCGCTCTCCGCGCGACAGCCGTCCGCGCGACAGATAGTCCTCCGCCCGGCTGACCAGCGCGATCATCCGCTCGTAAGCGTCGCGCGCGTCGTCGCCGAAGCTGAAGATGCCGTGTTTCAGCAGGATCATCCCGTCGACGCCGGGCGACGCCTCATAGGCCGCGGCGGCTGCCTTGGCCAGCGCGAAACCGGGCATGATGTAGGGCACCACCGCGACGCGGTCGCCGTAGAGGTCGCGGATGCGGGCCTCGCCGTCGGGCTGGTCGGTCACCGCCAGCACCGCGACCGCATGGGTGTGGTCAATGAAGCGATGGGGCAGGAAGGCGTGGAGCAGCGTCTCGACCGAGGGATTGGGCGCGGCACTGTCGAGCAGGTTCAGCCGCTGGAGATTGACCATGTCCTCGTCGCTGAGCGCGTCGCGCCCGCGCAGACGCAACAGCGGCGCCAGCCGTACCGCCGGCAGCCCGGCCGGCTCGATCGCCGCCATGTCCCAGCCGCTGCCCTTGACGCACAGCACCTCGACCCGGTCGCCCAGAAGATCGGTCGCGACCGTCTTGACCGAGGTGTTGCCGCCGCCGTGCAGTACCAGTCGCGGGTCCTGGCCCAACAGTCGAGAGGTGTAGACGCGCAGTGCCAGATCGCGATTGACGCCGCGTTCGGCATAACGCGCGATCACGCTATCTGCGTCGCGCCCGGACCAACGACTGTCCATCGCGTTTCTCCCTGGTGGTCAGCGCCTGGTATTCGGCGCCTGGAATTCGGCACCTGGAATTCGGCACCTGGAATTCAGCGCCCGGAATTCAGCGCCCGGAATTCAGCGCCCGGAATTCAGCGACGTGACATGCGGGCGAACAGCGCCGCCAGGCTGGCGATGTTGAAGCCTTTGGCGGCGGCACTCTGGGTCAAGGCGCCCGGCGCGTCGTGGCCGGCGAGCGCTTCGCCCAATGACCACAACAGGCAGCAGCGGGTGCCCGAGCGGCAATAGGCAAACACCGGCCCATCGCTGGCGGCGACTGCGGCGGTAAACGCGTCTACATCGGCGCGCGACAGCGATGATGCGGTGATCGGGATCGAGTGGTAGGCGAGGCCATGCTCTGCGGCCGCTGCTGCAATATCCGCACCGGTCGGCTGCATCGCATCTTCGCCGTCGGGGCGGTTGTTGATGATGGTGCGAAAGCCGAGACGCGCCAGTTCCGCGACATCGGTCACCCGGATCTGAGGCGAAACGCTGACGGTGTCGCTCAGGCTTACCGAATTGAGCATTGGGCGCAGGCTCCGCGAGGGCTGGGGCTGGTTCGGGGTCGGTGGTGACCCGGACGGCGGTCTTGGTGACGACGGGACTTCGGAGATTTGGCCGGCACCCTGGCGAAACGCAAGCGGAGAATCCCGGGCACTCGCGGATTTGGCCAGATTGCCCTGCGAAGTCTTCGAACCGCCAAGCCTGGAACCATCGGAGGGATACTCGCCATCGAACCGTTCGATAGCGAGTATCCCCCGAGGACAGTTCCAGCGGCCAGAGTCAGGCGGCGCGGATGTCGGCAAGGAAGGATTTGACTTCCCGGTCGAGTACGCCCGCTTCGTCGCGCAGGCGTTTGGCGGCGTCGAACACCCCCCGCGACATGCCGCGGGTGTCATCGGCGGCGTGGGCGACCACCGCAATGTTCTCCGAGACCGTGGCGGTCCCCTCGGCGGCCTGGGAGACGCTGCGAGCGATCTCGTTGGTAGCCGCCCCCTGCTCCTCGACCGCGCTGGCGATCGCGGCGGACAATTCGTCGATGGTGCCGATGGTCTTGGCGATCGCCTGGATCGCTTCGACCGAGCCCAGGGTTTCGGTCTGGATCGCCCCGATCTGGGTGGTGATCTCCTCGGTGGCTTTGGCGGTCTGGTTGGCCAATCCCTTGACCTCCCCGGCGACCACGGCAAAGCCCTTGCCGGCATCTCCGGCCCGCGCGGCCTCGATGGTCGCGTTCAGGGCAAGCAGGTTGGTCTGCTTGGCGATGCCGGCGATCAACTTGACCACCTCGCCGATCCGGCCGGCGGCGTCGGCCAGACGACGCACCCGCTGGTCGGTCTCGCGGGCCTGGCGGACGGCGTCCCGAGAGATGGTGGCGGCATGGGCAACCTGCCGGGAGATTTCGCCGATCGAAGAGGTCAACTCGTGGCTGGCCGCAGAGACCGCCTGGACGTTGGCGGTGACCTGGGTGGTCGTGGCGCTGACACTGTTGCTCTTGTCCAGGGTCTGGTCGGCATTGTCGGACAGGGTACGGGCGCTCGACTGCAGGCCGTCGGTCGAGCTGCCGATCGTCCCGACCACGCCCCTCAGGCGCTGTTCCAGGCTGTCGGCGAGACGGGCGAGATCCGCGTGGCGCCGCCGCTCGGCCTGGCGGTCGATCTCCTGCTTTTCCAGGCCGGCATAGGCCAGCTTGACCTTCAGCGAACGGGTCATGGTGTTGATCCTGGCAAATTCTGCCAGATCGATATCGGCGATCTCCTTGGAAAAGTCACCGCGCGCGATCAGGTCGAAATTGCCTTCCATGACCGCGACCGGACGGCGGACGGTGCCGATCAGGAACCAGCAGGCCAGGATCGAGATGGTAATCGCCGAAGCGACCGCGAACAGGGTAAGATTGCGGATCAGCACAAACTCATCGACGGCATGACCGTATTCTTCCCCGGCAACCTGAACCTGGATGTCGCGCAAATCGGCAATGCTTTTTCTCACCGGCACGTACAGATCGGCCAGCTTGCCGCCGGTCAAACCCCTCACTCCTTCGAAATCGCCCTTTTCGGCCAAACCGATCGCGACCGTCAGGCCATTGTTGACATAGTCCATGCGTGCCTCGGTGAACCGAGCCGCAAGCACCTTTTCTTCTTTCGTCAGGTTGGTCGCCATATAGGCGTCCCAGATCTTGGTGATTTCGGCGGCGTTCTCTTTCATCACCGCAATCGGTTTGCCATCCCGCTTCAGGGCCATCATCAAGGCTTCCTGAAGATTTGCCCGGCTGAGGTCGTTGATCCGGCCGAGTTGCTCGAGCGGATGGACCCGGTCTTCATAGACGGTTTGCAGAGCGTTCTTGGATTCCGACAGGCCGATGAAGCCGGCGCCGGCAATCGCAGACATCAACACAAGTACGCAGGCAAAGGCCGCGCTGAGCCGACCGGTCAGACTTTGCGCGAACGCTCGGAGTCTGGCCGCGATCCCGGTTTGAACGACTTGGCCGCCAGCGATCCGCAGACCGGCGGCGGTGCCATTGCGGAACATTGCGTAGATCCGCTCGGCTTCGGCGATCTGGGCGCGGCTAGCCTTGGTCCGGACCGACATGAACCCGGCGATGCTTCCGTTCTCGACGATCGCGGTAACATTGGCCCGGACCCAATAATAGTCACCTGTCTTAGTGCGGTTCTTGACCAGTCCCTCCCAGGCTTCCCCGGCCTTGATCGTCGTCCAGAGGTCGGCAAAGGCCTCTTTGGGCATATGCGGATGGCGGACCAGATTATGCGGCGAGCCCATCAGTTCCTGATCGGTGAAGCCGCTGATCTGGACAAATGCCTGGTTAACGAAGGTGATCCGGCCGCCGAGGTCGGTCTTGGAGACCAGGATATCGCCGTCTGGAAATTCGACTTCGCGGTTGGTGATCGGCTCGTTGACACGCATGTGGCTGGCTCCTGTGCCGTCGCTAAGCCCGACGGAGGCCCTAGGGAATTAGGCTGTCGGTCCGCCAAAGTCCATACTATTGTATGTAATGAGACGCCGCACTGCCCTGCTATCCGCAAGCAATATGCCAGCGCCAGATCGGGCGCCTGCGTCGGGGCGCCGGGGGAAAAAGTCTGATTTCCCCCCCTTCCGGCGGTCGACCCGCTGCCCCGAGCCGCTGCGACCACCTGACTAAAGCCTCTTGCCTCGCAATGTGCGTCGCTTAGTGCATGATCTATCCCGCCGGCGCCGGGGAACAAGGCACAACCGGCGCGCCTCATCCTTGTCGTTCGAAGCAATTGTCGGCATACTCCCGGCCGCAACGGCAAAATCACCAAGAAAGCCGGCAGGAGGTTGCCCTTGAAAGCCCTGGAAATCTTCGTCCGCGGCGTCGACGCTATGAATCTGTGGGTCGGCCGCGCCGCCGCTTGGCTGACGCTCGGTTGCGTTTTGGTCTGCTTCGCGGTGGTGTTTCTGCGCTATGTGGTCAACATCGGCTTCATCTGGCTGCAGGAGCTTTATGTCTGGCAGCATGCTGCGGTGTTCATGATCGGTGCCGGCTACACCTTCATGACCGGTGGCCATGTCAAGGTCGACATCCTGTATAACCAGATGACGCCGCGCCGCCAGGCGATGGTCAACATCTTCGGCACCGTAGTTTTTCTGTTGCCGTGGCTGTTCGTCCTGTCGGTATCGGGCTCCCAGTTCATCCTGTCGTCCTGGTGGCTTCTGGAAGAATCCCAGCAGACCGGCGGATTACCCGGCTATTTCCTGCTGAAATCGGTGATCTGGGTGTTCGCCTTCCTGGTCGGCATGCAGGGCCTGGCACTGATCGCGCGCAGCGTCCTGTTCCTGTCGGGGCGAGAGGAATATTCACCAGCCCACGCCTCGCACTAGGAGCGCCGATCATGTCGTCCATCCTGATCGGCGAGATCGTCGCCGGAGCCATGTTTGTCGCCACGATCTTCGTGGTCATGATCGGCTATCCAATCGCGTTCTCGCTCGCCGGCACCGGGCTGATCTTCGCCGCAATCGGCAATGCCTGCGGCGTCTTCGACTTCGCCCTGTTCAACGGCCTGGCGTCGCGATATTTCGGCACCATGAACAACGAGGTGCTGGTCGCGGTGCCTTTGTTCGTGTTCATGGGCGTGATGCTGGAGCGGTCCAAAATCGCCGAGGCACTGCTCACCACCATGGGTCAACTGTTCGGTGCCATGCGGGGCGGGCTTGGGCTGTCCGTGATTCTGGTCGGCGGCCTGCTCGCCGCCTCGACCGGCATCGTCGGTGCCACCGTGGTCACCATGGGGCTGCTCAGTCTGCCGGCGATGATGCGCGCGGGCTACGACCCCAAGCTGGCGTCGGGCATCATCTGCGCCTCGGGCACGCTGGGCCAGATCATTCCGCCCTCGACCGTGCTGATCTTCATGGGCGACATGCTCCAGGGCGCCAATCAGCAGGCCCAGTTGGCGATGGGCAATTTCACCCCCGATCCGGTGTCGGTCGGCGACCTGTTCGCCGGCGCGATGATCCCGGGTTTGACCCTGGTCGGCCTG
Organism: Azospirillum sp.; assembly: GCA_016124535.1. Taxonomy (GTDB): domain Bacteria; phylum Pseudomonadota; class Alphaproteobacteria; order Azospirillales; family Azospirillaceae; genus RI-112. The sequence goes on from WGNK01000015.1 coordinate 23,116, forward strand.
TACATGGGCTGGGTGATCATGAAGTCGATCTTCCAGCCCAAGTCCTGCCCGGCGCTGGTCATGACTGCCGAGGAGAAGGCCGGACTGTCGAAGCGGGTGGTCAGCGCGCTGCTGCCGCCGCTCGGGCTGATCGTGGCGGTGCTGGGCTCGATCCTGGCCGGGATCGCCACCGCCACCGAATCCGCCTCCGTCGGGGCGGTCGGTGCGATGATCCTGGCGATCGCCAACCGCCGCTTCACGCTCAAGGTGCTGCAGGAGGTCATGCGCACCACCATGACCATCAGCTCGATGGTGTTCGTCATCCTGCTCGGCGCCTCGGTGTTCAGCCTGGTGTTCCGCGGGCTGGGCGGCGAGAACGTGGTCGACGACGTGCTCCACGCGATGCCCGGCGGCAAGTTCGGCGCGATCTTCGTGGTCATGATGGTGATGTTTTTGCTGGGCTTCTTCCTGGATACCTTTGAAATCATCTTCATCATGGTGCCGACCACCGCTCCGGCCCTGATCAAGCTCGGGGTCGATCCGTTGTGGCTGGGCGTCGCCATGGGGGTCAATCTGCAGACCAGCTTCCTCACCCCGCCGTTCGGCTTCGCGCTGTTCTATTTGCGCGGCGTCGCGACCAAGGTGGTGACCACGCTCGACATCTATAAGGGCGTGATCCCGTTCGTCGGGCTGCAGGTCCTGGGCATCGCGCTGCTGTGGATGATCCCGGCGATGGCGACCTGGCTGCCGGGCGTGGTGTTCAATCGCGCCGTTCCCGCGGCCGAGGCAGCCAAGACGCCCAGCGGCCCCGGCAGCATTCAGATGCAGATGCCCGAGGAGAGCGGCGATTTCCAGAACCTGTTCGGCCCGCCCTCGGCCGCGAAGCCGCCATCGGGGCCGAGCGGCAGCGGGTCCCCGGCGACGCCCCTGGACGGCAGCGAGATGCCGCTCGACAACCTGCAGAACCTGTTCGGCAAACCCGGCGGTGCCAAAAAATAGCGTGCGATCGGCCCTGCCGATCTGGCAACCACGCTTGCGTCGGGGGCACCCCGGCGGCTAGACCTAGCGTGGAGATCGGGGCGGGGGATGCCTATGGCAGGGGCTTGGGAAGTGGTGGCGGGGGGCTGCCTGGTGATTTGGGCGATCCTGCTGTTCGCCCGCGGCGGCTTCTGGCGTGCCGACCAGCGCTTGTCCGGGGCACCGCCGGACCGCAGTGCCTGGCCGGCGGTGGTGGCGGTGGTGCCGGCCCGTGATGAGGCCGCAGTGATCGCGGAGTCAATCACCGGGCTGCTGCGCCAGGATTATCCCGGCCGCTTCGGGGTGGTGCTGGTCGATGACCACAGCACCGACGACACCGGCACCATCGCCAGCCGCAGTGCTGCCGCTGCCGGAGCCTCCGAACGCCTCACCCTGGTCGCCGGGGAGCGCCTGCCGGGCGGCTGGTCGGGCAAATTATGGGCCTTGGCACAGGGGGTTGAGCGCACCGGAGCGGTGGCACCGGACGCGGCGTGGCTGCTGCTGACCGATGCCGACATCCGTCACGATCCGGTTTCGTTGCGCCGCCTGGTCGCCAAGGCCGAGCGCGACGGCTGCGACCTGGTATCGCTGATGGTCCGGCTCGATCTTGGCGGCCTGTGGGGTCGGCTGCTGATTCCGGCCTTCGTTTTCTTTTTCCAGAAGCTCTACCCGTTCCCCTGGGTGAATGATCCGCGCCGGCGTACCGCCGCGGCCGCCGGCGGCTGCATCCTGATCCGACGCACGATGCTCGTGCGGATCGGCGGGATTGCCGCGATCCACGGCGCCCTGATCGACGATTGTGCGCTGGCCGCCGCGGTCAAGGCGGCGGGCGGCCGGCTCTGGCTCGGCCTGTCGAGCGATCTGGTCAGCCTGCGTCCCTATGGCGGCTTCCGCGGAATTTGGGACATGGTGGTCCGCACCGCCTATACCCAGCTCGGGCATTCGCCGCTGCTTCTGGCCGGAACCGTGATCGGCATGGCGCTGACTTATCTGGCGGGACCACTGGCGGTGCTGATCTGGCCGTGGCACGGCAGCGCTCCGGCGGCCGCCCTCGGCCTGGCGGCATGGATCGTGATGAGCGTTGCCTATCGGCCAACCCTGGCGCTCTATCGCCAACCCGCGGCTGCCGCCTACTTGCTGCCGCTCGCCGGGCTCCTGTATAGCATGATGACGGTCGGCTCGGCGGTCCGCCATTGGCGCGGCCGCGGCGGTGCCTGGAAGGGCCGGACCTACCCCGCCGGCGCGATGACCGGTTCGGCTTTGGAAGGATCGTCACGGTGAATGGGTCGGTGGAGACACCCTCCGGCAAGGGGGCCGGCGACGAGAATTTTCCGGTCGGATCGTGGCTGCTGCCGGCCGCATTGCGCCCGCATGTCGCGATTTTCTACGAGTTTGCCCGCGCGATCGACGATATCGCCGACAATCCAGCGCTACCGCCCGACGACAAGATTGTGCGCCTGGACGGATTTGCCGCCGCACTGGAATGCGGCGACGGGGATGCTGACGCCTTCGCCAAGGCTTTCGCCTTGCGCCGCAGCCTGGCGGAGACCGGCGTCACCCCCCGCCACGGGCTCGACCTGATCGACGCATTCAAACAGGATGCCCGCAAGACCCGCTACGCCGATTGGCGCGAGTTGATCGGCTACTGCGATCGTTCAGCGGCCCCGGTCGGCCGCTATTTGCTGGATCTCCATGGCGAGGACGCCGGCTTCGGCTATCCCGCCTCCGACGCGCTGTGCAACGCGCTGCAGGTGCTCAATCATTTGCAGGACTGTCAGACCGACCATCGCGTGCTCGACCGCGTCTATCTGCCCCTGGACTGGATGGCCGAGGCCGGCGTGACGGTGGACGACCTGCAGGCCCGCCAGGCGGTCCCCGGCTTGCGCCAGGTGCTGGACCGTTGCCTCGACGGCACCGAACGCCTGCTGGAGCTGGCGCGTACCCTGCCCGGCCGGCTGGTCAGCCGCCGCCTGGGCATGGAATCGGCGGTAATCGTTCAGCTTGCCGGCCGCTTGACCGAAAGGCTGCGCCGGGGCGACCCGATTGCCGGCCGGGTCGCCCTGACCAAGCTGGATTTTTTTGCCTGCGGGATCGCCGGGATCGGCGTTGGTCTGGTCTCCAGAGCGGTGAATGCGCGCGCAGCAGTCGGGAAGCGCTCGACCGGCCTGGATTCGGTGAAGGGGTGAGCGCGGTGGAGCCTACCGTCACCGAGGGTCAGACGGTTGAGCCGGCACTGCCGCCCGACCCGCTAGAGCACGTGGTCGGCGTGGTCAAGCGCTCGGGCACGTCCTTCCTGCTCGGCATGCAGCTGTTGCCGCGTGAGCGACGCAACGCGATGTTTGCGATCTATGCCTTCGGACGCGAGGTCGACGACGTGGCCGACGAGCCGGGCGCGGTCGACGACAAGTTGCGGCGGCTAGACGGTTGGCGGACCGAGGTCGACCGGCTGTTTGACGGCGCGCCGACCCTTCCGACCACCATCGCCCTGGCAGAGCCGGTGTCGCGCTTCGCCCTGCCCCGCGACGAATTCCTGCTGTTGATCGATGGCATGGAAATGGACGCCCGCGAGCTGATGCGGGCGCCCGAGCCTGAGGTCCTCGAAGGCTATTGCCGGCGGGTCGCCGGAACCATCGGGCTGTTGTCGCTGCCGGTGTTCGGCGCCCAGGGATCGGCCGCCCAGGAATTTGGGCTGGCGCTCGCCGATGCCCTGCAGCTGACCAACATCCTGCGCGATGTCGAGGAGGACGCCGAACGCGATCGACTTTACCTGCCCGCCGATCTGCTGGTCCGGCACGGCATCGACCCCAAGGCCTCGCCGAAATCCGTGTTGGCGCACCCGGCACGACCGCGGGTCTGTGCTGACCTTGCCGAACTCGCCCGCGCCCGCTATACCGCCGCCGATTCCGCGCTGGCGCGCTGCGACCGGCGTCCGCTGTTGCCGGCACTGTTGATGATGGGCATTTACGAGACCGTGCTCGAGCACATGATCTGTCGTTGCTTTCCCCTGGTTCCCGGTGGCTACCGCCTGTCCAAGCCGGGTAAGTTGTGGGCGGCACTGCGCCGCGGCTATCTCCGACCCAAATGGCAACCGTCCATATAATCGGGACAGGTGTCGCCGGTCTTGCTTGCGCGGTACGCTTGGTCGGCCGCGGCTGCCGGATTGCCCTGTGGGAGGCCGCCCCCGGTGCCGGCGGCCGCTGTCGCTCGTTCTTCGATGCCAGTCTTGGTCGCCGGATCGACAACGGCAACCATTTGCTGCTCAGCGCCAACCGCGCCGTGCTCAGCTACCTCGACGAGATCGGCGCCGCCGACACGCTGATCCGGCCCGATCGGGCTGCGTTTCCGTTCGTTGATCTCGCCAGTGGCGCGCATTGGACGGTACGCCCCAACGATGGCCCGCTGCCCTGGTGGGTGCTGGTGCCGTCGCGGCGGATTCCGGGAACGCGGGCGGCCGACTACCTCTCCGGCCTCCGCCTGTTTCTCGCCCGAGCCGACGCCACCGTCGGCCAATGCTTCCCGGCCACCGATCCGCTGTTCCGCAGTTTCTGGGAGCCGTTGACCCTGGCCGCCCTCAATCTCGAACCGGCGGCAGCGGCGGCGGCCCCCCTGCGGGCGGTGATCGCCGAGACCTTCGCGCGCGGTGGCGCCTGGTGCCGCCCGATGATTGCCCGCGACGGCTTGTCCGATAGCCTGGTCGAGCCGGCGCTGCGCCGATTGGCGGCAGCCGGGGTCGTCCCCGCCTTCGGCCATCGGCTGCGCGGCCTCCGATTCGATGACGGCCGGGTCGCCGGGCTGGATTTCGGCGAGCACAGGGTAGCCCTTGAACCCGAGGATCGGGTGGTGTTGGCGGTCCCCGCGGCGGTCGCCAGACCCCTGCTCCCAGGTGTGACCGTGCCCGACGACGGTACGGCCATCGTCAACGCCCATTTCCGGCTCGCGCAGCCGATTCCGCCTCCCGACGGCATCCCGTTCGTCGGGCTGATCGGCGGGGCGGCACATTGGGTATTCCTGCGCGGCGATCTTGCCAGCGTCACGGTCAGCGGTGCCGGGGCCCTGGCCGATCAAGCGGCGCCCGCGCTCGCCACGCTGTTGTGGCACGATGTCGCCAGGGCGTTCAACCGCGACACAACCGTGCTTCCGCCCTACCGGATCATCAAGGAACGGCGGGCGACATTCGTTCAGACCCCCGAAAACCTGCGCCGGCGGCCCGGGGTCTCGACGCGGTGGCGCAACCTGTTTCTGGCCGGGGACTGGACGGCGACGGGCCTGCCCGCAACAATTGAGGGTGCCGTGCGGTCGGGCCACAGTGCCGCATCGGCATCCGGTTGCATGACTTAAGTCGTTCGCATTAGTGTGGCCCGGAGCGGGCCCCGGAGAGAGCACCATGGATGACGAGGCACTGTTGCCTGACTGCGCGCTGGACGAGGAGTCTGAGGACGCGGAGCGAGCGATCATCGTTGGCATCGGTGCTTCTGCCGGGGGGCTGGAGGCTCTGACCCAACTGGTCGCCAATCTGCCCAAGAGAGGCCGGATCAGCTACGTCGTCGCCCAGCATATGTCGCCTCAGCACAAGAGCATGATGGTCGACCTGCTGGCGCGTGCCACCACGCTGCCGGTAGTTGAGGCGACCGAAGGCCAGAAACTGCAGTCAAATACCATCTACATCACGCCGCCCAACCGCAACATCGAGATCCGCGACCAGACCGTGGTCCTGACCGGACCCTATGCCGAAGGTCCAAAGCCTTCGGTCGATCTGCTGTTCATTTCCCTGGCCGAGGATGTCGGGGACCGCATCGTCGGCATTATTCTGTCCGGCACCGGCTCCGACGGCGCGCGCGGGGTCCAGGCGATCAAGTCGGTCGGCGGCATGACTATCGCCCAGTCACCCGATACCGCCAAATACAACGGCATGCCGGAAGCTGCGTTGCGCACCGGGCGGATTGACAAGGTGCTGGCACCCGACCAGATCGGCCATGAGTTGGCCTACCTGGTCAGCCAACCGCGCAGCGCCTCGGGCGCTCCGCGGCCCACCCCGGCCGCCGAAGCGGAGCCGGCTCCGGAAAATCATGATTTTCCGGAGCCCTATGGTGTCGTGATCGGCATGATCCGGAAGCGCATGAACATTGACTTCCAACAATACAAGCCGGGAACCATCCATCGCCGGGTCCAGCGACGCCTGGCCGCCAACCGGCTGACTTCGCTGGACGACTATGTCGAGTATTTGACCACCCACCCTGACGAGGTGGAACGGCTGTGCTCCGACATCCTGATTTCGGTGACCTCGTTCTTTCGTGACCGTCCGTCCTGGCAAGCGCTGGGCAGTGCGATCGAACGCCTGCTCGACAGTAAACCGGTGCGCGAACCCCTGCGCATCTGGGTGCCCGGTTGCGCCACCGGTGAGGAAGCCTATTCGATCGGCATCGTCATCAGCGAGCAGCTTTACAAGCGCGGCGAAGTCCGCCCGGTTCAGATTTTCGCGGTTGATATCGACGAGGCCGCTCTGGTGGTGGCACGCCGCGGGGTCTACCCGGCCTCGGCGGTGGAAGACCTCGAAGACGCGCTGGTCAGCCGTTATATGACCCGGATCGACAGCACGATCCAAATTGACCGTCAGTTGCGCGATATGGTGGTATTCTCCAAGCAGGATATCACCCGCGACCCGCCATTTTCCCACATTGATCTGATCAGCTGCCGCAACCTATTGATCTATTTTAATAATGAGCTGCAGTCGCGCATTATAAAGCTGTTCGCCTACGCGCTCAACCCCGGTGCGATTCTGTTCCTTGGCAAGTCAGAGGCGCTGGGCAATGACGAGGACGTGCTGTTCTCGCCGCTCGACCATTCTCACAAAATCTTCGTCCGTAGCGCCACCGGCCGCATCCCGCTGAATCAGATCGGCGGCCGGCTGATCGAAATCGGCGGACCCAAGCCGCTGCCGCGCTCCAAAGCCGATGCCCCCGCCCTGCCGGTGCTGGTCAAGACGACCATGGGCGAGATTTACGGTCCCCCCTCGATCGTGGTCGATCCGTCCCTGCGGGTCGTCTATATCCACGGCGACGTCAGCGCCCATATCAAACTCAGCGACGGCAAATTCGATCAGGATATCATGGCGCTGATCGCGCCATCGCTCAGAACCACGCTGCGTGCCGTCCTTCACCGCTCCGAGCGCGGCGACAAGGAACACAGCGAAGACAGGCCGGAATCGCTGACCATCCGGCTGCCGACCACCGAAGGCTCGAGTTCGATCCGGATCACGGTGCGGCCACTCGGCAACCGGCCGGGGCAACCACCGCCGCTCTTGCGTCTGGTCACCTTCGAGGACTGCCAGCCTGAGCCGACCAGCCGGGCGATGATCACTGAGGCACCCGCCGACGATCCGCGCATCGCCGAATACGAGCACGAGCTGACAGTGACGCGCGAGCACCTGCAGACGGTGATCGAGGAGTTGGAATCGGCCAACGAGGAGCTTCAGTCAACTAATGAGGAATTGCAGTCATCCAATGAGGAGCTGCAAGCGACCAACGAGGAGCTTGAGACCACCAACGAAGAATTGCAATCGACCAATGAAGAACTTCAGACGGTGAATGACGAACTCCAGGCCAAATCGCTGGAGCTATCGCAGAAAGCCGCCGATCTTCAGAACATTGAGGCCAGCATCGAATCGCCTTTGCTGGTGGTCGACCGCGATCTGCGGGTGCGCCTGTTCAACGATGCCGCCAAATCGATCTTCGATATTTCCCAGACCGATCTGGGCGTGCCGATCACCCAGTTGCCGACGCGGCTCGACATCATCGACCTCAAGCGCAAATTGCTTCGGGTGATCGAATTCGGTCAGATCTCGCGCCAGGACGTGACCGATGATTTCGGCCGTGTCTACGCCATGACCGTCACGCCCTACCGCAATTCCGATAAGGTCATCGTCGGTGCGATCTTTTCGGCAGTCGATGTCACCGAGCGGGTGCAGTCTGAGGTGCGCCTGCGCGAGTTGACCCGGCAGCTCAACGAGGCGCAGCGCATCGCCCATGTCGGCAGCTGGCGCTGGCAGGTCAATACCGAGGATCTGGTGTGGTCGCCCGAACTGTTCCGAATCAGCGGCCTCGACCCCGACGACTTCAAGCTCGGCTGGGAGACCGCGATCAATATCTACCATCCCGACGATCGCCAGACGGTAAGGACTTCCCTTGAGACCGCCCGGCTCAACCGGACCGGATTCGGCTTCGAGGCCCGTCTGGTCCGGCCGGGCGGAGAGATCCGTCACGTTCGGGTCACCGGCCTGTCCAAGCTCGACGACCGCAATGCCTCGGAGACTATGTTCGGGGTGGTCAAGGATATCACCGAGGAGGTCCGCGCCTCCCAGCTGCTGATGGAGTCCTATACCCGCCTCAGCACGATCATGAACACCATCCTCGAAGGCATCATCGTCATCGATACCAAGGGGATCATCCGGCTGGCCAATACCGCGGTGACCAAGATGTTCGGTTATACCGAACAGGAGCTGATCGGTCGTAATGTCAGCATCTTGCAGCCGGACCCGGTCTATCGCCACCACGACAGCTATCTCGACAACTACCTCAAGACCGGCGTGAAGAAGATCATCGGTGTCGGCCGCGAGGTCCAGGGCCGGCGCAAAGATGGCAGCCTGTTCCCGATCGAGCTGTCGGTCGGCGAGGTGATCGACGAACTGGCCAGCGGCGATGCCAGCAACAACCATGTGTTCATCGGCACGCTGCGCGACATCACGGCGCGCAAACGCTACGAGGAAGCGCTGGTGCTGTCCAAGCGCGATGCCGAATCGGCCAACGAAGCCAAGAGCATGTTCCTGGCCAAGATGAGCCACGAACTGCGCACGCCGCTGAATGCGATTCTTGGGTTCTCGGAAGTGATGCGTGACCAGTTGTTCGGTCCGCTCAACAACGACAAATACATCCGCTATCTGACCGATATCCACAGCAGTGGCGAGCATCTGCTTAATCTGATCAACGACATTCTCGATCTGTCCCGGATCGAATCGGGCAAGTTTAAGATCGACGAGGAAATTGTCGTGGTCGGCCAGGTGATCGCCAAATGCATCGCCCTGTTCGAGGAGCAGGCCAAGCGCAAGCGCCTGGCGCTATCGGCCAAAGCGCCCGACGACCTGCCCCGGTTGCGCGCCGATGGTCGATCGATCCGCCAAATTCTGCTCAACCTGCTGTCCAACGCGGTCAAGTTCACCGGCGACGGCGGCTCGGTCGAGGTCATCGCCGCCCTGCACGACAATGGCAACTTGGCGCTGATCGTCCGCGACACCGGCATCGGGATGACCAAGGAAGAAATCGCCATGGCGTTCCAGCCGTTCAGCCGCAGCGATGGCGCCAAGCATCGGGAAAACGAGGGCGCCGGGCTCGGAATGTTCATCTCCAAATCTCTGATCGAACTCCACGGCGCGAATCTCGCGATCGCCAGCGAAGTCGGCCAGGGCACCACCGTCACTGTGACCTTCCCGGCCAACCGGATCGTCAAGTCCTGAGCCGCGGGTCGCCGTCCGGTCCGGCCGAGCGGAGAAACGAATTTGCCCATGCCGGCGCCGCAACCGCCACAGCCGACCCGCTTTGCCGTTCAGCGGGCTCGCGGCAAGAGCTGGAAGACCATCTTCGTCGATGAGGACATCGCCAATGTCGATCGGGCGATGAAAGAGGTCATCCGGTTGAATGCGAAGGGCTGCTTCCGCCTGATCCGCCTCGACCACAATCCGGAGGCCAAGTTCGACGGTTTGGAGTTCAACTGGAAGCTGATCGCGCTGCATGCCCCCAGGAACGGCCAGCTCTATACCGGCCTCGGCGGTTCCGGGCCGACCACCGCCGCAGCCGCGGGGGCAGGACCAAATGTCCGCCGGACGAGCGGTCCCTCAAAAGCGCGCCCCGCCGGCGCCCGCCGCGTCGGCGAGCGGGTCGCGGTACCGTTCCTGCTCTATGGCCTGGTCGCGGTGCTGGGCGCGGCGATTGCGGTCATCCTTTATCTCAAGTTCGGCTCGGCCGGCGGTTCGCTCGCGCCGCCACGGTTGTGACCGGCACCGGGGGGGCACCCGCCTCCCGGTTCGGGGTGCATGCCTCGCGGCTTGCTGGTCCGGCCGCTCCACGCTAATCCTGTCACCAGGTTCGACCCTCCCCTCGGCCCAACGGGTAACCATGTCCAGTTCAGCCGCCCCCCTGTTCGAGCGTGTCGCGCTGATCGGCATCGGCCTGATCGGTTCGTCGCTCGCCCGCCGAATCCGGCGCGACCGGCTGGCCGACGCCATCGTCTGTGCGGCACGCAGCGAGGCCACCGCGGCGCGCGCCCTGGCGCTCGGCCTGGTCGATCAGGCCGGCACCGATGCCGCGGCGTCGGTCGCGGGGGCGGACCTGGTGATCTTGTGCTCGCCGGTCGGCACCTATGCCGAGATCGCCGCGGCGATCGGGCCGCTGCTGAAGCCGGGTGCGATCGTCTCGGATGTAGGCTCGGTCAAGCAATGCGTGATCCGCGACGTCGGCCCCTGCCTGCCCGACGGCGTCAGCCTGGTGCCCGCCCATCCGGTCGCGGGCACCGAGCATTCGGGGCCAGATGCCGGCTTTCCTGAATTATTCGAGGGCCGTTGGTGCATCCTGACCCCACCGCCCGGAACCGACCCCCAGGCGATCGAGCGGGTCGCCGCGTTGTGGCGCTGCTGCGGGGCGCTGATCGAGGTGATGGAACCGGCGCACCATGACCGCGTGCTGGCAATCACCTCGCACCTGCCCCACCTGATCGCCTATACCATCGTCGGCACCGCCGTCGACCTGGAAGAGGCAACCCGCTCCGAAGTGATCAAGTTTTCGGCCGGCGGCTTTCGCGACTTCACCCGCATCGCGGCGTCGGACCCGGTGATGTGGCGCGACATCTTCCTCAACAACCGCGAGGCGGTGCTGGAAATCATCCAGCGCTTCAGCGAAGATCTTACCGCGCTGCAGCGTGCGATCCGCTGGGGCGAAGGCGACAAGCTGGAAGAGCTGTTCACCCGCACTCGCGCGATCCGCCGCAGCATCATCGACGTGAAGCAGGCCTGAGCCGACCGGCTCACCATGGTTTGACCCAGAGCGGCCGGAGCAGGCTGCGGCCGAGCTTGTCGACGTAGTCAAGGGCGTTGCCGACCGGCCCGCGCGGACTGACGGCCTGGCTGGTCGCCGGCGGGTGCAGTGCCTGAACGCAGGGATTGGCGCTGCCGGTGCCGATGCTGACGAAGGGTACCAGCAGAGCCAGCGGGTTGATCGCGCCCAGCAGCAACCCGGCCGCTCCCCGCGCTGCCAGCCCGAGCGCGTCGGGCGTGGTATAATGCTGATAGAGCGTCCCGGTCATCCGCATCGGGGTCGCCAGGCTGATCAGACTTGGGTCCTTCGGCCGGGGATTGAACAGCATGTCGAGCTGTTCGGTGGCGAGGTTGATCGCTCCGGCCCCGGAAATGGTAATCCGGCCGGTGTCGATCAGCAGGCCCTGGCTGGTGGCAAGGCCGTTGTGGGCCTGGAACCGGGCGACCAGGCAGTTGAGCTGGGTACGATCGCCATGTTCGGCCCAGGGCAGCAGGGCCTGGACCAGATCCGCGGCGATCAGATCGAAACCGCGGATCGGCAGCGTGCCTTTGCCGACCACGAAATCGGCCTCGCCATCGACCCCGGCGAACAGCGCCCGGATGCTTTCGCCGCGCGCGGCGAGATCGGCCGCGATATCGAGCTGACCGGTCGGCGGCTCGCTCCAGCCGAAGGCCGGCATCAGCAGCGCCAGGTCGAGGCTGCTCGCCTTGCCGGTCCAGTAAAGCCGGGTCGGCCGTGGCCGGGCGTCGATGTCGACCCGACCGTCGATGGTGCCGCCGGTCAGGCGGGCCTGGAACGGGTCGACCGTCAGCAGGCGGCCGGACAGATGGGCCACCCCATCGAGCTTGGTCAATTCGCCGGGCCAGGTCACGACCCGGTCGAACGCCAGGTCGACACGGCCGTCGATCGCGCCCAGGGCGTCGAATGGATAGGGCCAATCGCTGAACACCCGGCGGTCGTCGACCGGGGGCAGCCGGACCACATCGCCCGAGAGATCGGCCAAACGCAGCGTCGTGCTGGTCAGCCGGCCATCGACGCGCGGGCGGGCGCCACCCAGTTGCAGGGTCAGGCTGCCGCCGAGGTCGCTCCTGGCGAACTGGGCGGCAATATCGTCGAAGCGGTAGTGGCCGGTGCCGCCGGTCATGCGGGCCGTAGCGCGGTAGGGGCCGATGCCGGGCAGCCACAGGCCGATCAGCGGATTGATCGCCCCAAGCCGCTTGCCGATCACGCCGACCGCGAGATCGAGCTTCCGACCGGCGCCGAGCGGGTGGTCGATGGTGCCGCGGAGTTCCAGGGTGGTACCGGCACCCCGCACCGTCGCATCGATCGGCCAGGCCGGCCGGTCGGCGATCACATCGATCAAGGGACCGCCGGTCAGGTCGACGGCAACCGGCACGTCACGATAGTGGCCGGTGACATCGAGAGTCAGCCGACCGGCACGGGGCAATTGCGCCTTGCCCTCGACCACCGCAATGGTGGTCGGGCGAGCATTGCCACCGCTATGATAGCTGATCAAAACATCCTTGAGGGTCAGTTTGGCGATATCGGGAGCCCAGGGCTGCTGGACTCCGGTGCCGATGCTGCTGCCGCCGGCGCTCCACCACCAATTGGCCCGGCCAAGGCGGTCGCTCTCCAGGCGAATCACCGCCCCGGCCAGGCCGAGATGGGCGATCCGCGGCCGTCCGAACAACAGCGACGTCGGCGAAAAGCCGATCTCGACCCGCGCAATACTGGCCATCTCGGCGCTCTGCGCCCAGGGCGCATTGGCGACCCGAACCTGATTGGCAATCAGGGTCGGGATGGGCCGCAGACTGAAATTGACCTTGCCGTCGATAGCGACGATCAGACCGGTGGTGTCCTCGACCGCGGCGATGACCTCGCGGCGGTAATCGTTGGCGTTGACGTACCACAGCAACACGCCGACCACCGCGGCGCAGGCCAGCATGACCGAGGCGGCGATCTCGACCAGCCACACCAGCCGCCGCAGCCGCCGGGTCATCGTACCGGCAGCCCTCGGCCGCCCGACAGCAAGGCCTTGATCAGATCGGGAAGCTCGCCGGCGGTCCCGGCGATGCGGTCGGCACCGGCAGCGGCGAGTTCTGCGGGCTCGTGATAACCCCAGGCGACCCCGACCGAGGCCAGTCCGGCGCGGCGGGCCATCTCGATGTCATAGGTCGTGTCGCCGATCATCACCGCCGCCGCGGCACCGACCCCGGCAGCGGCAAGGGCGTGGCGAACCATGGTCGGATCGGGCTTGCCCGGTCCGTCATCGGCGGTCTGGAGGGTGACGAAGCTCTCCAGCAAGTCGAGCCGCCGGAGCAGTGCCACCAAGCCCCGGCGCGACTTGCCGGTGGCAATGCCCAGCAGGATGCCGGCCTCGGCCAAGGCCGACAGCGTCTCGCGAATGCCGGGAAACAGCGGTTCCTCGTGATCGGCATTCTGGCGGAGTTCGAAAAAGGCCCGCCGGTAGCACGCGGCCAACCGCTCATGGTCACCGCCGGCCGCCTCGGGCAGCAGAGCCGCGACCGCCTCGACCAGTGACAGCCCGACCACCCGCCGCACCGCTGCGGGCTCAGGATCGGTCAGCCCGGCGTCGCGCCAGGCCGCGGTCATCGCGGCAACGATGATATGCTGGCTGTCGACCAGCGTGCCGTCACAATCAAACAGGGCAAGGCTGAAAGGCATCGTCTGGGCGCACATCGAACAGTTGAACCGGCGGATCGCTCAATCGGCCGCCACCCTTAGCACAGATCGCCCGGCGCCGACAGCGGCCGCCACCGCGGTACGGCCGGAAGCCGGGCAGGCCCGCAGCAATGATTTCCAAACGTTCCCAAGCGCAGGGCGCCTGGGATTGAAATTAGCACTCATTCTAAACAGAAATCTGCGAATCTGCAAAAATGATGCTCGATTATCGGGGTTTTCAAACCGATGTCTAATTGGCAACAACATTTCGACACATTGACCGCACAGAGTTGATTGACGGCAAGCTGAACCAAACGGCGATGCCGAACTGTGGTTTCATTTGACCACGGTTGCTACCGCGTAGTCCCGGCCCAGTTCCTATCCCTGCCCTTTCGATTCCGGAGTTCCCATGATTGCCTTGGAACATTTCCATCCGATCGTCGTCCATTTCCCCATCGTTCTCCTGCTCCAGGCGGCGATCCTCGAGAGTGTCGTGGTCGTCCGCGGCGGCGATCTCGACGGGCCGCAGATCTTGCCGACTGCCGCCCGGGTCAGCCTTTATCTCGGGGCGTTTGCTGCCCTCGCCGCGGTCGGCTTCGGCTATCTCGCCCAGGGCATCGCGATCGACAAGGGCTTCGCCGATGCCCTGATCGAGGAACACGAAATGCTGGGTGTCGTCACCGCGGCGCTGTTCGCGGTGGTGGCCGGGGCGCGCTTTCTGCTGTGGCAGCGCGGGGTTGTGCTGGCGCGCGGCCGTGCCGCAGCGGTGACGGCCTTGACCGTGGCCGGTCTTGCCGTGCTGCTGTCGACCGCCTATCACGGCGGCATGCTGGTCTATGATCACGGCGTCAACGTTGCCCAGGTCAAGCCCTGAACCGTGTCGCCCCTGAACCGTGTTGCCCCTGAACCGTGTTGCTGCCGCCAGCCAACCCTCTCCCGTCAGGGAGAGGGTTTTTTCGCCGTCAGGCCACCGCGCTTGCCGGCTGGCGAACCAGGGTCTCGTAATCGCCGAGCAGGGCCGCGGTGATCGCGCCGGGTGTGAAGGTCAGGCTGTCGATCTGACCGACCGGCGTGACTTCGGCAGCGGTGCCGGTCAGGAAGACCTCCTTGGCATCTTTGAGATCGTCGGGCCAGATCGCGCGTTCGACCACCTCGATGCCGCGCTGCTTGGCCAGGCCGATCACGGTGCGCCGGGTGATGCCGTCGAGGAAGCAGTCCGGGGTCGGTGTGTGCAGCTTGCCGTCGATCGCCAGAAAGATGTTGGCGCCGGTCGCCTCGGCGATCCGGCCGCGCCAGTCGAGCATCATCGCGTCGTGGCAGCCGCGATCCTCGGCGGCGTGCTTGCTCATGGTACAAATCATGTAGAGCCCGGCCGCCTTCGACGCGGTCGGCGCGGTATCGGGTGACGGCCGCCGCCAGCGCGAGGTTTCCAGCCGGATGCCCTTGGCTCGCGCCTCCGGCGAGAAATAGCTCGGCCACTGCCAACAGGCGATCGCCAGGTGGATGGTGTTGTGCTGCGCCGACACCCCCATCATCTCGCTGCCACGCCAGGCGACCGGCCGGACATAGCCGTCGACAATGCCCTGGGCCGCGATCACCGCCTTGGTCGCATCGTCGATTTGAGAGGTCGTCCAGGGAATCTTGAAACCCAGCAGCTCGGCGGACTTTTCGAGTCGGGAGCTGTGCTCGGCCAGCTTGAAAACACTGCCGTTGTAAACCCGCTCCCCTTCGAATACACAACTGCCATAGTGCAGGCCATGGGTGAGCACGTGAATCCGGGCGTCGCGCCATGGTATCATGGCGCCGTCGAACCAGATCACGCCGTCGCGGTCGTCGAACGGGAGAATGGACATCGTCAACGGTTTCCCTGTCAGATGTTGATCAGCTCAGAAAATGTCTCGCTTGGCTTCCCGTTGGTAACATTCTGCACGAAACGTGTCAACATGACTGACATAAAAGCCGGCGTGAATCAGCTCTTCCTGCGCGACGAGGAACTGCGTCAGGGCATGGAGATGCTGTTTTATGCCTATCGCGAGTTCACCGCCGAAGCCGATGCCATTCTTGCCGGAATCGGTTTCGGCCGGGCCCACCACCGCGTCATCTACTTCGTCGGCCGCTATCCCGGCATCACGGTCACAGATCTGCTGTCGATTTTGCGCATAACGAAGCAGAGCTTGTCACGGGTGCTGGGCGAACTGGTCCGTCAGGGCTATATCGTCCAGGCCACCGGCCGGCGCGACCGCCGCCAGCGGCTGCTGGAGCTGACCGAAAAGGGCACCGAGCTGGAGCGCCAGCTCTCCGAAACCCAGCGCCAACGAGTCGCCCGCGCCTACCGCAAGGCCGGAGCCGATGCGGTCGAGGGCTTCCGCAAGGTGATGCTCGGCATGATGGGTGACGAGGACCGGGCCAAGGTGATGGCCGGCTGGAGCGAACGGGCGAGCGAGCGTTCCCCGGCGGCACTGGGCGACCACCCGGCCCAGCCGGCCGCTGCCAAAGAGCGTTGAACCGCCCGGAAAGATCGCGTCGTGACCGAGCAGACCCCCCACATCCTGGTTGTGGACGATGACAACCGGCTTCGCGAACTGTTGCGTAAATATCTGGTTGACAACGGATTTTTGGTGACGACGGCGCGCGATGCGGCGGACGCCCGGGCCAGACTGGCCAGCCTCAGCGTCGATCTGGTAGTGCTCGACGTAATGATGCCGGGCGAAAGCGGTTTGGACCTCACCCGCTTCTTGCGGCGGGACCGACTGGCGCCGGTCCTGCTGCTGACCGCCCGCGGCGGCCCCGACGACCGCATCGCCGGCCTGGAGGCCGGCGCCGACGACTATCTGGGCAAACCGTTCGAGCCGCGCGAACTGGTGCTGCGGATCAACGCCGTACTGCGCCGAACCCAGCGCCCGGCCGAGGCGCCCCGCGAAATCCGTCTCGGCCGCTGGGTCTACCTTGCCGACCGCGAAGAACTGCGCAGCGGCGACGAGGTGGTCCGCCTGACCACCGCCGAAGCCAGCCTGATGAAGGTCCTGGCGGCCAATCCCGGCGTCACCCTCAGCCGCGAGGACCTGACCGAACAGAGCCGGATCGACGGCAATGCCCGCGCCGTCGACGTCCAGGTCACCCGGCTGCGCCGCAAGATCGAGGAAGACCAGCGCCAGCCGCGCTATCTCCAGACCGTGCGCGGCGAGGGCTACGTCCTGCGGCCCGACCCATGATCGCGGTCGCGGACGCTGCCGAGGGCAAGGGCGGCGGCGGACGTCCGCCGCCCGACACCGCCGGGATCAAGCGCTGGCTGCCGCGGACACTGTTCGGGCGCTCGCTGCTGATCATCGTCACCCCGGTGGTTCTGGCCCAGCTCGTGGCAACCTGGATTTTCTACGACCGCCACTGGGAGACCATGACCAACCGGCTGGCCTTTGCCGTCGCCGGCGAAATCGCCCTGGTGATCGAGCAACTGGAACGGGATCCCGATCAGGTCGCCAAAGAGCGCACCCTCGACCTCGCCGCCCGCACCACCGACCTGCTGATCACCATCGAGCCTGGGCGCAAGCTGCCGAGCCGGGCCCAACCGCTGCGGGGGATGCTGCAGCGAACCCTCGGCCGTGCCCTGAGCGACCAGATCCGCCGCCCCTTCGCGATCAATACCAAGATCGCCGACGAGTGGTATGAAATCCGCGTACAGCTGCCCCATGGCGTGCTGCGTGTGATGTCGCCGGAGCGACGCCTCTACAGCCCGACCACCTATATCTTCATCCTGTGGATGATCGGCAGTGCGCTGGTGCTGTTCGCGATCGCGATCATCTTCATGCGCAATCAGATCCGGCCGATCCGCCGGCTGGCGGTCGCCGCGGAGGGTTTCGGCAAGGGCCGCGAAGTGTCCAGCTTCAAGCTGGAAGGCGCCACCGAAGTGCGCCAGGCCGCTGCCGCCTTCCTGATCATGCGCAACCGCATCACCCGTCAGATCGCCCAGCGCACCGAAATGCTGGCCGGGGTCAGCCACGACCTGCGTACGCCGCTGACCCGGATGAAGCTGCAACTGGCCATGCTCGGTGACGGTCCGGACATCGAGGAACTGAAGGCCGATGTCGCCGAGATGGAAACCATGATCGACGGCTACCTCGCCTTTGCCCGCGGCGAGGGCACCGAGCCGATGGTGCCGACCGACGTCACGCGCCTGGTCCACGAGGTGGTCTACAGCGCCCGCCGGTCCGGCGCCGACGTGGCCCTGGCGATCGAGGACGGCTTGAACCTGCCGCTGCCGGCCAATGTCTTCCGGCGCTGCCTCAGCAATCTCCTGTCGAACGCCCGGCGTCACGCGCCCCACATCTGGGTCTATGCCGGGCGCCAGGACAACCTGATCGAGATTGCGGTCGAAGACGATGGTCCCGGCATCCCGGAGAGCGCCCGCGAGGACGTGTTCAAGCCGTTTTTCCGGCTCGATCAATCGCGCAACATCGAGACCGGCGGTGCCGGGCTCGGCCTGACCATCGCGCGCGACGTGGTGCGCGGGGTCGGGGGCGACCTGACCCTGTCCGACAGTCCCCACGGCGGCCTGCGGGCGCTGATCCGGCTACCGATCTGAAGCCGCCGCCCCACGAAGCGGTGCCGGTGTCGAGGGCAAGGGCAAGGGGGGCATTGCACCCGGCAACTGTGGCGCCCATGTGAAAGAGCGTTTAGACATCAAGCGGATCGCTCCCCATTGAACCCGCGGTCCCAATAAGAATCGGGAGGAACACCATGAAAGTACAACTTGTCGCCCTGGCCTTTGCCGCCACCGGCCTGATCGGAAGCCAGGCGTTTGCCGCCGAAACCGCGGGCGCCAATTTCATTAACGGCGCCAAGGAAGCGCTCGGCCATGCCACGCTGGTCCAGGGGCCGAGCGGCGTCCTGATCGACCTGGATCTCCATGGCCTGCCGCCGGGCCCCCACGGCATCCACATCCACAGCGTCGGCAATTGCGATGACGCCCCCGCGTTCAAGGCTTCCGGCGGACACCTCAATCCGGCCAAGAAGCCCCACGGCCTGCTCAATGCCGAAGGACCGGATAACGGCGATCTGCCCAATATTACGGTCGCCGCCGATGGCACCCTGCATGCTCAGCTGTTCACCACCCTGGCCTCGCTGTCGGCCGGGTCGCCGCCGGCGATACTCGATGCCGACGGTGGCGCCTTCGTCATCCACGAACATCCCGACGACCAGACCGCGCAGCCGATCGGCGGCGCCGGCGGCCGCATCGCCTGTGGCGTGATCACGACGACCAAGCCCTGAGACGGAAACCGCCCCTGCCCCACACCCGCGTCGATGCCGGTCGCATCGGCGCGGGAGGGGGCGCCCGCCGAAACAACCGCGGGACTTGATCGGAGTTCATGCTATCTTGGCCGGGCCGGGACCAAGGGCCGGCGATGGAGCCTACCCGATCGGCCGATGGCAGCAAGCGCCAGCCCCCGAATTCTCGACGTCCGCGGGCTGAGCTGCCCGCTGCCGGTGCTGCGCGCCCGCCAGGCGAGCCGCGAGCTCGCCCCCGGCGGCAGCTTGACCGTGCTGGCGACCGATCCGGCCTCGGCGATCGATTTTCCGGTTTTTTGTCACCATGCCGGGCTGGAGCTGGTGTCCACCGAGCGTAATGGCGACCTGCTCACCTTCGAGATCCGCAAGCCGCCAAGCGTTGACGCACTCCACCGCCTGCCGGCCGCGGACGGTACCGGGTAACCGCGATCGATGCGGCACCGGCCGAGGCTCAGCGCGAGCGCCGGATCCACACCACCGGCGCAATCCACTGGAGTTCGACATCCTCGATGTCCTGGAAATCCGGATTGTAGGACCGCAGCGTGAAGATCCCAGGTGTGCGCCCGGCAACCACAAATTTTAGAAATCCCCTGCCGTCCGTGGTCATCACCGCGCAATCGATCCGGCTGAATTGGCTCGGATCGACTTGGTCAATGTGGTTATGATATTTGCGTGAACATACGACCAGATCGCCATTGCGATAGGCCGGCGCCATAGAGGTGCCGAGTACTTCAAGAACGATGCTTTCATCGGAACCGAGATCGAAATCGATCAGGCGCTCGCCCTCGGCACCAACTGGCAACGGCACCCACTGTTCGCCGGCGCTGATCTGCCCGATCACCGCCAACCGGACACTGCGCGTCCCCTCGCCGGTTCTCAGCCACCATTCGCTGACGTCAAGCGCTTTGGCCATCCGGGTGAACGCATCTCCTCGGGGTTGTTCAACCTCTCCGGTCACATATTTATAGAGCCGCCCACGGTCGATGCCCGTCCGCCGTTCGAATTCGACGACCGACCACTTCTTTCGGTCGAGCTCAATCCTAATTCTTTTCCACCAGGAATCCATATTTTCAGGTTCTTCGACGCCTCAAGTGGATGGGAAGAGGTCGGGTAGGGGTGCTGCGATCAGGTAGATGATGCACGCGAAGGTGGCGGTATTTCGGTATCCCCTGGCTCTGGCCCTTGCGGCCTGGACGATGCCGTTGAGGC
>WGNK01000016.1 GCA_016124535.1 Azospirillum sp.
CCTCAACGGCATCGTCCAGGCCGCAAGGGCCAGAGCCAGGGGATACCGAAATACCGCCACCTTCGCGTGCATCATCTACCTGATCGCAGCACCCCTACCCGACCTCTTCCCATCCACTTGAGGCGTCGAAGAACCATTTTTGTGCCGTTGGCAGCCGGAGGCTGCTTCACCACGCGGCAGCCGGAGGCTGCTTCACCACGCGGCAGCCGCGGGCTGGGGTCGCCGGCAACCGTCCTCAGCGCCACCTTGAAGGTGGCGCGCCGCCGTCGGAACTGTTTGCTGGCGGGGGGCTGCGATGACGCGGCGGATGAAATGGGCGTTCGCGCTGTCGCTCACCCTCAACGCCTTCCTGCTCGGCCTGGTCGCGGTCGGGCTGGTCCGGCCGGTGCTGCAGGCCGCCACCCTCTCGGCCCAGGCCTGCTCCGACAGTCTTCCGACTTCTTGCCTTTTTGCCCGCCTTATGTTCTTATTTCGTTCCAGCTTTTTATGGGGCGAGTTGGGGCGGGCGATGGCGCGGCGGGTTTTGGCTTTGGGGTTGCCGCGACTGGCGACCGATCGGGTGGAGCGGCTGCGGCCCGAGTTGCGCGGGCGGCTGGTGGTCGCGTGCCTGGGCAGCGGTCGGGGCGGGCAGAGCGTGGCCGCGGTGTCGCAGGCCGCGGCGGCCGCCGGACTCGGTCCCGGTATGACCCTGGCCGATGCCAGGGCGTTGGAGCCGGGCCTGGTCGCGGTCGCCGCGGAACCGGAGGAGGACGCAAGGCTGCTCGAGCGCCTCGCCGGCTGGTGCCTGCGCTATACGCCGTGGACCGCGGCGGACGGCGCCGACGGCGTCGTGCTCGACATCACCGGCTGCGCCCATCTGCTCGGCGGCGAACTGCCGATGCTCGCCGATCTCACCAACCGCCTGAGTGCCGCCGGCTTCGAGTCCGGGACGGCGATCGCCGACACCCCGGCGGCAAGCTGGGCGGTGGCGCGTTTCGGCCCGCCTGGCACCATCCTGCCGGCGGGCAGGCAACGGGCGGTACTGGCCGGGCTGCCGGTGGCGGCACTCCGTCTCGACCCGGCGGCGGCCGAGGGGCTGGCGCGGGTCGGCCTGCGCCGGATCGGCGATCTGTTCGAGCTGCCGCGCGCCGCGGTAACCGCCCGCTTCGGCGCTGTGGTGCTGCGCCGGCTCGACCAGGCTCTGGGCCTGGCCGACGAGCCGATCTCGCCGCACCGGCCGGTGCCGCCCCATGTCGTGCGCCTGGCCTTTCCCGAGCCGATCGCCGGGCCCGAGTCGATTGCCGCAGCGCTCAGCCGGCTGGTCGAGGGCTTGGCCGCCGGGCTGTTGCGCGGCGGGCAGGGGGTGCGCCGGCTCGAACTCGCCTGTTACCGCGCCGATGATGGGCTCGACCGGCTGCCCCAGACGATCGCCTTGGGCACCAGCCGGGCGGTGCGTGACCCGGCCCGGTTGCTCCGGCTGTTCCGCGATCAGCTGGAGCGGATCGATCCCGGCTTCGGGCTCGACGTGATGGTGCTGGCCGCGACCGCCGTCGAACCGCTGGCCGCCGAACAGGCCGGGTTCGCCGGCCTGGCCGAAACCGATGGCGGCCTGCTGGCGGAGCTGGTCGATCGCCTGGGCAACCGGCTTGGCAGCCAGGCTGTCGGGCGGTTGGCGCCGCGGCGCAGCTGGTGGCCCGAGCGCGCGGCGGCCTTTGTGCCGGCGCTGGCCGCGGCAACCGGCGATGGTGGCGAAACCTGGCCGGCCGACCGCCTGCGCCCGTTGCGCCTGCTCGACCGTCCCGAGCCGATCGAGGCGGTTGCCCCGGTGCCCGATGCGCCGCCGGTGCTGTTCCGCTGGCGCGCCGAGATCCACCGGGTCGGCCGTGCCGACGGCCCGGAGCGCCTGCTGCCGGAATGGTGGTGCCCGCCATCCGGCGCCGACGGCCGCGAGTTGCGCGACTATTACCGGGTCGAGGACACCGCCGGTCGCCGCTTCTGGCTCTACCGTCAAGGCGCTTATCACCCCGAGCATCCGCCCAAGTGGTTCCTGCATGGGTTTTTCGGATGACCGGCTACGCCGAGCTTCAGGTCATGAGCAATTTCAGCTTTCTCGAAGGCGCCAGCCATGGCTCGGAACTGGCGCTGACCGCCGCGGCACTGGGGATGACGGCCTTCGCGGTGACCGACCGCAACACCCTGGCGGGGGTGGTACGGGCGCATCTGGCGGCAAAATCCGCCGGCATCCGGCTGGTGGTCGGTTGCCGGCTGGATTTCCAGGACGGCCCCAGCCTGCTGTGCTACCCGACCGACCGCGCCGCCTATGGCCGGCTGTCGCGGCTGTTGACGCTGGGCAAGCGCCGGGCGCCCAAGGGCGAGTGCCATCTGTGGCGCGCGGATCTGTGGGAGCATGACCAGGGGTGCCGGTTCGTTGCGGTGCCGCGAAGCAATTCACCCCCCGCCGCTCTGCACTCTGGGGAGAGGCGTGGGGGGGAAAGTGGCTTCGCCGCGGCATTGCGCGACCACCATGCCCATTTGGGCAACCGTCTCTCCCTGGCGGCGACCCAGCGCTACCGCGGCGACGATGCCAAGCGAATAGCGCGCCTCGCGGCGCTGGCGGCCGCGGAAAACATCCCGTTGGTTGCGACCAACGACGTGCTCTACCACGCGCCGGAACGCCGCCGCCTGCAGGACGTGCTGACGTGCGTCCGCGAGCACTGCACGATCGAGCACGCCGGCTGGCGGCTGGAGGCCAATGCCGAGCGCCATCTTAAAGCCCCGGCCGAGATGGCCCGGCTGTTCCGCAGCTATCCCGACGCCCTCGCCCGCACCCTGGAGATCGCCGGCGCCTGCCGCTTCTCGCTCGACGAACTGCGCTACGAATACCCCGACGAGGTCGCAGAAGGCGGCGACCCCCAGGACGAACTGATCCGCCTGACCTGGTCGGGGGCGGCGGGGCGCTATCCCGACGGCATTCCGGACAAGGTGCGCCGCGCCCTCGACCACGAGCTGGCGCTGATCGACCAGCTCGGCTACGCGCCCTATTTTCTGACCGTCCACGACATCGTGCGCTATGCTCGCGGCCAGGGCATTCTGTGCCAGGGCCGCGGTTCGGCGGCCAATTCGGCGGTGTGCTACTGCCTCGGCATCACCGCAGTCGACCCGGCGCGCAGCGACCTGCTGTTCGAGCGCTTCGTCTCGGCGGCGCGCAACGAGCCGCCCGATATCGACGTCGATTTCGAGCACGAGCGCCGCGAGGAGGTCATTCAGTACATCTATAACAAGTACGGCCGCGACCGCGCCGGTATCGCCGCCACCGTGATCCGCTACCGCGCGCGCGGCGCCATCCGCGATGTCGGCAAGGCGATGGGGCTGTCGGTCGACACCGTCGACCGCCTGGCCAAGACCGCCTGGGGTTGGGGCCGGGAGGCGATCGACGATGCCCGCGTCCGCGAGCACGGACTCGATCCGTCTGAGCCGACGCTCAGGCTTGCCCTTGATCTCGCCGGCGAGCTGATCGGCTTTCCCCGTCATTTGAGCCAGCATGTCGGCGGCTTCGTGATCACCCGCGGCCTGCTCTCCGAGCTCTGCCCGATCGTCAACGCCGCGATGGCCCTGCGCACCACCATCGAGTGGGACAAGGATGACATCGACGCGCTCGGCATCCTCAAGGTCGATGTCCTGGCGCTCGGCATGCTGACCTGCATCCGCAAGGCGTTCGATCTGATCGCGCGTCACCATGGTCGACCCTGCAGCCTCGCCACGGTGCCGGCCGAGGACCCCGCGGTCTACGACATGCTGTGCCGGGCCGACAGCATCGGCGTGTTCCAGATCGAAAGCCGCGCCCAGATGACCATGCTGCCGCGGCTCAAGCCGCGCCGGTTCTACGATCTGGTGATCGAGGTCGCGATCGTCCGGCCGGGACCGATCCAGGGCGACATGGTCCACCCCTATTTGCGCCGCCGCGCCGGCCGCGAACCGGTCTGCTATCCTTCCGAGGCGCTACGCCTGGTCCTGGAAAAGACGCTGGGCGTGCCGCTGTTCCAGGAACAGGCGATGAGGATCGCGATCGTTGCCGCTGGTTTCACGCCGTCCGAGGCGGACCAGCTGCGCCGTGCCATGGCGACCTTCAAACACACCGGCACCATCCACAGCTTTCGCGACAAGATGATCGAAGGCATGGTCGTCCGTGGCTATGCCCGCGACTTCGCCGAGCGCTGTTTCCGCCAGATCGAAGGCTTCGGCACTTATGGCTTTCCGGAGAGCCATGCCGCCAGCTTTGCGCTGCTGGTCTATGTCTCGGCATGGCTCAAATGCCACTACCCGGCGGCCTTCGCCGCAGCACTCCTCAACAGCCAGCCGATGGGCTTTTATGCGCCGGCCCAGATCGTGCGCGACGCCGCCGAGCACGGCGTCGCGGTGCTGCCGCCGGATGTCAACCATTCGGACTGGGATTGTACGCTGGAGCCGGATACCCGCCCCGCTCACCCACCCGCCCTCCGTCTGGGGCTGCGCCAGGTCAAGGGGTTGCGCCAGGACGACGCCGAGCGGCTGGTTGCGGCGCGCGACGGCGGCTACGGCGAGCCCTATGCGCTGTGGCGGCGCGGCGGCATGGGGCCGGCGGTCTTGGCGCGTCTGGCCGGTGCCGATGCCTTCGGGTCGATCGGGCTCGACCGCCGGGCGGCGCTGTGGGCGGTGCGGGCGCTGGGGCCGGAGCCGCTGCCGCTGTTTGCCGCGCTGGAGGATTCGGGCCAGGCCGAGCCGGCGGTCGTGTTGCCGGAGATGGCGCTGGGCGAGCAGGTGGTCGAGGATTATGCCAGCCTGTCGCTGTCCTTGAAGTGCCATCCGGTGGCGCTGTTGCGCCCGCGTCTCGCCGCCTGGGGCATCGCCCCGGCCGGGCAGCTCCGCACGGCGGCGCATAACCAGCGTCTGGCCGTCGCCGGGCTGGTTCTGGTCCGCCAGCGTCCGGGCACCGCCAAGGGCGTAATCTTCATCACCCTGGAAGATGAGACCGGGGTCGCCAATCTTATTGTTGTGCCGCCGGTGTTTGAGCGTTGGCGCAAGGTGATCCTGGGCAGCCGCCTGCTCGCCGCTTCCGGCCGGGTCGAGACCCACGACGGTGTGATCCACCTGTTGGCCGACCGACTCGAAAACCTCAGCGCCTGGCTCGCCGATCTGGTCATCGCGAGTCCGGCCGGGACGATCGACGGACGCTCGCCGCAGGCCGATCAGGTGCGGCATTACGGCAGCGAAAGTGGTGGTATTTCAAACACAGTGATGCATAATTTCCCCGATGGCCGAAACTTTCGTTAGATTGGCTCAAATGTCATTGGTATGATCGCTCCCCTCTGGGTCTGAACCTTTTGTCGCACCGCGATAAGACTTGCTGCGTCGCACTGGAATCCTACATGATAGCGCGATCAAGGGCGGTCGCCGGTGTTCGTCACCGGTCCGCAATCGTTCAGAAGGCAGATACTATGGCGATGGCTTATCGTGCGCCGGGCTTCTTCGATCGGCGCCTCAACATGGCCGCCTCGCTTTTGGCATCAATCGAGTTGACCCTCCATCAGTTCGGTCAGACTCTGCAGGCCTGCCATGCGCGGGTTCGCATGCGCCGCCGTCTGTCGCAGCTCGACGAGCGGGCGCTGCATCAATTCGGGCTGTCGCGCGCCGAAGTCCTCAAAGAGCTGAAAAAGCCGTTCTGGGTCGCCTGACCCGACTGCGTCAGACGGCTAATCCCTGGCACCTTCTCCCACTTCTGCTAAAATCTCCCCGACGATAACCGGTGATCCGGGCGTAGGGGAGCTTTTGCCGATGTGCTTGACCCGCCGCCATTTCTTGGAAGGCGTTGCCGCTGCGGGCGGGGTTGGCCTGCTCGCCGCTTGCGACCAGAACCAGGCGATCCAGCGCAGCCAATTGATCCTGGTGCCCGACGACTGGATGTCCAGCCTGGCCCAGGGAACCTGGCAGGCGACCTTGCGCTCGGGCCGGCTGTCGAGCGATGCCAGGGCCAAGGCGACGATTACGCGGGTCGGCAGCCGGATTGCCGACAAGCTCGGTCGCAGCGATGTCGATTGGGAATTCGCGCTATTGGAAAATCCGGTGCCCAACGCCTTCGTGCTGCCCGGCGGCAAGGTGGTGTTCCACACCGGCATCCTCAAGATGATGGACAACGAGGCCCAATTGGCGGCGGTGATGGGCCACGAGATGGGCCATGTCGTCGCCCGCCATGCCGCGGAGCGCCTCAGCCAGGAACTGGCCAAGGTGGCGGCGCTCTGGCTGCTCAGCTGGTTTCTCGCCGAACGGGTCGACCGTCGGGCGGCCTGGGCGATCCATGCCGCGTTTGGTGCCGGGGTGACCTTCGGCATCCTGCTGCCCTATTCCCGCCAGCACGAATACGAGGCCGACCATCTGGGCGTCGAAGTGATGGCTGAGGCCGGCTACGACCCGAAGGAAGCGATCGCCTTTTGGCGCAACATGATGTCGCGCGCCCGTTTCCAGCCCTACGAATTCCTGTCGACCCACCCGTCCAGCGCCAACCGGATTGCCGCAATCGAAGAGCAGCTGCCTCAGGTGCTGCCCGTCTACGACCGCGCCAGAAGGGCATAGGCCGGCCGGAATTCCGCTGCCCGGCGGATTTGCTGGCGACACTGTTGCGGTGTCGCGCAATTTGTCCTGGGCAGCATCAGCGGAACCTCCATAAATTATAAAATCTTACAGCAGCACGCGATATAGCTGCAATCTTTGTCCACGGTTGATGGCGAAGATCGTGCGATAGTATGCAGTCATGTGAAATACTTTTGATTTACTGTGTCAAGCATTGAACAAATCTTATTCCTATGTTATCGCATAATCAGCAATTGGCTGTAGACAGACCGCAAGCATACCGCGGGCATGCCATGAGCATACCAGTGTATGTAAGCAAAATAAGCCAATTTATCCTCAGAACTATCCGGCCATAGGGCGGGGTATCTTTGGGTGCATTTCAGGGAAAGTCTCTGGACGCCGTAATTGCCATACCGCTATGGAGAAGAATAATGACCGAGCGATCGCTGATTCCGTCATTGTCCCGACGCGACCTGCTGACGTCGGCCGCCATTCTAGGCGCTGCCGCAACCCTGCCGATGCCATTGTCGTCGGCGCGGGGACAGACCGGCTATGTCCGCTACCGCGTCGACACCGCTGATGCGGCGCGCCACGTTAACGGCTATATGACGGCAATCAAAACAATGCTTGCGTTACCAGAAGATAATCCTCACAACTGGTACCGGCAAGCCTTTATCCATTTGCTCGACTGCCCGCACGGAAATTGGTGGTTTCTGCCATGGCATCTCGGCTATCTCGGCAATTTTGAGATAATTTGCCGAAAATACAGCGGAATGAATGATTTCGCCTTGCCATTCTGGGATTGGACACTCACTCCAGAAGTCCCGAAAATCATGACCAACAACGACCCGCTGAATCCGGCAAAATTTAATGGCTACAAAGCCACATACGATCAATTTAAAGGTGATCTTCAAGGCCCAATCAACAGATTCTGGGATGGTCTCGACGATAACCGCAGGCAGAAACTGGAGATGCGCGGCTATAGTTCGGTCAACGATATCTGGGATGCGATCGAAGATAAAGCTAAACATGGAAAAAATCCAATGTTCTTCAAGCAGTCTGAGGCTAGAAAGAATCTTGAATTTGACGACGATACTAAAAATGCGGTGTCGGAAGATATGATAAATGAGGCTAACCGACCAATTTCATTCACCGATGATTATTGGGGCGTTGGAAGCATCGATGACCTGATGTTTGGAAGCTATATCGTCGATTACCATAGCTACTACTATAATCCCACCTTTGGACCGCTTGAAGGTTTCCCGCACAATCTGGTCCACAATCGAGTTGGTGGGTTCATGGGCGATTTCCTGTCGTCAGTGGATCCAATTTTTTTCATGCACCATGCTAATATTGATCGATTGTGGAAGATATGGAGTAAAAAACAGGTTGAAATTAACCGGTCACAATATCCAACAACAAGGAATTTTGCGAAATGGGTTACAGAGCCGTTTCTATTTTATTATGATGATGCGGGGAAGCTGATCGACGGTATTGCGGCGCGGTACATTGACAGCTCGGCATTCCTTTATAGCTATGGACCGGGCTACACACCGCCGACCCAGTTTCCCGCCGCTGCGGTTGCCGGCGGTGAAACGCCCCCGGCGGTGACGGCGGGCATCGGCAGTTCCGCTTTGAAATTGGGCTTGGCGGCGGAAGCCAGTGCGCCTGTGCCCGCGGGACCGGGCAGGCCGTTTGCCCGGATTACGCTCGACCTTCCGGAGGGGAGCAAGGACGCGCGGTTCAGGGTCTTCATCAACGCCGAAGGGGCATTTCAGAATGCCGGCCCGGCGCATCCGAATTTTGTCGCTTCGCTCGAGCTCTTCGGCCATCACGCCCATAAGGGCCACGCGGGACTCACGCCGACGTTCCTGCTGCCGCTCGGCGGCTTCCTGGCCAAGATGGAGCGAGCCAACAAGAAAGTGACCGGGCCGCTCAAGGTTCAGGTGGTGGCCCAGCCGCGGGACGGCCGGGGCGTCGCAGCCCAGGCGACCGAAGGAAGCCCGGAACTCGGTAAATTGGCGCGGGTGGTGATCGGGGTGTCGTGATCGGGACGGGGGAGTGACGGATGATCGGCCGCAATGCAGTCCGCTTCGCCGCCTTGCTCAGCTTCGGGCTGGCGGGGATTGGTGGGATGGCCGGTGCGGCCGATCGGCTGGCCGCGCCGACCGCGTCCCCGGTCCTGGCGCTCACTTTGCCGCGGCCGGTCGCGCCCGGCGAAGCGCTGTGGCTGCGGGTCAAGGTCGGGCCGCTGCCGGCTGCCGCCGCCCTGGTCGTTCGAACTGCGGACGGGCGAGCGGTCGGTGCCGTGTCGCCGTTCGGCGGCCAGGCCCGGCGCAGCGGCGGCACTTACTTCCTGCCCTTACCCGCTGACGCCGCGCCATCGGGTGAAGTGCGCCTGGTTCTGACGGTAAAGCACGACGATGCTCCGCCCCGGGCGCCGACCGCGGCGGAGGTCACGCGGGTCGACCTCGTCACGGTCCCGGTCGCGCGCTGACCCGGCGGCGGCGTTACGGCGGCGGCAACAGCGGCAGCAGGCTGGGCAGCAGGCGGTCGACGATCACCGCGACGCCGTCGCGGTTGGGGTGGATGCCGTCGGCCTGGTTGAGTTCGGGCCGGGCGGCGACGCCGTCGAGGAAGAACGGGTAGAAGGCGGCGCCGTATTTGCGGGCAAGCTCAGGATAGATCGCATCGAAACGGCGGGCGTAGTCCGGCCCCAGATTGGGCGGTGCCCGCATGCCGGCGAGCAGCACCTTGATCTTGTCCTCGCCCAGCCGGGCCAGGATGGCGTCGAGATTGGCGCGGGCCAGCGCGGGATCGAGGCCGCGCAATGCGTCGTTGGCCCCCAGGCACAACACGACCACCGCCGGGCGGTCGGCCAGCGCCCAGTCGAGCCGGGCCCGCCCGCCCGCGGTGGTATCGCCCGACACCCCGGCATTGCCGACCTCGACCGCATAGCCCTGCGCCTGGAGCCGCGCTTCGAGCTGGGCCGGAAACGAGTCGGGCTCCTCCAGGCCATAGCCGGCCGTCAGACTGTCGCCGAAGGCGGTGATCAGCAGCGGCGCCGCGCGCGCGGAGGAGGCGGCCAGCCCGGTGGCCATCATCACCCCGGCGCCCAGTAGATTGACAAGTCGCCGGACCGCGCCTTTCTTACCCGCCATGGCTTCCCTGCTCCTCGGATCCTCGCGTGCCCAATCCTGACTCCGTGACCACTGCCGCGCCGCTGGTCGCGCTCGGCGGATTGCAGCTCAGCTTGGCCGGGGCCGGCCGGGCCGTCAATATCCTGCGCGGCATCGATCTTTCGGTCGCCCCCGGCGAGCGTCTGGGCGTGGTCGGGCCATCGGGCTCGGGCAAGACCTCGATGTTGATGGTGATCGCCGGGCTGGAGCGGCCGACCGCCGGCACGGTCCGGGTCGCCGGTGCCGATCTGGCGCAACTCGACGAAGACCAGCTCGCGCGTTTCCGGCGCGAGCGGGTCGGCATCGTGTTCCAGGGCTTCCATCTGGTGCCGACCATGACGGCGCTGGAGAATGTCGCGATCCCGCTGGAACTGGCCGGCCGTCGCGACGCCTTCGACCGCGCCGCCGCCGGGCTGGCCGCAGTCGGGCTCGGCCATCGGCAGGACCACTATCCGGGTCAGCTCTCGGGCGGCGAACAGCAGCGGACCGCGCTGGCGCGTGCCTTCATCGGCGAGCCGGCCCTGCTGCTCGCCGACGAGCCGACCGGCAATCTCGACAGCGACACCGGTGCCCAGGTGATCACCCTGCTGTTCGACCACGCCGCGCGACGGGGTACCACCCTGATCCTGATCACCCACGACCCCGCGATCGCCGCCCGCTGCGACCGGGTCGTCCGTCTGGTCGATGGCCGGATCGTCGGGTGAGCCGGGGATTGGCTCAGGCAACCCGTTCCATCGGTCGCGAAAGCGCCGGGAAGCCCCATTTCTCGCAGAACCACTCGGCGGTCCGGCGCAGCCCGGTTTCAAAATCGATCGAGGTCTGCCAGCCGAGATCGCTTGCCGCCTTGGCCGCCGAAACGTCGCGGCCGGCGAAATCGCCCGGCCGGGCCGGGGTGAATTCGATCGCGACATGATCTCCGACGATCCGCCGGATGCCCTCGGCGACGCCCAGCACGGTGACCGCCTGGGAACCCTCCAGGTTGTAGGTCTGATTGGCCGCGGGCGCCGCCATCGCCAGGACATGGGCGTCGGCGAGGTCGCGGGCATAGACGAATTTGCGGAACTGTTCGCCACGGCCGCTGACGGTCAGCGGCTGGCCGGTCAGCGCCTTCCGCAGCAGGGTCGGGATCAGCAGCGCCTCGCGCATGCGCGGGCCATAGGGGATGCCGTAGCGCAGCACGGTGAACGGCACCTGATAGAGCTCGCCATAGTTGTGGCAGAGCATTTCGGCGGTCATCTTGGTCGAAGTGTAGATATGGCCGGCGCCGTCGAGATGGAACGGGGTCGCCTCGTCGACCGGATCGGCGCCGGGGGCGCCGTTATAGACCCAGACCGTCGAGGCCAGCACCACCCGGCCGATGCCGTTGAGCCGGGCGGCCTCCAGCAGGTTGGCGGTGCCCATGACGTTGAGCGCGGTGCTGTAGACCGGGTATTTGAAGGCGTAGTTGACGTCGGCGACCGCGGCCAGGTGGAACACCACCTCGGCTCCGCGCGTCGCCGCCAGAACCGACGACAGGTCGAGCATATCGATGTCTTCGAAGCCGACATCGGCGCGCTGCGGTCGCACCCGGTGATCGATCACGCTAACCCGGTGCCCGGCCTCGACCAGCGCATCGACGACATGGGAGCCGATGAACCCGCTGCCCCCGGTGACCGCGACTTTGACCATGCTGACAGGTTCCTTGGGATCAGTTCAGGGCGAACTTCACCGCGGCAATCACGCGTTCCGCCTCGGCTTCGGTCATGCTGGCATAGATCGGCAGGCAGAGATGGCGGGCGCAGAGGTCTTCGGCGATCGGCAGCGGTTCTTTGGCCAGATCGGCGAAGATCGGTTGCCGGTGCAGCGGCTGCTCGTAGACCTCGCCCGACAGTGACACGCCGAAGCGCTCCCGCAAGGTCGCTTTGAGTGCGGCACGGTCGAGCATGCGGTCGGGCAGGGCGATGTATTTGTAGTAATTGCAGGAACAGCCGCCGGCGCTCACCAGCGGCAGCAAGCCCGGAATCGTCTGGAGGCCTTGGTCGTAAATCGCCGCGATGTGCCGGCGGGCTGCGACCATCTCGGCCAGGCGCTCGCAATGGCGCAGCCCGATCACGGCATGGGGCTCCGACAGCCGCCAGTTATAGCCAAGCCGGGTATGGAAGTTCTGGCTGAAGCCGGCCTTGCCCTGATCGCGGTAGACCTTTGCCTCGGCGGCGATGCGGTCGTCGTTGGTGGTGATCATGCCGCCCTCCGCGGATGTCATCACCTTGGTCGGGTAGAAGCTGAAGGCGCCTGCGAGACCAAACCCGCCAGCGGCAATCCCGCCCTGGCCCGACAGATGGGCGTGGGCGGCGTCTTCGACCACCGGCACGCCCTTGGCAGTACACAGCGCCACCAGCTCGGACATGCGCGGCGACACCAGACCGCCGATATGGGCCACCACCACCGCGGCGGTGGCGGCGGTCAGTTTCTTGTCGATTTCCTCCGGCGCGGAACCCATGGTTTCCGGGTCGCTGTCGATCAGCACCGGGCGACCGCCGGCATGG
Organism: Azospirillum sp.; assembly: GCA_016124535.1. Classification (GTDB taxonomy): domain Bacteria; phylum Pseudomonadota; class Alphaproteobacteria; order Azospirillales; family Azospirillaceae; genus RI-112. Next base: position 12,287 of record WGNK01000016.1, read on the forward strand.
ACCACCGCGGCGGCGGTGGCAAAAAAGGTGTTGGCCGGAACCAGGACATCCCGGCCGGCGATGTCCAGGCTGCGCAGGATGATCTCCAGCGCCGCGGTGCCGCTGCTGACCGCGATCGCATGGCGGACGCCGATCAATCCGGCAAATCGCTGTTCGAAGGCAGCGCCGTACTTGCCCAAGGTCAATTGGCCCGAGGCCAAAATCTCCTCAATCCGCTGGGCGATCCACTGCCGGTCTTCGGGACGGAAATCGATCTTCGCCGCCGGGATCGGCGGCAGGCCGGTTCCGCTATTGACCGCGCTGGCCGACGAACTCATAGAGGGTCCATTGTTTCGGGGGCTGACGACGCTTCGGGGGCCGGGCGCCGCAGCCCGCGGGCCGGACGCAAGACGCGCCTTTTAACAAGCCACTGCTCATGGATCAACTGGCGCGGCAACCCGCCTTCCGCTCGCTTTGGGATGGTCGATGAAAACAGCCGTGATCCTGGTCGCTGGCGTGCTGCTTCAGGCCGCGGGCAACCTGTGTCTGAGCCTGGGCATGAAGCAATGGTACGCCGCCTGGGCCGGCCGCGGCGATCTGTGGAACGCCGTCGTGCTCGCGGCGGGAATCCCGACGCTGTGGCTCGGCACCGGCCTTCTGATCGCCTTCACCGTGCTGTTCATGGCGGTGCTGTCCTGGGCCGAACTCAGCTTCGTGCTGCCGGTGGTCGCGATCGAAGTGGTGATCAACGTCGTCGCCGCCGCCTGGCTGCTCGGCGAGACGGTGTCGCCGCTGCGCTGGGCCGGCACCGTGCTGGTTGCGGCCGGGGTCGGCCTGGTCGCCGGCACCGCGAGTTCCGGGGCGACGGCATGACCGTCGCAGCCCTGGTCCTGGTCATGGTGCTGTCCGATGCCGCCGGCGACGTGTTGCTGGCACGGGCGATGAAGCAGACCGGGCCGATCGGCGATCTTCGCCCCGGGGTCCTGCTCGCCACCGCGGCGCGGGTGGCTGGCAACCCGAATTTCACCCTCGGCATCGCCATGGCGACGCTGCACTTCGGCTGCTTTCTCGCGCTCTTGTCGTTTGCCGAGTTCAGCTTCGTGATTCCGGCGGCGGCTTTGGTTTATGTCGCCAGCACCCTGGGGGCCCGTTGGGTCCTGCACGAGCGGGTATCGCCGCGGCGCTGGCTCGGGATTCTGCTGGTGTGTGCCGGGGTGGCGCTGGTGTCGCTGCCCTGATCGACGAGTCCCGCCTCAGTCCGGCGTGGGTTGGTCCAGCGCTGCGACGATGGCATCAAGGAGACGGCGGGCGCTCGCAAGATCGCTGCCGATCAGGGTCTCGAATTCGCAGCCGAGATCGATGCCGTTACAGACAAGGTTCAGCGCGTTGTTGAGCACCGAGAGCTCGTCACGGCCGAGCCGTAGCACGATCTCGTCTCCGCCGGCGCGTTCGATCTGCATCCCGGTTTCCTTTCAGCCGGCCTCGGCTCAGCGCAAGCGGTCGAAATAGGCCTTGCCCGCGTCGGGGCGGAAGGCGGTGCCGCAGTCGCCGGCCTTGGCATTGAGGATCACGACGGTGCCGGTCGGGGTGTGCCAATAGGCCTGGCGGCGATTGCTCAGGGGGCGGGTTTCGGACGGACGGCCGACGATGCCCTGGAGAAAGCGGGCGAATGCGTCGCGGTCGGTGATCGCGGGGCCGCGAAAGGCGAGGCCGGCGACCACGCTGCCTGGGGCGAACTGATGTTCGGCCACGACATGCTTGCCGAAGGCATGACCCTGACCGATCGCAGCCGCCGCCGCCGCCGGGTCTTGGGCGGGGCAGCCGGCCGCCGCCACCGGCGGCGCGCCGAGCAGCCAGAGCAGGGCAACCAGGCAGCCCAGGCGGCCGATCATGGCGGTCCTCTCAGATCCCGGCGGCGCCGGGTTGGCGGGTATCGAACTGCAGCGCCGCCAGCCGGGCATAGAGCCCGTCCTGGCGGATCAGATCGCCGTGGCGGCCGGTCGCAACCACGGTTCCGCGGTCGATCACCGCGATCCGGTCGGCTTCCAGCACGGTCGCCAGGCGATGGGCGATGATCAGGGTGGTGCGGTGCTTCATCAGCCCCTCCAGCGCTTCCTGAACCACCCGCTCGCTCTCGGCATCGAGGGCCGAGGTCGCCTCGTCGAGCAGCAGCACCGGCGGATTGCGCAGGATCGCCCGAGCGATCGCGATGCGTTGGCGCTGGCCGCCGGACAGGCGGACGCCGCGCTCACCCAGAAAACTGTCGAAGCCCTCGGGCAGGCGTTCGAGAAATTCGACGGCATGGGCGGCCTCGGCGGCGGCGCGCACCTCGTCGTCGCTGGCCTCCGGACGGCCGTAGCGGATATTGGTCCAGGCATCGGCGGAAAAGATCACCGGCTCCTGGGAAACCAGCCCGATCCGCCGGCGGACCTCGGCCGGATCGGCATTGCGGATGTCGACGCCGTCCAGCGTGATGCCGCCGGCCTGGGGGTCGTAGAAGCGCAGCAGCAGCTGGAACACCGTGCTCTTGCCGGCACCACTCGGGCCGACCAGGGCGACGGTCTCGCCGGGGGCGACCGCTAGGCTGAAGTCCTCAAGTGCTGCGGCATCGGGCCGCGACGGGTAGTGGAAGCGCACCGCTTCGAAGGCGACTGCCCCGCGCGAGGGTTGGGGCAAGGGCAGGGGGTGGGCCGGCGGCTTGATCTCGGGCGCGATCGCGAGCAGGTCGAACAGCCGCTCGGTGGCGCCGGCGGCGCGCTGAAGGTCGCCGATCACCTCGCTGATCGCGCCGACCGAGCCCGCGACCACCACCGCATAGATCACGAAGGCGGACAGCTGACCGGGGGTGACCCGGCCGGCGACCACGTCATGTCCGCCCAGCCACAGGATGATGCCGACCGCGCCGAACACCAGGACGATGACCACCACGGTCATCACCGCGCGGACCCGTACCCGCCGGATCGCGGTCTCGAACGCGGCTTCGACCCTTCCGGCGAATCGCTGGCGCTCCAAGGGCTCGTGGGTGAAGGCCTGGACGGTGCGGATCGCACTCAGCGTCTCGTCGACCTGGGTTCCGACATCGGCGACCCGGTCCTGGCTGTCGCGCGACAGCTTGCGCACCTGGCGGCCGAACACCAGGATCGGCACCACCACCAGCGGTACCACCAGAAACACCAGCACGGTCAGCTTGGTGCTGGTCACCAGCAGCATCACGGTGCCACCCAGGAACAACAGGCCGTTGCGCAGGGCCACCGAGGCGGAGGAGCCGATCACCACCTGCAGCAAGGTGGTATCTGTGGTCAGGCGCGACAGGATCTCGCCGGTCTTGGTGGTCTCGAAGAAGCCGGGGCTGAGCGTCAGGACGTGGTCGTAGACCGCGCGGCGCAGGTCGGCGACCACCCGCTCGCCCAGCCACGACACCAGGTAGAAGCGGCCATAGGTGGCGGCGGCCATCAGCGCGATCACCCCGAACAGCACCAGCAGCGCGTGGTCGAGCACCGCGGGATTGCCGCCGGCGAAGCCCTGGTCGACCAGCACCCGCAGACCCTGGCCCAAGCCGAGCACGGTTCCGGCCGCCACGGTCAGGGCGACCACGGCACCGGCGATCGCCCAGCCATAGGGTCTGAGATAGGGCACCAGCTTGGCCAGCGGACCGAGGTTGCGCCGGCCGGCCGGGGCGGCGCCGGCGTCCGGCTTCAATTGGGCCTCGGCGGAGGAGGACTCGCGAAACACCTTGACACCCGCAGCTTCGAAGAAAGGAGAGAGCCGGTATAGCAACCTGCGCCGGTCGGTGAAAGCGCTTAGCCGGACAGGATGCATCCAACCCGCCGCACCCCTGGCATCCGGGACGGCATCGGCCTATAGCTGGGAAAAGGGCGGCGGCCGCTCCGCCTCCGCGCCTGCCTGGGAGTTCCCTCGATGCCGATCACCCTCGACGACGTTCGTGCCGCGGCGGCGGCGATTGCCGGAGCACTGCCGGTGACGCCCGCGGAAGCCTCGCCCCGGCTGTCGGAACTGGCCGGGACCGAGCTGTTCCTTAAGCTGGAAAACCAGCACCATACCGGTTCGTTCAAGGAACGCGGCGCGGTCAACAAGCTGAAATCGCTCACGCCCGAGCAGGCGCGGGCCGGCGTGATCGCGATGTCGGCGGGCAACCACGCCCAGGCGGTCGCCTGGCATGCCACCCGGCTCGGCATCCAGGCGACCATCGTGATGCCGGCGCAGACGCCGTTCACCAAGGTCGAGCGGACCGAGGCCTATGGCGGCCGGGTCGCGCTCCACGGCGAGACCCTGAGCGATGCCGGCGCCCACGCCCAGGAACTCGCCGCGCGCGACGGCCTGACCTTCGTCCATCCCTACGACGATCCTTGGGTCATGGCCGGGCAGGGTACCGCGGCCTTGGAATTTCTCGCCGCCTTTCCCGATCTTGACATGCTGGTGGTGCCGGTCGGCGGCGGCGGCCTGATCGCCGGCATGGCGGTGGCGGCCAAGGCGATCAAGCCGAGCTTGCGAATCCTCGGCGTCGAGGCGGCGGCCTATCCCTCGATGAAACAGGCGCTGGCCGGCGAGACCGTCGACTGCGGCGGCGTTACCGTCGCCGAGGGCATTGCGGTCAAGGCGCCGGGTATCCTGACCCGTGAGGTGATCGCGCGGCTGGTCGACGATATCCTGGTGGTCGACGAGGCGGCACTGGAGGCCGCGGTCTATCACTTCGTCACCGTCCAGAAGCTGGTGGTCGAAGCCGCCGGTGCGGCACCGCTGGCGGCGGTGCTGGCGGATCCGGCCCGCTTCAAAGGCCGCAAGGTCGGGCTGGTGGTCACCGGCGGCAACCTTGATGCCCGTTTGCTGGCGCAAATTCTGATGCGCGGTCTGATCCGCGACGGCCGCATCGTGCGCCTGCGGATCGGGCTGACCGACGTGCCGGGGGCGCTGGCCCAGATCTGCCGGCTGCTCGGCGATGCCGGCGGCAACATCGTCGAAGTCTATCACCAGCGGCTGTTCCATGACGTGCCGGTCAAGATGGCCGAGATCGATGTGATTCTGGAGACCCGCGACCGTGGTCATGTCGGCCAGATCCTGAAAACCCTGGCGGCTGCCGGCTGCCGTGCGGAGTTGATGCTCGACGTCTCGTGATGCCGTGACTTGTTGCGGTGTTGCCGCAGCCGGCGTGGAAGTGCGGCGTTCGGCAGAATCGGGCCGAATCTCCTGGTCCGATCGGGAGCCCGAGGCTACCCTGCCGGCGCCTTCATTCCCGGTCGTGCCCCCATGCAGGTCTATCTGCCGATTGCCGAAATCTCGGTCAATGCGTTGCTGTTGCTGGCGATGGGCGGCGCGGTCGGATTTCTTTCCGGCCTGTTCGGGGTCGGCGGCGGCTTTTTGCTGACGCCGTTTCTGATCATGATCGGGGTGCCGCCGGCGGTCGCGGTCGGGACCCAGGCCAACCAGCTGGTCGCCGCCAGCATCTCGGGCGTGCTCGCCCATTGGCGCCGCGGCAATGTCGATGTCCGGATGGGCCTGGTCATGCTGGTCGGCGGCAGCGCCGGCAGTGCGCTGGGCGTCGCGCTGTTCAACCTGCTGCAGCGGCTGGGTCAGATCGACCTGGTGATCTCCTTGCTCTATGTCGGGCTGCTCGGCTTCGTCGGCCTCAGCATGCTGGTGGAAAGCGTCTCCGCGCTGCTGCTGCCGCACCGCGCCGCGACCCGCCACAAGCTGCACCAGCACAGCTGGCTCCACGGCCTGCCGTTCAAGATGCGCTTCCACCGCTCCCGGCTCTACATCTCGGCTCTGCTGCCGGGCGCGGTCGGGTTCTTCGGCGGTATTCTGGTCGCGGTGATGGGGATCGGCGGCGGCTTCATCCTGGTGCCGGCGATGATCTATCTGGTCGGCATGCCGACCGCGCTGGTCGCCGGGACTTCCCTGTTCCAGATCATCTTCACCACCGCGGCGACCACGGTAATGCAGGCCGCAACCAACCATACCGTCGATGTCATGCTGGCGTTCCTGCTGCTGACCGGCGGCGTGGTCGGCGCCCAGCTCGGCACGCGGATCATGGAGCGGCTGCGCGGCGAGACCATGCGGGCGCTGCTGGCGCTGCTGGTCGTGATGGTCGCGGCGAAACTGGCGGTGGACCTGGTGTCGCCGCCGCTTGACCGCTTTTCGATCGAACTCACCCAGATCCGATGATCGATGGCAGAAGACAAAGGCGGCTGTGGCGGCGCGTCGCCCAACTGATCGCGGGCTTCCTGGGCGCCAATGCGCTGGTCGTGGCCTGGCTGTCGGTGTGCGGCGCGCAACCGCTGGTCGCCGATCTGTCGCGCCATCTGGTGGCGATCACCACCGGATTCACCGGCGCCGAGGTGGTGTTGTTCGGGGCCACCGACGGCGCCGGCGATGTCGCGGTGGTGGTCACCGGGCCGCGGAGCGGCGTTACCGTGCGCCGCAAGAATCGGGTCGCCGGCATCTGGGTCAATACCCTCGGGCTGCATTTCGACCCGGTGCCGGCGTTTTATGCCGTGGCGACCAGCAAGCCTCTGGAGACGTTCGTCAATCCCTCGGTACTGGAGCGCCATCAGATCGGGCTGGAGCATCTGCGCCTGGAGCCGGTGGAGCCGGTGGCGCGGGACAAGGCGGTCGAGTTCCGGGATGCGCTGATCCGCAACATGCAGCGGCAGAAGCTGTACGGCTCCAGCCTGGGCCAGGTCGCCTTCCTGGGCGACAAACTGTTCCGGACCAGTCTGTTGTTTCCGGCCAATGTCCCGACCGGGCTCTATACTGTCGGCGTCTTTCTGATCACCAACGGCAACGTCGTCAGCGCCCAGACCACGCCGCTCGCGGTCAGCAAGATCGGTGTCAGCGACGAAATCTTCGAGTTTTCCCAGCGCCAGCCTTTGCTTTATGGTGTGTTGGCTGTGATCGGTGCCGTCTTCGCCGGATGGCTCGCCGGTACCCTGCTGCGGAAGAGCTGAGAAATGACCCAGGCCCCCGATCGGCGCGGCGCCCCGTGTGCGCCCTGCGCGCCGTGTGCTCCGACCCGGACCAGATCGCCGGTCCGGATTTTTCTGGTGCTGATCGACGATTCGACCGAGATGACGGTGGCGCTGAAATACGCCTGCCGCCGGGCCCGGCGCTCCGGCGGCCGGGTGGCGCTGCTTTATGTCATGGAGTCGGATGCCGAGCCGATCGGCGAGTTCCAGTGGCGGGCGGTCGAGGACCTGATGCGCGAGGAGGCGCGGGAACGGGCCGAACAGGTAATCCTGCGCTACGCCAAAGAGGTGGTCCAGCGCGCCGGCACCTTGCCGATCCTGCTGCTGCGCGAGGGCGATCGCCGCGCAGAACTGCTGAAGCTGATCGAGGAGGAACCGTCGATCTCGATCCTGGTGCTGGCGGCCAGCATCGGCCCCAAGGGGCCGGGACCGATGATCTCCTATCTGACCAGCGGCCAATACACCATGAAGATTCCGATGACCATCGTCCCCGGCAGTCTGACCGACGACCAGCTCGACGCGATTACCTGAGCGGATAGTCCGGGTGCCCTTGCCTGTGACCGCGGTCATTGCTTCGGGGCGCCGGCGGTCGGCATGATCTTGCGGTCAGACCGATGCCGGCAGGGCGGCCCGCCCGCCGACGAGCGACCGGAGACTTGGGATGTGGCTGGGCCATCGCCGGATTTCGACCGGGTTGGCCCTGGCGCTGGTGCTGGCGCTGATCGTCGTGGTCAGCCGGCCGGCGGTGGCCGGGCAGCGGGTTGCCCTGGTGATCGGCAATGCCGCCTATGCCGGGGCGCCGCTCGCCAATCCGGTCAACGACGCCCGCGACATGGCGGCCAAGCTGCGCTCGGTCGGCTTCGAGGTCATCTTGCGCGAAAATACCGCCAAGTCCGAACTCGAAGCCGCGATCGGGGAATTCGGCCAGCGGCTGCAACCCGGTGCCGTGGCGTTGCTGTTCTATTCGGGCCACGGCATGCAGGTCGGCGGGCGCAATTTCCTGATCCCGGTCGATGCCAAAATCCAGGCCGAGTCGCAGGTCCGGCTGCAGACCGTCGATGTCGATGTGGTGCTCGACCAGATGGCGGCGGCGGCCAGCCGGGTCAATCTGCTGATCCTCGACGCTTGCCGCAACAATCCATTCGAACGGCGGTTCCGCGGCGGCGGTGGCGGCGGATTGGCCCAGATCAATGCCCCGGAAGGGACCCTGATCGCCTATGCCACGGCGCCCGGCAAGGTGGCGTCGGATGGCGAAGGCCGCAACGGCCTCTATACCGCCGAACTGCTGAAGGCGATCGATCAGCCGGGCGACGCCATCGAGGATATCTTCAAGCGGGTCCGGGTCAGCGTCTCGCGCGCGTCCGGCGGCAGTCAGACCCCCTGGGAATCGTCCTCCCTGACCGGTGATTTCTATTTTCGTGGCGAGGGCGCGCCAGCGGCGGCCGGAGCGGCAGCGCCGACCGCGCCGGCGGTGGATAAGGAGGCGCTGTTCTGGGAGTCGATCAAGGATGGCCGTAACGCGGCGGCCTATCGCGCCTATCTGGACCAGTACCCTGACGGCAGTTTCGCCGCCCTGGCCCAGCTGCGGTTGAGCGAAATCACCGGGCAGTCGCCGCGCGGTACCGCCCAGACCGCGGCGGCGGTTCCGCCGCCGGCGCCCGAACCGGCCGCCGCGGCGGGTGCCGCGCCGCCGCCGCCGCCGCCATTCCCCGCCGAGGCCGCGCTGGCCGAACTCGATAGCGGCAACGCCCCAGCGCCTGACGCGCCACCGGCCGACGGGCGCCCGGCCGCGCCGTTTCGACGCTTCCAGAATGCCGCTCGGCACGATCCCACGGCATTTGTCGCCAGGTTGCGCCGAGAGGCCGAACGCGGCCGGCCGCGTGCCCAGGCCATGCTTGGCCGGCTCAATGAGACCGGCCACGGCATCCCCCGTGACTACGCCGAGGCGGCAGCCTGGTACCGCAAGGCCGCGGTGCAAGGAGATCCGCTGGGCCAGGTCGGCCTGGGCAATCTCTACCGCACCGGGCATGGGGTGGCGCCGGACGATCGGGAAGCGGTGAAGTGGTTCCGGCTGGCTGCCGAACAGGGCAATGCCATGGGCGAAACGGCGCTGGCCTTCATGATGCTCGGCGGTCACGGCGTCGCCCGCGACCCCGCGGAGGCGGTCCGCTGGTTTACCCGCGCCGCCAATCAGGGCAATCCCTTTGCCGAAGCGGCGCTCGGCTGGGCGTATCAGCATGGGGTGGGCGTCGCGGCGGATGCCGACCGGGCCCAGAGCTGGTACCGCGCCGCAGCCCGGCACGGCAGTGCCTTCGCCCGCCACAGCCTGCAGCCGTCCGAACCGCGCTGATCCGGTGGCGCCCCGGCCCGCGGCCGGGTCACGTGTTCGTGACGCGGCGTTCCCCTCGGGCGTGCGCTTGCCCATATCGGGAGCGGTCGATCCTCACCGCAAAAGAGTCCCTCGAATGAAGACCGAAGCCGAGTGGCGCCAGCTCCTGACGCCCGAGCAGTTCCGCGTTTTGCGCAAGCATGGCACCGAACGGGCCGGGACCAGCCCGCTCAATTACGAGCACCGCACCGGCGTGTTCCACTGCGCCGGCTGCGCCCAGCCGCTGTTCGAGTCAGATGCCAAATTTGACAGCGGCACCGGCTGGCCCAGCTTCTTCAGGCCGATCGAGGGCGCGATCGCCACGTCGACCGACTATGCCATGATCTATCCCCGCACCGAGGTCCATTGCGGCCGCTGCGGCGGCCATCTCGGCCATGTGTTCAAAGACGGCCCGGAACCGACCGGGCTGCGCTATTGCATGAACGGCGTCGCCCTGGGCTTCGAGGCGGCGAAGCCCGACGACCCGAAGGCGTAAGCGTCAGCCAGGGCTGCGACCGGCAAATCTGGAACGGCAGCCATCCGTGCCGCTTGCCTTGACGGGCGATCGGCCGGTGACGCAAACTAACCATCTGGATCAATTCCAATTCTCGGGCGCCATGATCGGGCGCCCGAGCTAAAATCATGAGGGGCGGACATTGATTCCGCCCCCGCCGGGGAGGGAATCGATGACGGCGCTCGGCGACGGGCTGCTCCGTGCATTGGTGGTGGTTTGCAGCGTATCTGCCGCTGCGGCCGCGGAGGCGAGCGGGACCGTTCGGCTCGGCCTGTTGCCGTTCGGGACGGTTTCCTGGGAAATCGACACCGTTCAGCACTATGGTTTCGATCGCGACCACGGGGTCGCGGTGGCGGCGCTGCCATTGGCCCATGCCGATTCCGGCAAGATCGCGCTCCAGGCCGGCTCGGTCGATATGATCGTGACTGACTGGCTGTGGGTGTCGCGCCAGCGTCACGACGGCGCCGATTTCAGTTTTTTCCCGTTCTCCTCGGCTGTCGGCGGGCTCTACGCGCCGGCGGCTTCGGCGCTGGACGACGTCGATCGCCTGGCTGGCCTGCGACTGGGGATTGCCGGCGGACCGCTCGACAAGAGCTGGCTCCTGCTTCAGGCCTATGGCCGGCAGCGCTTCGGGCTGGCGCTCGACCACGCCGCCACCACCGCGTTCGCTGCAGCGCCGCTGCTCAACCAGCAGCTGCGGGCCGGGCGACTGGATGCCGTGCTGACCTTTTGGCACTACGGCGCCCGGTTGACCGCGGCGGGTTATCGCGAAGTGATCGGCACCCGTGCCATCGTCGAGCGGTTGGGGGTGGCGCCGATGCCGGCCCTGGTCGGCTACGCCTTCCGCGACAGCTGGGCGGCGCAGCATCCCGGTCTGGTCGAGGGGTTCAGCGCCGCGACCCTGGACGCACGCCGGACGCTGGCGGCGTCGGACGATGCCTTTGAACGCTTGCGGCCGATCATGCAGGCCGAGGACGACGCCACCTTCCGCGCCCTGCGGGCCGGGTTTCGTGCCGGCATACCGGCGCATTGGGGTGCGGCGGAGCAGGCGGCGGCAGCCCGACTTTATACGATTCTCACCGATGCCGGCGGAGCGGCGCTGGCCGGCGCCGGCAGCGCGATCGCTCCTGGCACCTTCTATCCCGGAGTCAGCTACTGACTGCCCGGAGGCAACGCGAGGCGGGAATGGCATGGCCGCGCATCGGATCATTGGGGCTGGCACTGGTCGCCTGGCAGATCGCCGCCTGGGCGGCAGCGGGCCGGGTGCTGCCCGGCCCGCTGGCGGTGGCGAGCGGTCTGGCCGAGGCGGTTGCCAGCGGCGCCTTGCCGTTCCATCTCGCGGTCACCCTCTGCCGGGTCGCCGCCGGCTTTGTCCTGGCGATGGCCTTGGGTTCGGTGCTCGGGCTGGCGATGGGGCTCAGCCCCGGCTTCGACCGCTGGGCCGACGGCTGGCTGGTGATCCTGCTCAACCTGCCGGCGCTGGTCGTGATCATCCTGTGCTATGTCTGGTTCGGCCTGACCGAGGTCGCGGCGGTGACCGCGGTCGCGCTGGTCAAACTGCCCAACGTCGCGGTAGTCGTGCGCGAGGGCGCGCGGGCACTCGACCGCGACTATGCCGAACTCGCCGTGGTTTGCCGTTTCAGCCGCTGGCAGAATTTCCGCCATGTCGTGCTGCCCCAGCTCGCGCCCTATCTGCTGGCGGCGGCGCGCAACGGCCTGTCGCTGATCTGGAAGATCGTGCTGGTCGCCGAACTGCTCGGCCGCAGCAACGGTGTCGGCTTCCAGTTCGGGGTGTTTTTCCAGCTGTTCGACGTGCGGGGCCTGCTGGTCTACTCGACCGCCTTCGTCGCTTGCGTGCTGGTTGTGGAGTTTGTCGTGCTGCAGCCCCTGGAACAGCGGCTGAACCGGTGGCGGCGATGACCGGCTGCGCGATCGAGATCGTGGAAAAACGCTTCCCGGCGGTTGCCGGGGCGCCGGCGCGGACCGTGCTTGGGGAAATCGTCCTGGACCTGCCGGCAGACCAGTTCGTGGCGGTGACCGGGCCCTCGGGCTGCGGCAAGACCACGCTGCTCAATATCGTGGCCGGGCTCGATCTCGACTGGCGGGGCCGGCTGGAGCTGCCACGGCGGCCCGACGGCAGCGTTTCCCTGGCCTATATGTTCCAGACGCCGCGCCTGCTGCCCTGGCGCACGGTGGCGGAAAACCTGGCGCTGGTGCGACCGCGCGGCATTGCCGACCCCGCCGGCTGGATCCGTCGCCGGTTGGCCGCGGTCGGCCTCGACGAAGGAGTTGCGGCGGTCTATCCGGGCCGGCTGTCCCAGGGTATGAGCCGTCGGGTTGCCCTGGCGCGGGCCTTGGCGGTGGAGCCCGATCTGCTGTTGATGGACGAGCCGTTCGCCTCGCTCGACGGAGCGGCCGCAGGCCAGTTGCGCGCCCTGGTGGCGCGGCTGTGGCGGGAGCGGCCGATGACCGTGGTGCTGGTCACCCACGATCTGCGCGAGGCCCTGGGCCTGGCCGACCGTATCGTGCTGCTCGGCGGTGCGCCGGCGCGGGTGCTGGCCGACCGGGCCAATCCGCTGCCGTTCAATCGGCGCTGCGATGACGACGCGGTCGAACCGGCCTTGCGGGCGTTGGCCGGCCGCTTTGCCAGAGAACTCAACGAGCCACAAACCGGGGGACACCATGAAGACCACGACCAAGACGGCGGGCACCTTGAGGGCGGCCGGTGCGGTGATTTTCGGTCTGCTGCTGGGGCTGACGGTCACGGCGGCGTCGGCGGCGGGCGACCTTGCCACCCGCGCCAAGCTGCTGCCCGAACTGACATTCGGCACCAAGAGCGATGACTATGCGGTGTCCCAGAAGGATTTCGAGCTGGAGACCGGCAAGTCCTACCGGCTGAAGCTGACCCGGGTCGGCTTCAAGGAGTACGGCTTCATGGCGCCCGAGCTGTTTCACGACATCTGGATCCGCCAGATCGTGATCAACGGGCTCGAGGTCCACCCGATGGGGTCGCTCTACAAGCTGGAATTCGACGACGAGGGCACCATCGAGCTGCAGTTCGTCACCATCCGGCCGGGCAGCTTCGAATGGTATATCGAGGGCTTGAAGGATAAGGGGATGACCGGAAAGTTCGTGGTCAAATGAGCCCCGCGATGTGCCGCTGTGCCGTCGCCGTGGCCGGCCTGCTGCTGCTCGGCACCGCCGGCCCGCCGGCCTCGGCGGCCGAACCCCAGGAGATCACGATCGGCTATCTGGGATTGGCCGAGCCGCCGGAAATTCCGCTGTCGTTTCTCGACCCGGTTGTCACTGACCCCGGCGTCCCCGGCGCCCGGCTGGGGATCGAGGACGACAACACCACCGGCAAATTCACCCGCCAGCACTATAGCCTGTTCGAATCCGTGCTGATGCCGGCCGCCGATCTTGCCGCGGCATTCCGCGAGATGACTGCCAAGGGCATCCGTTTCGTGGTCTCCGATCTGCCGGCCGAGCGCCTGCTCGAAGTCGCCGGCCTGCCCGAGGCCAAGGACGTGCTGATCTTCAACGCGCGCGCCCCCGACGACCGGCTGCGCAACGCCGATTGCCGCCGCAATGTCCTGCATACCCTGCCCAGCCGCGCCATGCTGGCCGACGCGCTGGCGCAATATCTGATGACCCGGCAATGGCCGCGCTGGCTGCTGGTGATCGGCCGCCACGAGCGTGACCAGCTCTATGCCGCGGCGGTGCGCCGGGCGGCCGAACGCTTCGGGGCCAGGATCGTCGCCGAGAAACTGTGGACCTTCGAAGCCGGCAACCCGCGCACCGACACCGGCCATGCCGTGCTGCAGAAGGCGATTCCCGCCTTCACCCAGGCGCGGGGCTACGACGTGGTGGTGGTCGCCGACGAGAGCAACGAATTCGGCGAGTATTTTCCCTACCGCACCTACGAGCCGCGCCCGGTGGTCGGAACCCAGGGCCTGACCCCGACCGCCTGGAGCCGGGTGTTCGAGCAATGGGGGGCGGCGCAACTCCAGAGCCGGTTCCTGCGCGAGGCAAAGCGGCCGATGACCGAACGCGACTACGGCGCTTGGGCGGCGGTGCGCAGCGTCGGCGAGGCCGCGACCCGCATCCGTTCGGCGGATCCGGCCAAGATCGCCAGCTTTATCCGCGGCCCCGATTTCGTGCTGGGCGCGTTTAAGGGGGTCGGGGTCAGCTATCGCGACTGGGACGGCCAATTGCGCCAGCCGGTGCCCCTGGCCGGCCCGCGGGTGCTGGTCTCGGTATCGCCCCAGGAGGGCTATCTGCACCAGAGTTCCCAGCTGGACACTTTGGGCTATGACCGACCGGACAGCAGTTGCCGGTTTTGAGGAGGGGACGTGATGCGGGTATCCAATGCCCTGGGGCTGGCGATGGCCCTGGTCCTGGCGGGGCCGGAGCTTGCCGCCGCCGCGACGCTCTATGTCAGCAACGAGAAGGACAACACGATCTCAGTGGTCGATGCCGCGTCGATGACCGTGACCGGAACCATTCCGGTCGGTCGCCGGCCGCGCGGCATCTCGCTCAGCCAGGACCAGACCAAGCTTTACGTCTGTGCGGGCGACAGCGACCGGGTCGAGGTGGTCGACCTGGCGTCGGGAAAAATCACCGATTCGCTACCATCCGGCCCGGATCCGGAACTGTTCGTCCTCGCTCCCGACGGCCGCATCCTCTACATCGCCAACGAGAACGACAATCTGGTCACCGCGGTCGACGTGACGACCAAGGCCGTGGTCGCCGAGATCGAAGTCGGGGTCGAGCCCGAGGGGATGGCGGTCAGCCCGGATGGCAGCCTGCTGGTCGCGACCTCCGAGACCACGAGCATGGCCCATTTCATCGACACCAAGAGCCATGAGATCGTGGACAACGTGCTGGTCGGCTCGCGGCCGCGGGTCGCGCAGTTCTCCATCGACGGCAAGCGGGTGTGGGTGTCCTCGGAGGTCGGTGGCGAGGTCACGGTGATCGATGCCGCGACCCGGGCGGTGCTCCAGGTCATCCGGTTCGCCATCCCCGGCGTACCCAAGGAGGCGATCCAGCCGGTCGGCATCGCGCTGGAAGCCGACGGCAAGCGGGCATTCGTCGCCCTGGGGCCGGCCAACCGGGTGGCCCAGATCAACCAGCAGAGCTTCGCGGTCGAGCGCTATTATCTGGTCGGCCAAAGGGTGTGGAACCTGGCATTCTCGCCTGACGGCGGCTTGCTCTACACCACCAACGGCGTCAGCAGCGACATCTCGGTGATCGATCTGGCCACGGAGCGGGTGACCCAGAGCGTCGGGGTCGGCCGCCTGCCCTGGGGCATTGTGGTCAAGCGATGACCGCGGCCCCGGCGCTCGACGTCTCGGGCCTGAGCCATCGCTTCGGACGGCTGGTCGCGCTCGATGGCGTCTCCTTCACGGTCAATGCCGGCGAGTTCGCGGTGCTGCTCGGGCTGAACGGTGCCGGTAAGACCACGCTCTACGCCGTGCTGACCCGGCTCTATGCCAACCAGAGCGGTTCGATCCGGATTTTCGGCCATGAGCTCCGGCGAGAACCCAATCAGGCGCTGCAGCGTCTCGGCATCGTGTTCCAGCAGCCGACCCTCGACCTCGACCTCACGATCGCCCAGAACCTGCAGTATCACGCCGCCTTGCGTGGCCTGACGCCGGCCGCGACGCGCAACCGCATGGCCGAAGAGTTGGCGCGGATCGGCCTGTCGGAGCGGCGGGGCGACAAGGTGCGGGCCTTGTCGGGCGGGCAGCGGCGACGGGTCGAGATCGCCCGCGCCCTGATGCACCGCCCGGACCTGCTGCTGCTGGACGAGCCGACGGTCGGGCTCGACATCGAGACCCGCCAGGCGCTGGAGACCCATGTCCGCGCATTGTGCCGGGAGCGCAACCTGGCGGTGCTGTGGGCGACCCATCTGATCGACGAGGTTCGGGACTGCGACCGGGTGATCGTGCTCCACCGCGGCCGGGTGCCGGCCTTCGGCGGGGTCGCAGAGGTCAAGGCCGGACTGGGAGCGGCATCGATGGCCGAGGCGTTTCGCCGCCTGACCACAAAACCCGGCGAGGCGGCCTGAGATGTCGATCTACCCTTATTGGCGCTGTTTCCAAGGCATCCTGGCGCGCGAGGCGCTGCGCTTCGTCCAGCAGCGCGGGCGGTTCTTTGCAGCATTGGTGCGGCCGCTGGTCTGGCTGTTCATCTTCGCCGCCGGGTTTCGGGCCGTCCTCGGGTTGTCGATCATCCCGCCGTACAAGACCTACATCCTCTACGAGGTTTATATCACCCCCGGCCTGTGCACGATGATCCTGCTGTTCAGCGGCATGCAGAGTTCGCTGTCGATGGTCTATGACCGCGAGATGGGCAGCATGAAGACGCTGCTGGTGACGCCGCTGCCGCGCTGGTTTCTGCTGACCTGCAAGCTGCTGGCGGGCGTCGCGGTGTCGGTGCTCCAGGTCTATGCCTTTCTGGCGGTGGCCTGGCTGTGGGAGATCGAGCCGCCGCCTCTGGGCTATCTGGCGGCCTTGCCGGCCCTGGTGCTGGGAGGGCTGATGCTGGGGGCGATCGGCCTGTTCCTGTCTTCGGTGGTCAAACAACTGGAGAATTTTGCCGGGGTGATGAATTTTGTTATTTTTCCAATGTTCTTTGCCTCCTCGGCCCTTTTCCCGTTGTGGCGGCTAAGCGATGCCAATCCCTATCTTTATTATATCGCCCTGGCCAATCCCTTTACCCATGCGGTTGAACTGGTTCGCTTCGCCCTTTACCTGCAGTTCAATGCCGAGGCCTTGGCCTGGGTCACCGGCTATCTGGTCGTTTTCCTCGGATTGGCGATTCTCGGCTACGATCCCGGCCGTGGCCTGGTCGCCCGCCGCGGCGGGCCGGCGGCCTGAGTCACCCGGCCTCGGCGCGGCTGGCCGCCAGCCTTGCCAGCTGATCATGGGCGGCGTTCGAGCGCGGGCGCCACAAGCCGCGATCCAGCGCTTCGCGCAGGCGGTCGGCGATCTCGCGCAAGGCCGCCGGATTGGCCGCCGCGATGAAGTCGCAGACCGCGTCGTCGTTCAGATAGGCATCGTAAACCGCGTCGAAATGGTGGTCCTTGACCGCGCCGGTGGTCGCCGCGAAGGCGAACAGATAGTCGACCGTCGCGGCCATTTCGAAGGCGCCCTTGTAGCCGTGGCGCATCACGCCTCTGATCCATTTGGGATTGACCACGCGGGCGCGCACCACCCGTGCGATTTCTTCCTCCAGCGTCCGGACCCGCGGAGTTTCCGGGCGCGAATGATCGTTGTGGAACACCGTCGGCGCCCGGCCCGACAGCGTGGCCACCGCCGCCGCCAGTCCGCCCTCGAATTGATAGTAATCGTCGCTGTCGAGCAGGTCGTGTTCCCGGTTGTCCTGGTTGTGCAGCACCGCCCCGACCGCGCCCAGCCGGGCTTCGAACAGCCCGCGCTCGGCGGTGCCCTCGACGCCCTCGCCATAGGCAAAACCGCCCCAGGCCAAATAGGCGTCGGCGAGATCGGCGGTGCTCTGCCAGCCGCGCTCGTCGATCAGCGCCTGCAGCCCGGCGCCATAGGCCCCCGGCTGCGAGCCGAACACCCGGAACCCGGCGCGACGGGCCGCCGCCGCCGGTTCGGCGCCGGCTTCGATCAGCAAGTCGCGATCGCGGGCAAAGTGCGCCGCCAGCGGGTTGACCGCTTCGGGCTCGTCGAGTGCCGCCACCGCCCGCGCCGCGGCATCGACCAGCGCGATCTGGCCCGGAAAGGCATCGCGAAAAAAGCCCGAGACCCGCAGCGTCACATCGACCCGCGGCCGGTCGAGCACGCCCGCCGGCATGATCTCGAACCCGGTGACCCGGCCGCTGCCGACATCCCAACTCGGCCGCACCCCCATCAGGGCCAAAGCCTGGGCGATGTCATCGCCGCCGGTCCGCATATTGGCGGTGCCCCAGGCCGACAGCGCCACCGCCTTCGGCCACTCGCCATGCTCCTGGAGGTAGCGCTCGACCACCAGCGCCGCCGATTTCCAGCCCAGGGTCCACGCCGCCGGGGTCGGCACCGCCCGGGTATCGACCGAGTAGAAGTTGCGGCCGGTCGGCAAGACCTCCGGCCGGCCCCTGGTCGGCGCGCCGGACGGGCCGGGCGCGACGAAGCGGCCGGCCAGGCCGTGCAGCAGGCCGTCGATCTCGCAGGCACCGCAGGCCGCCACGGTCGGGCGGAGGTCGGTCTCGATATAGCTCAGGACCGCGGCAGTCTGCGTCCAGCCGGGCTCGACCGCGCGCGATCCGGCGACCAGGTCCCTGGCCAAAAGTTCCAAAAATTCCACGGCTTCGCCATGGTTGCGGAATCGGGGGGCCGGCGGCCCCCCGGACCCCCGGTCCAGGGGATCGAACCGCAGGTCGAGGTCGGCGGCAAGCGCGCGGATCAGCGAGGCGTCGCGGCCTTCGCCATTGGCACGCGGCAGCCGGATCAAGGCGACCAACAGGTCGGTCAGCTGGTCGCCGGCCGGCGACACGCCGAAGACATGCAGGCCATCGCGGATCTGCAGCTCCTTGAGGTCGCACAGATGGGTGTCGAGCCGCCCGAGTGCGGTGGTTTCGTCGTCCTCGCGCGTGATGCCGCAGTCCTGGTCCAGTCCGATCGACTGTGCCAGTTCGAGAATCTGCCGGCCCAGCACCGGCAACCGGCGGGCATCCATCCCGGCCGCCTGGTAATACTCGTCGACCAGCATCTCCAGTTCGGCCAGAGGGCCATAACTTTCGGCGCGGGTCAGCGGCGGCGTCAGATGGTCGATCACCACCGCCGCGGACCGCCGCTTGGCCTGGGTGCCTTCGCCCGGATCGTTGACGATGAACGGGTAGAGGTTGGGCAGGGGACCCAGCGCGACCTCCGGGAAACACGTCTCCGACAGCGCCAGCGCCTTGCCCGGAAGCCATTCCAGATTGCCGTGCTTGCCGAAATGCACCACGGCGTGGGCATCGAAGTGCCTGCGCAGCCAGGCGTAAAACGCCAGATAGTTATGGGGCGGCGGCAAGGCCGGATCATGGTAGCTGCGCACCGGATCGATGTTGTAGCCGCGCGCCGGCTGGATGCCGACCACGACATTGCCGAAGCGGTGCAGTGCCAGGCGGAACGCGCCCTGGCGCACGAACGGGTCGCCCTCCGGAGCGCCCCAGCGTTCGGTCACCGCGGCCCGCACCGCCGCCGGCAGGCCCGCAAAGAAATTCTGGTAGTCGGTCAGCGCCAGCGTTTCGCTGACGGTGCGCTGGTCGAGTTCCGGCAGGCAATTGGTCACGCCGCCGGATAAAAGCGCGATCAGTGCCGCGCCGTCCTTGGGCGCGTCGTCGATCCGGTAGCCGGCATCGGCCATCGCGCGCAATGCGGTGATCAGTCCGGCGGGGGTGTCGAGCCCGACCCCATTGGCCAGGCGGCCGTCGCGGTTGGGATAATTGGCCAGCACGAAGGCGACCCGCCGCTCACCCGCCGGGGTTCGCCGCAGCCGCGCCCAGCCGGCCGCGAGCGCCGCGGTGAAGTCGATTCGGTCGGCTACCGGCCGGTAGCCGGTAATCCAACATTGGGTCGGCGGGTGGCGGCGCGCCTCGGCTTTGAAGGAGACCGCGCGGGCGATCAGCCGTCCGTCGACTTCGGGAAGGGCCACATTCATCGCAATGTCGCGCGCCGCCAGGCCGGCGGTGCCCTCGCGCCAAGTGGCTTCCGAGCCGCCGGAGAATACCACCTGCAGGACCGGGCAGTCGGCGCCGTCGAACGGCGTCGCGCCACGGGCGCGTCCGGGCTGGCCCAGGGCAAACGAGGTCGCGTTCAGGATGACCGCCGGTCCGGTCTGCTGGATCAGCGAAGCCACCAGCTCCGCCGGCATTTTTTCCTTCAGGCTGGTTACCGCGATCGGCAGCGGATTGAGCCCCCGCCGGGTCAGGGCGGCGATCAGGGCATCGACCGCGTCGAGATTGCCCGCCTGGACCAGCGCCCGATAGAAGACCAGGACGGCGGTCGGTGCCGCCGCCCGCCAGGTCCGGCCCAGGTCGTCCAGCGACGGCCGGCTCAGTCCCGGCCAATAGAGCCCGGCGCGGATCAGTGGTGCGGGTTCGCGCCAAGTGGTGGGACGGCCGATCAGTGCCGCGGAATAGTTCAAAAATTCCAGGGCATTATCGACGCCGCCGTGGATCAGGTAGTGCCACAGCCGGTGCAGACCGTCCGGCGGCACCGTCGACAGCCGGGCCAGATCGGGGTCGGGCTGGTCGTCGCCCGGCAGCAGGGCCAGCGGAATGCCGTGGCGCCGGCAGGTGTCGGAGAGCTGCTCGACGCCATAGCGCCAATAGCCGGCGCCGCCGAGCAGCCGCGCCATCACCAGCCGCGCCCGCGATACCACCTGCTCGACGTAGAGATCGACCGACAGGTTGTGCCCAAGGTGCAGCGGGCTGGCCAGCCGCAGGCTGGGGGCGTCGGCGCCAAGGCGGTCCTGGGCGGCCGCCAGGCACGCCAGCTCGCTGTCAGCCGCCGAGAGAAATACCAGATCGCCCGGGCTCTGGCCGAGATCGACGGCGCCGCCGTCCTCCCCCGTCCGCCCCGGCTGGGTCGCCAGAAGATGCATGCCCCGGCTTTTAGCGCAGATTGCGCATCAAACCTAGCAGCGGCGTTACATGCCGGGATACCGACCAGCTCTGTTGGCGGCTATTTGGTCGGAGTTCGAAACTGTCAGGTTGGGAGCAAGTCATCGACCAGGGATTCAGCATCTTCAAAACAGCGCTGTTCAATATCATTCGGTATAGCAATGTTTAGTCGATAGTCAGCTCTGATCCGCCAATCGTAGAGGTTATTCAACATTTTTTGTGCCCGGATGATTCGGCGGTCCGTAGACCTTTCCAGGTAATTGAGAAACGCCCGGTGCATGCCGGTTCGTTCCTCGGGTTTCTTGACAAAACCCTGCCCGATAGGGTGGCCTCGAAGGTGGTGGTACGCTGCATAATAGCTGCGACAAATAATCGTTCGGCGCCGGGCCTCGGTGCGCGTGCTTTTCGGCAAGCGAAGGAGGTCTGCTGTCTCGGACAAAATGTCTCTGGCCGTGATCATTCCGCGGTCCTGGCGGTTGTTTCCTTCGGAATGTCAAGAAGCTGGAACCCAAACGCATTGACGCCCCGGCCAGGTGAAATCGGGGTGTTAGCATAATAGTCATAGAGGGCGTCGGCGAGGCGCCATTCCAAGTCCCGCCGATGCTGCGCTGAGAGGCAGGATACGGGCCAGTGGGTCGAAATTAAAGGTGGTTCGTATCCATCGTCGATGAACCCAACATCCACCGAGCAGGGATGGGGTTGGAGTATCGACTGAACGATCTGTTGATGTGCAGACAGATGCGGTACTAAATCATTGCCGAGGCCAGCAAGGATCAAACCTGCAACATTTATCTGTCCAGTGTTGCGTGCCAGGTCGCTCATTTCGATCAACAGTCCGGCATCGCCGGCCAGGAAAGCGACATGGGAACATATGTTGACGACGGGGTGAATGCACAGCAATTCCGGGTTGACGATTAATTCGCGTACGAGCACCATCGCTTTTTCGAAGTTCCCGATCACCGCGAACGTCAAACACAAGGCGCACTGGACCGGGACCAGATGCCGTTCGCGTAGACCGTAGGCAATCTCCAGATTTTGCTGCGCCTGCTCCCGTTGCCCAAGCATGACCTGGGCGGCCGCAAGGGATGTTCTCACAACGAAATTTTCTGGCTGCTGGCGTACCATTCGCATCAGCCGCCATTCCAGTTGGCGCAGTCGCGTCCAGTCTGGGACCGTCACGCCCGCCCGCTCGCCGCAGATTTGGTTGAAAATCTGCACGTCCTCGGCCTGTCGCACAGCGGTTGAGATCGACACTCCGCCCAGTCTCCTATCACCGAAATTTTCGCATCCTATCATGGCTGGTATGGAAATTGTTGCGTAATGCTGACTTTTCCAAACGAGGCCGGCGCTCCTGGTCGACCGCCGCATACGTGGACACAAGGGAGAGCGCGTTGCTTTATGAACGCGAACCTTATGCACTCACACGGCGACCGGCGTGATCTGGGCGGCTTCGATGTGGAAGTGGCGGACCAGGCGGCCCAGCGGGGCGAACAGGGCGGCGTCGGTGCCGGTCAGCCAGGCTTGGCAGCCGAGCGCGACAATCTCCTCGAACAGCGCGCCGCGACGCCAGGCATCGAGATGGGCGGCGACTTCGTCGAGCAGCAGAATCGGTGGCCCGAGCGGCTCGGCCGCCATCAGCCGGGCATTGGCCAGGACGATCGCGATCAGCAATGCCTTCTGCTCGCCGGTCGAACACAGCGCGGCCGGCACCCCGCGACCGCCAACCGCGCCTTCGGGGTGAAAGCGCACCTCCAGGTCGGCGCGGTGGGGGCCGGTGACGGCTCCACCGCTTTCGGCATCGTCGCGCCGGGCGGCGCGCAGCCGCTCCCTGACCCAGTCCTCGACCATCAGAGCGGGCTGGCTCGCCAGCCGTTCTTCCAGGGGGCCGGCCAAGCCGAGCAGCGGTCGCGGAAACGGGCCGGTCGCTTGAGCGCAAGCGGTGCCGAGCCGGGCGACCAGGTCGCGTCGCGCCGCACTCACCGCGACACCGGAGGTCGCCATCACCTCCTCCAGCGCCGACAGCCAGGCGTCGTCGAAATTGCCCGCGCGCAACAGACGGGCGCGTTCCCGCTGGCCGCGCTCGAATCGGGTCAGCCGGCCGGCATGGGCCGGATCGAAGCCGAAGGCCAGCCGGTCGAGAAAGTGCCGCCGGCCGCTGCTGCCCTCCAGGAACAGGCGGTCCATCTGCGGAGTCAGCCAGATCATCGACAGATGATCGGCCAAAGCGGTCTGGCTGCGCTCGGTCTGGCCGTCGATTCGCACCACCCGGCGTTCCCCGGATTCGCCGACCGCACCGGGCCGGCTGCCGGTGCCGATCTCCACCGGGCCGAGGCGGGTTTCGACCGTTGCGGCGACCGCCCAGCCGCCCTCGCTGCCTGTCCGCTCCAACTCGGCCATGCGCGCGCGCCGGAGGCCGCGGCCGGGCACCAGCAAACTGAGCGACTCCAGGAGATTGGTCTTGCCGGCCCCGTTGCGGCCGGTCAGCACCACCGGGACCGGGTCGGTCACCAGGCGCACCCGTTCATAGCAGCGGAACCGGGTCAGGGTCAGCCGGGTTACCGCATTGGCCACGATCGGAAATTCCTTGACGCCTGGGAGCCAGGCGTTTCGGCAGAGGCGCTAGACGCGCATCGGCATCAGGACGTAGAGCGCGCTATTGTCGGCGGTGTCCAGCACAATGGTCGGCGCCGCGGCATCGGCCATGACGAAGCGGGCGCCGGTCCCGGTCAGCTGCTGGGTAATGTCGAGCAAGTAGCGCGAGTTGAAGCCGATCTCCAGCGGTGAATAGTCGTAGAGGATCTCGATTTCCTCGGTGGCGCTGCCGGCTTCCGGGCTGGTCGCCGAGAGCGTCAGGACGCCCCGATTGACCACCAGCTTGATCGCCTTGCTCTTCTCGGTCGAGATCGTCGCCACCCGGTCGACTGCACTGGCGAAGGCCTTGGCGTTGACCTCCATGGTCTTATCGTTGCCGGACGGGATCACCCGCTCGTAGTCGGGGAAGGTGCCGTCGATCAGCTTCGAGGTCACCACGATGGTATCGTAGGCGAAGCGGATCATGTTCTCCGACAACGAGATATCGACGATGTCGGCGGCCTCCTCGATCAGTTTGCGGACCTCGTTGACCGTCTTGCGCGGCAGGATTACGCCGGGCATCGCCGCGGCACCCTCGGGCAGCGGAATCTCGGCCCGCGCCAATCGATGGCCGTCGGTCGCCACCGCGCGCAGTACCGGCAGCTCGGCGGCGCCGGCGCCACTGCCGGTGCGAGTCCGTCCGGCATGGAGATAGATGCCGTTGAGGTAGTAGCGGGTTTCTTCGGTCGAAATCGCAAAGCGGGTCCGGTCGATCAGAGCCCTGAGATCGCCCGCAGCCAGGCCGAAGCGGTGGGGCAGGTCGCCCCGGGCGAGTTGGGGAAAATCATCGGTTACCAGCGCGCCCAGCTTGAACTGGGATCGTCCGGAATACAGGGTCAGCATGGTGGCGCCGTCGCTGCAGTCGAGCTCGATCTGGGCGCCATCGGGCAGCTTGCGCACGATGTCGTACAGCGTGTGCGCCGGCGCCGTGATGCCGCCCGGCCGGGTCACCAGCGCCGGGACCGATTCGACGATCTCCAGATCCATATCGGTGGCGGACAGCGACAACTCGTTGCCTGACGCCCGGAGCAGGACGTTGAGCAGGATCGGGATGGTATTGCGGCGCTCGACCACGCTCTGAACATGTCCCAGGGACCGGAGCAGGGCTGCGCGTTCGATGGTCAGGTTCATGGGGTCAGGTTCATGGAGTCTCGTTGAGGACACGAGGCGGAAGGAGCAAGGACGAACCCGATTGGCCCGAAGGCGAACGGGCACCGAGTGTATCACGCCTGCGGCAAAATCGAAGGAGTTTCCGCGGGCCGGTGGCACGGAAATCGGCCGCGACCGGGTCGGGAAGGGGCGTCGCCCCTTCCGTCGCTAAGCAACTCTTCTCAGAAGGGCAACTTCATGCCCGGCGGCAGTTTCAGTCCGCCAACCATCTTCTGGGTTTCTTCGGCGAGATGGGTTTCAACCTTGACCTTGGCGTCGTTGAACGCTGCAACGATCAGGTCTTCCAGGACATCGACTTCATTGGGGTTAGCCAATTCTTTGTCGATCTTGACCTGTCGCATCTCGCCCTTGCCGTTGAGGGTGATCTGGACCAGCCCGGCGCCGGCCTGGCCGACCAGTTCGACATCGGCCAGCTTCTCCTGCATTTCAGCCATTTTGGCCTGCATCTGCTGGGCCTGCTTCAGCATGTTGCCTATGTTTTTCATCGCTCAGAAATCTCCTTCGTCGTCGATCGACTCGGTCCGGTCTTCCACGCTGTGGTCGCCGGCGGCGGTGCTGTCCTCGACCGAGGCGGTGGTCGCGAGGTCGCGCACGTCAGTAATACGGGCGCCGGGAAAAGTCTCCAGCACGGCCCGAACCAGCGGATGGGCTTCGGCCTCGGCCCGCGCCCGGCTGACCGCCGCGGCATCCTCGTCCTTCAGCGTGCTGCCGCCGGGCTGGTCCGAAATCGCCACGATCCAGCGCCGGCCGGTCCATTCCGTCAAGAGTGCCGAGACGCGCGATGGCAGATTGGTCGGGGCGCCGGGTCCCAGGCGAATCTCCAGGCAGCCGGGTTCGAGCCGGACCGGATGGACATTGCCGTGGAGCTGGCCGTAGAGCACCCCCTCCTTGCGGTCGGCGAACAGCTGGACCAACGCCCGGAAATCCCTGACCGCCGGCACTGCGACCGCCGGCACTGCGACCGCCGGCATCGCGGCGTCCGGGACGGCGGCCCGAATCGACTCCTCCAGCGGCTGCCGTGCTGGCGCTTCGACCGCGCGCAGGGCGGTCGGCGCGCGGGGGCCGGCGGGGCCGGCGGGCGGACCGCCGGGGGCAGCGGCATTGCCGGCTGCCTGGCCCTGGAACTGCTTGATCAGATCGCCGGGCGGCGGCAGGTCGGCGGCATAGGCGAGGCGGATCACCACCATCTCCAGCGCCTGCTGGGGTACCGGCGCCGATTGCACCTCCGGCATGCCTTTGAGCAAAATCTGCCAGACCCGCGCCAGCGCCGGCAAGCTCAGGCGCTGCGCCAGGTCGCCGCCGCGCACCCGCTCGGCCTCGGGCGTCGCCGGATCGCCGGCGATTTCGGGGACCAGCTTGAAGCGGGTCAGGAAATGGGAGAACTCGAGCAGGTCGCGCAGCACCATCGAGGGGTCGGCGCCGCTGCGATGGAGTTCGCCCAGCACATCGAGCGCGTCCCGCGGCCGGCCGGTCACCGCGGCCTCGAACAGGTCGATCACCACGACCCGATCGGCCAGGCCCAGCATGTCCCGCACCTGGGACCCCGACACGCTCGCACCGCCAAGGGCGATCGCCTGGTCGAGCAGGCTCAGGCCGTCGCGCACCGAGCCGTCGGCGGCGCGCGCAATCATCGCCAAAGCGTCGGACTCGACCGCGATGCCTTCGGCTTCGGCGACCTTCCTGAAATGCTCGATCAGCACCGGTGCCGGGACCCGGCGAAGATCGAAGCGCTGGCAGCGCGACAGCACGGTGATCGGCACCTTGCGGATTTCCGTGGTGGCGAACACGAATTTGACGTGGCTGGGCGGTTCTTCCAGGGTTTTCAACAGCGCGTTGAAGGCGTTGTTGGACAGCATGTGAACTTCGTCGATGATGTAGAGCTTGAAGCGCGCCGAGACCGGGCTGTAGCGCACGCCCGCGATGATCTCGCGGATGTCGCCGACCCCGGTGTGGGAGGCGGCGTCCATCTCCATGACATCGACATGGCGGTCCTGGGCGATGGCAAGGCAGGCGTCGCACACGCCGCACGGGCTGGCGGTCGGTCCGCCCGTGCCGTCGGGCCCGATGCAATTGAGCGCGCGGGCGATGATCCGGGCGGTGGTGGTCTTGCCGACGCCGCGTACGCCGGTCAACATGAAGGCCTGGGCGATCCGGCCCGAGGCAATGGCGTTGGACAGCGTGCGCACCAGCGCTTCCTGGCCGATCAATTGCGAGAAATCCGCCGGCCGGTATTTGCGCGCCAGAACCCGATAGGCGGCCCCGGCGGCAGCCGGCGCGGCGGGCAGCGGGGAAGGGGGCGGCAGTTCGTTCAATGGGCAGATCCGGGCGGGGGTTTGCCGGACGGCCGGCTCCGCCCGCGGCCGGGCCGAATTGAAAGCAGGAGGCTGGTCGAGCGACCCGGGTCGGAACTCGTTACGGCTGCTTCCTTCCGGACCTGACCGGGTTGGCAAGAGACTCGTCCACCGCCAACCTCCCGCGCCGTTATATCAGGAAACCGGGGCCGCCGGGCAAGCGCCTTTGCGCGGTCGGTCGGCTGTGGCAATCGGATGGTGACGTCCTGAGCCCTGGGGGCTGAGCGCCGCGGCAGCGAATCGCCCCCGTCGCTCGCGGAGGCAGCTCGGTCCACCCTCGTCGGATTGGGCAGCCGGCCCGAGCGGTTGAGGTTCGGGAACTGCCCCGCCCGGCACTGACCGACGGCCGCTTGCCGGATCACCGGCAGTGGCCGCAGCGGCCAGGGCGCTATGCAAGCAGGAGGCTGGACGAGCGACCCGGGTCGAACCTCGTTACGGCTGCTTCCTTCCGGATCTGACCGGGTTGGCGAGAGACTCGTCCGCCGCCACCCTCCCACTCCTTTATATCAGGAGACCGGGGCCGGCCGGCAAGCGACTTTACGCCACGTCACCGTCGGCAGCCTCCTCGCCGAAGTGCTGGCCTGGAATTTGCTCTTTCTGTCGGCAGAAGTTTCATTCGCCTGAAGTTTAGGCAGCAATCAGCATGACCTCGATCCCGGACTCCCAGACCCTGCGGATATTGCTGGTGGATGATGACGGCGAGCGGTCGTCCGTGGTCGAGGAAGGGCTGGCGGGCAGCGGCTATCATCTGGTCGCGCAAGTGCCGCCGACCGGCGACCTGGCGACCACGGTCAAACGGCTGGCGCCCGACGTGATCATTATCGATGCGCAATGCCCCAGCCGCGATACTCTGGAACATATGCGCCTGGTCGGTCAGGATGTGCCGCGGCCGATCGTGATGTTCGTCGATCGCAACGACGAGGACATGACCCTGGAGGCGATTCGCGCCGGGGTATCGGCCTATATCGTCGACGGCCTCAACCGGCAGAGCGTTCGCCCGGTGATCGATCTTGCGATCGCCCGCTTCCGGGAATTTCAGAAGCTGCGCACCGAGTTGGAGCAGGCCAAGGCGGCCTTGGAGGAGCGCAAGACGATCGAGCGCGCCAAGGGCATCCTGATGCAGCAGCGCGGCTGGACCGAAGAGCAGGCCTATCATTCGATGCGCCGGATGGCGATGGCCGAGGGGCTGAAGCTGGGCGAGGTCGCCCGCAATGTCGTTTTGGTTGCGCCGATGCTCAAAGGGTAAGCAATAGTGCGGCGCGGCGGGGTCTTTGCCGTAAACTTGTGCGATTGCTGCCTTTCTGTGCTGCGGCGCACCCGACCGCCCGCGCTTGCATCGCCGGGCGACTCCGCAAATCCGCGGCCACGGCAAGTGGCGCGAGAATTGCGTAGATCAGAAAACCTCCGGCCAATGGCGGTCGAAGGACAGGCGATGCAGCCGGGCCGATGATGGCCAGGTTCGGGACAATGGCGTCCGGTCGATTGCGGTTTTGCCGCGCTCGGTCGAGACGCCTTTTTTTGTTCTTATCGCCGGGGACCGGCCCCTGCGCAAAGGGCCCCATGCGCAAAGGAGTGCAGAGATGAGCGACCCGACCGGCAATACTGAGGAGGTCTCGTCACTCCTGGCTGCGGCCAGGCGGGCGCTGCCGGGCGGTGGCCATGCCGGCGGATCGGAACGTCTGGAAAAGACTCATCTCACCCTTGGTATCGTCATGCTGACCGACAGCGCGGCGATCGTGATTGCGCGCGAAAAGGGCTGTTTTGCCCGCCACGGTCTGGACGTGAAGATTTCGCGCCAGCCGTCCTGGGCCAGTATTCGCGATCGTCTGGCGATCGGCGCGCTGGATGCCGCCCAGATGCTGGCGGGCATGCCACTGGCACTCAGCCTCGGCCTGGAGCCTTTCGAACGGCCGGCCTTGACCGCGTTCAGCATGGGTCTGGGCGGAAACGCGATCACCGTGTCGACCGCATTGCATCGCCGCATGGTCGAGGCAGATCCCGAGGCGATGGCCGAACGGCCGACCTCGGCCAGGGCGCTCCGGGCGGTGATCGCGGCCGACCGGTTCCGTGGCAAGCCCCCCTTGACCTTCGCCATGGTCTATCCCTATTCCGACCACAATTTCGAGTTGCGCTACTGGCTGGCTGCGGCCGGGATCAACCCGGAGACCGACCTGCGCCTCACCGTGGTGCCGCCGCCGCAGATGGTGGCGGCACTGCGCCAGGGTGCGATCGACGGTTATTGCGTCGGTGAACCGTGGAATGGCCATGCCGTGCGCGCCGGCATCGGCTGCACGGTGATTGCCAGCTGCGAGCTGTGGAACAACCATCCGAGCAAGGTGTTGGGCGTCACCCGCGACTGGGCCGAGCGCCACCCCAACACCCACAAGGCGCTGATCCAGGCTTTGCTGGAGTCGGTGCAGTGGCTTGACCGGCCGGAGAACCGGCTGGAGGCGGCGCGCCTGGTCGGCGGCGCCGACTATGTCGATGCACCGTTCGAGGTGGTCGCGATGTCGCTGACCGGCGCCTACCAGTTCCAACCCCAGCGGGCGCCGCTGTCGCTGCCGGAATTTCACGTCTTTCACCGCTATGCCGCCAACTTCCCCTGGCGCTCCCAGGCGGTGTGGCTGATGACCCAGATGATCCGCTGGGGCCAGCTGCGCCGCCCGGTCGATCTGCGCCAGATCGCCGATTCGGTCTACCGGCCCGACCTTTACCGCGAGGCTGCCGCCGGTCTCGGCATCTCGGCGCCCGAGGCCGACGTCAAGCCGGAAGGCATGCACAGCGCCCCGTGGAGCGTGCCGGGCACCGCCGGACCGGTGGCGCTTGGTCCCGACCGTTTCTTCGACGGTGCCCAGTTCGACCCGGCCGACCCGCTGGGCTATTTGCGCGACTGCCCGATCCGCCATCCCGCCCTGTCGCTCGCCGACATCGCCGAGGTTGCCGCCTGATGATCGCACCGATCAAGCCGCCCCGCGCCCGCTGCTGGCGGCAAGCCGGACCCCGCGCCCCGCCGCGCTGAACCGGCGCGCTGAATCGGCGCCGTCCCTGATTTCCCGATCTTCGACCCGGCCGCTGCCGGGCCGCTGCCTGGACTTTTGCTGCGTTTCGCCGCGGCTGGTCCAAATGCCGTCGCTCGCCCCGAAGGAGACCGTTTGCATGTATCTCGATACCGTCGACCAACTTGCCGAAACCGCGGCCAAAAAGAGTGCCTTCCTTCGCAATGCCCCCGGTGGCTTCTGGGTCAGCTCGATGATGGCCGGCGCCTATGTCGGGCTCGGCATCATCCTGATCTTCAGCGTCGGCTCCGATGTCGATCCGGCTTATCGCGCCCTGGTCATGGGGGCGTCGTTCGGCATCGCGCTGACCCTGGTCATTTTCGCCGGTTCCGACCTATTCACCGGCCATACCATGTTCATGACGCTGGGCCTGCTGCGCCGGCGGATCGGCGGCGGCGACCTGATCTCGTCCTGGACCATGACCTGGCTGGGCAACCTGGTCGGTGCGGCGTTGCTGGCGGCGCTGTTCGTCGCCGGCGGCGGCGGTGCCATGCTCCATTCCAAGAGCCAGTTCCTGTTCACGGTCGCGACCGCCAAGATGACCGCGCCGGCGCTGTCGCTGTTTGCCCGTGCCATTTTGTGCAACTGGCTGGTCTGTCTGGCGATCTGGATGGCGGCGCGGATGACCAACGACACCGCCAAATGCATCGCGATCTTCTGGTGCCTGTTCGCCTTCATCGGCAGCGGCTTCGAGCATTCGGTGGCCAACATGACCCTGCTGACCATCGCGCTGCTCGCCGATCATCCCGACGCCATCACCTGGGCCGGGCTTGGCCATAACCTGCTGTGGGTGACCTTGGGCAACATCGTTGCCGGTGCCGGGCTGATGGGAGTGGGCTACTGGTCGGCCTCGCTGCCGGGCAAGCCCAAGGCGGTCCCGGCGGTGCTGCCCGCCGAGTAACGCGCCAGGAACCGAAAGCCCTCTCCCCGGCGGGGAGAGGGTCGGGCGAGGGGCGTCCCGCCTCACCCGGCCTGTGTTCTGGCTCCGCCTCAGAGTTGCGAGGATTCCGTCATGTCCGTCGATGTCGCGTCGATCCCGGCGCCGGTCCTGCCCGCCGGCCCCGAGGGCTTTACCGAAGAACAGCAGACCTATCTTCAGGGCTTCGTCGCCGGCACCGGCGCGGCCCGGGTGGCCCATGGCCTCTATCCCTTGTTCGGCCTGGCAGCGCCGGCCGTCGCCGCGGCACCGGATGATGCGCCGGGGCTGGCCGGACCGCTGGCGTTCCACCGCGAAGCCCAGGACCGCACGGTCGCCGCGGGCGGCAAGCTGGTGAATGAGGAGAAGGCCAAACGTGCCAAGAACCCGTTCGACATGTGGGACGAGATGCAGGCCAATGCCGCGGCCGGCGTGTTTCCCAAGGGCACCGACGTTTTTCTTTATAAGTTCAGCGGGCTGTTCTATGTCGCGCCGGCCCAGGATTCCTTCATGTGCCGGCTGCGGCTGCCCGGCGGCATACTGTCCGCCCACCAGTTGAGCGGCATTGCCGAACTCGCCGGGACTCTGGCCGGCGGCTATGCCCACGTCACCACCCGCGCCAATCTGCAATTGCGGGACATCCGGCCGGAGAGCACGATCAGTCTGCTCGAAGGCATTGCCGAACTCGGGCTGACCAGTCGCGGCGCCGGCGCCGACAATATCCGCAACATCACCGGCAGCCCGACCGCCGGCATCGATCCTCTTGAGCTGATCGACACCCGGCCGCTGACCCGCGAGCTCTATCACCACATCCTGAACCACCGCGAGCTGTTCGGCCTGCCCCGCAAGTTCAACATCGCCTATGACGGCGGCGGCTCGATCCCGGTACTGGAAGAGACCAACGACATCGGCTTTTCCGCCGTGCGGCTTCCCGAAGGCGGGCCGGTCGAGCCGGGCATCTGGTTCCGCTTCCTGCTCGGCGGCATCACCGGTCACCGCGACATCGCCCGCGATACCGGCGTGCTGGTCCGCCCCGAAGACTGCACCGCGCTGGCGGTTGCCGCGGTCCGGGTGTTTATCGAGCACGGCGACCGCACCGACCGCCGCAAGGCGCGGCTGAAATATGTGCTCGACCGCCTGGGCCTGGACACCTTCGTCGCCGAAACCGAGAAGGAATTCGGCCGGCCGCTGACCCGGGTTTCGCCGGAGACGGTGCCGGCGCGCGCGACCAGCCACACCCACCACCACCTGGGCTTCCATCCCCAGCGTCAGCCCGGCCTCTGTTATGTCGGGATCGCCATTCCGGTCGGCCGGCTCTCGGCGGCCCAGATGCGCGGCCTGGCCGAGATCGCCGGCGCCTTCGGCAGCGGCAGCGTGCGCCTGACCGTGTGGCAGAATCTGCTGATCTCCGACATTCCGGAGACCAGACGGGACGAGGTCAGGGCGGCGCTCGGCGACCTTGGGCTGAGCTGGACCGCCAGCGCGGTGCGGGCCGGGCTGATCGCCTGCACCGGCAGCAGCGGCTGCAAATTCTCCGCAAGCGATACAAAACGCCATGCTTTGGCGATTGGCGACCATATTGACGCTATTATGACGGTCGACCAACCGGTCGGGATCCATCTAACCGGTTGTCACCATTCCTGTGCCCAGCACCTGATTTCCGATATCGGCTTGCTCGGCGCCAAGGTTCCGCAAGGAGATGGCGAGGTTGAGGGCTATCACGTCCATGTCGGCGGCGGCTGCGGCGCCGAGGCCAGGATCGGTCGCGAGCTGATCCGCGACGTGCCGGCGGAGCAGGTTCCGGCGCTGGTCGGGCGCATGCTCGCGGCCTGGCAGATGGGTCGAGCCAGCCCCGACGAAAGCTTCCGCGATTTCTCGGCGCGACAGTCCGACGAGGCGCTGATCGCCCTGTTCCACGCCGCCGCGCCCGCCGCTGCCTGAGGACCCGAAGCCGATGCCGCCCATGCTGATACCCGACACCGCACCGTTCAACCCGACCCAGCGCGCCTGGCTCAACGGCTTCTTCGCCGGGCTGTTCAACGGTGCCGATGCCTTCGCCGCCGCGCCACCGGGTTTCGCCGTACCCTCGGGTATCGCGCTGGCCGCACCGCCGCCTGAGGTGGAGGAGGTGCCGTGGCACGATCCCGGCCTGGCGCTCGATGAGCGCATGGCCTTGGCCGAGGGCCGCTCGCTGCCGCTGCGCATGATGGCGGCGATGGGCCAGCTCGATTGCGGCCAATGCGGCTACGACTGCCGCGACTACGCCGCCGCGATCGCCGAAGGCCGCGAGGCCAAGCTGACCCTGTGCCAACCCGGCGGGCGCGACACCCAGAAGATACTCCGGGCGCTCCATAGCGAGATCGGCAGCCAGCCGATCGTGGTTCCGAGCGTGGCTAAATCCGCGGCCAAGCCGGGACCGAGCCCGACCGTGGCGGTGCCGGTGCTGGAAAGCCGCAAGTTGAACGGACCGGGTTCGGCGCGCGACACCCGGCACGTCGCCTTCGACCTTGCCGGCAGTGGCCTGTCCTATCAGCCGGGTGACTCGCTCGGGGTCCACGCCGAGAACTGTCCGGAGCTGGTGCGCGCCGTGGTGTCGGCCCTGGGCGCCACCGGTGCCGAGCCGGTCGGCGATGGCGGCGGCGGTACGGTGCCGCTGGCCGAGGCGCTGGCCGACCGCTACGACCTGTTCACCCCGACACCGGAATTCCTCACCGTCCTGGCCAGTGTCGCCAGGGATCGCAGCGAGCGCCGCCGTCTGGAGGCCCTGGCCGCCGACCAGCCGGGCGGGTCCGATCGGGAACTGCTCGATGTGCTGGATATCCTCAGCGGTTTCCCATCGACCCGGCCACCCTTGCGCGAGATCGCGGCGTCACTCGGCGAACTGCGGCCGCGGCTCTATTCGATTGCCTCGTCGCAGCGCGCGGTCGGCGAACAGGTCCACCTGACGGTCGGCGTCGCAACCACCGAACACCGCGGCCGCCGGCGCAAGGGCGTCGCCTCGACGTTCCTCGCCGAGCGCGCCGTCGGCCGCAAGGTCCGGGTCTATGTTCAGCCATCCCATGGCTTCCGGCTGCCCGCCGACGCCAAGGTCCCGATCGTGATGATCGGTCCCGGCACCGGGGTGGCGCCGTTCCTGGGCTTCTTGCAGGAGCGTCGGGCGACCGCGGCGGCCGGGGGGACCTGGCTGTTCTTCGGCAATCCCCATGCCGCCAGCGATTTCCTCTATCAGCAGGACCTGGAGGCGGCGCTGGCCGAGGGCAGCCTGACCCGGCTCGATACCGCGTTTTCACGGGACCAGGCGGAAAAGCTCTATGTCCAGCACCGCCTGGACCAGGCCGGGGCCGAGCTGTGGGCCTGGCTGCAACGGGGTGCCCATGTCTATGTCTGCGGCGATGCCAAGCGCATGGCCCGCGATGTCGACCAGAGCTTGCGCAGCATCGTCGCCCGCCATGGCGCCATGGCCGACAGCGAAGCCAAGGCCTTCATCATGCGCCTGACCAAGGACGGCCGCTACCAGCGCGACGTCTACTGACCGGGCCAGCCCGCTCACGGCGCCGCCCGGTCGACGGGCGGTGACCGCAGCCCGGCGGGCAGGGGCAGGAATCCCGCCCCCTTGCCGGTCAGGAAATCCTGGAATGCCGCCATCACCGGGGTGACGGCGCGGTCGCTGCGGGCGACCATGAACCAATGGCGCAGTACCGGCAGGCCGGCTACGTCGAGCAGGGCGAGGCGGGCGCCCTCGACCTCCGAGGCCACGGCGTGTGCCGAGATGAAAGCGACGCCGAGGCCGGCCATCACCGCCTGCTTGATCGTTTCATTGGAGTCCATTTCGGTGCCCGGGTCGTCGAGCCGGCCCGCAATCTCGCCGAGAAATCGTTCAAACGACATCCGGGTGCCGGAGCCGGGCTCCCGCACGATGAAATGCTCGCGCGCCACCTCCGCCCTGGAGATGTCCCGGCGCCGCGCCAGAGGATGATCCGGCGCACCGACGATGACCAGCGGATGGTCGCCGAATTCCACCGCACTGACCGGCAATCCGCGCGGCGGGCTGCCCATCAGGGCTACGTCGATCTGGTGGTTTTTCAGCCGCAGGATCGTCTCGGCGCGATTGCCGACGAACAGTTTCATATCGACATCGGGGAAGGCCTTCATAAAACCCGCGAAGATCCTGAGCGCGAAATACTTGGCGGTGGATACGGCACCGACGATCAGGCTGCCCTTCCTGGCGCCTTTGATCGCGTCGATTTCGTCGCTCAACATCCGCAGCCGTTCTTCGATCGCCTGGGCCGCCTCGATCACCGCCAGGCCGGCGGAGGTCGGGCGCATGCCCTCCGCCGTCCGATCGAACAAGGCAGCCCCCAACTCGTCTTCGAGCTGCTTCAGCTGCAGCGTGACCGCCGGTGGCGTCAGGTGCAGCGCCTTGGCTGCCGCGTTGATCCGACTGCTGGTCTGGATCGCGACCAGGGTGCGCAGTTGGCGCAGGGTCAGGTTTCTCATCGCCGCAGAATAAGATTTTTTTACTGGATAGGTAAAGTAAATAAAATTTACTTTTGTCCGGGCTCCGTGCAGGCTCCATGGAAATAACCGGCGGCGCCATCGAGCACCGCCGAGCCGCAGGGGGAAATCATGGGCGCATCGACGCTGGACGCCTTCCTCGCGTCCTATCAACGCCACGGCGATGGACCCCGAACGGCGGTGGTGTCGCTGCTCAGCCGCCTGGCGGCGGCGGCGGTGACACTGCGCGACGCCGTCGGAACGGCGATGCCGGGTGACGTGGCGGCTCCGTCGTTCGGCACCAATGCCGATGGCGATATCCGCAAGCCTCTGGATGTCCTGGCCGATCGGCTGTGTTTCGAAGCGGCACGCCAGGCGCCGGTCGCCTGGTTCGCCTCCGAGGAGCGGGATCGGCCGGTCGGGCTGGCGCCGGGCGCACCGCTGGTGCTGGCGGTGGATCCGCTCGACGGCTCGTCCAATCTGGGCGCCAATATTTCGGTCGGGACGATTTTCTCGGTCCTTCCGGCGGTCGCCGGCGGCGATCCCGCCGCGGCCGTGCTGCAACCGGGACACTGCCAGTTGGCCGCGGGCTTTTTTCTCTATGGCCCCCAGCTGACCCTGGTGCTGACGGTTGGCCGAGGCACCCAGGGCTTTGTCTATTCACCGCGTATCGGGGCCTTCGTCCGGAGCGGCGACATTTTGACCATCCCGCCGGCCACCAGAGAATTCGCGATCAATGCATCCAACTACCGACACTGGGACGAGGCGGTCCGCCTCTATGTCGACGACTGTCTGGATGGCGCCGATGGGCCACGCGAGAAGGACTTCAACATGCGCTGGATCGCCTGCCTGGTCGGCGAGACCTACCGCATCCTGACCCGCGGCGGGGTCTTCCTTTATCCCGGCGACCGTCGGCCGGGTTATGCCCAGGGCCGGTTGCGCCTGGTCTACGAGGCCAATCCGATCGCGTTCCTGATCGAGCAGGCGGGCGGGCAGGCCACCGACACCGTCAACCGCATCCTCGATCTGGTGCCATCCGGGTTGCACGAACGGGTTCCGCTGGTGTTCGGCGCCGACCACGAGGTCGCGCTGATCCGCCGCTATCACACCGAGCCGAACGCCAATGCCCAGCGGGCGCCATTGTTCGGCCATCGCGGCCTGTTCCGGGCCTGAGGAGCGCAGCCGATGTCCGTGGCCCACCCGATCATCTCGATCACCGGCTCGTCCGGCGCCGGTACCACCTCGGTCAAGCGCATCTTCGAGCTGATTTTTCGGCGGGAGAAAGTGACCGCCGCCTTCATCGAAGGCGATGCCTTCCACCGCTACGACCGCGCCGGCATGAAGGAAAAAGTCGCCGCGGAAGAAGAGCGCGGCAACCCCAACTTCACCCATTTTCACGCCCAGGCCAACGAGCTCGAAATTCTCCAGGGCATCTTCGAAGAATACAGCCGCTACGGCACCGGGCGGACCCGCAGCTATGTCCACGACGAGCAGGAGGCAAAGCACTACGGGTCGCCGGCGGGGGGCTTCACCGCCTGGCGCGAGTTCGAGGACAGCGATCTGCTGTTCTACGAGGGCCTGCATGGCTGCGCGGTGACCGAGACCGTCGATCTGGCCCGGCTGGCGGATCTGAAGATCGGCGTCGTGCCGGTGATCAATCTGGAATGGATTCAGAAGATCCATCGCGACCGGGCGACCCGCGGCTATTCGGCCGAGGCGGTGACCGACGTGATCCTGCGCCGGATGCCCGACTACGTCCGCTACATCGTGCCGCAATTCTCGCTCACCAACATCAATTTTCAGCGGGTGCCGGTGGTCGATACCTCCAATCCGTTCATTGCCCGCTGGATCCCCACCCCGGACGAATCGATGCTGGTGGTCCGTTTCGCCAATCCCCGCGGCATCGATTTTCCCTACCTGCTGTCGATGCTCCAGGGCTCGTTCATGTCGCGGCCGAATTCGATCGTGATGGCGGGCAACAAGCTCGACCTCGCCATGCAGCTGATCCTGACGCCGCTGATCCTGCAGCTGATCGAACGCAAACGCCGCAACGCGTGAGGATTCAATCACGACCAGCCGAACCGCGGCCGAGGCCGCCGAGGCCAATACCCGGTCTGCCCGCTTGCCGGCCGCCAGCGAACCAGAAATGGCCAACGCCACGTAATCGGGAGGAGATCTGACCATGGCCCATATCACGCTGCGCCAGTTGCTGGACCACGCCGCCGAACGCGGCTACGGCGTGCCCGCCTTCAATATCAATAATATGGAGCAGGGCCTGGCGATCCTGGAGGCGGCGAGTGCCTGCGACGCGCCGGTGATCATCCAGGTGTCGCGGGGCGCGCGCGCTTACGCCAACGACCAGATGCTGGCGGCGATGATGGAGGCCTTGGCGAAAATCTATCCGCAGATTCCGATTTGCGTCCACCAGGACCACGGCAACGACGAGGCGACCTGCCTCTCCGCGCTGCGCCACGGCTTTACCTCGGTGATGATGGACGGCTCGCTGCTGGCCGATGCCAGAACGCCGGCGTCCTACGGCTACAACCTCGCGATCACCGCCCGGGTCGCCGGGATGGCCCACGCGGTCGGCGCCTCGGTCGAGGGCGAGCTGGGCGTGCTCGGTTCGCTGGAGACCGGGCAGGGCGAGGCCGAGGATGGCCACGGCGCCGAGGGCGTGCTGGCACGCGATCAGCTGGTCACAGATCCCGCGCAAGCCGTCGATTTCGTCGCCGCGACCAAGGTCGATGCGCTGGCGATCGCCTGCGGAACCTCCCACGGCGCCTACAAATTCTCGCGCCGCCCCGATGGCGCCATCCTCGCGATGGACGCGATCGAACAGATCCACCGCCGGCTGCCCAACACCCACCTGGTCATGCACGGCAGCTCCTCGGTGCCCCAGGCTTTCCAGGACGTGATCAACCGCTTCGGCGGCGCCATGCCGCAGACCTGGGGGGTGCCGGTGGAGGAAATCGAGCGCGGCATCCGCCATGGCGTGCGCAAGGTCAATATCGACACCGATTGCCGGATGGCGATGACTGGCCAGTTCCGCCGGGTCGCGACGGAACAACCCGAAGAATTCGATCCGCGCAAATTTCTAAAGCCGGCGATGGACGCGATGCGCGACCTCTGCCGCGACCGTTTCGAACGCTTCGGCGCTGCCGGCAACGCTTCGAAAATCAAAGTGATACCGCTGGACGAGATGGCCCGCCGCTACGCCGCCGGCCGGCTCGATCCCGCGATCGCCGCGGCGCAGGCCGCCTGAACACCTGGAACCCCAGGGAAAGGACGAGACGATGGCGAGCACGTCGCAGACGGTCACCGGTGCCGAGCGTTACCGCGCCGGGGTCATGGCCTACCGGAAAATGGGTTATTGGGAGCCCGACTACGAACCCAAGGATACCGACATCATCGCCTTGTTCCGGATCACGCCGCAGGATGGCGTCGATCCGATCGAGGCGGCGGCCGCGGTCGCCGGCGAATCCTCGACTGCGACCTGGACCGTGGTGTGGACCGACCGCCTGACCGCGACCGAGAAGTATCGCGGCAAGGCCTATCGGGTCGATCCGGTGCCGGCCGCCCCCGGCCAGTACTTCGCCTGGATCGCCTATGATCTCGACCTGTTCGAACCGGGTTCGATCGCCAACCTGTCGGCCTCGATCATCGGCAACGTCTTCGGTTTCAAACCATTGAAAGCGCTGAGACTTGAGGACATGCGGTTGCCGGTCGCCTATGTCAGGACCTTCCAGGGACCGGCCACCGGCATCGTGGTCGAGCGCGAGCGGCTCGACAAATTCGGCCGGCCGCTCTTGGGTGCCACGGTCAAGCCGAAGCTTGGCCTGTCCGGCCGAAACTACGGCCGGGTGGTCTATGAGGCCCTGAAGGGCGGGCTCGATTTCACCAAGGACGACGAAAATATCAATTCCCAGCCGTTCATGCATTGGCGCGACCGCTTCCTCTACTGCATGGAGGCGGTCAACAAGGCCGAAGCCGAGACCGGCGAGATCAAGGGCACCTATCTCAACGTCACCGCCGCGACCATGGAGGACATCTACGAGCGCGCCGAATTCGCCAAGGAGCTGGGCTCGGTGATCGTCATGATCGATCTGGTGATCGGCTACACCGCGATCCAGTCGATGGCGAAATGGGCGCGGCGCAACAGCCTGATCCTGCATCTCCACCGCGCCGGCCATTCGACCTATACCCGCCAGAAGAGCCACGGCGTCTCGTTCCGGGTGATCGCCAAATGGATGCGCCTGGCCGGGGTCGACCACATCCACGCCGGCACCGTGGTCGGCAAGCTGGAAGGCGATCCGGCGACCACCAAGGGCTATTACGACATCTGCCGCGAAGGATTCGTGCCCGAGCGGTTGGAGAACGGCATCTTCTTCGACCAGCCCTGGGCCTCGCTGGCCAAGCTGATGCCGGTCGCCTCGGGCGGCATCCATGCCGGCCAGATGCACCAGCTGCTCGACCTCCTGGGCGAGGACACCGTGCTGCAGTTCGGCGGCGGCACGATCGGCCACCCGATGGGCATCCAGGCCGGCGCCACCGCCAACCGGGTGGCGCTGGAAGCCATGGTGCTGGCGCGCAACGAGGGTCGCGAGATCGTCCGGGAAGGACCGGAAATCCTCCACGCCGCCGCGCGGCACTGCGTGGCGCTACGCCAGGCGCTGGAGGTCTGGAAGGACGTCACCTTCGACTACGCCTCGACCGATACGCCCGACTTCGTGCCGCTGGCGACCGCCGCGGAATGACTGCGACACCAGCCTGGAACCCAGGGGAGACTCCTCCGATGCGCATCACCCAAGGTGCCTTTTCCTTCCTGCCCGACCTGACCGAGCCGCAGATCCGGGCGCAGGTTCAGTACTGCATCGACCAGGGTTGGGCGGTCAGCCTGGAGGTCACCGACGACCCCCATCCGCGCAATACCTATTGGGACATGTGGGGTCATCCGATGTTCGACAATCCGGACGCGGCGGCCGTGATGCTGGAACTGGCCGAGTGCCGCAAGGTCTTCGGCGACCGCTATATCCGGGTGGTCGCCTTCGATGCCGGCCATGGCTGGGAATCGGTGCGGCTCTCCTTCATCGTCAACCGGCCGGCCGAGGAGCCGGGTTTCCGGCTGGTTCGTCAGGAGGCCGGCGGGCGCGCCCTGCGCTACGCCACCGCGCCCTATGCCGCCGACCGGCCGTCGGGCAACCGCTATGGCTGATTCACTCGCGACAGCCGCGGAAGGTATCGACCTGCGCGCGGAATTCGAGCGCTCCGGGGTGCGCGACGTGCTGGCCGAGCTGGACCGTTCGCTGGTCGGGCTGGCGCCGGTCAAACGCCGCATCCGCGAGACCGCGGCCCTGCTGCTGGTCGAGCGCGCCCGCAAGCAATTGGGGCTGGCCCAGGAGACGCCGACCCTGCATATGAGCTTCACCGGCAATCCGGGCACCGGCAAGACCACGGTGGCGCTCCGGATGGCCGATCTGCTCCACCGGTTGGGATACATCCGCAAGGGCCATCTGGTCGCGGTGACCCGCGACGATCTTGTCGGTCAGTATATCGGCCACACCGCACCCAAGACCAAGGA
The DNA here is from genome assembly GCA_016124535.1 of Azospirillum sp. Classification (GTDB taxonomy): domain Bacteria; phylum Pseudomonadota; class Alphaproteobacteria; order Azospirillales; family Azospirillaceae; genus RI-112. The sequence goes on from WGNK01000016.1 coordinate 52,942, forward strand.
AATCCTGAAGCGGGCGATGGGCGGGGTGCTGTTCATCGACGAGGCCTATTACCTCCATCGGCCCGAGAACGAGCGCGACTATGGCCAGGAAGCGATCGAAATCCTGCTGCAGGTGATGGAGAACCGGCGCGACGATCTGGTGGTGATTCTGGCCGGCTATGGCCGGCGGATGGAACGGTTCTTCGAGAGCAATCCGGGCTTCCGCTCGCGGATCGCCCATCACATCGATTTTCCCGACTATAGCGACGACGAGTTGCTCGGTATCGCGACCGTGATGCTGGAGCGCCAGAACTACCGCCTCGACTCGGCGGCGGCGGCCGCCTTCGCCCGCTATGTCGAAACCCGGCGCCGGCAGCCCCATTTCGCCAATGCCCGCTCGATCCGCAATGCGCTCGACCGCGCACGGCTGCGCCAGGCCAACCGGTTGTTCGAGACGTCGACCGGCCCGCTCGGCGCCGAGGCCCTGTCCACGATCTGTGCCGAGGATATCCTGGCCAGCCGCGTCTTCTCCCTCGCGGCGGTGAGGGAATCCGGCGACGATTGAGTGAAAAGTGATTGCCCCTTCGGTCCTGGAACGGTGTTTGCCCGGCCGGACGGCGAGGTCGAATGGATTGCGTCGGTATTCCTGGCTTGACCGCGCCCGAGCCGGTCGGCTATTAAAGAGAAACCGCGTGGTGATTTGGGCGACCGGCTTGCGGGCCGCGCGGGGACCCTGGGACGTTTCGGGGTGCTGAATTCCGCTAAAGAGGTCCGAGCCGCTCAGCCGCGCCTCGACCCGTCGGTCGAGGCTATTTTTTTGTCGGCATGGAGGCGGCATGACTGCGCAAAATTCCGGGCGGGCGCAAAATTCCTGGCGAGCAAGGACCCGACTGGTCCACGGCGGCACCGAGCGCTCGCGCTTCGACGAGACCTGCGAAGCGATCTTTCAGACCTCGGGCTATGTTTACCAGAGCGCCGACGAGTGTGAGGCGGCCTTTGCCAATGACGGCAGCCGCTACGTCTATTCGCGCTTTCGCAATCCCACCGTCGCGATGTTCGAAGACCGCATCGCCGCCTACGAGGGCGCGGCGCGCGCCTTTGCCACCGCAAGCGGCATGGCGGCGGTCAATGCCGCGCTGATGTGCCAGCTCAAGGCCGGTGATCACATCGTGGCGCCCCATGCGCTGTTCGGCTCGTGCCTCTATATTGTCAAGGACCTGGCGCCGAAATACGGCATTCGCACCACCCTGGTCGACGGCACCGATCTGGAGCAATGGCGCGCGGCGCTGTCCCAACCGACCACCGTGGTATTCTTGGAATCGCCGTCCAACCCGTGCCTGGAGGTGGTAGACCTGCGGGCGATCGCGGAACTGGCCCATGCCGCCGGGGCGCGGGTGGTGGTCGACAACGTGTTCGCCACCCCGGTGCTGCAGCGGCCGCTCCAGCTGGGGGCGGATGTCGTGGTCTATTCGGCGACCAAGCACATCGACGGCCAGGGCCGCTGCCTGGGCGGCGTCGTGCTGTGCGACAACGCCTTTGCCGAGCTGCTGCATCCCTATCTGCGCCACACCGGGCCGGCGCTGGCTCCGTTCAATGCCTGGCTGCTGCTGAAGGGGCTGGAGACGCTGGAACTGCGGGTCGCGGCCCAGGTCGCTTCGGCGGCGGCGGTTGCCGGTTTCCTGGAGGGGCACCCGGCGGTGGCCAAAACCATCTATCCGGGACTGGAGAGCCACCCCCAGCATGCCTTGGCCCAGACCCAGATGAGCGGGGGCGGACCCCTGGTCTGCTTCGAGATCAAGGGCGGCAAACCGGCGGCGTTCCGCGCGATGAACGCGCTGGAGCTGATTCTGATCTCCAACAATCTGGGCGATTCCAAGAGCCTGATCTGCCATCCGGGCACCAGCACCCACCAGCGTCTGACCGATGCCGAACGGGCCCGGGTCGGCATCGGTCCGGCGACGGTGCGGCTTTCGGTCGGGCTGGAGGATGCCGACGACCTGATCGCCGATCTCGATCAGGCGCTGGCCAGGTCGGTCGGATGACCTGTCGCAAAAAGCCCTCTCCCCGGCGGGGAGAGGGGCGGGCGAGGCGGCATTTTCCGCCCAAGGGGTTGATCGCTTCGAAAGCGTAGGGTACCTCTGGGCGTCCAGAGCATCGGGTATCGTCTTGCACCGCATCATCCGTCGGCAGCGCCTGCGCCGCACCTTCAGCCGCCTGCGTCGGACCCGGCGCATCCTGACCTCGGCGCGGGCCTGGCGGCGGCGCCTGGTGTTCTGGGGCGGCGCGGCCTCGATCGGCGTCATGGCGGTGCTGTTCGCCTCGGCCGCCGACCAGGCGCAGGCCGCTTTCCACTGGGCGGTCGGGTTGTGGGCGCCGATGCCCTTCGTGATCATGCCGCTCGGTCTGGCGCTGTCGGCCTGGCTGACCCAACACTACTTCGCCAACGCCCAGGGCAGCGGCATACCCCAGGTCATGGCGGCGCGCCACCTGTCGCGCCCGGAAGCGCGCAGCCGGCTGCTGTCGCTGCGAATCGCCGCCGGCAAGGTGCTGCTGACCGTGTTCGGCCTGGCTTGCGGGGCTTCGATCGGCCGCGAAGGACCGACCGTGCAGGTCAGCGCCACCTTGATGCTGATGGCGGGCACCTGGGCCGGGCTCGGGCGCTATCCGGGCCTGATCCTGGCCGGCGGTGCGGCCGGGGTCGCCGCCGCGTTCAATACCCCGCTGGCCGGCATCGTGTTCGCGATCGAGGAGCTGGCGCGGAATTTCGAGCATCGCTCCAACAGCTGGGTATTGAGCACCGTGATCATCGCCGGCCTGGTCGCGATGGCGCTGGTCGGCGACTACAACTATTTCGGCAGCACCGGCGCGGTGATCGGTTGGCACCATTGGTACGCGGTGATCGCCGCCGGTGTGATGGGCGGGGTCAATGGCGGATTGTTCAGCCTCGCCGTGGTCAAGGCCAGTGCCCGGCTGCCGACTCTGTTCGGCGGCCGGCTCGCGCGCCATCCGACCCTGTTTGCCGCGGCGTGTGGTCTGATCCTGGCGGCAATCGGCGCGGCCAGCGGTGGCATGACCTATGGCACCGGTTATGACGAGGCCCGCCTGGCGCTCGAGGGCAAAGAGTTGCTGCCCTGGGAGTTCGGTCCCTTGAAGCTGCTGGCCACCGTGGTCTCTACGATTGCCGGGATTCCCGGCGGCATCTTTGCGCCGTCGCTTTCGGTCGGGGCCGGTGCCGGCGCCTTCCTGGCCTCGGTGATGCCGGGCAGTCCGGCGGGAGCGGTGATCGTGCTCGGGATGGCCGGCTATTTCTCCGGCGTGGTCCAGGCGCCGCTGACCGCGGTGGTGATCATCGTCGAGATGACCGCCGGCCAGGGCATGCTGCTGCCGCTGCTGGTGACCTCGATCCTGGCCTCGGGCATCGCGCGGCTGATCTGCCGCGAGCCGATCTACCACGCTCTGGCGATGCGGATTCTGAACCGGCATACCTCTTCGGCCAGCTGAGGCGGGGCCGCCATGACGGCGCGTTCGGAGTTGGCGCTTGACCGGCGCGGGCGTGGTGTCGGATCAAGCCCGGCGGGGCGGCCAGGGCAGGGGGATCGGCAGGATGCGTGCGGCGTTGAGCGGGCAGCTGGGGTGGCTGCGCCATGTCCCGGTGCCGCTGTTTGCGGCCCCGATGGGGCTGTGCGGTCTCGGCTTCACCTGGCGCCGGGCCGGCGAGGTCCTGGAGATGCCGCCTGCGGTGGGCGGCGCCTTGCACCTGATCGGCGCGGCGGTATTCGTGGCCCTGGCGGCGCTCTATCTGGCCAAGTCGATCCGCCACTGGCCGTCGGTGGTCGCGGAATTCAACCACCCGCTGCGGATCAACTTTTTCTCGGCGATCGCCATCGACGTGATGCTGATTGCCGGCGCCGTGCTGCCCTTCGGCCGCGTCGTCGCCGAGGGTCTGTGGCTGCTCGGCGCGGTCGCCCAGATGGTACTCGCGGTGGCGATTGTCGGGCGCTGGATGACCCGGCCGCTCGACATCCAGCAGGTCAACCCGACCTGGTTCATTCCGGTGGTCGGGCCGATCCTGGCGCCGCTGGCCGGCGTGCCGCTTGGTTATGGCGAGGCGGCGAGCCTGCTGTGGGGCGTCGGGATGCTGTTTTGGCTGGTGCTGTTTCCGATCGTCCTGCTGCGTATCGTCTGCCATGGCGGGTTGCCGTTGCGCCTGGCGCCGACCCTGTTCATCCTGCTGGCGCCGCCAACCCTGGGGCTGGCCGGCTGGATGGCCTTGGGCGAGGCCGCTTTCGGCGGCCACGCCTTCGACATGGTCGCACGCCTGCTGGCGGCGACCGGCTTCTTTATTGCCCTGGTCCTGCTCAGCCTGGCTCGGCCGTTCCTCAAGGTACCGTTCGGCCTACCCTGGTGGGCCGCGACCTTCCCTTCGGCCAACCTCGCCTCTGCCACCCTGATCTATCATGCCGCGGTCGGCGGTCCGTTTACCGCGGTGCTCGCGGTTGCCAGCCTGCTCGGCGCCAGCCTGACGGTGGCGGTGATCGCGGTACGAACGGTCCGGGAGTTGATCGCCGGCCGCCTGTTCGTGCCCGAGTGACCGGGTCTGGTCGAACCGGTCTCGCGGTCAGGAACAGCCGGGTTTGTTCATCAAACGGCAATTGAAGCGCTGGGCCAGATCGACCATCTCGGCGCCCGCCGCGAGCTGCTCGGTCCGCAGCGCCTGGATTTGCGCCAGCGGCGTCGAATAGGCCATTTGCGCCTGCCGCAGGCACTCCAGATAGCCGGGCATGGTGTCGAGATAGACTCGCACGTCGCCCTGGCAGGCGATGATCAGGTCGGCATTGCCAAAGGTCTGGGCGGCGTCGGCGCAGGCCGGGGCGGGGGGACGGCTGCAAACCGCGGTTTGGGCCTGCGCCATCGCGGGCAGAACCAAGACGATCAAAGCCAGGAAGATGGTGCGCATACGTCTCTCTCCTTCGGGTTTGGGAAACGGGGGAACCGGCACGCGGCGCCCGAAGCGCCTACCCCTTGCTCCGCTGAGCCAGGGCGCGGGCGAAGGCTTCGGCCAGGGCGCCATCCGCTCCACCGGCCGCGGATTTCGGGGCGGCGGCGGCCGGGGCCGGCTTTTGACCGGGCCCGGAGTCGCGGCGGCGCTCGGGCGCCGCGTCGGGACGGGATTTCGGCGGGCGTGCCTTTTCGGGAGCGCGGAAGGTGTTGGGCGATGGCTTCGGCGCGGCGCCGGCAGCGGGCCGGGTTCCGCCCGGCCTGGCGCCGGCCGACCGGTTGGCTGCGGCGGCACCGGTCGGCTCGTCCAGGCGCATGGTCAGGGCGATGCGCTTGCGCGCCTGGTCCACCTCCATCACCTTGACCCGGACGATGTCACCGGCCTTGACCACGGTATGCGGGTCTGTGACGAATTTATTCGCGAGCTGGGAGATGTGGACCAGCCCGTCCTGGTGGACCCCGACATCGACGAAGGCGCCGAAGGCGGCGACATTGGTCACCACCCCCTCCAGGACCATGCCGGGCTCCAGATGCTTGAGTTCTTCGACGCCCTCCTTGAAGGTCGCGGCGCGGAATTCCGGGCGGGGGTCGCGCCCGGGCTTCTCCAATTCGGCGACGATGTCGGCGACGGTCGGCACGCCGAATTTCTCGTCAGTGTAGTCGGCGGGGTCGAGTTCGCGCAGGAACCGGGCGTCACCGATCACGCTGCCGAGGTCGCGGCCGGTCCGCTTCAGGATCCGTTCGACCACCGGATAGGATTCGGGGTGCACCGCCGAAGCATCGAGCGGATCGTCGCCCTGGCGGATGCGCAGGAAGCCGGCGGCCTGTTCGAAGGTCTTGGGGCCGAGGCGGTCGACCTCGCACAGCTGGCGCCGGCTGCGGAAGGTGCCGTGGCTGTCGCGGAATTCGACGATGTTGCGGGCGACCGTCTCATTGAGGCCGGAGACCCGCGCCAGCAGCGGCACCGAGGCGGTGTTGAGATCGACCCCGACCGCGTTGACGCAGTCTTCGACCACGGCGTCCAGCGCCTTGGCCAGCTTGGTCGTCCCGACATCATGCTGGTACTGGCCGACCCCGATCGATTTGGGATCGATCTTGACCAGTTCGGCCAGGGGGTCCTGCAGGCGCCGGGCGATCGAGACCGCGCCGCGCAGGCTGACATCGACGCCGGGGAATTCGGCAGCGGCGAATTCCGACGCCGAATAGACCGAGGCACCGGCTTCCGAAACCACCAGCTTGGTCAGCTTCAGTTCGGGGTGGCGCCGCATCAGGTCGCCGGCCAGCTTGTCGGTCTCGCGGGACGCGGTGCCATTGCCGATGCTGATCAGCTCGCTGCCGTGGCGCGCCGCCAGGGCCGCCAGCACCGCGATTGAGCCATCCCAATCGTTGCGCGGCACATGGGGATAGATGGTGGCGGTCTCCAGCAGCTTGCCGGTGGCGTCGACCACCGCGACCTTGACCCCGGTACGCAAGCCCGGATCGAGACCGATGGTCGGGCGCGGTCCGGCCGGCGCCGCCAGCAGCAGATCATGCAGATTGCGCGCGAAGATGCGAATTGCCTCCTGTTCCGCGCGTTCGCGCAGGTCCGCCATCTGGTCGGTCTCGATATGCGGGCGCAATTTCAGCTTCCATGCCCAGCGCGCGGTATCGACCAGCCAGCGGTCGCCGGCGCGGCCCTGGTCGGAAATGCCGAAATGCGCCGCCACCGTGACTTCGCAGGGATGGGGCGCGGCGTCGGGCTCGCCGATTTCCAGGCGCAGATCGAGCACGCCGGCGGCGCGGCCGCGGAACAGGGCCAGCGCCCGATGCGACGGCACCAGCTTCAACGCTTCGGAATAGTCGAAGTAATCCGAGAACTTGGCGCCTTCGCCGCGCTTTTCCTCGATCACCGAGGCGCCGATCCGGCCTTCATTGGCCAGACGCTCGCGCAGACGTCCGACCAAGGCGGCATCCTCGCCGAATCGCTCGACCAGAATGTGGCGAGCCCCTTCCAGTGCGGCCTTGGTATCGGCGATCCCCCTGTCGGTATCGACGAATCCGGCGGCTTCGGCTTCGGGCTCGCGGGTCGGATCGGCGAACAGGCGATCGGCCAGCGGCTCCAGCCCGGCCTCGCGCGCAATCTGGGCCTTGGTCCGCCGTTTCGGACGATAGGGCAGATAGAGGTCTTCCAGCCGGGTCTTGGACTCCGCAGCGGTGATTTCGGCGGCCAGTTGGTCGGTCAGCTTGCCTTGTTCGGCAATGCTTTGCAGCACCACGGCGCGGCGGTCGTCGAGTTCGCGCAGATAGACCAGCCGCTCGGCAAGGGTGCGCAACTGGGTATCGTCGAGGCCGCCGGTCGCTTCCTTGCGGTAGCGTGCGATGAACGGCACGGTCGCGCCCTCATCGAGCAGTCCGATCGTGGCGGTGACCTGGGCCTCGCGGACCCGGAGTTCTTCGGCTAGGCGGAAACTGAGGCTCGGCATGGGCGATTGCACTCGAAAGGACCGTTTCGCGGCTCGTCATACTCCCACCGCGGCACGCGGCCAATGTTCTTATTCGGCCACGCTACGATTGCCGGGACGGGGGGCTTCCTGGGGGCAAGGCGGCAAGCGGACCGCCGCGGACTTGCGGCGATCGGCCGCCCACAATCTCCGCTGGACTGGCACGCCCCTTGCCTTTATCATTTTTAAGCGTCGTGCCTATGATCATTTAAATGAACAGTCGATGGCATCAGCTGTCAATCAATAAGACAGGAGAATCCAATATGGACAGCTCGAAGTCAGCATCCCAAAGATCTCGTTCGAAGCTTGCTGCCAGTGAAGACTTGAGCGAAAAACGCACCGGCGCGAAGCATAGTCGCTATGCCATTCGTGTGGGTTCACTGAGTTCCACTGGGCCGGATCATCGGCGGTCGCCGACGAGTCACCTCGAAGAGGTCTCCCGGAGCTTGCACGACGCGGTCGGCGAACTCGACGATCTGCTGTTTCAGCTCGACCACGCCAGCCCGCGCTGTCAGGCCGACGTCCACGAAGCGATCGGCTGTATCATGGACGCGCTGCAGCGTTTGGCGCGGGCGCAGCAGCAGCTCGGCCGGGTCGGCGGGTCGGGTGGCACGCCGCGCCTGTTGCCGCATCTGGCCGCGCTGAATCACCTGCGCTTCTCATCATCCCTTCGCGCCTGAGCAACCCTTCGCGCCTGAGCAACCCTTCGGGTCCGGGTTTCATCTACTGGCCCGCGTCTCCTTCCGGCGCCTCGGCTTTGCGTCAGGTCTGAATACCGCCGTGGCCGCCGGGCCGGTCGTCAGCAGGCACGGTCAGCGTCCGCGGGCACGGTCCACGGCGTTGATCACCGGGGTCGCCCGCAGCGCCGCGATGATATTGCTCAGGTGCTTGACATCCTTCACATCGATGTCGATCAGGATTTCGAAGAAGTCCTGGCTGCGGCTGGTGATCTTCAGATTGGTGATGTTGCCGCCGTTCTTGCCGATCACCGTCGACAGCGAACCCAGGCTGCCCGGCTCGTTGGCGACCAGCAGGCTGATGCGGCCGACATGATCTTCCGGATTGTCGGGGCCGGAGTCCCAGGCGACATCGATCCAGCGCTCCGGCGCGTCGTGGAAGCTCTCCAGGGTTTCGCAATCGATGGTGTGGATGGTCACGCCCTTGCCGGTGGTGACGATACCGACGATGCGGTCGCCGGGCAGGGGGTGGCAGCAGCGGGCATAGTGAACCGCCATGCCGGGGATCAGGCCGCGGATCGGCAGGGGGTGGTCGCGGCCCTTGGCCTTGGGGCGCGGCCGGACCAGGGCCTGGACCGCGGCGGCCTTGTCGTCACGCTCGGCCTGGGCCTTGTGGCCCGGGAAGACCGCGTTGAACACCTCTCGCGGCGAGTTGAGCCCGGCCCCGATATTGGCGTAGAGATCCTCGATGGTCGGTACCTGGAAGATGCGCAGGACGCCCTCGACCGCCTTGTCGGAGAATTCATAGCCTTCGTGGCGGAACAGTTTGAGCAGCATCGCCTTGCCCAGCGTCAGGTATTGCGACCGCTGCTGACTGCGCAGGAACTTGCGGATCCGCGACTTTGCCTTGCCGGTGACGACGAAGCGCTCCCAGCTCGGCGCCGGGGTCTGCGCCTTGGAGGTGACCACCTCTACCTGGTCGCCATTCTGCAGCTGGGTTCGCAGTGGCAGCATGCGGCCATTAATCTTGGCGCCGACGCAAGTGTCGCCAACCTCGGAATGGACGGCATAGGCGAAATCGACCGGGGTCGCTCCCCGCGGCAAGGCAATCAGATCGCCCTTCGGCGTAAAGCAGAAGACCTGGTCCTGGTAGAGTTCGAGCTTGGTATGCTCCAGGAATTCTTCGGGCTTTTGCGCGTGCTCCAGGATTTCGAGCAACTCGCGCAGCCAGCGGTATTCGCGGGCTTCGGCGCGGGGCTGGCCCTGCTTATAGGCCCAGTGGGCGGCGACGCCGAGTTCGGCAATCTCGTGCATCGCCTGGGTGCGGATCTGGATTTCGACCCGCTGGCGTTCCGGACCGATCACGCCGGTATGGATGCTGCGGTAGCCGTTGGGCTTGGCGGTCGAAATGTAGTCTTTGAAGCGTCCCGGCACCACCGGATACCGGCCATGAATCACGCCGAGCGCCTGGTAGCAGTGCTCCACGGAGTCCACGATGATGCGGAACGCCATGATGTCGGACAGCTGCTCGAAAGTGACGTTCTTGCGCTGCAGCTTCTGCCAGATCGAATAGGGCGACTTTTCGCGGCCGGTGACCACGGCGTCGGGCAAGCCCTGGTCGTGCAGGGTGCGGCGCAATTCTTCCAGAACCCGGCCGCTGCGGTTCTCGCCCTGGCTGCGCATTCGCGAAAGCTGGGCGAGCACCGAATCGCGGCCATCGGGGTTGAGTTCGGCGAAGGCGAGGTCTTCCAACTCGTCCTTCATCGAATGGATGCCGATCCGCTCGGCCAGGGGTGCGTAGATTTCCAGCGTCTCGCGGGCGATCCGCTTGCGCTTGTCGGGGTTCTTGAGGTGCCCCAGGGTGCGCATGTTGTGCAGGCGGTCGGCCAGCTTGACCAGCAGCACCCGGATGTCCTCGGACATCGCGAGCACCAATTTGCGGAAATTCTCGGCCTGCTTGTTCTGATCGTTCTGCAGCTCGATCCGCGACAGTTTGGTCACGCCATCGACCAGACGCATGACTTCGGGGGTGAATTGGCGCTGGAGGTCGTCGAGCGTCGCCAGGGTGTCTTCGACGGTATCGTGGAGCAGCGCCGTGACGATCGACGCGGTATCCAGCTTCATCTCGGTCAGGATGCCGGCGACTTCGAGCGGATGGGAGAAATACGGGTCGCCGGAGGCTCGCAATTGCGAGCCATGCGCCTTCATCGAAAAGACATAGGCGCGATTGAGCAGATCCTCGTCGGCCGAAGGGTCGTAGGCCCTGACTCTTTCGACCAGCTCGTATTGCCGTATCATGGTAGTCGGGCCCCGATGGCGGGCGCTCAAAGGGGCGGAGGCAGTCGGGTTGCGATTAAACGGCACCGTCCACCGCGGGTCTACTCGAATGGAAGATCGTCGAGGGGCGGTTCTCCGGAGTCGGCCCCGCGCGGAACGCCAGGCTCCTCCTCATCTTCCTCGCCATCGGCCAGCAGATCGAGATCTTCCTCGGCCTCGTCCCCGCCCAGGTCTTCCAGCGGGCCGGCCCAGCCGGTCTCTCCGGCCATCAGCTCGGCGATTTCCTCCTCAGGCTCGTCGGGTTCGACGTGCTTCTGGTGGCCCTTGATCAACTCGTTGCGCAAACCCTCGATCGCGACCGTCTCGTCGGCGATCTCGCGCAGGGCGACCACCGGGTTCTTGTCGTTGTCGCGGTCGATCGACAGCGGCGCACCCGACGCGACATCGCGCGCACGCTGGGCGGCGATCATCACCAGTTCGAACCGGTTGGGGATTTTGAGGACGCAATCTTCTACGGTAACCCGAGCCATACCCGACCCAACTCCCAAGCTGTCACGGTGCACGCTGCTGCCAATGCACTCAATATATGGTCCGCACCGACGCGACGCAAGCGACCCGCCGGTGCGACGGGCCTGCCGGTGCTATGGCAAAGGCGACGACCAAACCGGACCCGCGGGCGGGCAGGGACCGGCAGGGGACCGACCACCATGGCAGTGCAGTCAGGATGGTGACACCAAAGGCAATCGCAGAGCAAGACCTCACGGTGTAAAAACGACAGTCGGGTCCAAGCCGGCCCCAAATCTCCGTGCTTGCCGGTGCCGATCCGCCGCCCGCCCGGTTTGGGTGGCGCCGCCCGCCCGGTCGCTTCAAGCGCGGCGGCGGTTTCCGGTCAATGAGTTCCGAGCATCGGCGCAGAGCGGGCCGGGATGACGCAGAAGATCAGTGGTACGCTATCGATCGCTGCGACTTTTGTGGCGGATACTGCTTGTTCCGCCGCCTTGCTTGCCCCATCTCTACGGTGAAAGGCGCCTCGATTCCGGAGGCGGGATGGATTCGCGTTACACCTAGTGTCGTCGAGGATTAACCCATTGGACCGATCATCCGCACCAATGCTATCAAAAGGCAACCCCATGGTTTTTTATCAAGAAGAACGACTGGCAATGTTCATTGACGGCGCCAATCTCTATGCGGCAGCGCGTGCTTTGGGCTTTGATATTGACTATAAGCGTCTGTTAGAAATATTTGCGGCGAAGGGACGGCTGGTCAGAGCTTTCTATTATACGGCTCTGGTAGAGGATCAGGAGTATTCGCCGATAAGACCGCTGGTCGATTGGCTCGATTACAACGGCTATACCATGGTTACCAAGCCGACCAAGGAATTCACCGATGCTTCGGGACGGCGCAAGATCAAGGGCAACATGGATATCGAACTGGCCATCGACGTGATGGAGATGGCCGAGCATGTCGATCACATCCTGCTGTTTTCCGGAGACGGCGATTTCCGCCGCCTGGTCGAGGCGGTCCAGCGTAAGGGGGTCCGGGTCAGCGTGATCAGCACGGTGCGCTCCCAGCCGCCGATGGTTGCCGACGAATTGCGGCGCCAGGCCGACAACTTCATCGAACTCCAGGATCTCGCGGTCAGCATCGCACGGGTTCATCATCATCGTGACCCGATGGGCAACGACCACAACACCACCATGATGGAAAACGCCTGACAGCAACCGCGTCCCGTCGGCGCAGCGACGGCTCGCCCCATCGAACCCCGGTACCGGTCGTCGGTGCCGGGGTTCTTCGCGTCAGGGAATCAAGGAGCGGCCACCGCAAGGGGGGCTCGAGCGGTGGCCGCGTTTTCCAGCCGGGGCACGACTGGCGGCTGCCCAAGGGGAAGGCGCCGTAAGTGAAGGTGAAAACGGTCGGTGCCATCGCCCTAGACGATCGCCCGACACGATGGACGCAGGGATCACGTCCAAGCCTTCAGTATGGCCGGCGATGATGGCAAAATATTGTCCGGGACCGGCCTCGGCCTGCGGTCATCGCCCCGCGGCCGGCGGCCTCACCAGCCGAGCAGGTCCGGCAGCTGGTCGAGCCGGGCGATCTCGACATCGGCCTTGGCCGGCAGGCGTTCGGTGGGCAGGCCGCTGCGGTTGATCCAGGCGACCCGGAACCCGAAAGCGGCGGCACCGGCCACGTCCCAGCCATTGGACGAGACGAACAGGATCCGGGCCGGCACCACCTCCAGGCGATCGGACGCCATCTGATAGACCGAGGGATGGGGCTTGAAGATGCCCAGGCTGTCGACCGAATAGACCGCGTCGAGCGAATCTCGCAGACGCGCGCTGTCGACCGCGGCGGTGAGCATGGTCGGCGAGCCGTTGGACAGGATCGCGGTCTTCATGCCGTGGCGTTTCAACCGTGCCAGCGTCTCGGGAGCGTCGGGGTAGGCGGTCAGGTTGAGATATAGCGCCATCAGACGGGCGCGCAGGACCGGATTGTCGATACCATGGACCGCCATCGCGTAGTCCAGCGCCTCGCCGGTGATCTGCCAGAAATCGGCATAGCGCCCCATCAGGCTGCGCAGCCAGGAATATTCCAGCTGGCGCACCCGCCAGGTCTGCGACAGCGCGTCGGCCTGATCGCCCAGATCGGCCCGGCACTGCTGGGCTGCAGAGTTGACGTCGAGCAGCGTGCCGTAGGCATCGAACACGCAGGCGGCAATATTGTCGAATATCTCGGTCATCGGCGCAAATCCTGGTTCAGGGTCCGATCGCTGCGGCCGTGGCCGAGCCGGACGCGGTAGACCTGCAGAGCTTCGAGCACCCTTTGAACATAATTGCGCGTTTCAGAGATCGGGATCAACTCGATCCAGTCCACCGCGTCGACATTGGGCGATCGCGGGTCGCCGAATTGCTCCAGCCAGCCGGCAACCCGGCCTGGCCCGGCGTTATAGGCGGCAATCGACAGGATATAGGAGCCGCCGTAACGATCCAGCAAGCTGGCCAGATAGGTGCTGCCGAGCTGGATGTTGTAGCCGGGGTCGCCGGTCAACTTGCCCTTATCGTAACGGATTTTCAGTTGCCTGGCGACCAGGGCGGCGGTGTCGGGCATCAGTTGCATCAGCCCGCGGGCTCCGGCGCTGCTGACGATATTGCTGTTGAACGTGCTTTCCTGGCGGATCACCGACAGCGGCAGGCCGGGTTCGACGCCCTCCACGGCGCCGACCGAGCGAACCGGATAGCCGCCCTCGACCAGAATGATATCGCTGCGCACGGCCTGCTTGGCGATTGCGATCGCGAGATCGGGGCGCCCGATGTCGTGCGCCAATCTGGTGCCCAGTGCCAGGTCGGTCGGCGTCTTGATCGTCCGGGCGACCCGTCGCAGAAACAGGCCGGCGCGGTCGTTGTCGGGATTGGGCTCGATCTCGTGGAGCAGCCGTACCGCCCGGACCAGTTCGCGGAACTCGAAGGCGGAAGACTGCTGCGCCGAGATCTTGGGCGGGGCGGGAAAGCTGAGGTCGGGACCGCGGCCGAGCCGGTCCCACGCCAACTGGCCGTAGAATGTTGCGGTGTGGCGGGCCGCCGCCTCGTACCACTGGCGAGCCGCGGCCCGGTCGCCGGCTGCCTCGGCGGCCCGGCCCGACCAATAGGCGCCGCGGGCCAGGCTGATCGGCGAATTGACCGCTTCATGCAGCCGGCCGAAATGGCGAAGCGCCTGGGTCGGCTGGTTGAGGAAGCGCAACGCCAGCCAGCCGGCCAGGAATTCCGCCTCGGCGAATGGCAGACCATCATCCTGGACATGGGCGCTGACCAGGCGATAGGCCGCGGCAAAGTCACGGCGCTCGATCAGGCGGCGGGCCAGAATATGGCGTTCGGTCCACCACAGCTCGTCGCGTCCCAGCCGTTTCGGCGGGCTTGCCAGAATCTCCAGCGCACCGTCGTCCAGATTCTTGCGCCGCCGCCAGCGCAGCCGCTCGTAGAGCAGGCCGGGATCGCGCCCCAGCTGGTCCGGCACCCGCTCCACCAGCGCCTCGCTGCCGGGCCGGTCGAAGGCCAGCGCCAGACGGGCCTCGGCCAGGGCGCGCCAGCCGTCGTCGACCAGCGGCAGCATCCGCCGGGCGCCATCGTCGTCATGGGACCACAGCAGGCGGTCGAGCCGGGCGCGGTGATCTTCCGCCCGCAGCTGTGTTCCGAAGCGGGCGAGAAACTCGGGCTGGTCGGCGGCCGAGACATCACCGCCGGTCCAGCGTTCCCGAACCAGGCCGGCAATGCGACGGGCGTCGCCGGCGATCGCCAGAGCGCCGAGATAGTGATTAAAACCTTTGAGCGAAAGCGGTGGAAATTTTTCGAAATACGCGAGCAGGCGGGGGGCCGGCTCGGCGTCGGACATCGTCGACTCGGCTTTCCGGCGTAAGCCGTGCTGGCTTGGCCAGTCGGGATTCGCCTGCAGGAAGGGGGCGATCGCCCCGAACTCGCCGTTCTCCAGCAGGGCCAGCCACTGCAAGACCTTGGCCGGCAGCTTTTCGTGGGCGCTGGCGGCCAGACTGCGGGCATCGTCCCAGCGGCTGCGCTCGGCGGCACGGAAGGCGTCCCGGTAGAGCTGCAGGTCGTGGGCCGACAGCGTGCCGGCCCCGGCCGGGGTTCCGGCGAACATCGCCAGAACGGCAAGAACTGCCAGGGCCGCCCGGCGGGTAGGAACTGCCAGAACCGCCACGCCGACAGCCCCCCCCAGGGCCGGCTTGCCGGCCGGCCCGGCGCCCGCTAATGTCGCGCCGAGAAGCCGCCGCCAAAAAGGGAGTGCGCCATGTTCACCGGATCCATCGTCGCCCTGATTACGCCGTTCCGCGATGGTGTCGTGGACGAAAAGGCCTTCCAGGCGCTGGTCGACTGGCAGATCGGCCAGGGCACCCACGGGCTGGTGCCGTGCGGGACCACCGGCGAATCGCCGGTGCTCAGCCACCAGGAGCACATGCGTGTGGTCGAACTGTGCGTCGAGGCCGCCGACGGCCGGGTGCCGGTGATCGCGGGCGCCGGGTCCAATTCGACCGAAGAGGCGATCGCGCTGACCCGCCACGCCAAGCAGGCCGGGGCCGACGCGGCGCTGGTGGTGACGCCCTACTACAACAAGCCGACTCAGGAGGGTTTGTATCAGCATTACAAGGCCATCCACGATGCGGCGG
Organism: Azospirillum sp.; assembly: GCA_016124535.1. Taxonomy (GTDB): domain Bacteria; phylum Pseudomonadota; class Alphaproteobacteria; order Azospirillales; family Azospirillaceae; genus RI-112. The sequence continues at coordinate 68,526 of WGNK01000016.1, forward strand.
AATTGCCGATCATCATCTACAACATTCCCGGGCGTTGCGTCATCGACCTGCAGGTCGCGACCATGGCCCGTCTGGCCAAGTTGCCTAACATCGTCGGCGTCAAGGACGCTACCGCTGATTTGGTCCGGCCGCTCAAGACCCGCCTGGAGATCGGCGCCGATTTCTGCCAGCTGTCCGGCGAAGACGCCACGGTCACGGCGTTTCTGGCCCAGGGCGGCGTCGGCTGCATCTCGGTGACCGCCAACATCGCCCCGGCCGACTGTGCCGCCCTGCACAACGCCTGGCGCAGCCATGATCTCGCCACGGTCTGGCGCCTGCGCGACCATCTGATGCCGCTGCATAGCTGCCTGTTCGTCGAAACCAGCCCGGCTCCGGTCAAATACGCCGCCAGCCTGCTCGGGCTGTGCCGTCCCGACGTGCGGCTGCCGCTGGTGCCGGTCACCGAGCCGACCAAGGTGCTGGTGCGCGACGCCATGGCCAAGACCGGGCTCTTGCGCTGACGTGACCGCCAAACCGCCCCAGGAAGCGCAGCGCCAGGCGGCGCAGAACCGCCGCGCGCGCTTCGACTATTTCATCGAGGATACCCTGGAAGCCGGCATCATGTTGCTCGGCACCGAGGTCAAGTCGTTGCGCCTGGGCCGCGCCAGCATCAACGAATCCTATGCCGGCGACCAGCAGGGCGAGTTGTTCCTGTTCAACGCCTTCATCCCGGAATACCAGCTGGCCGGCCGTCACCTCCAGCATGAGCCGCGCCGGCCGCGCAAGCTGCTGGTGCGCCGGCGCGAGATGAACAAGCTGTTGGGGGCGGTCCGCCAGAAGGGCATCACCATCGTGCCGCTGGCGATCTACTTCAATCCGCGCGGCCTGGCCAAGGTCCAGCTCGGCCTGGCCAAAGGCAAGCACAAGCACGACAAGCGCCAGTCGGAAAAAGAACGCGACTGGCAACGCGACAAATCCCGCATCATGCGGGAAAAGGGCCGGGGTGAGTAGTTTTTGTCATGCCGCTGCTTTTGCCCCGGTCGCCCAAGACATCGTCCCGGTCCAACCAATTGGAACTCCAGCGTCCCTGTTTCACCAGGGGGTCCGGCACTTACCCTGCCTCAAGAATCACCAGCAGGGTCTTGCCATAGCGACGTTCCTCGATGACGGTCAGACTGGGAACGTCTGGCACTGACGCCGCAGCGGCCGCCGCCTCCAGGATGACCAGGGCGCCCGGCGCGAACCAGCCTTGGGCCGAAAGTGCGGCGAGCGCCGCGCCGGCCAAGTCTTCCTTATAAGGCGGGTCGAGGAAGGCCAGCGTGCAGGGAGCTTTGGCCGGCGGTGGCTTGGTGGCATCGGCGCGCAGGATTTTTGCGGCGTCGCTCTCGCCCATGACCTCGATATTTCGTTTGGTGCAGTCGATGGCGCTGCGGCCAAGATCAAGAAACGTGGCGTGGGCGGCGCCGCGGGACAGCGCTTCCAGGCCGAAGGCGCCGGTGCCGCAGAAGGCGTCGAGCACGCGGGCGCCGGCCAGTTCGAACTCGTCGTTCGGCCCCCAGCTTCGGTGGGCGAGGACATTGAACAGGGCTTCGCGGACGCGGTCGGCGGTCGGGCGGATGTCCTGGCCGGGCGGGGCCTCCAGGCGCCGGCCGCGATGCTTACCGCCGACGATCCGCACGGGCGCCCCTGGCGAGTTTGGGCTCGGCGGGGGTGAGGAAGCTGGCAAGCTGGTCCCTGACCACCCGGCGCGGCACCTCCTCGACCTCGCCCTCGGGCAGTTTGCCCAGCTGGAACGGGCCGTAGGCGGTTCGGATCAGCCGATTGACCGTCAGACCCAGGGTCTCCATGACCTTACGGATCTCCCGGTTCTTGCCTTCGCGCAGTGCCACGGTGAGCCAGGCGTTGCTGCCCTGCTGGCGATCGAGTGCCGCTTCGATCGCGCCATAATCGATGCCGTCGACGGTGATGCCGCGGGCCAGGCGCTGCAGGGCGGCAGTCTCGACCGTGCCATGGACCCGCACCCGGTAGCGCCGGGTCCAGCCGGTCGCCGGCAGCTCCAGATGGCGCGCCAGGGTGCCGTCGTTGGTCAGCAGCAGCAAGCCTTCTGAGGTAAGATCGAGCCGGCCGACCGAAATCACCCGCGGCATCGCCGGCGGCAGCTTTTCGAACACGGTGGGGCGGCCGTGCTCGTCGCGGGTGGTGGTGACCAGCCCGGCCGGCTTGTGGTAGCGCCACAGCCGGGTCGGCTCAGGCTCGGCGACCGGCTTGCCGTCGACCGTGATCGGGTCCTCGGCCCGCACCAGCACCGCCGGCGTGGTCAGCACCTGGCCGGCGACCGCGACCCGGCCCTCGGCGATCCAGCGCTCGGCATCACGCCGGGAACAAAGCCCGGCACGCGCCAGACGCTTTGCGATGCGCTCGCCGCGCTCGGCGGGTTCGCGGGTCTGATCGGCGGGGACCATCGGGTGGCTAGTCGCCGATACGACCGCCGACCTTCATCACCACCTGGAAGTCGCGGATCTCACCATCCTTGACCGCACCGCGAATCTCGGTCACCTCGAACCAATCGATGCGATTGCCATGCTGGGCGGCCAGCGCGACAGCGCCGCGGACCGCGTCTTCGATGCTGAGTGCCGACTGGCCGACCAGTTCCAGTTTTTTGTAGACAGCTTCGGTCATTGCGGGGGGTCCTAATCGGGGAAACGGGCGAAGATGGCGCACTTTAGCTGGCGGCGGTTTCAGTGCAATCTAAATTCTCCGACTCCGGTGATGGGAAGATGCCGGTGATGCGAAGATGCCGGTGATGCGAAGATGGTAGACCGGGCGCCGAGGGTGACTGCGCGAGCTTGCGCGGGATTCATGGCGCAGGCGCTGGCCGAGGCGGCGGCGGCGGCGGCGCGCGGCGAGGTCCCGGTCGGTGCGGTGGTGGTGTCGGCGGCGGGCGAGGTGCTGGCGGCCGCCGGCAACCGGGTCGAAGCGACCGCCGATCCCACCGCGCACGCCGAGCTGCTGGCGATCCGGGCGGCCGGAGCGGCGCGCGGTACGCCGCGCCTGCCCGACTGTGACCTCTACGTCACGCTGGAGCCCTGCGCGATGTGTGCCGCCGCGATCGGTTTTGCGCGGCTGCGCCGGGTCTATTTCGGCGCCTACGATCCCAAGGGCGGGGCGGTTGAGCACGGAATCCGCTGGTTCGGTCAGCCGACCTGCCACCACCGTCCCGAGGTTTATGGCGGCATCGACGAAAGCCGTGCCGCGGCACTGCTTCAGGCATTTTTCCAGGGGCGTCGTTAACCTTTCGGCGGCATGACATTTGCCGCGCATCGCCGGCAGTTCTGACCTGAAACGGTGGCGGAGTCGCCGCCGAACGTGTAAACGCTAGGGACTCGAGTCCCGGACCCGATGTTCCGGGCATGCCAAGACAGGAGCGGTCATGAGCGAGCGGTGGACCCCGGAGAGTTGGCAGGCAAAGCCGGTACGGCAGATGCCGGTCTATCCGGACCAGTCCAGGGCGACGGCGGTGGTGGAGCGGCTGCGCAACTACCCGCCCTTGGTCTTCGCGGGTGAGGCGCGTCGGTTGACCCAGGCCCTGGCCAAGGCGGCGGTGGGCCAGGCCTTCGTGCTCCAGGGCGGCGACTGCGCCGAAAGCTTTGCCGAGTTCCATCCCAACAATATCCGCGACACCTTCCGGGTGATGTTGCAGATGGCGGTGGTGATGACCTTCGGCGGCGGCACCCCGGTGGTCAAGATCGGCCGCATGGCCGGCCAGTTCGCCAAGCCGCGCTCGGCCGATACCGAGACCGTCGACGGGGTCGAACTGCCGTCCTACCGCGGTGACATCATCAACGGCTTCGACTTCACCGCCGAGGCGCGCATCCCCGATCCCGAGCGCATGGTGCTGGCCTTCAACCAGGCGGCCGCGACCCTCAACCTGCTGCGCGCCTTTGCCCAGGGCGGCTATGCCGATCTCCAGAAGGTCCATCAGTGGACGCTGGGCTTCGTCGAGCGCACCCTCCAGGGCGAGCGCTTCCGCTCGATGGCCGACCGGATCGGCGAGACCCTCGACTTCATGGCGGCCTGTGGCATCACCGCCGAGACCACGCCGCAGATCCGCGAGACCGATTTCTTCACCTCGCACGAGGGCTTGCTGCTGCCCTACGAGCAGGCGATGACCCGGATCGACAGCACCACCGGTGATTGGTACGATGTGTCGGCCCATCTGCTGTGGATCGGTGACCGTACCCGCCAGCCGGACGGCGCCCATGTCGAGTTCTTCCGCGGCGTCAAGAATCCGCTGGGCCTGAAATGCGGCCCCAGCCTCGACCCCGGCGAGTTGGTCCGGCTGATCGACATCCTCAATCCTGAAAACGTCGCGGGCCGGCTGATCCTGATCGTGCGCATGGGGGCTGACAAGGTCGCGGAGAAATTCGCGCCGCTGATCAGGGCGGTCAAGGCCGCCGGGCGCAGCGTGGTCTGGGTCTGTGACCCGATGCACGGCAACACCGTCAAATCGGCGTCGGGCTACAAGACCCGGCCGTTCGAGCGGGTGCTGGCCGAGGTGCGCGGCTTCTTCGCGGTATGCCAGGGCGAGGGGGTTTATCCCGGCGGCGTCCATTTCGAGATGACCGGCCAGGACGTGACCGAGTGCACCGGCGGTGCCCAGGCGATCACCGATCACAAGCTGAGCCTGCGCTACCACACCGCATGCGATCCCCGGCTGAACGCCAGCCAGTCCCTGGAATTGGCCTTCCTGATCGCCGAGGAGCTGAAACGCGCCCGGCTGGGACAGGTCGCAGCAGCAGCAGCGGAATGAGCGGGCCCGACAGACCATGACCACCGAAGTTCCGCCGGGCAGCGCCGATTATCCGCTGGGGGCCGACATCGACCGCTGGAGCGATGTCTATTTCAAGCGGACCAAGGCGACGGTTGGTCGCTTCGGCGATGCTCGGGTGACCTACGCCGTGTTTTTGCGCCGGCCGGTGGTGTCGGCGCCACGGCTGGCGGTGGACTGGCTGCGAAGGGTTGCCGCCGAACGGGGCTGCGAGATCGAGATCGAGATCACCGTGCCCGAGGGCAAATGGGTCGGGGCCGGCGAGCCGCTGCTCTATGTCAGCGGCTCGTTCTACCACCTGGTCGATCTTGAGACGATCTTGCTGATGAAGCTGGGGCCGGCCTGCGTTGCCGCCCACGGCGCCTTCGCGATGTGCGCCGATCTGCCCAGGGTCGCGTTCCTGGCGATGGATGCCCGGCATTGCGCCGGCACCGAGATGGCCGAGCTGATGGCCTATGCCTGCAGCGTCGGATCCGAGCGGGCGCGGCGCAAGCTGGGGGCGGTCGGTTTCATCGGCAATGCCACCGATGCCACTGCGCATTATTTCAAGCAGCCGCGCGGCTACGGCACCATGCCCCATGCCCTGATCGGCTATGCCGGCTCGACGGTGCGCGCCGCCGAGATGCTGCACGAGACCTTTCCCGAGATCGACCTGACGGTGCTGGTCGATTACTTTGGGCAGGAGATTACCGACAGTCTGGCAGTGTGCCGGCGCTATCCGCTGCTGGCGGCGGCCGGCCGCCTGTCGGTCAGGATCGATACGCCGGGTGCTCGCTTCGTCGAGGGGCTGGACCCGGCCGCATCCTATGCGGTCCTGGAGCGCCATGTTCCCCAGGCGATCCGCGGCTATCGCGACGAGACCCAGCTGCGCCACCTGATCGGCAGCGGCGTCTCCGCTGCGGCGCTCCACCACATCCGCGATGCGCTCGACGAGGCCGGCTTCGATCGGGTCAAGATCGTCGCTTCCAGCGGCTTCAATCCGGCCAAATGCCGGATCATGGCTGAAGCCGAGGCGCCGATCGACGTGATCGGCACCGGCAGCTTCCTGCCCGACCGCTGGAGCGAGACCTACGCCACCGCCGACATCATCGAATACGACGGCATCCCCCGGGTCAAAGTCAGCCGCGAGTTCTTGCTGCGGAAGACATAGAAAGCCCAGCGCGCTTCCGGGGGCGGGAGCGCGCCGGTCTGGTTTCTTATTCGACCGAGACCGCGTTGTCCTCGCCCTCCGGGGTCACGTCGATGATTCGGGCACGGCCGGTAATCTCGACGCTCTTTTTGCAATCTTTCATGCACGGCTCATAGGGCGGAAAGTCCGGCGTGTCGTGGATGTAGAAGCCGTCGGCGTTGGGCATCTTCAGCTGCGGCAGGCTCTTGGCGTCGAGCACGAAGTCCTGGTCGATCAGATTGTTGCTGGCGAGCAGGAACGCGGTCAGGGCATAGGTCTCGTCGGCGGTCAGGCTCTGGGCGTCGCCATAGGGCATGGCGCGGTGGACATAGTCGAACACCGTCGAGGCATAGGGCCAGTAGCTGCCGATGGTCTTTTCGGGAAATTCCCGGGCGAGCGTGCCTTCGCCGCCGATCAGTGCCGGATAGCGGCCGAACGCCTCGCCGAAATCGCCGTGGCAGGCGGCACAGCGCTCACCCCACAGCGCCTCGCCCTCGGTGGCGGTGCCGTGTCCCGGCGGCAGGCCGAGGCCATCGGGTCGGACATCGATGTCCCACAGCGCGATTTCCTCGGGTTTGGCTGGCCGGCCCAGACCATAGCGTCCGCCGCCGGCCGGGGCCGACGCCGCAACCGCCGCGCGAGCCGGGGCAACCGTCGGCACCGGGGCCGCGCCGGCGGCGGCGGGTGGCGCCGCTGCGCCGCCGCCATTCGCCTTGATCCAGGCGATCACATCGGCGATGTCATCGGGCTTGCGCAGGCCGGGAAACGCCATCCGGTTGCCCTTGATGAAAGCCGAGGGTTTGGTCAGGTAGAGCGCGAGTGCGTCCTCGGTCCAGACCACGCCCGACTCTTCCATCGCCTTGGAGTAGCGAAAGGCCTCTGCGGTTCCGGCGGCTCGGCCGATCACGCCGGCCAGACTGGGGCCGAGCCGATGCTTTCCCGGCTCCATGGCATGGCAGGCGGCACAGGCGCGAAAGACTTTGCCGCCGGCCTCGACATCGCCGGCCGCCGCCGCGGTCCCGCCCGTACCCAACGACAGTGCGGCAACCGCCGCGAACCGCAGGCTGCGATCAAGAAACCCGAACATTTTCCGCCCCGCCTGCTTCGTTGACCAACCAGGTTTGAATGGCATGGTTGTGGTAGACCGAATTGACCCCGCGTATGTCGATCAGCTGCTGGTAGGTCGGCTGGACATAGCCGGTCTCGTCGATCACCCGGCTCTGCAGCAGCATCGGTTCGCCGTTCCACACGAAGTCATGGTAGAACTGGGTCAGGCATTTGGGCAGCAGCGGGCCTTCCAGACGTGCCGGCGTCCAGTTGATCCCGCCGTCGAGCGAGACATCGACCCGTTTGACCAGGCCGTTGCCGGTCCAGGCGAAGCCGCGCAGCACATTGGCGCCGCGCGCGGTCAAAGGCGCCTGGGGCGACGGGTTGACGATCACCGATTTCGGTTCCATCAGCCAGCTGAACTGGCGCGCCCGGCCGTCCGGCATCAGGTCGGTGTATTTCGAGGTTTCCTCGCGCTGGTACCAGGGCTGATCGCCGATTTCGAGCCGGCGCAGCCATTTGACCCACACGTTGCCTTCCCAGCCCGGCACCACCAGGCGCAGCGGATAGCCCTGCTCCCGGCGTAGTCGCTCGCCGTTCATGGTATAGGCGACCAGGCAGTCGTCGAGCGCCTTCTCGATCGGCAGCGAGCGGGTCATCGCCGCGGCGTCGGCGCCCTCGGCCAGCAGCCATTTGCCCGCCGGCTTGACGCCGCATTCCTCAAGCAGGGTCCTGAGCGGCACCCCGGCATACTGGACGCAATGGATCATGCCGTGGGTAAACTGAACGCCATTCAACTGGGCGCCGCGCCACTCCATGCCGGAATTGGCGGCGCATTCCAGGAAATAGAAGCGGGTGACCGGCGGGAACCGGCGCAGCTCCGCCATGGTCAGCACCAGCGGCCGCTCGACCAGGCCATGGATCATCAGCCGGTGCTCGGCCGGGCCGATGTCGGGCGCCCCGGCGTGGTGGCGCTCGAAGCAGACCCCGCTCGGGGTCACGATGCCTTCCAGCTCGTGCAGCGGCGTGAAATTGATCGAGGATTCCCGGGTCGCGGTCAGCCAGGGCACGCTGCGCCGGATCACCTGGGCCTCGTGGGGCGAGGGGACGCCATAGGGGTACTCGTCGACGCTGGTGCCGAGATGGCGGGTGTGGTCGGCGATCCCGATGTCTTGCGGCCGCGCCGGACCCGCTCCCAGGGCGACCGCCGCCGCCGCGAGCACTCCGCCGCCCGCAATCAACTGCCGCCGCGACGGCCCGGCGGGCGCCGCGGCATCGGTAACGCGCACGACCCGCCCCAACATCTGGTCCGACGCACCAAGTCCTTTGGCCATAGGGAAACTCCGCTGGGAATAATCGGGCTCAGCCGTCGAGCGATTTCAGGAAGGTCCGGAAATCGCTCCGCTGATAGGCCTTCTCCGCCACGAACCGAAACATCGCGAGGAAATGGGGCGGTTTGAAATAGCCGGGCATCCGGGCCACCTCCTCGGTTGCGCCGTCGAGCTGGTCGGGGAAAAACTGGATGGTCGGGGTAAAACGGATGCCCCAGGCGCGGGCCAGCGCCCGTTCCGATGTCTGCGCTCCGGCAAAATCGGTCACCGGCCGGGCACCCCAGATATTCAGCTGCAGGATGTCGAACCGCTGGCGAACATAGTCGTTGATCGCGGGATCGGCGAAATTGACCAGATGGGTTTCCTTGCAATAGGGGCAGCCCTTTTGCTCCCACATCACGGCAAACCGCTTGCCCGCCGCGGCCGCACCCTCGAGATCCTCGCGGAGGTCGAGGAAGCTCTTGAGGAACCAGGGCTGTTCGTAGAGTCCGTCGTCGTTGATCGGCGGCTCGGAAACCGCGGCCAGCGCACATCCGGGCCATGACCCGAGCCAGGCGCCGGCACCAACCGCGATCCCCGAGGCCAGTGCCGCGCGTCGCGTCAGCATCTGCCTCATCCTCTTATCTGCGAACTTTTGCAAGTATACGGCGGCGTCGCCGCCTTGTCCAGCCCGAGGGGCAGGTCTCCGGTGTCGGGCTGGTTTGGCGAAAATGATTTCCGTTTGGCCTCGGCTGCGGCATCCTGCGGCGGACTCCGGATCAGCCTGCGGCGCCGGATCACCCTGCGGCGATTGAGGTTGCCTCCGTGACAGTTGGTCCTTTTCTGGCGAGCATCGCGGCGGCAGTCTTATTGGCCGCGATCTCTGCCGGGTCGATGGCGCTCGAGATCGTCGCCGGCCGGATGGTGGCACCCTATGTCGGGATGTCGCTCTATACCTGGACCGCGGTGATTGCGGTGGTTCTGGCCGGGCTGTCGCTCGGGCACGGGCTGGGCGGCGTGCTGTGCCATGCCGAGCGCCGGGTCAGTCTGGCCCGCCTGAGCTGGATGCTGATCGGGGCCGCGGTGACCGCCCTGGCCAGTCTTCCCCTGTTGCGTTGGCTGGCACCGCGGCTGCTCGACAGCGGGCTGCAGCCGGTGGTCGCGATCGTCGCGCTGACCACCGCGCTGTTTCTGCTGCCCAGCCTGTTCGTCGGCACCGCGTCGCCGCTGCTGACCAAGCTGGCCCTGGATGCCGCCCCGAGCGCAGCCGGAAGGCGGCTGGGCGGGATGTTCGCCGCCGGTGCCGCCGGCAGTATCCTCGGCACCCTGGCCGCGGGCTATCTGTTCATTCCCTGGGTCGGCACGATCGGCACGGTTACCGTGGTCGCCGGCGGTTATGCGGTTGCCGCGATCGCGGTCGCCCTGGCGGCGCGTTGCCGGGCCGGTCTTGCGGTCACCGCGGTTCTGGCGCTGGCAACCGGCACGGCGGCGCTGGCGGCACCGCAGTTTCTGACCAATCCATGTACTCGGGAGAGCGCCTATTACTGTCTGCGGGTGGTCGATTTCTCGGGTGAAGCCGCCCAGCCGGCCGCCGCCCTGGTGATCGACCATCTGGCCCATGGCATCAATTTGCGCGACCACCCGGCGACGCTTTACAGCAGCTATGTCGACCTGACCGACCGGCTGGTCGCCCAAAAGGGTCTGGCGCCGAGCGGGGCCGGCTTCGCAGCCTTCTTCGTCGGTGGCGGGGCGCTGACCCTGCCCAGGGCCTGGGCGGTGCGTTACCCGGCGGGGCGGGTGATCGTCGCGGAGCTCGATCCCGCGGTTACCGAACTCGCCGCCGAGCGGCTCTGGGTCACGCTGGGCGGGCCGGTGACCGTGATCGACGGCGACGCCCGCGCCGTGCTCGCCCGCTTGCCCGCGGGCGAGCGTTTCGATGCCATCCTGGGCGATGCCTATCACGACCTCTCGGTGCCGGCCCATCTGGTCACCGCCGAATTTGCCCGGCTGGTCGCGGGCCGCCTGAAGCCATCGGGCCTGTTCGCGCAAAACGTGATCGATTCGGCACGCCGGCCCCACTTCCTTTATGCCATGGTCAAGACCCTGGCGACGGTGTTCCCCAGCGTCGAAGTCTGGGTCGATCCCGACCAACTGGCAGCCGGCGAGCGCACCACCTTCGTGGTGGTCAGCCGGCTGGCGCTACCGGCGGTGTCGGCGCGGGTTCTGCATTCCGAAACCACTCCGGGCCGCCGCTGGCTGCTGTGGCCGGCCGAGCACCTGGCGGGCAAACTTGGCGCCGCCGGGGTGCCGGTGCTGACCGATGATTTTGCGCCGGTGGATCGCCTGATGCGCGCCGTCTTTGCCGAGGATGTGCAACCATGACTTCCCGCCCTCTCGTCGCGCCGAGCCCGGTTGGCGCCGTCCTGGCCTGCTGCCTGGCGGTCCTGCCGGTCCTGGCGGTGGCGCAAACCCCCGTGGCGGTCACCCTGGCCGATTTTCGGGCCGGTTTCGCCGGGGCCTGGGCGCATTATCGCGCCGCCGTGTTCTACCTCGACACCGGCAATCCGGCGGTGGCGGCCCTGGAACTGGCCGAACTTGCCGAGTCGTGGCAGCGCCTGACCGCGCACTCGGTCCCGGCGCCGTTCGATGCCGACCCGCAGTTTTCCGACGATCTCCAATCCGCCGGTGCCGCCTTTGCCGCGGCCTTGGCCGCCGCCGAGCAAGGCGCCGTCGAGTCGGCCAGGGCAGCCCTGGCACCGGTTCGCGGCCGCCTGGCCGCGGCGCGGGCGCGCAATGGCGTGGTCTTCTTCTCCGATGCCGTCGACGAGGCCAACCGCGCCTTTGCCGCGTTGTGGGGGTTCCGGCGCGACTTTCCCGCCGTCGGCGACGGTGCTGCGCTGGACCGGATGCGGGCCGCGGTCGCGGTTGCCCGCTATGTCTGGGAGCGCTGCGATCGCGCCGCCGCCGCCACGGTCCGTGGCGATGCGGAATTCCGCCGTATCATCGACGGCGCTCTGGCGTCGTTCGACCAGTTGTGGCCGGCCCTGCGCGCCGGCGACGAGATGCGCGCCATCAATATCCTGCGCGAATTGCACGCCTTCGACGGGCTGTTGTTCCTGAAATTCGGTTGAGGAGACGCCGATGCACCGCGTCAGCGCCTTGAGTGTGGTCCTGCTGCTCGGTTTTGGCGTGTCGGCGCTGGCCGCCGAACGGCTGGAGACCGAACTGGCCAAGCCGGTTCCCGGCTTCGATCAGCCGCGGCGGATCGTGCTGCAAATGTCCAGCGACGACGAAAGGTCGATCAACAACATCCTGTGGAATGCCGTGAATCTTCAAAAATTCTACGGCCAGGACAGTGTTGAAATTGCCGTGATCGTGTTCGGGGCCGGGATGAAAGCGCTGTACCGCGACGGCTCGCCGGTGCGGGAGCGGGTGGAAAGCCTGCAGAAATACGGCATCGTCTTCATCGGCTGCGGCAACACCATGGAGACCACCCATCATTCGCCCGACGAGTTGATCGAGGGCGTGCAGTGGGTCCAGACCGGTATCGCCGAAATCGTCGAGCGCCAATTGCGCGGTTGGACCTATATTCGTCCCTGACCTGAGCCATCAACAGAAGGCGGACGCCCGCGCGGGTCCGAAACGGCATGGACTTGGTGCCCTTGATCGATTGGCTGGGCGAAGATGTCATTGCCGCCGCCGGCGGCCTGGCGGTCGGGCTGTTGTTCGGATTTTTTGCCCAGCGGAGCCGGTTCTGCCTGCGCTCCGCGGTGATCGAGTTCGGCCATGGCACAATGGGGGCCAAGGTGGCGGTCTGGCTGCTGGCGTTTTCCGGGGCGGTGGCCGGAACCCAGCTGCTGATCGATCTGGGCTGGCTGTCGGTTACCCATGTCCGGCAATTGGCCGCCCGCGGCAGTCTGTCGGGTGCCCTGATCGGCGGCCTGATGTTCGGTGCCGGCATGGTGCTGTCGCGCGGTTGCGCCAGCCGGCTGCTGGTTCTTTCGGCCAATGGCAATCTGCGGGCCCTGCTCTCGGGCCTGGTCTTCGCGGTGACCGCTCAGGCCTCGCTGCGCGGGGCCTTTGCACCGCTTCGCGAGGTCATCGCCGGCTGGTGGACGATCGGCGAGCCGGGTTCTCTCGATCTTCTGGCCGTGCTCGGGCTGGGGGAGCGTGCCGGGCTGTGGCTCGGCCTGTCGTTCCTGGCGGTCGCGCTGCTGTTCGCTGTGTTCAACCGGGTCGGCCCCTGGGCCTGGGTCGGCGGGCTCGGCGTCGGGGCGATGATCGCGGCCGGCTGGTTACTCACCTATAGCCTGTCGCTCCAGGCCTTCGAGGTGGTTCCGGTCGAAAGCATCACCTTCTCCGGTCCCTCCGCCGACACCCTGATGCTGCTGCTGATGCCGCGCAGCGGGCCGCTGAATTTCCATGTCGGCCTGGTGCCGGGGGTGTTTCTGGGCTCGTTTCTGGGCGGACTCCTGGGCCGCGACCTGAAGCTGGAGGGCTTCGAAGGCGGCCGCAGCATGCGGCGTTATATCGCGGGTGCAGCGCTGATGGGGTTCGGCGCCATGCTGGCCGGCGGCTGCTCGGTCGGTGCCGGGATCACCGGTGGTTCGGTCTTCGCGCTCACCGGCTGGGTGACGCTGTCGGGGATCTGGGCCGCCGCGACGCTGACCGATTTCGTGCTCGACCGGCCGGCCGCAATCCGCCCTGGCCTCGGCCAGGGCAGCCTGCGCCCGGCGCCCTGAGCGTCCGCGCTCAGAATTCGAGATCGAGCAGGATTGCCTCCAGCCCGGCGAGGGCGCAGCCGTGATCTTCCTCGCCGCCGGGAGCCCCCGAGACCCCGACTCCGCCGACGATCGAGCCCTTGGCCTCGACCGGCACGCCGCCGCCGAGCACAATCGCGTTGGTGATCTGGCGCAGGCCCGTGCTTTGCCCCTCGGCCTTGGTCTGATCCGACAGGTCCTTGGTGTTGGTGCGAAAGCTGACCGCGGTCCAGGCCTTGCGGATCGCGGTATCGACCGTGTGCGGGCCGCCGAAGCGGTCGCGCAGCACCACCTGGGGCACGCCGCTGCGATCGACCACCGCGACCGCGACCTGGTAACCCTTGCCATGGCAGTCCGCGAGGGTCGCCTGCGCCAGCTTGAGCGCGGTATCGGGCGTCAGGTTGCTGACCGTGAACAGCCCCTCGGCCGCTGCCGCCGCGGGCAGGCCGAGACCCAGCATCGCCGCGAGCGCGGCAGCTCTAAGGTCGTGACAGGATTTCATCGAGCATCCCCCAAAAGTAGTCGTTGCCCAGATGGCCGATGAGTCGGCCGATTTCGCGCCCGCCACGCACCACCACGAAGGTCGGCGTGAAACGGGTCGGTGTCAGCTCAGGCAAATCCGGCGGCCAGGCCTGATCCAGGTCCACCCGCCGAAGCGGCGCCCGCCGTCCTTCCTCGGTCAGCGGGTAGACCGCACCGATCTCCTGATGCCATGCCCGGCACCAGCCGCAACCCGGCCGCTCCAGCATCACCAGCATTTCCGATGTAGCTTGGGCCGGCACTGCACTGAAAATGGTGTAGAATAGAACCGTAAATCCCAAGCCAATACGACACGCGCTGCGCCATAGTTCCAGCATCGGCGTGAAATAACGGCATTCGCCAGTGCAAAACGGATCGCTGTGTTTCTGCAATGGCTTCCGCACGATCATTCCCCCGCGGTCCCTCTTGTTTTTGGTTGACAGCCTGTCCTGCTTCGGTAACGTCGGGCCAAGTCACGATACCAAACTCCGGCACATGGATATACGTCGCATTGATACACGCCGCATTCGGGCACATCTGTCCGCCGGTGATAAGGCGGGAGCACGGTCGGCAGGGGTGACGGAAACGCCAGACCGACGTCCGGACGATGCAAGACGAGGGAGGAAGCGAATGCCGTGGTGTCAGCGTCCGTCGCACCAGCCGGTGCGGGCGGCCATCGCCTTCTTGATAGCGGCTGTGGTCGGCGGTCCGGTCGCGCCGGGTGCCGCAAGTGCCGAGGACCTGGTGGCTTTCGTGGTCGATGGCCAGAGCGTGCCGAAACCGCTCACCGGCACGCCCGGCGACCCGGTGGCGGGAGCCAAGGCGTCGGTCAACCGGGGCGGCGGCAATTGTCTGGCGTGCCACGTGCTGCCGATCGCCAATCAGCCGTTTCAGGGCGATGTCGGTCCCGACTTGCGCGGCGTCGGCGCGCGCCTGAACGAGGGGGAACTGCGGCTGCGGGTGATCAATGCCAAGCTGGTCAACCCCGAGTCCGTGATGCCGGCATTCTACAAGGCCGATGGATTTCTGATGCCGCGCAAGGACCTTGCCGGCAAACCGATCCTGACCGCCCAGGAGGTCGAGGACGTGGTCGCCTATCTGGCGAGCCTGAAAGAGTGATGCGTTCGCCAGTCGCGGGAAGATGAGGGAGAGTCCAAGGATGATTGCCGAAACTATGGCGCGCGGAATGACCCGCCGCACGGTCCTGACCGGGATGGGCGTGGTCACGGTGCTGGGGTTTGCCGGGGCCGGGCCGGGGCTTGCCGCCACCGCCGCCTATGAGGAAGAACTGGCCAAGGTGCTGCAGGGCCGCACCGCCAAGGATGGCCGGATCACCATCGACGTGCCGCAGATTGCGGAAAACGGCAATACGGTGCCGCTGACCGTGACCGTGGACAGCCCGATGACCGAGAGCGACTTCGTCAAGACGGTGACGGTGTTTGCCGACGGCAATCCGCGCCCGGAAGTTGCGGTCTTTCACTTCTCGCCGCTCAGCGGCCGCGCCTCGGCCGCGATCCGGATGCGAATGGCAACGACGCAAAATATCGTGGCGATCGCTGAAATGAGCGACGGCAGCCTGTATCAGCAGTCCGCCCAGGTCAAGGTCACGATCGGCGGTTGTGGCGGCTGATCGCATTGGGTTCAGAGGGAGAAACAGGCGATGTCCACGGCAGTGAAACCGCGCGTCAAGGCGCCGGCCAAGGCGAGCAAGGGCGAAATTTTCGAGGTTAAGACCCTGGTCAACCACGAAATGGAATCGGGACAGCGTAAAGATCGGCAGGGCGCTGTCATTCCGCGCAAGATCATCAAAAAGTTTACTGCGCGATATAATGGCCGTGTAGTCTTCAGCTGTGACTGGTATCCGTCGATTTCATCCAATCCTTATCTGGCCTTCAATATCAAGGCCGATGAATCCGGCACAATCCAGTATGTCTGGGAAGATGACGACGGCACGCTCTACGAGGCCGAATCGAAATTGGCCGTCAACTGATCGCAAACGCAGTCAAGCACGCACAGGCCGGCGACAAGGGAGGATACCGTGAAGATCAAGGCGAGCGCGCTGGGGGCTCTGGCGATGGCGGCCGTGGTAACCGCAGCCCTCCCGGGCGCCGCGCAGAATGACCAGGGCGAGAAGCCGAGCTTTCTGCGCAACGAATACCAGGCGGTCAAACCGGAAAAAGCCAATCCTCTCACCGAGCTGATCTCCGGTTATTTTTTCCGCTCGCGTGAAACCCAGGCGTTGCAGGATGACGATTTTCTCAACCCTGGCTTTTTGTGGGTCGAACAGGGTCAGGATTTGTGGTCCAAACCCGAGGGCGAAGCCGGAAAATCCTGTGCCGATTGCCACCAGGACGCCGCAGCGACCATGAAGGGGGTGGGGGCGAGCTATCCCAAGGTGCAGCCGGATGGCAAGCTGGCCAATCTTGAAGGCCGGATCAATCTGTGCCGGACCCAGTACATGAAGGCGCCCGAGCTGAAATACGACAGCGACCCGCTGCTGGCGCTCACCGCCTATGTTCGCCACCAGTCGCGGGGCATGCCGGTCAAGGTGGCGATCGACGGAACCGCCGCGCCCTATTTCGAAAAGGGTAAGGAGTTCTATTACACCCGGCGCGGCCAATTGGATTTCTCCTGCGCCTCGTGCCATGAGACCAATTACGGCCATTATCTGCGTGCCGACTTCCTGAGCCAGGGCCAGAGCAACGGCTTCCCGACATATCGGCTGAAATGGCAGAAGCTGGGCTCGCTGCATCGCCGCCTCGAAGGCTGTGTCCAGGATACCCGCGGCGAAACCTTCAAGCGCGGGTCCGAGGAATTCCTGGCACTGGAGCTTTACCTCGCCTGGCGTGGCCAGGGGCTGCCGGTCGAAACCCCCTCGGTCCGCCAGTAGAGACCAGCCCGAACCCGCCCTTCAGCTGACCGCCGATTTGGGAAGCCACCGGACATGCTTACCCGCCGAGACCTGCTGCAGGTCGCCGCCGCCGCGTCGGTTCTGGCCGGCGCCCGCCCAAGCCGGGCCGCCGGCCCGGCCCGGCCGCTGAGCCAGAGTGACCTGCTCGCCTTCGATCCGGTCGGCCAGGTCACCTTGCTCCATTTCACCGACTGCCACGCCCAGCTGGTACCGCTGTTTTTTCGGGAACCCAGCGTCAATCTGGGCGTCGGCGAGGTCTCGGGTCTGGCGCCGCATATTACCGGTGCCGCCTTCCTGGAAAGCTTCGGCATCAAGGCGGATTCGCCGGCGGCCTATGCGCTGACCGACCAGGATTTTGTCGATCTGGCGCGCTCGCTGGGGCGGATCGGCGGGCTCGACCGCATGGCGACCCTGGTCAAGGCGATCCGGGCGGAGCGGCCGGGCAAGGTGTTGCTGCTCGACGGCGGCGACACCTGGCAGGGTTCCTACACCTCCTACCAGAGCCAGGGCGGCGACATGGTCGAGGCGATGAACGCACTCGGCGTCGATGCCATGACCGCCCATTGGGAGTTCACCTACGGCGAAGACCGGGTGATGGAGCTGAAAGAGAAGCTGGCTTTTCCGTTCCTCGCCGGCAATGTCGTCGATACCGAGTGGCAGGAGGACGTGTTCGACGGCACCGCAACCTTCGAGCGAGGCGGGGTCAAGATCGCGGTGATCGGGCAGGCCTTCCCCTACACCCCGATCGCCAATCCCCGGTACAAGATTCCCCAATGGTCGTTCGGCGTCCGCGACGAAAAGATGCAGGAGCGGGTCGACCAGGCGCGCGCCGATGGCGCCGCACTGGTGGTGGTGGTCAGCCATAACGGTTTCGACGTCGACCGCAAGATGGCGGGGCGGGTGTCGGGCATCGACGTGCTGCTGACCGGGCACACCCATGATGCCCTGCCGCAGGTCGAGCGGGTCGGCAACACGCTGCTGGTCGCCTCGGGGTCTCACGGCAAATTCCTGTCGCGCCTCGATATCTCGGTGAAAGACCGGGCGATCGCGAATTTCCGCTACCAGCTGATTCCGATTTTTTCCGATGTGATCGCGCCCGACCCCGAGATGGCGGCGCTGGTCGCGCGGCTGCGCCAGCCCCATGCGGCCGAGCTGGGGCGGGTGCTCGGCCGCACCGAGGGGCTGCTCTACCGGCGCGGCAACTTCAACGGCACCTTCGACGACATGATCTGCGACGCGCTGCTGGAACAGCGCGATGCCGAGATCGCGCTGTCGCCGGGATTCCGCTGGGGCTGCACCTTGTTGCCGGGCCAGGACATCACCGTGGAGGATGTCCACAACGTGACCTCGATCACCTATCCGGCGGCTTATCGCACCGAGATGACCGGCGCCCGGCTGAAGGAAGTTCTGGAGGACGTGGCCGACAATCTGTTCAATCCAGACCCTTATTACCAGCAGGGCGGCGACATGGTGCGGGTCGGTGGGCTGGCCTATTCGATCGCCCCGCGCGCCGGCATCGGCAGCCGGATCGGTGATCTGGTCACGACCCGCAACGGCGCCCCGATCGATCCCGCCCGCACTTATACCGTGGCCGGCTGGGCCTCGGTCAACGAAGGCACCGATGGGCCGCCGATCTGGGATGTGGTCGAACGCCACATCGTGGCCAAGGGCGTGATCGCGCCGGTGGTGCGCGAGACCGTGCGCATCCGCAGCAGCTGATTGGCGGGAGCCAGGGGCCACCGGACCTTGGCGGGGTGTACCGGGGCGGCGTCCCCGGTCTTTTGGTTCGACGAGGCTCGCCATGACCGGTTTCGACGTGAGCTACGCCGGGGCGTTGGGTGCCGGCCTGCTCAGCTTTCTGTCGCCGTGCATCCTGCCGCTGGTGCCGCCCTATCTGGCGTTCATCAGTGGCGTATCGCTGGGTGGCGGAAGTGGTCCGGCGGCGACCGCGGGACGGGTGCTGCCGCCGGCGCTGGCCTTCGTGCTCGGCTTCATGACGGTCTTCGTGGCGCTCGGTGCCACCGCCTCGACCCTGGGGCGCTATATTGCCGTCTACAGCAACGTCCTGACCCCGCTGGCGGGCGGCATCATCATCGTGCTCGGCCTGCATTTTCTTGGCGTGTTCCGCATCTTCCTGCTGTTCCGGGAAGCCCGCTTCCACGTCGAATCCCGACCGGTCGGCCTGTTGGGCGCTTATGTCGTCGGTCTTGCCTTCGCCTTCGGCTGGACGCCCTGCGTCGGTCCGGTGCTGGCCGCGATCCTGATCGTCGCGGGCAGCGGCGATGACGCCTGGTTCGGCGCCTCGTTGCTCGGCAGCTACGCGGCCGGGATCGGCATTCCGTTCCTGGCCGCCGCTGCCGCGGTGGGCAGCCTCGCCGGCCCGCTGGGGCGGCTGAAGCGGGTGACGCCGGTGGTGGAAAAAGTGCTGGGCGTGCTGCTGATCGCCACCGGGCTGCTGTTCATCACCGGCGGCATCGTCGATGTCTCCAACTGGCTGCTGGAGACCTTCCCGGTGCTGGGCCGAATCGGCTGAGCCGGGCCGGCGGGCCGCGCGCTCTGGCTGGGAGACCGATGATGCGGAGACTGCGCTCGGGCGTGAGGTTGGGAGTGTCGGTGCTGCTGGTCCTGGGCGCCGGCGCGCCGGGCCGCGCCGCCACCGCCGCCGCCGCCAAGGATATTCATCAGTTCTGGGACGCCCAATGCGCCCATTGCCACGGTCATGCCGAACGGTTTGCCCGGACCGACCTGGTGGTGAAGGCGGGTCGGCTGCAGGGGCGTCGGATCGGTTATGACCTGCGCCGCTTTCTGCCCGACCACGGGGTGCCGGCGGAGCTTGCGGCCCCGATTTACGCCATGCTCCTGGCCCAGGCTGCCACGGCGCCGCGATTCAAGCAAAACTGCGCCCGCTGCCATGGCGCCGCCGCCGACTTCGCCCGAAGCGCCCTCAGCTTCAAGGGCCAAGTGCTCTACGGCACCGAGACCGGGATGCCGGTTACCGACTTCCTCGCCACCCATCGCGCGTTGGCGCCGGAAGACGCGGCGTTCTTCGCCAGCTTGCTGGCGCGGGTCAAACGTGAGGTCGGGCCGGGCCAATGAGTGGGCTGGGCCGCCCGCTTCGGGATAGGGTGTTCGACGATCCGGCGCCGACCGCCCGGCGGTCGCGGCTAGACCTGCTCGGGACGGCTCTGGTCGAGGGTGGCCGGGGCGCCGCCATTCGCCGCCGCCTTGCCGCAAAAGATATCGTGCAGGACCCGGAGGATGCGTTCGGCCGCCGGATTTTCGATCGCGTAGTAGATGGTTTGGCCGGAGCGGCGGGCCCGGACCACCTTGTCTTTGCGCAACAGCGCCAGGTGCTGGGAAACCGAGGTGTCGCGTGCACCGACCGCTTCGGCGATCTGCCCGACCGATTTTTCGCCGTCGATCAGGTGACAGAGAATCTTGAGACGGGTCGGGCTGGCCAGCGCCTTCAGTAATTCGCAAGCCTGATCGGCCGCCTGGTCCATCTCGTCGAGCATCACGCCTGCCTCGTGGTTGATACTTGCGAATATACGAATATATTGCTATATGAACAAACACCGGGGCCGCCGGGGCTGGCGCTCCATGGCCTCCGGGATCCGGTCCGAAGGGGAGCTTATACCAATGACCAGGAATATCGGCACTGTTGACCGCCTGTTGCGTATCGCAGCCGGCCTCGGGTTGCTCTCGCTGCTCTACTGGCTGGAGGGGGACGTCCGCTGGGTCGGTCTGGTTGGCGTCGTGCCGCTGGTGACCGCGGCCGTTTCGTGGTGCCCGGCCTACCGGCTGCTCGGCATCAGGACCTGCGCCTTGGGGTCGCCGGCACAGGGGACTTGAGGGTTCGCCGGGCGAGCCGGACGAGGGTATTCCGGCACCGGCGGCTTCCCGTTCGGTGTCGGGGAGGACCAGACACGGAGCGAATTGGCGAGCGTGCCGTGGCCGGCTGCGGTCACCGGGAGGGCGACGGCGGAGAGGGCGGCAGCGTTGGGGTACTGTCTTCGGCGCTGCGGCGGCCGAAACTGTCGGCCGGTTGCCGGCCGCGACCGGACTCCATGCAAAATCGGAGAGCACCAATAATATTGTCCGCTTTTTCGCCGATATCCTTTAACGGTCATGGTCTGGACGCAGTCTTCTCTTGACTTCGGCCTGGGGCTACGTCATGAACACCGCAGAGACCGCTCGCCACGAAGGGCTTGGTCGGCTCTCTGGCGGATCGTGATCGCGCGAGGCTGCGACGGAGTTCCCATTGGATGGGCTCCGGCGCCCCGAATTTCGAGACGTGCCCATCATAAGGCTCCCCTGGCTCGCGCGCGGGACGGGGCTCACCTGTGCAATCCGTTTTGCCGCTATCGCCTTCCGGATCTTTCCATCCCAGGATTGCCACACCAAGCAGCCTTCGCCAGAAGCGGGGCGGGGTATTGGCCTGCGCGAGCGGCGGCGTGCACCACCAAGGAAACCATGACTGCCTTTTCTGAACTTTCTCTTCGCTCCGAGCTCCAGGACGCACTCGCAGCCCAAGGCTATGAAATGCCGACGCCGATCCAGGCCCAGGCGATCCCGCCGGCCCTGCTCGGTCGCGATGTCCTGGGGATCGCCCAGACCGGCACCGGCAAGACCGCAGCCTTTACTCTGCCGGTTCTGCAACGTCTTGCCCAGGCCGGTGCGGGCGGCCCGAGCCATGCCCGCGGCATCGGTGCCCTGATCCTGACGCCGACCCGCGAACTCGCGATTCAGATCGGCGAGAGCATCGCGGCCTACGGCGCGGGCCTGTCGCTGCGTCATACCGTGATCTTCGGAGGCGTCGGGCAGGTTCCCCAGGTCAATGCCCTGCGCCGCGGTCTCGATCTTCTGGTGGCGACGCCGGGGCGGCTTTTGGATCTGATGAATCAGGGCCATGTCCATTTCGGCCGCCTGGAGGTCTTCGTTCTCGACGAAGCCGATCGGATGCTCGACATGGGCTTCATCCACGATGTTCGGAAGATCATCGCCAAGCTGCCCACCGAGCGCCAGACCCTGTTCTTTTCCGCGACCATGCCGCGGGAAATCACCGACCTCGCCGCCCGGCTGCTCCGGGATCCGGTACGGGTTGAGGTGGCGCCGGCGGCGACCACCGCTGAGCGGATCGACCAGCGGGTCCTGTTCGTTCCCGCGGCCGAGAAGCGCCATGCGCTGCTCGACATGCTGGGGCGCGACGCGGCGATGGATCGGGTTCTGGTGTTCACCCGGACCAAGCATGGCGCCAACAAGGTCACCGAGCATCTCTCGAAGGCCGGCGTGCCGACCGCGGCAATCCACGGCAACAAGTCCCAGGGCGCCCGCCAGGCGGCGCTGGAAGACTTCCGCGCCGGCGCGGTGCGGGTGCTGGTCGCGACCGATATTGCCGCGCGCGGTATCGATGTCGACGGCGTATCCCATGTCGTCAATTTCGAGCTGCCCAATGTTCCGGAGAACTATGTCCACCGCATCGGGCGGACCGCGCGGGCCGGGGCGTCCGGAATCGCGATCGCGCTGTGCGACGACGGCGAGGAGCGGATCTTTTTGCGCAATATCGAGGCCTTGACCCGCCGCCGGTTGACCGTGGTCGCCGGCACCGACCTGCGCCGGTCGGCCCCGGACTCGTCGCGGCTCGCGCCCGCCGCCGAGCGTCCGCACCCACAACGGGCTGCCCAGCAGCACCCGGCGCCGAAGGGCGCCCACCAGTCGCACCCGGCGCCGAAGGGTGTCCCGGCACATCCGGCGCGCGGCGGCCACCATCGGCAGGAGCCGGCGGCGAGAAAGCCGGCCGCTCCCAGTCGAAGTGCGGGAAGCTTCGGTGAACTGGTTTCGGTGATCAACGGTGCGCCGCCCGCCCGCGCCGCCGGTCGGCGCCGCTAGGCGAGGGTGCTCCGATGTCCCGATTGACCCCGGAAGGCCAGATGGCGCTCGGCGAGATTTGCCGGCGTCATGGCGTCAGTGAAGACGCCGGCCTGATGGTGCTGGAGGCGCTGGCGCGCAACAGCGGCACCATGGCCCAGTTCAATCATCCCGAACTGGGCGGCTCCGGGCAGTGGATGGCCGGCGGCATGGTCATGGTCGGCGACATGTTCAATCAGGGTCTGAAGGCTCGTGTCGATGGCATTTGCTACGACCTTGCCGGCTTGCTCGGATCGTCGCCGTTCCGCCCGGCGCCCAGTCCGCCGGGTGTCAGCGTGTTCGTCGCCGGCGGTGGCGGCTCCGGCGGTCAGTGGTGGCCGGCGGAACTCGGATCGCCCAATTGGCAGGGCAGCCAGAACAATCTCCGCTACGCGTTCTTTGCCTTTGCCAATCGTTTGGTTCTCGATATCGCCGGTGACGTGGCGGTCTACGACACCTCGGGCTTCACCCTGACCGGGGTTGGCCAGCAGCAGTCGTCGAGCACCGGCGCCAGTCTGAGCTTTACCGGGCCCGGCGGTATCGTGACGCTGGATCGGCTGCGGCGGATCGACGGTCGTCGCGCCGGGGCCGACAGCTCTGAACCCAGCCCGGCCCCGGCGACCGCGGTCGCACCGGCGACCCCAACTCCGGCCCCAGCTGCGGCCGAGTCGGCGGCGGACCGGCGGCGCGAAGCGCCCCCGGGGCAACCGGTGACTGAGCCGCCGGCGATTGAACCGCCCCCGGGAGCCGCCGCGGTCGATCCGGGTCAAACCATCGGCGATCACCTGGCCGGGACCCGGTGGCTCTATGCCCCCCCGGAAGGCGCGGTCGTTGCCACGGTAACGCTGGGCGCCGAGGGGGTTCTGCTCGGCGGCGGCGCTGCGCTCAGCTACTGGGCGGTGGAAAACGCTCAGCTGTGGTTCTATGGTGCCGATGGCCGGGCGACCGCCCGTTTCGATCGGATCACCGGCGAGGGGCAGGGGGCGCGGATCGTCGGCACCAGCCCGCCGGAATCCACCGCCGTGGTCGTCCTGCGGACCGAGAGCCAATCCCGGCCGGCGGTTGCCGCCGCGGCGACGAAAGCTCGTCCGACGCTGGAACTCCGGCTTGAGCTGTGCGACCGCGACTGGCGGTTCGGCGAAAACGGCGGCGGCACCATTGCCACCTTGCGGCTCTTGCCCGACGGGACGCTCTCGGGCAGCGCGCGGCCGGCTGAATCAGCGTGGCGGCTCGACGGCGAGGTCCTGGTCTTCCTGCACAAGAGCGGCCGGCCGACCACCCGGTTCACCAAATTAATCCTCGACGACGGGCGCTGGTGCCTGAGCGGCCGCTATCTGGCCAATGACCGGATCCTCCATGAGTTGCAGCAGGTGTGACCCGTCCGGCCGGCTCGCCGTCCGAGGTCCGCGGCGGATCGCCGATCGCCCAACCGCTGGGCGCCGCTGACGGCGTGACCGATGCCGTCGAAGCGGTCGATGATGATTCCGCGGTGGACTGCGAAACCTGCGGCTGCTGTTGCGCCTTCTCCTGGGAATGGCCGACCTTCGTCGGCGACCGCGACGGCGAAGGCATTCCCGAATACCTCACCGAGGACGGACGAATGCGCTGCGACGGCGACCGCTGTGCCGCGCTGTTCGGGACCGTCGGCGTCGAGGTGCATTGCCGCGTCTATCCCGACAGGCCCCTGGTGTGCCGGGAGTTTGCCGCAGGCAGCCCGGCATGCCGGGCGGTACGCCGCCATTTCGGGCTGGGCCAGGGCACAGCGCGATAGCCTCCTTGGCCGGTCGCCCGCTAAGAATCGCCGGGGCGCCATCGGCGCAAGCCGAACCGGTCCGCGCGACCAAGCCGGCATTGCCCCGCGACATGATGACGGGTGTGAAAATCCCTGGCGGTCGACGCTTGCTGTTGCACCGCACAAGAGTCATCTAATGGCGACACGGCCTTCCTCCTGAACGGGTTTCCCCATGCCTGCCAAAAAGCAATTGCTTCACCTGGTGTTCGGTGGCGAACTGACCTCGCCCGAGTCTACGGAATTTATCGATGTCGAAAAGCTCCACATCGTCGGCATCTACCCCAATTACGACGACGCCTATAAGGCGTGGCGCGGCGTTGCCGGGGCAACCATGGACAATGCTCACATGCGCTATTTCGTGGTCCACCTCCATGAGTTCCTCGACCCCAAGAAGGTGAGCAAAAAGAGGTAGCAGGCAGGCGCCAGGCCGGACCCCGACCGGCATTGGCTCCTCTTGATCGGCTGTCGGTTCCGAGCGATGGTGCCCTCCGACGCGCCCAATTCGAGGCGCCAGGGAGAGTCGCATGAGCTTCACCATCATCGAACCGGCACCGCCCCGGCTGAACCGCAGCGAATTGGCGGTGCCCGGCAGCAACCCGACCTTTATCGAAAAATCGGCGAAGTCGGAGGTCGACATCGTGTTCCTCGACCTTGAGGACGCGGTGGCGCCCGACGACAAGGCGCAAGCGCGCAAGAATATCATCCAGGCGATCAACGACATCGACTGGGGCACCAAGACGCTCTCGGTGCGGATCAACGGCCTCGACACCCAGTACATGTACCGCGACGTTGTCGATGTCCTGGAGCAGACCGGCGAGCGCCTCGACCTGATCATGATCCCCAAGGTCGGCACCGCCGCCGACATCTATGCCGTCGACATGCTGGTCAGCCAGATCGAGCAGGCCAAGGGGCGCAAGAAGCGGATCGGCTTCGAGATGATCATCGAAACGGCCCTCGGCATGGCCAATGTCAACGAAATCGCCGCAGCGTCCAAGCGCAACGAGAGCCTGCATTTCGGCGTCGCCGATTATTCGGCCTCGACCAAGGCGCGCACCACCGGCATTGGCGAGGCCAACCCCAATTACAGCGTTCTGACCGGCAAACCCGGCGATACCGACCGCGCGGTGCACTGGAACGACATGTGGCACTACGCGATCTCGCGCATGGTGGTGGCGGCGCGCGCCTATGGCCTGCGTCCGCTCGACGGCCCGTTCGGCAATTTCCAGGACCCCGACGGCTTCCGCGCCGCGGCTTTCCGGGCGGCGACTTTGGGCTGCGAGGGCAAATGGGCGATCCATCCCTCCCAGATCGGTCTGTCCAACGAGGTGTTCACGCCGTCGGAAAAGGAAGTGACCCAGGCCAAGCGCATCCTGGCCGCGATGGAAGAGGCCCAGAAGGCCGGCCGCGGTGCGGTGGCGCTCGACGGCCGCCTGATCGACATCGCCTCGATCAAACAAGCCGAAGTGATGGTCCAGAAAGCGGCGCAAATCGCCAAGGGCTGAGCCGAAGCGAACGATAACTAAAAAGCCCTCTCCCCTCCGGGGAGAGGGTTGGGTGAGGGGGTGCTTCGGCCGAACGGCCGCACTTGATTGCACCTTCGGCGCATGGTTATTTTTTCTATTTTTGTAAATTGGGGGCGATTCGATCAGCCCGCCGCCCGGCCAGCCCGATTGCGGTCACCGAACACCTTCGGTATCGTGAGGGCCAAGGGGTTGGGGCGCCACCATGCACGACGTGTTCTTGAGCTATGCGCGCAGCGATGCGGCGGCGGTGGATGCCGTGGTCGCGGCGCTGGAGCGCGAACGGGTCTCGGTCTGGATCGACCGCAGCGGCATCGAACCGGCAGCACCGATCACGGAAGGGATCGCCGAGGCGCTGGCGCACGCCAAAGTTCTCCTCGCCTGGTATTCGGCGGCCTATCCCAAGAGCCGCTATTGCCAATGGGAACTGACCGCGGCATGGGCGGCGGGCGAGGCCGAGGGTGCGGAGACCCGCCGGGTGCTTGTGGTCAATCCGGAAGCCAAACCCGGTCACATCCAGCCGACCGTCCTCCGGGATCACGCGACTTTGTCGACCGACCCGGCCGAGATCGCCCGCACGGTCAAGCGGCAGCTTGGCCGGCTGACGAAGCCGCTGGGTGAGATCGCTATTGAGAGGACACCGCGCTGGTACGGCGCCAACCCGGTGACGCCGGCCCAGTTCGTCGGGCGGCTGCCCGAGTTGTGGAAGCTGCATTCGTTTCTGAATGCCGGCACCGTCACCGCGATTTCCGCCGCCGCCCGTGCCGCCGGGCCAAAGCTGGGCCAAGTCCAGGGTCTGGGCGGGATTGGCAAGTCGCTGCTGGCCCAGGAATATGCCCTGCGCTTTGGCGCCTGCTATCCCGGCGGCGTGGTCTGGCTGCGGGCTTCAGAGGGCGGCGCCGGCCAATTGCCGCCGCCGGAGCGCCACGAGGCCTTGCGCACCAGCCAGATGCGCGACCTTGCGGTCGGCCTCGGCATAGCGACCGAAGCCAGCACCGAGGCCGAAATCGGCGCCCGCGTCGCGGACGCCTTCGCCCAAGCCAAAAAACCGTTCCTGTGGGTGCTCGATGACTGGCCCCAACAGGGCGACGGCGAGACGCTGCGGCGCTGGCTGGCGCCGGTGCCGGGGCTGGGCCGGACCCTGATCACCAGCCGCGGCCGGCGCACCGGCAATCTCGGCGCGTGCCTGCGGCTTTCGACCCTGGAGCCCGAAGACGCCTTCGCCCTGCTGACCCGCAACGCCCCACCGACGACCACGGCAGAGCGCGACGCGGCGCGGACCATCGTCGAGCGCTTGGGCTGCCACGCGCTGGCGGTCGATGTCGCGGGCGCCGCGGTTGGGCTGCTCGGCTATGCCAGGTTCCTGGAGCGGCTCGGCCAACCGATCCGGGCGCTGGAACTGGCCGCGGAGCTCGCCGCCGACCTGCCGCTCGGCCACGAACTCAGCATCGTCCGCACCCTGATGCACAGCATCGGCCTGCTGCCGTTGCACCGGCTCGACGTGCTGTTATTGGCAGCCGAGTTGGCCAGTGCCCCGATCCCGCTCGAACTGGTCGCCAAGGTGCTGGAGCAGGTCGACGACGGCCCGGCCCACGAGGCCGAAGCCTCGGCGGCGCGCGGCTTCAGGGCGGCGGAAAAGCTGTCCCTGGCCGAGGAGGCCGGCCCCGGCAGCTTCACCCTCCACGTCCTGACCGCCGCGGTGCTGCGCCACCACCCCGACCACGCCGAGCGCCGGGAAAAGCTGCACCGGGCGGCGGTGGCAGCTATCGACGATTTTCTGGAGCCAGCGGTCGACGACAACCGCGAACATCCCAGGCTCGCCGCCTGGCTACCCCATGCCCGCGCGCTGACCGCCGAGACCAGGGACGAGGAGACGCTAAGATTGCTCGAGAAAGTCTGGCGATACGATTATCGGCGGGGCACTTTTTTAGCAGCCGAGGACAGCGCACGGCGCATACTCGAAAGCTGTCGGAATTTATTTGGTGCCGATCACCACCATACCCTTGCCTCCAAGCAGAATCTGGCAACAACACTGTGCTGTTCGGGCGATCTATCGGAAGTGTCGCTTCTTCAGGAAGAAGTGCTGGAGCGGCGTATCAGGGTCTCCGGTGTAAGAGACCCTGAGACCATCACTGCCATGTGCAATCTGGCCGCAACGCTCCGCAACCAGGGTAATTTTCGCATTGCTTTGGAGCTAAATACGCTGGCGCTAGATATCTCGCTACAGGTGCGAGGAGCTGACCATCGTGACACACTCATGCTTATGAGCCATTTGGCCACAACGCTCCACGCCCAAGGTGATCTTGCAGCCGCGCGGGCACTGCTGGAGCGGGCTCTCAAGAAATTGCGGCAGCATTCGGGCGAGGATCATCCGGATACGCTACAATTGCAGCACAACCTCGCTGGCGTCCTCGGCCAGTTAGGCGACCAATCGGCCGCGCGAGTATTATTGGAGGCCGCGCTCGCCGGCCGCCGTCGGGTGCTGACCGACGAGCATTCCTATACTGTGCTTACCTTTTGGGGTTCTTCGACGCCTCAAGTGGATGGGAAGAGGTCGGGTAGGGGTGCTGCGATCAGGTAGATGATGCACGCGAAGGTGGCGGTATTTCGGTATCCCCTGGCTCTGGCCCTTGCGGCCTGGACGATGCCGTTGAGGC
>WGNK01000058.1 GCA_016124535.1 Azospirillum sp.
GGCTATTAGGTTGTGTCGATTTTTGGCTTTTTCTCTCACTGGTCTGTAGATCTGGGGCGGTCATTCGGGCATGATCGGGGCTGGTCAACGGAAGGACGGTGCCGATGCCCCAGCACTTTCTGCTTTCCGCCCGCGCCCGGATGCTTTCTCTGGCCCGGGTAATGGGGATGAGCGCCGCTGCGCCTCAGACGAAAAGTCGCTGCCTGGGATGACGAATTCCTGGCAAGCCTCATCGCCAGATGATTTCTTCACCCGATTCCCCTGCACTTTTGGCTCGATGAAAGCGCGGTGCTTTATTATGGTAGCTACAATCGCGGCAGGAGCACCAGGATCGTCTGCCTGGTTTCGTCAGTATGAGCTTCACCACATTTTCCCTCTCTGGCCTCCCCTGACCGGCGTCGCCAACTGATCATCAAGCGAGACAATTCGACATGGGTAGCCGCGATAGCTCGGGAGTCGTCGATGTGGTTGTGGTTGGTGCCGGCTTGGCGGGATTGATTGCGGCCCGACGCTTGGTCACCCACGGGGCGTCAGTCATGGTGTTGGAAGCAAACGACCGTGTGGGGGGCCGCATCCTCGATCAGCGTTTGCCGCTCGGGCGCACCGTGCCCCTCGGTGCGACCTGGTTCGGCCCTCATGAGACGAAGCTGCCGGCGCTCCTCGCGGAATTTGGCCTGGAAACCGAAGCCCAGTTTGAGACCGGAGAGGTAGTACTCCGCCTACAGGGCGCGCAGTATAAGGCATCGCTCGCGGACGGCTGCGTGCGGATTGGTGCCTATTCTCTGCCGTGGAACAGTCTGCCTGCGGAATTCCTCACGGCCATTGAAACTATTGACCGTCTCAGTCGGGAGATTTCCCCGGAAACGCCCGAGGCGCACCCCGAGGCCGCGACGCTCGACGCGTTGACCGTCGGCGACTGGATCCGCCGGCACTGTCGAACTGAGAGCGCTCGCGCACTGCTGCAGGCCGTGATCGGCGAAGAATTGTGGGACGATGTCGACTCGGTCTCGTTCCTGTTCCTGCTGTTCCTGTGGCGGTCGCTACTGAGCGATCTGGTTGACGACCGCCGGATCAAAGGTGGAACGGGGCAAATTGTTAGTCGGCTGGCCGAGGCTTTGGGCGACCGTATCATCTTGTCGAGCCCGGTAAACGCGTTGCGACAATGGGACGACCGGATGCTGTTATCCGGCGACGGCTGGGTTCACGAAGGCCGTTATGCGATTGTCGCGGTGCCGCGTCATCTTTCGACCGAGATCGTTTTCGAACCGGAGCTTGAGGCAATCCAAAAGTCGATAGCCCGAAAATCTCAGATGGCCAAAATATTCAGGGTCTATCTGACCTTCCCGTCGGCGTTCTGGCAGGAGCAGGGGTTGTCGGGGATTTTGTTCAGCGATGAAGGACCGCTGGGCAGTACCTTCGACCTGTCGCCCGAGACCGGCCAACCCGGCGTTCTCACCGGCTTTATCTCTGGACGCGGCGATTTCCAATGGACCCGGCGACCGGTCGAGGAACGTCGGCGCGCGGTGATCGATCAGTTGGTCTCTGTGTTCGGCGCGGGCGCCGCGGCTCCCCTCGAATACATCGAATTCGACTGGACCACCGAGCCCTGGATCGGTGGTGGCTTTACTGCATGGCTACCGCCTGGTGTTATGTCTGCAAATTGGGGCGCCCTGCGAACGCCGGCCGGCCGCATTCACTGGGCCGGAGCCGAAACCGCGAGTTGGTGGTATGGCTCGATGGAGGGAGCGATCGAATCAGGCGAACGGGCAGCGGACGAGGTACTGTGCCGCCTGGGCCTAAGGCGGTAGGGAGGTTGTCCAAGATGAATAAACGACCAGCCGGGCAGCTGCATGCGAGATAGCGGATTACCAATCAAGTATTTTCCATAACGCCAAATCTCCGACACGCCAATCATTGGAATTCTAAGTGCCGCATAAGCACCGATATATAAAATCACGGTGGGATCGGGTCTGCGCCTTTCGTGGCAGCGGCTATGGGAGGCCTGGTGGCCCCCTGGCCGCTTTCCTCTCCTCTCTTCACCAGCGGATTCCGCGGTCAAATTGAGGAAGTATGTTCCACCGCCGATTCTGGCGCATCGTTGCGGCCTCGCGTCCTTACAAATCCTGGACCTCGACCACGCCGTGGATTCCCTTCAGCAGTGCGCGGGTGCGGGCGGTGACGGCGTAGTTGGCGGGCAGGGTGATCTCGACCTCGCGAAGCGGCTCGGTCTCGACCACCAGGCTGATCCGGCCACGGCCGCGGCCCAGGCTTTCCAGCGCCTGGCGCAGGCCGGGCAGGGGGACGGGGTCGCGGATCACCACCTGCATCCCTTCGGCAACCTTGGCGACCTCGTCGTCGAGCGGTTTGATCTCCTGGGCGGTCAGGCGGATCTCCTCGCCATTGGCCTGGGCGTCGACGCTGAGCGCCACCGCCTTGCCGGCGACCAGCAACTCGCGCGACACCGCCAGCAGCTCGGAGAACAGGGTAACCTCGAACACGCCGGTCGCGTCGGTCAGCTGGGCGAAGGCGAAGCGGTTGCCGCTCTTGGCGGTGCGCTCCTGGCGGCCGACCACGATCCCGGCCATCCTGTAGCGGGTCGAGCCACCGCGGGCGAGCTGGGCCGCCAGCTCCGCCGAACGGACCACCTTCATGCGCGCCAAGGGCTTGGCATAGGCATCCAGCGGGTGGGCGGATAAATAGAAGCCGATCGCCTCGAACTCGTGGCGGAGCGTCTCCAGGGCATCCCATTCCTGGTCCGGGCGGGGCAGTTCCGGCTCCTTCAGCGCCGGGCCGGCGCCGCCGAACAGGCTGACCTGACCGCTGTCGCGTTCGGCCGCCGCCGCCTGGGCATAGCGGATCAGGGTCTCGACCGCTTTGTGGGCGCGGGCGCGCTTGGGCTCCAGCGCGTCGAAGGCGCCGGCGCAGGCCAGGTTTTCCAATTGCCGCTTATTGACTGATTTGGTGTCGAGCCGGCGGGCAAAATCGTAGAGGTCGCGAAACCGGCCGCGGGCCTGGCGTTCGGCAACCAGGGCCTGCATTGCACTCTGGCCGACCCCCTTGATCGCGGCGAGCGCGTAGCGGATCGCCTGTCCCCCGTCGGGCAGCGCTTCGAGGCAGAAAATATCCTCCGAGCGGTTGATGTCCGGGGTCAGCAGCCGGATGCGCAGCCGGGTCAGCTCCTGGCGGAACACGTTGAGCTTGTCGGTGTTGCCGAGATCGAGGGTCATCGACGCCGCCATGAAGGCGACCGGGTGGTTGGCCTTGAGCCAGGCGGTCTGGTAGGCGACCAGGGCATAGGCCGCGGCGTGGCTCTTGTTGAAGCCGTAGCCGGCAAACTTGTTGACCTGGTCGAAGATCATGCCGGCTTGGGCGGCGTCGACGCCGCGCGCCACCGCGCCATCGACGAAAATCTGGCGCTGGGCGTCCATCTCGGACTGGATTTTCTTGCCCATCGCCCGGCGCAACAGGTCGGCGCCGCCGAGCGTGAAGCCCGACAGCACCTGGGCGATCTGCATCACCTGTTCCTGGTAGATCATGATGCCGAAGGTCTCCTTAAGGATGCCTTCGAGCGAGGGATGCAGATAGTCGGGCGGCTCCTCGCCGTTTTTGACCTTGATGTATTTGGGGATGTTGTCCATCGGGCCGGGGCGATAGAGCGCCACCAGGGCGATGATGTCCTCGAAGCGGTTGGGCTTCATCCGGCGCAGCACGTCGCGCATGCCCGAACTTTCCAACTGAAACACCCCGGTGGTTTCCGCCCGCCCCAGCATTTCGTAAGTCTTGGGGTCGTCGAGCGGCAGATCAGCCAATTGGCTGCCGGTCATGCCGGCGAGAGCGGCAGCCTTCTCCAGAACGGTGAGGGTCTTCAGTCCCAAAAAGTCGAACTTCACCAGCCCGGCCTGTTCGACATATTTCATGTTGAACTGGGTCACCGGCATGTCGGAGCGCGGATCGCGGTAGAGCGGCACCAGGCGGTCGAGCGGGCGGTCGCCGATCACCACACCCGCGGCATGGGTCGAGGCGTGGCGGTAGAGCCCCTCCAGCTTCAGCGCGATG
Source organism: Azospirillum sp. (assembly GCA_016124535.1). Taxonomy (GTDB): domain Bacteria; phylum Pseudomonadota; class Alphaproteobacteria; order Azospirillales; family Azospirillaceae; genus RI-112. Next base: position 4,057 of record WGNK01000058.1, read on the forward strand.
CCGATCATCCGGCCGACCGTTTCATCGGAGCGCCGCTGCTCCTGCAGCACCGGCTCGCTGTCGATCGCCTGCTGCAGGGTCACCGGATTGGCCGGGTTGTTGGGCACCAGCTTGCAAATTTTGTCGACCTGGCCATAGGGCAGCTGGAGCACGCGGCCGACATCGCGCAGCACCGCGCGCGCCTGCAACTTTCCGAAGGTGATGATCTGGGCCACCCGGTCGGTGCCGTAGCGGGTCTGGACGTAGCGAATCACCTGGTCGCGCTTGTCCTGGCAGAAATCGATGTCGAAATCGGGCATCGACACCCGTTCCGGGTTAAGGAAGCGCTCGAACAGCAAGCCGAAGCGCAACGGGTCGAGATCGGTGATCAGCAAGGACCAGGCGACCACCGAGCCGGCACCGGAGCCGCGCCCCGGCCCGACCGGAATGCCGTGCTCTTTGGCCCATTTGATGAAGTCCGACACGATCAGGAAGTAGCCGGGAAACTTCATCTTCTCGATCACCTCCAACTCGTAGTCGAGGCGTTCGCGGTAGTGCTTTTCCTTGTCGGCGCGGGTGGCGGCGTCCATCTCGGGCGTGAACACCTGGCGGGCCAGCCGGTGGTCGAGCCCGGCATGGGCCTGGGCCCGCAGTTCCTGGGCCTCGCTGCAGTCCTGCAGGCCCGGAAAGGCCGGCAGAATCGGCTTGATCGGGGTGAGCAGGAACGAGCAGCGCCGGGCGACCACCAGCGTATTATCGACCGCCTCGGGCAGGTCGGCGAACAGCGCCCGCATCTCGTCCGCCGACTTGAAGCGATGGTCCGGGGTCAGGCGCCGCCGTTCGGCCTCGGCGACATAGGCGCCGTCGGCGATGCACAGCAGCGCGTCATGGGCGAGGTAGACCCCCTCGTCGGCAAAAAAGCAGTCATTGGTCGCGACCAGCGGCAGATCATGGCGATAGGCCAGATCGATCAAGTCGGGCTCGATGCGGTCCTCCAGCGCCCCCAGCGGCCCGGCGCCGTGGCGCATCAACTCGACATAGAGCCGCCCCGGAAACAGCGCCTTAAGCCGCTCCACCGCCTCCACCGCCGCCGGCTGCTGGCCTTCGCCCAGCGCGCGCCCGACCGGCCCGGCCGGCCCGCCGGTCAGGCAGAGTAACCCGTCCGACAGCCCCTGCAGATCCATCAGCGTCACCTGCGGTGCCGCCGCCGGCTCACCCTCCAGAAAGGCCTTGCTGACCAGCTTCATCAGGTTGCGCCAGCCGGCATCGGTCTGCACCAGCAGCACCAGTTGGTCCGGCGGCGCCGGCTTGCCCGGAGCCGCACCGCGGCCGTCGCGAGCCTCGCGCCGGACCCCCAGCTGGCAGCCGATCACCGGCTGCACCCCGGCCTCGGCCGCCGCCAGCGCAAACTCCAGCGCGCCGAACAGGTTGCCGGTATCGGTCACCGCGACCGCCGGCATGCCTTGCTTCTGGCACAGCTTGATCAGTTCCTTGACCTTGATCGCCCCTTCGGAGAGCGAATAGGCCGAGTGGACGCGCAAATGGACGAAGGAGGCGTGGGGCATGGCGCTCAGTTGACACGGGATCGTCGGACGGGACAAGCCGGATCTCGACTGTGGCCGGTCCCTCCAGGGCTTTGGTCACGGCGATCGGAACGGCTCGGTGGATGCCAACCACCCGGAAAATCGCAGCGAATGCGGTGTGAGTGGCTTGGGAGCGCGGGCGCCGATGTCCACCCAGGGGGGGGCCTCACCAGAGACGGTGCTGCGAAAACCGTGCTTGCGGGACCCGCCTGCTCCGCCGGCGGCGCCGACTCTGAGGCGGTCTTGCGGCGCCAGTGTCGTCGGCGGACTGCGAGCGTCTGTCGCACGGACAACCGAGCGTCTGGTCCCGCGCATGCTTGTTATAGGGCGTGCGATAGCGTATTGTTCCACACGTTTGTTGCGGTCTCCCGACCGCGACAGCTCAAGTCAAAGCGAAAATTTGGTGGGATAATGCCTCATTTCCTATCATAGCTCCCGGAAGGCCTGGTGCGGAAGAGGGCTGGCCAAATCGGCACCTACACTCAGGCGCCAAAATGGATATGTCGCGGGCTTGTCAACTGATATTAGCGGCTTCTTGTTGCGTCACAAAACCCCTTCTGTTAAATGAAAGCCGTTTAAAATTTTATATGATGAAATATTTTTTGCGCGGAAACCGGAAAATTTGACAAAATATAGTTGCAAATTTAGATGATTTATTTTGCGGGCTCAACAGGGAGGCTAGTATGTTGCTCCAAAGGGTCGGTATATGGGCGCTTGTTGGCATATTGTCTGGAGTTTTGCTGCCGATGAAAGTCGCATCGGCTCAGTCTGATGTTGAAAGGATTAACGCCGGGACGGTTGGCATCATATCGGGGCGGGTCGGCGGTACCTATGCCCGGTTTGCGCAGGATTTGTCCGATCTCCTGGATGAGCGGGGAAAATTGCGGGTCGTCGCCATTCTTGGCAAGGGCTCGGCCCAAAATGTCCGGGACCTGATCTATCTCAAGGGGGTGGATATCGCGATCGTGCAGTCCGACGTCCTGGCGGATATGAGGAGAAACAATGAGGATAGGGCGATAGAGAAAAAAATTCACTATATAGCAAAGCTATATGAGGAGGAGTTTCATATTCTGGCTGGGCCGGGCATTAACAGTATACGCGATTTGAACCAGAAAAAGGTTAATGTTGGACCAAGTGGCGGCGGTACCTTGTTGACTGCCGGTCAGGTGTTTAAAACTCTAAGAATAGAGCCAGAGTATACATATCTTCCGAATAGTACTGCCTTAGAAGCGCTAAAAATGGGCGATATCGATGCATTGGCTTATGTCGTTGGCAAACCCAGTTCCTTCTTCCGGGAGATCGGCTCCGCGAGCGGGCTTCATTTTATCTCGGTACCGCTTGAGGGCGGGCTTCGCGATAATTACGTGGGCTCGACATTGTCTCACGCGGACTATGAGAACCTGATCCCGCAGAATAATGAAATAAGGACGATTGCAGTCAGTGCGGTGATGGCCGCATATAATCATAGGGAAGGAAGTGAAAGGTACAACAAAGTCCGGAATTTTGTCGAAGAATTCTTTACGAAATTACCATTACTGCAGGCGGGCGGTGGCTATCATGACAAATGGAAGGACGTCCGGATCGCGGCGCAAGTGCCGAATTGGACACGTGTCCGGCCGGCAGCAAATTGGATATTTGAAAATCGCCCCTAGATATTCGTCCGATTGTATTGAAGTGGGGCGCGGGCGGCATCGCCGGCTCAGCCGGCGGTGCCGCTCCATTGGGCGGTCGGGTGGGGCGTGGGATTGGCAATATAGGACATATATTTGCGATCCTCGCCCAGAATATGCTGAAGCAGCCAGTCATAGAACAATTCAAACAACCGCTCGGCATCGATGGTGCGGCCGTGATCAAGGTCGGCCTTGAGACCGAACACGATGTCGAACATGCGGTCGTGCTGTTCCTTGTGGGCCTGCCAGTCGGGATAGCCGGCCTTCTTCATGCATTGTTCTTCTTCACTGAAGTGAATCAGGACAAATTCCTCAAGCGCTTCCACCACCGAGGCGATGTCTGCTTCGCGCTCCTCGGAGCCGATCAGCGGCTGCAGCCGGTTGAGGCAGTCGATGATCATCTTGTGATGGCCATCCAGGACGTCGGAGCCGACCGACATCGCGTCAGTCCATTCGACGGATTTCATTGTCTTCTCCACCGCAGTTCAGCCTCCCATCAGCACCCGCACATGCGCCGCAACGCAGGCGCCGAGCGTCCTCGGCTCGTAGCCGCCTTCGAGCACAGAGACCAACCGGTGATCGCAGCAGTCGGCTGCAATCTGCATCAGCTGGCGGGTTATCCACTCGAAATCCGACACGGTCAGGCGCAGATGGGCCATGGGATCGGCGGCGTGGCCGTCGAAACCGGCCGAGATCAGCAGAAAGTCCGGGGCAAAGTCGCGCAGTCGGGGCAGGATATTCTCCCGATAGGCGGTCCGGAACGCCTCGGAGCCGCTGCCCGCGGGCAGCGGGACATTGACCGCGATACCACCGCCCGAGCCCCCGGTTTCTTCCGGAAGTCCGCTATAGGGAAAGGAATCGCTCTGATGGCTTGAGGCATAGAACATGCCCGGCTGGTCCCACAACACCCGCTGGGTGCCGTTGCCATGGTGAACATCGAAATCGACCACGGCGACCCGGCCGAAGCCATGGGCGGCGCGGGCATGGAGCGCGCCGATCGCCGCATTGCTGAACAGGCAGAAGCCCATCGCCGCGGTGGGCTCGGCGTGGTGGCCGGGCGGGCGTACCGCGCAGAAGGCGTTGCGGCATCGCCGGGTGGCGACCTCATCGACCGCCGCACACACCGCTCCGGCGGCGCGCAGGGCGGCCTCGCCGGACCCCGCCGAGACCACGGTGTCGGAATCGATCTCAACCAGCTGGCCATCCCGGGGGATCCGGGACAGGATGTGGTCGATGTGGCTCTGGGGATGGGCGCGCCGCAGTTGCTCCATGGTGGCCAGCGGCGCTTCGTCGCGGGCGAGATAGAAGAAGTCTTCGCTTTCGAGAAAACGGCGGACGGCATGGATGCGGTCGGCGGATTCGGGATGGAACTCACCGGTATCATGCTGCAGGCAGGCCGGGTGGGAGATCAGGAGCGTTTGCATGGGAGGGTCTGAGCCTCGCGGGTACCGTCCGATAAGGCGTGCCTAAGGGGGGGCACTGGTGACGCGATCTTAGCGGTTCGGCAGTTTGGTCGGATATCCGCCGCGGTCAAGGTGATTGTCGGCATTGCGGATTTACCGCTTCGGCGGAGCCTGCGCACTGGTAGCGGGCGTAGACAGAGCGAGCGGCGATGAACAGGGGAGGCAGATCATGCGCAGCAAGCGGTTCACGTTTCCGGGCAGCCAGGGATTTCTGCTTTCGGCCAGGCTCGACAAGCCCGATACCACGCCGCGCGCCTATGCGCTGTTCGCTCACTGCTTCACCTGTACCAAGGACATTTTCGCGGCCAGCCGGATCGCCCAGGTTCTGACCGAGCATGGCATCGCGGTGCTGCGTTTTGACTTCACCGGTCTGGGCTCCAGTGAGGGGGAATTCGCCAATACCAACTTCAGCTCCAATGTCGCGGATCTGGTCCGGGCCGCCGATCATCTGCGCCAGGCCGGGGCCGCGCCGGCGATTTTGATCGGCCATTCCCTCGGCGGGGCCGCCGTTCTGGCCGCGGCCGGATCGATCTCGGAGGTCAAGGCGGTCGCCACCATCGGCGCGCCCTTCGATGTCGGCCATGTCACAGCCAGCTTCTCTGACCGCATCCCGGAGATCGAGGCCAAGGGCGAAGCGGAGGTCAGCCTGGTTGGCCGGCCTTTCGTTATCCGCCGCCAGTTCCTTGAGGACGTTGCCGTCCAAAAGCTGGAACAACACATCGCGACCCTGAAACGGTCTCTGCTGATCCTGCATGCACCGCTCGATCGCCAGGTCGGCATCGAGAATGCCGGTGCCATCTTCCAGGCGGCCAAGCATCCCAAGAGCTTCGTATCGCTCGACCGCGCCGATCACCTGCTGTCGCGACGCCAGGATGCCGAATACGCCGCCGGTGTGCTGGCCGCCTGGGCCGCCAATGTGATCGAGACGCCGGCCGCACCAATGGCGCCGGTTGCCGCGGTCGAGGGCGCCGTGGTGGTCGAAGACACCGGCAATGGGCAGTTCCAGCAGGCGGTGGCGATCGGGCCGCACCGCTTGCTCGCCGACGAGCCGGTGGCTGTCGGCGGGACCGACAGCGGCCCCGGTCCCTATGACCTGCTGCTGGCGGCACTGGGCGCCTGTACCGCGATGACCATCCGGCTTAATGCAGCCGGCAAGGGGTGGCCTCTTGTCAAGACCAGGGTCATCCTGCGCCACGCCAAGATCCACGCCGCCGACTGCCGGAGTTGCGAGACAACCGTCGGCAAGATCGATCGCATCACCCGTGAGATCACGTTCTACGGCGAGCTTGACGACGATCAGCGCCGAAGGTTGCTGGAGATCGCCGACAAATGTCCGGTTCACCGGACCTTGACCTCGGAGATCGAGATCGTGACGACCGCGGCTTAAGGTTCGCGCCGCTCGACCCGGAAGATCGCCGGGGGGTTACCGCCGTGGGGCGATCGCCCGATGCGCGCGCTCGGTAATCGCGGCCCAGTTACCGGCCCTGATATCGGCGGCTGGCGTCAGCCACGAACCGCCGACCGCGACGACGTTGGGCAAGGCCAGCCATTCGGCGGCGTTGCCGGCGTCGATGCCGCCGGTCGGGCAGAACCGCACCTGGGGGAAGGGGGCTCCGAGCGCCTTCAGGGCCGCAAGGCCGCCCGCGGGCACCGCCGGGAAGAATTTGACCAGATCGAAGCCGTGGGCGAGGGCCGCCATCAGCTCCGAGGCGGTGGCGATCCCCGGCACGAAGGGCAGCGGACTGGCGGCGGCGGCGGCGAGCAAGGCGGGGGTCGCGCCGGGACTGAGGGCGAAATGCGCGCCCAGTTGCAGCGAGCGAGCGAGATCGGCGGCGGTGACCACGGTACCGATGCCGACCACCGCCTCGGGCACGCCGGCGATGATCGCCGCGGCGGCTTCGGCCGCCACCGGTGTTCGCAGGGTAATTTCGAGATGGCGGATACCGCCGGCGACCAGCGCCCGTGCCAGAGGGACGGCATCTTCGACCCGTTCCAGGGTCATAACCGGGATGATTCGGGCCACGCGAAACAGCGCGAGCAGGCCCGCCTGCCGTTCGGTCGGGCTGATCGGAAAATGCTCTGCCATTATGCCGGTCTCCTTCAAGCGAGGCCGCGCCACCGCGCCGGCGGCTCGTGGCTCTGCGGCGCGGCCGGTCAGTGGGAATGCCGGGGGGAACCGCGGGCGGCCAGGACGTCCAGATAGGCGGTCGCGGGCTCCAGGCAGCCGCCCGACGACAGCTGGCCGACCAGGCTGCGGTAGATTTCCTGCCAGGGCGTTTGATTGGCCAGGTTCGGCGCCAGAAACTCGGCGCGCCGCCGGGCAAATTCGTCCTCATCCACCAGAAGATCGACCCGGTCGGCGTTGAGATCGATCCGGATCGGGTCGCCGGTGCGCAGGAGGGCGAGGCCACCCCCGACCGCTGCCTCGGGCGAGACGTTGAGTATCGAGGGGCTGGCCGAGGTGCCGCTCTGACGGCCGTCGCCCATGGTTGGCAACTGGGTGATCCCGGCCTGGACCAGGCGGTCGGGCGGCAGCATGTTGACTACTTCCGCCGAGCCCGGATAGCCGACCGGGCCGCAATTGCGGATCACCAGGAGGCAATTCTCGTCGATACCAAGCGCCGGGTCATTGATCCGGGCGTGATAATCCTCCGGCCCCTCGAACACGATGGCACGCAGCGTCACCGTGTTCTCGGCACCAGGGGTGGCCAGATAGCGGCGGCGGAAGCCATCGCCGATCACCGAAGTCTTCATGATCGCGGCGTCGAACAGATTGCCCGACAGCACGACGAAGCCGGCGCGGGACATCAGCGGGTTATCGACCGGACGGATTACCCGCCGGTCAGGCTCTGGCGCCTGCGCCAGGCTCTCCGCCATGGTCGGCCCGGCCACGGTCGGCGCATCGCCGTGCAGCAGTCCCGCCTTGAGCAACTCGGCCAAGACCGCCGGCATGCCGCCGGCGCGGTGAAAGGCTTCGCCGAGCCAGACGCCGGCCGGTTGACAATCGACCAGCAGCGGCACATTTCGACCGACCCGCTGCCAATCGGCCAGCGACAGGTCGACGCCGACATGGCGGGCGATCGCGATCAGATGCGGCGGGCAGTTGCTCGACGCGCCGATCGCCGACGCGGCCACGATCGCGTTTTCGAAGGCCGGTTTGGTCATGATCTCCGACGGGCGCCGGTTTTCCAGGGCAAGGGTGATGATCCGCTGCCCGGTGGCATAGGCCATCTGGGCGCGCTCGCGATAGGGCGCCGGAATCGAGGCGCAACCGGGCAGCGACATGCCCAGGGCTTCGGCCAGGCAGTTCATCGAGAGCGCTGTGCCCATCGTGTTGCAGTGGCCGGTCGACGGTGCCGAGGCTGCCGCCATTTCCATGAATTCATCATAACCGATCTCGCCCGCGGCATGGCGCTGGCGGGCTTCCCAGATGATCGAGCCCGAGCCGGCGAGCCGGCCGCGCCAGTGGCCGTCGAGCATCGGTCCGCCGGACAGCACGATCGCCGGCAGGTTGACGGTGGCGGCAGCCATCAGGCAGGCCGGCGTGGTCTTGTCGCAGCCGGTGGTCAGCACCACGCCATCCAGGGGATAGCCGTACAGCACCTCGACCAGCGACAGATAGGCGAGGTTGCGGTCGAGCGCCGCGGTGGGCCGCTTGCCCGTCTCCTGGAGCGGATGGACCGGGAACTCCAGGGCAATGCCACCGCGGTCGCGGATGCCGTCCCTGACCCGCTGGGCCAGTTCGAGGTGATGGCGGTTGCACGGCGTCAGATCGCTGCCGGTCTGGGCAATGCCGATGATCGGACGGCCGGACTGCAACTCCCGGCGGGTCAGGCCATAGTTGAGATAGCGCTCGAGATAAAGTGCCGTCATGCCGGGGTCGGCGGCATCATCGAACCATTGACGGCTGCGCAGAGGTGGCTTGTCGGTGGACATCGGCCGGTCATCCGTCTGGGGTCGCGTTTGCCCCCCGCGGGAGCGGGAGCGGAAAAAGCGGACGCGGGTGGGGGACCCGCGTCCAAGTTCGGGGCGAACATTCAGCCGCGGGCGCCCTTGATCGCCGCCATCAGCTCTTTGGTGATGTCCTCGCCATATTCCTTGGAAAACTTCTCGACTACCGGCTGCACCGCTGCCCGCATCCGATCGAGTTCGGCATCGGACACCGCGTTGATCACCATGCCGGACTCCTTCAGTGCCGCCATCGCCTTGGCCGAGCCCGCGCGATTGTCCTTGCGTTCGGCATCACGGGCGACCACCGCGGCCTGATGGATCAGACCCTGCTCGGCCGGGTTCAGCTTGTCCCACCACTTCTTGGAGGCAAGTACGATCCAGGGACTATAGACGTGCTTGGTCAGGCTGAGATATTTCTGGACCTCGTAGAATTTGGAACTCTGGATGGTATTGACCGGGTTCTCCTGGCCATCGACCACGCCGGTCTCCAGTGCCGAGAACAGCTCGGAAAAGGCCATCGGCACCGCGTTGGCGCCCATGGTCTTGAACACATCCAGCGCCACCTGGTTCTGCATGACCCGCAGCTTGATCCCCGACAGGTCCTCGACCTTCTCCACCGACCGGCGGCTGTTGGTCAGGTTGCGGAAACCGTTTTCCCAGTAGACCAGCCCGACCAGGCCCTTGTCCTCCAGCTTCGACATCAGCTTGGCGCCGAACGGGCCATCCAGTACCGCATCGGCTTCCTTCTCGTTGTTGAACAGGAAGGGGAAATCGAATACGCCGAATTCCTTGACGGTGCCGACCAGGGTTGCGGTCGAGCCGACCATCATCTCCTGAACGCCACCGATCAGCGCCGCCTGCATTTGCGGATCAGACCCGAGTGAGGCGCCGCCGAAGGTCATCATCCGGAGCTTGCCGCTGCTCAGCCGGCCGAGTTCCTCGGCGAAGACCAGGGCAGCACGGCCCTGGACGCTGTCCTCGTTGAGGCCATAGCCGAAGCGGATGTTGTGCGGGCGCACCTCGTCGGCGGCGAAGGCCGGGGAGCCGACAGCGCACAGAACCGTGGCGGTGGCGAACATTTTCGCGATCTTGAACATGCGTCCTCCAGTTTTCTTAGGAAAAAATTCAGTACAACCACCGGGCTGGGACTGTGATCAGTTGCGGGAACAGGATGAACAGCCCGATCAGCCCGGTATAGGCAACGACATAGGGCAGCACCCCAGGGATGATGTCTTCCATGCGGATGTGGGTCACGCCGCACACCACATTGAGCACGCTGCCGACCGGTGGCGTCAGCAGGCCAACCACACCGACCATCACGAACATCACTCCGAAATAGACCGGATCGATTCCTGCCTTGACCACCACCGGCATCAGTACCGGTGCCAGGATCAGGATGGTCGGCGTCAGGTCCATCGCGGTGCCGACCAGCAGCAGGAGCACGACGATGGCCAGCATCAACAGCTTGGGGAAATGGAGCAGGGGCCCGAGCAGTGCCGCAATCTGGCCGGGCAGGTTGGCCAGGGTGATCATATAGGCGGTGACCAGAGCCGCCGCGCAGAGGAACAGGACGACGGCGGTGGTCTTGGACGCTGATATCAGCAGCGGCAGCAGTGCGGCCGGCTTCAGCTCGCGATAGACGAACAGGCTGACCACCAGCGCGTAGACCGCCGCCACCACCGCCGCCTCGGTCGGAGTGAACAGGCCGCCGCGCAGCCCGCCGATGATGATCACCGGCAGCAGCAGCGCCCACCCCGCCTCCCGCAGTGCTGCGACCCGCGCCGACCAGGGCTGGGGCGGGCTCGGCATCACCGCTTCGCGCCCGGTGGTCCAGCGCCACAGCAGGACCAGACACAGTCCCATCAGCAGGCCGGGGACGATCCCGGCGAAGAAAAGCTTGGTGATCGAGGTATTGGTGGCGACCCCGAAGATGATGAAGGGCAGCGACGGCGGAATGATCGGCCCGATGATGCCGCCGGCCGCGATCAGCGCGCTCGACGGCCGCAAGCCGTAACCATTGCCGCGCATCATCGGCACCAGCAGGGCGGCGAGGGCCGCGGTATCGGCGATCGCAGACCCGGACAGGCTGGCCAGAACCACCGCGGTGCCGATTGCGACATAGCCAAGTCCGCCGCGCAGATGGCCGACCAGGCTGACCGCGAGCTTGACGATGCGCTGGGAAAGGCCGCCCGCGTTCATCAATTCGCCGGCGAGCATGAAGAAGGGGACCGCCATCAAGGGGAAATTATCGGCCCCGGCGATCATGTTCTGGGCCAGCAACTGGGCGTCGAAGTAGTCGAGCTGGATCATCATGGCGATGCCGCTCACCATCAGCGCGAAGGCGATCGGCATGCCGAGCGCCATGAAGCTGAGCAGGACGACGAGAAAGACCGCGATCGTCATGGTTCACTCTCCCCGATCCGAAGAGCGACGGGCTTCGTCCCAATCGCCGCCGGATTGGCGCCCGGTCAGGATATTGCGCACATCGGCGACGATCAGCACCGCCATGGCAACGGCGACGAAGACGCCGGCGGCGTTATAGGTCGCGACCGGCAAACCGGTGACCGGAGTCACGCTGTCGAGCCCGATGATGGTCTGGGTCCAACTGCCCGAACCGAGCAGCCACAGTACCCACAAGACGACGCCGTGATTGATCAGCAGGCAAATCTGCCGGCCTCGGGGCGGCAGGCGCGAGACCGCCATGTCGACGCCGAGATGCCCATGGTCGCGCTGGGCCAGCACCGCGCCAATGAAGATCAGCCAGACGAAGGCCAGTCGTGCCAGTTCCTCCGATGCGGCGAGACCGGAGCCAAAAATGTAACGCAGCGCTACGTTGGTGAAGATCATTACCACCATCAAGGCAAGACAGCCGGCAATGATAAGTTCCAATCCGCGGAAAAAAAGTCCAACAAGGACTGAGGCCGGTGCCCTTACCGGCGGGGTTTCAATCTCTGGCACGGGTTCCTCCCTGGGAACGCTGTCGGTCGAGTATTGATGTTTATTGGGCGCAAGAAAATCTCGCGCCATCTGATGCTTTGTCCGTCGGGCCTGCTACTGACCCTGTCTGGGATCGCGCCCCTTTGTTAGCGCTAACATCGCGCGTCGCGACTGCCTTCGCCCCGGTGGCTTCCGGGTGGGCTCCACACCAAACGTCATGAGGCCATGTTAGCGCTAACAGGCGGCGCTTGTAAAGCCCAAACCCGTCGGGCATAGTGCAAAAAAAGGCACCATCATGCAGCTTCGCAAGACCAGGGCGTCGTTCAGCAGTCGGACCACCATGGCCGACGTCGCGCGCGACGTTGGGGTGAGCGCGATCACGGTCTCCCGCGCGCTCCGCACGCCGGAGACGGTCAGCGAGGCGTTGCGCACCCGCATCGCCGAAGCCTGCGATCGCTTGGGCTATGTTCCGAGCCGGGTTGCCAGTGCGCTCGCTTCGGCGCGCTCCATGACGATTTCGGTACTGATCCCGTCGCTCAGCAATATCGTGTTTATCGATGTGATCGTCGGCATCAAGGAAACCCTGGATCGGCTCGGCTATCAAATGCTGATGGGGATCACCGGTTACGACGACCCCGGGGCGGAAGAGCGCCTGCTGCGGCGCCACCTGGAATTCGCCCCGGACGGCATTCTGCTGACCGGTGCGGACCAGAGCGAGGCGGTCCGCGCCCTGTTGAAAAGTTTTGCCGTGCCGTCGGTTCACATGATGGACGACTGCGCCTGGCCCGAATGCTGGTGGGTCGGCTTCTCCAATTTCGACGCCGGAGCGGCGGCCGGGCGACACTTGCTCGCGAATGGCCGGCGGCGTGTCGCCATCGTCGCCGCGCAACTCGACCCGCGGTCGGTCCGGCGCTGCGACGGCTGCCGGGCCGCCCTGGTCGAGGCGGGATGCTATGACCCGGCGCTCGATCTGCGGTTGCCGCAGCCGTCTTCGATCGCGCTCGGCGCCGAGGTCACCGCGGGTTTGGTGGCGCGGAACCCGGAATGCGATGGGGTCTTCTTCTGCAACGACGACCTGGCGCATGGCGCGCTGTTCTGGTGCGGACAGCAGGGCATAGCCGTGCCCCAGCGCCTGGCCATGATCGGCTTCCATGACCTCAGTGCATCCGCCTGGACGCCGACCCCGCTCACCACGGTGGAAACGCCGCGTGCGCGCATCGGCCGCGACGCCGCGCTGCTGCTGACCCGCAGGATCGCCGACCCGGCGATGCCGCCGCAGCACATCGATCATGGTTTCCAATTGATCCGGCGCGCCAGCGCCTGACCTTTCCCCGGAAAAGTGGACACCGGGTTACGCGGCCTGAAGCTCGGCTTGCTCCGGGGTGATGTATCCGAGTGCGGAATGCAGGCGCTGGCGATGGTCGTCGCGTGCGATGGAGGCGAACAGGTCCCGTTTGGCAGGTGCCTGGTTCGGATATCGCTGGCGGTGGACGAGTTCTGATTTCAGGCTGCCGAAGAACCTCTCCATGGGGGCATTATCCCAGTAAATGGCCTTGCGGCTCATGGATGCGATCATCTTGTGGTTTTTCAATGCCTTGCCGTAGTCGCCGGAGGCGTATTGGCTGCCGCGCTCGGAAGGGTGGACCAGGCCGGGCGCGGGGTGCTGGCGCTGGATCGCCATGGTCATCCTCGATCGCCTGGTCCACACCGCCTGCCGCATTGAGCTGCGCGGCGAGTCGATGCGCCGCCAAACCGCCAAACCGGAGGTTATCCACACAACCGAGACCGCAAAAGATAAATAAAGTAAATTAATTGGGAAAGTTATCAACGTTACTCACAAAATTCTCGCGCGCACCACCACAACAACCAGATTAACTGTGATTCGGATTGTTCTTGATCAGTAAATACCGTGAAAGATACAGTTATTCTGTCAGCGTCGGCTCGCCGCACTCCGGCCTCACGGCCTCCGGTTCGGGGTGGCGCGTTCAACCGGCCTGCGATGGCGAATACTCCGGCCTGCGGCACACGGGGAGCAATGCTTCCCGGAGGTGGCAGAATACGAAGCGGCTACAATGTCAGCCTTAATGAGAGCGACCGTTCCACCGCCAAGGTCGGCAGGCATCACCTTTGTCGTGGATAAATCTCATCCTGATTACGCACTTTCCTAAGGACCCTCCCGGCAATAACCACTTCACTCTCGTTTTCGGGGCGAGATGGAATAATTCCACTCGGGGTGGAATTCGTCGGTGGTCAGGGCGATGGCGTCCATTTCGGCGTCGGATACCTTGAGGCCTATTGGGTAGA
>WGNK01000018.1 GCA_016124535.1 Azospirillum sp.
AAGCCTCAACGGCATCGTCCAGGCCGCAAGGGCCAGAGCCAGGGGATACCGAAATACCGCCACCTTCGCGTGCATCATCTACCTGATCGCAGCACCCCTACCCGACCTCTTCCCATCCACTTGAGGCGTCGAAGAACCTAATTTTATCCAGGACAATCTGCTGTTGGATTGACGATCACTCGACTGCAGCTATTTTGTCCAGGACAAAATCGGCCCGCACCAGCGAGCGTGCCCAATCGTGGGGCTGCGCTGACGATCGAGCCGGTCATGATCATGGCGTCCGAACCGCGGAGAACGACGATGAGCCTGCTCAAGAACCTCAGCATAGGTTTCAAGGTCGCCGGCGGCGCCGGCTTGATGTTGCTGCTGTTGCTGCTGCTGGGCGGGGTCGCCTACCAGAGCCTGCACGTCGCCCTCGACGATTTCACCGCCTACCGGCAGCTCGCGCGCCAGAACAACGCGCTGGGGCGCATCCAGGCCAACATGTTGGACGTCCGCCTCTATGCCAAAGACTTCCTGATCCGGGGAACCGAGGAGGCGGCTGCCCACGTCCGGGAGCGGGCGGCGAAAGTCGAGACTCTGGTCAATGAGGACCGTGGCCTGTTTGAAACCAAGGCCGCCACCGAGCTTCTCGCCGACGTCGCAAAGCAGGTCGCCGCCTACCAGACGACCTTTTTCACCACCCATGATCTGCAGCGCGAGCGCATCGAGCTGGCCGGGCAACTGGATCAACTGGGTCCGGCGATGGAAAAATCACTGAGCGCGATCATGGAAGGCGCCCATCGCGACGGCGACGGCGAGGCAGCATTCCTGGCCGGCGAAGCCTTGCGCACCCTGCTTCTGGCCCGCCTTCATGCGGCAAGATTCATCGACAGCCACGACAGTGCCGCAGCTGAGCGGGCCGACCGGGTGGCTGCCGCGGCCCGGGGAAATTTCGAAAAGTTGATTGCGACGCTGAGCGATGCCGAGCGCAAAGCCCATGCTCAGGACCTGGCCGCCAACCTCGGGCGGTATGTCGCCGCCTTCGACAAGCTGAAAGTCAGTGTCGCCACGCGCGACAAACTGGTCAGGGACACCCTGGACACGATCGGTCCCGCGATTTCCAAGACGACCGAAGACCAGAAGCTCGGCAACCTCAAGCTCCAGGACGAGTTGGGGCCGCGCGCCAATGCCGACATCCACCAGGCGGTCAACACCACGATCGCCATCTCCGCGGTCGCCGTGCTGGTCGCACTGCTCACGGCCATCGGCCTGACCCGCGTGATCGCCCGGCCGATCACCGCCATGACCGATGCCATGCGCCGGCTGGCCTCGGGCGAGCACGGCGTCGACATCCCGGCCCGCGACCATGGCGACGAACTCGGCAAGATGGCCGCGGCGGTCCAGGTGTTCAAGGACAACGCGGTCGCCAAGCAGGCGCTTGAAGCCGAGCAGACGGCGGCCAAGCAGCGCGCCGAGGCCGAGCGCAGGACGCTGATGAACCGCATGGCCGACCAGTTCGAAGCCGGCGTCAAGGGCGTCGTCTCCCAGGTCTCGGGTGCGGCGACGCAAATGCAGGGCAGCGCCCAGAGCCTGTCGGCGATGGCCGAACAAGGCCGCAGCCAGGCAACCGCGGTGGCGGCGGCGACCCGCCAAGCCTCGGCCAACGTCCAGACCGTGGCCAGCGCCGCCGAGGAGATGTCGAGTTCGATCGCCGAGATCAGCCGCCAGGTCAGCCAATCGGCGACCATTGCCCGCCACGCGGTCGACAAGACCGAAGTCACCAACCGGCGCATCCAGTCGTTGGCGACCCAGGCCGGCACGATCGGCGAGGTGATCAAGCTGATCAACAACATCGCGAGCCAGACCAACCTGCTGGCGCTCAACGCCACCATCGAGGCGGCGCGTGCCGGCGATGCCGGCAAGGGCTTTGCCGTGGTGGCCTCGGAGGTCAAGAACCTGGCCACCCAAACCGCCAAGGCGACCGAGGAGATTGCCGGCCAGATCAGTGCCATGCAGCAGGCGACCGGCGGCGCGGTCGATGCCATCAAGGAAATCTCGGCGACCATCCTGCAGATCGACGAGATCACCACCGCCATTGCTTCGGCGGTCGAGGAGCAGGACGCCGCGACCAAGGAGATTGCGCGCAACGTCCAGGAGGCAGCCCAGGGTACCGACGAGGTCACGCGCAACATCTTCGGGGTCGAGCAGGCCGCCGGCAGCACCGGGCAGGCCGCCGGCCAGGTGCTGGGAGCCGCTCAGGAGCTGAGCCGGCAGTCGGGCGCGCTGTCCCAACAGGTCGAGCGCTTCATCTCCGAGGTGCGGACTGCGTGATGTCCGTCAGCGCCGCCCACCTCCTCGACCGGTGCCATGAAATGCTCTCGCTCGGCTTCAGAAATCGTCGCTATCGGCGTCGGGACAAAAGCCCTTCCAACGGGTTGTCCCGCCGTCAGAATGGCACGGCTGGGGCCTTGTCCGGGGCCGCTGCGGAGGTAGTTTCATCACTACGATCCGCGATGCCGCTCGGGCACCGCGATGGCGCCTTTGGGCCGGAAGATATCGAGATGTCGGAGAGCAGGCGCTTGCGCAGGCATTTCCTGGCATTGTTCCTGCCGCTTGCCGGCTTGGTCGCGGTCGCCGGAGCATTGGTTGGTCAGGCGCGGGTGGACGCCGAGTTCGGCCGGATGGTCGCCGACGACGTCACCCGCGTCCGCTTCGCCGCCGCAGAGCTGGCCGGCGATCTCAAGGTGCCGCTGCGCCACCTGCTGTCGCTGCCCAAAGAAACGCCGATCCGTGCCGGTATCGGGGAACCGACTTCGGAGCGGCTTGCCGATTTGGCCGCGGCCTTCGCGTCGTTGCTGCTGCGCAATCCGGGATACGACCAGGTTCGCTGGATCGACCAGACCGGCAAGGAGCGGGTCCGGGTCAACGCTGGCAAGGACGGGGCCGGTCCGGTGGTCGTCCCCGAGCGCGATCTCCAGGACAAGACCGGGCGCACCTACGTCACCGAGACCATGCCGCTGAAGATCGGCGACGTCTATGTCTCGCCGCTCGATCTCAACGTCGAGAACGGCAAGGTCGAGATCCCGTACAAACCGATGCTGCGGGTCGCGACGCCGGTTGCCGACGATGCCGGCAGCCGGCGCGGCATCCTCGTGATCAACGTCCTGGGCGCACCGATCCTGAAGGATTTCAGCCTGATCGCCGAAAGCGTAAACCCGGGCATCATGTTGCTCAATCAGCAGGGCTATTGGCTGCACGGCGCCGACGCGGCCGAACCGTGGGGCTTAATGCTCGGGCGCAGCGAAACAACCTTGGGCCGCCGCCATCCGGCCGCCTGGGCGGAGATCGCCAGCGCCGAATCCGGCCATTTCTTCGACGACGATGGCTTGTGGGTCTGGGAGGCGATCACCGCGGCAACCGTGAGAGCAGGGGGACTGGGCCAGACCGGCGAGCCCTACTGGCTGGCGCTGTCTCATCGGCCGGCGGCGGCGGTTCGCGCCGTTTCCCGGGCAGTTTGGGTGCCGACCGCGGGAATTTCGATTTTTCTGCTGGCGATCTTGGCTGCCATGAGCTGGTACGCGGCGGCGCGCTCGAAAATCGGGCGAGACGCGCTCCTGGCGCGCATTCGCGCCGAGGCGGCGGCCGAGGAAAACCGGCGCCAACGCGATCGGCTGGAAGAGCAGGTCGCGGAACGCACCGCTCAGATCCAGCAGGCGGAAGCCAAACTGCGCGAAACAAACCGGGAGTTGGAGACGGCGTTGGCGGAGGCCAGAGCCGCGACGGCGGCCAAGAGCCAATTTTTTGCAAATATGAGCCACGAAATCAGGACGCCGATGAACGCCGTGCTCGGCTTCCTCGGCTTGGCACTCAATGATGCGCTGTCCGACGCCACGCGGGGCCACCTGACCATAGCGCTGGACGCCGCCCAATCTCTGTTGCGGCTGATCGACGACATCCTCGACCTCTCCAAACTGCAGACCGGCAAGGTCGACTTGGAAGAGATCGTATTCGACC
The DNA here is from genome assembly GCA_016124535.1 of Azospirillum sp. Classification (GTDB taxonomy): domain Bacteria; phylum Pseudomonadota; class Alphaproteobacteria; order Azospirillales; family Azospirillaceae; genus RI-112. The sequence continues at coordinate 3,997 of WGNK01000018.1, forward strand.
TGCCGGGCACCGTGCGCGAGACGCTGGACATGCTGCGGCTGAAGGCCGGGGAGAAGCAGCTCGATTTTCAATTCCGCTATCCGTCCGACCTGCCGGATTGCCATGTCGGGGACCCGTTGCGCATGCGCCAGCTCGTCGCCAATCTGGTCGGCAACGCGATCAAATTTACCGAGACCGGCGCCGTTACGGTGTCGGTCGCCGCTGCAGGCGAAGCCGGGTTGATCAAACTGGCGGTGTCCGATACCGGCATCGGCATGACATCCGACCAAGCCAGCCGCCTCTTCGAGCCGTTCGTCCAGGCCGACAGCTCAATGACCCGGCGGTTCGGCGGCAGCGGGCTCGGGTTATCGATCTGCAGGGAGATCGCGGAAGCCATGGGCGGACGGATCTGGGTCGAAAGCGAGCCTGGTGCCGGCAGTATCTTTCACGTCTTACTGCGGCTGGCGCCAGCCCCTTGCGCGGTCGCCTGTCCCGAACATGGATTCATTCACCAAAGGCCGGCACAGCCGCCGCGCCGGTCCAACATTTTGCTGGCAGACAACGACCTGGAGACCATCGAACCGGCCGATATCCGGCTGACCGCTGCCGGTCTCCGGGTGACCGCCGCCGATGACCGGAAAACAGCGGCTGAACCCGTCTGGCCGCTTGGTCGGGGATCGGCCGGCAGGGACAAAATCTGGAAAGTCCTGGTCGTCGACGACCAGCCCACCAATCTGGAGGTGCTGGGCGGAATTCTCCACAAGAGTTACGACCTTGCCTTTGCCACCAGCGGCGAGCAGGCCCTGGAAGCGGCCCGACGGCAACACCCTGATTTGATCCTGCTCGACGTCATGATGCCGGACATGGACGGCTATGAGGTGTGTCGCCGCCTGAAGGCTGACCCCGCACTCGAGCATATTCCGGTCATCCTGGTCACGGCCAGGGACGAGAGGGAGGGTGGGGCCAAAGGCTTCGACGCCGGTGCCGTCGACTACATCACCAAGCCGGTCTTGGCACCCTTGGTGCGAGCGCGCGTTCGTACCCACATTGCCATGGTCGACCAGTTCACGTTGCTCGACCGATTGGGGGTTGCCGGCGAGTTCAAGGACAATGAGACCGGCGCCCATGTCAGAAGGATCGGGCGCTATGCCGAGATCCTCGCCCGCCGCCTCGGCTGGAGCGACGGCGCCTGCATGGCGATCGCCAAGACCGCGCCGTTGCACGACGTCGGCAAAATCGCAATTCCGGACCGAATCCTGCTCAAGCCCGGCAGGCTTGATGAGGAGGAATGGGTGGTGATGCGCAGCCATACCGAACGCGGCGCCGCGATCATCGGCGCCAACGGCTCGGCACTCATGCAAATGGCAGCGCGGATCGCGCTGAGCCATCATGAAAAATGGGATGGCAGCGGCTATCCGCGTGGACTCGCCGGCGAGGACATCCCAATCGAAGGCCGGATCGTCGCGATTGCGGACGTCTACGACGCCTTGATGTCTGCCCGTCCCTACAAGGAGCCGTGGACACAAGATGCCGTAGTCCCGTACCTGCGCGAACAGGCCGGCCGGCATTTTGACCCGGATCTCCTGCCGCTGTTCCTCGCCTCGACCGACGACTTCGCCCACGCCCGGCTGGCATTCCCGGATTAGAGATATGAAGAGGCGCCCAACGCTAACCCGGCCGGTGAGAGGCCAGATGCAATTGAGTTTGTTTCGAAAATGGTGGCTTGGCAGCACTTCCGATCCACAGGGTGAGTTTGGCGAAGTCGGCACCGGGGGCACAAAGGATGGTGTCAAACAATGCGCCGCGAAGAACAGCCCCGGACAATATTAGGTGTAACCATTCCTCCTCCGGGTCGTCGCCCGCACCATAGCCGTCGGGTTCCGGTCGAACTGGTCACAATCAGGCCGCTCTAGTCTCCGAAAGAAATCGGCCGACCTCGGGCCTGCGTTGCTCATATCATCCTGACACGAAAATTTCGGAGCAGCGCGCGCCAACCCGATCGCGCTGCCGGCGGTCGCCGTGGACAAATCGGCAGTGTGCGCCAGTATCACTTTACTGCTGATATTTTCCGGCAAAGCCCCCGCCTGGGGGAGGATGCGGCGCGGCCCGCAGATAAGCAGCATGGGGCTCGGTGTCCGGAAATGGATGCGATCGAGTGAAGACAATGACGGCGTGGAAGAATCGGGAGCTGCGCGATGTTCGACTGGTTGTTTGATTTCCTGTCCTCCGACAACCTGACACCCCACGGCTTCTGCTTGAGCTGGCGTCCGGACCTGTTCTGGACCATGGTCGTGTCTGATGGCGTGATCGCGCTGTCCTATTTTTCCATCCCGGTCGTTCTGGTCTATTTTGCTGAGCGCCGCCGCGACCTCGAATTCCGCTGGGTACTTTTCTTGTTCGGCGCCTTCATCGTCGCTTGCGGTTCCACCCACGTGGCCGAAATCTGGACGCTGTGGGTGCCGTCCTATGGCGTTGAGGCGGTGGCCAAGGCGGTGACCGCTGCGGTCTCGCTGGCAACCGCGGTGGTGATGTGGCCGCTGGTGCCGAGGGTTCTGGCTATCCCGACCCGCCAGGACCTGGAACAGGCCAATGCCCGCCTGCGCCACGAAGCCATGGAGCGCCAACTCGCCGGGGAAGCGCTGGAGGCGCTCAACCGCAATCAGGAGCGCCTGATCTCCGAGCGGACCGCCGATCTGAAGGCCGCCAACCGGCAGTTGGTGCAGGAGGTTGCCGAGCGTCAGCGCGCCGAACAGGAAGCGCGCGATCGCGCGCATTTCATCGAGCGCCTGCTGGAATCGATCCCGACGCCGGTCTTCTTCAAGGACGAACACTACCGCTACCTGGGGTGCAACCAGGCCTTCGAAAACATGTTCGGAGTTGCCGAGAAGGATCTGGTCGGCCGCACCGTGCGCGAAGTGTGGCCGCCCGCGGCCAGCGAGATATTCGTCCAGAACGACCACGCGCTCGCGGTCGAGCCGGGCATCCAGGTTTACGAAACCGTGTTCGAAGGCGGCGATGGCCGGCGTCACCAGGTCGAGTTCCACAAGGCTTCGCTGGTCAAGGGCGATGGCAGCTTCGGCGGCCTGGTCGGAGTGGTCTGGGACGTGACCGAGCGCAACCGGGCCGCCGAGCAGATCCGTTTCCTCGCCCATCACGATCCTCTGACCGAATTGCCCAACCGGCTGCTGGTGCGGGACCGGTTCGAGCAGGCGGTCGCGCAGACCGACCGGCAGGAGGGCAAGATCGGGGTTGCCTATCTCGACCTCGACACCTTCAAGGCGGTCAACGACTGCTTTTCCCACGCTGTGGGAGACGCCTTACTGCGCGGGGTGGCGCTCCGCCTCAAAGGCTGCATCCGTTCGGTGGACACCGTCAGTCGGCTGGGCGGCGACGAATTCCTGATCGTGCTGCCGAGCGTTGCAGGGGCTGATTTCCTGAGCCTGATCGCATTGCGCGTGGTCGAGGCGGTCAGCGAACCGTTCGTGATCGAAGGCCGGGACCTTTCCGTCACCGCCTCGATCGGCATCGCCGTCTACCCGGACGACGGCAGCGATCTCGACACGCTGTTGCGCAAGGCGGATCTGGCGATGTACCGGGTGAAGGAGGCTGGGCGCAACGGTTTCCGTTTCTTCGATCGCCACATCGAGGCTAGTGCGGTCGAGCATTTGGCTTTGCGCGAACAGTTGCGCAGGGCGCTGCAGCGCCAGGAATTCACGCTCCATTTCCAGCCCGAGATCGACCTCGCCAGCGGTGCCATGGTCGGGGCCGAAGCGCTGATCCGATGGAACCACCCCGAGCGCGGCCTGGTCGGCCCCGGCGACTTCATTCCGGTAGCGGAAGCCACGGGGATGATCGTGCCGATCGGCGCCTGGGTCCTCGGCGAGGCGTGCCGGCAGGCGGTGGCGTGGCGGGAACAGGGACGGCCTGGCATCTTCGTCTCGGTCAATCTGTCGGCAATCCAATTCAAGCGCGGCGATCTGGAAAGCACGGTCGCCCAAGCCCTGGCCGAATCCGGGTTGCCGCCGCAACTGCTGGAACTGGAGTTGACCGAGACCATTCTGATGAGCGATATCGCACTCGGACAGGAAATCATCGGCCGCCTCAAGGCGATGGGCGTGAGTATCGCGATCGACGATTTCGGCACCGGCTATTCCAGCCTGTCCTATCTTCGCCAGCTCCACGTCGACAAGCTCAAGATCGACCAATCGTTCATCAAGGAAATGTGCTCCAACCGCTCGGACGCGGCGATCGTTTGCGCCATCGTTTTGATGGCGCGCAGCATCGGCCTGAGCACGATCGCCGAGGGCGTGGAAGACGAACAGGTGCTCGATCTGCTTCGGCTGTGCCGCTGCGACCAGGCCCAAGGCTTCCACATCGCCCGCCCCTTGCCCGCCGAAGAGTTCGTCCGCCGCTTGGACAACCCCGGCTGAAGCCTGCCGAAGGCGGCAAGGGCAGGGGACGCAAGTGCTGCCTCCCTCGAACGTTTCGATCACAATCCGCGCCGGTCCGGCAGTCCACAGGTATTCTCATGCAGGCTGGTACAGAGAGGACGGCAATCTGGGTAGGGCTCTCGACCGGCCAAAATTGGGAGCTGAATAGGCTACATGTGGGGCAGACACCTCAATTTCTTTCCAGTTATCGAACGCCCCCAAGATTGTGGGGTGACAAGGGAAGCCTAAGCGATATATATTGGCAACTGCGTTCAATGGTGCAACAGAGACGGAGGTTGAGATGTCAATGACAGCCGGGGCTGTTGCCGAAAAATCGCCGCGGGCACCAACCAAGAAGAAGGCCGGTTCGCTGAACCGGGGGCCTGCTGAGGGTGCGGCAAAGACAGAAGCGGCCATTCCGCTGGGCGCGGAGTTGGATCGCCTCAAATCGGCGTTCGCCGTTCAGCAGCAGGCGGCGGAAGCGGGCATCGCCGAGCGCGACGGCCGGATCGAGAGGCTGTCTCATGATCTGGACTTGGCGCGGGCCGCGGCTCGAGACCAACAAGAACGGGCCGATCAGGCTTTGGCCGCAGCCGAGAGCCGATTGGCCGAAGTTGAGGGGAGCCTCGCCGATCAGGCCCGTGTCGCCGAAAGTCTCGGCACCGAACTGAACCGGCGCGGCCGGTCCGGAAGCGTGCAGGCGGTGACGGTTGCGATAAGCGACCTGATCAGAACAGGCTTTCAAAAAGTTTCGACCGATACCGGTATGGCGCGACAAGGCGGCCGGCAGGCGGTCGGACGACGATCACCCCCTTAAGAGGCCGGGTCGGAGCAGTGACTTCGACTCGCCCCCCCCAGTTGGCGATGGGAACAGGGTCTGAGCAGCCAGGGCACATGGTCCCCATCCAGTTGTCGCGAAGTCTGGCTTCCCGGCCATAGACGATCGTCAGCTCATCCGGCGTGGCCGGCACGGCATCAAGCTCGTGGTCTCCGATGCCCACGATGACGGAGGCCGTGAATATATCCGGCGCGTGAGTTGCCCGGCCTGACTCTTACGGCGGTACTTCGGATGGCGAGGCGACACGTGGGAAAGTTTGTCGAGTTTGCTGCCCTGCCGCGGCTCCCAGGGGCAGACGTCGCTGACGTTAGGATGGGGAACCCTAATTGGCGCAAATTGACCGGGTCCAGGTTCACCGTCCTCCACACCCTGTCATTGCTCGCTATCGCCGCCGAATTTACGCCCGAAAACGACTCCGACTTGAAATAAGTGGCCATGGTTGCCGATCTTGATGGCATTTGCTGTCGAGGAGGCCGCACGTTGTCCGCCACCAAAATCCTCTGGGGCCAGATCATCGTCGTCTCTCTGATCGTGCTGGTCACGATCTGGACGGCGACCCAGTGGACGGCATGGCGGCTCGGCTTCCAGCCTGAGCTTGGTCAACCGTGGTTCGAGTTGGCACGCGGCGTGCCAATCTATTTGCCGCCGGCCTTCTTCTGGTGGTGGTATGCTTACGATGCCTATGCCCCATCGATCTTCGTCGAGGGTGCCTTCATCGTAAGCGATGCCGCGCGCCCATCTTTGCGGGGGGGTGGGGATCGGCGAGGATGGTCGCGCGCGTGCGGAGTTTGAGCGGGGGTGGTCAGGCAGCTTGGCGGGCGGCGACGGGTTCGGCGTTCGGGCGCCAGGTCCAGGGCAGCAGGGTGTCGAGCTGGTTGGCCTTGGTGCGG
>WGNK01000052.1 GCA_016124535.1 Azospirillum sp.
AGCCTCAACGGCATCGTCCAGGCCGCAAGGGCCAGAGCCAGGGGATACCGAAATACCGCCACCTTCGCGTGCATCATCTACCTGATCGCAGCACCCCTACCCGACCTCTTCCCATCCACTTGAGGCGTCGAAGAACCAAATTTTCTCGCCCAGCCGCTGGTTAAATTTTTGCCACTGGACCAGGGTCCGGCCGATCCGCCCCTCGCCGATGGTATCGACCCCGTCATGGGCCGAAACCCGCCAGGTCACCTTGCGGCGGTCGACCGTCTCGCATTCGACGGAAACCATCACGGTGAGACCCGGCGGGGTCGCGGCGGTGTGGCTGACCTCGATCAGGGTTCCGAGGCTGCCCTCCCCCGGATCGAGATGGGCGCGCAGGTGGTCGATGCACGCCCACTCCATCAGGCCGACCATATAGCCGGTCGCGAAAACTTCCGGCATTTCGACGAAATCCGGCGAATCCGGATAGAGAAACGGCACCGTCCGCTCCCTGGGCACGGTGTAGCGGAAGACATGCCGGTCACCCGGCTTCAGCGTGTCCTTCATCGCGGCATCTCCCGGTCAGGCGACCGCAGCGGCGACGTGATCGCGGGTGTCCGTCCAGGGCACCTGGTAGCGGCCGAGCGCGATATCCGCGATCCGCTTGCGATGGACGTCGGAGGTGCCGGCGGGCGGCATGGTCATCAGGATGTCGCGCAACCGCCGCTCGGCGGGGTAGTCGCGCAGGCAGCCGCGGGCGCCCATCATATCCATGGCGGTCCGTGCCGAACGCGCAGCACCCTCGCACACCACCAGCTTGGCCATCATCAGTTCGGCGTCGCAGGGGCTGCCGGCATCGAGCAGATTGACCGCGTGATAGGCTGAAAGCCGGCCGGTATGGACATCGGTATAGATGTCGGCCAAGCGGACGCGGGCGCTCTCCAGCGCATTGAGCGGCTTGCCGTAGAGCGACCGCTCGCTGGAAAAGCGAATGCTGTCTTCCAGGATCGATTGATGAATGCCCAGGGCGACCGCGGTCAGGTTCGGCTTGCCGCAGCGGGTGATCGCATGGTGGGCAACCTCGAGCCCCTGCCCGATCTCGCCGACCACGTTGGACGCCGGAATGCGGCAATCCTCGAACACCACTTCGCCCAGATTGAAGCCCCGCAGACCGATCGTGTCATGTTCGATGCCGGGGCGAACGCCGGGACGATCGGCTTCGACCAGGAATGCGGTTACGCCCTTGCCGCCGCGTCCGGTACGGGCAACCACGCCATGAAGGCTGGCCAGATGGGAATTGGCGATGAAGCACTTGCGGCCGTTGAGGATCCAGTCTTTGCCGTCGCGCACGGCTGTGGTCTGCATGCCGGCGACGTGGGATCCGGAATCGGGTTCAGTAACGCAAATCGTCGCGACCATTTCGCCTGAGGCCAGCTTGGGCAGAAACCGCCGCTTCTGGCTCTCGTTGGCGTAGCCCAGGATGATCGCACTGCCGAGTTGCGCGGATTGCATGGTGATGCCGGCCGCCGCGGAAATCCGGCTCAACTCTTCGATAACCAATGTCTTGGCAAGATGGCCCTCACCAAGGCCGTCGAATTCGCGAGGAATGGCAATCCCGAACCACCCGGTTGCGGCGAGTCGGCCCAACAGGTCCCACCGCACATTGGGGCCGGACTCCAGACTTGGAACCAGCGGCTGCAGGTCATGCTCGGCAAACAGGCGCGCGATCCCCCGGATTCGCTCATGTCTCTCATTCAAACGGAACATCGGTCACCCCCGTACAATCGTATGGATTGGGAGTTGACTCCGATGGGCCGGTTAAGGCAAATTGGATTTCTGAAATTGCATCATTCGAAAACGCAATAGACTGCCATGATCAGAGACCTCGATATCCGCCTCTTGCGCGCGTTCACTGCGGTCGCCGAGTCTGGCAGCATTACCGTCAGTGCTCGCCAACTGAACCGTAGCCAGCCTGCGGTCAGTCAACAAATTCGCGCGCTTGAAGAGCAACTCGGTTACGATCTCTTCCAAAGAAGCCACGAAGGCTTGCAGCTCAACCGCGCCGGCCAGCAGATCATGCCCCAGGCGGTGCAGATCCTGCGGCTCAATGACCTTCTCCTCTCACGAAAACGTGAAAGCGTGCGCCCGGTCTTGCGGATCGGACTGCCTGAAGAATTTGCCGAGCGCTACCTGTGCAGTGTTCTTGAGGAATTCCAGTCGCGCGGCGGCACTGCTGATGTCGAAGTCGAGTTGGGCCTCAGTCGCAACTTGCTGCTCGGCCTGCACGACGGCAAATACGACATCATCCTTGGCAAGCAGCCGATTTCCGCACCCAGAGGACATGCCTGCGCCGAACAGCTGACATGGGTTGCCGGGGAGAATTTCAAGCTGGCAGGACGGGCGCTGCCGCTGGTGCTGTTCTCCGAGGCCTGTCTCTATCGGCGAACCGCGGTCGAGTCGTTGTCGGGTGCCGATGTTCAATGGCAGATCGTCTGCACCGGCAGCAGCTGGGTATCGTTGCGCGCGGCAGTGATCGCCGGGCTCGGCCTGAGCGTGATGTCGAGCGACATGCTGGTTCCAGGCATCCGGCCGGTCGCCAATGATTCCTGGCATTTGCCGCCGCTGCCCTCGACCTCGCTGGTGTTGCTGCGGGCGCCACAATCGAAAACCCCGGATGGCGAGTTGCTGGCAGACCTGCTGTGGCAGGCGGTGGAGCGGCGTTCTGCCAATTGGGATCCGCACCGAGACGCCGCCAGTGCTTGACCTCGGTACGACGATGCCCCTCGACAGCGCCAGCATCGGCGATTGTCGATCGATCTCGCGCAAGGTCCGACGAGCCAACGGCCGGATGTCGCGTGTGCGGCTGGAGCCCGACTATTGGACCGCTTTGGACGCGATCGCGTCGGCGCAGGGCGTCGAGTTCGATACGCTCGCCTCGGCGTTGGACCGGGCGCCGCCGGAAATTCCGCTGGCGCGCAAGCTGCGGTTGTTCGTGGTTGCCCATTACCGGACGTTTCTGGCGCCGGGCACCGATTGAATCCGGCGGCGCCGATCACGCCCGCGGCGCCACGACGGACCCGCGCGTGGTGTTGCGCCTCGATACTCCGACAATTTCCCCAGCCGTCACCCGTGCCGCAGCGCATTGCCGTTACCGTTGCCAGATTGCGGCTTTTGACAGCAGCGCTGCGGATCCCCATAGTGCCGCCACTTTTCGCAGGTAGCCGTACCGAATAGGGCGGCAGACGGCAGGGCGATGAATATTTTCAACGATTTCGGGCAGGTGTTGGCAGCCCAGCTGGCTGAGCTGGCCGCCGCCGGGGTGATTCCGGCCGGACTCGACACCAGCCGGGTCACCGTCGAGCCGCCACGGGAGGCGGCACACGGCGATCTCGCCACCAATGCCGCCCTGGTCCTGGCCAAATCTGCCGGGATGGCGCCGCGCCAGCTGGCCGATGCACTGGCCTCGCGCCTCGGCGCCCTGCCCACGGTAACCGAAGCGACGGTCGCCGGTCCCGGATTCGTCAATTTGCGCCTGGTACCCGCCGTCTGGCAGTCCCAGCTCGCCGGCATCCTGGAAGCCGGCAGCGGATTCGGCGACAGCCACCGCGGCGGCGGCGCCATGGTGAATGTCGAGTTCGTCTCGGCCAACCCGACCGGCCCGTTGCATGCCGCCCATGGCCGGGGGGCGGTATTCGGCGATGCGCTGGCACGTCTGCTTGAAAAGGCCGGCTGGTCGGTGTTTCGCGAATACTACATCAATGATGCCGGTGCGCAGGTCGATACCCTGGCGCGCTCGGCCCATTTGCGCTACCGCGAGGCACTGGGCGAGGCGATCGGTGAGATTCCGCCGGGCTATTACCCTGGCGACTACCTCAAGGAAATCGGCGCCGAACTGGCGGCACGCGACGGCGCGCACTGGCAGACGGTGGACGAGGCTGCCTGGCTGCCGGCGGTCCGCGACTTCGCGATCACGCGGATCATGGCCGGCATCCAGGAAGACCTCGCCGCGCTCGGCATCACCTTCGACCGCTACAGTTCGGAGCGGGCGCTGGTCGCGGCCGGCGCGGTCGATGCCGCGCTGGCAACCCTGGAAGCGCGAGACCTGATCTATACCGGCGTGCTCGCCCCGCCCAAGGGCAAGCTGCCCGACGACTGGGAACCAAGGCCCCAGACCTTGTTCCGCTCGACCGGTTTCGGTGACGACGTCGATCGTCCGCTGAAGAAATCGGACGGCTCCTGGACCTATTTCGCCAACGACATCGCCTACCACTTCGATAAGGCGCGGCGCGGCGCCGCCGTCCTGATCGATGTCTGGGGCGCCGACCACGGCGGCTACATCAAGCGCATGCAGGCCGCGACCGCGGCGATTACCGACGGCAAGGCCGCGCTCGACGTCAAGATTTGCCAGTTGGTCCACCTGCTGCAAGACGGCAAGCCGGTGAAAATGTCGAAGCGGGCCGGCAGCTTCGTGACCCTGCGCGACGTGATCGACCAGGTCGGCCGGGATGTCGTGCGCTTCATCATGCTGACCCGGCGCAATGACCAGGCACTCGATTTCGACTATGCCAAGGTCACCGAGCAGAGTCGCGACAACCCGGTGTTCTACGTGCAATATGCCCATGCCCGGTGCCGGTCGGTGCTGCGCCACGGCGCGACCGCCCTGCCCGGCATCGCCTTGACGCCGTCGGCTCTGGCCAAAACCGTACGGGACAGAGGCGTCCTGGAACGGCTCGGCGACGCCGAGGAGCTGGATCTGATCCGGCTGCTGGCCGGCTGGCCGCGCCAGGTCGAAGCGGCGGCGGAGGCCCATGAGCCGCATCGGATCGCGTTTTACCTCTACGATCTTGCTGCAAGATTTCACGCCATGTGGAACAAGGGCAACGACGACGCCAGTTTGCGTTTCCTGATCGAGCACGACCCCGACCTGACCCTGGCCCGGCTCGCCCTGGTCCAGGGCGTCGCGGTGGTGATCGCCTCGGGACTGGGCGTGATCGGCGTCGAACCAGTCGAGGAAATGCGCGGATGAGGGACTGGGACGGCGACGCCACGATCGAAACCGGCTCCCCGACCAGACGCCAGGCGGCGCCGCGGCGACGGAACAGCCGCTGGGGTCTGATTCTCGGCGTCGGCGCGGTCGGTGCCGCGGCCTTCGCCGGTCTGATGCTGTTCGGCAAACTCGGCGCCACCCGCATCGCCGGCGACCAGAGCATTCCGCTGATCCAGGCGGATCCGCGCCCGATCAAGATCCGTCCGGAGGATCCCGGCGGCATGGAAGTGCCGCATCAGGACAAGCTGGTGTTCGACCGCCTCGATCCCGACGCCGCCCCGCCGCTGGTCGAGCGTCTGCTGCCGCCGCCCGAAGCGCCGTTGCCCCGACCGGCTCCACCGCCGCCGCCGGCCCCGTCACAGGCCGCCCAAACACCCGCGCCCCAGACATCAGCTCCCCAGGCGGCGGCGATGGCGCCGACAGCCGGTGAGGGATCGCTGCCGACCGAGACGGTGCCGATGGCACCGCCGCCCCATCCGGTCGCGACCGATCCCGGTTTACCGGTGCCGGTCTTTCCCGCGCCGCGTCCGCCGGCCCCGGCACCCCAGGCGGCAACACCTCCGGTGCCGCCACGCCCGGTCCCGCCGCCGCCCGTGCCCGCCGCCGCGACCACCGGCAATTTCCGCATCCAGCTGGCCTCCGTGCGTAGCGAGGCCGATGCCAAGTCGGAGTGGCAGCGCCTCAGCGGCCGCTATAAGGAGGTCCTGAGCGGCCTCACCCTGCACGTCGCCCGGGCCGATCTCGGTGGCGACCGCGGCATCGTCTACCGGATTCAGGCCGGTTTCTTCAGCGAAGCGCGGGCCAGGGAGCTGTGCGGCCAGTTGGCAGCACAGAAGGTTGGCTGCTTCGTGGTCAGGCCCTGACATGCTCGAGAGCACGCGTGCGGTGGTGTTTGGCTGCGCCGGACCGACGCTCGCGCCGGATGAGCGTGCCCTGTTCGCGAAAATGCAGCCGCTCGGCTTCATCTTGTTCAAGCGCAACTGCGAGACGCCTGAGCAGGTGCGCCGTCTGGTCGCGGAGCTCCGCCTGGCGGTCGGCCGTGACGATGCCCCGGTGCTGATCGACCAGGAGGGCGGCCGGGTTGCCCGCCTGCGTCCGCCGCATTGGCCGACGATCCCGCCGGCGCGGCGGATCGGCGAACTCGCCGAACGCAATCCCGCGGCGGGCCGCGAGGCGGCCTGGCTGGCCGGCCGCCTGCTGGCGGCGATGCTGGCGCCGCTCGGCATCACGGTCGATTGCGCCCCGGTCTGCGACGTCCTGGTCGAGGCGACCCACGATGTGATCGGCGACCGGGCATTTTCCGACAACCCTCTGCTGGTCGCCGAGTTGGCGCGCGCCTGTTGCGCCGGTCTGGAATCGGGCGGCGTGCTGCCGGTGGTCAAGCACTTGCCCGGCCATGGCCGGGCCGAGGCGGACAGCCACCTCGAATTGCCGGTGGTCACGGCGCCGCGCGCGCTGCTGGAGCGCTCCGACTTCGTGCCGTTCCGCGCGCTCGCCGGCCAGGCACTGGGCATGGTCGCCCATGTCGTCTATCCGGCGCTGGATGCGGAATTGCCGGCCAGCATCTCGCCCACCGTGATCGGCGACCTGCTGCGGCGGCGACTGGGCTTCGACGGATTGTTGTTCTGCGACGACCTCTCGATGGCGGCACTTGCCGGTGCGCCGGCGGACCGCGCGCGCGCGGTGCTGGCGGCGGGATGCGATGTCGTGCTTCACTGCAACGGCGCGCTCGACGAGATGACGGCGGTGGCCGCGGCGGTACCGCCCCTGACCGAGGCTGCGCGTCAACGCTGGCGCCGCGCGCAGACACGGCTGCACCCGGCCGCCCCGGTCGATGCCGCCGCGCTGCGGGTGCGGCTTGATGCGTTGCTCGGGCCCACGGGGAGCTAGGCGGACGGGCTATGGAAAAACTGTTGTTCCAGGCGTCGGTCCTGGTCGTGCCGGTGATCCTGGCGATCACCCTCCATGAGGCCGCCCATGGCTGGGTCGCCTGGAAGCTGGGCGACGACACCGCGTTGCGCCTGGGCCGGGTCTCGTTCAACCCGTTACGCCATGTCGATCCGTTCGGCACCGTCATCCTGCCGGCAATCATGTATTTCTCGGCCCATTTCCTGTTCGGCTGGGCCAAGCCGGTGCCGGTCAATTTCAACCGCCTGCGCCATCCCCGCCGGGACATGGTCTGGGTCGCCCTGGCCGGTCCGGCGACCAATCTGATCCTGGCCTTCCTGTCGGCCTGGCTGCTGCGTTGGACCCCCGGACTGGACGAACCGGTACGGCAATGGGTCGACGCAAATCTGGCCAATTCGGTGCTGATCAATGTCATCCTGGCCGTGTTCAACATGCTGCCGGTGCCGCCGCTCGATGGCGGCCGGGTTGCGGTCGGCCTGCTGCCCGACGCGCTGGCGCGTCCGCTCGCCCGGTTGGAGCGGGTCGGTCTGATGGTGCTGATCGGCGTGATCTTCCTGCTGCCGCTGCTCGGCGACCAGATCGGCGTCAACCTTAACCTGTTGCCCTGGCTGCTCGGTGCTCCGGTCGATGCCGTGATCAATGCGATCGGTACGCTGGCGGGGCACGGCTGAGCCATGGCCGGCGATCCCCCCTTCGAGCCGGACGATGACGCCGCGGGCGCCTCGCCCGAGCAACTGGTGCTTGATCTCCCCGGCTTCGAGGGACCGATCGACGTTCTGCTGGCGCTGGCGCGCGACCAGAAGGTCGACCTGATGCATATTTCGATCGGCAAACTTGCCGACCAGTATCTATCCTTCATCGCCGCGGCGCGCCGGGTACGGATCGAACTGGCCGCCGACTACCTGGTGATGGCGGCCTGGCTCGCCTATCTGAAGAGCCGTTTGCTGTTGCCCGAACCGGAAGAGCCCGAACCCGACGCCCAGGACATGGCCTCGGCGCTGGCGTTCCAGCTGCGCCGTCTGGAGGCGATGCGCGAGGCCGGCGTGCGCATGATGGCACGGCCGCTGCTGGGCCAGGATGTGTTCGCCCGCGGCGCGCCTGAAGAGATCGAGGTGGAACGCACTAATGTCTATGAATTGACCCTCTACGATCTGCTGAAGGCCTATGGCGAGCATCGCCGGCGGATCGCCGGCGGCACCCTGACCATTGCCCAGACCGAGCTGTTTTCGCTGGAGCAGGCCCTGGCCCGGCTGTCTGAACTGCTCGGCCGGATGCCCGACTGGACCCAGCTGGCGAGTTTCCTGCCGCCGGGACTGGGCGATACCCTGCTCGGACGATCGGCACTCGCCGCGACCTTCGCTGCCAGCCTGGAACTGGTCAAGGCGGGCAAGGCCGAGTTGCGCCAGGACGGCGCCTTCGGACCGATCTGGGTGCGGCGCACCCCGCCACTGCGCTGACGACATGACCCTGCCGCCACCCGACGATCACGCCCAGCGCCTGCGCCTGCTCGAAGCCTTGCTGTTCGCCGCCGCCGAACCGGTCGATCCGAACACCCTGGCGGCCCAGCTGGGCGAAACCGCCGATATTCCGGCCCTGCTGGGCGAACTCGCCCAGCGCTATGCCGGACGCGGCGTCAACCTGGTCCGCTTCGAGGACCGCTATGCGTTCCGCACCGCGGCCGATCTTGCGCCCTATCTGCGCATCCAGGAAAGCGCCAGCAAGCGGCCGTCGCGCGCGGCGATCGAGACGCTGGCGATCATCGCCTACCACCAGCCGGTGACCCGCGCCGAGATCGAAAGCATCCGGGGCGTCGCCACCAGCAAGGGCACCCTCGACCTGCTGATGGAGGCCGGCTGGATCCGGCCCGGCCGGCGCCGCGAGACGCCGGGACGGCCGTTGACCTGGGTCACCACCGACCATTTCCTGGATTATTTCAGCCTGGAATCGTTGCGCGACCTGCCCGGCGTCGAGGAGCTGAAGGCCGCCGGCCTGCTCGACGCCCGTCCGGTGCTGGCCGGCCTGCCCGGCAGCAGCGACGACCCGCCGGCCAAGGACGACGACCAGGACGAAGACTGAGGACGGCTCCGGCGCAGATTTGCTGATCCGAGCCATCAAACTTGACGCAGCCGGTTGGCTGGGTATCCTGGTCCGGACCAGGTCAATTGGATGATTTGCCGGGATATTCCGGGGGTCCTGCGGCAATGGCTGCGAACGGTCCCGGCGTCCCCCCCCAATCCGGTTGCGAAATCTTCGGGTGTGGCCGCCGAAGTGGGACGTTCGGTTCGACGCGCCGGGGTCCCCCGGTTTCCCACTTCGAGAGGAGTGCCATGGCCAGCAAGACGGCTCCGATCGGCAGGGCCGGGCCCAATTCCCGCTTCGCCATCTTCCGCTGCGTCGCCGGTTACCTGCTGGCGGCCGCCCTGCCGGCGGCGCTGACCGGCCTGTTCGTCAGCCTGGTCCCGGAGGTTGCCGGCGGCGGCGTGCTGCGCTGGTCGGTCGATTGGGTCCCCAGCCTGGGCGTCCGCCTGTCGTTCCTGGTCGACGGTCTGGGCCTGGTGTTTGCTCTGCTGATCAGCGGCATCGGCGTCGTGGTGTTCGTTTACGCCCGCGCTTATCTCGACGGCCACCCCCAGCTGGTCCGGTTCTTCGTCGTGCTGACCCTGTTCATGCTCGCCATGCTGGGTACCGTGCTGGCCGACAATCTGATCGCGCTATTCGTGTTCTGGGAACTGACCACGCTGACCTCCTATCTGCTGATCGGCTTCACCCACGAACGCGCCGACGCCCGGGCGGCGGCACTTCAGGCCCTGCTGGTCACCGGCATTGGTGGCTTGGCCATGCTCGCCGGCTTCATCCTGTTGGGGGCGGCGGCCGGGACATTCGAGCTCAGCCAGCTCCGGGCCGGCACCGTCGATGTCCGGGCTGATCCCCGCTATCTGCCGCTGCTCGGCTTGATCCTGGTCGGCTGTTTCACCAAATCGGCCCAGTTTCCGTTCCATTTCTGGCTGCCCAACGCGATGGCGGCGCCGACCCCGGTCAGCGCCTATCTCCATTCCGCGACCATGGTCAAGGCGGGCATCTATCTGATGGCGCGGCTGCTGCCGACCCTGGGCGGCACCGAGGCGTGGACCGTGACCCTGACCGCGGCCGGGGCGGTGACCGCGGTGCTGGGCTCGGTCTGGGCGCTTGGCCAGTCGGATCTGAAGCAGCTGCTCGCCTATACCACGGTGATGGGGCTGGGTACCCTGACCCTGCTGCTCGGGCTCGGCGGCACCGCCGGGGTGGTGGCGGCGATGGTGTTCCTGCTGGTCCATTGCTTCTACAAGGCCGCCCTTTTCCTGGTAGTCGGTGCGATCGACCACGCCACCCATACCCGCGAGCGTGATGCCTTGTCGGGGCTTGCCGCGGCAATGCCGGTGACCTTCGTCACCGCCGCACTCGCCGCGCTGTCGATGGCCGGACTGCCGCCGCTGGTCGGCTTCATCGCCAAAGAGCTGATCTATGTCGGCGCCGTCGAGGCGCCGGTCGTACCGGCCGTGGTCGTCGGCGCCGCGCTGGCGGCCAATGCCCTGACCGTGACCGCGGCCGGGCTGGTGGCGCTGGGGCCGTTCCTGGGGGTGCGGCGCGCCTGGAGCCAGCCGCCCCACGATCCGCCCTGGACGATGTGGAGCGGCCCGTTGCTGCTGGCCGCACTTGGCGTCGGCGCCGGGCTCTACCCCGCGCTGATCGACCAGACCCTGGTGGCACCGGCGGCGAGCGCCGTGCTGAACACGCCGGTCGAGGTGCATCTGGCACTGTGGCACGGCTTAGGCCTGCCGCTCGCGCTGAGTGGGGCGACGCTCGCGCTGGGCCTGGCCGCCTGGTCGGCCCGCCGCCCGCTCGATCGGGCGCTGGCCGCCGCCGCAGCAGGGTTGCCGCGGAGCGCTGAGGGAGTCTATGACGCCGCACTGGCCGGCATGAAGGGTCTGGCAGCCTGGCAAACCGCCGTGCTGCAGCACGGCCGCCTGCGCGGCTACCTGGCCACCGTGTTCGCGACCATGATCGCTCTGATCGGTTTGGCCTTCCTATGGGGCGGACTGAGCCCGGCCGTGCCGCTGCCGCTGGACGTGCCGCTCTACGCCTGGGGGGCCGCCGCCCTGATTCTCGCCGGCACCGCGGTGACGCTCAAGACCACCTCGCGGCTGACCGCGATCTGCGCGCTCGGAGCGGTCGGCATCGGCGTCGCCATCCTGTTCGTCAGCCATGGCGCGGTCGATGTCGCGCTGACCCAGCTGCTGTGCGACATCCTGTTCGTCATCCTGCTCGCGGTCGCGCTGCTCAAGCTGCCCCGCTTCCGTGAGTTGCCCCATCGCGGTCGCGCCGCCATGGTGGCCACCGCCGGACTCGCTGTGGCGTTTGGCACCCTGGTCAGCCTGATTCTGCTGGAGATCCTGGCGACGCCGCTCGACCTCCGTTTGACCGAGTTCTTCCAAAGCCACAGCCAGCCGACCGCCCATGGCCGCAACATCGTCAACGTCATCCTGGTCGATTTCCGCGCTTTCGATACCCTGGGCGAGATCGCGGTGGTGATGCTCGCCGGTCTGGCCGCGGTCGCGCTGATCCGGGTGCGCGCCAGCGCTCGGCGCCACCAGGAGAATAACCGATGACCGCGCCGAACCAGGGAACCCGACCGACCTCGCTGATTCTGTCGGCGGCGACCCGACTGATCGCGGGGCTGATGCTGATGTTCTCGGTGTTCATGCTGCTGCGCGGCCACAACGCACCGGGCGGCGGCTTCGTCGGCGGCCTGATCGCGGTGACCGCCTTCGCGCTCTACGCCAAGAGCCGGGGCACCGAGGAGGCCCGCCGCACCCTGGGCCTGCCGCCCGAGGTGATCGCGGTCGCCGGTCTGGGCTGTGCGCTGGGTGCCGGGCTGGTCGGACCGCTGCTCGGACGGCCGTTCCTGACCGGCCAATGGCTGGTGATCGGCGGTGACGGCCACGGCGGCGGGTTCGCGATCAGCAACATCGTGCTGTTCGATATCGGCGTTTACCTGGTGGTGGTGGGCGCGGTGCTGACGGTGCTGTTCGCCCTGGAAGAGGAGGTCTGACGCCATGGCGAGCTTGCTCGCGGTGCTGATCGGGGCGATGGTTGCCGCCGCCAGCTATCTCCTGCTCAGCCGCAACGTGGTCCGCTTCCTGTTCGGATTCGTCCTGCTCGGCAATGCGATCAACCTGGCGATCCTGACGGTCGGCCGTTATCGCGGGCCGCAACCGCCGCTGGTGCCCGACGGAGCGGCAGTACCGACGGCGGCGGTAGCCAATGCCCTGCCCCAGGCGCTGATCCTGACCGCAATCGTGATCGGCTTCGGCATTCTGGCCTTCAGCGTGGTGCTGATCTACCGCGCCTACGAGGAACTCGGCACGATCAACAGCGACGAGATGCAGGTGGCGGAGCCGGCCGGCGTGCCGGGGGGCCCGCGATGAAGCCGGAGCTGCTGCTGGTCGCCCCCCTGGTGATCGCCTTTGCCACCGGCATCGCCACCTTCCTGGCGCGCCGCCGGCCCCGGCTGGCGGGAGCGCTCAGCGTCGGCGGTGCCGCGCTGCTGCTGGCCGCGGCGCTGGCGCTGCTGGCCCAGGTCGTGGCGGCCGGACCGATTGCAACCCAGGCGGCCAATTGGCCGGCACCGTTCGGGATTACCTTCGTTGCCGACCTGCTGAGCGCGATCATGGTCGCGACCACCGGGGTCATGGCGCTGGTGATCGCGGTCTACGCGCTGGCCGAAATTCCCCGGCCACTCGAATCCGCCGGGTTCCACACCTTCTATCAGATCCTGATCGGCGGCGTGTGCGGTGCCTTCCTGACCGGCGATCTGTTCAACCTCTATGTCTGGTTCGAAGTCAACCTGATGGCCTCGTTCGCGCTGCTGGTGCTCGGCGGCAGCCGGGAGCAGCTCGACGGCGGGATCAAATACGTCGCGATCAACCTGGTGGCGACCGCGATGTTTCTGGTCGCGGTGGCGGTGCTCTACGGCCTGACCGGCACCCTCAATATGGCCGATCTCCACCAAAGCGTCGGCCGGGTCGGCGATGTCGGCCTGTTGACCGTGGTCGCTTGTCTGTTCCTGCTCGGCTTCGGCATCAAATCGGCGGTGTTCCCGCTGTTCTTCTGGCTGCCCGCGTCCTACCACACGCCGCCGGTGACCGTGTCTGCGCTGTTCGCGGCGCTGCTGACCAAGGTCGGGGTCTACGCGCTGATCCGCGTCTTCACCCTGATCTTCACCCGCGATGTCGCGTTCACCCACACCGTCCTGCTGGTGGTCGCCGGCTTGACCATGGTCACCGGCGTGCTCGGCGCGGTCGCCCAGATGCAGGTGCGCCGGCTGCTGGCGTTCCATATCATCAGCCAGATCGGCTATATGATCATGGGGCTGGCCCTGATGACGCCGCTGGCGCTGGCCGGTGCGATCTACTTCATGCTCCACAACATCCTGGCCAAGGCCAATCTGTTCCTGATCAGCGGCGTGATGCGCCGGACGGCGGGATCGTTCGACCTCGGCGAAATCGGCGGCTTGTGGAAGGCCAATCCGGCCCTGGCGCTGCTGTTTGCGGTCGCCGCATTCTCGCTGGCCGGGATGCCGCCGCTCTCGGGCTTCTGGGGCAAGCTGCTGCTGATCAAGGCCGGCCTGGACGCCGAATCCTACGCAATCGCGGCGGTGGCGCTGACGGTCGGCCTGCTCACCCTCTACTCGATGGTCAAGATCTGGAACGAAGGCTTCTGGAAGCCCCATCCGGCCGGCGACGGCGGCGTCGTCACCCTGGCCGCCGCCTTGCCGGGGGGCCGGGTGTGGTTGCTGATGGCGCCAATCGTCGTGCTGGCCGGCCTGACCGTCGCGATGGGCCTATTTGCCGGACCGGTGGTCCGGGTGATGCTGACGGCGGCCGACCAGTTGCTGAACAGCGACGCCTATGTCGCGGCGGTGTTCGGTTCGGGGAGGTAGCGCGATGCTGATGCTCAATTCGGTACTGGCCCTCGGCTGGGCCGCGGTCACCGGCAGCCTCACCCTGCCCAACCTGGTCGCCGGCTTCGCGATCGGCTTCGCCACGCTGTGGTTGACCCGGCCGCTTTATGGCGACACCCGCTATTTCGTCCGAATTCGCCGGGTATGCGGACTGGCGGTGTTCTTCGTCGACGACCTGATGCGCTCCAGCCTGCGTGTGCTCCACGACGTCTTCACCCCGAGGCTGCGGGCCCGGCCGGGGATCGTCGCGGTACCGCTGGACGCCGAGACAGATACGGCGATCCTGCTGGTCGCCAACCTGATCACCTTGACGCCGGGCACCCTCAGCATGGACGTCTCGGACGACCGCAAAACGCTCTATGTCCATGCCATGTATATCGACGACATCGACCGGGTGAGAGCGGCGCTGAAGCGCGGCACCGAGGCCAAGGTGCTGGAGGCGCTGCGATGATCGCCGCCGTGTTCGGCGGCGTCGTGGCCGTGGTGGAGGCGCTGCTGTTCGTCGCCCTGGCGCTGGCCTTCGTCCGACTGGCGCGCGGCCCCTCGATGGCCGATCGGGTGGTGGCGCTCGACCTGATGGCCGTCCTGATGGTCGCGTTCCTGGCGCTGTTCACCGTGACCACCGGCGAGGCGGTCTATCTCGACGTGGCGATCGCGCTCAGTCTGGTTGCCTTCCTCGCCACCGTGGCATTCGCGCGCTTTGCCGAGCGGCGGAACGCACTGCGGCCGCGCGGGATGCCACCGCCGGAACCCGGAGCAACACCATGACCGACTTGGCGATAGGCGATCCGGCCCTGACCGATCTGGCGCTGGTCCTCGCCGGGCTGCTGTTCGCCGCGGGCGGCGTGTTCACGGTCGGCGCCGGACTCGGCATGATCCGCCTGCCCGACGTCTATATGCGCATGCATGCTTCGACCAAGGCCGGCACGTTGGGGGTCGGCCTGATCCTGCTCGGCGTCGCGGTCTATTTCGGAACGATCAGCGTGGTGGCACGGGCGCTGGCGGCGATTACCTTCATCTTCATAACCGCGCCGGTCGCGGCGCATATGATGAGCCGGGCCGCCTATCGCAGCGGCGTGCCGATGTGGTCGGGTTCGGTCGCCGACGAATACCAGGGGCGCGACCGGCCCGAATCGGCCGGGCCGGCGTCCGGCGGCGCGCAGGAACGGCTGGGCGCCGCGAATCCGGCCGCAATCGGCCACTCGGACCAGCGGTGACCCGGACTCGGAACGGTGCCACTGCGAGCATGTCACCGGCAGCGTGGTGCAGGATGGGGCTCTCCGCCGCCCCAATGATCGTGTAGATTGGCGCAATCCGCCTGCTCCTGACGGCGGTCATCGAAATCTCCAGAGGGGACCCCAATGAGCGTCTTTTTCCGGTCGGCCATCGCTGCAGCCCTAGTGCTGGGGCTGGCCGCCTGCACCACGACCAACTCCGAGCCGACCGGCGGGCTCGACGCCAAAGTTCCGCTGAGCCCGGGCAAAGAGCCCGACACCGTGGTCTACCGCAAGCCCAACGTCGATGCCGCCAAATACCGCGGCATTCTGGTGCTGCCGGCGCAGGTCTATCGTGGCGGCGACGCCGATTTCGGCGATGTCAGCGAGAAGGACAAGCAGGCGCTGGCGGCCTGGCTCTATGCCGAGTTCTCCCGCGTCCTGCGCAAGAGCAACAATGTCGTGATGCGGCCGGGACCGGGTATCGTCTCGCTCCAGCTCAGTCTGATCGGGGTGGAAACCTCGCGGCCGGTGCTGTCGACGGCGCTGCGCTTTACCCCGGCCGGGGCGGCGATGACCGCAGGCAAGAGCCTGCTCGGAATGCCGGCCAGCTTCACCGGCTCGTCGAGCTTCTCGGCGGAAATCAAGGACTCGGCGACCGGCGAGCTGCTCGGCGCCTTCGTGACCAAGCAGAGCCCGCCGGCCTACAACCTGGCCTCGGGGCTGGGCGAACTCGAAGCAGCACGCCTGGGCATCACCGAGGGCGCCGAAGCCTTCGCCAAGGCACTGGCGCGCGAAACCGGCAAACCGCGCAAATAGCCGAGGCAAGGGACCGGCCCAAAGGACCGGAATTGCCTTCGAAACGGTGACGTAATCCAGCGGAGGTCCCATGACGAAGACGAGATGGCTGGTACGGGTGGCGGTGGTTGCCGCGCTGGTGGCGGCCGCGTCTTCTGCGATGATGGACCCCGCCTGGGCCGACAAGCGGGTGGCGCTGGTGGTCGGCAACGGCAACTACCAGAATGCCCCCCGCCTGCCCAATCCGCCGCGCGACGCCCAGGCGATGGCGGCGAGTTTGCGGCGGCTCGGCTTCGAGGTGATCGACGGTATCGATCTCGACCGTGACGGCATGGTCAAGGCGCTGCGGGGATTCGGCCAGGCGGTCGAAGGCGCCGATGTCGCCCTGGTCTATTATGCCGGCCATGGCATCCAGGTCGATGGCCGCAACTACCTGTTGCCGGTCGATGCCAAATTGGGCCGCGAGCAGGACCTGCGCTACGAAGCGATGCCGGTCGACTCGGTGCTCGACGAGGCGCGGCCGGCACGCCGATTGCGCGTGGTAATTCTCGATGCCTGCCGGGACAACCCGTTCGGCCAGCGGATGAGCCGCTCGATGGGCAGCCGCTCGACCCTGGTCGGACGCGGCTTCGCGCGCATCGACCCGGCCGAGTCCGATACCCTGATCGCCTATGCCACCAAGGCCGACGACGTGGCGGCCGACGGCAGCGGCGGCAACAGCCCCTATACCGCCGCACTGATCCAGCACATCGAGACGCCGGGCATCGAGATCAACCTGATGTTCGGCAAGGTGCGCGACACCGTCCGGCAGCTGACCAACGACCGCCAGCAGCCTTTCACTTACGGTTCGCTGGGCGGCGAGCCGTTCTACTTCCGCTCCCTGACCCCGGTCGCGGCGGCCGCGGTGGCATCGCCCCAGGGGCAGGCGCCGACCGGTCCGGCCGCGGCCGGACCGAACCAGCCCGACCCGGTCGAGATGGCGTTCTGGGACGCGATCAAGACCAGTGCGAACCCGGCCGACTACCGCGCCTATCTGGAAGCCTATCCGGCCGGCCGATTCGCCGCCTTGGCCCGGGTCCGCGCCGAAGCGCCGAGATCGGCGACCGCTCCGGCAGCGCCGGCCCCGGCACCACCGCCCCTGGCGCTACCGCCCCTGACACCACCGCCCCCGGCCGCCGCACCGGCACCGCCGCTTGCCGCCTGGGTGGCAAAACCGCCCCCGCCGCCGCCCCCTGCTGCCGCGCCGAGGCCGGCCCCGCCGGCCGGCAGCGCCGAAGCGACCAACCAGGACGCCGTCGGTTTTCAGTTGTGCAATCGGACCAAACTGGTGCTGGATGCTGCCTATGGCTATCAGAAGGACGACGACTGGGTGTCGGAAGGCTGGTGGGAACTTAAGCCGGAAGAGTGCGCCACGGTCGGCGAAGCTCCGCTGCAGTATTCCAAATACTATTATTTTGCCGCCGCTCAGGAGGGCGACCGCAAATGGGCCGGAAAATATGCCTTCTGTGTTGATGATGACGAGTTCACCATCGTCGGCGACCAGAACTGTCGCGGCCGGGGCTTCCGCAAGGAGTTGTTCATGCTGGTCGAGATCGGCGACCGCACCTCCTACACGGTCAACTTGACCGAGCCCTGATCGGCTGCGCCCGACCGATGAATCGCCGGGCGCGGCGAAAAAGATGGGTCCCGGATTGGTCATCCGGGACCCGAGTGCAGGGGTCGGTTCCGTCCTGCGCCGGACGAAAGGCTGTGACTTTTGATGCGCGCGGCGGGCGGTCGGAATGCCCCGACTGTTCTAGCGGTTTTTTAGCCGGCTTCCGCAGCACCGGTCGCCTGGCAACCCTGCCAGGGTCACGCCGGACCGGAGCGCGCCGGACTGAGCCATTGCCGGACTGAGCGATTGATGAAAAACGATCTCGCCAGCCGCATTGACCGAAGTGCGGCCGGCGAACTATATAGGGGCATTGCTTTGATCGACGGCCGGGCAACCCGCCGTCATCCAAGCCTGGCGCGGTGGCAGAGTGGCTATGCAGCGGACTGCAAATCCGTCTATGCCGGTTCGATTCCGGCCCGTGCCTCCAATAACTTAGCGGCGTTTCTGGGCTCAGGAAAATCTGATCAGGACTCACGCTGAACGCGGGATCACCCGCTCACCAGCAATACCCACATGGCGCTGGCAGGGTCGCGGGCAGCGTTTTTGATCGACCGCGGCTTGCCGTCCACGATGACGGTGTGCTGTGCTTTGGGGGTCAGGGGCAGCGATTCCGCCAAGACGGTAATCCGCCCGTCTTTGACTGAAATGCCCGGCGCCAGCTCGGTAGAGGTATCGAGCCATTCGACGAGGCCAAGGCAAGGGGAGTCGGTGTTCCGCGTGACGGTCACCGTCGATCCTGACGTAATCTGCGCCGTCAGGGCCGGCGTGAAGGGCGCCGCCGTGATCGTACCGCCGCTGGCGACCACTTCGGCGGTGAAGGTGCGGGTCCCCGATACCATCGAATCGCCGATCTTCACGCGGTCGAAATCCGCCGGCAGAGTGTCCAAGGAAATTGTGGTTGCGCCGATGGCGGCGGTTGCGGCGGCTTTGGGCGCGAAAGAGAGTCGGTCGGGTTGGTTTGGACAGCTACCGACGGAAAATAAATGGAAAGCCGGCCGGTGTGGATGTGCCGTCCTGGGGCATCCTGTCCGCGCGCGCGCCGGATCGGATCAGCGGCGCAGCGGTGGCATGGTTGACCTTGCCACCGCTGCGCCGCGTGGCGGCCTCCGCCGCTATTGAACGTTGATAACGCCGATCTGCGAACCAAGCCGGGTCTGCACCGCCCCCGTTGCCAGACCCTTGGAGAAGAACAGGAGATTCATCGAGCCGCCGTATTCGAAGCGGCCGATCCTGGTGTAACCCCGTTTTACCTGTGCGCCTGATTTTATTTCCGGATCGAGCTTTACCGAGCCAATGGTATCAAGACCGACCGTGATCATCGCGACATAACCGGTCAGACTGGTCTTGCCATCGGCAGCCAGATATTTGACCTCGAATATGATCACACCTCGCTCGTAGATGTCGAACTGGCTGAAATCCGTGCCGGGCTGAGCAGCGTTGAAGTTCCGCGGCAGAAAATTGGCGAAATCGGAATAGCCCACGGTGGTGCCGTGGACGACTTCGGCATGGAGCACGGTGCCGCTGACCGGGGCATGATAATGGTGGTAGTTGGTTGGCATCAGGATGCAGGACAGCCCGGTCCCGCCATCGAACTTTGCGGCCAGTTCCGCGGGCGCACTGCCGAGCATGCGACCAACGCTGATCGGCATCCCCTTCACATCGACTACGGTGGAGAGCTGGAGCGGATTCTCGATGTAGCGCCGGGTCGCCCGGCCGTCGGTCTCCAGAATCTGGACGATCGGATTGACGATGCAGTCTGCGGGCGAGGAGATGATGTAGTCGGCCTCCGGCTTGGCGACCGGCCGGCTGGGGATGGTTTCAGTTGCCAGATCCGTCTTGATCTCACGGATAAAAAAATCGTTCCATGACTTGTATGTATTCGGATCTGTTTTGATGTAATCCTCGATCTCAATTCGCGGATTGGCGACCCACATCGCGATGTTTGCCGTCGAGTCCGGGCTGTCCATGAAAGCGCCGACCTGTTGGGAAAACTCCTTGAAGAAATCGAAACCGTTGGGCAGCGGGTTTCCGTTCAGATCGCGCCCCTGGCCAAACGCGGTACCGGCCGGGTTCCGGTAGAAGAACCAGTACATCTGGTACATGTAGACCAAGCCGTCGTCTTTGTTTCCCGTGATGGTCGGCAAGGCCGTGCACCACCTGGCAGTATAGGACAACAGAGCATCGACCAGTTCGTCGACGCTGCCTTTGCCGATCCACGGATTCGGCAGGACCGCCCAGGACGGGGCTTCCACCATGCCGGTCCGAGCCGCATCGAGAACCGCCCGAACCTCGGGAACCGTCCTGGAGAACGTGGCCAGACGCTCAAG
This sequence comes from Azospirillum sp., assembly GCA_016124535.1. Lineage (GTDB taxonomy): Bacteria > Pseudomonadota > Alphaproteobacteria > Azospirillales > Azospirillaceae > RI-112. The sequence continues at coordinate 19,928 of WGNK01000052.1, forward strand.
CGAGGTGCCGCAGGGGCCACCGGCGGCGGCGGCAGCCGCTTCTTTACCGAATGACGCAATGGAAACTCCTCCGGCAATCAGAACAGCCGCTGCAAAATGCGGCGAGAACCAAAAACAAGTCATGGCGCTTCTCTCCTCATGTCATTGCAAAAACCAGCAATACTAATTTGTCGAGGGCGTTCTATCCTGCTCATATATTTTTTATACATTTCGCCGCTGCCAAGCCCAGACAGAAATTTATTTTAAACACACCAAGTTATCGATTGGACGCCTGCCTTCCCAAGTTCCGTCTGATCCAAAGCCGCCTCACCATGCTGCCGAGGTGGCCAAACTCCGATGCTGCCAGGATCAGGCCTGTCGCCCCGAACCCCAGGATATGCATCTGAAATCCGATCGACATGCCGATTGCCGTGCCCGCCCACAGACGAAGCCATTCGGCCAACGCATCAGGGCGACCGCCTGCCGACACAGCTCCTCGGTGCCATCCTTGGCCCGAAACGCCGCTTCGCTCAGCCCCTTCTGAAATTGCACCGAGTTCCGAGCCATCCGAAAGCCCTCCGTTGCCGCCACGCCGTTCTCTTTTTGTGCCCAAAAAGGCGGCTGAGGAGGTGCGTAATCAGGAATGGCATTGATCGAAGAACGGATAATTCTGTCTCGCTCAGGTTATTTGGCGCTTGATCAGTTGGGCAAACAGCCGTCCGTCCGCCGCCAGTTCGTCGTGACGACCGGATTCGACCACCCTGCCTTCGTTGATCACATAAATTCGGTCGGCGTCGCGGATCGTGCTGAGGCGGTGGGCAATCACGATCCTGGTGGCATTGAGCCGCTCCATCGCGCGCGCCACCTGCGCCTGTGTCTGGTTGTCGAGCGCACTGGTCGCCTCGTCGAACATCAGGATGCGGGGCCGGTGCACGAGTGCGCGCGCGATCAACAGGCGCTGCCGCTGGCCGCCCGACAGCGTGCCGCCGCGTTCGCCGATCAGCGTGTACATGCCCATGGGCAGGCGCCTGATATCATCGGCCAGGCCCGCGGCGTGGGCGGCGTCCCAAACCTGATCGAGCGGCACGGCGGCGGCACCGGCAATGGCTTCGAAGATAGTGCCGGCCATCAGCTGACCGGACTGCAGGACGAACCCGATCTGCCGGCGAACTGCCCGCAGGTCCAGGCGCGCAAGGTCTGCCCCATCATAGAGGATGGTGCCGGACTCAGGCGCTTCGAAACCCGCCAGAAGGCGGAGAACCGTCGATTTTCCTGATCCTGACGGTCCAACCAGGGCAACGAACTGACCCGGTTCCGCCGCCAGCGATACCCGATCAAGCACGGCTGGACCATCCGCTGCATAACGGAAAGTAACCGCGGTCATTTCGACCTGTCCGCGCAGACGGCCCGGGTCGCTACGCCGGCTGTGGTCCTCTGCCGCCGCAACCAGGATCGGTCGCGCCCGCTCGTAAAGCGGCAGGGCGGTCAACGCCTTGGGCAAAACCGCGGCAATCGCCAGAGTTCCGCCGAGGAATTGGCCGAACGCGGTGCTGAAAGCGACAAACGCTCCGGGCGGCAGCGGCACGACCGCGAAACCGACCATCGCAAAGACCGCCAGCAGCCCCAGTATCCCGGCGGCAGAGTTCATGGTCGCGAGGGCGACGGCGGTCCGGACGTTGCGCTGCTGGATTCGGCGAGTGCTGACATAGGCGTGGGCCCACTGGTCAAATGCGCGCAGTTCGGCCCCTGCGACCCGCAGCTTGGGCACCCCCTGGATCAACTGCAGGACCAGGCCGAGCAGGCGCCCCCGCTGGTCCTGCCCCTTCCGTTCCCACCGAAGTCCGGCGAGGTTGGCGGCCAGGATAAGCGAACCCTGGACCAGGACGATCGCCAATGCGGCAGCCGCCATTGTGCCGCTCAGACTGAGCAGCACAATGAAGTTGGTCGCGGAGAAGACGCCGCCGATCAGAACCGAGAGCGTGGTTCCTCCGACAGCAGCACGCATCTGGGACACTGCCCCGGCACGCATCGCCAGATCGCCGGCCCCATAACCACGGAAGAAGGCCGCCGGCAGGCGCAGCAACCGGTCCCACACCGCCGCCTCAACGTCGCTGTTCATGCGGCTTTCCAGACGCAGAATTGTGAGCCGCCGGACCAGTTCGAACGTGGCCATGCCCATTGCCGACGCCACCAGCCCGGCGGTCACCTGGATCAGCTCGTCAACCGCCGTCGCTGGCACGATGCGGTCGAACAAGACGCTGGTGGCAAACGGTCCAGCCAGCGAAAGCAGCGCGGCCAGCTGGCTGACCACGAGCAGGAGCAGCAGGTCTTGCCGCACCGGGCGGATGGCGAAGGCGAACACGTTGCGCGCGCGCAGCGGTCCCGGTCCAAAAGGACGATAGAGCTGGTAGGCCGCCGGCGAAATCCGGGCCGCAAGTGCGGGTTCCACCGGAGTCGCGGTGTCACCAATCGGATCGACCAGCCGGTAACTGCGCCCTCGCCGTGGCACCAGGGCCACCAGCCGGTCGCCGTCGAGATACCCCAGCAGCGGTCCGCAATCGCCCTCCCACCACCGGCCCGATAAACAGATTCGACGCAACCGGAATTGGGAGGCGTCGGCGATCGCGAACAATCGCTGTTCCATTTCGGCACGGGCAGCTTCGCTCCCGGCCAAGGCGGTCACTGCCGGCAGAGAGCCCGCGGGCGCCACGACCGGACAGCCCAAAGGCTCCGCTGCCAGCCGGCAGGCGTTGAGGACGGCATCGTCATTGCCGCCAGTACGCCCGCTGCCGCCGCTGTCGGCCAGCAAGGCGCTGAGTTCCGCGAGAGCCCCCGCCATAAGGGAGCCTTCTCGGTTTCGACGGAGGACTGCATCGCGCTCCGCCGCATCGGTCAAAGCAGCGACATGCCGGACCAGAACGACCGCCAACCGCTGCTGCAGATGCGCCAGCGCGGTGATCAATCCGCCTCGGACGGCCAAGGCTGCTGTTGTCAGGGTCTCGACTTGGGCTGGCCCCGCTGCAATAACGGGCGCCCACGGTGTTACCGGGAACGCCGGCTCACCCTCGCTGATCGGGCCGTCGGCCCAGACCGGCGCCAACAGGCGGCCGCCGTCAACCCGAAGCCATACGACACCCTGCCCGGAGCGGGCGGTCGATCCATCGGGCAGCGCAACCTTTTGATCCGGACCAAGGTCTATCGCGCGCCGTTCCGCAGGAGGCGGAGCGACCGCCTCCAGGAAGCGCACAAGCCCGCGATCGACCGCCGCCGCCAAGTCGTTCGGACGAGCAGCTGCCGTTGCGGTCAGCGCTTCCGGTCCGAACGCCCGCACCCGCGAGGCCACCGTCGCGACCGCCAGCAAGGCAACCGGACTGCCCGCTGCGGGCAGCAGCACGCCGTCGCCGGGACCAAGGTTCAGCAGCGGCTGCCGGGCGCAGTGGCGGGCATCGGGCACATCGTCTTTGCCGCGCCCGGCCCCGGCCACCATGAACATGGTCAGCTCGCCGTCCTCTACCAGCAGGACCACGTCCTCCGCGGCCGGCACCAATGCCTGCCCCCCGGACAGGCACAGCGCCGGCTGCACCATAGCCCCCGGTAACGGTCCCGGCTCAGGACTGCTATTCGGCACGGATCAGCTCCAGATAGGGACCCGGCCGAGCCGACAGCTCGGCATGGCTGCCGCGCTGGACCACCTTGCCGTGCTCCAGCACAATGATTTCATCGCAATCGCGAATGGCACTCAGGCGGTGAGCCACCATCAGCACCGTAGCACCTCGCCGGCGAAGGGCGGCCAGAACTCGGGACTCGGTGACCGGATCCAGCGCCGAAGTTGCCTCGTCGAGCACCAGCAGGGTCGGCCGCGGCACCAGCGCCCGCGCTATTTCCAGCCGCTGCGCCTGTCCCCCCGACAGGTTCCGACCCCCTTCTTCCAGCGCCGCATCGTAACCTCCGGGCCGCGCGGCGATCACATCACTGACGGCAGCATCCTGGGCTGCGGCAACCAGGTCCGCCTCGGCGACGGTAGTATCCCATAGAGTCAAATTGTCGCGCATGCTGCCTTCGAACAACACGATCTCCTGGCTGACGAAGGCACGGGAGCTGGCAACCAGGCCGCGTGGCCACGCCGCCTCCTGCCGCCCGTCGAGCAAGACCTCCCCGGACCAGGGTTGTGCCAGGCCAACGGCAAGGCGCGCCAAGGTCGATTTGCCGCTGCCCGAACGCCCGACCACCGCCACCCAGCCTCCGGGTACTACGGACAGCGAAAAATCCTTGACCAGCGGGGGCGCCAGTGGGCTGTAGCCGAAGGTGACATTGCGGAACGCGATGGCACCAGCGAGCTTCGACGCCCCCCCGCCGCCGGGATCGCAGGCGGCTGTCCCAGCGACAGCGGCCGGATCGGTGCGGTGGCGCATCACCTCATCGACCAGATTGAGGTCGCCCTTAAGCTCCTCCAGCTGGTCGACGACACGGACCAGACTCTCGATGGGCCGCGCGAAGCTGGCCAGCAGCGACTGAAACGCCACGAGGGCGCCGACCGTCAGATGGCCGTTCATCGCCCGCAGACTGCCGTAACCCAGCACCGCAGCCGTGGTCAGCCCGGTCAGCAGCTGCGTCGCCGCGTTCAGCAGGCCGGTCAAGTACGCCAGTTTGCGGCGGCCATTGGCAACCCGGGCCTGCCAGCCGGCCCAGCGAGTGAAAAAATCGACCTCCCGGCCGGTTGCCTTCAGCGTCTCGATCATCTGTACCCCGCTGATCGAGGTGCCCAACAGACGCGCTTCGTCGGCCCGCATCCGGGTATAGCCATCGGCCCGGTATCGCATCACCAGCTGGAGCGGCACAATGTTCAGCAATGTCAGCGCAATGCCAACCAGCGTCAGCGGCAAGTCGTAGAGCGCCATCGCGATCGCAAAAAAAGTGATGCTGACCAGGCTCAATGCGGTCGCGGAGAGCTGTCCGGACAGGGTCCGGGCGAGGCGCTCACCGGCATCGAACCGGGCGGCAATGTCGCCGGCGAAGCGCTGGGTGAAGAAGGGGATCGGCAGACGGAGCAAGTGCCAGATCAGCCTGCTCGAGATTGCGACATCGAGCTTGAGCTGCAGACGCGCAAGGTGGTGCTCCTGCAGCCAGGTAATGGCGGCACGCACCAGCGCGGTCAGCGCCATCCCTAACAGCAGGGGCTTCAGCCAGCCGCCCAGGTCGCGGGCGAGTACATCGTCCACAAACACCTTGGTAAAGGCGGGCACGATGAGCCCTGGCACGATCAGGAACAGCCCGAGGAGGACCAAGAAGGCAACGGCATTGCGCGCATGGTCGAGCCGGGCCGCCAAAGCACGCCAAGGATTGGGTCGCGTTCCCTCGGGACGAAACTCGGCGGTCGGTGTGAAGGTCAGGAGGACGCCGGTGAAACTCTCGACAAAGTCTTCGTGGCTCACCCGGCGCGGGCCGGTCGCCGGGTCGTTGAGAAACACCGTATGACGACCGATCCCTTCGATCACCACGAAATGGTTGAATTCCCAGAAAGCAATCGCGGGCAGAGACTTCTCCGCCACCTGTTCGGGCTCCAGGCGCCAGCCTTGAGCGGTCATGCCCAGGCGTCGCGCCGCCCGTACCAGGTTGATCGCGGTCGAACCGTCGCGCGAGACACCGCACGCCACCCGCAGCTCCTCCAGCGGCAGCCACAGCCCGTGATGCGCCAGAACCATGGCGAGCGCGGCCGCACCGCATTCGGCCGGATCGAGCTGCAGCACGGTGGGGCAGCGCCGCCGCGCTGCCTGCCCCAAGCGCACGGGCTGAGGTGTGGCCGTCGCGGTATCAGTCATCCGGGTATTGTTCCGACGACACCGCGCTCACACTCCGAACAGAGTGCGCAAGGCCGGTAAGATTAATAGGATCGGCGGGGCCGACCGCACCGTGACCCAGGCATTGGCTACCGTCCCGGTGGTCATTCTGACTTCACTGCCGCGGGCGGAGGTCCAGCGATAGCCATTGCCGGTATCCGGGTCGGGCACCAGAGCGATCACCACCGCCACCGGTGCCCCGCGCAGGGTGAACCGGCGCGCCAAATCGCGGTTACTGAGCGCGGTTGCAATTTCCATCTCGGACTGCGCCAGCGGCGAAACCCAGATCACCCGCCCCACCAGGGAACCGTATTCCTCCCGTCGAGCCGTGGTCGGCGATACCAGCGCCGACATGCCGGCCTGAATGTTCTTGCCCTCGTCGGCGGGGACGTAGATCAGGGCCTGCATCCCAGGCCCCCCCAGTTCCAGGCTCAGAATACGCTGACCCGCAACGACCATGGCGTTCTTCGGGACAGCCGAGACGACCACCCGGCCAGAATCGTGGGCAAAGATCTGAGTGACCTGATCCAGCGCGAGCTGAGCGTCCTGAACGGCAAGCTCGCCAGCCTGGATCTGGCGATCGAACGCTGCCAACTCGTCCTGGTATGCCCGACCCATATCCTTCAATGCAGACTCGGCCCGGAGCAGGTCGCCACGGCCGGCACCTGCCGCCGCCTGGAGCGCGGCAAGACGGGCCTTGCCGTCGGCAAGCTCGGCTTGCGTGGCGGTACCGGCAAGTTCCTGCGCGGACAGACGCAGCAATTCCGCCGCGATCTGCTGCTCCTGTACCGATGTCCGCCGTTCGAGTTGGGCACGCGCGGCGCTCTCCTTGGAAAGCCGCTCGGCATGTCGACGCTCGGTTTCCCGGCGCTGCTGCTCCAGCAACCGGAGCTGCCCGATCGCCCTCTCCAGGGGTTTGGCAGCCTCGGGGGCTTCGAGCTTCACGAGCAGTTCGCCGGGCTGTACCTCGGCCCCCACCGGCGACATGTAGTCGACCCAGCCTGCGCGGGGTGCCACGATATCATTGAACTGCCCATCTTCGGCGAGGAGCAGGCCTTGCCCCGTTACCGTCACTCGGTAGATGCCGAAAACCGCCCACAATCCGGCGCAGAGGAACAGTAGCGCCACCGTGGCCGCGGCCCCCCACCCGGCAGGACCAACCACCTGCAGAGCCTGGTCGAGCTGCTCGGGAGTGGACAGCCGCTCCCGTGCTCGCCGGTGGAAAGGGGAATGGGTCACATTGGCGCGCCCGATTGATTGCCGAGCCGGCTGTCGGCTGGACTAACCATTGAAATTATCATAGATTTTAGGAAGTGGCAATCGAGCGGCAGGGATGCCGCCTGCCCTCTGGGAGCGGACATATGAGGCGATCAGCCTGGGCTGTGGCCCTCCTGGCCAGCCTGCTACCGGCAGCGGTGAGGGCGGAAATTCCGATCCTGCTGGTCGTATCGGCTTCCGCCCGAGGCGGGGCGGAAGAAAGCCGATCGGAAGAACGCGGCGCCCGCGGCGCGGTCGACGCGGTCAATCGGGCCGGCGGGGTGTTGGGGCAGCCGCTGCGGCTTGAGACCCTTGACGACGGTTGCGATCCGGCGCGGGCGATCCGGGGGGCAAAGGACGCGGTCGCGCGCGGCTTTCCGGTGGTCTTCGGACACCCCTGTTCCAGCGCATCGCTACCGGCCTCTCTGATCTATCAGGAAGACGGGGTCCTGATGATCTCGCCAACATCGACCGCGTCGCGCCTGACCGAACGTGGTCTGGACCTGATTTTCCGGGTCTGCGGTCGCACCGACAAGCTGGGAGCGGCAACCGGCGCCTTTCTGGCAAAGGCGTTCCGTGGCCAGCGTTTGGCCATCATTCACGACCGCTCGGCCTATGGCCGGTACATTGCGAGCGATGTTAAGACCGCGCTCAACCTCAATGACAAGCGGGAAGCCGCCTACATGGTCACGGATACCACCGAGGCCGGGCTGAGCACCGCGATTGCCGGCTTGCGGGCCAAGCAGATCGATGTGGTTTTCGTCGGGGCGCAGAGTTTCAGCACCACGTCCCACCTGCTCACCGCCACGGCCACGACCGCTTGGCGTCCGACGGTGATGGTGGGCGACTGGCTTGGCGCCAACGCCCTGATATCGGTGGCCGGCGGCGCGGCGGAGGGACTCCTGTTCACCGCCATCGCGGGTCTGTTCGACCACACCCAGGGTTCAAACTGGCTGGATGGCGAGGATATCGGCCAGGGTGGACACCTCGCTCACATCGCGGTCGAAATCTGGGCCGAAGCGGCCCGCCGCGCCGGTAGCGTGGCACCACGCAAGGTCGCGGGCGCCATGAAGGCCGGCCGTTTCAAAACCGAACTCGGTTCCCTCGGCTTCGACAGCAAGGGCGACATCGACGGCCTTAGCTACCAAGTATACCGCTGGGCCGCCGGGCAACCGGTCGCGGTCACCCAGCCCAACCCCGCATTTCCCGAAACCGGCCCGTCCCCGCCTTAAACGCTCGGGGGGGCACTACGCCCACACAGCGGCCAAGCCGCCGCCCGACTCAAGGCATCACATGGATTTTGCCGCGTCCTCCAGGAGATATCCGGCGATGGCGCCATAAATACCCCCGACAATCATGCCGGGAACGATCCCTGCCCCCAATGTCAGCAGCCCGACCTCAAAGCCGCCCTGAAGCGCGCCACCGGTGGCCCCCATTAAAGCCCCCACCAGGCCGCCGCCCGACAGCGCTTCCAGCTCAGCGTCATCCATCGGACCGGACGATGGCTGAACCGGCAGCACGATGTGTAGCAGCGTCGGAGAATTTTCCAGAATTCTGACCGAGATGCCATCGCGAAAGGCCAACCCCTCCGAGCGGGCGACCGCGGTACCATCGGCAATGAGTCGGGCCCTGTATCCGGGGTCGGACCAAGCCTTGGCCACAATGTGCTGCAAAGCGCCAAAGGCGGCCGGGTCGGCGCCATCGGCGTCCACCGTGCCCTCCCCCCCTCCGGCCTCCCAGTTCGGCGGTTTGACGGGAAGCACAATGTGAACCAGAGTGTCGGTATTTTCGACCACGTTGACGACAAGTCCCTCGCGCACCGGAAACCTCTCCGCCTTCAAAGTGGCCGTCCCGTCCGCCAGAAGTCGCCTCCGAAATTCCGTCTCCGTCCAAGCCCGCGAGATCAGGAGGCGCTCGTCGGCTTCGGCGTTCATCGTCATGGTCACCCCCCTATCCGATCCCTTCAGACACAGTCAGACCCACCGCATTGATTATACACCAAAGCGATACGCAGGCTAGAGCCTCCAGGGCTCCGAATCCAGGTTAATAAATCACAGACAGGCTCCGAAGAATACACATCCTGGACCGAAAATGTAGTATCCTGGACCCGCCTTCCGAGCAATCGTGCCCGAAATCCTGCCGCGGCGACGGGTTCAGGTTAACGCTTGACGTGGGGGATTCCCACGTCGCCGGTTTTCCGATTCTCTGTGGTCACGACCGGATGGGGGTGACCGATGGAAGTGGTGGTTGGGAAGGCGCGGCTGCGGAGCTTGCTGGAGCATTTTGGTGAGCTTAAGGATTGCCGAGAACCGGCCAAGGTCCGGTATCCGTTGTCAGAGGTCCTGTTTTTGGTGGTTGCTGCGACCATCGCCGGCTGCGACGATTACGATGAAATCGCGCTCTGGGGTGAAACGCATCGGGATTTTCTGAGACGATTTTCCGAGTATTACTTTGGAACTCCAGGAGAGGATTGGCTGCGCGTTCTGATGAATCGGATCGACCCGGCGCTGTTTCAGGCCTGCTTTACGGATTGGGCCAGGAAATTGAGGCCGGACGCCGCCGATCTGATCGCCATCGATGGCAAAACCTCGCGCCGCAGCCACGACCGCGGCAGGGGCCAAAAACCTCTCCACCTGGTTTCGGCCTTCGCCACCACCCAGCGCCTGGTTCTGGCTCAGGAAGCCGTGGACGAGAAGGAGAACGAGTGCGGTGTGATCCCGGAGATACTGGACCGCCTGAATATCGAAGGGGCGTTGGTAACCATCGACGCCATCGCCTGCAATCCCAAGATCGCCGCCGCGATTACCGATCGAAAAGCCGACTATATCCTTGCGGTCAAGGCCAACCAACCTACCCTCAACAAAGACATCGCAATTTTTTTTGCCGACCACGCCTCCGAAGCGCTGTTCTGCTCCGACGTAGACAAGGATCACGGCCGTATCGAGACCCGGCGTGTCCTGGTCAGCCATAATATCAACTGGCTGCTCAGCGGCCGTCGCTATCCAGACGAACCCAGATTTCCAACTCTGGCCTCGATTATCATGGTCGAAAGCATCGTCGAGACCAAAGGCAACGTCCACACAGAGCGCCGCTACTACATCTCTTCGGCAACATTGACCCCCGAACGCGCCGCCGAAGCCATTCGCGGCCATTGGCGGGTCGAAACCAGCCTCCATTGGGTGCTCGACGTAACCTTCAAAGAAGATCAGTCCGGCCTGCGACGGGGCCATGGCGCCCGCAACATGGCCGTCGTCCGACACTTCTCGATCAATCTCATCAGGCTCGCCAAGGGAAAACACTCAATCAAGACCACCAGAAAAGCCGCCGGATGGAACCCCGACGAACTCGCCAGAATTCTCAACGTCCAGCCCCGTTAACCTCACGTTAACCTCGACTCGTTGCCGTGGAAATCCTGCCAGCTCATCATGCTACGAGGGTCTTTTTGGCGGGCCGCTGGGGCCAAAATGTCGTTGGCCGCATCGACCTGCCCCTTTTTGCGCAATAACTCAACGCGGACACGGAAAGCAGAGCTGGTCCGCTGCCCCCGGCCGTGGTCTATGTCTATACCGACGGCCGCAAACACTGACCTTACACCACGCAGTGGGACACGATCGATCAGTTCGGAGCCCTGCCCGGACGACGGAATGGATTGCGGATCTGAAAAACGGCCGCTATTGTTAGGCGGCTCGCTTGGGAGGGATGGCCGAGCGGCTGAAGGCGGCGGTTTGCTAAACCGTTATAGGGTCAAAAACCCTATCGGGGGTTCGAATCCCCCTCCCTCCGCCAGTCGCCCTTTCGGCAACGCTCTCTCCGCCGGAAGACCCCATGAAAAATCTCAAGGAATTCCGCAGTTATAGCCCAATACCTGCGAACTGCCGGTGCAGTCTCCGGCCCCCGTTTTGCTCTCTCTCGGCCCCCATTCTCTGAAACCTGCGAACTGCCCCAAGTCAGTTCGGAGGTTTGAGTTTCGAGTCTGATCAAAGACTTACGTGGTTTGCGATCTCCGCCCTTTTTGACGACGCCACCGGCAGCCGGTGGGGACTTCGATCGAATTTTCACCGCCGTGATCATCAATTGGAGTACATCCTGAAGTCATTCAGCACCGACGTTCCATGGGCTCTCCTGTTCGCCTGCAGCCGACTCTTGTCCGATCACTGCTCAAATCCCGCGTCCCGGCAACGGTTCAATAGCATTCGCAGACGCTCCGCCTGGCGGTCCGTCGGAAATCTTGAGGGCATGTTCATCGCCGGTGTCAGCGCCCGCTCGTCCTCCGGTCTCGAACTCCGGATCGGGTCATCGAGAAATCCGCTAGGCTCGCTCGAAACACGGGAGAAGGCGTGTCCCCTGTGGTCGCGCGGATGCCGTCTGGGTTGTCAGGCGATTGCGTGAGAACTTTGGACACAAGGTTTGGACACAAGGGTTGCGTGGGAGGCACTTCCTCCCGCAATATGTTGGGGCTGAAGCAAGGGCCATAGGCAACATGCAGCCTCCACCGCGAAAAGTCTTCGTCAGCTACAGTCACGACTCCGCCGAGCACAAGGCGCGGGTGCTGGCGCTGGCTAACCGGCTGCGCAATCCTGGCGGGCTCGACGTCGTCCTTGATCAATATTTCGAAACTGTGCCGCCAGCAATGGGCTGGCCAATGTGGATGGAGCACGAGACCCGCGAGGCCGACACCATCCTGGTGGTCTGTACCGAGACCTATCTATGCCGGGGTGAGCACCGGGAGAGTCCGGGTGTCGGGCACGGAGTTATCTGGGAATCGGTGCTGCTCTATAACGACATCTATGGCGCTGGAGGTCTGAATGCGAAGATCATCCCGATCGTCTTCGCCGAGGCCGATCGCCGGTTCATTCCGCGTCCGCTGCTCGGAACCTCGTCCTACCAGATTGACGACCCCGATCAATTGGAGACTCTTTATCGCCGTCTAACCGGTCAGCCGCGCGTGGTCAGGCCGGACCGCAGCGATATCCTCGACCTTTCCTCATCGGCGCCGCCCCGCTGGGAAAGCCTCTTCGGACCGTCCCGGACAGCGGCGCAAGCTATTCTGCGGGAATCCACACTCGACCGGGCCGCGGTCGAGCGGGCATTCGGAGCAGCCTCCCAAGTTCTGTTCCATTGGCCCCAACTGACTGCCGGGCAATGGATTGAGCGTCCAGAACTCGACCGTCTGTACGACCTGGCGATGGGCTCGAAACCCGTGGTGGCGGTGCTGCTTGGGGGACCGGGGGCGGGCAAGTCGGCGCTTCTGGCACGGCTCGGCCACCGGCTGAGGACGGACGGTGTGATACTGCTTGCCCTCAAGGCGGACCAGCTGCCGCGCTCGATCACCACAATCTCCGACCTCGACCACGCGGTCGGCGCCCCGGTCGCCATCGCCGACGCCCTGCGGCGGCTTGCGGTCGAACGCCGGGTCGTGCTGCTGATCGACCAGTTGGACGCCCTGGCCGACCTGATGGATCTGTCTCCCGGCCGCCTGTCAGCACTGCTGGCGCTCATCGGCGCGGTGCGCGAGACGCCCAACCTTCAGGTCATGCTGTCGTGCCGAGAGTTCGAGTTCCGCAACGACGTTCGCCTGACCTCGCTCGAATCCGAGGCAGTGGCGCTTTCCCCGCTCGCCTGGGAGCAGGTCGCACCGGTGGTGACATCACGCGGCCTGGATGCTGCCGGTTGGAGTTCCGAAATTCGAGACGTGCTGCGCGTACCCCAGCATCTGGCACTCTTCCTCGACCACCTGGCGGGTCAAGGGACGCCCGGATTCACCACTTATCACGGCCTTCTGGAGCGAGTGGCCGCCGAGACCCTGGAGAACCGCTACGGACGGCCGACACTGGCTGCTGCCGAGGAGATTGCCAGGACCATGGCCCAGGAGGAGGAGCTGTGGCTCGGCGTGGCGCGCTTTTCCCGTCGGTTTCGGGCCGAATTGAGAAATCTCGAAGCGTCCGGATTGCTGGTGTGTTCGGAGGATCGGCTCCGTCTGGCATTTCGTCACCAGACCCTGTTCGACTTCCTGCGCGCCCGCTCGTTCCTGGCCGACGGCGTGTCGATCGCCGATCATGTCCTCAACGGCCGGCAGGAATCGCTGTTCGTCCGGCCGACACTGTGGAGCGCCCTGCATTACCTGCGCAGCGCCGACCGGCCGACCTATCGGCGAGAATTCACCGAGTTGTGGCAAGCGCCGACTCTGCGGTGCCACCTGCGTTATCTCCTGATTGCCTTCCTCGGCCAACTCGCCGAGCCCGACGACCAGGAAGCACGCTGGATGGTAGTAAGGCTCGACGACCCGCAGCTTCGACCCCGAATTTTCGCTGCGGTGGCCGGCAGCCCCGGCTGGTTCCGGCGTCTCGCCGGCAGTATTTTGCCGACACGAATGAGCCGACCTCCGGAAGAAGCTTGGGAAACCGTCCGGCTGCTGAGCAAGGCGGTGACGGTCGAGCGCGACGCCGTACTTGCCCTGGCTGAGCGTCACTGGTTGGCGAGGCCTGAATACGCGAGCCACACCTACGCCGTCTTACGTGACCTGCGCGATTGGGATGAACGGGCCGCCGGTATTGCAGCGCAGATGGCGGACCGCGCAGAGTGCGCGACCTTCGTGGTTCAGGATTTGGCCAGGGCCATCGCGCGCGTCCGGCCCGATTTGGCACCGGAGGTGATTGTCCGTCATCTGGAGGCCCAGCTTCGCCAGATCGACGCGGCCCCGATCGTGGAACCCGAGCCATTAGCGGAGATGGCGTCCCCGGACCAGCAGGCGGTGTGGTGGCTAAAGAAAGACCAAGCAGCCTTCGGAGACTATGAAAAAATACTGACAAACCAAGACTTACATGACGTTGACAAAATCACAGCTCTCGCGCCATGTTTGTTCATCAAGCGAATCTGGCCCTGCCTTTCAAATATTTTTGAGAGATTCTCGGACAATTATTTGGAAAATGCAAGAAATCAATACCGAGAAGATCATCAGCATATTTTTCGTCGCGATGAACCGGGACTCGATCTTCACTACCCCTTGCCGACCGTTCTTGAAGCAGCGATCGGTGCCTGGGCCGCGGCAGATCCCGACGTCTTCCTCTCCTTCGTCGCGACTGCCAGGAGCACCGACCTGATGGCTCTTCACGCTCTGCTGGCGGTCGGGCTGGCGAAGGCGGCGGCGGTGCGGCCGGCGGCGGTTCTCGACTATCTGCTTGAGGACCCGCGCCGGTTCGCCCTGGGAACCGATGCCGACAAGATCATGGACAGCGTCCGCCTGATCGCGGCGGTGGCGCCGGCACTGTCGGAGACCGATGTGCAGTGCCTGGAGCAAGCGATCCTGGGCTACCAACGATATCGCGACGACGTGCCTGACGAGTCCGCCAAGCTTCGCTTCGAACGTCAAAAGTGGACACGGGAGCACCGGCTCACCTTACTGCGGGCCATCCCAGTTGAACGCCTTTCTCCCGAAGGCCGACGGCGCCGTCGCGAAGAGGAACGTGCGCTGCCCAATACCCATCTGGGGACGCCCCGGTTTTCCGGCGTCTACTCGCTGCGCAGTCCTATGACCGCCGCCCAGATGGCCAAGGCCACCGACACCCAGATCATCGCGCTATTCGCTGATCTGACGGACGCCACCGGCTGGAATCATCCGAACCGAGAACGGCATTGGGTTGAGCATATCGGAGGCAGTGTCCAGGCGTCTCGGGAATTCGCCCAGTTTGCCAAGGCGCAGCCGGAGCGGGCGATCCGGATCATGACGCAGTTTGAACCTGGGCGTCAGGAGCGCCCGGCGAGTGACGCATTGCGGGAACTCAGCGGCGTCGACACGGTTGAACCGGTCAAATTGCTAGACTGCATCCAGGCCCTCGACCACCGAGGATTTGGCTCAGAGGAATTTCGCACCAGTTCCGCTTGGGGCCTCGGCGCGCTCGCGAGACGAAATGCGGGGCTGGACGATCGCACTTGCGAAATGCTGGAGAGGTGGCTCACCGATTGGTTACCATCGAAAATCGATCCCGACTGTGAAGCCTCCGCGCCAGTGCCGGGCGTGGAGCCGAAACCGGGATCAGATGAGGCGGCGCGTCCCAGCCTCTTATGGGATTCCGGAGCTTGGGGCGTCTTGCCGGGTGAGAACTATCCGATCCTGGAAGCGCTTTTCTGCGGCCAGATGTGCCGGAAGCCGATGAACGCCGACGCCTGGCTGGCGATCTTGGATCGGCACCTCGGTCGCCGTGAAAATCCGAAAGTCTGGCAGGCAGTTGCCCGCCACCTCACCTATCTCGACCGCGCCGATCACGCCCGCGCGGCCGATTTCTTCGGCGGGTTGTTCGAAGGCAATCCTGGTCTGCTGCGATCAGCAAGTGGGGTGCGGCTGATTGCAGAAATTCTCGGTTGGATGCCGTCGGACCTGTTCGATCGCGTGCTCAGCGGATGGGTAACCGGGGACTGGCCGCGGGGTCCCCAGGCGGCGGGAGAAATCGCTGCCTTGCATCTGTGTCGCCGACCAGGCGACGCGGCGGCGCGGACCGAGGTCGCGGCTTTTCTTGAGGGGGCTGGCTATGCTCCGGAAGTTGCCGCAGGTCTCCGGATTGGCCTCGCCTTCACCCTGAATCGGGGTTGGAAGGAACCCGCGCTACGTGCACTGGTTACACCATTGCTGCTGTCCCTGATCGCCAGCGCCGACCACGAACTCGCCAAGGTCCTGCTTGATCTGTTCGGGACGACCGATCCGCTCCCGGCTGACGACGACAGCCGGCAAATCCTGCGGGCGCTCGTCGATCATCCGGCGGTTCTGGGCGCTCGCGGTCCTCGTCTGCTCATCCACAGGCTCAAAGCGCTGCTCGGCGCGGGCTGGGAACCGGAACTCGTTCACACCGTCTGCATCGCGGTAATCGACCAGGCGGAACAGGCTGGTGAAACCGTCCGTAATCTCGGCATCGAGGCCGGCGGCCTGATCGAGATCGCGCTCACCTTACACCGTCTGCCGGAAACCCGGATCCCGGGGCTCGACCTTTTCGAACGCCTGATGGCGTTCAATGTCTATGGCATCGAGGCGCCTCTCGAAAGCCTGGACCGTCGGCCATTCCGCTGATACCCGCTTGCCGCCGTGCTCAGGGTTTGCCAGCCGTCGACCTTGCGTATAGTGATCTGCCCCAACGCAGCGTGTCGGTCCTGATGGCGGCGGCATCCGGCAGAGCGGCGGCGATGGCTAGGATTTTGCCTTGACAGCGTTTGACAACCAATCAACATCGAGTGGATACTATATCGTTAGGGAGCTAGCTTCGTGGCCGATGACCTCGTGATCACCTGGGCTGTCTATCGGTCCCTTGATGATGTCACCGGCGCGCCCAGTAGTGCCAATGCCGTTCGGATGGCTGCGTCCGAGCGTGTCGAACGGTGGCGTCAAGCCGATCCCACCGATGACGACCTGTTGTCGATGATTCGGGAAGTCTACCGCTGCAACCTGTCTCGGCGGCAGGTGGGCGAACCCCGTATCGTGGTGAGCGGCCAAAGCGTCGTCAAATTCTACAAGGCGCTCGACGCCGATGTGATCGGCAAATTGGTCGCCACTTGCGCCAGCAGCTTAAAGGGATCACGCGACAGGGCGGCCATATTGCTCGCCTGGGATGTGATCTGGTCGGCCAAGCGTCGCGACCTGAAGACGATCTGCGTCCTCCCGGCCGAAAAGGTGGACCAGCTATCGCTCTCCGAGGCGACCCGTACCGCCGTAGCAGCTTGGCTGGATGCCGCTGCCGTCCGTGTCGGTCCGGTACTGCGTGAGATCACGGCTGACGGATGCGTACTCGACGAGGCGCTGTCTGCAGACAGCCTCCGAGAGATCGAGGCTAATCGAGCCGTACTGGCTAGGTTGGCGCGATGGAATCCGATGCTGTGGGTGGACTGGGACGATGTCGAACCGGATGTGAACCGCGAAAAGTTCCCCGACGCGGCGGGCCAGAAGCTGGCGGCCATTGTCCGTCACCTGATGACGTCCACAGTGCCGCCGCCTTTTCCGATTAGGCTCCTGTGACCATGACGCCGACAGGCCAGGTTCATTCAGAGGACGAATATCCTCAGCTGATTGCTGAGGGGTACGTCCGTAACCCCGACGGCACCTATTCGCGGCCCTCTGCCTACCAATTCGATGATGGAACCGAGGTCACGGCAACCGATACTCTCATCCCCATCGCCCCCCTCCGGACAGCACCCAGTCAGGTGTCGATCCCGAGCCTAGCCGCAATCGGGGGGTGCGGTACCATCGCCATCGACTTCGAGACCGCCAATGCGGCCCGCTCCAGCCCGTGCTCCATCGGCTTGGCGTGGATCGGTAACGAGGGCGTCAGCCACATCTCTCATCGCCTAATCCGCCCCAAAAACAACGTCTTCGACGGCTTCAACATCGCCATTCACGGCATCCGTCCCGAGGATGTGGAGGACGAACCGGAGTTCCCCGAGGTATGGGAGGAGATCGCCCCCCATCTCGCCGGCAGGATCATCCTGGCCCATAATGCGTCGTTCGATATGAGCGTTCTGCGGGCCACGCTCGACCTCTACGGGCTGCCGTGGCCCGAAATGTCCTACCTGTGTACGGTCAAGATCGCTCGAGCGCGGTGGCCTGATCTCAGCGACCACAAGCTACCGACGGTGGCTGCGCACTTGGGGCTGGAGGTCGCCCATCATGTCGCCAGCAGCGACGCCGATGCCTGCGCCCGGATCGCCCTGCGGGCCGCTGCCGAAATCGGCTGCGGGCTGGACGGCCTCCCTGAGGCTTTGGGCGTGACGGTCGGCCTGCTGCGGCCCGGCTGGTACCAGCCATGCTCGTCGCCATTGCGCAAAATGTCGTCCGCCAAGCTAAATAGCATGCTGGCCGTCCCCGCGGTGGACGGTCCCCTGGCTGGAACCTACATTGCCTTTACGGGGACGCTCCAGGCGATGACCCGCCACGAGGCGGCCGCCCTAGTCCATGCCGTCGGCGGAACGTGGCATGCCACGGTTCGCAAGGACACCGACTATCTCGTCGTCGGCACAGCTCCCGGTGGCGACAAGCTGGCTAAGGCAGCGACGCAAATGGATAGGCACGGTCGCCTCAAGCTTATCGACGAGTCCGAGTTTCTGACGATGCTGGAAGAAGTTAGGCGCTTACCCTCTGCTCCTCCCACACCGCCGGCCACAGGTCGATGAACCGGACAAGCCCGATCCCCGCGGGCAGACCCCCTTCTAGGATCATCTTGATGGTATCAGCCGCCAGCGGCGCGGCCGGAGCAAGATTGCGGTCATGATCGAAATCACGCGATCAATTGCCCTCGACGAACACGAGATCGAAGAGAGCTTCATTCGCTCATCCGGTCCTGGTGGCCAGAATGTCAACAAATTATCGACGGCAGTCCAGATTCGGTTTGGTGTGCGGGGCTCGCCCAATATCCCGGCCGTGGTCCGGGAACGGCTGGAGCGGCTGGCCGGCAGCCGGCTGACCCGGGATGGCATCCTGGTGATTATCTTTTTCGATGAGGTCTCTGTATTTTGCCAACAACCTTGCTACTGGTTCTAATGGGGCGTTCGGCCCGAGGAAACTGCGCCATGAACTCTAGTGCCAAGGCCCGAATAATCTTACGCTTCGTTTCGTCGAGCTTTCTCCATTTCATCTTATTTGCCACCCTCGACAGTATCTTTCCGTCGATATCCTTAGGCATACACCCATCAAATCGAATTCTCTGAACAACAACATAAGTTAATGTATCTGATATGCGCCTCACCACTGTAGCAACGACGGGGCGTAATACTGTGGCCATATCAACTAAAACAGGCTCAGATTCGCTGTATTGACGCACGATCTCGGCGGATTCTTCCTTACCAAAACCTCTAATGGCCCCTTTATACGGGTCACGCCGCTTCTCGGCGAGCCCACCATATGGATTCCATGTGCGGATGATCGTACTCCCCCCCAAATAAGTCTTAGCCATCTCGCACTCCAATAGCTGAGGTACAAGGGATTCTCTCATCTCCAGCGGGGGCGGGTGTTCTCACCTTGTAGCAGCAGCATTTCCTTTGTAGGGGCGGCGGGGTACACGTTGGCTAGCTGCAGATGACGCGGCGATCAGGAACGGCCGAAGTGACCGGGTAACCAAGTCTATCCACCGCGCCAAAATCTTGAAAGAAGTTCTCTCTGCTCCGCCCACACTGCCGGCCACGGTTCCATGAACTGGGCAAGGCCAATGCCCTTCGGCAGCCGCCCATCGAGAATCGTCTCGACGATGTCAGGCGCCAGCAGAGTGAGCTGGAGCAACTTCGCCAGGTACCGGTCGGAGATTTTCTCCGCCTCCGCCAGCTCCCGGATGCTACCGTATTTCCCGCTCTCGAGCATCCGCTTCCACCGATGCGCCCGGGCGACCGCCTTGATCAGGGCGTTGTCGGGCCGGGCCGGAGTGGGCGGCTGGAATTCGGCGGCACCCTCCGGTCGGATGATTTGCTTGCGGCCGCCCCGACGGCGAAGAGTCATCGGCACGAATACCTCTAGTCTTGCCGTCCGGACTGAGCTTAGTATCCTTGGGCGCGAGTCTCCGTTGCTGCAGCAGGTATAATGTCCACTGTTCCAGACTCGTCGGTTTGGATCTTTGTCCACAGTGATTAGTCGCTAATACGCACAGCGACAGGCTTATCGCGTTGTCCCAGGTTGATCATGATGTAGAGGCGTCGGTAGGAAAACCCCGTTGCAGACGGCGGGGCCCGACTTCAGCCGCTCTATATCTGGTGGCCACCTGGGACGACGCGATAAGCCACCACAGCGATGCAGTATTTTATCGAAAGTCCCGCTCTCATACTCCGCTCGCGATGAGGTAGGATATTTCACGGTGAAACGTGAGGTGCGACCATGATAGCTAAAAAAATTGGCAGAACTCCCGTTTTTGAAGCGGCGCTTGAAAGTCTAGAATTGTCAAGTACTCGCTTTAGCACACGGCGGGTGGAAATTACGCCCGGGGTATTCAAGCGCATCTCGGTCGAGAGGGCATATTGGGAGGCTCTAGAAAGGAGTGCTAAAGCCTCCCAGACCACGGTGGGTTCGCTGTGTGGCACAGCGGTTAAGCAATATAGCACTATCGGCGTGAACGACGCCGTGCGAGCTTATGTCCTGGCTA
Source organism: Azospirillum sp. (assembly GCA_016124535.1). Taxonomy (GTDB): domain Bacteria; phylum Pseudomonadota; class Alphaproteobacteria; order Azospirillales; family Azospirillaceae; genus RI-112. The sequence continues at coordinate 40,101 of WGNK01000052.1, forward strand.
CCTTGAAGTTCTCATAGGATTACGTTATTTCTGACCAATGCTCCTGCCAAATTAAATCGCGCTGTGCGGCCAAACGTTAGGCTTCTCCGACTGGAGGTGTACGTAATAATTTACTATAAAAGCTCGAACGGCCGCCGTAACTGTGGAATCAGGGTGCCTGGCTTTTGCTGCAGCGGTGCATATTTCATGTATGGTACAGCATTCGCGATCTGCGATTTGAATCAGTGCTTGCCACATTGTTGGCTCCAGGCGCAGCGAGGTGCGCCTTCCACAGATAGTAATGTTTCTATTGTGCAATTTTCCGGATATTTGATTGGATTGTTGAAATATATTAATCAGGACCGGAGACAGACTGGGCACATTGTTTTTTGTGGAAATATTTTCAGATCCATCGCCGTTCAAAATTTTTGTTCTTTTCGCTGCATGTTTTTTCGATGAATTGAAATTACCGCTCTGCACGGTTGGTCTCCATTTAAGTCTGTTCACGTAATAGATATAATTATCTGGATTCTCGCAGGTTCTCGGCTGAATTCAATGTTGCCGAGAACCTGCTGTCAAAGTTCTTGCCGTGGCGGCGTTTAGGCGTGCCTGGAGGCCCCCGTCGGCCATCGCAGGCCAAAGGTAGCCCTGGCTAGGTAGGGAGCCACGAACAGGATTGCGGCGTATACGATGCCCCAGCCATAAGCTCTGGCAAAGACCAAGTAGATAACCACTGCAATACCGCCAAAGATCCTCGTAGAAATAATCCGACCGAGAGCGATGTAGACGGCCGCGCTTGCGAGGTAGAGCAGGAAAAAATTTTGACCAGCAGTCTTGAGGAGCAGCTCGAGCGATATGGCCTCTGCTGATTGTGCAACCAATACCGCCGCGAATATTCCGGCCAACCAGAGTACGGCTGAGCGCGGCGTGCCGTCTCGCTCGGAAATGACGCCAAGACGCATCATCGAAGGCGCCCAGCCGCGACGGCCAATATCGAAAAGCAGACGGGAGGAGGCCCAGCAGGCGCCATTGAGGTTGACCACGATGATCCCAGTGACAATCACCACGACCAGTTCGCCAGGCACATGTCGACCGGTGAGGCCCTCTGTCACTGCCAAGAAAGGCGCTCCGGCAAGTCGGGGATTGTCCAAGGACACCAGGGCCTGCACCGCGGCCGAGATGCCGAGATACAGCGCCGTTACAACCAGGAAACTGAGCCCAACCGCGATAGGGAAGTCACGGCGAGGATTTCTGAATTCCTCTGCCGTGAAAGCCAATGTTTCCCATCCCGTGAAAGCGAAAAACGCCAGTGCAGCACCGCTCCAAACTCCTGACAAAGTCGGGGAACCAGTACTTAGATCGACCATCCCCCAATGCGGCATGGCACCGAATGCCACGGCCGCGAGGCAGCCGACCAGAATTACGACGACGATGTTCTGAAGGGCACCGGCGAATTTTGCTCCAGCCCAGGTGGCCAGCAGCCCGGTGGCGAGCAGGAAGGCCGCCACGGCGGCGGTCGTCGCCGACGTGGCGGAGGACCCGTTGCCGACGCCGAGCCCTTGTACGATGTACGTTGCACCCGTCAATGCGATCGCAGGGATACCGAGAGCGAAGGTTCCAAGAAGGACGTAAGAGGTCCCGATCGCCGCCCAGGGAAACGCCTCCGCGACGAAGCCGGCGACACCCCCGGCAGAAGGGAACCGGCGTCCGAGGTTGGCGAACACCACAAGCAGGGGAGCGACCACGACCGCGTCAAGGCACCATGACCACAGCGCCCATCCCCCAGCCTGTTGGTAGACCAGTCCTGGAAGCGCTAACATTCCAGCGCCGACGACAATCCCAATGGCAAGCGTTACCGCGCCAAAGAGGCTGATTGTGGGGCGCAGGCACTGTTTCTCAGGGACATTCATTGGCGATAATCCTCTTTTGGTGATAGGCGATCATGGTTGCATCGCCGGGAACGTCGAGCACAGCGGTGATTTGGTTTCCGACACGGACTGTCGGCACACTGCGCCTTTCCAGCGCTCGGCGTGGAAATGTCGTGTCGTGCCAAGGGCAGGTGATAGCGCCTGACCGAGAATTCCCAACACCAAGATGAAGCGGGCCGCCACGGTGTGGGCATTTGCTATTGCACAATAACGGCGTGTACTTTTGGTGATCGATCAAAAAGTACATATGATCGCCAATTACAACGCAGTTATATTTTGTGCGGTCAAATTTGACGATGATCATGCGGCGAGTCTCAAACCGGCGGCGTTCCGAACCCGATAGCGGCAGCGCTCCGAAAGAACTTTGGATCCGTGGAGACGACCGGCCGGGATGACGATTGCGTTTCCAGCCGACAGAATCACCGAATGCAAGGGACCAACTGTGAATTCGATCTCGCCTTCGGTGACTTCGAAGAGTTCGTCATGGTTGTGGATGTGGAGGACGGAGATTTCACCCCGGCTTTCAGCGAATTCAAGCACGTCGGGAACATCCCAGATTCCGGGAAAGGTCGCCCACATGTCGCCCGTCATCGGGGCTTTAAAAAGCCTATCGGCAAAGCGAACTTGTTCGATTAAATCAATATCGGCTAGTTGTTGAAGAAGTTTGAATTCCTCGAACCCCCGCACAATGTCCTCAAGCACCCAATCACCACACCGCTCGACCAAAGGCACGATGACTCGGTCCAATGCCATTCGTCCATGGTGTGCATCAATGTGGACATGCTCGTCGAAATATCTTGTGTTGACATTCTCGTCAAAAATCTGGTGAAGCATCCAGGACTGTTGACGGTTTGCCTCGACGAGCGTGGCTTCTGTAAAGAGCAAAGCACCGGCGTACCGTCCGAACAATCTATGATTTCTTGAAATATAGTGAAAATAATTCACCAGAGCCAATGACGAAGGAAGATAATATTGCCAGTAAGCATGTGGTCTCGAGTCAAGATTCCTGCTTTTAAGTGTGATCTCGAATATCGACGAGTGCTTTTCGGAATGAACACCGTAGCCATATTCGTCGATCAAGATTGTAAACAGACCCGATTGGGCCGGTCCAAAATTACCGAGAACGTTTCGAGCCATCGCCGAAGCCTCGGAGAGAAAATCCGACGACAGCTGGATCAAAAATTCGTCCGCAGCGGTGGACGGATTACGAAGACCGAGAATGGTTTGAACGACCTCGCTCTGGCTGCTGTTAACCCGGGTTAGCGCATCTTCCGCCCAGGTGCGAAACGTCTGTACGGTCCATTTGCCGCCCACATCGATCTCATCGCCCAAGAAACCGAACAATAATCCTTCTAAAGTGGGCCGTAGTCTCTCACCCAGGACCTTAAGTCCGTCATCGTAGAATGCATCGAACGCTTCACGACGTTCGCGATCCATTTTTTCGGGCAGGTACAACAGATCAGTCTCATAGATTGCTGTCAGCATTCTTTGGAGTAATAGTGCCTCATTCGTGATAAAATCGGATTTGTTAAGCTTTTTGTTCGGATTAATAGTTAGCATATCTTGAGGACGAAGTGGCCTTGAGTATGGATTGTCGTCATTTGTGAACGATGACGGCTGGGAGAACACGCGATTCGACGAGAAGGCAGCCACAAGGTGAGGGATGGCGCTTTCGTCGAGCGATTTCTGCGAATGGAAGGCGGCGTTCCGGGATTTCATTGTATCCCCTCGTCATGGTGTTAGGCCGGGGGAACGATAGAAACCGCGTTGTCCGAATTGACCAGGCAAGACGTCCGGTGGTACCGACAGATTGTCGGTTCAGGGCTTCCGGGAGGGAGATCGGCTATGGACAGGTTTGTCAGCGATACGGACGCGGTGGATGAGCAAATCCTGTGCCTCCTGGAAGCCGACGGTCGGCGGTCAGTCCAGGACATCGCCAGGAAAATCGGGTTATCCCGGAGCGCAGTTTACGAACGTATTGTGAGGCTCCGTAACACCGGGGTAATCGCCGGCTTTACCATTCGAAGGGGAGCGTCGCTGCCAAAAGTCGGAGTGTCGGCTTATATGATACTTTATTTTATAGGACCGATCTGTGAGCGAGTAGCTAAGGATATCGAAAAAATTCCTCAGATCAAACGGAGCCAATCTATTAGTGGTGAGATCGATATGATCTTGTCAGTTGAAGCTCAAGGCCTTGAGGAACTCAATGACGTACGGTCTCAGATCGAAGCAATTCGCGGCGTAACGCGTGTAACTACCGGGGTGGTCCTAAAAGAACGGTTCAATCGTCTCTGGCCGTCGGCATAAATTTGACCTGGGCCCTGTTCTGACTGGACACCTGGCATAACGATTATCGACTAAGCTTCCTCTGTTCCTTCCACACCGCCGGCCACGGCTCCATGAACTGCGCCAGCCCGATGCCCTTGGGCAGCCGCCCGTCGAGGATCCTTTCGATGATGTCGGGCGCCAGTAGCGTCAATTGCAGGAGCCTGGCCAGGTAGCGGTCGGAGATTTTCTCCGCCTCGGCCAATTCGCGGATACTGGCGTATTTGCCGCTGTCGAGCATGCGCTTCCAGCGATGCGCCCGGGCGATCGCCTTGACCAGGGCGTTGTCGGGCCGGGCTGTCGTCGAAGACGGGAGGTCGTCGGCCCCCTCCGGGCGGATGATCAGCTTGCGGCCGCCCCGACGGCGCAGCGTCATCGGCACGAATACGCTGAGTGTCTTGCCGTCCGGGCTCAGGGTGGCGCCTTTTGGCGCGAGTTTGGCGGCGCTTTTCATCACTGAACCTCCGCGACTCGGGCGGGTTGCTTCAGCTCGTTGACCAGGGCGCCGATTCCGTCGGCGCGCAGATCGATGCGCACGCCCTCGGTGCCGAGATCGGCGCGCGCGACCAGCAGGCGGACGATGCGCGCCTGCTCGGCGGGGAAGAGCTCGTCCCACAGCGGGTCGAGGCTCTGAAGCGCCGCCGTCACGTCCCGCTCGGGCAGCGCGTCACCGTCCTCGGCCGCCTGCTTCCAGGTGCGCACGATGATTTCGGGCGCGCGCAGCAGCCCGCGGAGCTGGGCGACCACGGCGTTTTCGATCTCGCCGGCCGGCACGGTGCGGATCGGGCAGGACTCGTAGCCGTTCTTGATCGCGGTCTGGCTGACGTAATAGCGGTAGAGCCGGCCGTTCTTGCGGGTGTGGGTCGGCGACATCGCGGCGCCGCCGGGACCGAACAGCAGGCCCTTGAGCAGTGCCGGCGTTTCGGCACGGACCCGGGTGCCCCGCTTCTGGGTGTTCTCCGCCAGCAGGGCATGAACCCGGTCCCAGGTCTTCTGGTCGATCAGCGCCTCGTGCTCGCCGGGAAAGGATACCCCTTTGTGGACCGCCTCCCCGAGGTAGATGCGGTTTGCCAGGAGCTTGTAGAGGAACCCCTTGTTAAATCGGACGCCCTCTCTGACCTTGCCGTCCTGGGTAGTCCAGCATTTGGTGCGGTGCCCGGCGGCGGCGAGTTCACGCACCAGCTCGGTGGCGGAGCCCAGCTCGACGAACCGGCGGAAGATGTGGCGGACGCGCTCGGCCTCGACGGCGTTGACCACCAGCTTGCGCTCGACCACGTCGTAGCCGAGGGGCGGAATCCCGCCCATCCACATGCCCTTGCGCCGGCTGGCGGCAAACTTGTCCCTGATCCGCTCGCCGATCACTTCACGCTCGAACTGGGCGAAGCTCAGAAGGATATTCAGCGTCAACCGACCCATGCTGGTCGTCGTATTGAACTGCTGGGTGATCGACACGAACGAGACGTTCTTCTGGTCAAACGCTTCGACCAGCTTGGAAAAGTCAAGCAGCGACCGCGACAGCCGATCGACCTTATAGACGGCGACTATGTCGACCCGGCCGGCCTCGATGTCGGCGAGCAGGCGTTTCAGCGCCGGGCGCTCCAGGGTGCCGCCAGAGATGCCGCCGTCGTCGTAGCGGTCGGGCACCGGCCACCAGCCCTCTGCCTTCTGGCTGGCGATATAGGCGGCGCAGGCCTCGCGCTGGGCATCCAGCGAGTTGAACTCCATGTCGAGGCCTTCTTCAGAAGACTTGCGCGTGTAGATCGCGCATTTCAGCTTGCGGACGGGCGGCTTCATTTGGCACCTCCTTGGGATTTCAGACCGAAGAAGGCCGGCCCATTCCAGCGGGTACCGGTAATCGCGCGCGCTACGGCCGATAGCGATTTGAAGGGCCGGCCCTGGTATTCGAAGCCGTCCACCGTCACCGTGACGCTGTGGTCGATGCCCTGCCATTCGCGGATCAGCCGGGTGCCAGCAATCGGGCGCTCTCTGATCGGCTTTCTGGCGCGCTCCCGATCGACATATCTGTCGTCGGCGGCGATGGCGTCGAGCCGGGCTGCGGTGGCGGCACTGAGCCCGCCAAAGGCGAGTTCCTGGATTCGATAGGACAGCCGGCTGACCAGATATTGGCGGTTGAACGGCGGCGGATCGCTCTGGAACAGCTCGCGCCACATCGCCTTCAACGCCGGCGTCGGCGTAGTCGCCAGCGCCGCGATGCGTGCCAGCACGCTGTCCGACTGGGGGGCGGTCATCGATCGGGTTTCCTCTTCGGGCGGTTGTGTCTCCGCCCATGTCCCCTCTGGTGACCGGTCGTAGTCGAGGAAATTCTCTGCGGTTCCAACGAGTTAACCACTTGACTTGGCTGTCGTTGGCGCTCGCGGAGCCGCCGGAGACCAGCCGCCAGGATTGCGGCCACCTCGTCGAGTCGCTCGTCGGCAGTCATGCACTCCGGCGGAACTGTGCAAGATGATAAAACTTGACTGGGACAGGAAGAGCGGGTCGAACGCATAATCTGTGACCGCTGAAGGAGCCGTTGGCAAGGCACCTTGAAGGTCTACCAATCCTACGCCATGAGGCAATCTTGAGCTGCATCGAGCGCATATTTTCGTAATGCTGCGTAGCCCTGACGGTTCTATTTCGGTATTGTCAATGCTGGCGCCTCAGTTCAATCTAACAGTGTCCCAGGTTTCTATTCGAAGAAATGCGCACAACTGCGCTCGACTCCGCGCTGGTTCGTGCTACATCGGGGCTCATGCTGGTGGCGTGATCGTCTACGAATAAACCCAACGGGAGGGGCCGGTTCCAGAGCCGCTCGCTGGGTCAGCCACGACTGGAATGCGTCACGATGACGGCGTTCGTCTCGGACAAACAGATTATCGAACGCATGCTGATCCCGGCCATGCTCAACTCGCTGATCCTACTAATGAAACAGCGTGCCGCCGCGGCCGACGGGAGCGACTTGCCGGAGCTCGACCGAGCTTCACACCTGCTCGAAGATGCGCTGGAGGAGCCGATCAGGGAATTGGCGCCAGGCAAGGTCTCAAAGCTGATTCGGCGCGCCAAACGGATCACCGCCCTCGCCTTGGCCCAGAATTTCGAGTTGAGCATCGGCTTGCAGTACCTAATCGTGGCGCGCTGGACCATGGACCTGGCCGAGCGCGGCGTGATCGTGATTGGCGCCGAATCTGCCTTCAGCCGGGCGTGGGATCTGATCGCAGCTCTCATGGCGCCGGTGGTCGAGGACCTGGAGGCGGAGGAGGCAACCGCCACGGCCGCCGCCCGAATGCTGAGCAACCGCCTCGCGCAGCACGGGTATTTCGTCGAGGGGGCGCTTAGGTGAGATCAGGCGCCGCTCTATTCCTCGGGACTGCCTTGGCCCTGGCCACGCCCGCCAGTGCCGAGGACCTCGCCGGCCCTGTCGATAAGGTTCACGACGGTGATACCTTGACGCTGAACGGTACGCATATCCGACTCTGGGGCATCGATGCACCGGAACTCGCCCAGCAATGCCTCGACGCCGCCGGCTCGCTATATGCCTGCGGCATCAAATCGAAGATGGCCCTTGAGGCGCTGACCGCCGGGCAACCGGTGGCTTGCACCGATCGGGGTCATGACCGTTACCGACGCACCGTAGCCTCCTGCACCGTCCACGGTATTGACCTCGGCTCGATGTTGGTGCAGGCGGGTCAGGCCGTCGACTATCCAAAGTACAGCGAGGGCCACTATCGGCCGGAGCAGCAGCATGCGGCGGCGGCACATCTCGGCGTCTGGGCGGGCTGGTTCGATTTGCCATGGGAGTGGCGACACAAGCATCCGGCACCGTGAGTGCGCTCGACGGTCATCATCACCTCTTCAATAAAGTTGCGACATGGTGCTGCCATGACCTCCGACCGTGATATTTGGGCTTCCGCAAATCTGATGATTCGGCAGCATGGATCCGAGGCCCCGCGGCAGGCATCCGTTCGTGCCGAAGCTCTTCTGAGCGATGGAGATGCGACGGGTTCAGCCGTTTGGCGGCGGATTGCCCAGGCCGCTGAGACCCTCCTGCAATCAGCACCCCAGGGGCAATCGGTGCATTAACCTGACAGGTCAGCCGACACCCGAAGTCAACAATTCTTCCAATTTCGACCAGCGCCGCCGGGTCTGCGTGCCACGAACTGCAATGGCCAGCGCCTTCCTCTGCCCGACCAATACAACCAGTTTCTTTCCGCGCGTGATGCCAGTATAGATGAGATTTCGCTCAAGCATCATGTAATGCTGCATCGCAATCGGGATCACCACGGCCGGGTACTCGGATCCCTGGCTCTTGTGAATGCTCGTAGCATAAGCCAGAACCACCTGATCCAACTCCCCGAATGGATAGGACACCGCGCGGCCGTCGAAATTGATCGTCGCTTCGCCTTCCTCAACATCGATTGATTCGATGAAGCCAATGTCACCGTTGAAGACCTCCCGCTCATAGTCGTTGTCGGTCTGCATGATTTTGTCGCCAACCCGGAACGTCCATCCGAACCGATCGACCGCCGGTTTGTCGGCTTCGCCGTTCAGAGCGGCCTGCAGATCGAGATTGAGGGCGCGGGCACCCAGAGTGCCGCGATTCATCGGGCACAGCACCTGAACGTCTCGGATTGGGTCAAAGCCAAACCGGCCCGGTATCCGTCGGCGGACGATCTCGACCACCCGTTTGGCCGCAGTCTCCGGGTCGGCGGCCTCGACGAAGTAGAAATCAGTGGGATCGCTGGGCACTGGTGCCCTGAGATCCGGCATTATCCCGGCGTTGACCTGATGGGCGCTGACCACGATCCGGCTCTCGGCTGCCTGTCGGAATATCTCTGTCAGGCGCGCCACCGGCACCGCCCGCGACCGGATGATGTCGGCCAACACCTGCCCGGCACCGACGGAGGGCAATTGGTCTACGTCGCCGACCAGCAAGAGCGCCGTTGACGCCGGCAGCGCCCGGAGCAGTGCTGCCATCAGCGGCACGTCGACCATCGACGTTTCGTCCACCACCAGCAAACCGCACTCGAGGGGATTGTCGGCGTTCCGGCGAAAGCCGCCCTGCTTCGCATCGGTCTCAAGCAGGCGATGGATCGTCTTGGCCTCCAGACCGGTGGTTTCGGCAAGTCGTTTGGCCGCCCTTCCGGTCGGCGCGCACAAAGCCACCGAGACCGCCTTCGTCGACAGAATGCGCAGTATCGTTCGGACGATCGTGGTCTTGCCCACCCCCGGACCGCCGGTGATGATCAGAACCTTCGCCGCCAGCGCCTGGCGCACGGCCTCGCGTTGGCTTTCTGCCAAGGCAACCGCAAGTTTGGTCTCGACCCACGGAATCGCCTTTTCAGCGTCGATGGCCGGCCAGGACGGCACCCCTTTTGCCAGGTTCAGGAGCCGCTCGGCGATTTCCCGCTCCGCATACCAAAGATAGGTGAGGAAAATACAGCGTCGCCCAGCCACCAGATCGGCGGTAACTGTACCCTCGTTCAGCTCCATGCTGATGGCCTCGGCCAGAACTGCCCCCGGAATCTCCAGTAATTTTTCCGACAGCGTCAGCAGTTTCACTTCGGGAAGACCACAATGCCCATCCGAGACCGCCTCCAGGAGTGCGTAGGAGATGCCGGCACGTGCCCGAATCATTGAGGTCTTGGCAATTCCAAGTCGCTCCGCAATCTGGTCGGCCGTCTTGAAGCCGATGCCGCGAATGTCCCGCGCCAGCCGGTAGGGATTCTCGCTGACCAACGGAATGGCGTCAGCGCCGTAGGTCTTGAATATCCGGACTGCCCGCGATGTGCTGACGCCGTGGCTCTGGAGGAACACCATGATCTCGCGGATCAATTTCTGATCTGCCCAGCTCCTGGTGATCCTGTCCGCCCGCTTGGGCCCGATGCCGGCGACCTCGATCAAGCGTTCAGGCGTCGTTTCGATGACGTCGAACACCGCATCGCTAAACGCACCGACCAATTTGCGCGCGTAGGCCGGGCCAATCCCCCGAATCATGCCGCTACCGAGATATTTTTCAATTCCCTCCAGAGAGTTGGGTGGCGTCGCGCGAAGAAATGCAGCCCGGAACTGCGGTCCGTGCTCGCGGCTCATCTCCCAGCGACCGCTGGCTTGGATGTGCTCACCGGCGCTTACCGACGCCGCGTGTCCGATGACATTGATCAGGTCGTCCTGGCCACGAACTTTGACTTTGAGGACGCAGAAGCCGTTGTCCGGATTATGGAAGGTGACCCGTTCCACCAAGCCAGATAATGGTTCACGATCCGAGCCCGCGGCCGAGGTGGTTTGCACCGACATCGGCCAACCATAGCAGAACCCGGCTCAGGCTGCCGATCTCAGTCGAGCGCGGGAACCCGTCCCAGGCGCGCCAGAAACTCAGGTTCCCCGTATTCTCCTACCGCCGGGTCGGCGTCTTGCCTGACCACATCGACGCCAACGGCCCGATGGTTCTCCAGCATCCTTTCGGCGCGAAGGCGGGCATTTGCTTCGCTTGTGCAGGCCACCGGTGGCTCGGGTTTCAGGCCGCCTCTCGGCGTGAGCCCATAGGGCTGGCAAATGTACTGGGTGACGTTCGGCATGACCGCTCTTCCTCGCTGATGGTGCCGCCGGGGAACGGGCGCACTTCCGCAATGATACTCGTTCTATATTTGTTCCAATCAATCGTCAAGCCTCAAGCCGTCTTCGATGCCTCCTACAGGCGTTGAGCCGCCCAAATCACGCGGCCGACGATGTTCACCTCCTCGGCAGTCCGCTGATAGGTCTCATAGGCAGGATTGACCGACTTGATGACGACAGTGGGTGGGTCGGTGTTCGGGATATGCTCCAAACGCTTGGCGACAAGGCCATAGCCATCCCAGATCACGAACACGCCGGGTGGCGAAGGAACCCGCTTGCTGACGTCGATCATGATCCGGCTGCCGGAGGGCAGCATCGGTTCCATCGAGTCTCCATCCAGCGCCAACAGACGCAAATCGGCTGCTCGCGCCCGGAATTCATGGCGGATTACGGGGTCGCTGAAAAACCAGTCAGCCACTGCCTGCACGTCACCGTCGATGATTGCCCCCGGTCCGGCGGAAGCGCGAACGTCCAGTTCGGGAATCTTGACCAGGCTGGGCGGCATGATCCGCTCCTCATGCCGGACATGGCGCGGTGGTAAAGGCCCGTCGGGTTTCAACTCCTCCTCCTCGCAGCCAAGGAACTCGGCCAACGCCAGCCGGATCTCGTCGGGCAACTGCTTGGGGGTTCCCTTAAACACGAACTGATGCAGGTAGGCGTGGTTCCGTCCGATCGCCAACGAGGCGTTCTTAAGGTCGGTCGGCGGGATGCGATCCTGGACCAGTTGGAGCAATCGGGATCGGCTTGGATCGAATTCCATACCGTAAAATATGACATTTTAGGAGTGTCCGCGCAATAGGCAATTTAATTGCGCAATATCGCCATCAATGATAGGATAATAGGCCTATTGTTCGCTCTCTCGCCCCGGGCGGGAAGCCTTCAGCAAAATCAACGTGCTTCGGAGCCCCACCATGATCGCCTGTGCGCCCAGCAGCGAACAAACCATGAATATCCGATTCGCCCCCGTCTCCCCAGGCGACGAGGTACGACACCTGAACCAGAAGCAGCTGGCACGGCGCTGGGGGATGTCCCACCGCACGCTCGAACGGTGGCGGTGCCGGGGCCAGGGACCGGCCTGGCTCAAAGTGGGCGGACGGGTGCTGTACCGGGTCGAGGATATCGAGCGGTACGAGGGGGCCAAGATGGCAAAAGGGTAATAATCTCGGTACGGCCATCGGTTCAACCCCCGCAACACTACGCTCAATTACGCAAATTCCCGCTACAATACTCGCGACACCGCAATCCCCGACAAACACACGCAAAACTACGCTTGCCGATAATTAGTCTTGTTTGGCGAGTTTGGCGTGCTTATTCATTGTTTGTCGGCTGGATGCGGAGATTGGAGATGACGACACAACATCTGAACCAGACCCAATTGGCCGCTCGCTGGGGCATCTCGCCCAGGACTTTGGAGCGTTGGCGGTGTCAGGGTCAGGGGCCGCGCTACCTGAAGCTCGGTGGCCGGGTGATCTACCGGGTCGAAGACGTCGAGGCCTTCGAGGCCCTCCGCGCTCAACCCGGCGGTATTCCTGATCTTGAAGGCTTGCCTCCTGCGCACGGCGTCGGTGCTGCGCTTGCCGCCGGCCATCCGGCAGGAGGGCTCCGATGACGAGCCAATCACCGATGGGAGCGATCCCGGTTCCTGGCGCGGTCGCGTGGACCGGGACAACCGGTGGTCTCCAGATCATCACCGCCGACCAGCGGCTATCGCAGACGCGCTGCGTCAAGGGCGTCATCTTCGGCAAATCGGGGATCGGTAAGACCAGCCTGCTGTGGACGCTGCCGCCCGAGATTACGCTGTTCCTCGACCTTGAGGCGGGGGATCTCGCCATCCAGGGCTGCCCGGTGGACAGCCTGCGCCCCCGGACCTGGGACGAGTGCCGGGATATCGCCTGCTTCATCGGCGGCCCCAATCCGGCGCTGCGGCCGAACCAACCCTACAGCCAAGCCCATTTCGCCCATGTCTGCCGGCACTACGGCGATCCGGCGGCGCTCGGCAAGTACGCGATCCTGTTCATCGACAGCATCACGGTGGCAGGCCGGCTGTGCTTCCAGTGGTGCTCGGGTCAACCCGAGGCGTTCTCGGAGAAGTCGGGCAAACCCGACCTGCGCGGCGCCTACGGCCTCCACGGCCGCGAGATGATCGCCTGGCTGACCCAGCTCCAGCACACCCGCGCCAGGCATGTCTGGTTCGTCGGCATCCTCAACGAGACCACCGACGACTTCAACCGCAAGCTGTTCGTACCCCAGATCGACGGCTCCAAGACGGGCCTGGAGCTGCCCGGCATCGTCGACGAGGTGATCACCATGGCAGAGGTGACGACGCCCCAGGGGCAGCCGCTCCGGGCGCTGGTCTGCCACACCGTCAACCCCTGGAACTTCCCGGCCAAGGACCGCAGCGGCCGGCTCGCCATGGTCGAGCCGCCCCATCTCGGCCGGCTGATGGCCAAGATCGCCAGCGCTGCCGGCCCTGTTCCCACCCACGCCTGACCGCCCACCAAGGAGAATTCGTCATGTACGACCTGAATGATGCTGAGCCGCAGCGCGGCGGCCTGATCGATCCCTGCTACGCCAAGATCATCGGCGTGCTCCGCCCCGGCGGCGTCGACGGCCCCGCGCCGATCGACCGCGGCCTGTTGAAGGCGTCCAAGCAGACCGGCTCCGACGTTCTGATGTTGGACTGGGAGTTCACCGTCGCCGAAGGCCCGAACGCCCACCGCAAATTTTGGCAGAACATGACGGTCGCCGGCGGTGACCTCGACGAGAAAGGCCAGAGCAAAGGCTGGAACATCACCAAATCCCAGCTCCGGGCCATGATCGACAGCGCGCTGGGCTTGAACCCCAAGGATGAGAGCGAGGGCGCCCGCCAGCGCCGCATGCTGCGCGGCTTCGCCGATCTCAGCGGCATTAGCTTTGTCGCCAAGATCGGCATCAAGAAGAACAAGGACCCCAAATTCGCCGACCAGAACGCCCTGGCCCATGTCGTCACGCCGGACGAGAAGGAATGGCAGGCGGTGATGAGCGGCCAGGAGGTGCCGATCGGCGGCGCCGCAGGTTGGGGCCAGCCGGCCCAGGCCGCATGGGGCGGCGCCCAGCCCGCCGCTCCGGCGGCACCGCCGCAGTCCTGGGGACCCCCGCCTGCCGCATCGCCGGCTCTGGCGTCCGGGTGGCCCGGTTCGCATCAGCAGGCGGCGCCGGCGGCACCCGCGGCGCCCGCCGTGCAACCGGGCTGGCCCGCCGCCCCGGCGGTGCCGCCCCAGTCGCAACCTGCCCAGGCCGCACCCGCGGTGCCGGCGGGGTGGCCGGCGCCCCAACCGACCGGTTGGGGCCCCGCGACCGCGCCGGCCCCCGCGGCTGCGGCATCGGCGCCGATGGCCGGCCCGGCCTGGCTCAACGGCTGAGGCGGAGACCGGCGATGGCGAGCTCGGCCGAGTTGGAGGTGATGTCCGAGGATGCGTTCCAGGCGCACGCCACCCGCGAGGCCGCGCTCGCCATCGGCGACTGGCTTCTGGCCGGGGTCAAGCTGACCCGGCCGGTCCGGTCGCTGACCCGGGCCGAGCTCGAACACATGGCCACCGCCGCGATCAGCCGCTGGATCACCGTCCGCGCCAGCCGCGCCGCTGCCGGCCACCCCGACCCCGACCTGATCGCAATTTGAGGTGCTCCCCATGGTCGACAAATCGGACACCGAACGCGCCGCGATCAAGGCCGCCCGCAAACTGTTCGCGGAAATCCTGACCGAGCTCGGTCTGATGCCGGCGTTCTGGAACCGCACGGCCGAAGATATCGACCGGCTGATCGAAGCCGCGGTCGATGGCTACCGCACCTACCTGCAGCGGGTCGCCGGCGAAGCCAAAAAGGCAGCCGACGACCTCAACGACCCTCTGCCATTTTAGGAACACCGTGATGATCAACCTGAATCACGGATCGGGCTATCGGCTTCCGACGATCGCGGATGCGATCAACGGGCTGGTCGACATGGCCCTGGTGACGGAGAGAGCCAGCCAGCCGCCGCGCCGCTACCTGGGGGCGTCGGCGCTGGGGATCGCCTGCGCCCGCGCCCTGCAGTTCGACTACACGGCCACGCCCAAGGACCCCGGTCGCGACTTCGGCGGCGGCATCCTGCGCATCTTCGCGGCCGGCCACCGCTTCGAAGACCTCTCGATCCGCTGGCTGCGCGCCGCCGGCTTCGACCTGCGCACCCATCGTCGCGATGGCGGCCAGTTCGGCTTCAGCGCCGCGGGAGGGCGCATCCAGGGCCACATCGACGGCGTCGTGGTCGCGGCCCCGCCCGGCGTCGGCATGGCGGTACCGGCGCTGTGGGAGCACAAGGCGCTCAACCACAAGTCCTGGCAGGACACGGTCAAGCGCAGCGTCGCGGTCTCCAAACCGGTCTATGCCGGCCAGATCGCGATTTACCAGGGCTACCTGGATCTGCCGGCGCCGGCCCTGTTCACCGCGCTCAACAAAGATACCTGCGAGCTCCACCACGAGTTGGTGCCGTTCGACGGTGCCCTGGCGCAGCGCCTGTCCGACCGCGCGGTCACCGTGCTGCGGGCCACCGACGCCGGCGAGCTGCTGGCGCGCCACTCAACCAACCGCGATCACCCCGAATGCCGCCGCTGTGCCTGGCAGGATCGCTGCTGGAGGATGCCATGAGCGAGATTACGCTGTCGCCGGCCCAGGTCGCCGCGATATCCGAGATCAAGGAGTGGTTCACCCATCGGCCCCAGGAGCAGCAGGTGTTCCGGGTGTTCGGGTATGCCGGAAGTGGAAAAACTACCATCGTCCGCCATGCCATCGCCGAGCTTGGGCTTGAGACCACTATCCGCAATCCCGACGGCACTGCGAGCGGCGCCGACGGAGTCCTCTACGCCGCGTTTACCGGAAAAGCGGCGCTGGTGATGACCCGCAAGGGCACGCCCGCCTCGACCATCCACAGCCTGATCTACCGGGTCTCGGAGGCGACTGAGGCCGAGATCGAGCGGGTCAAACAGGACATCGCCGATATCCGCGCGAAACTGCCCGGCCTTCCGCCGGCCGAGCGCCTGCTCGAACAGTCGCGGCTGGGCAGCCTGGAGCTGCGGCTGCAGGACATCCACAAACCCCGCTTCGTGCTCAACGACCAGTCGCTGGTCCGGGATGCCGCGCTGATCGTGCTCGACGAAGTCTCGATGGTCGGCGACAACATGGCGCGCGACCTGCTCGCCTTCGGCAAGCCGATCCTGGTCCTTGGTGACCCCGGCCAGTTGCCGCCGATCAAGGGCGAAGGGGCGTTCACCCAGGCGACGCCCGACGTCATGCTGACCGAAATCCACCGCCAGGCCGGCGAGAGTGCGATCATCCGCCTGGCCACCCTGGCGCGGACCAGCCGACCGATCCCTTACGGCGAGCACGACACCTTCGTCTGGAAAATGCCGCGCCATGCCGTGACGCCCCGCCAGATGCTGAAGGGCGGTCAGGTGATCTGCGGACGAAACGCCACACCCGCCTCCAGCTCAACATCGCCATGAAGGCCGCCGCCGGCTTCCCCGGCGTCTATCCGACCGGCAAGGGCGAGAAGATCATCTGCCTGAAGAACCGCAACGATGTCGGCGTGGTCAACGGCATGTTCCTGACGCTGAAGGAGATCGAAGACCAGGACGAGCTGTGCTTCACCGCCGCCGTGGTCACCGAGGACGGCACCCGGATCGGCGGCGAGCGCCGCGGCAAGCCCGAGCGCTTCAAAATCTACAAGGGGCATTTCGACGACCACGTCGCCCTCGATGACCAGCGCGGACAGCGCGACCACTGGAAAAAGAAGAGCCTGATCGAGGCGGTCTGGGGCTGGGCGATCACCTGCCACAAGTCCCAAGGCAGCCAGTGGGAAAACGTCGTCGTCTACGACGATGGCCTCGGCCGTACCGCCGAGGACCGCGCCCGTTGGCTCTACACCGCGATCACGCGCGCCGAGAAAGGTCTGGTGATCCTTGATTGACCTCAACGACGCCCCACCCCAGGCGGCTTTCCGCTACGACCTCGACGAGCTGTCGCGGCGCCTCGGCGAGCAGGCGGAGAGCTGGGTGCCCCAGCTCTTCCCCAACGGCCGCCAGGAAGCCGGCGAGCTGCGGCTCGCCAACATCCGCGGCGACGCGCCCCGCAAGACCGGCTCCTGCGTGATCCCGCTCGCCGGCGACTATGCCGGCTGCTTCCACGACTTTGACACCGGCGAGAGCGGAGGGCCGCTCAAGACTCTGGAGCACGCCACCGGCTTGTCCGGACGCGCGCTGTTCGACTACGCCGCCGGCCTCGTCGGCCTGGCGGCGAACTCGGCGAAGCCGAAACCCGCCCGCAGGGTCAACCGGGCCGAGGATATCGAACGCGAGATCGCGTTCCTGCTGTCGCAGTGCCAGCCGCTGTCCGGCACCCCGGCTGCCGCATATTTGGCGTCGCGCGGCTTGCCGGTACCGGCGTGCCCCGACCTGCAGTTCCACCCCAGCGCCACCTACCACGACACCGCCACCGGCTACCCCGCCCTGATCGCGGTGGTGCGCGAGAGCTTGGCCCAGCGCCTCGGCATCCACCGCACCTATCTCAGCGCCGATGGCTCGGCCAAGGCAGCGGTGCCCAAGCCGCGCATGATGCTGGGGCCGGTGGCAGGCGGCACGGTCCAACTCGTCCCGCTCGACGCCAGCCCGGTCCTCGGCATCGCCGAGGGCATCGAGACCGCGCTCAGCGCGCTGTTCGCGTGTCCAGCCCTGCCGGTGTGGGCGGCACTCTCGGCCGGCAACCTGGAAAAACTCGATCCGCCGGCACAGGTCACCCGCGTCGTCCTGCTTGCCGACCACGACGCCAGCGGCACCGGCCTCAAGGCCGCCGAACGCGCCGCTGCCCGCCACTACGCCGCCGGGCGGCGTATCTGGATCGCCCTGCCGCCCCGGAAGGGAGACGACTTCAACGACCTGCTCCGGCGCGAAGGCATTGACGCCGTGCGCGCGGCGATCGATGTGGCACGCGAATGGCAACCCGAGGCAAACATCGCCACCACATGTGCGGAAACGGTGGCGCCACGGACAGAGGGCAAGACCGGGGGGCACAAGCCGCTCGGCTTCAAGCCGGCCGCCGGCAAGCTGCCGGTGCTGCGGGCCGACAATGGTGATCTCGCTGAGGTCACCGACCGCTGCTGG
>WGNK01000069.1 GCA_016124535.1 Azospirillum sp.
AAGCCTCAACGGCATCGTCCAGGCCGCAAGGGCCAGAGCCAGGGGATACCGAAATACCGCCACCTTCGCGTGCATCATCTACCTGATCGCAGCACCCCTACCCGACCTCTTCCCATCCACTTGAGGCGTCGAAGAACCAACTTTACCGGGGCCGACTTTACCGGCGCCGAACTCAGCGGTGCCGATCTGGCCGGCGCGCGGATTGACGGGGCGACCGGTCTAGCATCGCCCACCCGGCGTCTTGCGACCGGGCCGGCTGGCTGAGTTCCGGGCCGGATTTCGCGAGCGGGTGGGCCGGAAACGATCCGGACGGTCCCGGCCTCAGGGGCTGCCTGACACCGGGACGTCCAAGAGGAAAATCGACGGCTGTTAGTTGTCGAGAATCATCCGGCGGTTCAGCGGCTGAGCCGGGCGAGCGTCGCTCGGATAAATATCGACGAACGTTTTGATCTGTTCGGCCGAGGCCGTGATCGGGGTGCGGAACACTTCCCAATCGACGATTTCCGAGCACGGCGGGGTGGTCAGGGAGCCCTCGTAGAAGTAACGCGACTTGTCGGCCGGCAACAGCGCGCTCATGTCGATCGTCGTCTCGGTCTTGACTTCGCCGGCGGTCTTCGGCATCGCCTTGAACACTTCGCCGAGCACCGGATTAGCCGCTCCCGGCGTGATGAACACGCCAAGCACCGTCAACGACTTGCCATCCTCTGCCAGATGGACGAAATGGCACTCCATCTCGAAGGTCTTGTGGTCGAGCAGATGCTCGCTCGGATGGTGGAAGTGGAACTGCTTGAGGATGTACTTGGCACCATCGTGCTCGACCGTGCTGCCGGGCGGGCAGTTGATCTGGATGGTGTGGCCGTTGTTGACGATGTGGAGCGGGATTTTGCTCTGCCAGTTAATCTTGATTTCGCTGATGCCGGCGTGGATGGAGTGGTCGATATCGATCGGCGACTGCTGCTTGCCGACCTCGCAGGTCTTGAATTCGGGCGACAATTCGCCCCAATGCTCCGGACCCTCGTGCCCCTCGTAGGTCCAGTGCGAGATATGGCCCTCAGCGGCCTGGGCGAGAGAGGCACAGATCGGGCAAATTGGTGCGGCGAGGAGCCCGGTCAGAACTGAGCGTCGAAGCATCGGCGTTATTCCCCGTTGGTCAAAATATTTGATGCAGTTGGATCGGTCCTGCAGAGTCCCGCGGGTGTCGAAGCGCGGGCCGCGGATGATAGCCGTTTATGCCACAGCGGCGGCGGGTTGCCAAATCCGTATCACCACCAATTGCAATTCGATCGAGCCGTATTCCGGCTTTGCATTCGAAAGGCCGTTCTTTAGATAGGTGTAGATCCCGGGACCGCGCGGGTACGCCGCGCTGCCCGGCTGGCTTTTTATTCAGGCACCCGGCCATGACTCGCGACACCAAATCGACCGTCTTCCTGCCTCGCACCGATTTCCCGATGCGGGGCAACCTGCCCGTCCGCGAGCCCGAATTGCTGCGGCGCTGGGTCGAGAACGGGATCTACCGGCGTCTGCGCGAAGCCTCGGCCGGCCGGCCCAAGTTCATCCTCCACGACGGGCCGCCCTACGCCAACGGCAACATCCACATGGGCACCGCGCTCAACAAGATTCTCAAGGACGTGATCAACCGGTCCTGGCAGATGCTGGGATTCGACGCGCCCTACGTGCCGGGCTGGGACTGCCACGGCCTGCCGATCGAATGGAAGATCGAGGAAAAGTACCGCGCCGCCGGTAAAGACAAAGATGAGGTGCCGATCATCCAGTTCCGCCACGAGTGCCGGGATTTCGCGCGGGAGTGGATCAAGATACAGTCCCAGGAATTCCAGCGTCTGGGCGTCTGCGGTGACTGGGACAATCCTTACGCCACCATGACCAACGCCGCCGAAGCCCAGATCGTCCGGGAAATTCACAAATTCGCGGTCAATGGCGGGCTCTACAAGGGCGTCAAACCGGTGATGTGGTCGGTGGTCGAGAAGACCGCGCTGGCCGAAGCCGAAGTCGAATACCAGGATCACCGCTCGACCACGGTCTATGCCCGTTTCCCGGTCGACCAGGCGGCGCTGCCCGAACTGGCCGGGGCCGCGGTGGCAATCTGGACCACCACGCCATGGACCCTGCCGGGCAATCGGGCGATCGCCTTCGGCGATGCGATCGACTACGCGATCTGGCGGGTGGACGCGGTCGCCGAGGGCAGTCTGGCGGTGCCGGGCGAGCGTCTGGTCGTCGCGGTTGCCTTGGCCGAGAGTGCCGCGGCGGCGCTCGGGGTTACCGCCTGGCATGCCGAGCAGCGGCTGTCCGGCGCGCGGCTGGTCGGCACGGTTTGCCGCCATCCCCTGCATGGCCAGGGTTACGACTTCCCGGTCCCGTTGTTGCCGGGCGGCTTCGTCACCACCGAGACCGGCACCGGCTTCGTCCACATTGCCCCCGGCCACGGCGAGGACGATTTCCTGCTCGGCCGCCAGCACGGCATCGAGGTTCCCGAGACGGTCGGCGAGGACGGCCGCTTCTATCCCCATGTGCCATTATTCGCAGGACGCCGCATCTATACCGAAAAAGGCAAGGGCGGCGACGCCAACGGCGCGGTGATCGAGGCGATCGCAGCGGCGGGCGGTCTGCTCGGCAAAGGGGTTCTGGTCCACAGCTACCCCCATTCCTGGCGGTCCAAGGCGCCGCTGATCTTCCGCACCACGCCGCAGTGGTTCATCTCGATGGCGCGCAATGATCTGCGGGGGGTGGCGCTCAAGGCGATCGACCAGACCCGCTGGGTTCCGCCCCAGGGCAAGAACCGGATCGGCGCGATGATCGCCCAGCGGCCGGATTGGTGCATCAGCCGCCAGCGCGCCTGGGGGGTGCCGATTGCTCTGTTCGTCGCCAAGGCCGATGGCCGGGTCCTGACCGACGCCGCGGTTTTCGACCGCATCGCCACGGTCTTCGAAGCCGAGGGCTCCGACGCCTGGTTCGCTCGTGATCCCCAGGACTTTCTCGGCGAAGGGTACCGGGCCGAAGATTTCGAGCAGATCCGCGACATCGTCGATGTCTGGTTCGAATCGGGCTCGACCCACGCCTTCGTGCTGGAGGCCCGACCGGAACTGGCCTGGCCCGCGACGCTCTACCTGGAGGGCTCCGACCAGCATCGCGGCTGGTTCCATTCCTCGCTGCTGGAGTCCTGTGGAACCCGCGGCCGGGCACCCTTCGACTGCGTGCTGACCCATGGCTTCGTCGTCGACGAGAAGGGCTACAAGATGGCCAAGTCGATGGGCAACGTGGTGTCGCCGCAGCAGATTTCCGAGCAATACGGAGCCGACATCATGCGGCTCTGGGTGGTTGCCTCGGACTATTCCGAAGACCTCGGGATCGGCCCCGCGATCTTGAAGTACCAAGCCGACCACTACCGGCGTCTGCGCAATACCCTGCGCTATCTGCTGGGTGCCCTCGACGGCTTTGATCCGGCGGAGCGGGTCGAGTCGGCCGCGATGCCCGAACTTGAACGCTGGGTGTTGCACCGCCTGGCCGAACTCGACGCCACCGTGCGCGACGGTATCCGCGCCTATGATTTTCACGGGCTGTTCACCGCGGTCTATAATTTCTGCGCGGGCGACCTGTCGGCGTTCTACTTCGATATCCGCAAAGACAGCCTCTACTGCGACCATCCCGAGTCGCTGCGGCGGCGGGCGGTACGCACCGTGCTTGACCGCCTGCTCGACTGCCTGACCGCCTGGCTGGCGCCGGTGCTGTGCTTTACCGCCGAAGAGGCTTGGGCGGCCCGGCCGGGCGCCACCGGCACCCCGGACGACAGCGTCCATCTGCGGTGTTTTCCGGAGGTGCCGGCGGCGTGGCGCGACGATGCCCTGGCGGCACGGTGGGAGCGGGTGCGTGCGGTTCGGCGCGTGGTCACCGGGGCGCTGGAACTGGCGCGTGCCGACAAGACCCTGGGCTCTTCGCTGCAGGCGGCACCGACGGTCTATGTCGATGGCGAAACCAAAGCGCTGCTCGAGCCGCTCGATTTCGAGGACATCGCGATCACCTCGGCGGTGCGCTTCGACGAGGGGCCGGCCCCGGCGGGCAGCTTTACCCTGGCGGATCTACCCGGAGTCGCGGTGGCGACCACCCGTGCCGACGGCGAGAAATGCGAGCGGTGCTGGAAGGTGCTGCCCGAGGTCGGGAGCGTCGCCGCGCATCAGACCTTGTGTCGTCGCTGCGCCGCGGTGACCGCCGGTGTCGGGAGTGGCGCATGAAGGCCGACGTGTCGGCGGTGCCGCGCCCCGATCGCTGGGGGCTTGGCCTTGTTGTCGCCGCAATCGTGATCATCCTGGATCAGGCGGTCAAATGGTGGATGCTGACCGTGGTCATGCAGCCGCCGCGACCGATCGAGGTGACATCGTATTTCACGCTGGTGATGGCCTGGAACCGCGGGGTCAGCTTCGGCATGTTCGCCGGCGAGACCACCTTCATGCCCTACCTGCTGATTGCGGTGGCGCTCGGTATCGTCGGGCTGATGATTGCGTGGCTGCTGCGGACGTCGAGCCTGATGGTCGCCCTCAGCCTCGGGTTGGTGATCGGCGGCGCGCTCGGCAATGTAATCGACCGCATCCGGTTCGGCGCGGTGGCGGACTTCCTCTACTTTCACCTCGGCGACTGGTACTTTCCGGCGTTCAATATCGCGGACAGCGGGATTTCGGTTGGGGTTGGCTTGATTCTCATCAATAGCTTGTTCTCCGCCCCTGATCGGCGCTAGAAGTCGTCCCTGACGACGGCGGTCTTGAGTTCGGCGAAGCCGAAGGCGGTTTTGAGTTCGGCAAAGCTCAAGGCGGTTTGAAATCGGGGGCGCCGGCGGCGTTTTTTTTAGTTCGGGCAGCATCGGCAGGACGAGGCGATGGGTGGAATGACTTTCCAGACGGCCCGGCAGAGGGCAGGGCAGCGGTGGTCGGGCGCCGGATGGGCCATCCTGGCGGTGGCCGGCGTGGCGGCGGTCAGCGGATGCAGCAATGCGGCCAAGACCTTTGGCCTGGAGCGCGCGCCGCCCGACGAGTTCGCCGTGGTGCGCCAGGTGCCGCTCAGCATGCCGCCGGATTTCCGCCTGAAGCCGCCCCAGCCGGGCGCTGCCCGGCCGCAGGAGCCGTCCACCACCGACCAGGCCGCCGGCCTGTTGTTCGGTAACGCCGGTGCCGGTCGGACCCGGCTCGCCAGCTCGGGCGAAAGTGCCTTTCTGAACCAGGCGGGCGCCGGTGCCGCGATTCCCAATATCCGTGGAGTGCTCGATCAGGAAACCTCCGCGTTGCTGATCGCCGATCGTGGCTGGGTCGATTCGTTGATCTTCTGGCAGAAAGAGCGGCCTGGCTATACGCTGGTCAATCCGGCCGAAGAGGCACAGCGGCTGCGCCAGGCGGCGGCATTGGGCAAGCCGGTGACGACGGGTGCGACCCCGGTGATCGAACGCAAGAAGCGGGCGCCGTTGGAAGGTATCAAGGATTCGATCGAAGGCCTGTTCAAGTAGGGCACGGCGCCGTAGCGCATCGGCCGGAGCGGGCCCCGGCCAGACTGGCAACGCCCAGGCCGGCGACGCCCGCTCGGACCGGACTCCGGCCGGCCGATCGGACCTGTGGTTATTCTGTCGGACCGTGGTCCGGCCGTCGGCCGTTCCGCTTGCGAGCCTCGTCGGCGTGATGCCGGGGCGGTCGTGAGTGGTTGCCAACCCCAGGAGAGGTCGCCATGTCTGCTGCCATCGTCGATTCGGGTGCACGCCGCCGGCGCCTGCTGAGCGGGGCCGGGTTCGGGGTCTCGCTGCTGGTTGCGGCACTCGCCGCGACCGCCGCGGGGGCGGCGCCGGCCGGGGTCTATTTCCCGGAGACCTTCACCCTGGCCAATGGCTTGCAGGTCGTCGTGGTGACCAATCGGCGGGTGCCGGTGGTGACCCAGATGGTGTGGTACAAGGTCGGTGCCGCCGACGATCCCACCGGGCATTCCGGGATTGCCCATTTTCTCGAACATCTGATGTTCAAGGGCACCGATACCCTGGCCCCCGGCGAGTTCAGCCGGACCATCGCCAAGAATGGCGGCCAGGACAACGCCTTCACCTCGTGGGACTACACCAGCTACGTCCAGACCGTGGCGCGCGACCGCCTGGAACTGGTCATGCGGATGGAGGCCGATCGCATGGCCAACCTTCGCCTGACCGACGCCGTGGTCTATCCCGAGCGGGACGTGGTACTGGAGGAGCGTCGCCAGCGGGTGGAGAATCGGCCGGGCGACCGTTTCGGCGAACAGCTGAACGCGACCGTGTTCGTCCACCATCCTTACGGCATCCCGATCCTCGGCTGGAAGCATGAGATCGAGGCGCTGACCCGCGAAGACGCCGAGCGCTTCTACCGGACCTGGTACGTGCCCAATAATGCGGTGCTGGTGGTGGCCGGCGATGTCGATGCCGCCGAACTGAGGCCGCTGGCGGAAAAATATTACGGCGTGATCCCGGCCCGTCCGGTGCCCGAGCGCCAGCGCACCCGCGAGCCGGAACTGACCGCCGAGCGGCGGGTGGTGCTGCGTGACGCCGAAGTCCGCCAGCCGCAGTTCCGTCGCGAATACCTGGCGCCGTCCTATCATCGCGGCGCCACCGAATATGCCTATGCGCTCCAGGTGCTGTCCCAGATCATGAGCGGCGGGGCGACCAGCCGCCTGCACCGTCGCCTGGTGGTCGAGCGCAAACTGGCGACCGCGGTCTGGCTCGGCTATTCGCCGTCCAGTTTCGACCTGGCGACGGTGTCGCTGGGCGCCAGTCCCGCGCCGGGGGTCGAGATGCCGGCGCTGGAGACGGCGCTCGACGACGAGATTGCAGCGCTCCTGGCCGAGGGCGTCAGCGACGAGGAGGTGGCGACGGCCAAGCGGCGCATGCTCGCCGAGGCGGCTTTTGCGCGCGACAGCCTGAGCGGTCCCGCCTATGCGTTCGGCACCGCGATTGCCATCGGCCGCAGCCCCGAGGATGTCGAGGCCTGGCCGCAGCGGATCGATGCGGTGAGCCGGGATCAGGTCAACGCCGCCGCGCGCCACGTCCTGAGCCGCGGCGATGCGGTCACCGGGCTGCTGCTGCCGGCCCAGTCCGGCCGGGGGAGCTAAGCCGATGGTCGAGATTAACGGGCGTGCGGCGCGGGTGATCGTCACGGTCGGCCTGCTTGCCGGCTTGCTGACCGGCATGATCGCCGGGCCGGCACGCGCGATTGCGATCCAGCGGGTGGTCAGTCCGGGCGGCATCGAGGCCTGGCTGGTCGAGGATCACAAGATCCCGGTGCTTGCGCTCGAACTGGTCTTCCTGGGCGGCGCGGCGATGGATCCGGCCGACAAGGCCGGGCTGGCCCAGCTGACGGCAAGCCTGCTCGACGAGGGCGCCGGCCCCTACGACAGCCAGGAATTCCAGCGCCGCCTCGATGACCGCGGGATCTCCCTCGGCTTCGACGCCGGGCAGGATTACTTTTCGGGTTCCTTGCGGACCCTGGCCGACACTCAGGGCGAGGCGTTCGACCTGCTCCGGCTGGCGCTGACCGCACCGCGCTTCGAGGCGGCCGATGTCACGCGCGAACGCAACGCCATGCTGGCGTCGATCAAGCGCGATCTGAACAATCCCCAGTCCGAGGCGCGCCGCCGGTTCTACGCCGCGGAGTTCCCCGACCATCCCTATGGTCGCGAGGTCGGCGGCACCTTGGACAGCCTGCCCCGGATCACCGCCGAGGATCTGCGCGCCGAGGTCGCTGGCCGTTTGACCAAGGACCGGCTGATGATCGCGGTGTGCGGCGACATCACCCCGGACCGCCTGGCGGCGGCGCTCGACCACAGCTTCGGCGCTCTGGCCGCCCAGGGCAGCCCGGACGATGTCGCCCCGGTGGTACCGCGGGATCCCGGCGGCACCCTCGTGGTCTCCCGGCCGACCGCCCAGAGCATCATCATGGTTGGCCAGAGGGGCGTGCTGCGCGCCGATCCCGACTGGTTCGCGGCTTTGATCGTCAACCATGTTCTGGGCGGCGGCGGATTCGGCGCCCGGCTAATGCAGGAGATCCGGGTCAAGCGCGGTCTGACCTATGGCATCTACAGCGCCCTGGCGCCCTATGCCCAGGCCGGGTTGATCGTTGCCGGCGGCGCCACGGTCAATGACAAGGCCGGCGAGGTGCTGTCTCTGATCAAGGCGGAATGGCAGCGCATGGCCGAGCACGGCGTGACCGACGAGGAACTGGCCGACGCCAAGACCTATCTGACCGGTTCACTGCCGCTGCAGTTTACCTCGACCTCGGCGATTGCCCGGATCATCCTGCAGGTTCGCCGCGACAAGCTCGGGATCGACTATCTCGACCGTCGCAACGCCTTGATCGACGCGGTGACCAAGGACGACGTCGCGCGCACCGCAGGGCGGCTGCTGGATCTCGACAGGCTCACCGCCGTCGTGGTCGGCCAGCCCGCGGGCCTGACCCCGGCGGTCCCGACCGAGGGCGCCGCCCCGACCGAGGGAACAGCTCCGCCGGCCAATGTCCCGCCGCCGCCGCGGGGGCCGAGCTGAGGCCGCCGACCGTTTCGGGAGAGCACCGATGGACCGCGATGCCCTGGTTCCCGGGACCCTGGTACGCCACCCCAGCCAAGCGGATTGGGGCCTGGGCCAAGTTCAATCGGTGATCGGCGACCGGGTTACGGTCAATTTCGAGCATACCGGCAAGCTGCTGATCAACCGCGCGGTGATCGCCCTGGTGGTGGTTGACCCGGAGAGCCTGGACGCGGAAGCCGCAGCCCCGCTCCCCCGAGCCCCGGACGGCTGATTATTGCCCGGAGAGCACCGCGCTGGGGGTCGGGATCACGCTCCCGATCTTGGACGCAAGCACGTCGCCGTTGCGGCTGAGCCAGGCGAGGCCGGGCGCGGCAGACGAGCCGAAGGCGCAGCCGGCCCACATGACAGTCGCCAGCACCGGCACCGCCACGGTGGTCGCGGTCGCGGCGCCGGGGCCGCCGGCAACCACGATTGCGGTGCCGCTGAGCAGGATTGCGGCGGCGGTCACTGCGCTGCCGACGACGATGCAGCCGAGCCCGCGCAATTCGCTGTCGGTCACGCTGATCTCGGAAGTGGCCGGCTCGAACCGGTTGCCGAACAGCTTGCCGAGCCGGAACGACGGCTCTTCGGCCGCTGCCGGCGCCAACCCGGCCGCCAGCAACGCGAACCCCAACAGAAAGACCACCGCGGTTCGGCCGAATGCCCTGGCGCTCATCGATCGGTTCTCCACGGAACTCATATACCCTCAAACCCGCTTATGCGGCATTTCGACCCCGCCGGCCACCTGCGTTGACAACAGTACGGCCATGCCGGCGCACTGCACGGACCGCGGCGACAGCGATGATAATCCGCAAGCTGGCTGGGGTCGAGCATCGCTTCGGCCGGCCGAACCTCGGTGCGGGCGTCGCTCTGCGAGCGGCGGCGACGGTCATTTCCGGACCTTGGCCTCCGCGATGATTTCCATTTGCAGTTGCTGTAGTTCCGCCATGCGCTGCCAATGCCGGGTCAGAATATAGTCAAGCTTCTCGTGAAGCGCGCGGATTTCGATCTCGGCCTTCAGGTTGACCCGATAGTCGTTCAGCGAGCGCAAGCGGTCCTTGGCCTCCTGGCGCTTTTGGCTCATCATGATGATCGGCGCCTGCACCGCCGCCAGGGTCGACAGCACCAGGTTGAGCAGAATAAACGGGTAGGGGTCGAAGGCGCCCTTGCTGCCACTGACCAGATTGATGCCCATCCAGATCGCCATAACCAGGGCAAAGGCACCGATAAACGACCAGCTGCCGCCAAAGCTGGCGACCAGATCGGCGGCGATTTCCCCGAAAGTCCGTTTTTCTGCGTATTTATCTTCGATGTTCTCGCTCAGGGTTTCGGCTTTGGCGACGCTTTGGGCGACTTGTTGCTCCAGCGCGGTGACTTCGCCGTGCTCGGCCTTCAGACTCTCCTCGATATAGAGCTGGCGGTAGCGTCCCAGTTCCTTGCGGCTGATCCGGGCATCGGTCGCCAGGTCCGGGTGGTCGGCGCGGATGCGCTCGACCAGCCCGGTGTGCAGCGAGTCGAGCGAGATCAGGTCCTTGGACGGCAGCGGCTGCCGCGAGATGGCGCAGGCGTGCTGCTCGTTTGCCGTGCGTCGATGGGGACTTTCGGTCATGATCCGGCGTCTTTCCCGTGCGTGGCCGCCGCGGCGCTCGCGGCAGAACCCGATGCGGGATAGTGCCATCCGCGCCGGGGATCGGCTATAGAAGGGCAGAGGCCGACGCCGGGCAACCCGGGCCGGGGCGGCGAAAGGATGGTCATGGCGAGTGCGTCGAGCGGCATCGAATCGGGATACCGGCGACGGGCTGCCTGGAAGCCGAGCGGCTGGTCGGCGGCGACCGTGGCGATTGCGCTGCTGGTGGCGCTGCCGGTGCTGGTGGTGACGGCGGCGGTGTTCCTGCCCAGCGCCGGGGTGTGGCAACACCTGGCCTCGACCGTGCTGCCGGACTATCTGACCAATACCGCGCTGCTGGCCGCCGGGGTCGGCAGCGGCACGCTGGTGATCGGGGGCGGCACCGCCTGGCTGGTGACGATGTGCCGGTTTCCCGGCAGCCGAGTCCTGGAATGGGCATTGCTGTTGCCGATGGCGGTTCCGGCCTATGTCATGGCCTATACTTTCACCGACCTGCTGCAATTCGTCGGGCCGGTGCAGACCATGCTGCGCGAGGCGTTCGGCTGGAGTCGTCACGATTACTGGTTTCCCAATATCCGCTCGCTGGGTGGCGCGGTGGCGATGCTGACATTGGTGCTCTATCCCTATGTCTATCTGCTGGCGCGCGCCGCCTTTCTCGAGCAATCGGTCTGCCTGCTCGAGGTCAGCCGGATGCTCGGACGCGGTCCCTGGCGCAGCTTTTTTACCGTGGCCCTGCCGCTGGCCCGCCCGGCGATCGTCGGCGGCGTCGCCTTGGCGCTGATGGAGGCCTTGGCCGATTTCGGCACCGTGCAGTATTTCGCGATCAACACCTTCACCACCGGCATTTATCGCACCTGGTTTGCCATGGGTCAGCCGGTGGCGGCGGCCCAGCTTGCCGCGGTGCTGATGCTGTTCGTGCTGGCGCTGCTGGCGCTGGAGCGCTGGACCCGTCGCCATGCCCGGTTCCACCACACCTCGACCCGCTACCGGCGACTGCCCGGCCTCCGGCTGACCGGTTGGCGGGCCGGGCTGGCGCTGGCCGCTTGTGCCGCGCCGGTTTTGCTCGGATTCGTGGTGCCGGCCGGCGATCTGGTGACCATGGCGTGGGCGGCCGGCGACCAGCGGCTCGACGGCAGCCAGTTTCTCGACCTCGCCCGCCACAGCTTTACCCTGGCCTCGCTCGCGGCGTTGCTCGCGGTGGCGCTGGCGCTGGTGCTGGCTTACGGCCGCAGGATGCATCCGAGCCCGGTGGTGCGCGCAGCGACCCGGGTCGCCGGCATGGGCTATGCCATCCCCGGCTCGGTGATCGCGGTCGGCGTGCTGATCCCGTTTGCCCGTTTCGACAATGCGCTCGACCAGCTGATGCGCGATCAGTTCGGGGTTTCCACCGGTCTCCTGCTGAGCGGCACGATTGCGGCGGTGCTGTTCGCCTATCTGGTGCGCTTCCTGGCGGTCAGCCTCAATACCATCGAGGCCAGCCTCGGCAAGATCCGTCCGAGCATGGACTATGCGGCGCGCATTCTGGGGCAGGGGCCGGCCGGGACGCTGGCGCGGGTCCATGCCCCGATCATGACCGGCAGCCTGCTCACCGCCGGTCTGCTGGTGTTCGTCGATGTGATGAAGGAACTGCCGGCCACCATGATCGTGCGGCCGTTCAATTTCGACACCCTGGCGGTGCGGGTCTATCAGCTGGCTTCGGACGAGCGCCTGGCCGAAGCGTCGACCGCGGCGCTTGCAATCGTCGCGGTCGGGATCGTGCCGGTAATCCTGCTCAGCCTGGTGATCGCGCGGTCTCGTCCCGGCCATGGCGGCGGTTCGAGCGTGCTGCCGGAGAGTTCGTGATGCCCGCCGGCCCGACCGGCCAGCCGCCAACCAACGAGGATTCATGTACCAGCCAATGACCGTAGCGACCTTCGGCGGCATAAGCCTCGCCCTGGTGTTGATGCTGGCTGCACCCGCCTCCCGAGCCCTGGCCGCGCCGGAGCGCGCTGCGGCGGCGAAGGATGCCGTCGGGGCTCCGGTGGGCGAGTGGCAGGTCGGTGCCGTCAATGACGACAAGGGCAAGTTCTCCTATTGCGTGACCGAGAGCCGCTACGACAATGGCCGCAATCTGGTGATCGGGCGTAATGCGGCGGGCGAACTCAACATCGCGATTGGCATGCACGAGGGCAATCTGACGGTCGGCGCCAGCTGGCAGGTGGTGCTCAAGGTCGATGACCGCCTCTCGCGCCAGCGTCGCGCTGCGGCTGCCTCCAAGGCTCTGCTGGTGATCGCCAACGGGCGCGACGAGGATCTGTTCGCCGCGCTTGGCACCGGCCACGTCCTGTCGCTGGAAGGTCCGGCCGACAGTGTCGCCTTTCAACTGAAGGGCACCGGCAAGACGCTGCGCGCGCTCAAGAAATGTGCCGAGGAGCAGGGCCAGGGGGCGGCGCGCGCACAAGCCGGGCCGGCTCAGGCGCCGATGCCCCAAGCGCTGGCGACCATTCTCAAGCTGGCCGGTCTGGAGCAGGTCCAGGCGATCTCGCTGGCGGGGATGCCGCCAGCGGAACGGCCGGCCGATGTCGCCTGGTCGTTGGGTCCGGTGTTCGGCGGCATGCTGGAATCAAGCGTCTCGGATGGCCGTGCCTTGCCCGCGCTGTCGGAGGCCTATGTCAAGACCCTGAAGGTCCGTTGCGCCGGGGCGTTCGAGAGCAAGTTCGAACCGGTCGAAAATCTGCCGACCGCCGCCCTGCGCACCGCGGTGGCGACCTGCAGCGACGACAAGGGCAGGGTCCACGTCTCCTTGCTGCTCTACCTGACCCGGAGCAAGCTGTTCACCGTGTTCTTCCACGAAGCCGCGGCCGAGAACAAGGCCGAGGCCGACCGCGCGCGCGACGCCATCGCCGCCGTGATCCGGAAACTGGCGGCGAAACCGGCGCAATAGCGTTTTTGCACCCGCGAAGCGGCGAGTGATGACGCAGAATTGAAGGGATCGAGAGCCGGCCGCTATAGGTTGGGCTTGACCGGCGGCGGACATCCTTCACTGTCGATGATCCCGGTGCCGACTCCGGTGCCGGGGTAGGGGACAATCCCAGGCCTGCGGGCCGTTCCAACAGGGAGGATGGTTCATGGCGATACGGGTATTGGCAGTCGCGGTGCTGGCGTTCCTGATTGCCGGACCGGCGATGGCGACGAGTTGCCCTAAACATATGAAGCATATCGACGAAGTGATGGCCGGCCACCTGAAGCTCAGCGCCGAGCAGATGAACGAGGTCCAATCCTACCGGATGGAGGGGCAGCGCCTGCACCAGGAGGGCAAGCACGCGGAGTCCCTGGCTGCACTCGCCAGGGCCGAAGCCATTCTCGGCATTAAATAGCCAATCGCGCGGCGGCTCCCGGTCAAGGGAGCCGCCGTTTGCCCGACCGGGCCGCGGGCCAGCGCCGGGCTATTGCAGGGCGGCCACCGCGCGTTTGGCCATGACCTTGACCAGATGGGCGCGATAGTCCTGGCTGGCGTGGATGTCGCCGTTGAAGTCGTCGGCCGGGGTCTCGATTGGCTCCAGCGCCGCCGGGGTGAAGGAATTGGTCAGCGCCGCTTCCATCGCGCTGTGGCGGAACACCACGGCGCCGGCGCCGGTGACCGCCACCCGTACCGCATTTCCGGTCTTGGCGACGAACACCCCGACCACCGCATAGCGGCTGGCCGGATTGGGGAATTTTTGATAGGCGGCACGGTCCGGCCGGGGGAAGCGGACGCTGACCACCAATTCATCCGCGGCCAGGGCGGTTTCGAACAGGCCGGTAAAGAAGTCCTCGGCGGCAATCGATCGGCGGTCGGTGACGATGGTCGCGCCCAATCCGACCAGGGCGGCCGGGTAGTCGGCCGAGGGGTCGTTGTTGGCGATCGAGCCGCCGAGCGTGCCGAGATTGCGCACCTGGGCATCGCCGACGCTTTCGGCCGTCGCCGCCAGGGCAGGGATGGCGCTGCGCACCAGATCCGAGGCGGCAACCTCGGCGTGGCGGGTCATGGCGCCGATCACCAGCGTGCCGCCGTCGTCGCGGATGCCCCGGAGCTCGGTGATCGCACTCAGATCGACCAGATCGCTGCGCTTGGCCAACCGCTGCTTCAGGGTCGGGATCAGCGATTGCCCTCCCGCCAGCGGCCTGCCGTCCTCGGCCTGCGCCAGCAAGGCCACCGCGTCGGCGATGGTGGTCGGGCGGTGATAGTCGAAATCGTACATGGGTTACATCCTCCCTGAGTAATGCTCTATGCGGTCATTCTCTCGGCAGATCATCGGTCGGGATCGGAAAGAAGACTTCGTTTCTCTTGGCGTGGTCGATGATTTCTTCGGTCCACGTTTCTTTGAATTCCATTAGCTCACGTTTGAGCGCCGGCCAGTCGAAGTTGCTGAGGGAGCCGTTCAGGCTATCTGTCACCCACCTCAAATCTTCCAGGCTTGCGTGCCAACCATATTCTTGAAGGGTGGACAATCGGCAGAAGACAACGTCCCAAAGTGCCTCACGTCTTAGCTCATCCTGGTCATGGCCGCCCACAATTTCAGCTAGGCTATGCTCATCGAACTGCGGTTCGCTGTCGATCTCTTGAATGAACGACAACACAAGCCGATAGGAATTTGCCCATGTCTCACATATATTCATGTAGCGCCGAATTAATGAGGTATAAGCGACCGAGCGGCGTCCGTCGACACCGGCGGCGAAGGTTTGAATGAATATCCAATGCTTTTCGTCGTTTCTATAGTAGAGAGCGAGGGCATGGATGATTGGATCGAATTTTTTCCTTTCCCAGCAAAACTTCTCGCTATAGCGAATCCGGCCGATCGGTTCCGGCCTGGACAGTCGGGCCATTCCGGAGAATTGGGCAAACTCGGCAGCGTGCTCTCGAATCCCCTCATCGACCAAGAAGGATGGCAGGTCTTTTCGGTGCAGGTACTTGCAGGTGGTATCTTCTGGGTGCCAAATCACCGAATCATGCTTCAGGCAGAAACCCATGCCTCGACCGATGGTCAAGGTTTGGGAGCCATTGTGGATGCAATTCCGGCAGCTGAACAGCGCGTCCATATCAGATCCGCTGGAAATAACGTTGCACCCGAACCCCGACCCACTGATCCAATTGCTTGCGCTCGACCGCTCCGACGTCAAACCGCCAGTCGATCAATCCCTCCAGGCGTTTGCGCGCGTAGCGCAGAGCTTGGAGTGCTCGTGCCCGGTCGGCCCGTATCTCATTCTCGCACAACTGTCGTAGCTCAGCGATCAATGCTTCATGTTCGATGACCGAATGGCCCTCGATCAGAACCAAGTCCTTCTTCAGCCGATAACTGGCGTCCCCGAAATCCCTGAGCTTCGAAAGATCAAGGGAGACGCTGGTGAATTTGGTCCGTTTGCCGCGCGCCCGCACGATATGCTCGGCAATCGTGCAGTCCTTTAGAAGATTGGGCGGCGTGATCCCACCCTCCCGATCTCGGCGGTAGTAGGCTGGTGCGGCCTCGTTCATCAGCGTCTCACCTCCTTGATCCCGCTTTCTCCGGGGCTACGCCGCTTTGCGCTGTGCCCGGATCGCCTGCCACACCCGTTCGGGGCTGGCCGGCATATCGAGATGGGTGATGCCGAATTCGGCAAGGGCATCGACCACGGCGTTCATCACCGCGGCCGAGCCGCCGATGGTGCCGGCCTCGCCGCAGCCCTTGACCCCCAGCGGGTTGTGGGTGCAGGGCGCTTCCTCGTGGTAGGCGAGCGTGAACGACGGCACGTCGTCGGCGCGCGGCATGCAGTAGTCCATGTAGGAGCCGGTGATCAGCTGGCCGCTCTCGGGATCATAGACGCAGTTTTCGTGGAGCGCCTGGCCGATGCCCTGGACGATGCCGCCATGGACCTGGCCCTCGACCACCATCGGGTTGATCACCCGGCCGAAATCGTCGGCGGCGACGAAATTGACCACCTTGGTCACGCCGGTATCGGGATCGATCTCGACCTCGCAGATATGGCAGCCATTGGGGAAGGTGAAGTTCTTGGGGTCGTAGAAGGCCTGTTCGTCTAGTCCCGGCTCCAGCTCGTCGAGCGGGAAGTTGTGCGGAACATAGGCCGACAGCGCGATCTCGGCGATCGACAGGCTCTTGTCGGTGCCGGCGACGGTGAATTTGCCCTCCTTCACTTCGATGTCGCTGGCCGCGGCTTCGAGCATGTGGGCGGCGATCTTCTTCGCCTTGGCCTCGACCTTATCCATCGCCTTGACGATCGCCGAGCCGCCGACCGCCAGCGAGCGCGAACCATAAGTCCCCATGCCGAACGGTACCTTGGCGGTATCGCCGTGGACGATCTCGACGTTGTCGATCGGAATGCCGAAGCGTTCCGCGACCAGCTGGGCGAAGGTGGTCTCGTGGCTCTGGCCGTGGCTGTGCGAACCGGTGAACAAAGTGACCGAGCCGGTCGGGTGGAAACGCACCTCGGCCGATTCATAAAGGCCGGCGCGGGCACCGAGCGCACCGGCGACATTGCTGGGTGCAATCCCGCAGGCCTCGATATAGGTGGCAAAGCCGATCCCGCGCAATTTGCCCCGCGCCGCCGCCTCGGCCTTGCGCGCCGGGAAGCCGGCATAGTCGATCAGCGGCAGCGCCAGATCCAGATTCCGCACGTAGTCGCCGCTGTCGTATTGCAGCGCGACCGGGGTCTGGTAGGGCATCGCACTGGCCGGGATCAGGTTGCGCCGGCGAAGCTCGACCTTGTCGATGCCGATTTCGCGCGCGGCGACATCGACCAGACGCTCGATCAGGTAGCAGGCCTCCGGCCGCCCGGCGCCGCGATAGGCGTCGACCGGCACGGTGTTGGTGAACACCGCTTTGACCTCGGCATAGATCGCCGGCGTGGTGTATTGGCCGGCGAGCAGGGTGGCATAGAGATAGGTCGGGATCGAGGTCGAGAAGGTCGACAGATAGGCGCCAAGATTAGCCACCGTGCTGACCTTGAGGCCCAAGAACTTGCCATTGGCATCGAGTGCCAGTTCGGCATGGGTGACGTGGTCGCGGCCATGGGCGTCGGACAGAAAACTCTCGGAACGCTCGGCGGTCCATTTGATCGGCCGGCCGACCTTCTTTGCCGCCCAGGTGACGATCGCCTCTTCGGCATAGTGGTAGATTTTAGAGCCGAAACCGCCGCCGACATCGGGTGCCACGACCCGCAGCTTGTGTTCGGGAATGCCCAGAACGAAGGCCCCCATCAGCAGGCGGATGACGTGGGGGTTCTGCGAGGTGGTGTAGAGCGTGTAGTCGCCGCCGGTACGGTCGTATTCGCCGATCGCCGCGCGCGGCTCCATGGCGTTGGGCACCAGCCGGTTGTTGACGACGTCGAGCGTGACGACATGGGCGGCGTGCGCGAACGCCGCTTCGGTCGCCGCCAGGTCACCCAGATGCCAGTCGTAACACAGATTACCCGGCGCCTCGTCGTGGAGCAGCGGCGCATCGGGTTTCAGCGCCGCGACGCTCGATACCACCGCCGGCAGGTCGTCGTAGTCGACGGTGATCAGCTCGGCGGCGTCGCGCGCCTGGGAGCGGGTTTCGGCAATCACCACCGCGACCTGGTCGCCGACATGGCGGACCTTGCCCTGGGCCAGCGCCGGGTGCGGCGGCTCCTTCATCGGCGAGCCGTCCTTGGAGTGGATCAGCCAGCCGCAGGGCAGGCCGTTGACCTTGTCGGCGGCCAGATCGGCACCGGTGAAGATCGCCAGCACGCCGGGGGCCGCCGCCGCCGCCGTCGTGTCGATCGCGGTGATCCGGGCATGGGCATAGGGCGAGCGCAGGATCCAGGCATGGACCTGGCCCGGCCGGTTGATGTCGTCGGTATAGGTGCCGCGCCCGGTCAGGAAGCGCAGGTCTTCGCGGCGGCGCACGCGGGCGCCGATGCCGTCGGGATGAGCCATGGTCTGTTTCCTCCCCGCTTTTGTTCTTTTCAGCCCCTCGCCCCGGTGGGGAGAGCGCTGGCGTTTATTCCGCCGCTTCGGCTCGGCCGGCCATCGCCTCGGCACCTGCGAGCACCGCCTTGACGATGTTATGGTAGCCGGTGCAGCGGCAGATATTGCCTTCCAGGCCCTCGCGGACCGCGGTCTCGGTCAGGGTGGGGTGGGTCTGCGCCAGGTCGATCGCACTCATCACCATGCCGGGGGTGCAGAAGCCGCATTGCAACCCGTGGTGCTCGCGAAACGCCGCCTGCATCGGGTGGAGCGTGCCGTCGGCCGCCGCCAGCCCCTCGATCGTGGTCACCGCCGCCCCGTCGGCCTGGACCGCCAGCATGGTGCAGGATTTGACCGAGCGGCCATCGACATGGACGACGCAGGCGCCGCACTGGCTGGTGTCGCAGCCGATATGGGTTCCGGTCAACTCAAGGTGCTCGCGCAGGAATTGCACCAGCAGGGTGCGCGACTCGACCTCCCGCGTCACCTTGGCGCCATTGACGGTAAGCGTGATCGTCCTCGCCATGCCTCGATCCCTCCCTGAGACGTTTTATCGTTGGGTAACGGAGTGCGAAAACTCAGCCGAGCAGCCAATAGGCCAGAATACCGACCATCGCGCCGATTGCCGCGCCCAGCCAGAAACCGCTCGACAGTTTCAGCCCCGGCACCGGCGAACGCGGCGCTTCCGCGGCGGCCGGCGTCGGTTCGGGCGCTTCCACGGCGGGTTCGGCCTTGCCGGAACCGCCCAGCAGCTCGGAAAACTTGCCGAAGAATTCGTCGGCCATCTTGCGGGCAGTGGCATCGATCAGGCGCGAGCCGATCTGAGCCAGCTTGCCACCGACCTGGGCATGCGCGGTATAGCTGAGTACCGTGGCGCCGCCATCGTCCTGCAGGCCGACCTTGGCACCGCCCTTGGCGAAGCCGGCAACGCCGCCGCTGCCTTCGCCGGATATCGTGTAGCCGTTGGGCGGGTCGATCTCCGACAGCTTGACCTTGCCGGTGAACCGGGCCTTGACCGGGCCGACCTTGGCCATCACCGCGGCGGTGAATTCCTCGCCGCCAGCCTTCTGATCCAGCGACTCGCAGCCAGGGATACATTGGCGCAGGATGTCGGGATCGTTGAGTGCCGCCCAGACGCGCTCGCGCGCGGCTGGAATCCGGTATTCGCCGGTCAGATCCATGGTGCCCTCCCCCCGAGGCATTTTTTTTGGTCCGTCCCGCACCGGGTTCCGGACAGCCTTTCGATCTTCAGCAATATGAGACGGTTAGGGTTTGTGATCAAGCGATTGTCGGGTCTGGGAGGCATGCAGCCGGCTCCCTCGGCCGCTCTGCCGCCCGCGCCGCGGGCGTTCACCGGGTCGCCGCCGGGGCGGCACCGACCCGTCCGGGGATCGTGGCCAGGCAGGCGGCGACGATGTCGTAGCAGGCGCCGAGATCGCTGCCGCTGCGGTAGACCAATTGCTCGACCACGCCGTTGTGGAGCGTGACCGTCGCCTCGCAGCGCAGTTGCTCGACCCGGCTGTCGTAGTAAAAGTCGTCGTGCTGAAAAAAGGGGAAGCCGTAGCCCGGCCAGATCGGACCGCGGTCGCCCCAACGGTACGGTCCGGCAGTGGCCGCCGGCGTCGAGACCTGGCGAATTGCAACAAAAGTATAATAATCACGATTGTCGATGCTGGTCGCGCGGTTGGGCACCCCGGCGCAGGACAGCAGGGTCGGTTTCGCCATGCCGATCAGGACCTGCTGGGCGAACAGGGCATCGTCGGCGCGTGGATTGGCACAGGCCGACAGCCCGACGAGGGCGATCATGGCCCAGCTCCGGCAGCGGCCGAACGGCTTGCGCGCGCGCGTCATCGACGGAGTTCCTTTGTTCCGGTCCGGAGCGGGGCCAGGGATGAACCTGCGGGGCGATCGCCCCACGATGGTCAGATTGGCTGCCGGAGCCGCCGCTGCAACGGATTTCGATGCCGGTGCCGCCGGGCCTTGCCCTCGGCGGCCCGAGCGGGTCATGATCGGCGCATGGGTGAGCAAGCGCACTATCCCGCGGGCCGCCGGACCCGGCCATGACCGTCCAGCCGGTGGCGGTGGTGCTGGCCGGCGGCCTGGCCACCCGTCTGGGCGGCCGCGACAAATCGCTGTTGCCGCTGGCCGGACGGCCGTTGCTGGCCCACATCCTCGACCGCATCGCGCCGCAAGTCGGCGCCGTGGCGATCAACGCCAATGGTGACCCGGCACGCTTTGCCGGCTTTGGCCTGCCGGTGGTCGCCGACGGCATCGCTGGTTTTCCCGGTCCCTTGGCGGGGGTGCTCGCCGGCCTGGAGTGGGCGCGCCGGCACGCCCCCGAAAGCCCGGATATTCTCACCGTGCCGGGCGATACGCCGTTTCTGCCGTGGGACCTCGTCGACCGGCTTGACCGCCACAGGACGGCGGCCGCGGCTGAACTCGCTTGTGCCGCCAGCGCCGGCCGGACGCATCCGGTCATCGGGCTATGGCCGGTGGCTCGGGCCGACGCGCTGCGCCGGGCCGTGGTCGGGGAGGGCGTGCGCAAGGTCGGGGTCTGGGCGGCGCGGTACCGGCTGGTCACCGTCGACTTTGCTTGCCAGCCGCTCGACCCGTTCTTCAACGTCAATACCGAGGACGATCTGGTCCGGGCGGCGGCTTTGGCCGGCGGCTGAAGCTGCTGGACCGACCGGCTGGTATACCGCTATATCTTGGGGCCATGCGTCTCCTGCACACAGCCGATTGGCATCTTGGGCAAAACTTCCACGGATGGTCGCGGGACCGCGAGCACCGCAGGTTCCTCGACTGGCTGCTCGACCGCCTGGACGGCGAGGACGCCGATGCCCTGATCATCGCCGGTGACGTGTTCGACGGCCAGAATCCGCCGATCCCGGCGCAACGCCTGTTCTTCAACTTCCTGGCCCGGGCCAAGGCGCGGCGGCCGGGATTGGATGTGGTGGTGATCGCTGGCAACCATGACAGCGGCGGCCGGCTGGAAGCACCGTCGCCGCTGCTCGACGAGATGGCGGTGCGGGTGGTCGGTGGCGTCGCCTGGGACCGCGCCCGCGGGCTGGATGCCGAACGCCTGCTGATCCCGCTGCACGATGCCGCGGGCCGGGTGGCCGCGTGGTGCATCGCGATGCCCTATCTGCGACCGGCCGATCTGCCGCCCGCCGCCGACGCCGACGGTGAACTCGTGTCCGAGCCCGATCCGCTGATCGAGGGCGTCCGCCGTCTCTACGCCGCGGCGGTGGCAGCCGCGGCGGTTCGCCGCGAGGCCGGGCAGGCGCTGATCGCGACCGGCCACTGCTACATGACCGGCGGCCAGATCTCCGACCTGAGCGAACGCCGGATCCTTGGCGGAAATCTCCATGCCCTGCCAGCGGAGATTTTTCCCGACGAACTCTCCTATGTCGCCCTCGGCCATCTTCACCGGGCCCAGCGGGTCGCGGGGCGGGAAAATCTCCGCTACAGCGGTTCGCCGATCCCGCTGGCGGTGGACGAAGTCAGGTATCCTCACCAGGTAGTATCCGTCGAATTCGACCGCGATCTGGCTGTTGCGATCACCCCGATCCCGGTGCCGCGCTTCGTGGACATCCTGAGGCTGCCGGACGGCGGCACGCCGGGCGCTGCTGCGGCGGCGCTGGCGGCGATCGACCGGCTGCCGGCTGCCGCCGCGGGTTCGGACCCGCTGGACTGGCCCTATCTGGAACTCTCGATCCGGCTCGACCAGCCGATGCCGTCGTTGCGGGGCGATTGCGACGCGGCACTGGTCGGCAAGGCGGTCCGCCTGGTCGGTCTGGCGGTGTCGGGTGGCGGCTCCGGTCAGGCGCTGGCCGACGCGGTGAGCCAGCCGGACCTGGCGCAGTTGACGCCCGAGGAGGTGTTTCGCCGCCGCTGGAGCCGGTCCCACGACGGCGAGCCCGAGTCTGCGGTGATCGAGGCGTTCCTGGACGTGGTCCAGGCGGTCGAGGAGGAGGCCCCTTGAACATTCTGGCGATCCGCGGCGCCAATCTGGCCAGCCTGGCCGAGCCCTTCGTGGTCGATTTCGCCGGGCCGCCGCTCGGCCATGCCGGGGTGTTCGCGATCACCGGCCCCACCGGTGCCGGCAAGAGCACCCTGCTCGATGCCTTGTGCCTGGCGCTGTTCGACGAGATGCCCCGGCTGCCCACCGGCCGGGCGGCACGGCTGGGCCGCGACGACGAGCCCGATGAGAGCCGGGTCGCCGCCAACGACGTGCGTTCGATCCTGCGCCGCGGTGCGGTCTCCGGCTATGCCGAGGTCGATTTCGAGGGGGGCGACGGCCAGACCTATCGCGCCCGCTGGGAAATTCGCCGGGCGCGCGACCGCGCCGGCGGCAAGCTGCAAAAGACCGAGATGACGCTGCGCCGGGGCGACGGCGACCTGATCGCCGCCGGTAAGACCGAGGTTCTGGCCGAAACCGAACGCCGGCTTGGCGTCACGGCGAAACAATTCCGCCGCTCGGTGCTGTTGGCCCAGGGCGATTTCGCCAATTTTCTCAAGGCGCCGCCAGCAGAGCGCTCGGCAATCCTGGAGCTGATTACCGGCACCGAAATCTACTCCCGGATTTCGGTCAAGGCGTTCGATCGCGCCAAGGAGGCGCGGCTTGGCCTGGAGACGCTGGAAAATCAGCTGGCGGCAGTGGAGCCGATGACCGCGGCGGCGCGTGAGGCCGCCGTCGCCGATGTTGTGCAGGCCGAGCAGACGATCGCCCGCGGCGAGGCCGAGCGCGAGACGGCGCGGCGGCAGGTCGAGTGGTATCGTCGCCTCGACGTCCTGGTCGGCGAGGCCGCTGCGGCCGATCATCTGTACGATCAGGCCGCCGCCGCGGTGGCTGGTGCGGCGCCGCGGCGCGCCGAACTTGCAGCTTGCGTCACGGTTCAGCCGCTGCGCCGGTTGCTGGCCGACCAGGATCGCACGGAAGCCGAACTGAGCCGCGCCGAGGCGGCCCAGACCGAGGCGCGCGGCGCCTCGCAGCTGGCTGCCGAAGCGGTGGCGGCGCGGGCTGACGAAGCTCGGACCGCCGCCGCCGCCCATGATCAGGCGGCCGCCGCGCAGGCGGTCGCCGCGCCCGATCTGGCGCGCGCCGCCGATCTCGACAGCCGATTGGCTGCGCTTGGCGATGAACACACCAAGGCGGCGGCAGAACACCAGCGCTCGAGCGCCGTCTGCCGTGATCTTGAGGCGGGCCGCCAGCGTCTCGATGCCGCCCTGGTGGCGCTCGACGACGGGCTCGCCGGGCATGCCGCCTGGCTCGCCGAAAATGCCGCCCTGGCCCCGGTGGTCGAACAATGGCGACGTTGGGACAGCCTGCTGGAGCGCCATGAGGAGGCGACGCGCGCGCTGGCGGATGCCGGTATCGCGCTGGCGACGCTGGACGCCGAGCGCGCGCGGCTGGCCGAGCGGCGGCCCGCCCTGGAGCGGGGGCGCAGCGAGGCGCGGGACGCGCTCGAGACCGCCGCCGAACGACTGCGCGCCTTGAAGGCGGAAGCCCGGCCGACCCTGGCCGAGCTGGCCGAGCGGCGCCAGGGCTTGGAAGCCCGGCGCACGGCGCTGCAGAGCTTGACGGCACTCGTGGAGGAGGCGCTGCGAGCCGGCGCCGCCGCCGCCGCCGCCGCGCGTGACGGCGCCGAGCACGGGGATCGCCACCGCCGC
Source organism: Azospirillum sp. (assembly GCA_016124535.1). Classification (GTDB taxonomy): domain Bacteria; phylum Pseudomonadota; class Alphaproteobacteria; order Azospirillales; family Azospirillaceae; genus RI-112. The sequence goes on from WGNK01000069.1 coordinate 23,806, forward strand.
GAAGATGCCGCCGCCGCCGTCGCGCGTGACGCCGCAGAGCGGACCGCGGCGGCGCTCGGCGAAGCCGAGGACGCGCTGAGGCGGGTCGAACTGGCGCGCCGGCAGGATGTCGAATCCCTGCGGGCGCGGTTGGAGCCCGGCCAGGCTTGTCCGGTCTGTGGCGGTGCCGAGCATCCGTGGGCGGACCACGGTGCCGGGGCGGTGCTGGATCAACTCGGCGATCGGCAGGCGGCCCGGGTGGCGACGCTGCGTCGGGATCAGCAGGCTCAGATTTCGGCACTCGCGGGCCACGAAACCGCGGCACGGGAAGCGGCCAGCCGCCGGCTGGAAGCGGAGGCCCGCGGGAGCGAGGCCGCCAGCGCGGTCGCCCGGTCGACCCGGCAATGGTGCGCGGCCGCGGTGGCCGTCCCGGATCTGCCCGGTGACCCCTGCGATCCAGCGGCGCGGCTGGGTCTGGACGCGGGGCTCGCCGAGGCGGAATCCGCGGTGGCAGCGGTTCTCTCCGACCAGGCGGCGGCGATCGCGTGGAATGCCGGTCTCGACGCCGCGGCCGAGGCCCGCCACCAGGCGGTGGAGGCGGCGAATGCCGCCGCGGCAGCACTGGCCGGTCTGACCGAGCGCCTCGACCGCCTGGGCGCGGAGCGGGCGCTGGCGGAGGCGGCAAGCGCCCGCGCCGAGCGCGACTGCGACCAGGTATTCGAGGCGCTCGCCGCTCCCCTGGCCGGGCTGGCGAATTGGCGCGATGACCTGGCCGGCGATACCGCGAGGTTTCGGGCCGGGTTGGCGGTGCGTGTCACCGCCTGGCAAGAGCGGGAGCACACCGCCGCCCGCTCGCGCGCCGAGCGTGACGAACTGGTGGCCAATCGCCGTCAGGCCGTGGCCATGGCGGAGGGCGCCGCCGAGACCGAGGCGGCAGCCGGACGCCGTGCCGCGGAGCTGGCGGCGGCATTGGCCCAGCTCGCCGAACAGCGGGCCGGGGTGCTGGACGGGCGCGCGGTCGGCTTGGTCCGGCAGGAGCTGGCCGCGCGGCTGGAGGTCGCCGGTCGTGCCCGCCTGCGCGCGACGACGGCGCAGCAACTGGCGGAGAGCCGGCTGGCGGCGGCGGCGCGCGATGTCTCGCTCCGAGCCGAGGCCGCAGCCGAACGCCGGGCCGCCGCAGACGAGGCGCGGACGGCGCTGGCCTGCGAATTGGAGTCGCGTCGGCTCGATCGCGACGAACTGCGTCGCCGCCTCGGGCACGACCAGGCTTGGCTGGACCGCGAGCAGGACTCCCTCGCACGGCTGGATCGTGCCGCGGGCGACGCCGCGGTGCGGGCCGGGGAACGCCGGGAGATGGTGCTCCGGCATCGCGCCGCCGGCGAACCGGAGCACGACGCGGCGACCGCCGCGGCCGCGCTGGAGGTGGCCGCGGCAGCGGTCGAGGCGGCGCGCGTGGTGCTGGTCGGGCACCAGGCCCGGCTGCGCGCCGACGACGACAAGCGGACTCAGGGGGCAGCCCTCCGAGAGGCCCTGGCGGTCCAACGTCAGGACAGCGCGCGCTGGGCGATCGTCAACGATCTGATCGGTTCGGCCGACGGCAAGAAGTTTCGCAACTTCGCCCAGAGCCTCAGCCTGGATCTGTTGCTCGGCCACGCCAACCGCCAGTTGACCGAGCTGGCCCGGCGCTATCGGCTGCAACGCGTGCAGAACTCTGATCTCGAGTTGCAGGTGGTCGATCTCGAGATGGCCAACGACGTGCGCGGCGTTCACAGCCTGTCGGGCGGCGAGACCTTCCTGGTGTCGCTGGCGCTGGCGCTCGGTCTGTCGGCGATGGCGGGTGGGCGCATCCGCTTCGGCACCCTGTTCATCGATGAGGGGTTCGGCGCCCTTGACCCCGACAGCCTGGACATCGCCCTGTCCTGTCTGGAGGCGTTGCAGGCGGGCGGGCGGCGGGTCGGCGTGATCAGCCACATTCCCGCCCTGGTCGAGCGCATCGGCACCCAGGTCCGGGTAACGCCTTGTGGCGGCGGACGCAGTACCGTCGCGGTGGCCCGGACGCACGGCGGCCTGTCGGCGTGAGTCCCGGGGGAGTCAGTCCGGGCCTGCTATGCGCCAGCGGTAGCACGGGCCGGGGTGAAAGATCGCGGTGGGCGTCTTATAAGAGTTGCCGGGTGTGGCGGTAGCAACCATGTCATTGGGACCGGCCGACAGGGGCGACAGCCCACGGCGGCGGCCAACGGAGTACCAGAACTTGGCTCGGCAGCGACTAGCGAAGTTCGGCATCGGGGAGGTCGTGCAGCACCGCGTCTATCCATTTCGCGGTGTCATCTTCGACGTCGACCCGACCTTTGATAATTCCGAGGAGTGGTGGCTGGCGATTCCCGAAGAGGTCCGTCCGCACAAGGATCAGCCCTTCTACCATCTCCTGGCTGAGAATGCCCAGGGTTCCTATATCGCCTATGTCTCGGAGCAGAACCTGAGGGTCGATGACAGCGGATTGCCGATCGACCACCCAGGCGTGCCCTTCCTGTTCGGCGAATTACGCGATGGCCGCTATGCGCTGAAGGGCATCAATCCCAATTGATACCCCCTTCTGTTGGCCCAACGATACGGTGACTCGTTGACTCAGTCGTCGTCGTCTTCGTGTTCCGCATCGGCCTCGATCTGGGCGGCCAGATCGCGCAGCATGTCGACCACGTCTTCATGGCTGGTCTCTTCGACCGCGGCGTTGACCGCGGCTTCGATCATCGCGACGGCAACATAGGGGCCGAGGCTGCCACCGTCAGTCATCGCCTTTTGCAAATGCTTCTCGGCGATGTCCAGGGCCTTCTCGAACATGGCATCGGCGGGGAGGGAGGGGTCGTCGCTGGGCATGGCAAGCGTCCTGGCATGAAAGGGTCAAGCGGAAGCCCAGCTATAGCATTTCGGCCGCGGCGGGCAGTCGAAATTTGCCGCGGTCATCGGATTTCTGATCCTGCTCTGGCAAGCATGGCACAGCCTTGGAATGCCCGCTAATCTGCGTGAACGCAACGGAGGGTGGTCATGGGAACACGGGAAAGCCGGGGGGCGAGCCGACGCGAGGTGCTTGCTGCGGTTGCCGGGTTCGCCGGGAGCGCGATCTGCTCCTGGCCGGCTCTGGCAGCCGACTCGGACCACGCCGGGTCCGCCCTGGGGCTACAGCGCCTGACCGCGCAGCCGGTGCGGCTGCCGCTGCAGGGACCGGGCAAGCCGGAAACCGCAATGTGGGCCTACAACGCGACGGTGCCGGGACCGACACTGCGGTTCCGCCAGGGCGAGCCGGCCCGGTTCGAACTGGTCAACCGGCTGCCCGAGCCGACCACCGTGCACTGCCACGGCATCCGGCTGCCCAATGCCATGGATGGCGTGCCGGATGTCACCCAGGCGGCGGTACCGCCGGGTGGCCGCTTCGTCTATGAATTCACCCCGCCGGATGCCGGTACCTACTGGTACCACCCGCATTTTCAAACCAGCGAGCAACTCGGGCGGGGCCTGGCCGGCGCCCTGATCGTCGAGGAGCGCGCGCCGGTGCCGGTCGACCGCGACCTGGTCTGGCTTCTGGCCGATTGGCGGCTGACGCAGGAGGGTGCGGTCAGCGAGGATTTCGACGCGCCGATGGACGCGCTGCATGCCGGCCGCTACGGCAATCTCGTCACGCTCAATGGCAAGGTCGCGCCGGTGGTCCCGGTCCGGGCCGGGGAGCGGCTGCGCCTGCGCCTGATCAACGCGGCGTCGGCCCGGATCTTTGTCCTGGCCTTCCCCGGACACCAACCCTGGGTGGTGGCGCTCGACGGCCAGCCGACCGCCCCCCGCCGCCCCGATGCCGGGGTCGTGGTGCTGGCTCCGGCCGAGCGCGTCGATCTGATCGTCGATATGACCGGCAATCCGGGCGAGGCGTTCGAAGTGCTGGACGGTGCCCGCCCGTCCCGGCCCTATGCGGTTGCGGCGCTGGCCTATTCCGACGACACGCCGCTGCGTCCGTCACCGCCCGATGTGCCGGTTGCTCTGGTTGCAAACCCGCTGCCCGAACCGGACCTGGGCAATTCGGTCAAGGCCTCTGTGGTCCTGAGCGGTGGCGCGATGGGTCGACTGCCGGAGGCGCTGATGGGGGCCTTGAGAGATCACCGGATGATGGAACGCGGCGGCGCCCGAAAGGGTGCTCAATTCTGGGCGTTCAACGACCGCGCCTTGATGAAGGCCCATGACGTTCCGCTGGTTACCGTGCCGCGGGGGCAAACTCTGGTGCTGGCGCTGGAAAATCAGACCCACTGGCCGCACCCGATCCATCTCCACGGCTTCGCGTTTCGGGTCTTGAGCCGAAACGGCAAACCGGTTCAGCCGGCACCGTGGCGCGATACGGTATTGCTCGACGCGGAGGAAACTGCAGAGATTGCTTTTGTCGCCGACAATCCGGGCGACTGGATGTTCCACTGCCACATTCTGGAGCATCAGGAGACCGGGATGATGGGCATCGTCCGGGTCTCCTGATCGAGGGCAGCGGTTTTGCCCCGGGTCTTGCCCGGCCTATTCCTTGGCGCTGGACCGATCCAGTTCGTTCAGGTTGCGGTTCAGCGGGGCATTCGCCTTGGCGCGGACCAGTTCCGGATTGTCGCGCGGCTCAAGTCCGTCGCGATCGCGCGGGCGCTGGGCCGGCGGGCGAGGCAGGCGAATGGTGATCGGACCTTCCGGGGTTGCCATGGACCACTCCTATATTGCATTGCAATAAAAATCCTAGGCAGAATCGGGCGGATTGTCACCTGCTAATTCGCACATGCACAATGATGAGACTATGAACCGTCGAGCCAGCGGGACGGCGGTCGAACTGACCATCGAAGAGATTGGCGGCGGCGGGGACGGTATTGCCCGGCACGGTGGCCAGCCGGTGTTCGTGCCGTTCACGGTTCCCGGCGACCGGGTCCGCGCGACTCTGGAGGCGCGGCGCGGCGACGGGCGGGCGGCCAGCATGGTCGCGTTGCTCGAGGCCGGGGCCGGGCGTGCCCAGCCGGCCTGCCGGCATTTTGGCAGCTGTGGCGGTTGTGCGCTGCAGCATCTGGCCGATGCCGACTATGCCGCCTGGAAGTGCGGGCGGATCGGCCAGGCCCTGGCGCGCGCCGGCTTCGACGATGTCCCGCTGGCGCCCTTGGCCAGGACCGGGGTGGGCGAGCGCCGCCGTGCCGGTTTTGCCGCCTGGCGGCGCGGCCGGCGGGTGACCGTCGGGTTCAACCGTCGGGCCAGCCACGACCTGGTCGATCTCGCCGAATGCCCGGTGCTGGCACCGGCGTTGTTTGCCCTGGTGCCGCTGCTGCGCCGGTTTCTCGCGCGACTGCCGGGCGGCGACTTGGCCTTGGATGCCGTGGCGACCGTGCTCGACGGCGGGATCGATCTTCTGCTGGTCGGGCCGCCGGCCCTGGACCTGGTCATGCGCGAGGGTCTGGCCGAATTCGCCGAGGCGGCCGATCTGGCGCGACTGTCCTGGCGTCCCCACGGGCTGGCCGCGATCGAGCCGATCGCCTGGCGCCGGCCGGCCCTGGTCCGGTTCGGCGAAACCGCTGTGATGCCGCCGCCGGGGGCGTTTCTGCAGGCGAGCCGGGGCGGCGAGGCGGCGCTGGTCGCGGCGGTGCTGGACGCGGTCGGCGGCGCGGCGCGCATCGCCGATCTGTTCGCCGGCCTCGGCACCTTCTGCTTCCCGATGGCGGAGCAGGGCGGCGCCAGAATTCTCGCAGTCGACGCCGAGGGCGACGCCGTGGCGGCACTCGCCGCCGCCGCGCGCGGGCGCAGCGACATCACCGGCGTTTGCCGCAATCTGTTCCGCGATCCCCTGGGGGCGGTCGAACTGGCCGCCTTCGACGCCGTGGTCTTCGACCCGCCGCGCGCCGGTGCCGCGGCTCAAGCCACGGAACTGGCTGGCTCAGGGGTTCCGGTGGTGGTCGGGGTATCGTGCAGCCCGGCCAGTTTTGCCCGCGACGCCAGAACGCTGGCCAGCGGCGGCTATGCCCTGACCGGTGTGGTGCCGGTCGATCAGTTCCTGTGGTCGCCCCACATCGAACTGGTCGGCGTGTTTCGCAGAACCGGCCGGGCCGCGTGATCGTCGGTGACGGCTGAAAAAAGAAGCGGGACCCTGGGGTCCCGCTTCGTCTGCTGCTGCCGGCCGGCTCCTGTCAGAAGGATCGCTCCGGCATTGTCGGGGATCAGCCGCCGAGATTGGTAATCTCGACCCGACGGTTTTCGCCGGCGGCCGGATTGGCCGGATTGATCGGCTCGTTCTCGCCCATGCCGATCGCCTCGAGCCGGGACGGGGTGATCCCGAAACGGCTGGTCAGATACTCGACCACCGAGGCGGCCCGCTCCTGGGACAGCACCAGGTTGCGATCGGCCGATCCGACGCTGTCGGTATGGCCGGCGATGCGGAACCGGACCGAGCCGGAATCCTTGATGACACTGCCGACACGGTCGAGAATCCGCCGGGCGTCGGAGGTCAGGCTGGCCCGGCCGAAGTCGAAGTTGATCTGGAAGGCCGCCTTATACTCCGAATGTGCCGGCGTCATGGCCGGCGGCGGGGCGGCGGTCGCGGTCATCGGCGCCGCGGTCGGGATCGCCCCGGTCGGCGCCGCGGCGGGCCGCGGTGCTGCAGCCGGCGGCGGTGCCGGCATCTGGTCGATATTGCCGATCGCCAGCCCGCGGGTGCCCGGCCGTTTGGGCGCCAGCGCCGGGCAGCCCGGCTTGGCCACGCCGAGGCTGGCGGCGATCTGGCATTCCGAAGCATCCTTGCCCATCATCACCGCCTGCTCGGCGGCAGCCTTGGGCACTTCACTGGCGGCGAACGTGAAGCCGGCAGCACAAGCGAACATCAACGCATGGACTTTGCGCATCGTCATCTCCTCGAGATCCGTTTATCGCTTCAAAACGGCAGAGCTGCGGGAACGGCGTTCCGGCGCCTCCTCCCGTCCCCCCGTGCCGGCAACACCGAGAGGGACAGGGCGGGGACGCATCGACAGGGTATCGACGCCGCAGACAAACTCCGTTCCCTAGATATAGCCTCTGCCGGGTGACGGTCAAAGCCCGATCGCCGTGAAATCTCCGGAAGCGTTCGCAGATAACCGCTTCCTCGGCGACGGTTATGGCCGTCGCTTGCCATGATTGATCGCGCAGAGCTTGCTTGACGCCGACGCGACCCCATCATATTGGCATGAACCGCTGAATTTTTCGTTTATTCCGCCCCGCCATGACGATCCTTCCGATCCTGATTGCACCCGACCCGCGGCTGAAGTTGAAGGCCAAGCCGGTGGTCGAGGTAGACCGACGCATCGTCCGCCTGATGGACGACATGCTGGAGACGATGTATGCCAACAAGGGCATCGGGTTGGCCGCGCCCCAGGTCGATGTCCGGGAACGGGTGATCGTTGCCGATGTCGCGGAGAAGGGGGAGCCGCGCCAGCCGATTTGGCTCGCCAATCCGGAGGTCGTCGAGGCATCGCCGGACCTGGTTCCCGGCAGCGAGGGCTGCCTGTCCTTGCCCGACCACTATGCCGATGTGATCCGCCCGAGCTGGGTGCGCATCCGCTACCTTGATCGCGACGGCGTCTGCCGGGAGATGGCGGCGGATGGCCTGCTGTCGATCTGCCTGCAGCACGAGATCGACCACCTCGACGGCATTTTGTTTGTCGACCATGTCTCGCTGCTCAAGCGCAACATGATCCTGCGTAAGCTGCAAAAAGCGAAGCGGCAGGGCGTCTACGCCTGAACCGGAGAATTTGTCTTGCCGCCTCTTCGCCTGGCCTTCATGGGCACCCCCGACTTCGCGGTTCCGACTCTGGAGGCGCTGATGGCCGCCGGCCACCGGATCGCCTGTGTCTACTGCCAGCCGCCGCGGCCGGCCGGGCGCGGCCATCGCCTCCAGAAGTCGCCGGTCCAGCGCACCGCCGAGGCCCGCGGCCTGCCGGTCCGGACGCCGAGGTCGCTGCGCGGCGCCGAAGCGCAGGCCGAGTTCGCCGCGTTGCGACTGGACGCCGCGGTGGTCGCCGCCTATGGCCTGATCCTGCCGGGGCCGATCCTCGCCGCACCGCGGCTCGGCTGCTTCAATGTCCATGCCTCGCTGCTGCCGCGCTGGCGCGGTGCCGCGCCGATCCATCGGGCGATCCTGGCGGGCGACAGCGAAACCGGCATCACCATCATGCAGATGGACGAGGGGCTGGATACCGGCCCGATGTTGCTGCGCGAAGCCGTCCCGATCGAGCCCGGTGCAACCGCCACCGTGCTCCATGACCGTCTGGCGGCGCTGGGCGCCCGCCTGATGCCGGCGGCGCTGGAGGCGGTCGACGACGGTTCGCTCGCCGCGACGGCCCAGCCCTGCGAGGGCGTCACCTATGCCGCCAAGCTCGACCGCGAACTCGGGCGGCTCGATTGGGCTCTGAGCGCGGTGGAGTTGGAGCGGCGGGCGCGGGCGCTGACGCCGTGGCCGGGGGTATGGTTCGAATGCCGGGGTGAGCGGATCAAGTTGCTCGCGACCGCCTTGAGCGAAGCCCCCGGGGGGGCCGCGCCGGCGGCGCCCGGCCTGTTGCTGGCCGACGACCTGACGGTGGCCTGCGGCGAGGGTGCCTTACGCCTGGCCCGGGTGCAACGTGCCGGCCGCGCTGCGGTCGATGGAGCGGCGTTCCTGCGCGGCTTCGCACTCGAGGTCGGCCAGCCGCTCAACGGAAGCGCGCCGGACTGAGGCCCTGCAGGCTGCGGCGCCTCGGATCGGGCCGGATCACCGCCGTCGGGCTCACTGCCACTCGGCGAGTACGGCCTGGACATTGCCCTCTCTCAGCGGCTTGCGGCTTGGCGGCGGGCCGTCGTCGTGGCGCAGCCCGAGCAGCGCCTCGACCAAGGGGGCGGAATTCGGTCGCCGCAGGACCTGGCCGCGCGCCGCCACCTGGGGATGGTCGGCCAGTTCGCCGGCTTCGACCACCGCCTCGAAGCAACAATCGACCCCATCCAGCAGCCCCTGCCAGTGGCGGAGCGAGCGGGTGGCGAACAGCGTCGAGAGTTCGCCGATCAGCGCGGTCTGGGGCATTGGCTCGTGCTGGCGGGCAATCCAGTCGGGACGGCCGACCGCGGTGCAGAAGGCGCTCCAGAATTTGGCTTCCAGCGCCGCGAGCACGACGAAACGACCGTCGGCGGTGCGGTAGATCTGATACCAGGCGGCGGCCCCGGTCAGCATGTGGCCGCCGCGTTCGGGCGGGGTGCCGCGCGCCGCCAGGGTCATCGGGATCGCCTGCCACGCCAGGGCGCTTTCCATCAGGCTGACGTCGAGATAGGCGCCGCGACCGCTGCTGATGCGTTCGATCAGCGCCGCCAGCACCGCAACCACCGCCATGGTGGCGCCGGCATGGTCGGCGAGCGGCGGGCAGGTCATGACCGGAGCCTCGGGCGTGCCGGAGCCGGCGAGGCCGCCGCCGACCGCCATATAGGCGAGGTCGTGGCCGGCCCGCAGGCGATAGGGGCCGGTCTGGCCCCAGCCGGAGATCGCGACATGGACCAGCCGCGGGTTCAGTTCCATCAGCCGTCCTCGGCCGAGTCCGAGCCGCTCCAGGGTGCCGGGCCGAAAGCTCTCGACCAACACGTCGGCAGCGGCCAGCAACTGCTCGGCGCAGGCCAGGCCGTCCTCGGTCTTGAGGTCGAGTTGCAGCACCCGCTTGCCGGCATTGATCAGCTTATACGAGAAGGCGAGACCGTCGTCGTCGGGCGGGTCGAAATTGCGCATCGGATCGCCCTGGGGCGGCTCGATCTTGATGACATCGGCGCCGAGGTCGGCCAGCATCTGCGCGGCATAGGGGCCGGGGATGAACTGGCTGAGGTCGACGACACGAAATCCGGACAGGAAGCGCAGGGGCATGAGGCTCCGGTGGGGCATCGAAACCAGTGAGACCGGCCGACTATAGCGGCCTGGACCCTTCGCGGTAACCGGTCATATCGGGGCGACGGCCAAGCGAACAGGCCCCCTCGCTCACGCTCGAGGGAGGGGGCCATTCCGGTCGGGCGGCGGGGGCCGGTGGTGCCGGCTACAGGTTCGCCTGCCACATCGCCGGCACCAGCTGATAGCCGGACCCGTCCTTGGCGATGTGGCCGGTTGCGGGGAAGGGGAAGTGGTAGCCGCCGACCTGCATGCGGTCGGTCGCGGCCATGTCGAGCAGGCGGTGGCGGGTTGACTGCGCCTGGTCGCCGTCCATGTCGAACATGACCTGCCAGTCCGGATTGCGCACGAACAGGAACGGCACGTTGGTCACGTCGGACAGCACCAGCAGGTGGTCATTCTCCGATGACAGTGCAAAGGCGGTATGGCCCGGGGTGTGACCGGGCGCCTCAATCGCGGTGATGCCGGTGACCACTTCCTGGCCCCATTTAAAGCGGGTCACGTCCTTGGCGTTCGGACCGAACACGCGGCGCGCATTGGCAAAATTGCCCTTGAGGCCCTCCGGCGCGCCCGCTGCTCGGTTATCGTCCATCCAGAACGCCCATTCCGGCTCGGGAACCATGACCTCGGCATTGGGGTAGATCAGCGCGCCATCCTTGGCCCGGACCCCGGAGATGTGGTCAGGGTGGAAGTGGCTGATCACCACGTTGGTGATGGCATCGGGTTCGATCCCGGCCGCCGCCAGCCCGGCGGCGATCTGTCCGGCGCTGGGCGGGCCGCTGTTGCCGAAACCGGTATCGATCATAATCAGCTTGGCACCGGTATTGATCACCACTGCGGTGAACGGAATCGGCACCGCCTCGGTCGGCAGGAATGCCGCCGCCAGGGCGGACTTGACCTCGTCCAACTTGGCATTGCGCACGAAGCCCTCGTCGATCTTGCGCAGCCACACACCATCGGTCAGTGCGGTAATCTCGAAGGCGCCGATCTTGTAGCGATAGACGCCGGGCACTTGCCTGCCGCTCGCTGGCGGCATGGCCGCGGCGGCGGTTCCCGGCAAGGTGGTAGTCAAACCCACAGCACTGATGGCGCCGCTACCGGCGGCGGCGGCGGCGGTTCCGAGCAGAGTCCGCCTGGACAGATTGGACATCGGTCTCTCTCCCTCGCATGTTTTCCGGAATGCGCTTTTCAAGGCAGCTATTCGCCTGGACGGCTGCATTCGGCCGGCCCCCCCCCTGGGCGCGTCAGAGTGTCGCAGATTCGCGGGCTGCCGGCCAATAACAAGCGCTTGAACGGCCCGGCGCGACCGCGCCCCGCCGGCCGCAGCCCAAGTCAATGCCCTTGATAGGCCCGGATTTGGAACGATATCCGTGGTTACCAGCGGTGCCCTCTTTCAAAGATTGGGGGACGGTGATGTTTAATCCTGTGATCATGGCGACGGCTGGGTGGTCCGAGGCGGTCGAGTTTCGTGCCAGCCGGCTACTCGATTTCGAACTGGGCGTCGAGGGTTCCGGGGGACCGGTCACCGTCATGACGATGTTCGCCCGTCTCTACGACGACCCGATCTTTCGCGCCCGCATGTTGATGTGCGTGACCCCGCAGGATGCGCTGTCCGACCTGACCCGCACCATCGGCATCTACAGCATCGACGGCGAGGTCTGCCCGGACCCGGAACGGCTGGCGCGACGGGCGCTGATCTATGCCGGCCGAGCCTTGGCGGCAAGCGCCGACGAGCCCGACACCCTGGGCAAGATGATGTTTTTAACGCTGCGTCGCCGCCTGGCCCGGGTCATGGGCAGCCACGACCGCCGGCCCTAGAACCCGCCCGCGCTGGGCGGTCGTCTCAGGGCGATGCAGAGAAGTTGACTGATTTTCCGTGACAGGGGTTGTCATCCGATTCAGAAGGTTGCGGGACAGAGGGGGCCAAGAGAGGGCAAAATCGGGTCTGGAGACCAGCCGGCCAGTTCGCAGCTATTGGGCTATAACTGCGGAAATCCTTGGGATTTTTGGCGGCGTCTCGGGGTGGAGAGAGAGTCGCCGTGGAAAGTACGGCCTTATGTAGATGGGGTAATCGGGCATCGGTGGCTGGCAGCTTGACGCAGCCGATATGGCCTTCATTTCGATGGGTGAAACAGCGCCCGCACGGGCGCGGACATCGAATGGGAGGAGCGGACATGGAACACTATGCC
>WGNK01000035.1 GCA_016124535.1 Azospirillum sp.
GCCTATCGCGCGGCGCTGACCGAACGGACGCGAGAGCGGGTGCCGCTCGACTGGGCCACGACCCAGAACAACCTCGGCACTGCTCTTTCTACGCTGGGGCAGCGCGAGAGCGGGACGGCGGGTCTGGAGGCGGCGGTCGTCGCCTATCGCGCGGCACTGACCGAATGGACGCGAGAGCGGGTGCCGCTCCAGTGGGCCGGGACCCAGAACAACCTCGGCATCGCCCTTGCGAAGCTGGGAGAGCGCGAGAGCGGGACGGCGGGTCTGGAGGAAGCGGTCGCGGCCTATCGCGCGGCGCTGACCGAATGGACGCGGGAGCGGGTGCCGCTCGATTGGGCTCGGACCCAGAACAATCTCGGCAATGCGCTTTTGACGCTGGGTGAGCGCGAGAGCGGGACGGCGCGTTTGGAGGACGCGATCGCGGCCTATCGCGCGGCACTGACCGAACTGACGCGAGAGCGGGTGCCGCTCCAGTGGGCAACGACCCAGAACAATCTCGGCACTGCCCTCTGGCGGTTGGGCGAGCGCACCGGCGACCAAGCGTCGCTTGAACAAGCCCTGCACCACATCCGGCAGGCCTGGGCGGTTTATTCAAAGGCCGGGTTCGAACACTATCGGGCTGGCTATGAGAGGCGCATCGCCGCGCTGGAGGCGGCGATTGCCGGCCCTGCTCGGGACGGCGCCGAACCGTAGGTTCCCGCTCTTCGACCGCCAAAAAAAAGAATCAAGAAATGTCCATGACCGTGACGGTCACGGTGGCGGCGCGGCCGTCGCGCAGGATGGTGAGCTCGGCGGGGTTGCCGATGCCGACCCGTTCCAGTTCGGCGGCGAGTTCGCTGAGCGAGGCCACCGGCTGGTCGCCGACCTTGACGATCAGGTCGCCGAGCTGGCGGCGGGCGCGGTCGGTGCCGCGCAGGCCGGCGCGCTCGGCCGATGAGCCGCGGCGGACGGTGGCGATCAGTACGCCCGAGACGCCGAGGCGGGCCACCACCTCCTCGGGCGCAATCGCGATGCCGAGGCCAGCGACCGGCACCTTGCCCTTGGCGATCAGGTTGGGGATGGCGCGGTTGACCAGATCCACCGGCACCGCGAAGCCGATCCCGGCCGAGCCGCCGGTGTCGGAAATGATCGCGGTGTTGATGCCGATCAGCCGCCCGGCCGAATCGAGCAACGGCCCGCCGGAATTGCCCGGATTGATCGCGGCATCGGTCTGGATCACGCCGGCGATCTCGCGGCCGTCGGCGGCGGGCAGATGGCGGCCGAGCGCGCTGATCACGCCGGTGGTGAGCGTCCGGCTGAGCCCGAACGGGTTGCCGATCGCGAACGCCGCTTGCCCGACCTTGAGATCGGCCGAGCTGCCGATCGGGATCGGCTGCAGCGGGGCGCGGTTGCTGGCAAGTTTGAGCACCGCGAGGTCGAGATTGGGCGCCACGCCGACCACCGAGGCGGCGATCGCCTCGCCGCTGTCGAGCTTGACCGCGACCTGGTCGGCATTCTCGACCACGTGGTAATTGGTCACGACATGGCCGGCGCCGTCCCACACGAAGCCGGAGCCGGCACCGCCGCTGCGCGGCTCGCCGAAACTGCCGCCGCCCTGGGTGAAGATATAGACCACCGAGGGCGCGGTGCGGCTGAACAGCTCGACCGTGCTGCGCTCCAGCTCGGTCAGGTCGCCGCGGGGCGTGATCGCGCGCGGCTCGCTGCCGGTCAGCAGCACGCCGCGGATGAAGCTGTCGCCGAGCCACACCGTCGCTAGCAGCAGCACCCAGATCACGATGTAACGCCCCAAACGCGGGTTCATGCCTGTCCTCCCCCGTGCGATGGCCGCGCGGCAATTCTGCGCCAGACGGCGGTAAAACGCACCTGGCTGGTGCGAAGCGGCGGTGGCGTCATCGTTCCGTCATGCGCACCGGCGTAGAACCATGGCGCGGCGCTGCCGTCGGGGGATTTGAAGGGGAATGGCATTGGCAAACGCCGCAGACCAACCGGAACCGGCGGTCGCGCCGCCGCCGTGGCCGGATTTCGTGCTCTATTGGCTGAAGCTCGGCTGCGTCAGCTTCGGCGGGCCGGCGGGCCAGATCGCGATGATGCAGCACGAGCTGGTCGATCGCCGGGGCTGGATCGACCAGACCCGCTTCCTCCATGCGCTCAATTTCTGCATGATGCTGCCCGGGCCGGAGGCGCAGCAGCTGGCGACCTATGTCGGCTGGCGGCTGCGCGGCATCGTCGGCGGGCTGGTCGCCGGGCTGCTGTTCATCCTGCCGGGGGCGGCGGTACTGCTGGCGCTGTCTTGGGCGGCCGCGGCCAAGGGCGACACCCCGGCGGTTGCGGCGCTGTTCCATGGCATCAAGCCGGTGGTGGTGGCGATCATCGCGGCGGCGGTGTGGCGGATCGGTCGGCGCACCTGCCGCAGCCCGGCGGCGGCGGCGATCGCGGTTGCCGCCTTCCTCGGCATTTTCTTTCTCAAGGTGCCGTTCCCGGCGATTGTGCTGGGGGCGGCCGTGATCGGGCTGGGCGCGACCCGCTGCGGCCGCGACTGGTTCAAGCTGCCCCATGGCCCGGGTAATGACAACGGATTGCCCGCCGGGCCGTCGCCCAGTCTCTGGCGGCTGGTGGTGCTGGTCGCTGTCTTCGCGATCCTGTGGGCCGGGCCGGTGTGGCTAGCGATTCGGTTGCTGGGGCCGGTGCCCTATGCCGGTATCGCCACCCTGTTCGCCAAGGCCGCCTTCGTCACTTTCGGCGGCGCCTATGCGGTGCTGCCTTACATCGCCGCGGCGGCGGTGGACTTTTATCATTGGCTGTCGCCGGCTCAGATGATCGACGGTCTGGCGCTGGCCGAGAGCACCCCCGGCCCGCTGATCCTGGTTACCCAATATGTCGGCTTCTTCGCCGGCTGGAATCACGCGGTGGCGGCTCCGGGCGGTCTGTCGCCGGCGCTGGCCGGGGCGGCCGGGGCGGGTCTGACCCTCTACGTCACCTTCCTGCCGTGCTTTTTCTTCATTTTTGCCGGCGCGCCCTATGTCGAGCGGCTGATCCACAACCGCGCGGTCGCCGGGGCGCTGGGCGCGGTGACTGCCGCGGTGGTCGGGGTGATCCTGAACCTCGGAGTCTATCTCGGCATTCAGGTCCTGATGCCGGCGGGACACCTCGACCTTTTTGCACTCGCGGTCGCCGGTGCCGCCCTGGTGGCGCTGCTGCGCGGCCACATCGCGGTGCATTGGCTGGTGCTGGCCGGCGCTGCGGCCGGGCTGGGCTGGGGTGCGGTCAGCGGCGGGCTGTGAGGCGAGGGAGGTCAACCAACCTCGTCGTCGGCTACCTCGTCGTCATCGCCTTCGGGAATCGGCACGCCCGGCTGCCATTTCGAGCGGCGGATTTCCAGCGCCGATTTGACGTGGCTGACATTGGGGGCGGTGGTCAGGCGGGTGGTCAGGAAGCGGTGGTAATCGTCCCAGTCCTCGGCGACCACCTTGAGCAGGAAATCGGTCTCGCCGGCCAGCATGCTGCACTCGCGGACCATCGGCCAGCTGTCGACCAGCGCCTCGAACCGGCGCAGATCCGGCTCCGCTTGACTGGACAGGCCGACTTGCGCGAACACCGTGACGCCGTAGCCCAGCGCCTCGCCGTTGACGTGGGCGTGATAGCCGCGGATGATCCCGGCCTGTTCGAGGGCGCGCACCCGGCGCAGGCAGGGCGGCGCCGAGATCCCGGCCCGGCGGGCGAGGTCGACATTGGTCATCCGGCCATCGTCGAGGAGATCCCGGAGGATGCGTCGGTCGATTCGGTCGAGCTTCACTCGCCGCATGGCAATCAGGGTCCCTCAGAGCAACGATGCGCGCAATGATGTTACATACTGCCGGCCATCCCGCCAACACAACACCCTTGAATTTCTAGGGCAATGGCGGCAAACCCAGCAGCGCCGATCGGCGCTGCGGTGCCGCCGGATCAAGCAGATCGAGGCTAATTGCCGTGCAACACGTCACCTGCTGGGTCGTCACCGACGGTAAGCCCGGTATGGAAAATCAGTGCCTGGGCCTGGCCGAGGCACTCGGCCTCGATCCGGTGGTCAAGCGGATCAAGCTGCGCAGCCCCTGGCGCGAGTTGGGGCCGTTCTTGCCGCTGGGGACCCGCTTTGCCGCCGGCCCCGGCGGCGATCCGATTCGGCCGCCCTGGCCCGATCTGCTGATCGCGACCGGCCGCAACAGCATCATCCCGGTGATCGCAGTCAGGCGCCAGAGTCGGCGGCGCACCTTCACCGTGCAGATTCAGAATCCGGTGATCAATCCGGCCAATTTCGACATGGTGGTGGTGCCGCGCCACGACCGGGTGCGCGGCCCCAACATCCTGACCACCCACGGCGCGCTGCACCGGGTGACTCCGGCGCAGCTGAGTGCCGCCGCCGCCCGGCTGGGACCGGCCTTCGCCCAACTGCCCCAGCCGCGGATCGCGGTGCTGGTCGGCGGCGAGAACAAGATCTATCGGTTGCCGCCGCCGCTGATGGGCGATGTCGCGGAAAAGCTCGCCGATATGGCGCGGGTCCATGGCGCCGGCCTGATGGTGACGCCGTCGCGGCGGACCGGTACCGACAACGAGGCGATTCTGCGGGCGCGACTGCGGGATCTGCCGTCGGTGATCTGGGACGGCCGCGGCGAGAATCCGTATTTCGCCTTCCTGGCGCTGGCCGACGCGATCGTCGTGACCAGCGACAGCATCTCGATGATCTCGGAGGCGTGTTCGACCGGCAAGCCGGTCTATGTCGTCGAACTCGAAGGCGGCTCGCCGAAATTCCGCCGCTTTCTCGACGGCTTGATCGCCGATGGCCTGGTCCGGCGGTTCGACGGCCGGCTGGAGCGCTGGCACTACCAGCCGCTGGACGACACCGGCCGGATCGCCCAGGAGGTCCGCCAGCGCATGGCAGCGCGCCGTGCCCCCGGCGTGGCCGCCGAGCCCTGAAAGGGTGATCGCATCGTGCCTGACGGCGATTGCGACAAGAGGTCGCAGCGGTATCCGAAGGGCGGTATCCAAAGGATAGGGAACCATGGTCGATTCCGGCGCCATTGGCGCGCAGTTCATCCGCTGTCTCGACGCCGGCCGGGAGGAGGGGACGCCCTACCGCCACTGGCTGCTCGACGACGCCCTGCCGGACGAGGCCGCCGACGCCATCGCGGCTCTGCCCCTGGCGCCGCCGGTGGTGCTGGAAACCTATGGCAAGCGCGAAACCCACAATGCCTCGCGCAGCTATTTCAATGCCGAGCAGCAGGCGCGCTACCCGGTGTGCCGGGCGGTCGCCGAGGCGCTCCAGAGCGCGGCGGTGGTCGCGACCATCGAAAGCCGGTGCGGCACCCGTCTCGCCGGTACCTCGCTCAGGATCGAGTATTGCCAGGACACCGACGGCTTCTGGCTGGAGCCGCATACCGATATCGGGGTCAAGAAATTCACCATGCTGATCTATCTGTCGCAAGACCCCGGCTCGGAAGCCTGGGGTACCGACATCTACGATGCCGAGCGTACCCACGTCGGCACGGCGCCGTTTCACTACAAGGGCGGTCTGATCTTCGTGCCCGGCCCAGACACCTGGCACGGTTTTGCCAAACGGCCGATCGCCGGCGTGCGCAAGTCGATCATCGTCAACTATGTCGGCAGCGAATGGCGGGCCCGCCACGAGTTGTCGTTTCCGGAAACCCCGGTATCCTGATCCCGATCCGCTGACTCTGATCTGCTGACCCTGATCCGTTGATAGGGAGCCTTAATGCCATGTCCGCTCTCGATTTCGCAGCCTTGAGCGCTTCGCCACTGCTGACCGACCCTTACGACCATCTGTGCGTGCCGGGGTTCGTCAAAGCCGAGGCGCTCGACGCCATCCACCGCGATTATCCGGCGGTCGACAAGCCGGGGAGCATTCCGGTGGGGGTGTTCCGCCATGGGCCGGCCTTCGAGTCCCTGCTGGCCGAACTCGATGGCCCGGAGTTTCGCGCGGCGATCGAAGAAAAATTCGGCCTCGATCTTGGCCGCTATCCGACCATGTTCACGGTACGCGGCATGTGCCGGCGCACCGACGGCAAGATCCATCCGGATTCCCAGAGCAAGATCATCACCGTGCTGCTCTATATGAACCCGCCCTGGGAAGCACCCGGCGGCCGGCTGCGGCTGCTGCGTTCGGAGAACCTGGAGGATTATGTCGCTGAGGTGCCACCGGTGCAGGGCACGCTGCTGGTCTTCCGGCGCAGCGATACCTCGTGGCATGGCCATGAGCCGTTCGAAGGACAGCGTCGCGCCATCCAGATGAACTGGGTCAAGCACAGCGTCTATATCTGGCAGGAACAATGGCGCCACCGGGTCGGCGCCTGGTGGAAGAACCGGTCTGCGCGGGCCGCCTGAGCCGGGATTTTTTCGACCTCTTCCAATTGAGATGGGATACAAGGGCCACGGCCCGTGGCGGGGGCGTCGAGGGCACCGCCCCCGACCATCTTGGATAGGATTTGATGGCTCTCCAAATCGAAACCTTCAGTAACCAGACCGGCGGCTCGACCTTCTTCAAGGCCGCCGGGCATCCCCTGGCGGCGCCCAGAGCCCGTGATCTGATCGAGCGCCTGATCGGCGGCGGCGCGGTCGCGGTCTATGATCCCGACGGGTTTCTGGCGACCTTCAACGAGCTGTTTCCGCTGGAGCGGGTCGATCTCGCCGGGGTGTTCGTCCAGGATGTCGAAAAGGTCGGCCGCAGTGTGCTGGGGCGACCCGCGCAGCCGGTGACCGAACTGCCGGCCAGCCCCGCCCGGACGCTGCTGGTCGCGGCGTTCGACGGCGAGCGGGTTGCCGCACAGATCGGGCATTTGATCGCGCCCGGCGTGACGGTGCTGTCGTTCGACGCCTTCCGTCTGGCCGACGCTCTCCTGACCGACCGCCGCAACTACTTGTCCAAATTCAACTTCGCGACCAATTTTGCCTTCCTGCGCGAGGGCAGGGGGCAGCACACCAGGCTGGTCTCGGCCAATTACTGGTCGGGCTATGGCGCCAGCCAGCCGCATTTATGGCTGTGCCTGTTCGGCGCCGACGGCACGCGGCTGGCGGAGTGGCACGATCCGATGCCCGAGCCCGGCGGCACCCTGGTGATCGACAGCCAGGAGATTGCCCGGCGTTTCGGCCTGACCGAGTTTACCGGCTCGCTGTTCATCCATGTGATCGGTGCCGCCGGCCACGACATCGTCAAATATGCCCTCGACACCTATGGTGACGACGATACCGAACTGTCATGCAGCCACGACGCCAATGCCTGGCCATCGGACTATTACGCCGGGCTGCCGGCGCCGCGACCGGGCGAGCGCGTCGTGCTGTGGGTGCAGAACAGCCATCCCTGCGCGATTCCGGCGGGGGCGATCGGGCTCAACCTGATGGGCGATCCGGAGATCGCCTGGCTCGACCGCGAGATCGCACCATTCGCCACGGTGGCGCTCGAGGTCTGCGAATTGCTGCCGGCAGCAGTGTGGCCGCAGCAGTTCGAGGTCCAGGCCGGCAAGTATTTCGTCCGCCCGCGCTATGAGGTGATCGAGGCCCGCGGTCGCAAGCGGATCGCCCATGCCAATGTCGAACGGGTCGACCTCAGGCCCGACCCCAAACTTGCCGAACTGGGCAATCTGCTCGGCAAGGGTTATATCCTGCCGGCGCCGATCCTGCCGCTCGACCGCTTCAGCTCGGTCGCCTTGCCGACCCCGATGTCGACCGCCCAAAGCCATCTGCCGCTCCAGGTCCTGGTCTATGACGCGGCCGGGCAGCAGGTCGCCGCGCGTGCCCTGGGCAATCTGAAGCGCAGCGACAGCGTCGCGGTCGAAATCGACGAACTGCTGGCCGAGGCCGGGGCGTCGCTGCCCAGCGGCTATGGCCATCTCGAGCTGAGCTATGATTTCGGTGCCGGCGACTGTGCCGATGGCTGGCTGCACGGGCTGTTCCGCTACCGCAACCGTGCCAGCGGTCACAGCGCGGAGACCAGCTTCGGCGCCCATGTCTATAATACCGTGCTGGTCTACAAAGGCGAGCCCCAGAGCTACGCCGGCCGTCCCCCCGGCCTGTCCACCCGCCTGTTCTTGCGCCTGGGGCCGGCGCCGCTCGATACCCTGTGTCACCTGACCTATCCGGCGTCGACGCCGTGGCACCGGACCTCCGACACCACCCTGGTGCTGATCCGGCGCGACGGCGTCGAGATCGCCCAGCACCGGGTGGCGATTCCGTGCCGCGGTTCCTACCTGTTCCGCTACCACGAGGTGTTCGGCGAGGCCGACCGGAGCCGCGCCGGCGACCACGGCTATGTCCTGATCCGCGACACCACCTGCCGCCTGTTCGGCTTCCACGGCTGCATCAATGCCGCGGAAGCGTTCAGCTTCGATCATATGTTCGGGTTCTGATGCGCGTCAGGGGGCCTTGCCCCCTGCATCCCCGCCGGGGAAACGGCCCCGGACCCCGCCCAAGGTTGGTTCATGACCCATCATCACAGCAAAGTTCTGATCATCGGGGCCGGGCCGGCCGGTTACACCGCGGCGATCTATGCCGCACGGGCCAATCTGGCGCCGATGCTGGTCCAGGGGCTGCAGCCGGGTGGCCAGCTGACCATCACCACCGATGTCGAGAATTATCCCGGCTTCGCCGACGTCATCCAGGGTCCCTGGCTGATGGAACAGATGCAGGCCCAGGCCGAGCATGTCGGCACCACCCTGATCGCCGACATCATCACCGCGGTCGATCTTTCCGCAAGACCCTTCCAGGCGACCGGCGACAGTGGCGACAGCTACTCTGCCGACAGCGTGATCGTCGCTACCGGCGCCCAGGCACGCTGGCTCGGGCTGGACAGCGAGAAGCTCTATCAGGGCGGCGGCGTCTCGGCTTGTGCCACCTGTGACGGTTTCTTCTTCCGCGGCAAGGAGGTCGTCGTGGTCGGCGGCGGCAATGCCGCGGTCGAGGAGGCGATGTTCCTGACCAATTTTGCCACCAAAGTTACCATCGTCCACCGTCGTGACAGCTTCCGCGGCGAGAAGATCCTGCACGACCGGCTGTTCAAGAATCCGAAAATCCAGGTGGTGTGGGACAGCGTGGTCGACGAGATTTTGGGCACCGACGACGACGGGCCGCGCATTGTCTCCGGCGTTCGGCTGAAGAATGTCAGGACCGGTGCGGTCTCTGACCTGGCGACCGATGGCGTGTTCATCGCGATCGGTCACGACCCGGCCACCGCGATCTTCAAGGGCCAGCTCGCGATGGATGCCGAGGGCTACATCCTGACCGCGCCCGACAGCACCGCCGCCAGCGTCCCCGGCGTGTTTGCCGCCGGCGATGTCAAGGACAAGGTGTTCCGTCAGGCGGTGACCGCGGCTGGCATGGGCTGCATGGCGGCGCTGGAAGCGGAACGCTGGCTTGCCGGCCATGCCGCGGCAGCGCTGGAGCCGAAAGCCAGTCAATCACTATGACTTGAACGGTGCGGTCCAGGTTGACAGCCCAGTCGGGAAGGTGCCTTATTTCAGGCGGTTGTCCGGAGATCCGCCGCGACAGGCGGGGACGGAGCCGAGACGCCGACCTTGTAACCAAGAACGAGGGTAGGGATGAAACGGGTTCTGTTGTTCGCCGGCCTCGGTGCGCTCGCACTGACGGGTTTCGGCGCACCGGCACATGCGGCCAAGACGCTGGTCTATTGCTCGGAGGGCAGTCCGGAGAATTTCAACCCGCAGCTCAACACCACCGGCACCAGCTTCGACGTCGCCAAGCCGATCAACAACCGCCTGACCGAGTTCGAGCGCGGTGCCACCAAGGTGATCCCGGGCCTCGCCGAATCCTGGACGATCTCCGACGACGGCACGGTCTATACCTTCAAGCTGCGCAAGGGCGTCAAGTTTCATTCCAACAAGTCGTTCAAGCCGACCCGTGATTTCAACGCCGACGACGTTCTGTTCTCGTTCGATCGGATGTGGAAGGATGACCACCCCTACCATAAGGTTTCCGGCGGGTCGTACGACTACTTCGGCGACATGGATATGCCGAAGCTACTGAAATCGATTGAGAAGGTCGACGACTATACCGTCCGTTTCGTGCTCAATGCGCCGGAAGCGCCGTTCATCGCCAATCTGGCGATGGATTTCGCCTCGATACAGTCGGCCGAGTATGGTGCGGTTCTGCTGAAGGCAGGGACCCCGGAGAAGATCGATCAGGAGCCGATCGGCACCGGCCCGTTCGAATTCGTCCGTTACCAGAAGGACGCCCAGATCCGCTACAAGGCGTTCCCGGAGTATTGGGGCGGCAAGCAGGCGCTCGACAATCTGGTGTTCTCGATCACCCCCGACCCGGCGGTGCGGTATGCCAAGCTGAAGGCCGGCGAATGCCACGTCATGTCCTTCCCCAATCTTGCCGATCTGCCGGCAATGAAGGCGGACCCGACGATCAAGGTTCTGCAGCAGGAAGGCCTCAACATCGGCTATCTCGGTCTGAACGTCCAGAAGAAGCCGTTCGATGACAAGCGGGTGCGCCAGGCGCTCAACATGGCCATCGACAAGAAGGCGATCATCGAGGCGGTTTACCAGGGCGCCGGCGTGCCGGCGGTCAACCTGATTCCGCCGACGCTGTGGTCCTACAACAAAACGATCAAGGGCTATCCCTTCGATCCGGCCAAGGCCAAGGCTCTGCTCGCCGAGGCCGGCTACCCCGACGGATTCGAGACCGATCTGTGGGCGATGCCGGTGCAGCGGCCCTATAATCCGAATGCCCGGCGCATCGCCGAGATGATGCAGTCCGATCTGGCCGCGGTCGGGATCAAGGCCAAGATCGTCAGCTACGAATGGGGCGAATATCGCAAGCGCTTGCAGGCCGGCGATCCTCAGATGGCGCTGTTCGGCTGGACCGGCGACAACGGCGACCCCGACAATTTCTTCTACGTGCTGCTCGGCTGCGAGGCGGCTCGGGTCGGCGGCGGCAATATCAGCAAGTGGTGCTACAAGCCGTTCGACGATCTGCTGGTCAAGGCAAAGCGGACCAGCGATGTGGCGGAGCGCACCAAGCTCTACGAGGCCGCCCAGGTGATTGCCCACGAGGAGGCGCCGCAGTTCCCGATCGCCCACTCGGTGGTATTCATGCCGGTACGTGCTGAAGTCGTCGACTATCGGATGGACCCGTTCGGTGCCCATATTTTTGCCGGCGTCGATCTGAAGTAGTCACTAATCCTTGACCGTGGGGAGAGGCCGGTGCCTCTCCCCTTGGTCGTGAAATTGAAGATGTCATGCTCCGTTTCATCCTGAGCCGGGTCGGAATGGTCATTCCGACTTTTTTCGGCATCACGTTTCTCAGCTTTCTCTTGATCCGGCTGGTTCCGGGCGATCCAATCGAGGTCCGGGTCGGCGAACGCGGCATTTCGCCCGAGCGGCTGGCCATGTTCCGCACCGAACTGGGGCTCGACCAGCCCTTGTGGCGCCAGTTCTTCGACTATGTCGGCGGCGTGCTGTCGGGGGATCTCGGGGTGTCGCTGGTCACCCGCAACCCGGTCCTCAGCGAATTTCTCACCCTCTTTCCCGCCACCATCGAACTATCGCTGTGCGCGATCCTGCTGGCGATCGCGATCGGGTTACCCGCCGGTATGGTCGCCGCGGTCAAGCGTGGAACCATCTTCGATCACGGCGTGATGGGTCTCAGCCTGACCGGCTATTCGATGCCGATCTTCTGGTGGGGCCTGCTGCTGATCCTGACCTTTTCGGTGCAGCTCGGCTGGACTCCGGTGTCGGGGCGGCTGTCGGCGCTTTATTACGTCGAGCCGGTAACCGGCTTTCTGCTGCTCGATTCGCTGCTGTCGGGGGAGGAGGGCGCGTTCGGGTCGGCGGTCCAGCACCTGATCTTGCCCGCGATCGTGCTCGGCACGATTCCTCTGGCGGTGATCGCGCGGATGACGCGGTCCGCCATGCTGGAAGTGTTGGGCGAAGACTACATCCGCACCGCCCGCGCCAAGGGGCTGTCGCCGGTCCGGGTGGTCGGGCTGCACGCCCTGCGCAACGCGCTGATCCCGGTGGTGACGGTGATCGGGCTCCAGGTTGGGACCCTGCTCGGCGGCGCCATCCTGACCGAGACGATCTTCGCGTGGCCCGGCATCGGCAAATGGCTGATCGAATCGATCAATCGCCGCGACTACCCGGCGCTCCAGGGCGGCGTGCTGCTGGTCGCTACCACGGTCATTCTGGTCAATCTGATGGTCGATCTGCTTTATGGCGTGCTCAATCCGCGAATTCGGCATCGGCGATGAGCGGCCGCCATGAGTGACGCCGCACCCCGCCCGCTCGCCGAGTTCTGGCACGTTTTCCAGCAAAGCCGGGGCGCGTTGCTCGGACTGGCGGTGATCGCCGCGATCAGTCTGATCGCGCTGTTCGCCGAACTCGTCGCCCCCCATTCGCCGATCGAGCAGTTTCGCGAGTTCCTGCTGACCCCGCCGGCATGGCAGGCCGGTGGGACGGTGCAATTCCCGCTCGGCACCGACGATATCGGCCGCGATGTGCTGTCGCGGCTGATCCACGGGGCTCGGCTGTCGATGCTGATCGGCCTGATCGTGGTCACCTTGTCGCTGGCGGTCGGGCTGGCACTCGGCCTGCTCGGCGGCTTCTTCGGCGGTTGGGTCGATACCGCGATCATGCGCATGATGGACATCATGCTGGCCTTGCCCAGTCTGCTGCTCGCGATCGTGATTGCCGCGATCCTCGGGCCGGGGCTGTTCAATGCCATGCTGGCGGTGTCGGTCACCGTGGTGCCCCATTATGCCAGGCTGACCCGCGCCGCGGTTCTGGCTGAGCTGACCAAGGATTACGTGATTGCGTCCCGCATGGCCGGCGCCGGGGTGTTCCGCCTGATGTTCGTGGTGGTGCTGCCCAATTGCCTGGCGCCCTTGATCGTGCAGGCGACCTTGGGCTTCTCCTCGGCGATCCTCGATGCCGCGGCTTTGGGTTTCCTCGGGCTGGGGGCGCAGCCGCCGACGCCGGAATGGGGCACCATGCTCGCCTCGTCGCTGCAGTTCCTGCAGCGGGCGCCCTGGGTGGTGACCTATCCCGGCCTTGCCATCCTGATTACCGTTCTCGCGTTCAATTTGTTGGGCGACGGGCTGCGCGATGCCCTTGACCCCAAACTGAAGCAATAGCGCCATGGCTCTGCTTGAAATCGCCGATCTGTCGGTCGAGTTCGCCACCCGCCGCGGCCGCTTCCGCGCGGTGGATGGCGTCGACCTCGCGGTCGAGGAAGGCGAGGTGGTCGGCATCGTCGGCGAGTCCGGCTCGGGCAAGTCGGTGACCTCGCTGGCGGTGTTGGGACTGATCGGACGCTATGGCCGGGTGACGGTCGACCGCCTGCGCTTCGGCGGCCGCGATCTGACCGCGCTGTCGCGCCGCGACCGCCGGCGCCTGAACGGCGGCGAGGTCGCGATGATCTTCCAGGAGCCGATGACCAGTCTCAACCCGTGTTTTACGGTCGGCTTCCAACTGCGGGAATCCTTGCGTGCCCATCTTGACCTGTCCGGCGCCGCGCTGCACCGACGCGCGATCGAGCTGTTGGAGCAGGTCGGGATTCCGGCGCCCGAGACCCGGCTGGGGGCCTTTCCCCACCAGCTGTCGGGCGGGATGAACCAGCGGGTGATGATCGCGATGGCGATCGCCTGCAACCCGCGCCTTCTGATCGCCGACGAGCCGACCACGGCGCTCGACGTGACCATTCAGCGGCAGATCCTCGATCTGCTGGTCGGGCTGCAGCGCGAACGCGGCATGGCGCTGATCCTGATCACCCACGACATGGGCGTGGTCGCCGAGACCGCGCACCGGGTCGTGGTGATGTATGCCGGCCAGGTCGTGGAATCCCGGCCCGCCGCCGATCTGTTCGGCACGCCGCGGCACCCCTATACCGGGGCATTGCTCGACGCCTTGCCCGAGCGCGCGCTGGACCTGAAACGGCTGCCGACCATCCCCGGCGTCGTGCCCGGCATCGCCGACCGCCCGTCTGGCTGCCTGTTCAACCCACGTTGTGGCTTCGCCACCGAGCGCTGCCGGGGCGAGGCGCCGGTTTTGACCCACGATGGACTGGCCGCGGTGCGCTGCTACCATCCGCTGGAGGCAGGGCGATGACCGGCGACACCGTGCTGGAAGCGGTCGATCTCTGCCGCCACTACCTGTTGCACCAGGGCGCCTGGAAGGCCCCGGCGACGGTTCGGGCGCTGGACGGCGTCTCGTTCCGGCTGGAGGCCGGCCGGACCTTGGCGGTGGTCGGCGAGTCCGGTTGCGGCAAGTCGACCCTGGCGCGGGTGGTCACCCTGATCGAACCGCCGACCGCGGGTCAGCTGTCGGTGCGCGGGGTGCCGGTGACCACGCATCGGCGTGCAGCACTCCGGCCGCTGCGGCGCTCGGTGCAGATGGTTTTCCAGGATCCCTACGGCTCACTTAATCCGCGCAAGACGGTGGCGGCGATCCTGGGCGAGCCGCTGGTGATCAATACTGACCTGGGTACCGCGGCGCGGCGCGACCGGGCGCTGGCGATGATGGCACGAGTCGGCCTGCGCACCGACCAGATCGACCGCTACCCCCATATGTTCTCCGGCGGCCAGCGCCAGCGCATCGCGATTGCCCGCGCGCTGATGCTCAATCCGCAGATCGTGGTCGCCGACGAGCCGGTTTCGGCGCTCGATGTCTCGATCCAGGCCCAGGTGCTCAACCTGCTGATGGACCTGCAGGAGGAGTTCAACCTCGCCTATCTGTTCATCTCCCATGACCTGGCGGTGGTGCGCCATATCGCCGACGAGGTGATGGTGATGTATCTCGGCCGGCCGGTCGAGCATGGCGCCAAGATGCAGGTGTTCGAGCGCCCTCGCCATCCCTATACCCGCGTCCTGCTGGCGGCGACGCCGCGGGTTAATCCGGCGCTGCGTCAGGTGCGCCTGGTCGCCACCGGCGAACTGCCGTCGCCCCTGGCGCCGCCGCCCGGCTGCACCTTTCACAAGCGCTGTCCGTTCGCTACCGGGCGCTGCGCCACTGAGGTGCCGGTCCTGCGCGAGGTTGATGATCGGGCGGTCGCCTGCCACCACGCCGAGACGATTTAGCCGCCGGGAAATCGCAATGTCGGTCAGCATTCGTCGGTTGCGCGAGGAGGACCGCTCCGACTGGGAGCGTCTCTACCGGGGTTATGCGGATTTCTACCAGGTCGGCCAGACCCCGGCGATGCGCCAGAGGGTGTGGTCCTGGATCATGGACCCGTCGCACGAGGTCGAGGCCTTCATCGCGACCGATACCGCAGGCTGCCTGGTCGGACTTGCCCATTTCCGCGCCTTTTCCCGGCCGCTCGCCGCAACCGTCGGCGGGTTTCTCGACGATCTTTTCGTTGACCCGCAGGCGCGCGGTTCGGGCGCCGCGGCGGCGCTGATCGCCGCGATTGCGCAGGAGGGCGAGCGCCGCGGCTGGTCGGTCATCCGCTGGATCACCGCCGACGACAACGACCGGGCGCGGCGGGTCTATGATCGTCTGGCGGTGCAGACCCGGTGGGTGACCTACGACCTGAAGCCGTAACCCGGCGCCGGTTTCCGGCCCCGGCACTACGCCGGCAGGGTTTCCGGCAGCGGCACCGCGATGCGTTCGATCTCCTTGGGCTCGAACTTGGTCAGGCCGCCGGCATAGGTGCGGCCCTGGGCGACGCTGACGTGACCGGCCAGCCAGGTCGCCAGGGCGTCGAGGGTCGCGGCCGGCATCGGGTCGCGCGGGTAGAGGCCGTGGGCGATGTTGATGTGACGGGCGGCGCAGAGGTTGCGCACGAAGGCCGGTGGGCGCCGCGCCATATAGCTGCACAGGATCGGCGCGGGCTGGCGCAGTGCGACCGACCACCAGGCCGCGCGGTGGCGGGCGATATAGCCCTGGTCGGCGCCCTCGGCCTTGGCCCAGGCCAGGAAGCGCTCGACCGCGGCGCGCTCGGCCGGATCCAGTTGGTCGAGCTCCACCGGCAACTCGACGATCCGGCGCAGCCGCCCGGCCTCCCGGAGCGCAGCGCCCGCCGCGATCAGCTCCCGCGCCTTGGTCACCGCGGGGGTCAGCAAGCGGGCGGGAAGGGCCGCGGCCTGGCCGCCGGCAATCCATACCCTGTTGGCGCCGGTAACCTGGCCGCGATGGACCCGGCACAGTTCGCCCAGTTCGACCTGCCCGGGCGGGATTTTGGCCTGGGGGGTGAGGATGGCCGACCAGCGGGGCAGCGGGACAACCGCGGTCCAGTCTACCGAAGTGCCCCCTTCCAGGGCGCCCAGCTGGTCGAGTGATGCCACGCGGTGGACCCGCAACTGGCTGGGCCGGCGCCCGATCCGGAAGCAGGTGATCGCGCCGGTGGTGACGGCATCGGCGAAGGGCAGGGTGTGCGGTTCCAGGACGTGGAGTGCCACCCCGCCCAGCGCGCCGGCGAGCAAGCGGCGCAGCGTCGCGCCGTAGTTCACGTCGAGCCATTCGGCGGCGGTGATGAAGGCGCCGAAATCGCCCGGCCGCGCCAGCGTCAGGGTCTTGACGAAGAAATGGATATGCAGCCCGGCCAGTTTGCTCGCGGGCGCGCCGAGGTCCTTGGCGGTCGCGGCGAACCACGCCTTCCAGTCGTCACCGAGGGCATGGTGGCGGAGATAGGGCGGGTTGCCGAGAAACAGGGTCGGCTCGGTCAGGGCCGGCAAGTCGATCCCGCGATAGTCTGCGACCACCACCGTGGCGTGCTCGGCCAGGCCATGCACCGCCAGATTGGCACGCAGCATCAGCGCGGCCAGCGGATCCAGCTCGACCGCGATCAGCGCCGCCTTGGGGAAGCGTCGCGCTGCCTGGATCACGAAGCGCCCGGAGCCGGCACCGGGATCGACGATCCGGGCCGGTGGCGGTGCCTGGTCGGCGGCCCAGGCCACCATCGCCGCCACGATCGCGGCCGGGGTATAGGTGGCACCGGCGGCTCTGCGCTGTACCGGCGACCTCAGACGGCCAAAGGCATCGCCAAGGGGATCGCCGCCTCCGGCGATCGCGGCGCTCAGCCGCCCGAGCACCGCCGCATCCGGCGCGGGCAGGGCGGTCTCGATCAGACGGGTTTCCGCCGCGGAGAGCGATCGGTGCGGGCCGATCAGGCCCAGAGCCGCGGCGATGAGGTCCGGCTCGCTGCCGAGGGACCCCATAGCCGCCTGCGGGGGCGAGCGGCCTATTCGGCGGCGGCCTTGCTGGTACCGCGGCCGGTGGTGCGTTCAGTGATGCGGGCCGACTTGCCGCGGCGATCGCGCAGGTAATAGAGCTTGGCGCGGCGGACATCGCCCTTGCGCACCAGCTCGATCGAATCGATGCGCGGGCTATAGAGCGGGAATACCCGCTCGACCCCTTCGCCATAGCTGATCTTGCGCACGGTGAACGACGAGTTCAGTCCGGCGTTCTTGCGCCCGATGCACACGCCTTCATAGGCCTGGATACGTTCGCGGGTGCCTTCGATCACCTTGACGTTGACCCGGAGCGTGTCGCCCGGAGAGAACTCCGGGAGGGTGCGACCAGCGGTGAGCTTGGCGACCTGCTCTTGTTCGATCTGCTGCAGGATGTTCATGGCACTCGATTCCTCGGCTTCGGTGGCGCGCCTCCGCGGCGGGCCGGTTGATCGTATGACGCTACTTCGTATCCCTGGACGTGGAGCTTTGCCGGGTCAGGCTGGACCACAGATCGGGTCGGCGTACCCGCGTGATCCGTTCCGCCTCGGCCTGGCGCCAGGCCCGCACTTTCTCATGGTGACCGGAGATCAGCACCTCCGGTACCGCCCGCGCCTGGCCCTGGCAGTCGGTCCACAGCGCCGGGCGGGTGAAATGGGGGTATTCCAACAGACCCCCCTCGAAACTCTCCTCGCCCGCGGTGTCGCTGTTGCCCATCACCCCGGGCAACAGCCTGACGCAGGCATCGATCAGCGCCATTGCCGCCGGCTCGCCGCCGGACAGCACGAAATCGCCCAGGCTGATCTCCTCCAGGGCATGGGCCTCCACGACCCGTTGGTCGACCCCCTCGTAGCGCCCGCACAACACGGTCACCCGCGCCGCCGCCGCCAATTCCCGCACCAGGGCCTGATCGAGCCGCCGCCCTCGCGGCGACAGATAGATCACCCGCCCGCGGTCGGGGTTTTCGGGACCACCGGTGGCCGCGGTCAAGGCCTCGTCGAGGACATCCGGCCGCATCACCATGCCGGGACCGCCACCGAACGGAGTATCGTCCACGGAGCGGTGTTTATCGCGCGCAAACGCCCTAATGTCCATCGTTTCCATCGCCCAAACCCGGTTTTCCAGTGCCTTGCCGGCCAGACTCAGCCCCAGCGGGCCGGGAAACATCTCGGGAAACAGGGTTAGAACCTGGACCGTCCAGATCGGCAGGCAGGTCATGGTCTGTCCACCGGCGCCGCTTCGCCGTCGGTTTCGCCGGGCGGATCGATCGCGATCCGGCCACCGGCGACATCGACCACCGGCACCGCCTTGCCGGTGAACGGCACCAGCAAGGGCGGGGCATCGGCGCCGATGATCTCGATCATGGTGCCGGCGCCGAAGTCATGAACTGCGGTGACCTTGCCCAGCAGCTTGCCATCGAGGGTCTCGGCCCGCAGCCCGATCAGGTCGGTATGGTAGTACTCGTCCTCCGCCGGCTCGGGCAGGGCCGAACGTTCGACAAACAGATCGGTCCCGCGCAGGGCAAGTGCGGTGTCCCGATCGTCGATGCCGTCGATCCGCGCGAGCCAATGCTCCTTGATCCGCGACAGCAGGCTGATCGTGAAGTGGCGGCGGCCCAGGCGGTCACTGAGCGGACCGTACTCGACCACCGCTTCGGGGGCTTCGGTGTAGCTCTTGAGCTTGACGGCACCGCGTACGCCATGGACGCCGATGATGCGGCCGACGCAGACCAGACCGGAGTGTCGTTCGACCATGACAGGCTCGATCAAGCGGCGATGTTCGGTCTCGAAGCTTGGCAAATCGGCGGTGTTCAGCCGCCCGCCGCCGCTTTGGCGCGTTCCTGGGCCTTGGCTTTGGGCGCCGACTGCTTGGGCGTTTCGCGCTGCTCCGGCATCGGCATCAACTCGGCACGGCCAAAGAACAGGGCGACGCGATCGGTCGGCTGGGCGCCCACCGACAGCCAATGCTTGGCGCGGTCGGCGTTGATCTGCAGGCGCTGGGGATGGTCCTTTTCCAGCATCGGGTTATAGGTGCCGATCTTTTCGATGAAACGGCCATCGCGCGGACTGCGGGCGTCGGCGATTACGATGCTGTAGAACGGGCGCTTCTTGGCGCCGCCGCGGGCCAGACGAATCTTCAGGGACATTTTGCGGGACTCTTCCTTGGGTTCAGTGTCGATTGCGGGGGTGTCGATTGGGCGGTCAGGTCGGCTTGTGGTGGCACGCCTCGATCTTGTTGCCGTCGGGGTCGACGACGAAGGCGCCGTAGTAATGGGTATGGTATTTCGGACGCAAGCCCGGCGCACCGTTGTCCAGGCCGCCATTGGCCAGCGCCGCCTGGTAGAACCGATCGACCGCGGCCCGGTCGGGGGCGCTGAACGCGATGTGGACGCCGGCGCCGGGGTCGGCCCCCTCTTCGGGGACACCCAGCCAGAATTGGCAATGCTCGCGGCCATAGCCGGCGGCATGGCCGAAATCCATCATGCGCTGGTAGCCGAGCGGCGCCAGGGCGGCGTCGTAGAACGTCTTGGCCCGTTCGATGTCGGCGACGCCGACCGAGACATGGTCGATCATGGCGGTCTGTCCTCCCTCGCTTAGCGGCCGCGCGGCTGCTTGGGCATCAGGGCGCCCAGGCCATGGCGGGCCAAGCCCTTCTGCCCCAGCTTCTTGGCCTGTTTCATCATCGCCTGCATGTCCTGGAACTGCTTCAGCAGCTTGTTCACTTCCTGGACCGAGGTGCCCGAACCGGCGGCGATGCGGCGACGGCGCGACGCGTTCAGCAGCTTCACGTCGCGTCGTTCGGCCTTGGTCATCGACGAGATGATCGCCTCCTGGCGCTTCAGGACCTTCTCGTCGATATTGGCGTCCTTCAGCTGATTTTTCAGCTTGCCGATTCCCGGCATCATGCCGAGCAGGCCCTGCATGCCGCCCATCTTGCGAATCTGGCGGAACTGCGCGGCCATGGCGTCGAGATCGAAGGTGCCCTTCTGCATCTTCTCGGCGAGCTTTTCGGCTTCCGCCTGCTCGATCGTCTCGGCCGCCTTCTCGACCAGGCTGACCACGTCGCCCATGCCCAGGATACGGCCGGCGATGCGGTCGGGGTGGAACGCCTCCAGCGCATCGACCCGCTCGCCGACGCCGATCAGCTTGATCGGCTTGCCGGTGACCTTGCGCATCGACAGCGCCGCACCGCCGCGGGCGTCACCATCGACCCGGGTCAGCACGATGCCGGTGACCCCGACCCGGTTCTCGAAATTGGTCGCGACGGTGACCGCATCCTGGCCGGTCATCGCATCGACCACCAGCAGAGTCTCGACCGGACCGGTGGCGTCGCGGATCGCCACCACCTCGGCCATCAGCTCGTCATTGATCGCCAGGCGGCCGGCGGTATCGAGCATGACCACGTCATAGCCTTCGAGCCGCGCGGTGGTCAGCGCCCGTTTGGCGATCTCGACCGGCCCCTGGCCCGCCACGATCGCGAGCGTCGCCACCTCGACCTGCTGGCCGAGCACCGCCAGTTGCTCCTGCGCCGCCGGCCGACGGGTGTCGAGCGACGCCATCAGCACTTTCTTGCGCTCGCGGGTCTTCAGCCGCAGTGCGATCTTGGCGGTGGTGGTGGTCTTGCCCGAACCCTGCAGGCCGACCATCAGAATCGGTACCGGCGGCGTCGCATTGAGGTTGAGCTGCGAGCCCTGGGCACCGAGCATCTCGACCAGGTGGTCATGGACGATCTTGATCACCTGCTGGCCCGGCGTCACCGAACGCAGCACTTCCTGGCCGACCGCGCGTTCTTTGACCTCGGCGATGAAGTCCTTGACCACCGGCAAGGCGACATCGGCCTCCAGCAACGCGATCCGGACCTCGCGCATCGCCGCGTTGACGTCGTCCTCGCTGAGCGCGCCCCGCCGGGTCAGGCGGTCGAAAATCTCACCAAGGCGCCCGCTCAAGCCGTCAAACATAGTGCACCCAAACGACAAAACCACCAGTGCGCGACACTCGCGGACTGGCGACCCCAATAACGGCCCGGACCATAGGCCGGTCGCACGCCGCTGTCAAACGGCGTGTCTCGGGGATTCCGCGCGGTGGATTCGGCGCGGTGATTGTCCGATGCGCGATTTTCCGGCGGCGGCAGGCGCTGCGCCGCGGTGGCGTCGCCCGGCCGCAATGGGGCGTCTGCGACACAGTTGCGAGCTTCTTGCTTTTGGTCGGGATTTGTTCTAGATTAAGTTGTTGATGTCCCGTTTCGGGAGGAGTCCAGATGTTGCGGGCGACCTTGTTTAATATCATTCGGCAGGAATGCCGCCAGGTTGAGAATGAGATTGCCGAGGAAGAGCGGCGGCCGAGCCCCGACCGTTCGCGCCTCACTGACCTCCAGAAAAAGGAAGTCAGCCTGCGCCGGGAGCTCGACAGCTTCCCGCATCCGTGAACGGGACGCCGATCGGCTTGAACTCATGAATTCACTTGGATTTGCGCGACCCCCGGCCGATACCCGGGTGATCGTGGCGATGTCGGGCGGTGTCGACTCTTCGGTGGTTGCCGGCCTGCTTGCGGCCGAGGGCTATGATGTCGCGGGCATTACCTTGCAACTCTACGACCATGGCGCCGCGGTCGGGCGCAAGGGTGCCTGCTGCGCCGGCCAGGACATTTACGACGCCCGGACGGTGTGCGATCGACTCGGTATAGCGCATTATGTGCTCGATTACGAGGAGCGGTTCCGCCGTGCGGTGATCGAGGATTTCGCCGACAGCTACCTGGGCGGCGAGACGCCGATCCCGTGCATCCGCTGCAACCAGCGGGTCAAATTCCGCGACCTCCTGGAGACCGCCCGCGATCTCGGTGCCGATGCCCTGGCGACCGGACATTATGTCCGCCGCATCGATACCCCGGATGGCCCCGGCCTGGCACGTGCCGCCGATCCAGCGCGTGACCAGAGCTATTTCCTGTTTGCCACCACCCGCGACCAGCTGGACTTGCTGCGCTTTCCCCTGGGCGGGCTGACCAAGCCGGAAACCAGGGCGCTCGCGGAACGGCTGGAGCTGCCGGTGGCAGCCAAGCCGGACAGCCAGGACATCTGCTTCGTGCCGACCGGCTCCTATGCCGGGGTGGTCGAAAAGTTGCGACCGAGCGCCGGGGAGCCGGGCGAGATCGTCCATGTCGACGGCCGCGTGCTCGGCCGCCACGATGGCATTATCCGCTACACGATCGGCCAGCGTCGGGGCCTGGGACTCGGCGGGCGCCGCGGCGAACCGGAGGAGCCGCTGTTCGTGGTCAGGCTCGATGCCCAGTGTCGCCGGGTGGTGGTCGGGCCGAAGTCCGCGCTGGCCTGTCAACGGGTCGTCCTGCGGGAGGTCAATTGGCTGGGCGCCGCAGTGGCGCCGGGGCAGGGATTGGCGGTCGAGGTCAAGCTGCGCTCGGCCCAGCCCGCCGTCGTCGCGACCCTCACGCTTGGCCCCGCGGGTACCGCCGAGGTGATGCTGGCCGAGCCCGCCTATGGCGTCGCCCCCGGCCAGGCCTGTGTCGTCTACCAGGGCGACCGCATGCTGGGCGGCGGCTGGATCGCCCGCGGCGAAATCTCCGTCTCGGCTCCGACCCGTCCGGCGATCCTTGACGCGGTGCAGCAGTAACGTTATACTGTTTCATAGATCACCGTCCGGCAGCTCCCGATGTCCAGCCAAACCGAACCCATGGCCCTCGACCATGCCCTGGCCGATGCCGCCGCCACCGTCAGCCTGTTGGGCTGGGGCGCGCATCACCGGCTCATGGTGGCCCTGACCCTGGTCAGCGGACTGTGGCTGACGGTTGCCTGGGCACTCGACTGGCTGGGCTGAAGCGAGGGATTTCGTGGCAGAGATTGTCCGTCTGGACGGCCTGACCCTGGGGTATGAGCATCACCCGGCGGTCCACCATCTGACCGGCGGCTTCGCCGAGGGCTCGCTGACCGCGGTGGTCGGTCCCAACGGTGCGGGCAAGAGCACCCTGATCAAGGGGATCATGGGGTTGCTTCGGCCCTTGAGCGGCCGGGTGTCGCGGCGCGGGCTGGTCCCCGGCGACATCGCCTGGCTGCCCCAGCAGGCAGAAATCGACCGCAGCTTTCCGATTACCGTGCTGGATACCGTGCTGCTCGGGCTGTGGCGGCGAACCGGGGGGCTGGGGGCGGTGACCCCGGCCTTGCACGCGGCGGCGCGGGATGCCTTGGCCGCGGTCGGGCTGGCGGGCTTCGAGCGGCGGGTGATCGGTACGCTGTCGGCCGGCCAGACCCAGCGCGTGCTGTTCGCGCGGCTGCTGGTCCAGGAGTCCCGGCTGATCTTGCTTGATGAGCCGTTTGCCGCGGTCGATGCGCGGACCACCACCGATTTGCTGGCGCTGGTCCGGCGCTGGCATGACGAGGGGCGGACCGTGATCGCGGTGCTCCACGACCTCGACCAGGTGCGCCGTCACTTCCCCGACTGCCTGCTGCTGGCGCGCGAGTTGATCGGTTGGGGGCCGACCGCGGAGGTCGCCACTCCGGCTTTGCTCGCCCGCGCCCGCGCCATGGCCGAGGCCTGGGACAACAATGCCGACTGGTGCCGGCGCGGCGCCGCCGCCTGAGCAGATCATTCAGGGTTTCCAAAGGCCCCCGGCCTTTGGCCGGGGGATCGGGGGGCAGCGCCCCCCGGCATGACCGCACCGAGTATACTGCCCCGATGACCCACCCAGTCTACGACCTGCTGTTCGCCCCGTTCGTCGATTTCGCCTTCATGCGCCGGGCGCTGGTCGCCTGCCTGGCGCTGGCGCTCGGCTGTGGACCGGTCGGCATCTTCCTGGTGCTGCGCCGGATGAGCCTGATGGCCGACGCAATGTCCCATGCCCTGCTGCCCGGCGCCGCGCTGGGTTTCCTCGTCGCCGGGTTGTGGCTGCCGGCGATGAGCCTGGGCGGCTTCCTCGCCGGGCTGGCGGTGGCGGTGCTCGCCGGGCTGGTCGCGCGGCTGACGCCGTTGCGCGAGGATGCCAGCTTTGCCGGCTTCTACCTGATTTCGTTGGCGGCCGGGGTTCTGCTGGTGTCGCTGCGCGGCAGCAATGTCGACCTGCTTCATGTTTTGTTCGGCACCATCCTGGCGGTCGACGACCAGTCGCTGGTGCTGGTCGCGACGATTGCCTCGGTGACGCTGGTCGTTCTGGCGGCGATTTATCGGCCGCTGGTCGCCGAGTGTTTCGACCCCAGCTTTCTCCGCGCGGTGGGCGGCGGCGGCGGCTGGGTCCATCTGGGCTTTCTGGTCCTGGTCGTACTCAACCTGGTCGCGGGCTTTCAGGCGCTGGGCACCTTGATGTCGGTTGGCCTGATGATGCTGCCGGCGGCGGCGGCGCGCTTTTGGGCGCGCGAGGTCTGGTCGCTGGCGGCGGTTGCGACCACCACCGCGTTCCTCTCGGGCTGGGTGGGGCTGTTACTGTCGTTCTACGCCAACCTGCCCTCGGGGCCGGCGATTATCCTGGTCGCCGGGGTGTTCTACCTGGCTTCGGTCGCCGGCGGTCGCCATGGCAGCCTGCGGGCGCGTTTTTTTCCCGGACGCCACCGCGAAGCCTGAGGCGGAGCGTCGTCGTGACCGCGAAGCCTGAGGCGGAGCGTCGTCGTGACCGCGAAGCCTGAGGCGGAGCGTCGTTGCAAACCGCTTGACCGGCGGCAAAAATGTTATGTTATAACATATAGAGAAATTCACTTCGATAGAGGTCACCCAATGATCGGCTTCGCGGCGAGGGGGCTCCGCCCCGACGAAACCCGCGCCCGGCCCACCCGCTTGTGGGGCGGATGGCTATTCCTGGCGAGTTTGCTGGCGCTTGCGGCACCGGCCACCGCAGTGCAGCCGGTGCCGGTGGTCGCCAGCTTCTCGATCCTGGGCGATATCGTCCACGAGATCGGCGGCGACGCCATCGCCGTCACGACGGTGGTCGGGCCGGAGGGCGATGCCCATGTCTTCGAGCCATCCCCGGCCGACGTCCGCCGGATTGCCGCAGCCCGGCTGGTGGTGGAAAACGGGCTTGGACTGGAACCGTGGCTCGCTCGTCTGCTCCAGGCGGCCGGCTATCATGGCCCGGTGGTGGTGGCCGCCGCCGGGATCAGGACGATTGCCGGCGACGAGGCGGAGCACGGTCGCGATCCCCATGTCTGGCAGGATGCCGGCAACGTCGGCCACATGGTCGATGTCATCCTCCCGGCCCTGGTCGCGCTGGTCCCCGACCAGGGAGAGGCGCTTCGTGCCCGCGCCACCGCCTTCAAGGCGGAACTCGCCGGGCTCGACCGTGAAATTCGTGCAGCACTAGAAAAAATTCCACCACTACACCGGCGCATCGTCACATCCCACGATGCTTTCGGCTATTACGGGCATGCCTATGGCGTGACCTTTCTGGCGCCGGCCGGCCGCAGCACCGAGGCCGAGGCCTCGGCCGGCGATGTTGCGCGCCTGATCCGCCAGATCCGCAAGGATCGCATCACCGCGGTCTTTGTCGAAAGCATCGCCAATCCGGTGCTGATCGAACAGATATCGCGCGAAACCAAGGCCCGGATCGGCGGACGGGTATTTTCCGATGCGTTGTCCGGGGCAGACGGTCCGGCGACCAGTTACCTGGCGATGATGCGCCACAATACCCGCCTGTTCGCCGAGGCGCTCGGCGGCACCGCTCCCTAAGGCCGACGGGAAATACAATTCGGCCGCGCCCCCGATCAGGAGGACGCGGCCGAATTGCAACGGGGCGATCCGGAGGACGGACTCTGGCGCCTACTCGGGGGCTTCGCCGACCGCCCCGGCGACTGCCTTGGTCAGTTCGAACAGCCGCTTGCGTACGGCGGGATCGGCGACCCGGTAATAGGCGCGGACCAGTTCCAGGGTCTCGCGCTTGGCCATCGGGTCCGGCCCGCTGGCCTCTTCCGCCGGCATCGCGGGGATCGGCAGAGGACCGCCTTCACCGATATCGTCGAAGAAAAACGATACCGGGACATCGAGAACCTGGGACAACTGCCAGAGCTTCGAGGCGCTGATCCGATTGGCGCCGCGTTCGTATTTCTGAACCTGCTGGAACGTCAGGCCGATTGCTTCACCCAGTTTTTCCTGGCTCATGCCAAGCAGGGTGCGACGGAGCCGCACCCGTGACCCGACATGGGCATCGATCGGGTCCGGTCCATCCTTGCTGACATTACGCTTGCCCCGACGCCCCGGCCGGCGCACCTGTTCCGTCCCCTTGGCCATGTTCAATCCTCTCAAGCGGCCGACCGCCGGCCCAGGCCACTCTTGATGGCCAGTTCAGACCTCTGTTTGGCGTAGCCGGGCGCCACGATCGGATATTCTCCCGGAAGTCCCCATTTCGTCCGATATTCGTCCGGCGACATGCCGTGGTCGGTCTTGAGATGCCGCTTCAGCATCTTCAACTTCTGTCCGCATTCCAGGCAGATGATGTAATCCGGGTGGACCGATTTGCGGATCGGTACCGCGGGCGCCGGGGCCTCTTCCTGAGGCATCGGGTCGCCCAGACGCGAAAACGCCGCGTGCACGGCCGAAATCACCGTCGGCAGATCGGGCGCCGAAACGGCATTATTGCCGACATAGGCCGTTACGACCTGCGCCGTGAGTTGCCGCAGCTCTGAAGGTTCCAATGGCATCAAACACTCCCGTAATTCAGGGCGTCGCCTGTGGCGTCGCCGCGCGTTCCCGCCGTGAGGCTCCAAACACCGCACACGCCGACCATGGGAAGCCGCTTGGCAACCTCGATCGGCGGCGGTACTTCGGCACAAGCGACCTTCGTTCGACCATGACCGGCTGGGTGGTTGGCCGTCACCGGAAAGAAGCTTTCGCCGATCGTATAGTCATTTGTGGAAAACTCTGCCGACACCTTCCTCGGATTTCATCGATTTTCAGGTCGGAGCGACCCCACTAGCTCAGGTTATCGAGGATATCGGACCGAAGAGGACTGTCCAGCGAAGATGACGGTTGCAACGGCCGCGGATGCTTTCTGTGATCCGGAATCCACAACCGCGCATCCGGGCTGTGCAATCGCTGCTCTCGCGGATGCCGCGATCGGAAGCAGGAAAGCCTGGATGACCAAATCTTGACGGTCGGTACCGCGCAACTGCACCTGTGGCGCTTGGGACTCGGACCACTCCGCGTTCTGCTTGCCGGGCGTCGATGCTGGTTCGGAATGGCTGGATTGGCGTGGCGGATCTGGACGTTATCCTTGAAGTCGTCAGGATGCCACGCGAATTCGCACTGACCCTGACCAATGGTCCCCTTTTCATGACACTGGAAATCATCGCCCGCGTCCCGCCAGGGGCCGGCCGCCGGCCGCCGCTGCTGTTTGTCCACGGCACCAATTCGGGTGCCTGGCTGTGGGATCGGCATTTCCTGCCCTGGTTCGCCCTGCGGGGCCATGCCGCCTATGCGGTCAGCCTGCGTGGCCATGGCCAGAGCGATGGTGCCGAGTCCTTGTCCTGGCTCGGCCTGTCCGATTACGTCGCCGATGTCGTGGCGGCGGCGCAATCGATCGACCCGGCGCCGGTGCTGGTCGGCCATTCGATGGGCGGCTTTCTGGTTCAGCGCTGTCTGGAAACTCTGGACGTTCCGGGGGTGGTGCTGATGGCGTCGCTGCCGCCGGCCGGACTGGCGCCGGTGGCGTGGCGGATGATGGCGACCGACCCGGTGTTCTACCAGCGGGTGGCGGCGGTCCAGACGATGTGGGGCGCGTCGGCGGATGCCGAGGCGACGGTGCGGCAGATGTTGTTTGCACCCGATACGCCGGAGTCGGTGGTGGCTGAGGTGATGCCGCGCTGGCAACCCGAGTCGCCGCGCGCGGTCGCCGATCTGATGTGGGCCTCGTGGTGGCCGATTCTGTTCGCCTTCAAACCCAAGCCGACGCTGCCGGTGCTGGTGCTCGGGGCCGGCTCGGATCGGCTGGTGGCTCCGGAATTCATTGCCGAGACCGGACGTTGGTTCGGCACCGAGGCCGAGATGTTTCCCGGCATGGGCCATGCGATGATGCTGGAACCGTCCTGGCTGAAGGTCGCGGAGCGCATTCTGCGGTGGCTGGAATCCGTTGCCCAGCCTGATTAAAGTGGTCGGCGGTTTCCAGAGGCCCCCGGCCTTTGGCGGGGGTCGGGGGGGCGGTGCCCCCTGAACGGAGGGGAGCTTGCCTGAAATCTCGCCTGAAATCGCCGTAGCCAGCCTGACCCCCGAGCAGGCCGCAGCCGAACTGGCGGCGCTGGCCGAAGCGATCGCACGCCACGACCGGCTCTATCATCAGCAGGACCGGCCGGAGATTTCCGACGCCGGCTATGACGCGCTGGTTCGCAGGAA
The DNA here is from genome assembly GCA_016124535.1 of Azospirillum sp. Taxonomy (GTDB): domain Bacteria; phylum Pseudomonadota; class Alphaproteobacteria; order Azospirillales; family Azospirillaceae; genus RI-112. The sequence continues at coordinate 28,485 of WGNK01000035.1, forward strand.
TGCCGCGATCGAGGCGCGGTTTCCGGAGTTGCGGCGGCCGGACAGCCCGTCGTCGCGGGTCGGCGCGGCACCGGCCGCCGGCTTCGCCAAGCTCCGCCACGCGGTGCCGATGCTGTCGCTCGGCAATGCCTTCAGCGAAATGGAGGTTGGCGAGTTCGTCGCACGGGTGCGCCGCTTCCTCAACCTGGGCGAGGGCGATCCGCTGGACTTCGTCGCCGAGCCCAAGATCGACGGATTGTCGTGTTCCCTGCGCTACCAGGCCGGGTGGCTGGTGCTGGCGGCGACCCGCGGCGACGGTGCGGAGGGCGAAGACGTGACCGCCAATGTGCGCACCATCGCCGAGATTCCCCAGCGCCTGCCGGCCGGTGCGCCGGAGGTGCTGGAGGTGCGCGGCGAGGTCTATATGCTGCGCGACGATTTTCTCGAAATGAACCGGCGCCGCGCCGAGGCGGGCGAGGCGGTCTATGCCAATCCCCGCAATTCGGCGGCGGGCAGCCTGCGCCAACTCGACCCGAAGGTGACGGCGACGCGGCCGCTGCGTTTTTTCGGCTATGCCTGGGGCGAAGTCTCGGCACCGCTGGCGACGACTCAATGGCTGGCACGGCAACGCCTGGCCGAATTCGGCTTCCGATTGAATGAACCGGCACGCCTGTGCGCTTCGGCCGATCAGCTTGCGGCCTATTACGCCGAGATCGGGGGCCGGCGGTCCGACCTGCGGTTCGATATCGACGGCGTGGTCTACAAGGTCGATTCCCTGGAGCTGCAGCGCCGTCTGGGCTTCGTCAGCCGGGCGCCGCGCTGGGCGATCGCCCACAAATTTTCCGCCGAGCAGGCGCGCACCCGGTTGGAGCGGATCACCATCCAGGTCGGCCGAACCGGCGCGCTGACCCCGGTCGCCGAGCTGGCGCCGGTGACGGTGGGCGGCGTGGTGGTGTCGCGCGCGACCCTGCACAACGAGGACGAAATTCAGCGCAAGGACATCCGCGAAGGCGACACCGTGGTGGTCCAGCGCGCCGGCGACGTGATCCCCCAGGTGGTCGAGGTCATCCTGGGCGAACGGCCCGACGGCAGTCTGCGCTTCGTCTTTCCCGATCACTGTCCGGAGTGCGGAAGCCTGGCGGTGCGCGAGCCGGGCGAGGTGGTGCGGCGCTGCACCGGTGGGCTGATCTGTCCGGCCCAGGCCAAGGAACGGCTGCGCCATTTCGTATCGCGCGATGCCTTCGACATCGAGGGGTTGGGCGAAAAGATCATCGCGGCATTCTGGGACGACGGCGTGGTCCGCACGCCCGCGGAGATTTTCCGGCTGGCCGAGCGCGACCGTGCCAGCCTGACCCCCTTGCGCGCGCGGGAGGGCTGGGGCGAGAAATCGGCACGCAATCTGTTCGAGGCGATCGAGAAGCGCCGCGCGATGCCGCTGGAGCGCTTCATCTACGCGCTGGGCATCCGCCAGATCGGCCAGGCGACTGCCAAGCTGCTGGCACGCAGCTATCTGACCCTGGCGGCGTGGCGGGCGGCGATGGCCGAGGCCGCGGACCGCGACGGCCAGGCCTATCGCGACCTGACCAATATCGACCAGATCGGCCCGGCGGTCGCCGAGGATCTGCTCGCCTTCTTCTCCGAGCCTCACAACCTGGCGGTACTTGAAGATCTGGCGCGCGAGATCGAGGTCCAGGACTTCGTGCCGCTCCAGGCCCAGGCCTCGCCGGTCGCCGGCAAGACGGTGGTGTTTACCGGCACGCTGGAGACGATGTCGCGCGGCGAGGCCAAGGCCCGGGCCGAGGCACTGGGCGCCAAGGTCGCGGGCTCGGTTTCGGCCAGGACCGATTTCGTCGTGATCGGCGCCGATGCCGGGTCCAAAGCCGCGAAGGCCCAGGCCCTGGGGGTCACGACCTTGACCGAGGCGCAGTGGCTGCAGCTGATCGGTGTCTGAGGGTTTGGGCCGCCGCTACTCTCGCCGCACCGCGGCCATTCGGCACTGCAACGGGGTTGGGCGAAATTCTTGTTCGCACTCGGCATGAGATATGGCTATCTTGCAACATAATCGCTATCCCCAAGCAAAAAACGTCCCGGCGACGAAAAATCTTTTCGGTTGTGACGCCTCTCACAGAGTTTCCGGGAGGCTCGGCTAAGCTCAGTCCATCGAAGCCGCAGCGGTTGCTCCAAAGCGGGCGATCGAAGGATCAATGACCAAGAATGGACGAGGTGACTCCGATGAACACGACCATGTACATCAACGAAAGCCAGACCCTGAGCCGGATCGAACAGCGCCAGATCGACAAGGCCGTCTCCCTTTTGCTGCGCTGCCCACATCGGGTCCGCCATGCCGTGCTGATCGCCGCCGCCAATGTCGGTCGCAACCAGCACACGCTGGATGCCGCCTTGCTCAAGCTCGACGGTATCACCGCGGAAGCGGTGAGCGGGTTTGCCGCCGAGCATGCAGCGTGACCCTGACATGCATCGAACGCGGACCGGGCATCGAACGCGGACCGGGCATCGCCGGCAGCACGGCCGGCATGCCGGGACCCGCGGATTGGCGTACCATGCCGGGAAGACCGCCGCCGAGATGAGCACCGGACATGGGCCAGCTGTCAACCATCCGTCGCCTGACAGGAGTGAGCCGCCAGCTGGCGCGGCCGATGGCGGTGGTCCTGGGGGCGGGGTTGGTGCTGGCGGGCGCCGCCTGGGGATTGGATCGCCTGTTTCCCCCCCGGCTCGACCGGCTTTCTGATCTTTCCGTCGAAGTCCTCGACCGCGACGGTCAGGCGTTGCGTCGCTTCCTTAACAGCGAAGACAGTTGGCGTCTGCCGGCAACCGCCGATGACGTGACCCCGCTCTATCTCGACCTGCTGTTGACCTACGAGGATCGGCGCTTTTACCGCCATTGGGGCGTCGACCCGCGGGCGGTCCTGCGCGCGATCGGTCAGAATATCGCCGGCGGCCGGATCGTCTCCGGCGCCTCGACCCTGACCATGCAGGTCGCCCGACTGCTCGAGCCGCGGCCGCGCTCGCTCGGCGGCAAGCTGATCGAGATGCTGCGGGCGCTCCAGCTCGAAGCCCATTTCGACAAGCGCGCGATCTTGTCGATGTACCTGACGCTGGCGCCATTTGGCGGCAATCTCGAAGGAGTCCGGGCGGCTTCCCTGGTGCTGTTCGGCAAGACGCCGCGGGCCTTGACCCCGGCCGAGGCGGCGCTGCTGGTCGCCTTGCCCCAGGCGCCGACCCGGCTGCGCCCCGAACGGGCACCGGCGCGCGCCCTGGCCGCACGCACCAAGGTCCTGGAACGAGCCGCCGCCGCCGGCGTGATCGAGCGCCGCACCGTCGCCGAGGCCGCCGCCGAGGCGATTCCGACCGCGCGCCGGGCGATGCCGGCCAAGGCGGTCCATCTGGCCGATTATTTGCGCGGCCGCGCCACCGGCGGATCGGTGATCCGCAGCACCATTGACGGTCCGCTGCAGCAGGCGGTCGAGGCGCTGGCCCGGCGCGAGGCAGAAGCGTTATCGGCACATGCCGGCCTGGCGGTGCTGGTGGTGGACAACCGCAGCCGTTCGGTGCTGGCCTGGGTCGGCGGTCCCGATTATCTCGATGATCTGCGCAACGGTCCGATCGACATGGTTCGGGCGGTGCGCTCGCCGGGTTCGGCGCTGAAGCCGTTCATCTACGGGCTGGGCTTCGACGACCGGGTGATTCATCCCTCGACCCTGGTATCGGACGTTTCGGTGCGCTTCGGCGGCTATGCTCCGGCCAATTTCGATCGCGATTTCCACGGCGAATTGACGGTGCGCGAAGCGCTGCAGCGCTCGCTCAACGTACCGGCGGTGATCGTGCTCGACCGGGTCGGGCCGGTACGCTTCGCCGAGGCGCTGAAGCGCGCCGGCGCCCGCCTGGTATTTCCGCCCGGCCTGACCCAGCCCGGCCTGCCGCTGGCGTTGGGCGGCGTCTCGATCAGCCTCGCCGACCTGACCATGCTCTATGTCGGGCTGGCCCGCGGCGGGTTGATCGCCCCCCTGGTCACCGAGCCGGAAACCATCCCGACTTTGCCGGTTCGCTTGATGTCCGAGCACGCCGCCGGCGAGGTCTTGCATATTCTCCAGGGGACCGCGCCACCGCCCGGCGTGATCCAGATCGGCCGGCTGCGCCAGGGGCCGGCGATCGCGATCAAGACCGGCACCAGCTATGGCTTCCGCGACGCCTGGTGCTTCGGGGTGACCCCGCGCTACACCGTCGGCGTCTGGGTCGGGCGGCCCGATGGGACGCCCAATCCTGACCATTACGGCCGCGACACCGCGGGGCCGGTGGTCTACCGCGTCTTCGACCTGTTGCCCGGCGAGCCGGTCAATTCCTGGATCAAGGAACGGCCGGCGGCCGCGGCGGCACCGTCGCTGCTGCGCCGGCTCGAGCCCGGCGATCCGGCCAATCGGCCGATTGCCCTGGCGGACCCGGACCGGCTGCGCCTGGTGTTCCCGACTCCGGGGGTGGTGCTGGAACTCGATGGCGCCCCCGGCCATGGCGTCCCGCTGGCATTTCAAGCCAGCGGCGGCCGGCGGCCGCTGACCTGGATGGTCAATGGGCGGCCGATCGCGAGTTCGGCGATCCGGCGCGAAGTGCCGTGGCGGCCGGACGGCATCGGCTTCACCAGGGTCACCGTGGTCGATGCCGAGGGGCGGACCGCCTCGGCCGAGTTCGAGTTGCGCGGTGTCCCCGGGCCGGCCGGCCGCTGACCGGCTCAACCATAGAGCAGACCGGGCAGCCACAGTCCGATGCCGGGAAAAATGTACAACAGCGCCATCGCCAGGAATACCAGGCCAACGAAGGGCAGGCAGCCGCCGAAAATCTGGTCGAGCGTGACCCCCGGCGGCGCCACGCCCTTGAGGTAGTAGGCGGCCATCGCCATCGGCGGGGTGTTGAACGAGGTCTGGATGTTGAGCGCGACCAACAGGCCGAAGAACAGCGGGTCGATGCCGTAGACCTTGAGCAGGGGCAGGAAGATCGGAACGAAAATGATGATGATCTCGGTCCATTCCAGCGGCCATCCGAGCAGGAAGATGATCACCTGGCTCAAGAGCAGAAACTGGATCGGGCTCATGTCGAGGCCGACGACGAAATTCTCGATCACGGTGTGGCCGCCCAGATAGGAGAACACCGACGAGAACGACCACGAGCCGACGAACAGCCAGCACACCATGGCGGACGCCCGTGCGGTCAGGAACACCGATTCCTGGAGCCGCCGGAAGGTCAGCTGGCGATAGCTGGCGGCGAGCAGCAACGCACCCAAGGCGCCGATGGCCGCCGCCTCCGAGGGCGTCGCCAAGCCGAACAGGATCGCCCCGAGGACCGACAGGATCAGGGCCGCAAGCGGGAAAAAGGAGGTCAACAGGGCCTTGAACACGACCAGGAACGGCACGTCGGTCAATTCTTTGGGCAATTTGGGCGCCAGCGCGGGGTTCAGCATCACCCGGATCACGACGTAGGCGATATAGAGCGAGGCCAGCAGGAAGCCCGGCAGGAAGGCTCCGGCATAGAGCTTGACCACCGAGACGCCGGCGGTGGCGCCGTAGAGAATCAACATGATGCTGGGTGGGATCAGGATGCCGAGGCAGCCCCCGGCGCAGATCACCCCCGACGACAGCCGGGTGTCGTATCCGGCGCGCAGCATCGCGGGAAAGGCGAGCAACCCCATCAGAGTCACCACGGCGCCGACGATGCCGGTCGCGGTGGCGAACAGGGCGCAGGTGATCAGGGTCGCCACCGCCAGCGCACCGGGCACGTTCTTGGCCGCCAGCTGCAGGCTGTGGAACAGCTTGTCGAGGATGCCGGCGCGCTCGACCATATAGCCCATGAAGAGGAATAGCGGCACCGAGATCAAAACGTCGTTGGACATCACGCCGAAGGCGCGCTGGACCAAGAGCGGAAAGATAAAATCGCCCATGGCATAATAACCAAAGCCTACCGCCATGGCGACCAGGGTAAATGCGATCGGAAATCCGAGCAAAATCGTAAAAATGAACAAGACCATCATCAGGACGCCGACTTGCGGATCGGTCATGACGGCTGTCCTCCGTGCTCGCGGCGTTCGCGTTCCTGCTCCAGAATGATCTTATCCAGCTCCTCGATGTCGAGAAGCCGTTGTGGCCAGCTGCCGTCGCGCAGGCAGATCAGGCACCGCGCGACTTCAGCCAGGCCTTGCAGTACCAGAAAGAAGCCAGCGAGCGGAATCAGCATCTTGAACGGGTAGATGATCGGGCCGTTCGGGCTGGCCGAGCTATGCTCGTTGACCAGCCAGGACATCTTGGCGAAGCCCCAACCGGAATAGACCAGCGCCAGCATGCCCGGAAAGAAGAACAGCAAATAGAGTGCCAGATCGATGCCCGCCTGGTGGCGCGGCGTCAGGTGGCGGTAGATTACGTCGCCGCGGACATGGCCGTTGCGCGACAAGGCATAGGCCCCCGCCATCATGAACAGGGTGCCGTAGAGGATGTAGCTCACATCATAGGCCCAGTCGGTCGGCTGACCCATAACGTAGCGCGAGAATACCTCGTAGCTGACCGCAAAGGTCAGAACCAGGACCGACCAGGCGAACAGCTTGCCGACGAAGGCGCTGATCCGGTCGATTGCCAGAAGGATTGATTGCATCGCGGCTCCGGCTACCGGCGCAGGCCGCCTCACCCAACCCTCCCCCCGGTGGGGGAGAGGGGCTCGGTCCGGCAGGGCGCCAGGATGGATTCAGGGTGGACCTGCGAAGCGGCGGTCACGCCGTCTTGAAGAAGTGGTTATAGGCCGCCTCGCTGCTCGGCGTGTTGAGCAACTGGAAACCGACCACGCGCTTGGCCCAGGTCTTCTGCGACGCGATGACCTTGGCAAAAAATGGCTCGGCCGACTGCGCCGCGATTACTTTGTCCCAGGCCGCGAGTTGGGCGTCGAGCACCGATTGCGGCGTGGTGAATACCTTGACGTTCTGCTTGGCCTGCATCTCCGCCAAATCGGTGGAGTAACGGTCCATCGCCTTCCACGACATGTCGGACGACGCCGCTTCCGCGGCGTATTTCAATACCAGCTGCAACTCAGCCGGCAGAGCGTTGAATTTGGTCTTGTTGAAGATGACCTCGAAGCATTCCATCGCCTGATGGTAGCTGCGCAGCATGTAGACCTTGCTCACATCGGGGAAGCCGAGCGCCCGATCCGACGATGGATTGTTGAACTCTGCCGCATCAAGCACGCCCCGGTCCATCGCCGGCACGATATCGCCACCACCCATGATCGTGACAGCGGCCCCGACCTCTTTCATCAGATCTGCCGCCAGACCGACCGTGCGGTATTTCAGGTTCTTGAGGTCTTCCGGTCCCTTGACCTCCTTCTTGAACCAGCCGAGCGGCTGGTTGGGCATCGGGCCGCACAGGAAGCCGACCAGGTTGAGCTTCAGAATCTCGCCGACCAGTTCGTCGTAGAGCTGCTGGCCGCCGCCATAGCGAATCCAGCCGAGCATGGTGTTGGCTTCCCAGCCGAATGATGGCGGCGTGCCGAACAGCGAATAGGCCTTGTGCTTGCCGTACCAATAGGCGCAGACGCCGTGTCCGCCATCGAGCGCGCCGGCCTGGACCGCGTCCTGCATCTGCAGCGCCCCGACCACCGCGCCGGCCGGCAGCACTTCGAGTTTGAGCCGTCCGCCGGCCAAGTCATTGGCTTTCTTGGCATAGTCCTGGGCATATTCGTGGAAGATATCCTTGGCCGGCCAGGTGCTCTGAAACCGGAAGGTGGCAGTCTCGGCGCGCGACACGTTGGGCATTGCAACCGTGGCCACCGCGGCCGCGCCGGCGAGGCCGGCACCGGTGAGGAATTTGCGGCGGCTGGTCCGGTCCGGCGCGCTTTTCGCTCGCTTGAGTTCGAGTTTGAATTTGGCCATCTGGTCGCTCCCTCCTTGAATGTGGCGGATTTGGGCATTTTGCCGGTTCCGCCACGTTGTTTCGGCCCCCGGCCGATCGGCGCAAGGGGCCGCGAATTCACGCGCTGTCCATCCCCAATCCCCATCCAGGGTCAGACCGCGATAGGCAGGGTCGAACGGCCTGCTGAGCCTGCAGGCACCGTCGGCCGGCCGCGGCCGGTGATCGCTTTATGGTGGGACAAACGGGCGGCTGACCTCCGTCACTGTGTGGCAGAGGCAAGAAAACACGTATAACGTGTTTATAGTGCCTGACATCAATTTCGTCGTCAAGCTTGAAAAATCTGCAGGGCCGCCTCGCGAAATCAGCGCGTCACCGCGGCATGGAATTCTTGGCCTTTCATAGAAATGAGTTTTTGGGAGCTTATCGGCAGCCGGACGAAAATGGACAGCAATCTTGCCCTAGCTGAACGAGACTGTGCGTGCCGCATCTCTATTGCGATGCAGCATGAATCGGGGATTGAATATAGTTGCTATTCTGCGCGTATCGCGCGTGGGTTCAGCGGGCCGTCCGCGGCCCCTTGGCCAATGCCGCCAGGGCTGCGGGCAGCGCCGCCATGGTGTCGATCACCAGATCGGCACCGAGTTCGCCGACCGGCATCCGCGGATAGCCGAAGCTGACCGCGACCACCGGGACGCCGGCCGACCGTGCCGCCTTCACGTCGTTGCCGTTGTCGCCGACCATCACCGCTGAACCGGGCTCTGCGCCGAGGCGATCGATCACCCAGCGCAGATGGCGCCCGTCGGGTTTCTTGACCGGTAGGGTGTCGCCGCCGGCGACGGCTGCGAAGACCCGTTCGAGGCCGATCTGGCCGAGGACCGATAAGGTGATCGCCTCAGTCTTGTTGGTACAGAGGCCTAGCTGAAGCCCCGCCTCCGAGAGGATCGCCAGGGTGTCGGCGACGCCTGGATAAAGGCAGGACGGGCTGGCCGGCAGGCTGCCGTAATGGCCGAGGAAGCAAGCGAGTGCCTCGGCCATCGCCGGCAGCGGCCGCCGGCCGCCGGTTGCCTCGAACACGCTGTCGAGCAGGGCGGCCGCGCCGTCGCCGACCATACTCCGGATCGCGGCGAGTCCGATCGGCGGTCGGTGGTGATCGGCCAGCATGCGATTGATCGCAATCGTGATGTCCGGCGCGCTGTCGATCAGCGTCCCGTCGAGATCGAACACCACGGCGCGGAACGGCAGCGCGGACAGGCTGGTCGCTGCCACGGCAGCGACGGTGCAAAGATCGGCTTGGGGCATGATCGAGAATGGGGATATAACGGGCCGCCGACCAGGATACACCCGTCGTGGTATCTTACCAGCTCTGGATGACCCTCCGATGACCGATCGCTCACTCGCCTGCGTCATCCTCGCCGCCGGCAAGGGGACCCGGATGAAATCGGCCCTGCCCAAGGTGCTGCACGCGGTCGCCGGCCGGCCGATGGTCAACCATGTGCTGGCCGCGCTGTCGACGCTGAAGCCGGAGCGGGTGGTGGTGGTGGTCGGGCCGGAGATGCCGGAGCTGGCCGCCGCGGTGGCGCCGCATCAGACCGTGGTTCAGCGCGAACAGCGCGGCACCGCCGACGGTGTCAAGGCCGCCGCTGCCGCACTTGGGGATTTTTCCGGCGACGTCCTGGTGCTTTACGGCGACACCCCGCTGGTGCGGCCCGAGACCATGGCGGCGATGATCGCGGCCCGGCGGGCGGCGGCGGATCCGGCGGTGGTGGTGCTCGGCATGCGGCCGGCCGAGCCCGGCGCCTATGGCCGGCTGATCCTTAATCCGACGGGGGGCCTGGAGCGAATCGTCGAATATCTCGATGCCTCGCCCGATGAACGCGCGGTGACGCTGTGCAATGGCGGCCTGATGGCGTTCGATGGCCGCCGCCTGTGGTCGCTGCTGGCCCGGATCGGCAACGACAATGCCAAGGAGGAATACTATCTGACCGACGCGATCGGTCTGGCGCGCGCCGATCGGGCCGCCTGCGCCGTGGTCGAAGTGTCCGAGGATGAACTGATCGGGGTCAATTGCCGTGCCGATCTGGCCATGGTCGAGCGGATCGTGCAGCGACGGCTGCGCTTGGCGGCGATGGCCGGGGGGGCGACCCTGATCGACCCCGAGACGGTTCATTTCAGCCTCGATACCAGCCTCGGGCGCGACGTCGTGGTCCATCCCTTCGTGGTATTCGGTCCCGGCGTCAGCGTCGGCGAGGGCGTTGAGATCCGCGCGTTCAGCCATCTGGAGCGGGCGCAGATCGCGGCCGGCGCCACCATCGGCCCCTATGCCCGGTTGCGGCCCGGCGCCGAGATCGGGCCCGGCGCCCATATCGGCAATTTCGTCGAGATCAAGAATGCGCGGGTCGATGCCGGCGCCAAGGTCAACCACCTGACTTATATCGGCGACGCCAGCATCGGCGCCAAGGCCAATATCGGCGCCGGCACCATCACCTGCAATTACGACGGGGTCGCCAAGCACCACACCGCAATCGGTGCCGGTGCCTTCATCGGCTCCAACGCCTCGCTGGTGGCGCCGGTCACGATCGGCGCTGGGGCGACCATCGGCGCCGGCAGCGTCATCACCGCCGACGTGGCGCCGGATGCGCTGGCGGTTGCACGCGGCCGGCAGCAGAGCTATGCCGGGTGGACGAAACGAAAGAAGAAGGGGGGCGCGGCCCCCCTGTGACCCCTGCCGGAGACTTGAAGACCCCTGGACCCCAACCAACGGTTCCAAAGGCCGCCGGCCTTTGGTCGGGTCCGGGGGGCAAGGTTTCCTGGCTTATTTTGAGGAACAGAGCGGATGTGCGGCATCATCGGCATCATCGGCACCAACGACGCGGCACCTCGGCTGGTCGAAGGGCTGCGGCGGCTGGAGTATCGCGGTTACGACAGCGCCGGCGTCGCAACGCTGGTCGATGACCGCATCGAGCGCCGCCGCGCCGAGGGCAAACTGGCCAATCTCGATCGCCGGCTCCGGGCCGAGCCGCTCGCTGGCCTGATCGGCATCGGCCACACCCGCTGGGCGACCCATGGTGGTCCGACCGAAACCAACGCCCACCCCCATGCCACCGAACGCTGTGCCGTGGTCCATAACGGCATCATCGAGAACTACCAGGAACTGAAGGCGGAACTGGAGGCCGACGGCCACGTCTTCGAGACCGAGACCGACACCGAGATCATCGTCCATCTGGTGACCTGGTACCTCGATCGCGGTCTGGCCCCGGTCGAGGCGGCAGCCAAATCGCTGAAGCGGCTGGAGGGCGCCTTCGCGCTGGGCCTGATCTTTGCCGGTGAGCATGAGCTGATGATCGGCGCCCGGCGCGGCACGCCGCTGGCGGTCGGCTATGGCGAGGGCGAGATGTATCTGGCGTCTGACGCCTTCGCGCTGGCGCCGCTGACCAACCGCATCTGTTATCTCGAAGACGGCGACTGGGTCGAGGTGCGTCGCGACGGCGCCGTGGTCCACGATGCCGGCGACGCGGTGGTCGAGCGCGCGGTGCGGCTGACCGCGGTATCGGGCGCGTTGATCGGCAAGGGCGGCTATCGCCACTTCATGCTGAAAGAAATCTACGAGCAACCCCAGGTGATCGGCGATACCCTCAACTATTTCATCCACCCGTCGACCGGACATATCGAGATTCCGGATCTGCATTTCGACCTGTCGGCGGTACCGCGCCTGACCATCGTCGCCTGCGGCACTGCCTATTATGCCGGCATGGTCGCCAAATACTGGTTCGAGCAGATCGCGCGGCTGCCGGTCGAGCTCGATATTGCATCGGAGTTCCGCTACCGCGAGGCGCCGTTGCCGGCCGGTGGTGCCGCGCTGTTCATCTCGCAGTCGGGCGAAACTCTGGATACCCTGGAGGCACTGCGCTACTGCCGGCGGCAGGGCCAGCATATTCTGTCGGTGGTCAATGCCCCCGAAAGCACGATTGCCCGCGAGTCGGATGCGGTCCTTTATACCTTGGCCGGGCCGGAGATCGGCGTCGCTTCGACCAAGGCCTTCACCACCCAGTTGACCACTCTGGCCTGCCTGGCGATCGCGGTGGCCCGCGCCCGCGGCGCCATCGATCAGACCCGCGAGGCGGCATTGGCGGCGGCCTTGCGCGAGGTGCCGGCGCGCGCCGCTGAAGTGCTGCGCCACGACGAACGCCTTGAGGCGCTGGCCCAGGAGGTCGCAGAGGCGCGCGACGTGCTCTATCTGGGGCGCGGCTCGGCGTTCCCGCTGGCGCTGGAAGGGGCGCTCAAGCTCAAGGAAATCAGCTATATCCACGCCGAGGGCTATGCCGCCGGCGAGCTCAAGCACGGGCCGATCGCGCTGATCGACGAGTCGGTGCCGGTGATCGTGCTGGTGCCGTCGGACAGCCTGTTCGAAAAGGTGGTGTCCAACGTCCAGGAGGTCTGCGCCCGCAGCGGCAAGGTGCTGCTGATCGCCGATGCCCGCGGCGTCGCCAAACTGGCGAACAAGGTCCGCTGGTCGGTCGAACTGCCCGCCGTCGATCCCTTCGTCGCCCCGATCCTCTACGCCATCCCGGTACAACTGCTGGCCTACCACACCGCCGTCCTCAAAGGCACCGACGTCGACCAGCCGCGCAACCTGGCCAAGAGCGTGACCGTGGAGTAGGCTGATCGGATATTGGCCCGATCCGCTCAAGGCGCGCTCATTCCAGGAGGCCCATGGGACAAAGATACGCACGTGACATGCGCGCGGCGGCTCATCGGCATTTCGAGGCCGCTGAGCACCTGTTTGACAATACCTACCGCCGTGACGTTGCCGGTTATTTGTTTGGGATTGCGGCAGAATGCGCGCTTAAGCAGATGATGCTTGCTTCGGGCATGCATCAGATGCCTGAGACCGAGCGACGGGCGGATCCGTTCTATGCTCATTTTGAGGAACTGAAATCCCTATTGCGCGACAAGGTTTCCGGTCGCCTCGCAGCCGACTTGCGCCGCTACGCTGAGAACAGCGCGTTCATGCAATATTGGGATGCATCGATGCGATATTCACATGGCAAAGACGTGAATTCTCGCTGGATTGACTGTTGGCGTCAGAATGCCAAGGATGCCATCGGCACCATGGACACCTGAGCATGGGGTGCAAATGACGGTGCGCTTTGACGATAGTCTGGTACGGCTCGCCGATCTGGTCGCCAAGCGTTTTGGCGGCGAATTACTTGCTCGGGCAACTATAGTCCGTGATGCGGGCGGCCGTCTTTCCGTCGTTCTGCCGGACCGGGTCGATTCGGAAGCCATCGCGTCAGCTGAGTTGGAAATCCGTGACGCGCTTGGGGCCTACGCCCGCCCCGACAGTGTCGTCAGGGACATCGAAGGGCCAGGAGCGCGGTGGCTGGTTGAAGAGGCGGTGAAGATTTCACCGCTTGACATCGGAACATTCAAGGTCCGGCTGCTTGACCGCCGCATCGTCGGTGCAGATTGGCTCAAACCTCCGGAACGATCGGCCGTCGACGTTCCCCGGATTGTCTTTGCCAGCCTAAAAGGGGGAGTGGGTCGCTCCACTGCACTTTGCGTTTTAGCGGCCCATCTGTCCCGGCGTGGCCGACGGGTACTTGCCATCGATTTCGACCTGGAGGCGCCGGGCATCGGCACCCTGCTCCTGACCGAGCGCGAACTGCCCCGATTCGGCACTCTTGACTATCTGGTCGAGAACGGCCTGTCGGGTATAGATGACGCATTCATGGCTGATCTTGCTGGCGATTCCTTTTTGGGCGCCGAGGGCGCGCGCGTGACCGTGGTGCCTGCCATCGGCCGATCTACAATCGACAACCCCGGCGATGCGCTCGGCAAGATCGCGCGCGCCTATCTCGAAGACCCGAGGGACGACGGCCCGGCGGTCACCCTGAGTGAACAACTGCGGGAGATGATCGAACGCTTTGAGAGCACCGAAGCGTACGACGTCGTGCTCGTCGATGCCCGGGCGGGCTTGCATGAGACAAACGCAGCGGCAATCCTGGGGCTTGGCGCAGACATTCTGCTATTCGGAATTGATCATCCGCAGACGTTTCTTGGATACCGACTCCTGTTGGCGCATCTCGCACGTTTTCCGGTTGATCCTGATGACGATTGGCGAGATCGGTTGCGCTTCGTGCATGCCAAGGCGTCAGATTTTCCGGCCAACCGTGCGGTGGCGGAAGAGCGCTTCATAACTCTTTACGACCAGATCATGCCACCACTTCCTGAATCCGAAGAAATTATGGAACGATTTACTGCCGAGGATTTAGATGTTGGCTGGGATGTGAGCGTAGACGATTCGATTGATATCGAGGGGTTTGAACCTCCGCAAATTCTTCATATTTTGGACGATACCCGCTACCGTGACTTCAATCCTGTCCTGGATACTGTAATTTTGACGGCACAAACTTATTCAACTACGTTCGCCTCTCTGCTCGAATATGCAGACAACCTCGTCGATCGCCCAACCCCTGGTGAGCCATGAGCGCCATTGATTTTGCGGCAATCCGGCGTGGGCTCGCATCCCTTGATGCTTCGGCAGCTCACACTGCGAGTGGCGAAAATCGCCCGAAAGTCAACGAGATATTTGCGCCGGAGCCGCATGCCGGTGCGCTGGATCCGAATGTGACCATCGTGCTCGGTGCGCGCGGCGCCGGCAAGAGCTTTTGGGCAGGAGTTCTTGGCAATGACGAAACGCGGAAGGCGGCGTCGGAAGCCTATCCTCATCTCGGGCTTGATAAGGCCATCGTAAGATTTGGATTTACTGGTCTGGAAAACGACGGCTCCGTCAGCCGGGCGACAATCGATCACCAGGTGCCAAATGGCCAGGAACGGTCGCTGGGTCTATTGCTGTGGCGCTGCGTCGTCTTGCGAGCACTCCAGTCCGCCCTGATTCCTCCCGTCGGGAACCAGACGATTGGCGCAATGATGAAGAATTATGCAGATCCTGAGCAATGGGAGCACGACTGCGCGGCAGCAGACCACATACTCTCGACCGGCGGCAGTAAGATCGTCGTGGTCTTCGACGCTTTGGATGCACTTGCCATCGAATGGGAAAGATTGAGGAGCCTTATCGACACTCTCCTCGAAGTAGCTTGGGCTACCCGCGGTTTCCGTGGGTTTCGGTTGAAGCTGTTTTTGAGGCCGGATCAATTGCGCGACCTGGGCCTGCGTTTCGTCGAGTTGCCCAAGCTTTTGGCCGGGGCGACCAATCTGCGTTGGACCGGAACCGATCTCTACGGCATGCTTTTTGCCCGCTTCGGGCTGATCGGTGAACCTGAGTTCAAGTCGGCCATCTCCAATCTCTTGGCCGAAGAGGACATCGCCCCGCAGCCGAGCCCGTTTCCGCGGTTGAGGAATTGGCCGCTGACCCACGATCGGCAGGTTCAAGCGCGTGTTTTCACGCGGCTGGCCGGCACCTACATGGGGCGCGGCGATAAAAAGGGGAAAACCTATGATTGGCCGCTAAACCACCTTGCCGATGGCCACGGCGAGGTAACGCCGCGCAGTTTCCTTACCCTCATGATTCAGGCCGCCCGCCATCCGTCGCACCCGACCGGTCAAAGCCTGTCGGCCGAGGGCATCCGCCATGGTTTGCGGGAAGCCTCAAGGGTTCGGGTCGATCAACTTGCGCTTGAATTTCCGTGGATCAGGCGCGCTCTGGCGCCGCTCGCCCGGATGCAGGTGCCGTGTCACTCTTCCGGAATCACGGAGAGATGGGCAGAGAACAAGACGATCGAGGCGATTACGCGGGGTGCGGCGGAACGGCAGTATCTGCCGCCCTTTGAAACCGGGGCAAGCGAAGATCCCGGCCAGAAGCTGATTGGAACGCTTGTACGGATCGGGGTGTTGGCGGTGCGAAAGGACGGTCGGTATGATATGCCGGATTTATTTCGTGTTGCCGCGCGATTGCTAAAAAAGGGTGGTGTGGCCCCGGCCTAGGGTGTTGGAGAGAAACGATCGGATCGTTGTCTTTTTGACGTCAACGCGGCTAGCGCCGGGCTCCGGACCTGTAAGTCGCAAGGTGCGCGCCGACGCCCTGCCGGCCGGGCAATTCGCACTTGCACCCAAGCCCGGAAGCAGTTGCACACGATCCCATTCGCTTGACGGCGTTTCTTCGCTGTCTTAGGGTCGTTTGCTGCCGTTTTGGGCGGATAACGTCCAGCCAGATCAGGATGTCGAAACAATGAACCAAGACCATCTGGTGCTTGCCGGGGAATTCGGGCCGGTCAGCCGCGAGGAGTGGCTGTCGACCGTTGAAAAGGCTCTGAAGGGGGTACCCTTCGACAAAAAGCTGGTCACCCGGACCTATGAAGGGTTCTCGCTGCAACCGATCTACACCCGGAGTGACTGGCCGGCTGAGGGCGATCCGTCGGGCTTCCCTGGCATGATGCCGTTCACCCGTGGCGGCCGTGCGTCGGGTCATATCGCCGATGGCTGGGATATCCGCCAGTTGGCCAATCATCCGGGGCTGATCGATGCCAATCAGGCGGTCCTGGCCGACCTGGAACACGGCGTCACCTCGCTGTTGATCCGCTTCGATGCCGCCGGCCGGCTTGGCCTCGACGGCGACGGTCCGGGGGCCGATGCCGGCCAGGACGGCGTCATGGTCTATTCGCTGGACGACCTGGATACCGTGCTCGCCGGGGTCGATCTCACCCTTGCGCCGGTGGCGTTGTCGGCCGGCGGTGCCTTTGTGGCAGCGGCGGCGATGCTGGCAGCCCTATGGCGCCGACGCGGCGTTGCCGCCGACCAGGCGCTCGGCGCCTTCAACGCCGACCCCCTGGGCGCGCTGGCCGCGACCGGGAGCTTGCCCGCGGCGATCGAGGTCGCCCTGGCGCAGACCGCCGATCTGGCGGCGCTGACCGCCCGGACCTGGCCCCAGGTCACCGCGGTCGCGGTCGATACCACGCCCTACCACGATGCCGGCGCCAGCGAGGCTCAGGACCTCGGCTGTGCCATGGCGACCGCGGTTGCCTATCTGCGCGCGCTGACCGGGGCGGGGATGGCGGTCGACGACGCCTGCCGCCAGATTGCCTTCACCTTCGCGGTCGGCTGCGATCAGTTCCTGGCGATTGCCAAGCTGCGGGCGGCCCGCCGGCTGTGGGCGCGGATCGCCGAAGCGTCCGGGGCGTCGGAGCCGGCGCGCGCGATGCGCTCGCTCCATGGCATCACCGCATCGCGCATCATGACCCGGCGTGATCCCTGGGTGAACATGCTGCGGACCACCATCACCACCTTTGCCGCCGGGGTCGCCGGTGCCGACAGCGTGACCAGCCTGCCCTATGACGCCGCGGTCGGACTGTCCGACGCCTTCGCCCGACGCATTGCGCGTAACAGCCAGGTGGTGCTCCAGGAAGAGTCGTATCTGACCCGCGTCATCGATCCGGCTGGTGGCTCGTGGTACGTCGAGAGCCTGACCGACCAGCTTGCCGCGCGCGGTTGGGCCGAATTCCAGGCAATCGAGCAGGCCGGCGGCATGGTCGCGGCCCTGACCGAGGGCATGATCGCGGGGAAGCTCGCGGCGACCTGGGCCGAACGGGCCAAGAACGTCGCCAAACGCCGCGACGCGGTGACCGGCGTCAACGAGTTCCCGAATATTTCGGAAAAGCCGGTGGTGCCCGAGCCGGTCGACCTGTCCGCCTTGCGCATGGTCGCGACCGAGCGACTGGGGGCTTTGCGTCGCCAGGCCGGCGACGGTGCGGCGGTGCGCGCAGCCGCGGCGGTCGCACCGGGCCAGGGGGCTTTGGCCGAGGCGGCGATCGCGGCGGCCCGTGCCGGGGCGACGCTGGGCACCTTGTCGGCGGCGGTTTCCGGGGCCGGGCAGGGGGCCAAGATGACGGCGCTGCCCAAGCACCATCTGGCGGAAGACTTCGAGGCGCTGCGCGATGCCGGCGACGCGCTGGCCGCCCGCACCGGCTCCCGGCCGAAAATCTTCCTGGCCAATCTCGGCGCCATCGCCAAGCACACCGGCCGCGCCACCTTTGCCAAGAATTTCTTCGAGTCCGGCGGGATCGAGGCGGTCAATAATGACGGCTTCTCCGATCCCGCAGCCTGCGCCGAGGCGTTCAAAACCAGCGGCGCCAGGGTCGCGATCCTGTGCGGCACCGACCCGCAATACCTCGAACTGGTCGCGAGCTTCGCGCCGGCGCTTAAGGCGGCCGGGGCCAGCTACCTGTTCTTGGCCGGCGCGCCCGGCGACAATAAGGCGGCCTATAGTGCCGCCGGAGTCGACGACTACATCTTCATGGGCGGCGACGTGCTCGGCACGTTGCGCCAGACGCTGACCCGGCTGGGAGTGATCTGATCATGAGCCAGATTCCTGATTTCACCAAGATCGCCCTCGACGCCGGCAACACCCCGCCGCGCGATGGCGCCGGCGCCGAGTGGCTCCGGCTTGCCGAGGCCGAAGCGGCCAAGACGCTGGACCATTTCCTGTGGGAAACGCCCGAGCATATCCCGGTCAAGCCGCTGTTCAGCGCCGCCGACCTGGAAGGCCTCGACCACCTGGACACTATGCCGGGACTTCCGCCCTATCTGCGCGGCCCTTACCCGACCATGTATGTCGACAAGCCCTGGACGATCCGGCAGTACGCCGGCTTCTCGACCGCCCAGGCGAGCAACGCGTTTTATCGGCGCAATCTTGCCGCCGGGCAGAAGGGCCTGTCGGTCGCCTTCGATCTTGCGACCCACCGCGGCTATGACAGCGACCACCCGCGGGTCACCGGCGATGTCGGCATGGCCGGGGTGGCGATCGACTCGATCCTGGACATGAAGGTGTTGTTCGACGGTATCCCGCTCGACCAGATGAGCGTGTCGATGACGATGAACGGCGCGGTGCTGCCGGTTCTGGCCAATTTCATCGTCGCCGCCGAAGAGCAGGGAGTATCCCAGGACAAGCTGACCGGGACGATTCAGAATGACATCCTTAAGGAGTTCATGGTCCGCAACACCTATATCTATCCGCCGACCCCGTCGATGCGGATCATTGCGGACATCTTCTCCTATACCTCCAAGCATATGCCCAAATACAACAGCATCAGTATTTCGGGCTATCACATGCAGGAAGCCGGCGCCACTGCCGATCTCGAACTCGCCTATACCTTGGCCGACGGCGTCGAATATGCCCGCTGCGGCCTCAAGACCGGCATGACCATCGACGCGTTTGCGCCGCGGCTGTCGTTCTTCTGGGCGATCGGCATGAATTTCTTCATGGAGGTCGCCAAGCTGCGCGCCGGCCGCCTGTTGTGGGCCAAGCTGATCAAGCAGTTCGACCCCAAACTGGCCAAATCGATGTCGCTGCGCACCCACAGCCAGACCTCGGGCTGGAGCCTGACGGCGCAGGACGTCTACAACAACGTCACCCGCACCTGCATCGAGGCGATGGCGGCGACCCAAGGGCACACCCAGTCGCTCCACACCAACGCCTTCGACGAGGCATTGGCCCTGCCGACCGACTTCAGCGCGCGTATCGCCCGCAATACCCAGCTGTTCCTGCAGCAGGAATCCGGCACGACCAAGGTGATCGACCCCTGGGGCGGCAGCTATTACGTCGAGCGGCTGACCCGCGAACTGGCCGAACGCGCCTGGGCGCACATCCAGGAGGTCGAAAGCACCGGCGGCATGGCCAAGGCGATCGAGGCCGGCATCCCCAAGTTGCGGATCGAGGAAGCTGCCGCACGTACCCAGGCGCGGATCGACAGCGGCCGCCAGACCGTGGTCGGGGTCAACAAATTCCGCATGGGCCAGGAAGACGTGGTCGATGTGCTCAAGGTCGACAACAGCGCGGTACGGGTCAGTCAGGTTGCCCAGCTTGAACGCCTGCGTGCCGAGCGCGACCCGCAGCGGGTCGAGCAGGCGCTGGAAGCCCTGACCAAGGCGGCGGGCAGCGGCGAAGGTAACCTGCTGGAACTGGGGATCGAGGCGGCACGGCGGCGCTGCTCGGTTGGCGAGATTTCCTACGCGCTGGAAAAGGTTTATGGTCGCCACGTGGCAGAAATCAGGAGCATTTCGGGCGTGTACCGCAAGGAGGTCGGCGAGAAGGCCGACGATGTTGCCAAGGTGCGCAAGCTGGTCGAGGTCTTCGCCGAGGAAGACGGCCGGCGTCCGCGCATCCTGGTCGCCAAGATGGGCCAGGATGGCCACGACCGCGGCCAGAAGGTGATTGCCTCCGCCTTCGCCGATCTCGGCTTCGACGTGGACATCGGCCCCTTGTTCCAGACCCCGGCCGAGGTCGCGAGGCAAGCCGCCGAGAATGACGTCCACATCATCGGCGCCAGCTCGCTCGCCGCCGGCCATCTTACCCTGGTGCCGGAACTGAAGGGCGAGTTGGCCAAGCTCGGCCGGGCCGACATCATGATCGTGGTCGGCGGCGTCATCCCGCCCCAGGACTTCGATGCCCTGCGCGCCGCCGGCGCCCAGGCGATCTTCCCGCCGGGCACCGTGATCAGCCGGGCGGCGGTTGACCTGATCGGGCAATTGAACGTGCAGTTGGGCTATTCGAAGGCGGCGTGAAGCTGTGGGGGCTGCGGCCCCCACACCCCGACTGTGGGGCCGCGAGGCCCCAGACCCCTTTATTGGTTTCCAAAGGTCCCCGGCCTTTGGTCGGGTGGTAGGGGCGAAGCCCCTGCAGGATGGCCGATGAAGTCTGCCGAATTTTTGCGTATCCTGTCCCGGCTCGGCCCGTGATCGGCACACAGGCGACATCCCCGGATAAGGAGACCAGGCGATCACCCGGCGTACATTTCGATGGGCTCGACGGTGAGCGGCACTAACCGTTCTGGCACGTCTACGGCCGGTGATCGCTGATTGACACTTTCCTTCATCCCGATTGCAGCCGCCGACCTGACCTGTCGGTCGCGATTATCCGACTGCTGAAGGGCTGCGTGGGGTGCGTCGCGTTGGCAGGCTGGGAACGCCGCTGCGAATCGGAATCGCCGAGCGTCATCACTCACGCTTCCTGCCATTCCCGCCTATCGACTTACAGGAGCCTTACAAAACTGGCCACAATAACATCTCGCGGGCGGCGCTTGCGCTCAATTAATTGATTTTATTGAATTATTTTGGAGCGGGTGAAGGGAATCGAACCCTCGTCGTAAGCTTGGGAAGCTTCTGCTCTACCATTGAGCTACACCCGCACGCTCACCTGTCTATAGAGGATCGTCGGCGGGGTTTCAAGCGGGAGCAGCGGTTCTCAGTGCGGCTGAGTCGCGGTTGCAGGTTGGCGGAGGGGTCGGCGGTGCGATAAATCGACTCGCCTCGACGATTTGGGCCTTCGCGGGCGACCGGAGGGCGATTCTCTGGCGGCGTGACCACGCTCGAAGAC
>WGNK01000011.1 GCA_016124535.1 Azospirillum sp.
AATTGCTCGATCCTTGCAGATCAAGCTCAAGCCATCCAACGGAAACCGTCGTCTTCAACACGGTCCCGTCCCGAGTTCGAACCTGTGCGTGTCATCTCACTTGCGTGAAATGTCACACCTCTTGTTCTCGACCGATCCGATCCCCCGGGGGGAGGTCCGAAACGGCCCCTCGTTCTTGGTCTGCGCATCTTCACTCAACGGTTCCTGTAAAACCAGTCGCCCGGTCCAACGGTCACCGCCGCCTGCGCATCCCTTCTCTAAACAAGGGTTCCACAATGTCCAACATCCATAGGGGAAACATCCCCTTCCCTGATCTCTTCAGATCAAGGCATCGAAAACAATCCGTTATCACGAACTGTACCTATATCCTCTAGAAGCTCTGCTGGCAAGAAGCTTTTCTTCTCTTGCCGGCGCCCCTTCCGGAGGCCTCCGTTTCGGTTTGGCTGGTTGGCCGCCCCTCGTCGGTGGAGGCGGGTTATAGGGGCGGGTTTTCGACCTGTCCAGCGTTTTCTTGTGCGTCGGCAAAAAAGTTTACCGGCCGGATTTTGGCTCAAAACTGGCTTTCGGCCAGGGCCATGATGGTGCGAGAGCCGGCGGTGACGCGGTTGAGCAGGCCCGGCGCCTCGCTGAGAAAATGCTCGGCATAGAACCGCGCGGTCACCAGCTTGGCCTCGTTGAACGCGGGATCGCCGGTCCCGCTCGCCAGTGCCGCCAGCGCGGCGGCGGCGGCACGCGCCATCATACTCGCGCCGGCGACGATGCCGAACAGGCGGAGATAGGGGAACGAGGCCGCGGCCGCGGCCTGGGGGTCGCCCTTGGCGGCAGCGGCAATCCAGGTGGTCGCAACCGCCAGGGCATCGAGCGCCCGGACCAAAGCCTCGGCGATTACGGCGGCATCGTCGCCGCGGAGCGCGGCCAGAGCGGCGGCCTCGGCACGGACCGCGTCGATGAAACTGCGAGCGGCGGTCCCGCCGTCCCGTCCGACCTTGCGAAACACCAGGTCATTGGCCTGAATGCCGTTGGTCCCCTCGTAGATCGGCGCAATCCGGGCGTCCCGCAGGTGTTGGGCCGCACCGGTCTCCTCGACAAAGCCCATGCCGCCATGAATCTGGACGCCCAGCGACGCAATGTCGCAGCCCAGATCGGTCGACCACGCCTTCACCACCGGGGTCAGCAGTTCGACTCTAAGCCGCGCGGCCTCGGCCACCGCCGGGTCCGGTGCACGCTTGGCGGTATCGAGCATGGCCGCCGCCTCGTAGGTCAGGGCACGGGCGGCCTCGGTTCCGGCGCGCATGGTCATCAGCATGCGGCGAACATCCGGATGATGAATGATTATATCGTCCCCGGCCGCAGTCTTGCCCGAGCCGCGGCCGACCGCCCGGCTCTGGACCCTGGTTCGGGCATAATCGCGCGCCTGTTGATAGGCTCGTTCGGCGATCGCCACGCCCTGCAGGCCGACGCTGAGCCGGGCGTTGTTCATCATCGCGAACATGTATTCGATGCCGCGATTTTCTTCGCCGACCAAGTAACCGACCGCCCCATCGTCGTCGCCGTAGACCATCACGGCGGTCGGGCTGGCCCGAATGCCGAGCTTGTGCTCCAGGCCGGTACAGCGCAGATCATTGCGCGTACCCAGCGAGCCATCAGGTTTGACCAGGAATTTCGGCACCACGAACAGCGAGATGCCGCGACTGCCCGGCGGCGCATCGGGCACGCGGGCCAGCGCCATATGGATAATATTCTCGGCGAGGTCGTGATCACCCCAGGTGATGAATATTTTCTGGCCGACCAAGCGATAGGAATCGCCGTGCCGCACCGCTTTCATGCGGACCTGTGACAGGTCCGATCCCGCCTGGGGCTCGGTCAGATCCATCGTGCCGGTCCACTCACCGGCGATCAGCCGGGGCAGGTAGAGCGCCTTCTGCTCCGGACTGCCGTGCTCGGTCAGCAATTCAACCGCGCCCTGGTTCAACAGCGGACAAAGTCCGAAGGCCATATTCGCCGACTGCCACATCTCCTGAACAGCGAAGGCGAGCGTCCAGGGCAAACCCTGCCCGCCGTAGTCCGGGTCGAACGGCACCGCGTTCCAGCCGGCCTCGACATAGTGGCGGTAGGCCTCGCGGAAACCCGCTGGCGTCCGGACGATGCCGTTGTCCAGGTGGGAGCCTTCAATGTCGCCGGTATGGTTGATCGGCGCCAGCACACCGGCCGCCAGTTTGCCGGCTTCTTCGAGCACGGCATCGACCAGATCGGGCGTTGCCGCGTCATAGCCGGGCAAACCCGCGATGCGGCCAAGACCGACCACCTCGTTGAGCACGAAGCGCATTTCCGCGATCGGCGCGGAATAGGGGATATTGGCCACGGTTCGACCTCCGGTCTGAGCGATAACTTAGCTTCGCACTATATTATGTCGGCTCTATCAAGATGGGCGGGACGAGTCGCCGCGGTCACTCGGCATCGCGCTGGCTGCGGTCGGCCAGCGAACTTGCCTTGGCCAACTCGTCATAGGTTTCCCGCGCCGCTTTCAGTTCGCCCAAAGTGGTGGCGTGCTCGTAGGGCCCCTTGGCACCGATCGCTTCGCGCGCGAACTTCCAGGCGACATCGAGATAGTGGTGCTTGGCCACCTGTTCGGCTCGGGCAATATCGACGGCTCTCTCGACGGCGTTGATCATGTCTCACTCTCCTGGGGAATTGGACCGCCGATTACTTAGCACGCAGCGGCCGGCTTGGCGATGGGCTGCCGACTCCGCGACCTGGTTTTGCCGGCAGCGCCGCGGGTCTGGCCGGGGGCAGAGGCGCCCTACCGCCGGGGGGGGGCAGGGTCGGCGGAGACCGACCCGGCTGCGGTCCGTGGCGGCCTGCCCGACCGGTGATCGGGGCCTGCGCACTGCCGGTGCCGGAGGCCAGAATGGTCAATGATTTTTGTAAAACTCACTCATCATAATAAATATTAATAGTATATATATGCCATAAATTGGCGCTATTAATTACCTGCATTATCGGGGCCTCGACATAAATAACGGCCGAATACTGATAAACATGTCATAAATATTTATCTGCTTGCCGATCGGTTAAAACTTTTCCACAATACCCTAGGCAACTAAGTTTCGAATAAAACCAGAACACCGCCCTATCAACAGTCGGAGGAGCCCTCTCATGTCAATTTCTAAGCTGCTGTGCGTCGCTGCCGCCGCCAGCTGCATTTTTGCGAGTCAGAACGTCCTGGCTCAAGAACCGATCGTCATCAAGTTCAGTCACGTCGTCGCGCCCGACACCCCGAAGGGCAAGGCGGCGGATCGTTTTAAGGAATTGGCCGAGCAACGGAGTGGTGGCAAGGTCAAGGTCGAAATCTATCCCAATAGCCAGCTTTATAAGGACAAGGAAGAAATGGAGGCGCTCCAACTCGGCGCCGTCCAGATGCTCGCGCCGTCACTGGCCAAATTCGGCCCGCTGGGCGCCAAGGAATTCGAAGTTTTCGACCTGCCCTTTATCTTCCCGTCCCGCGAAGTGCTTCACCGCGTGACCAAAGGTCCAGTTGGCAAGAAGTTGTTTTCAAAGCTGGAATCTAAGGGAATTCTGGGCCTGGCCTTTTGGGACAATGGCTTCAAGATTTTCAGCGCCAACCGCCCGATGCATGTCCCCAACGACATGAAGGGCCTGAAGATGCGCATCCAGTCTTCCAAGGTGCTGGACGCCCAGATGCGGGCCTTGAAAGCGCTGCCCCAGGTGATGGCGTTCTCCGAGGTCTACCAGGCGCTGCAGACCGGTGTGGTCGATGGCACGGAAAACCCGCCCTCGAACATGTACACCCAGAAAATGCATGAGGTGCAGAGCGACGCCACCCTGACCCGCCACGGCTATCTCGGCTACGCGGTGATCGTCAACAAGGCGTTCTGGGACAGCCTGCCGGCCGACATCCGCAAGACTCTGGAAGGTGCCATGGCGGATGCCACCGATTATGCCAACGAAATCGCCAAAAAAGAGAATGACGACGCCGTCGCCGCGATGGAAGCGTCGGGCAAGACCAAGTTCTATACGCCGACCCCGGCCGAAATGGAGGAATGGACCAAGGCACTGCTGCCGGTTCACAAGGACATGGAATCTCGTATCGGCAAAGAGTTGATCCAGGACGTCTACAAAGAAGCCCAAGCACTCGGCTTCAAGTACTAGTCGCCCCGATCCCCAACACGGACGGTGCCCACCGCAGGTAGTTGGGCACCGCCCGCTTGTGCGCGGAGTTTCCATGGTGCTAAAACTTCTCGATCGACTGGAGGAGGTGATCATCGCGACCCTGATGGCGGCCGCGACACTGATCATCTTCGTAGCGGTGGTGCACCGCTACGCCTGCGGTGTTCCGATTATCCAAGACTTCATCCTCAGCTGGGACTTCTCGTGGGCGCAGGAATTGTGCGTCTTCATGTTCGTATGGATGGCCAAGTTCGGGGCCGCCTATGGCGTCCGCACCGGCATCCATGTCGGCGTCGATGTCGTGATCAAGCAGCTGTCGGATCGCCCTTACAAGGCGTTGGTGGCCTTCGGCCTGCTATCCGGCGCCGCCTTCACCGCCATCGTCGGGACCCTCGGCGTTACCTTCTGCTATCGGCTGGCCCAAACTGAACAGATCACGCCCGATCTGGAATGGCCAAGCTGGATCATTTATCTGGCCATTCCCCTGGGTTCCTATCTGATGTGTTTCCGCTTCCTTCAGGTTCTGGTCGCGTTTCTCCGCACTGGCCATCTCCCCGCGGTTGATCACGCCCACGTCGATGGCATCGAGCCGGTTGACGGGATTGATCCGATCGAAGCCGCCAGAGAAGGAGGCCCATCATGAGTGCTGCCATCCTGTTCGGGCTGCTGATCGCGCTGATGCTGACGGGCATGCCGATCGCAATTTCGCTCGGCCTGACGGTTCTGACCTTCTTCTACTTCATGACCAACGTGCCGATCGAATCGGTCGCACTGAAGCTGTTTTCCGGTATCGCCAATTTCGAAATCATGGCGATCCCGTTCTTCATCCTGGCCGGCAACTTCCTGACCCATGGCGGCGTCGCCCGACGGATGATCGCCTTTGCCAGCGCCATGGTCGGCCATTGGCACGGTGGCCTGGCCCTGGCCGGCGTCATGGCATGCGCATTGTTCGCCGCGGTGTCTGGATCCAGTCCGGCGACCGTGGTCGCGATCGGCTCGATCATTCTGCCGGCGATGGTGGCGCAAGGCTTCCCCAAGCGCTTCGGCGCCGGCGTGATCACCACCTCAGGCGCACTGGGCATCCTGATTCCGCCCTCGATCGTGATGGTCATGTACGCGGTGTCGACCAATACCTCGGTCGGCAGCCTGTTCATGGCGGGCGTCGTTCCGGGCCTGATGCTGGCGACCATGCTGGGCCTGACCACCTGGTACCGGGCATGGAAGAACAACTATCCGCGGCTGCCCAAGGCGAGTTGGGGCGAGCGCTGGCGCACCTTCAAGGAAGGGGCCTGGGGCTTGGCGCTGATCGTGATCGTGATGGGCGGCATCTATTCCGGCATGTTCACGCCGACCGAAGCCGCGGCGATGAGTGCGGTCTATGCCTTCGTGGTCTCGGTGTTCGTCTATAAGGATATGTCGCTCAGCCGAGTGCCCAAAATCCTGCTCGACAGCGCCAACATGTCGTCGATGCTGCTGTTCATCATTGCCAATGCCGTCCTGTTCTCGTTCCTGATGACTTCGGAGAACGTACCCCAGGCAATGGCCAACTGGATGCTCAACCAGCATTTGAGCTACTGGGTGTTCCTGCTGTTCTGCAACATCCTGCTGCTGCTTGCCGGCAACGTCATGGAGCCGTCGTCGATTGTGCTGATCCTGGCACCGCTGCTGTTTCCTGTGGCGCTCAGGCTGGGCATCGATCCGGTCCATTTCGGCATCATGATGACGGTCAACATGGAAGTCGGCATGTGCCATCCGCCGGTCGGCCTGAACCTGTTCGTCGCCAGCGGCATCACCAAGATGGGCATCACCGAACTCACGGTCGCTGTGTGGCCGTGGCTGCTGACCATGATCGTGTTCTTGCTGATGGTCACCTACATCCCGGCAATTTCGCTGACGCTGCCGCGGTTGTTGGGGATGATGTAACAAAGGTAGGGGCATTGCCCCTACCCCTCCCAGCAAGGGCCTGCGGCCCTTGGAACCCATTATCCGGGTCCGGGGCCTCACGGCCCCGGTGGGGTTTGGGGCAAAGCCCCACGACTTTACACTGAAGGCTGGCCGATTTCCCAGCTGCACACGTCCAGAGCATAGACGTCGAGCGCGCCACTCACGCCCTTGACCTCGAACTGGCCGACAAACTGCGCCGGGGCCGCCAATTGCTCCTGGACTGCTCGGGAGAGCAGCAAGGGGTGACCGACCTCCTTGGTCAAGGTCTCGATCCGGGCGGCGCGGTTGACCGGAGTGCCTCGCACCGCGAAGTTAAGCCGGTCGGGCGCTCCGACATTGCCGATGATCACCTCGCCGGCGTCCAGTCCCACGCCGAACGCGATGGTCGGAGCCCCCACCGCCTGGCGCTGCTGGTTGATTGCACAGATCGCCGCGAAGGCGTCCCGCGCCGCGGTCACCGCGCCTCGGCACAACGCGGCAAAATCCGGACCGTCCTCTTCCTGGGGAAAGGCGATCAGCATGGCATCGCCAATGAAATCCAGCACCTCACCGCCATGGGGGGTGACCGCTTCGGTGAGGCTGCCGAAATAGTCGTTGAGCAGAGACAGCATCACCTGCTCGGGCAAGGTTTCGGTATGGCGGGTGAAATCGCGCAGGTCGCTGTACCAGATCACCGCCGACAGCCGCTCGCCATCGCCGCGCCGGATCAGGCCGTCGAGCACCCGCCGCCCGGCGCGCCGACCGAGATAGGTCTCCAGCAGCGACACCGCGGTCCGGCGCAGGCCGGCCACCTCGAGCACCGGCGTGACGAATTCCGACAGGCGTTCCAGGCGGTCGACGTCGGGATCGACGAAGCCCCCGCTCGCCTGGGTCGCGAAGATCAGGGTATTGACCGTGCCGGTCGAAAACACCAGCGGCAAGGCCAGGTAGTCGGTATAGCCTTCCGCGGCCAGTTCATGCAGAACGATGTGGTCGGCATCGCCATCGAGTTGGATCAGGCGGCGGCGGAACTTCTGGCCGCTTTCGAACACCGCCTGCACCGGGCTGCCCAGATAGGTCCGGGTATTTTCAACGCCGTAGTGGAAGGCGCTGAGCGACGCCTTGCCGGCGGCCTGACTCCACGACACGCCCCAGCCGCGCAACTGGGGATGCAGCGTGCGCACCGAGAATCGGATGCGCTGAACCGGTGACCCGGCATCGATCAGGGTGCGACCCAGCGCTTCCAGCATCTCGATCGGATCGCGAATCAGGCGCCCGCTGCGGAACAGCCACTCGACCACCGGGGCCAGCGACCAGTCGGACGGGCTGGTGGTTTCCAACCTCTCCAGAGTGACGACCGTCATCGCCGGGCAACCTTCCGTCTGGACTGCGCGTTCGCCGTCGGTTCCCGAGGATAGGTGCGGACAGTCGGCGCATCAAGCGTCACCGCCCAGCTATGCCGGAACGGCAGATCGTCACTATTGTTGTGTGCAAGTGCAAAAAATGTTAGCAATGCTACGGATTGACCAGCCGGAACCGGCTGCGCGTCCCCTTGTGCTGACGTAACTTGGATCGAGCGGCCCTTGACGACACCTACGCCGACGGCGCCGCCCCCGGCCGACATCGCGCCGGTCACCATCGAAGAGGAGATGCGCCGCTCCTACCTCGACTACGCGATGAGCGTGATCGTGAGTCGCGCGCTGCCCGATGTCCGGGACGGTCTGAAGCCGGTGCATCGCCGCATCCTCTACGCGATGAAGGAGGGTGGCTACGATTCGACCAAGGCCTACAAGAAATCCGCCCGCATCGTCGGCGACGTCATGGGCAAATACCACCCCCATGGCGACAGCGCGATCTACGACGCCATGGTCCGGATGGCGCAGGATTTCTCGATGCGGCTGCCGTTGATCGACGGCCAGGGCAATTACGGCTCGATGGACGGCGATCCCCCGGCGGCGATGCGCTACACCGCGGCGCGGATGGCCAAATCGGCCGAAGCGATGCTCGACGACATCGACAAGGACACCGTCGATTTCCAGGCCAGCTACGACGAATCGAGCAAGGAGCCGACGGTGCTGCCGGCGCGCTTCCCCAATCTGCTGGTCAATGGCGCCGGCGGCATCGCAGTCGGCATGGCGACCAATATCCCGACCCATAATCTGGGCGAGGTGATCGACGCCTGCTGCGCCTATATCGACGCCCCGGACATCACCATCGAGGAACTGATCGAGAAGGTGCCGGGGCCGGATTTTCCGACCGGCGCGCTGATTCTCGGGCGCAATGGCATCCGCTCCGCCTACCACACCGGCCGCGGCTCGATCGTGATGCGCGGCCGCGCCGAGATCGAGGAGATCCGCAAGGACCGCTGGGCGATCGTGGTCAGCGAAGTGCCCTACCAGGTCAACAAGGCCAAGATGCTGGAGCGGATCGGCGAAACGGTCAACGACAAGACGATCGAGGGCATCTCCGACCTGCGCGACGAGTCCGACCGCGACGGCGTTCGGGTGGTGGTCGAACTGAAGCGCGACGCGGTGGCCGAGGTGGTGCTGGCCCAGCTCTATCGGCATACCCAGCTGCAGACCACGTTTGGCGTCAATATGCTGGCGCTGCACGGCGGCCGGCCGCTGTTGATGAACCTGAAGGAGATCATTGCCGCCTTCGTCGCCTTCCGCGAGCAGGTGATCACCCGGCGCTGCGAGTTCGAATTGGGCAAGGCGCGCGAGCGAGCCCACATCTTGATCGGCCTGGCGGTCGCGGTCGCCAATCTCGACGACATGATCGCGCTGATCCGCCGAGCCCCCGACCCCGCCACTGCCCGCGCCGAGATGCTGGCGCGCGAGTGGCCGGCGGCCGATGTCGCGCCCCTGATCGAACTGGTCGACGAACCCGGCCGGGGCTTGAGCGAGGCCGGGACCTACCGGCTGTCCGACGCCCAGGCGCGCGCCATCCTCGACCTGCGGCTGCACCGGCTGACCGGGCTGGAGCGCGACAAGATCGGCGCCGATCTGAAGGAAATTACCGACCAGATCGCCTGGCTGCTCGCGGTGCTGGCCAACCGTTCGATGCGCCTCGACATCCTGCGCGGCGAATTGCTGGAGATGAAGGAGCGCTTCGGCACGCCCCGGCGCACCGAGATCCAGGACCTCGAATTCGAAGCCGATATCGAAGACCTGATCCAGCGCGAAGACATGGTGGTGACGGTCAGCCATTCCGGCTACGTCAAGCGGGTGCCGCTGTCGACCTACCGGGCGCAGCGCCGCGGCGGCAAAGGCCGCGCCGGCATGGCGATGAAGGCCGAGGACACCGTCTCCGACCTGTTCGTCGCCAATACTCACACCACGCTCTTGCTGTTCTCGACCCGCGGCATGGTCTACCAGCTCAAGGTCTACCGCCTGCCGCTGGGCACCCCCCAGGCGCGCGGCAAGGCTCTGGTCAACCTGCTGCCGGTGGTCGACGGCGAGACCATTTCGACCGTGCTGCCCCTGCCCGACGACGAACCGGCCCGCGAGTCGCTCGACGTGATGTTTGCCACCTCGACCGGCGGAGTCCGGCGCAACCGCTTGTCCGATTTCGCCAATATCCGTGCCAATGGCCTGATCGCGATGAAGCTGGAGGAGGAGGGCGAGCGTCTGATCGCGGTGCGCACCTGTTCGGAGGCCGGCGACGTCCTGCTCGCCACCCGCGACGGCAAATGCATCCGTTTTTCGGTCTCCGATGTCCGCCTGTTCAGCGGCCGGACCTCGACCGGGGTTCGAGGAATTCGGCTGGCCGAGGGCGATACCGTGATCTCGATGTCGATCCTGCGCCATGTCGAAGCCGAAGCCGACGAGCGCGCCGCCTTCTTGCGCATGCGCCGGGAAAGGGGCGGCGACGTGGTCGGCGAGGAGGTTCTGGCCGGCGAGCCGGAGGCGGAATCGGCGGCGACCGTGCTGTCGCCGGAGCGCTATGACGAACTCGCGGGCCAAGAGGAATTCATC
Source organism: Azospirillum sp. (assembly GCA_016124535.1). Classification (GTDB taxonomy): domain Bacteria; phylum Pseudomonadota; class Alphaproteobacteria; order Azospirillales; family Azospirillaceae; genus RI-112. Next base: position 10,089 of record WGNK01000011.1, read on the forward strand.
CTGACCGTGTCCGACCGCGGCTTCGGCAAGCGCACCTCGGCCTACGAGTACCGCATTACCAATCGCGGCGGCCAGGGCATCTGGAACATGGAGATGAGCGACCGCAACGGCGCGATCGTCGCCTCGTTCCCGGTGGTCGATGAACATCAGATCATGCTGGTGACCGATCGCGGCCAGGTCATCCGCATGCCGTTGCACGACATCCGCATCGCCGGCCGCAAAACTCAGGGCGTGACGTTGTTCCGGGTCGCAGCGGACGAGCGCGTGGTGTCGGTGGCATGGCTGACCGACGACGCCGAAGGCGAGCCCGAAGGCGATGGCGCAACCGGTGCCACCGGGGCAACCACCGGGTGATCGATACTCCAGGAAGGAACCTCTGATGCTGCATCCCCGGATCGGGGTCTACCCGGGCACGTTCGACCCGATCACCAATGGTCACCTCGACATCATCATGCGGGCGACCCGCCTGGTCGACCACCTGATCGTCGGCGTTGCCCTCAATGCCGGCAAGGGACCGCTGTTCACGGTCGAAGAACGCCTGAAAATGGTGCGTGAGGATGTCGCCTCGCTCGACACCGGCGGCGTCACCGTCGAGGTGCGGTCGTTCGACATCCTGCTGATGCATTTCGCCATGGAAAGCAAGGCGACCATCATCATTCGGGGGTTACGCGCCGTCTCCGACTTCGAATACGAGTTCCAGATGGCCGGGATGAACGCGCGCCTCAACCCCAAGGTCGAGACCGCGTTCCTGATGGCGTCGGACCGCCACCAGTTCATTTCCTCGCGCTTCGTCAAGGAAATCGGCAGGCTCGGCGGCAACATCACCCATTTCGTGTCGCCTCGCGTCGCCGCAGCGCTGGCCGCGCGTTTCGCCGACGAGGTCGGCAATGGCGACCTCGGCAAACGCGTCCAGACCGGCTGAGCCTTTCTCCAGGGGCCGCAAGGCCCTTGGCTCCCCCTTATTCTTGCTAAAGGAGTCTCCAAAGACCGCCGGCCTTTGGTGGGCGGGGAGCCGGGACAACGCCCCTGGGGTCACTCGCTTTTTTCGCTGACCCCGGCCTGGTCGAAGGTTGCCATGCCGCTGTGGCAGGCGGCGGCGGCTTTGAGGATCGGGATCGCCAGCGCGGCCCCCGAGGCCTCGCCCAGCCGCATGCCGAAATCGAACAGCGGCTCCTTGCGCAGCACGGTCAGCAGCCGCTGATGGGCCGGCTCCGCCGAGCAATGGGCGACCAGGCAATGGTCGAGCGCGCGCGGGTCCATTTTAAAGAGCACAGCCGCCGCAGCGGTGCAGACATAGCCGTCGAGTACCACCGGCACCTTGGCCATCCGCGCCGCCAGAATCGCCCCGATGATCGCACTGAATTCGTAGCCGCCGAGGCGGCGCAAGGTCTCCAGGGCGTCGCCCGGCGCCTTGGCATTGGCGGCGAGCCCCGCTTCGACCACCGCGACCTTGCGCCGGATGCCGTCCTGGTCGACACCCGTGCCGGGCCCGACCCAATGTCCGGCACTGCCGCCGAACAGCGCGCAGCACAAGGCCGCCGCGACCGTGGTATTGCCGATGCCCATTTCGCCCAGGCACAGCAGCTGAATGCCAGACTCCACCGCCATCATACCGTAGGCCATGGCGCGGGCGCAGTCTTCCTCGGCCATCGCCGGGCCGACGGTAAAGTCGGCAGTCGGGCGCTCGAGATCCAGCTCAAAGACCCGCAGATCGGCATCGGCGACCTGGCACAGCTGATTGACCGCCGCCCCCCCGGCCGCGAAATTGGCGACCATCTGGGCCGTCACCGCCGCGGGATAGGCCGAGACGCCGTGGGCGGCGATGCCGTGGTTGCCGGCGAACACCGCGACCCGCGGCCGGCGCAGCTCCGGCGGATGGCGCCCCTGCCAGGTCGCGAGCCAGGCCGCCAGCTCCTCCAGCCGGCCGAGCGCGCCACGCGGCTTGGTCAGGCGATCCTGGCGCAGGACCGCCGCGGTGCCGGACTCCAGGTCCGGCCCCGGCAACTGCTGCAGCAGCTGGCGCATGTCGTCGAGGGTCACGGCGGGTTGCGGCTTAGACGTCATGGTCGAGTTGGCTTTCCTGGGTCTCGTGTTCGGCGGTATCGCTACCGCCAGCCACCTGGTCTGCGCTGGCGAGCGGAGTCGGAGGACGGCCGCGCTCGCGTTGCTGGAGTTTGCGTTTGAGCAGGTTTTCCCGCAGGGCCCGGGCCTCGCGCTGCCGCCGATCGATCGGCTTATCGCCGGGCTTTTCGGGCTCGCCCGCGCCGGAAGCGGTCATGAGTGGTCGGCGCGGTGCAGGATCTGGTCTGCCAGCCCGGTATCGTAGGCCAGGCCTTCGGGCGTGATCACCGCGCCCAGAGGAAACCGGCTGCGGATCAGGCCTTTGCGTTCCAGGGCGGCCCAGGCGGCGGGATTGCTCAGTCCGGTGGCGTCCTTGCTCATGACCACGGCATCGCCCAGGTGGAAATGATCGCCATGGGGATGCGGCAGGTTCTTGACCGGTACCGCGCCATCCGCCTCGGCAGGCCCGGCGCAGTCGTCGACGCGGGTCAGTGCCTGGAACAATGTCAGGGTCTTGAGCTGCAGAGCATTGAGGCTGAGCGGATTTTTCTTGGGCGGCATGGTGGCACCCGGATCATGGCAGCGGAACCTCAGCCACTAGTGTCCAGCCGTCGCGCCGCTGTCAAGCGCGCTTCCGACAAAAAGAGCGACGGCACCCCTTGCCTTCTGCTGCGAAGCCGTGCCATAACCCGCCCACTTCGAAGGCGGGCTGCTGTAGCTCAGTGGTAGAGCACTCCCTTGGTAAGGGAGAGGTCGAGAGTTCGATCCCCTCCAGCAGCACCATCGAAGTCAAGAGGTTATCGGAAAACCTGAGGCACTTCTAAGTTTTTTGGGGCAGTATCCGGGGCAGTATCCCAGCTTCAGCGCACCGTCCGCCGGCCGATCGCGTCGGTTGCTGCTTTGAGATAGTCGGGCGCATGGTGCGCATAGATGCGTTCGGTCCTGCGACTACCGGCGTGCCCGAGGTAGCGGGCGATCACCGGGAACGGCACACCGCTTTGAGCCAGCCAGCTCGCGCAAGTGTGTCTCAGGGTGTGCGGTGTGACGTCATCAAGCCCGGCCCGCTGGCACGCCTTGCTGAAAGCGGTCTTGATTGATTCGACTGCTTTGCCCCGAAAGGCCAGCACAGGACCGAGGTCAGTGCCGCGGCGGCGAGCTGCGCGCAGTGGCACCATAAGCCGGTCGGGAATTGGAATGATCGGTCGCCATTTGGCGGTTCGCTCTTTGCCGGGCGGATTGAAGTCGATCAGCTTCCGATCAAGATCAATCTGTGGCCAACGCAGCGACAGGATAGCTTCGGCCCGAGCACCCGTGTGAAGAGCAATCCGCGCGAACAGTGCCAGGTGGCGGCGATCGTAGCCACGGCATTGGCGCAGAAGGTTTGCCGCTTCTTTTCTCGTGAGCCACCGATCCTTTGGTTCCGCCATCGGCGGCTTCCAAATGGGAACCATCTCGGTCAACCGGCCGGCCCGCCAGTCATGACGGATTGCCGCACCAAGCGCTGCCAGCTCCCGAGCGGCAGTGGTTGCCTTCGCTCCAGCCTTTTCGCGATGTGCGACATAGGCTCGGCACGTCCCTTCGCGCACGTCGCGCACTGACCGCTCTCCCCAGAAGCGGGCCAACGCCTGAACGCAATATCCCAGAGTTTCCCGAGCGGCGACATGCTCGCCATGCTCGCCGACGTAATCGGCAAGAACGTCGCCGATCAGCCTTTGAGCTGGATCACATGGGCCGATGGTGTCGCGGTGTTTGGCTTGGAGGAACTCGATAAGTTGCTTTTCAGCTTCTGCGCGCTCCGCAGTGCCCGTTCCGCGGCGCTTCCGGGAGCCGCGCTCGGTCCATTGGATTTCCCAAGTCCCGCCGCCACGGTCATCGCGCCATTCAAGCCGGGCGCCGGGGTTGCGCTTGGGCATTGGGCAAGCCTCCGTCGGGCGAGAAACGCGGCAACCGCTTCCCGCCGGATCAGGAAGCGGTTGGCCACCGACGATGCCTCAGTCTGCCCCCGAGCGCAAAGTCCCTGCACATACCTCGGAGAACAGCGCAGCACCCCGGCGACTTCGGCTGGCGTCGCAAGGTCTGGCAGGTCGGAGAGGGTCGGGGTGGTCACCGTATGCCCCCGCCGGGGTCGAGGCCGGCGATCCGCTCGGCGTCGGGCCGGGGCAGGCCACCGTCAAATTCCGCGATGGCGGCACGTTCGTGTTGTTCGTCGCGCCCGCCGTCCAGCGGATTGCTCTGATTTTCGGTGTAACGGGTGTAACCGGTGTAACAGCGTTGTTCTGATTGGGCAATTCCGGTTACACCAGAGGGTGCTGGCGGTGTAACCGGTGTAACATTCGACCCGCCCGATGGGGCTCCGTCACAGTCATCACCGTCACGGCTGGACAATATCGCGGCCGACAGCAGATAGCAACGTACGCTTTTACTGAATCCCGGCAACCGCTGAACCGACTGGGTCTTGCCGCCAGAGCCGATCAACAGGCCGGACCGCAATAAAGTCTTGGAGACCATGGTCGCATCGTGACCCGGCAGAATCTCGGCGCGGAACGATTCCGGCAAATGGCTACAGCGGTCGGGGTCGACCAGGTCGAGCAGCAACGACCAGCCCTCCCGTTCGCCATCGCGGGCGAAGGCAGCGACCGCGATCGGTGAGCACACCAGAATCCACGCCTCGTCGGTCTCGCCGGTATCGCGGTTTGGGCGCTCGATCCGCCGCTCTACCCCGCGCTCGGTGGTGCGATAAAGCGGTACCCATGCCGTCTTGGGCCGCTCCGCGGCCGGTGGCAGCCAAAGGGCGGCGGCGGCGAGCAGGGCGTCGAGGTCGGCACCCTCGGGTGATGGGTCGGCTAGGTCCCAGGCGGGCGGAAAATCATCGGGCACCGCGACAACGCGGACCTCGAGCGCGGCGGCGGCCAGTGCCAGCCGGGCAACGTCACCGGCATAGGCCCGCCCCGGCCCATCGTGGTCAGGCCAGATCACCAGTCGCCGGCCGGCCAGCGCCGACCAATCGGCTTTGCCGGCCGCTTTCGCCCCACCGGGCGAAGTGGTGACGGCATGGTCCGCAAACCGGCCGGCGGCGGCATCGGCCGCCTTCTCGCCCTCGACCACCAGTACCGGCGCATCCGGCCGCCGCGCCAGCTCAGGTAGGAGATAGAGCGTGCGCGGTTCTGGAAATGCCTTGGCGCGCCAGCCGCGCCTGCCATCGGGCAGCTCGCACCAACTATATGGCAAGACTTCTTTGGCCGGCCGGCCATCATCGACACCATCGAACCGCGCGACCAGCCCGACCAAGCGGCCATCGGCGAGACGATAGGGCCACGTTGTGGTCGGCGACCCGAAGCGGTGGCGAAACCGTGGCGGCGGCGCGTCGGCAGGAACCGGGAGGATCGGGGTCACCGGTCGATGCCGAGCAGCCGGGCCAGGTGGCGATAGGCATCACCCTGGCTGAGGTCGAGCAGATAGGCGACCAGCGAAATCAGGTCCCCGCCGCACTCACCGGTCGCGAAGTCGCCCTTATGTGCAGTTGAACATAAGACCGATTATGTTGCGCCGGGGATTATGTTGCGTCCCCGCGCTGGGCGGCGGTGTTGCAGGGGATCGGCGGCTTCTCCGCAACATAACCTGAGCCCATCGGGGAGGGTTGCGTGATGGCCCGCGACGCTTCCGAGCTGGCGCGG
>WGNK01000055.1 GCA_016124535.1 Azospirillum sp.
AGCCTCTACGAATTGCAGCTTCATCAACCATACCCCACAAGATACAGCGTTCCGAACCCGAACGGAATCGACAACCCCCGGCTCCTGCCAACCGATTCGCTTATTGCCAGGGCTGTCCTAACCAGATTCGCCAGACGCTGGACGGCTGCGCACCCGCGGCATTCGACCGGCTGTTCGTCGAGGCGGTCGAGACGGCGGCGGCGGCGGGGCGGGCTGGTCGATTTTCAGCGCCTGGACGGCCGGGTGCTGGTGGCGCTGGACGGCACCGAGCATTTCTGCTCGCGCAAGCTCGGCTGCCCGCAGTGCTCGCACCGGCGCCGTTCGGACGGCGGCACCGAATATTTCCACGCCTTCCTCGGCGCCAGCCTGGTCGCGCCCGGCCACACTTCGGTGCTGCCGCTGATGGCCGAGTTCGTCACACCTCAGGACGGCGCGGAAAAGCAGGATTGCGAGCACGCCGCGGCCAAACGCTGGCTGGCCAGGCATGGCCCGACCATCGCCGCTTCCGGCGCAACCAGGTGCCGGTGGCCCGCGCCTGGACGGTGGCGGGATCGGTGCACGTCCGGGCGACCTGTCCCGGATCGGCTCCGATCCGCGGGATTGGCTGGCCGCGCAACTCGCGTCCGACGCGGTCGCGCCGGCGGCTTTCGCCGACCTGCCAACCGGGCGTGAGGCACTCGCCCTATTCTTGCGCCTGCGCCAGGAACGACGCGCCAGGCGCTCGGCCGTCGCCGGCACGCCGGCCGCAGCACCGGCGGTGCCAGGACCGGTCCGGGAGGGCGCGCCAGCTCTGCCCGACGGACCCGGGCATGGCCCGGCCGCAGCCGGTAGGGGCGGATTTTGCCGGGGTGGCGAATGCTTTGGGCCGGCTGATGGTCCCACAGGACGGCGCCCGCATCGCCGTCGCCGAGTTGGGCGGCGGGGACACCCACGCCGGGCAGGGCGTCCCGAGTGGCCGTCTGGCCGAGACGCTCAAACGTTTTGCCGAGGGCATCGCCGGACTGGCCGAGGCGACGGCGCCAGTGTGGTCGCGCACCGTCGTGCTGGCGGCAACCGAGTTCGGCCGCACGGTCGCACCCAACGGCACCGGCGGCACCGACCACGGCACCGCGAGCTGTGCCTTTCTGATCGGCGGCGCGGTCAGTGGTGGCCGGGTGATCGCGGATTGGCCCGGCCTGACCACGGCAAAGCTCCACGATAACCGCGACCGGATGCCGACCGCCGACCTGCGGGCGGTCGCCAGAGGGATTCTGCGCGACCACATCGGGCTGCCGGGCGATACCCTCGACCGGGTGATTTTCCCGGACAGCTCGTCAGTAACAGCGACAGGGCGCCTGATCATAGCGTAAGAATTGCCTGATAAATAACCGGATCTGCGACAATCAAATAGTTTATAAATCTTTGCTTTTGTTGCGGCAGCGCCCTTGGGAGCGGCGGGGCTCCCCCCCGCGATGTACCGGAAACCCCGCGACAGCGGCAGAATCGACCGCGCGGCAAGCCGCGCGGCCGTTTTTGCTGTTCCCCGTTCGACGCCGACCGGCGCCGCCCTGGAGCGGCCGGCGCTAGCCGCGCAGCCATAGCCAGAATTCGGGGTGGGAGTGGCGCCACTCATTGTGGCGGTCGTGCCGGGCTTCGAGGACCTTGCGGAACTCATGGCAGGCGTGACGGTCACCCCGCTCGCATTCGTAATGAAGCCGGTTGAGGTGCTCGACGCTGCCCCACGTCTCGTGGCGGGAGACCGAGCGCTGCGGCTGCCAGAATTCCGGATGACTGTGGCGCCACTCCTCGTGGCGGTCGCGGTTGTCTTCGAGCAGGCGGCCGAATTCTGCGCAGGCGTGGCGGTCGCCGCGATCACACTGGTGGTGAAGCCAGGAAATGTGTTCGTCTCGCTCGCGTCGGTCAGCCTGCGCCGGCGACGTGGCGGCGAGCAGGAGCACCGCAAGTACCGGCAAGAAAAACGTCTTCATGATGGTCATTTCCCTCTGGTCAGGCGGCGCTTCGAGCGCCGGCGATGGAGTATCTTCCCAAAGATCACCCAAACTAATGAATTGCGCTCAGCGCACTCAATCTTTGCGGCAAGGCTTCGATCAAGGCATCGGCGTGCTCCACCCGTTCGGTCCAGGTGTGGACCGAAGCGATACGCAGGGTTCGCGCGTAATGTCCATAGCCCCGCCGGCTCAGGCGCCGGTACAGGCGGTTCTGCAGGCAGCGGTGCAGGAACTCCCCGCTGACCCGGTCGCTGCCCCAGGGGCCGAAGCAGATCAGGCCGATCCGCCCATCACCCATCCGCCCCACGCCGCCCAAAGGGAGCAGGGTTTCGACGACGATCGCCTCGACCTCGGTGAGGATCGGGAACGGCAGTTCGATGCCGAACAGCGAGACCTTGGCCTCGACGCCTTCAAGCTGGGCCAGCCAATGGGCGATCGCCGCTTCCCAATGGTGTTTCGACATCAGGCCTGGCGAGCCCAGTGTCGGTGATTGCCGCGGGCCGGACACCCGGCTGACTTCGAGGGCGCGCGTCGTGGTCATCGATCGGGCTCCTCCTGGCGGGGTTCCTGGGCGTGGCCACCCATTTGGCTGCTGTCCACGGGACGCTGCAAGTCCAGGCCTCGAAGACTGCCCGGAAACCGTCCCCGGTGGTTGCGACAAGATCGAGATCAAATTCGGTCCGAGCCGTGCGGTTTCGGCTCGACGGCCGCGTCCTCTCTCTCCTGGGGTATCCCACCCCAGACGCACCGGCCCAGGCTTACGGCCAAAAACGCTCCAAATTGATCCCAATATTGCCCAACCAAAGTAAGCCAAATCGGCACTAAGTTGACACTCGTCCCGTACGTCGTCCGTTCAGGAGGGCAAGCGCCAGGAGCGTGGAACGCTCGGCGTTGATCCTGGGCGACATGAAATACCGATCCGGAGGAAGTCATGCGAAATACCGTTCCGATCATCCTGATTACTGGCCTGATTATTGGGAGCCTGGGTTTGGCCGGGTGCCAGACCGAGCAGGGACATCGCGCTTTGGTGGGCGGTGGCATTGGAGCCGCAGGCGGAGCCGCCGTCGGCGCCATCTCCGGTGGCAGCCCATTAACCGGCGCGCTGCTCGGCGGAGCTGCCGGCGCCGCGATCGGTGCGATCACCACCGAAGATGACCACCACCGCCATTACCATCGCTACTGAACCGCGGCTCGACACGCCCGCAACCCAGGTCCTTGTGCTGACAGCGACGCCGGCACGCCCTTGCGCGCAGTTCGTCGCCAGCGCCGGTCCGGATGACCCGCCGTTCTTGCCGCGCGGCGGGGTCCTGCGCGGCGGAAATTGGCGGCAGCAGAGCGGCAGCAGGGGACAGCCGATGACCAAACTCGCGATGCATTCGCTCGGTATGGTCGCCGTGACCGCGTTCGTGCTCGGATCTGCGCCGGCCTCTGCCCGCGATGCCACGGGCGATGCCCGCAGCGATCTTCAACACTATTCGGGTTATCTCGACGATGCTCGCGACGCCGTGGACGGCAACCACTTCAGCGTCGCCGACGAATACAGCGAGCGCGCCGACGGGCACCGGCGGACGCCCCTGGAGCTGCGGTCGTGTGGCGCCTGAAGCCCCGGAACGGCCCGGGATGCCCCCGAGTATTAAGCCGTTGGATACAAAAAGCCCCTGGTGTTGTCGGGTGGTACGGCAACGCGAAACCGGTTAGGATGGTTGTTTGCGTCCGGGCCGTCGGTGACTGGGAAACCTTCCTCCGGGTCAGGCCCGTGACTGTCCCACCAGCCGAGGCCGCTTGCGGTTTGGCCGGCGGAATATCGCCCGCCCTGACCTTGGTGCGTGGGGGCTGAACTTTGGTGCGTGGGCTGACCTTGGTGCGTGGTTCGAGTTTGCAGTCGGTATGCGTCGACCGGAAAGGGCTACGTGGTGCGACCAACTCCCGCCGAAACCGACAGCCGCTTCAGCCTGATCCTGCAGATCAATCCCAACGCCATGCTGGTGGTGGATGGCGACGGCACGATTGTGCGCAACAATGCCCTGGCCGACCGGATGTTCGGCTACCCCAGCGGCGGTATGACGGGCCTGCCGGTGGACGCATTGATTCCCGAGCCCCGGCGGACGTGCCACCGGGACCACCGCGCCGGCTATCTGGCCCTGCCCGAGCCACGTCCGATGGGCATCGGCATGGATCTGTGGGCGTGCCGGCTCGATGGCGGCCAATTCCCCGTCGAGATCAGTCTGTCGCCGGTGCGCATCGACGACCGGCCCTATGTCATCGCCACCGTGGTCGACATCACCGCGCGCAAGCTGACGGAGGCGCAGATTCAGGAGCTCAACGCCACCCTCGAACGCCGGGTCGCCGAACGGACCGCCGAACTCCAGGCGGCCAATCGCGAACTCGATGCCTTCGCCTATGCCGTGACCCACGATCTGCGGGCGCCGCTGCGGGCGATGATCGGGTTCAGCCTGGCGCTGCTCGAAGATCACGCCAACCGGCTTGACGGCGAGGCCCGGCTTTATCTGGACCAGATCAAGACGGCGAGCCGGACTATGAGCGAACTGATCGACGGTCTGCTCGTGCTGTCGCGCGCCACCCGCGGCGAAGTCCGGCGCGACGAAGTCGATCTTTCCGCGCTCGCCCGGAGCATCGCCGCCGACCTCGCCGCCGCGGAACCGGCACGCCGGGTCATCTGCCGGATCCAGCCGGGGCTCGTGGTTCGGGCCGACGGCCGCATGGTCGAAGTGGTCATGCGCAATCTGCTCGGCAATGCCTGGAAATACACCACCGGCCGGGAGCCGGCGGAAATCGGGGTTTCCGAGGAAAACGGCAGACCTGGGCCGGTCTTCGCGGTCTCCGACAACGGCGCCGGGTTCGACATGGCGCACGCATCGAAGCTGTTCATGCCGTTTCAGCGCCTCCACCGCCAGGACGAGTTTCCGGGCATCGGCATTGGCCTGGCCACGGTGCAGCGCATCATTCACCGCCACGGCGGGACCATCGAGGCCGAGGGCCGGGTGGGCGGCGGCGCCAGCTTCCGGTTTTCGCTGGCGCCGGCACACGGTAACGGACAGGCCGATGAACATTGACGCCAACGCCTCGATCCTGCTGGTCGAGGACAACCAGCAGGATGAGCTGCTGATCCTGCGCTCTTTGCGCAAGGCCAGACTGGCCAATCAGCTCGACGTCGTGCGCGATGGTCAGCAGGCCCTCGATTACCTGTTCCGGGAAGGCGAATTTGCCGGCCGCACCGGGCCGCAGCTGCCGACTGTGGTCCTGCTCGACATCAATCTGCCGCGGGTCGACGGGCTGGAGGTGCTTGAGCGCCTGCGTAACCACCCACAGACTCGCCTGTTGCCGGTGGTCATCCTGACCTCGTCGGATGAGGAGCGCGACCGGCTGCACAGCTACCAAAAGGGCGCCAACAGCTTCGTGCGCAAACCGATCGATTTCGCCGAATTCGCCGAAACGGTGGCCGGCCTCGGGGTCTATTGGCTGGCGATCAATAAGCCGCCCGAAAGGTGACACCCCCATGGCCCCGCCACTCGGTGTCTTGATCATCGAAGACAATCCGGCGGATTTTCTGCTGGGAGAACGCCATCTGAAAAAGAGCGGCTTGCTCGCCGAATGCTCCCAGGTGAGTGATCTCATGGGATTGCGCGCAGCTCTGGCGGCGCGGCGCTGGGACGTTGTGCTGTCCGATTTCGCCTTACCCGGCCTGGAGTTCGAGGAATGCCTGGGTGCGATCCTCGAGGCACAGCCGGACGTGCCGATTATCCTGGTCTCGGGCAGCATCGGCGAGGAGCGGGCGATTGAGCTGTTCAGGCTCGGCGTCTGGGATTTCGTAATCAAGGACAACCTGATCCGGCTGGTACCGGTGATCAGGCGCAGTTTGCGCGACGCCGAAGACCGGAAAGCCCGGCGCTTGGCCGAACGGGCCCTGATCGAAAGCGAGGAGCGCTTGCGGCTGACCCTGGAAGCCGCGGACGTCCTCGCCTGGGAATGGGATCCGGCGACCGATGCGTTCTTCGAATCCGGGCCGGTCGCGGCGTTGTTCGGCCGGCTGGAACGGCACCGCCATGCGACCCTGCAGGCCTTTCTCGATGACATCCACGCCGTCGACCGCGCATCGGTCGGGGCCAAGTTTCGATCGGCCGCCGCCGGGGCGAGCGATAGCTGCCGAACCGAATTCCGCATCGCCCTGCCCGACGGCGGGGTGCGCTGGGCGATGGTGGCCGGCAGCCTGCTCAATCGGGGTCCGGAGGCGGGGACGCGTCTGCTCGGCATCCTGCGTGATGTCACGGAACATCACGAGGCGCTCAGTAATTTGACCGTGGCCAAGGAACATGCCGAGGCGGCCAGTATTGCCAAGAGCCAGTTTCTCGCCACCATGAGCCACGAATTGCGGACACCGCTTAACCCGATCATCGGCTACAGCGATTTCCTGAGGATGACCGAGCAGGACCCGAAACGGCGGGAAAACCTCGATATCATCTGCGAAACCGGCCAGACGCTGCTTCGCCTGATCCAGGACATCCTCGACCTGTCCTTGATCGAAGCGGGCAAAGTGACGGTCGATATCTCGAACCTCGACCTGGCCGACGAACTGGGGCAGATCACCACGCTGTTCAGAGCCGAAGCCAGGCGACGCGGCCTCGAGCTGTCGGTCTCGATTGCCCCGACCGCGCCCCGGCAATTGCGCGGCGATCCGGGTTTACTGCGCCAGGTGCTGGTGAATTTGGTCGGCAACGCGCTAAAATTCACGCCCGAGGGCCAGGTCAGCGTCGCGGTTGAACTGGCAGCCGCAGAATCCGGGGCAACTTGCGTCCTGGTCTTTCATGTCAGCGATACCGGTATCGGGATTCGGCCGGAAAACCAGCAGCGCATTTTTGAAATTTTCGAACAGGAAGATAACTCGCTGACCCGCAAATTTGGCGGCACCGGCCTGGGCCTGGCGATTTGCCGGCGGCTGGTCGCCTTGCTCGGCGGGCGTATCTGGCTGGACTCCGCGGTCGGTGCCGGGTCACGCTTCTCATTCACCGCGAGCTTCGACGTCCTTTCGGAGCCGGGCGGAGACTAGCCGGGGCCGATCGCGCTGAATTGGCTGAGCGCGGAGTGATCGCCCGGCCCCCGCTTGCCCGGCCTTACGCTGAGATCCGGGACACCGGCATCACCCCTCCCCCCAATCCTCTGGGGACGAATTTCGCGGAATTCCCCCGGATCGCAGCGGCTTCGTCGTCGGGGACCGCACCCGGCGATCGGGGGCAGCCGGCCTTCGATCTCGGCGCCTTGGTCGCCGGAACCGACCGGGTGCGGGCGCGGCATCGGGTCTTCAACCAGCACGCGCCGCTGCACCCGCCCCCCTCCGAGGGGTTGGAAATCATGGCACTTTTCGGGCAAGCCATTGACAAATCACGATTCGATCTTATGTTCAACAACACTGACGCTGCCCGGCCGCATATCGGCTGGCTGGGGGTGTTCGGTTGACCGAACTGCCGGTGCACCCGTGGCCGAAGCCGGGGTGGTGGCGCCGGGCCGGTGGCCGGAGGCGGTGCGCAGGGGTGCCGTCCTGGGTCTGGCGCCCGGGAAGGTGCGGGTTTTCGTGAAACCTTGACCGCACGAAAGGGCCGCACCGGGGTCGGCGACCTGGTTCGAGAGGCTGTCGACGTGGCGTTTCTTTCGTCGGCGTGGCCGCCCGCGAGGGCGCGTAGCGAACGCGTGCCCGATCATCCATGGGAGAGGGGAAACCCAGATGACGATTCACGCTTTGGGGCCGGCACCGATCAGCCGGCCGATCGTGATTGCCGATGTCGAGCCGGAATTGGACGGCGGCCGCTTTCCAATCAAACGCGAGGTCGGCGACACGCTGACGGTGCCCGCTTCGATTCTCCGGGATGGCCACGACCACCTCACGGCGGTGCTCAAAACCCGGCCGGCAACCGGCGCACAATGGCGCGAGGCGCCGATGCGGCTGGTCAATAGCGGTCTGGACCGCTGGTCCGGTACGGTGACGCTGACCGAGAATGCACTTTGGGTCTACACCGTCGAGGCCTGGACCGACCATTTTGCAACTTGGCACTCGGAGGTCTCGAAGAAGCTCGCCGCCGGGCAGGACATCGCCCTGGAGCTGATCGAGGGCAGGGAGATCGTCACGGCGGCGGCGGCGCGCGCCGAGGGCCGGGATCGCGCCCGCCTTCAGGCCCTGGCCGGCCGCTTCGATGAGGTCGCCGACCCGACTGAGCGCACCGCGCTTATGCTGTCGCCCGATCTCGGGGCGATGCTGGCACGCTGGCCGGACCGCACCCAGGCGGTGAGCTATGACCGCGAACTGGGGGTCATGGTCGACCGGGTCGCCGCCCGCTACGCCGCCTGGTACGAGATGTTTCCGCGGTCCCAGGGCACCGTGGCTGGCCGTAGCGCGACCTTCGCCGAATGCGAGCGGCGCCTGCCGGCGATCCGGGACATGGGCTTTGACACCGTCTACCTGGTGCCGATCCACCCGATCGGCCGCAGCCACCGCAAAGGGCCGAACAATAGCCTGAGTGCCGGCCCTGGCGACCCCGGCAGCCCCTATGCGATCGGCGCCGTCGAGGGCGGACATACCGCGGTACATCCCGACCTGGGGACCCTGGAGGACTTCCGTCATTTCGTCGGCGAAACCAACCGGCTCGGCATGGAGGTGGCGCTCGACATCGCGATTCAGTGCTCGCCGGATCATCCCTGGGTGCGTGAACATCCGGAATGGTTCCTGTTTCGCCCCGACGGCACGATCAAATATGCCGAAAACCCGCCGAAGAAATATCAGGACATCGTCAACGTCAATTTCTTCGGGCCGCACCAGGATGCGCTGTGGCAGGAATTGAAAGGCGTCTTCGAATTCTGGATTGGCCAGGGCGTCAAGGTGTTCCGGGTCGACAACCCGCACACCAAGCCGGTGCCGTTCTGGGAGTGGTGCATCGGGGAAATCAAGGCGGCGCATCCGGAGGTGATATTCCTCTCGGAATCGTTTACCCGGCCGCCGATGCTGAAGATGCTGGCGAAGGTCGGGTATTCCCAGTCCTACACCTATTTCACGTGGCGCAACTTCAAGCAGGATCTGGTCGACTACCTGACCGAGCTGACCCGGACCGAGACCGTGGAATATTTGCGGCCAAATTTCTTCACCAGCACGCCGGATATCCTGCCCGAATACCTTCAGAAGGGCGGCCGGCCGGCCTTCATGGTCCGGCAGGTGCTGGCCGCGACGCTGTCCAGCGTCTACGGTATCTACAACGGCTTCGAACTCTGCGAGAACCAGGCGGTGCCGGGCAAGGAGGAATATCTCAACAGCGAGAAGTACGATTACAAGGTCTGGGACTGGGACCGGCCGGGCAATATCATCTCTTTGATTACCGCAGTGAACCGCATCCGCAAGGAGAACCCGGCGCTGCAGGAGCTGGACACCCTGCGCTTTTACGAGGCCGATGACGGCAACGTCCTGTTCTACGGCAAGATGACCCCGGACCGGACCAATATGATCTTCGTCGCGGTCAATCTCGACCCGTTCGATGCCCACGACAGCCGCCTCCACTTTCCGCTGACCGAGATGGGTCTGGGCGAGCACGACAGTTTCGAAGTCGAGGACCTGTTGAGCGGCCGAAAACACCTGTGGACCGGCGCCGGGCACAGCATCCATCTGGATCCCGGCGAGCTGCCGGCGGCGATCTTCCGCGTCCGGGTCTGGCAGCGGATCGATTACGCGACGCCCTGCGGGTGAGCCAATTCGCGACTTCGGCGGCCTTTGTCCGGCGATGGCGGCCGGCTGCAGTGCCCGACAATCATGACCTCGGCAAAAGAACGGCTTGACCAATGACTGATCTCGATCCGCAATGGTACAGAGATGCCATTATCTACGAAGTCCACGTGAAATCGTTCTTCGACTCCAATAGTGATGGTATCGGCGATTTTCCCGGGCTTCTGCAGAAACTTGACTATTTGCGCGACCTTGGCGTCACCGCGGTCTGGCTGCTGCCGTTCTATCCCTCGCCCCTGCGCGACGATGGCTATGACATTTCCGACTACCGCAGCATCCATCCCTCCTACGGCACCATGCGCGACTTCCGCGCCTTCGTGAAGGCGGCCCACGCGCTGGGCATCCGCGTCATCACCGAACTGGTGATCAACCACACCTCCGACCAGCATCCGTGGTTCCAGCGCGCGCGCAAGGCAGCCAAGGGCAGCAAGGCCCGGAATTTCTATGTCTGGTCTGACGACGACGGCAAATGGCCGGAAACCCGGATCATCTTCACCGACACCGAAAGCTCGAACTGGACCTGGGACCCGGTGGCCGAACAGTATTACTGGCACCGCTTCTTCAGCCATCAGCCCGATCTCAATTTCGACAACCCGCGCGTGGTCGAGGCGGTGGTCGAGGTCATGCGGTTCTGGCTCGACCTCGGTGTCGACGGCCTCCGGCTCGACGCCATCCCCTATCTGCTGGAGCGGGACGGCACCAACAACGAGAATCTGCCGGAAACCCACGCGGTGCTGCGCAAACTGCGCGCCGCCCTCGACGCCAGCCACCCCAACGCCTTTTTCCTGGCCGAGGCCAACCAGTGGCCCGAAGACACCGCCCATTACTTCGGCAGCGGCGACGAATGCCACATGTGCTTCCACTTCCCACTGATGCCGCGGATGTACATGGCGATGGCACAGGAGGATCGTTACCCGATTACCGACATCATCCGCCAGACGCCGGATGTCCCCGACGGGTGCCAATGGGCGATCTTCCTGCGCAACCATGACGAGCTGACGCTGGAGATGGTCACCGATCGCGAGCGCGACAATCTCTGGCAGTTCTTCGCCGCCGACAAGCGCGCGCGGATCAATCTGGGCATCCGCCGGCGCCTGGCACCGCTGATGGATAATGACCAGCGCAAGATCAAGTTGTTGAACAGCCTGCTATTTTCCATGCCGGGCACGCCGATCGTCTATTACGGCGACGAGATCGGCATGGGCGACAACATCTATCTCGGCGACCGCAACGGCGTGCGCACGCCGATGCAGTGGTCGGCCGACCGCAACGGCGGTTTCTCGCGCGCCGACTATGCCCAGCTCTATCTACCGGTGATTGCCAATCCGCAATACGGCTATCAGGCGATCAGTGTCGAGGCGCAGGGTGTCTCGGCGTCTTCGCCGCTCAACTGGCTGCGCCAGATCATCGCCGTGCGCAAACGCCACCAGGCCTTCGGCCGCGGCAGTTTCACCCTGCTCTATCCGGGCAACCGCAAGGTCCTGGCCTATATCCGGGAGTATCAGGGCGAGCGCATCCTGTGCGTCGCCAATCTGGCACGCTCGGCCCAGGCGGTCGAGCTCGACCTCCACCAGTTCAAGGGCGCGGTGCCGGTGGAACTGGTCGATCGGGTGTCGTTCCCGCCGATCGGCGATCTGCCCTATCTGCTGACCCTGCCCGGCTATGCCTTCTTCTGGTTTCTCCTGGCCGATTCGGCAGCCTTGCCGTCCTGGCACGAACCGATCCCGGAACCGATGCCCGATCTGATCACCCTGGTGCTGCGCGACTGGGCGGAGCTGCCCGCCAGCCGGGCCGGCAGCGATCTGGCGCGGGCCGTGCTGCCGCTCTATCTCGCCAAACAGCGCTGGTTCGCGGCCAAGGACGCGCAGATTTCGGACGTTCGCCTGATCGACTTCTGGACCCAGCCGGCAAATGCCGAGTTGCCCAGCGTCCTGGTCGAAGCGCAGTTCGCCGACGGCCGGCCGGCCCAGCGCTATTTCCTGCCCCTGACCGCGAAATGGGACGAATCATTGGTCGCCAGCGGCTCGCCCCTGCTCGGGTTTACCCTGGCCAAGATCCGGCGCGGCCCGAAGCTGGGGGCGCTGCTTGACGGCGCCCAGGACGAGGCCTTCACCCTGGCAGTGGTCGAAGCGATGCGCCGCAGCCTCGACCTCCGGACCGCCCATGGCCGGATCGAATTCCGGCCGACGCCGCGGCTCGCCGAGGTCGAGATCGCGCCGGAGAATGCCGTCCGGCCGCTGGGCGTGGACCAGAGCAACACCTCGTGTCTGGTCGAAGGGGTGATGGTGCTGAAGGTGCTGCGCAAGCTCGAAGCCGGCGTTCACCCGGAGCTGGAGATCGGCCGCTTCCTGACCGAGGTCGCCAAATTCCCGAATATTCCGGCGCTTTACGGTGCGGTCGAGCACCACGGCGACGACGGCACCCCGACCGCACTGGCGGTTCTGCAGCAATGGGTGCGCAATCAGGGCGACGGCTGGCGCTATACCCGGAATCTGCTGCGCCGGGAGCTGGGCGAACTGCGGCTCGGCATCGGCGATCCGATTTTGACCTCGGAGGACCGCTTCGCCCTCTATGTCGCGATGGCGACGACCCTCGGTCAGCGGACCGCCGAATTGCACCGCGCACTGGCGATCGACTGCGGCGACCCCGCCTTCGACCCCGAACCCCTGACCGCCGATGATCGCCGGGAATTGCAGAGCAGTGCGGCCGGCTGGCTCGACCGGGCGGTCGCAGCACTGACCGGCTTGCCGCCAGGCAGTGCCGACCCGGCGGCGACCGCGGACACTGACGCGCTGTTGGCCCGGCAAGGCGAGTGCCGGCGCCTGATCGACAGCTGCACCGCCCTCGACTTCGCCGCCGCCAAGACCCGGATTCACGGCGACTTCCATCTGGGCCAAGCGCTGGTCGTGGAGAACGATTTCGTGTTTGTCGATTTCGAAGGCGAACCGGCCCGGCCGCTGGCGGAGCGACGCCGAAAATCGCTGCCGCTCAGGGACGTCGCCGGCATGCTGCGGTCGTTCGACTACGCCGCCTGGGCTGTGGTCGCGGAACTGCTGGAGGCCGACCCGTCCGGCGCTGAAACCCTGATCGGCCATGCCCTGCTGTGGCGCGACCTGGCCTCGGCGGCGTTCCGGCAGGCTTACGCGGAGCATGCCGAAGGGCTGCCGAGTTTTCCGGCCGATCCGGCGGTGCGGGCGCGGCTGCTCGAGATTCTGATGCTGGAGAAGGCGCTCTACGAAGTCACCTACGAGGCGGCCAATCGCCCGACCTGGCTACACATTCCGGTGCGCGGCGTCCTGGCGATCCTGGACGCCGCCTCGAAGCCTGAACGGGAGATTTCCTCATGAGCGAGCAGCTGCGCACCGGTCCCCAGGCGGCGAACCGGCCGGAAATCCTCGCCGTGGTGAATGCCGAGGACGGCAATCCGTTCGGCCTGCTCGGCATGCATATCGGTGCCGACGGAATGCTGATGGTCCGCAGCTTTCAGCCCGGCGCCAGCGCGGTCTCGGTGCATGACCGCAACACCGGCGCATCCCTGGCCGCCCTGGAGCGGGTTCACCCGGACGGCTTTTTCGAAGGCGTGATCGCCGGGCGCAAGGCCCGGTTCGCCTATCGGCTTCATCTGACCGCGGCCGATGGCACGGTAACCGAGATCGAGGATCCCTATCGTTTTTCCAGCTTTCTCGGCGAACTGGACCTGCACCTCCTGGGCGAGGGCCAGCATCTGGAGCGCTACCAGCGGCTGGGTGCCCATCTGCGCGAACTGGACGGCGTGACGGGCGCCGCCTTTGCGGTGTGGGCGCCTAGCGCCCGGCGGGTCGCGGTGGTCGGCGATTTCAACGACTGGGACGGCAGGCGCCACGGCATGCGCTACCATCCCGGCAGCGGGGTGTGGGAGATCTTCCTGCCCGGCGTCGGGGCCGGCGCCCGCTACAAGTACGAAATCAAGGGACCCAATGGCGAGTTGCTGCCGCTGAAGGCCGACCCCCACGGCTTCGCTGCGGAGCCGCCGCCGCAGACGGCCTCGGTGGTCCACGATTTACCCCGCGGGATGGCCCCCGACGACGCCTGGTTGGCCCGGCGCCGGGCGGCCCAGGACCGCAGCGCGCCGATCGCGATCTACGAAGTCCATCTGGGCTCCTGGCGCCGCCATGGCGAAGGCAACCGTTACCTCAGCTATCGTGAGCTGGCCGATCAGCTGGTGCCCTATGTCGCCGATCTCGGCTTCACCCATATCGAGTTGCTGCCGATCAGCGAGCACCCGTTCGACGGCTCCTGGGGCTATCAGCCGGTCGGGCTCTTCGCGCCGACCAGCCGGTTTGGCTCGCCCGAGGATTTCCAAGCCTTGATCGACCGTTGCCACCAGGCCGGGCTGGGCGTGCTGCTCGACTGGGTGCCCGGCCATTTCCCGACCGATCCCCATGGCCTCGGCGATTTCGACGGCACCCATCTTTACGAGCATGCCGACCCGCGCCAAGGCCACCATCTCGATTGGAACACGCTGATCTACAATTACGGCCGGCTTGAGGTGTACAATTTTCTCTTGTCGAACGCGCTGTTCTGGCTCGATCGCTACGGCATCGACGGACTGCGGGTCGATGCCGTAGCCTCGATGCTCTACCTGGATTACAGCCGCAAGGCCGGGGAATGGATCCCCAACCGCGAGGGCGGGCGGGAGAACCTGGAAGCGGTCGAGTTCCTGCGCCGCATGAACCAGCTGGTCTATGACCGGGTTCCGGGCGCCATCACCGTGGCCGAGGAATCGACCTCATGGCCCGCGGTTTCCCGCCCGACCGATGCCGGCGGGCTCGGCTTCGGCTACAAGTGGAATATGGGCTGGATGCATGACACCCTGGCCTACTTTCGCGAGGACCCGATTGCACGGCGCTGGCATCATGACAAGCTGACCTTCGGCATGCTCTATGCCTATTCGGAGAATTTCGTCCTGCCGCTCAGCCATGACGAGGTGGTTCACGGCAAGGGGTCGTTGCTGGGCAAAATGCCGGGCGATAACTGGCAAAAATTCGCCAATCTGCGCGCCTATTTCGCTTTCATGTGGAGCTATCCCGGCAAGAAGCTGCTGTTCATGGGCGGCGAGTTCGCCCAATGGCGGGAGTGGAACCATGACACCGGCCTCGACTGGAACCTGCTCGATTTCCCAGCGCATCGTGGCATCCAGTCGCTGATTCGCGATCTCAACCGCCTCTACTGCAACCTGCCGGCCCTGCACCGGCGGGATTGCGACCCCGGCGGCTTCGAGTGGATCGATTGCGACGACCGCGACAACTCGGTGATTTCCTATCTGCGCAAGGGCGACGGCGACCAACCGCCGGTCCTGGTGGTGTGCAACTTCACCCCGGTGCCCCACTCGGGTTACCGGCTGGGCGTTCCCGCCGCCGGGACCTGGCGCGAGCTGCTGAACACTGATGCCGAGATCTATGGCGGCTCCGATCTGGGCAACAGCGGTGGCGTGGCGGCGCAGGAGGTTCCGTGCCACGGCCGCCCGGTATCCCTCGTGCTCACCCTGCCGCCCCTGGCAACCGTGGTCCTGACCCCAGCCCCGGAGGCAAGCCGCTGACCCCGATCCTGCCCCGCATCCTCGGGGGACGGTCCTACCCGCTCGGTGCCACCTGGGACGGCAGCGGTGTCAATTTCGCCCTGTTCTCGGCCCACGCCGAACGGGTCGAGCTGTGCCTGTTCGATGCCCAGGGGCGGCGGGAACTCGAACGGATCGCCCTGCCCGAATATACCGATCAGGTCTGGCACGGCAGGCTGCCCGACGGCGTGCCCGGCATGCTCTACGGCTATCGGGTCCATGGCCCGTATGATCCCGCCCGCGGCCACCGGTTCAACCCGGCCAAGCTGCTGATCGATCCCTATGCGCAGGCGCTGCACGGCAGGCTGGAATGGTCGGATGCCCTGTTCGGCTACCGGGTCGGCGGCCGGCGGCAGGACGCGCTGCCCGACCGCCGCGACAGCGCCTCCGGCATGCCGAAAGGACGGGTGGTCGATCCCGCCTTCACCTGGGGCGACGACCGCGCGCCCAATCGCCCCTGGGGCGACACCATCGTCTACGAATTGCATCTGCGCGGCTTTACCCGGCAGCACCCCGAGGTCGCGCCGCCGCTCAGGGGCACCTGTGCCGGCCTGGCCAGCCAGCCGGTGCTCGCCTATCTGCGCGCGCTCGGCATCACCGCGGTCGAGCTGCTGCCGGTTCACGCCAACCTCGACGACCGTCATCTGGTTCAGAAGGGGCTGAGCAATTATTGGGGCTACAATACCCTGAGTTTCTTCGCGCCCGAGCCGAAATACCTGGCCCACGGCGACCCCGCCGAGTTCAAGCTGATGGTGCGGCGTCTGCACGATGCCGGGATCGAGGTTCTGCTCGATGTCGTCTACAACCATACTTGCGAGGGTAACCAGTTCGGCCCGACCCTGTCGTTCCGGGGCATCGACAACGCGTCCTACTACCGCCTGGTCCCGGACAACCCGCGCTTCTACATCGACGAGACCGGCTGCGGCAACACCGTCAATGTCAGCCACCCCCGCGTCCTGCAGATGGTGATGGACAGTCTGCGCTATTGGGTGACCGAGATGCGGGTCGACGGTTTCCGCTTCGATCTGGCATCGACGGTGGCGCGCGAGCCCCATGGCTACGATCCCGGCGGCGGTTTTCTCGACGCGGTCCGGCAGGACCCGACGCTGTCGCGGGTGAAGCTGATCGCGGAACCCTGGGACGTTGGCCCCGGCGGCTATCAGGTCGGCAATTTCCCGCCCGGCTGGGCCGAGTGGAACGATCGCTACCGCGACTGCGTCCGCCGTACCTGGCGCGGCGACGACGCCATGCTGCCCGAACTGGCCGCCCGCCTGACCGCCTCGAGCGACATCTTCGAACACCAGGGCCGACGGCCGTGGTGTTCGGTGAACTTCGTCACCAGCCACGACGGCTTCACCCTGGAGGATCTGGTTTCCTACGATCACAAGCACAATCAGGCGAACGGCGAAGACAACCGCGACGGTCATAACGAAAATCTCGGCTGGAACCACGGCGCCGAGGGTCCCACCGAGGATGTCGAAATCAGGGCGCTGCGCCTGCGCCAGAAATGCAACCTGCTGGCAACGCTGCTCTTGTCGCAGGGCACGCCGATGCTGCTCGCCGGCGACGAGTTCGGGCGCAGCCAGGGCGGCAACAACAACGCCTATTGCCAGGACAATCCGATTTCCTGGATCGATTGGACGGTGCGCCGCCCCGAGGACGATCTGCTCCTGAGCTTCGTTCGCCGGCTGATCGCCCTGCGCCGGGCCAACCCGGCGTTCCGCCAGGATCACTTCCTCCACGGTATCGAGGTGTCGCGGTCTGAAGGGCGGGATATCGTCTGGTTCGTGCCCCAGGGCAGCGAAAAAACCGAGCCGCAATGGCGGGATCCGTTCGCCCGCTGCCTGGGCATGGTGGTCAATGGCGCGGCGGTCCGCGGCACGCCCGGCCGAGAGCGCCTGGGTGCCGCCTGCTTCTTCGTGATCTTCAATGCCTTCCACGATGCGGTCGCGTTCACCGCGCCCGACTATCCGGGAGTCATCCAGTGGCGCCGGGTGCTCGAAGCGGTTCCGGCAGAGGAAGCCGACGGCCTTGCGGAACTCTTAAGTCCGGGCGACGGCTTTGCGGTGCCGAGCCGTTCGGTCTGGGTGTTTCGGGCGATTGTCGACCGGGCGGCGCCAGAAGGATCGGAACCATGACCGAATATCGCCACGCCATGCCGTTCGGGGCCGCGCTCGAAGCCGACGGGTCGGTCCGGTTTCGGCTGTGGGCACCGGTCCAGCCGGCGGTCTGTCTGGTGCTCGAAGACGACGACGCGGTCCTGCCGATGAGCCCGTGCGGCGACGGCTGGCATGAGCTGCGCACCGCGCGGGCCGCCGCCGGCAGCCGTTACCGTTTCGCGCTCGGTGATGGCTTCCGGGTCCCCGACCCGGCGTCGCGCTGCCAGGTCGACGATGTCCATGGCGCCAGCCTGGTGATCGACCCGGCGGCCTATGTCTGGCAGTGTCCAAGCTGGCGCGGTCGGCCGTGGTTTGAGACCGTGCTCTACGAGCTTCATGTCGGCACTTACAGCGCTGCAGGCGGTTTCGATGGCGTCCGGCGCCGGCTCGACCACCTGCATCGCCTCGGCGTGACCGCGCTGGAACTGCTGCCGGTCGCCGATTTTCCGGGAAGTCGCAACTGGGGCTATGACGGTGTCCTGCCATTCGCACCCGATCGCGCCTATGGCCATCCGGATGATCTGAAACGCCTGATCGACGAGGCGCATCTGCGCGACCTGATGGTCTTCATGGATGTGGTCTACAACCACTTCGGCCCGGACGGGAACTATCTCGGCCTTTTCGCTCCTGAGTTTTTCACCAGGCGGTTCGCGACGCCGTGGGGACCGGCGGTCGATTTCTCTCAGGCGACGGTGCGGTCGTTCTTCGTCCACAATGCGCTCTACTGGTTGGAAGAATTCTGCATCGACGGCCTGCGGTTCGACGCCGTTCACGCCATCCACGACGACAGCGAGCGGCATATTCTGGACGAGATCGCCGCGGCGGTCGCCGGCCGCTTCGCCGGACGGCGGGCGGTGCATCTGGTGCTGGAGAACGAGGACAACCAGAGCAGATTTCTGAAATCGCCGGGAACCCAACCAACCGCCCCACGCTACGATGCGCAGTGGAACGACGACATCCATCACGCCTTCCATGTCCTGCTGAGCGGCGAGACCGACGGCTATTACCGGGATTACGAAGCGGCGGCACCGGCGCTCGCCCGCGGCCTGGCCGAGGGATTTATCTACCAGGGCGATCCCTCGCCCTACCGCGACGGCGCCCCGCGCGGCGCGGCGAGCCGGCATCTGGCCCCCACGGCCTTCGTCGATTTCCTGCAGAACCACGACCAGATCGGCAACCGCGCCTTCGGCGACCGTCTGACCCGACTGGCTCCGGAGGCCGCGGTGCGGGCGGCGACCGCGGCGCTGCTGCTGAGCCCGCATATCCCGCTCCTGTTCATGGGCGAGGAATGGGGCAGCCGGCAGCCGTTCCAATTCTTCTGCGCCTTCGATGGCGATCTCGGCCAGGCGGTCCGCGACGGCCGACGTCGCGAGTTCGCCAAATTCGCCCGCTTCGCCGACCCCACCGCCCGCCAGGACATCCCCGATCCGACCGCGCTGACCACGTTCCTGGCCTCCAAACTCGACTGGCCGGAGCCGACGGACGCCGGCGCGGCCGAACGTCTGGCCTTCACCAGGGACTTGCTCGAGGTCCGGCAGCGATCGGTGGTGCCCTTGATTCCAAACCTGGTTGCCGGGTCGGGCCGGGTCCACGGCTGCGACGGCGGGGCGATCCTGGTGTCCTGGCGGCATCAGAGCGGGAACCGTCTGATGCTGGCGCTCAACCTCAGCGGCCATCCCGCCCGGCCGGCGGATGCCCTGCCGGACCCCGGCCACGCCCTTTACCTGTGGCCCGGCGGCCCCGCCGGGCCGGGCGGGTCGGTGGCCCTGCCGCCCTATTCAGTCGGGCTTTTTCTGGCAGCGGAGCCAACACCATGACCGAGCCCGAGGCCAGGACCGAGCCCGAGGCCGCCAACCCGCCGCCGGTGCCGATCGTGCCTTCCGCGACCTATCGACTGCAGTTCCGCCAGACCTTTACCTTTCGGGATGCCGAACGCATCGTTCCTTATCTGCACGCTCTGGGCGTCAACCACCTCTATTCGTCATCGATCCTGACCGCGCGGCCGAGCAGCAGTCACGGCTACGACATCGTCGACCATTCCGCGCTCAATCCCGAACTGGGCACGCGGGAGGATTTCGACGCGATGGTCGCCGCCCTCCATGCCCATGGCATGGGACTGCTGGTCGATTTCGTGCCCAATCACATGGGTATCGGCGGTGCCGACAATCCGTGGTGGCTGGATGTCCTGGAATGGGGCCGGGCCAGCCCGTTCGCCGAGTTCTTCGACATCGACTGGGCGCCGGCCGAGCCGACCCTGAAAGGCAAGGTGCTGTTGCCGTTTCTCGGCGACTATTACGGCCAGGTGCTGGAGAACGGCCAGCTGACGCTTCGCTTCGACGACGAGGCCGGAACCTTCAGCGTCTGGTATTATCAGCACCGGTTTCCGATCGCGGTTCGCGACACCGCCGTGATCCTGCGCACGGCCAAGGCCGAGGACGGCGGCGAGGCGCTCGGGTCCCTCGCCGACGAGTTCGCCAAGGTCCCGGTCGAGCGTCGCGCGGTGCGCCAGATCGCGTCGATCCGCCAGTCGGTCGCCGACCTGCGCGGTCATTTCTTGGGCCTGGTCCGCGAGGATCCGCGGGTCGCCGCGGCAATCGGCCGTGTGGTCGAGCAGTTCAACGGCAGCGTCGGCGAACCGGCCAGCTTTCGCAAGCTCCACGAGCTGTTGGAGCGGCAGCACTATCGGCTGGCGTTCTGGCGGGTGGCAACCGCCGAAATCAACTATCGGCGGTTTTTCGACATCAATGACCTGGCCGGCCTGCGCATCGAGGACGGGGAAGTCTTCGAGCTGTGCCACCAGCTGATCTTTCGCCTGATCGCCCTGGGCAAGATCCAGGGCCTGCGCATCGACCATGTCGACGGCCTCCACGATCCCGCGGGCTACTGCCGGAAGCTGCAGGACCGTGCCGCGTTCCTGATGATGCAGGGCCACACCGGGACGACCCCGGCGGTGTCGCCGCCGCACAAGCGCGAGCACCTGCTCTACCTGGTGGTCGAGAAGATTCTGGCGCCTCACGAACGCACCCGCGACGACTGGGCGATCGACGGCACCACCGGCTATGACTTCATGAACGCGGTCAACGGCGTATTCGTCGATACCGCTGCCGAACGCGCCTTGACCGAGACCTATGCCCGGTTCATCGGCCGCTCGGAGCGGTTCGACGAACTGGTGGTCGCGGCCAAGCGTCAGGTCGTCGAGGGCAACCTGGCCAGCGAGCTTGCCGTGCTGGTGCGCCAGCTCCACCTGATCGCTCGCCAGACCTGGAAGACGCGCGACCTCACCTTTGACGGCCTGCGCCAGGCGATGATCGATGTGGTCAGCCATTTTGCCGTTTATCGGACCTATATCGGCGAGCAGGGTCCGGCGGAGGAGGACGGCCGGGAGCTGTCCCGGGCGCTGGCGGCGGCCTGCCGCGAACGCCTGGGCAAGGATCGCAGCCCGATCGAGTTCATCCACCGGGTGCTCAGCACCGATCTGGCGCGCGATCGCAGCAGCGGCTACAAGCGGGCCGATGTCCTGAAAACCGCGCGCAAATTCCAGCAGCTGACCGGTGCCGTCATGGCCAAGGCGGTCGAGGACACCGCGTTCTACCGCTACCACCGGCTGATCTCCCTGAACGAGGTCGGCGGCGATCCCGGTCGGTTCGGCTTGTCTCTGGCGGATTTCCACCGGAACAACCAGGAGCGCCAGCGGCGGGCGCCCCACGCCATGATCGCCACCGCCAGCCACGACCACAAGCGCGGCGAGGACACGCGGGCCCGGATCAACGCGTTGAGCGAACTGGCCGAGGACTGGCAAAAGGCCACCTCGCGCTGGGCGAAGCTCAACCGCGACAAGAAGCGGATGGTCGACGATCAGCCGGCGCCCTGGCCCAACGCGGAATACCTGCTCTACCAGGCGATGCTCGGCGTCTGGCCGGCCGCCGAACCCTTGGCGCCCGACGAGCTCAGTGCTTTGGCCGATCGGCTTGCCGCCTTTATGACCAAGGCCCTGCGCGAAGCCAAGACCGCGACCAGCTGGAACGAACCCAATCAACCCTATGAGGAGGCCGCAGTCGGCTTCGTCCGTGCCCTGCTGGCGCCGGGGAAGGCCAACCGCTTTCTCGCCGATTTCCTGGCCTTTCAGCAAAGAGTCGCGGTGATCGGCGCGCTCAACGGGCTCAGCCAGTGCCTGCTCAAGCTGACCTCGCCGGGGGTGCCGGATTTCTACCAGGGTACCGAGTTCTGGGATTTCAGCCTGGTCGACCCGGACAATCGCCGGCCGGTCGATTTCGCGGCGCGGCAACGGGCGCTCGAAACCGGCGAGCCGGACCCGGCGGCGCTGGTGCGGACCTGGCGAACCGGCCGAATCAAACAATGGGTCATCCAGCGCAGCCTGGCGCTGAGAAACCGCCAGCCGGCCCTGTTCACCACCGGGGGCTATGTGCCGGTCGAGGTGACCGGGGCCCATGCCGGGCGCGTGGCCGCCTATCTTCGGCGCGACGGCGAGAGCACCGCGGTGGTGATCGCACCGCGCCTGGCTGCGCCGCTGCTGGGCAGCTGCGAACTGCCGCTGATCCGGGCAGAGCGATGGGCTGACACCGCCCTGGTCAAACGCGGCATCGTCGGCCGGGAGCCCTATCGTGACGTCTTTACCGGCCGCAGCTTCCCTGCGGAAGACCGTTGGGTCCTGGCCGACTTGCTCGCTGAATTCCCGGTTGCCCTCCTGACCAATCAGGACCTGCCCTGACCGGCCCCGGTTCCCAGGAAAGCGCGCCAATCCGAGTAGCTTGAGGATCGAACCCGACCAGCGATCCCCTGACAGCCCCTATGTCGATCGGCGCAAGACTAATGATATTGCGCGCAGCTGCATCAGACTGGGTATGACTAAAGTGTGGTTGACGGCTAAGGGATCGCTCACCTTCAAGGGGGCGACCTGCGACCAACACCGCGTGGCCAATCAATCCTTAAGCCACTTCAGATTTAAATTGAATCCCGGATATTTGCGATGATTACTTCCCTTGCAAATGACCGCGATGTGGTGGCGCAACAATTTTCCACATCGTGAACTGGCATTGATCCCGGGACTTAATCTTACCCAGTCACAAACTTGCAAAATGCAAAATATAGTGTGGGCTGCTGATGCCGGGTGAACGCAAGAGCGTTGAGCCGCTGGCGGCGGTGACGGCGCCGGCTCGGGTGGCAGCCCAGCATCAGTCTTTGCGGCACTTCGTCGGCAATGCGCCGGGGTCGGACGACCAGGTCCTGGCCGAGGATTCTCCCCCCGCAGGACTTGGTCCCACCCCGAAGTTCAAAGAACCTGCTGTTCCCGACGGTTTCCGACCCCGAGCCGCCACCGGTCCGGCCAGAGCAGCACATCCCCAACTCCATCGCCACCCTGCGGCGTCGATTGATCGTTGCGGTCGCCGCAACTCTCGATCGATGTCCTTGCTGCGACGCCCCTCGGCAGCCGACCAGAAATCCAGTTTTATCACACTGCAGGACTAGGGACCCGAAGTTTCCGCCCTGCGCCGTCCATCCAGGGCAGCGAGCGCCTTGACGAACGCGTCGAGATCAATCGGCTTAACCAGATAGTCGCGGAAGCCGGCGGCAAGACCCTGCTCTACAGCGCGGGGCATAACGTCGGCGCTGAGTGCGATCAGGGGTATCTGTGCGGTCTCCGGCCGGGCACGCAGCGCTTTCGCCAGTTCAACGCCGCTCATTCCTGGGAGGTTGACGTCGATGATGACGACATCCGGGCGGTGCCCGCGGATCACCTCAAGCCCCAGTTCGGCCGTGTGCGCCGAGAGGAAGGCATAGTCCGTACATTCCTCGATGATTCTTTCCATCAGCTTCAGGTTGGATGGATTGTCTTCGACATAAAGCAGCGACCGGCTCCGGCCACCGGACGCCGAGGGCCTGGCCAGGCGTTGCTCACGTCGTGGAACAGCCGTGGTTGCTGTTGGGGAAGCCGCGATCGGAAGGTCGAGCCAAAAGCGGCTTCCCGCCCCCTCGACGCTGGAAAACCCGATCCGACCATTCATCGCCTCGATAAGCTGGCGCGTTACGGTCAGGCCGATGCCCGTGCCATCAATCGATGAATTCTCGAGCCCCAAGCGATTGAACGGCTGGAAAAGCTCCGCCTGCCTGTCGAGCGGAATGCCACGTCCGGTGTCGGAGACAGTCAGGCGGATATTTGGGTCGCCGACCGCCTCGACGGCAAGAATGACCGTGCCCTGCGGGTAATTGTATTTGACCGCATTGCTCAGGAGATTGATCAAAGCCTGCTTGAGACGTGTGAAGTCGGCATGAACGGCGGGCAAATCGGCCCCGATGGTACGGTCGATCAGGGTGACGCCATGCTCCCCGGCAATTGGTTCGATCAGGGTGAAGCACTCGCTGATCACCATGGCTATGTCCACCGGCTCCAGCGACAGCCGGAGGCGGCCGGACTCGATGCGAGCCAAATCTAAAACTTCATTGATCAGTTCGAGTAGCAACTCTCCGCTGCGCCGAATGTATGCGACATACAAGTCTTGCTTATCAGTCAGTTGTCCCGTGGCCCCTGTCTGGAGCAGTTGGGCAAAACCCAGGATAGAATTCAACGGCGTACGCAACTCATGGGACATGGCCGAGAGAAACGCCGACTTCGCCTTGTTGGCGCGTTCCGCCTCGGTCTTGGCGTCGCGCAGCTCGCTTTCGAGCCGGCGGCGGACGGTGATATCGTCCTGGACGGCGACGACATGAGTGATTGCCCCGCATTCTGACCGGATCGGGGCGATCGAAACCGACGCCCACATCTCGGCGCCGTCCTTGCACCGGTGGAGCAGATCGCCGTGCCAGGCCCGTCCAGCCCGAACCGCCGCCCAGAGCGCATCGTCGATCGCAGAAGGTCGGTCTGGGGATCGCCAGACTTTCGGTGTGCGGCCGATCACATCGGCGCCTGCATACCCAGTCAGCCTGACGAAGGCGGGATTGACATACTCCACGACGCCATCAAGGTTTGCGATGATCACCATGCTCGCCGATGCCTCGACCGCCATCGAGAATTTCAGCAACCGTCTTTCTGCTTCCTGGTGCAGCGATATCTCGTCCGTCAGCGCCCTAGTCCGGCTAGCGACCTCGGTTTCAAGCCCGGAATGCGCCGCCCGCAGCCGTCCCATGAGATGCAGCAGCCAACAGGTGACGCCCAGCAGGACCGCGGTGATTACGATGAGAACACCGACGAGGAGGCTCGCCTCCGCGTACCAGCCGGCGAAAGCGTTGCGCACCGAGATGGTCATGACCAGCGCCAGCGGATAATTGCCGAGGCGGTTCAGTGCCAGGTAGGTTCGGTCACGCCCGCCTGACCATGCGGGAACGTCGACGAAGCGGCGGGCGGGCTCTGAGGTCAGCGTGGCAAGCAGGCGTTTCGCCACTGGGGAGGCCTCTCCAACCGTCAGGCCCGAGTCAGGCGTCGTGGCGAGCAGTATCCCGTCGAGGCGGTAGAGGCTCACAGAATCCGCGGGTTCGAGGCGGACAGATCGAAGCGGAGCCTCGACCCGCCCGGCGCCGAGACCGGTTGCCAAGAATCCCATCCAGGGTTGATTGCCGTGCAACGGCAGGGAAACCGCCCAGCGGCGTTTGGACGGCTCGATGCGGCTGATCACCGGCAGGCCGAAAAAGACCTCGTCGCGCCTCGACTGCTGGGGCTCCCGAACGTATTCCCGGTCGCCGACATAGAATTCGACGCCGCGGCGTTTGCCGCTCAGGACATGGGCGTTCCCGGATTTGTCGATCAGCAACACCTCGGAACCGTCACCGTCGGTCCGGGAGATCGAGGCGACGGCTTCGGCCATGTCAGGATCTTGGATCGGATCGATATTCGGGCGACCCTCGATCCACAGGCGCAGGCTGCGTAGCAGCGTCTCGGTCGATGCAAAATCGCTCAGCATCCGTTGGGTGGCGGCCCCGCTGAGGCCGTTCATGGTCTCCTGGATGTCTCTGCGGGTGTTGCCATGGGCCTCCCAGAGGCGCCACGCTGCGCCGGCCCAAAGGCAACCAATCAGAACCGTGGCGAAACCGATCAGCGCAGCTCGAATCAAGCAATCGGAAGCGGTTGGCAGGACCTTCACGCAGCACCTTTAGCGCCGTCACGCAGCACGTACGTGGTCGAGGAGACTGGTCGGCCTCGGCATGCCGATGACCGCGCCCAGGGGCCGAGTGATGTGGCGACCAACCATGATCTCCCCGCTGACTACGCCGCCCTTACGTCCTCCAGGAATTGGTTGACCAGGCCCTGCAGGTCTTTTGATTGTACGGACAAGCCATCGGCAGAGCCCCTGACCATTCCGGCTGCCTGGAGGGTATCGTCGGCGGCCTTGCGTACGCCGGAGATATTTTGGGAAACCTCTTCGGTGCTCTGAGCCGCGTCCTGAACGTTGCGCGCGATCTCCTGCGTTGCCGCTCCCTGCTCCTCGATCGCTGCGGCAATTGCCGCAGCGATCTCGTTGACCTGACCGATCACACTGGCGATTTCCTTGATTGCCGCCGCCGTGTCGGCGATCACCCGCTGTATCCCCGTGACCTGGGCGGCAATTTCTTCGGTGGCCTTCCCGGTCTGGTTAGCCAGGTTCTTGACTTCACCTGCGACCACCGCGAAACCCTTGCCGGCCTCGCCGGCCCGCGCGGCCTCGATCGTGGCGTTGAGGGCGAGCAAGTTGGTCTGGCTGGCGATGCCGTTGATCAGCGTGACCACTTGGCCGATCTTTTCCGCCGCATCGGTCAAGCCCCGCACCTGATCGTCGGCACGACCGGCTTCGGCGACCGCTCGACGAGTGATCTCGGTCGAGGTGGTGACCTGACGCCCGATTTCTCCGATCGACGCGCTCAACTCCTCGGCCGCCGTAGCCACCGCCTGGACATTGGCGCTTGCCTGTTGGGAAGCGGCGGCAACGGTCTGAGTTTGCCGTGTGGCATCCTCGGCAATCGTCGTAATCGAGGCCGCAGTCCGGGTCATGTCGTTGGCCGCCCCGGTGACCTTGGCCAGCGCCAGACCGGCACTGTCGTTGAAACGCCCGATCAGACCATCGAGCGTCTGCGCCCGCCGTTCCTGAGCGGCCGTGGCACGCGACCGATCCTCGGTGAGACGATCGGCACGTTCCATGCTGTCTTTGAAGACGACAACTGCGCGTGCCATGCCGCCCAATTCGTCCTTGCGATCGATTCCCGCGACAACGACCGAGAGATCATGTCCGGCAAGCGCCGTCATCACCGCCGTCAGCCGACGGACCGGCAACGCAATCGCCCGCCCGATCGCGATCGCAGTCCCCAGCGCCAAAACCACGGCCACCGCGACGCAACCAAGAATGATGACGAGGGCACGGGACAAGCAATCCTCGACCGCTGTCGCAGCGGTGACCTGTTCCCCGTCCAACGCGGCTTCAACGGTGTTGATACGTTTGCTGACATCTTCCAACCGGCTCGAAACATCGTTGACGAACATCAACGCCATCACGGCATCGACGTCGAGCATCTCGAACACCTGCTGAACCGGCTGATCGAGCGCCACCACGGCAGCGACCAGCCCCGCCACCGCGTCCGTATCAATATCCAGGCCGGTAACGTCCAACGCCGCAGAACTCTGGCGCGCCACCGCGAACGCGCTCCGGGCCTTCAGCTTGACCGCGTTGATCTTGTCGTCGGCAACGTTGGACATCTTCCAGCTGGAGGCGCGCAACAGCTCGTTTTCGACCGTCAAGACCTCCCGGCGTAGATGGTCGACCGCGGACGCGAGCTTGTCGAGACGGCTGCTCAGAGCGATCGCGCTCTCGATCTGCTGGTATGTGACCAGGAACCCACCGCCGATGACCACCATCATCAGACAGCCGAAAGCCGGCGCCACCAGGGTCTTGATGACGATCGAGAGGTTAGAAAAGCGGGACATAATCCCTCCTCCGCAAAACATACCGCTGGCTATTTGTAAGCACCAACGCCAACGAGATAGTCGCCGGCCCATATCACGTAGCTCACCTTTGGCTCGAATGCTTTCGAGACAGGATTAAGCCATTTATACTCCACCCAGCCGGCGTCCTTGGTCTCCATCATCGCCTTGTTGAAGAGCTTGCCATCGACATCGCGAAGATTGGTCATATCCTTGCCGACCAGTGCAGGATTGGTTCCATGTGCGACCATGGT
Organism: Azospirillum sp.; assembly: GCA_016124535.1. Lineage (GTDB taxonomy): Bacteria > Pseudomonadota > Alphaproteobacteria > Azospirillales > Azospirillaceae > RI-112. The sequence continues at coordinate 27,676 of WGNK01000055.1, forward strand.
CGCTTGGCGGTTCTGAACGAAGACGTAAAGATCCCGGTCGTGGAACGGGCCGCCTTTTTCCATGAACACTTTGAACGCCTTCTCCGGGCCTTCCGCCTTAAGGAAAGCTGCGGCAGTCTCGGCCATAGCCTTGGCCTCCTCGGGGGAGCCGCGATCGGCGGCCGTCCCAAGGCTGATCCAGCCGAAAACCGCGACTGCAAAGAACAACGCAACGATTCGTCCCATATTAGCCTCCTAAATTAGGGAGAGATTGACGTACTCTGGACAAAATACCGGCACAAACAAGGTTTAGGCCCTAGGTATTTTTGAACGAATTTACTCTGTCTGCGCAAATTTACTTCGTCATCGAGCTATTATTTTGAAATATAATCTATGCCTTTTTTCCGAAAAACAATCGGACACGGGATAATAACCACTATTTTATTGCAGCGTCTCTAATTTTCTTTTTGGCCAGCGTTTCTGCGGTTGTCCAACATGCTGCTTATACGTCGGCCAGCGCAGGCAGATCTCTCAATCGAAAAAAATGGGCGCTTGCTGCGCGCAGCGATCTGACCCGCCGATGCCGGAGACGCAGACTCTTCCCTCTGCTCCGCCCACCCCGCCGGCCACGGTTCCACGACTTGAGCAAGCCCGATGCCCTCGGGCAGGAAGCACCGTCCCGCCGCCCCGCCGAGGGTCGTCTCGATGATGTCCGGGGCCAATAGGATGAGTTGGAGCAGCGTGGCCAGGTAGCGGTCGGAGTGTCGCCGAAACCGGCCGGGGACGACAATAGAGGCTGCTTCGGCTGAGCTTCAGGACCAGGGCCTGCCGGGTCAAGGGAAGCGCGTGCGTGCGGTCGATCATCGTTTTGCGCTCAACATGCCGGCCTTGCTGAGCGCGCCGGCCAAAATCATTCTCCAGCGGCGGTACCTCCGCCAAGCCACCGCCGAAAACCCCGGCCGCCCCGTCTACCAGTTGGGCCTTCCATTTCGTGATCTGATTCGCGTGAACCTCAAATTGCTGAGCCAGTTCCGTCAGCGTCTTTTCGCCCCTGAGGGCGGCCATCGCCACCTTCGCCTTGAAGGCCGGCGTGTGGTTCCGCCGGGTCCGTTTCGTCATCCTGTTCTCCTGATCCGCGGCAATCCTCGCCGCTATCAGGCAGAAAATCCACCTATCGGACTGTCCAGATTCCCCGGGCCAGCTCTCCCAGGAGCCGACCGATAACCCCAAACAAATGAGAATTGCTGGATGGGTGGGCAACACCTGCTTGGCTTTTCCGGAGCTTTCCCGGAGTTTCTCGACTCTACCGTTGACGTAAGAACCGGCGTCATTACATAGTGTCGTGGACATCCACGGAGGCCACCATGCACACCACCCGACTCACCAAGGTCGGCAACTCGACCGGGTTGACGCTTCCGCGGGACGTGCTGGCGGAAGCGCGCCTTGACCGCGGCGACGAAGTATCACTTCAAGTCCGGGATGGCCGAATCGAGATCACCAAGGCAGGGGACGGCTACAACCGCGCCATGGAGATCGGCCGCACCTTTGCCGCCCGTTATCGCCGGACCATGGCGGCCCTGGCAAAGTGATCGATCCGGTGTTTCCGCCTATTGAGGCGATCATTGACATTCACTCCGAGTTGCTGGCAGAGCACGGGGGAGCCGCGGGCTTACGGGACCGCGGCTCCCTCGAAGCCTCGCTTGCTCGCGCTCACCAGATTGTTGCCTATGCCGATGGCCCTGTAGCCCTGTTCGACCTGGCAGCCGCCGTCTGTACCAGCATTTGCCGCAACCACCCGTTCGTTGACGGCAACAAACGTGCCGGCTTTGCCGCGCTCGGCATGATCCTTGTCCTCAACGGATGCTATCTCGACGTGACCGAGCGCGAAGCCGCCGAGATCATGCTTGCCGTTGCCGCTGGCACCCTGGCCGAAAAGCTCTTCGCCCAGTGGGTTGCAAAGAACAGCTTCGAAGCTTGACGGGCAGCGCCGGGCAGGTAACCCCGGCAGGTCCGACCTATTGGCACTAACGGCACCTATTGGCACGGCGGGGTCAATGGCTCCCCGAGCCGCAGAAATCCGCCTTATTTGGGGCTATTGGCACTAACGGCACTATTGGCACGGGCGCCGGAAAGAAATATCAGCCCGCGTCGCCCCGCCTTGGCCGCCGTCCGGTCGGCAACGGCACTACCTTGTCCGGGTCCGCGACCTTTCCCGCCGCTGCGTCGGCGCCGGCCTTCATCCCGACCATGATCCTGCCCTCGATCTTGTCGGCCAGCTCGCGCAAGGGGCTGGCGTCGCGGTTGACGTAGCGGCCGGTCATCGCCAGCGTCTTGTGCCCGAACTTGTCCCTGACCAGGAATGCCCTTCCCCCGAATTGGTCAATGTACGCCTCCGTTCGCAAGACCCTGCGCCAGGCCTGGGAGATCGACGACGCGGCCAAGGCCGGGCAACTGGTCCGGAACCGGGCGCGCCGGCTGGACAAGGATTGGCCCGGCATCTCTGCCTCGATCCTGGAAGGCCTGGACGAAATCCTGTGCGTCGTCCGCCGGGCGTTGCCAAGGGCCCTGCCCCGATCGCTGGCCTGCACCAACATCATCGAGAACATGAACGGCACGATCCGAACGGTGTGCCGCAACGTCAAGCGCTGGCGGGATGCCTCGATGGCCTTGCGCTGGACCGCCGCCGGCATGATCGAGGCCAAGAAGGGCTTCCGGCGGCTCAAGGCTTACAAGCAGCTGCCGGCTCTCCGTGCGGCTC
>WGNK01000053.1 GCA_016124535.1 Azospirillum sp.
ACTGTCACCGAAGACTGTTCGAACCGATCGGCAATGTCCCCCCGGCCGAGGCCGAAGCGCGCTACTATGCCGAAATCCGGGGCACTCCCCTGGCGGCGTGACTCAAACCAAAAGGCCTCCGGCAATCCCGGGGCGGTTCATTCTGGATACAGTACAGAATGGGGGGGCAGGGGCACACCGACACGGAAACTCAAAATAGGCACTTACGGCACCGTCACTGCCGCAGGCCGGAGTATTCGCCACCGCAGGCCGGTTGAACGCGCCACCCGCGGTCGGCGCAAAGCGCCACCCTGGGCCGGTCCAACGCGCCACCCCGAACCGGAGGCCGACAGGCCGGAGTGAGGCGAGCCGCTGCTGACAGAAGAACTCTAACTTGCTCGGTATTCGCTGATCAAGTATAATCTGAGTCTCAGTCAATCTAGTTGTTGCTGTGGTGCGCGCAAGAATTTCGTGAATAACGGGGATAACTTGTCTAAGTGATTTACTTTATTCGTCTTTCGCGGGCTCGGTTGTGTGGATAACCTCCGGTTTGGCGGTTCGGCGGCGCATCGACTCGCCGCGCAGCTCGATGCGGTAGGCGGTGTGGACCAGGCGGTCGAGGATGGCGTCGGCGTAGGTCGGATCGCCGATCATCTCATGCCAGCCATCGATCGGGACCTGGGTGGCGATGATGGTGGAGGCCCGACCGTGGCGGTCGTCGATCACCTCCATCAGATCGCGCCGTTGCTCGGCGGTCAGCTTGATCATGGCCCAATCGTCGAGAATCAAGAGCTTGACGCGGGCGATGGCGGTGAGCGCGCGGGCCTGGCGGCCAGCGATGCGGGCGACCGCCAGTTCGTCGAGCAGGCGCGACAGGCGCTTGTAGAGCACGGTGACGCCATCGCGGGCGGCCTGGTTGCCAAGCGCGCAGGCGATCCAGCTTTTGCCGACCCCGGCCGGCCCGGTGATCAGCACGTTGAGATGCTGGCGCAACCAGGTACCGCTGGCCAGCGCCTGGACGGTGGCTCGGTCTATGCCGTGCGGGGAGCGCAGGTCGAGGTTTTCCAGGCAGGCGGTCTGGCGCATGCCGGCGCGGCGCAGGCGCTGCTTGAGGGCGTCGTCCAGCGTGGCGGCATATTGGGCCTCGACGAGGAGCGCCAGGCGCTCCTCGAACGGCAGGGCCGCGAGATCGGGGTTGGCCAGCTGGGCCGCCAGGGCATCGGCCATGGCCTTCAGGCGCAGGGCGAGCAGTTTTTCGATGGTCGGCTGGATCATGATCGCTCCTCAGTGACGGTAATAGCCGGCGCCGCGAACATTGGCGTGGGCGGTGGAACCAACATCGGCGGCGGGATCGGGGATGGCGTGGGGCCGTTTGAGCAGTTGCTCGACATAGCCCGACGAGCGGACGCCGGCCGAAAGCGCGCAGCGGCAGGCCGCTTCCAGGCGCTCGGCCGGATACTTGGTGGCCAGGCGCAGGATGCCCAGGCACGACCGGACGCCTTGTTCGACATGGTCACGGCTGGCGAGCCAAGCGCTCGACTAGGCGGCGGTCGCCAGGCCGACCTTGGCGGCCTCGGCGCGGAGCCAGTCCGGGGTCCGGCGGGCGACCGCGGCGTGTGCCGGCGGCATGTGCTGGTCGAGGGTCTGCCAGCGATTGACACCGAAGACGCGCGGGTGGCAGGCCAGCCGTTCGCCGCGGTGGAAGACTTCGACCAGGGTCGGAGTCAGGAAGGCATCGACCTTCCTGCCGACCACGCTGTAATGAACCGAGTAAAAGTTCCGGTCGACGGCAATGTGGTAATCTTTGTGGACGGTGCGCTCGATCTTCCATTCGCCGATGACGTAGGGCTCCTTGGGCAGCGGGCGCAGGGCCGGACGTTCGATCGCCTCGAACAGCGAGCGCCGGCTGCCCTCGCGGGGCGGCGAGAGCGGCTTGTGGTTCAGTTCGGCGACCAGCACCTGGATCGCCTGGTTCAGTTCGGACAAGGAGAAAAATTGACGGTTGCGCAGGCATGCCAATATCCAGCGGTAGGCCTGGAGGACTCCGTTCTCGACCGATGGCTTGTCCTTTGGCTTTCCCGGCCGGGCTGGCAGCACGGCGGTGTCGTAGTGCTTGATCAGCGCGGCGTAGCTGGCGTTGACCAGCGGATCATAATAGGACGCGTGGGTGATGCCGGTCTTGAGATTGTCCGGAATTACTTTCGCCGGCACGCCGCCCAGAAATCCGAACAGGCAGACATGGGCGGCCAGCCAGTCCTCCTGCTTCTGGGTCCAACTGGCCTCGGCATAGATCAGCCCGGTACAGGGCAGGCAGGCGACGAACAGCTGCGCCTGGCGAACGCTGCCATCGACCATGACCGCGATGGTGTCGCCGGCATAATCGACACGGCAACCGCCTCGCCGGCGCGGTGGGTCTGGTGCATCGACAGCCCCGGCCGGGCCTGCTTGCGCCAGTGCGCGTAGTGGGCCTTGAACTGGGTCAGGCCGAAACCGTCCGGCTGCGCGGCCTTGTACTCCAGCCACACCAGTTTGAGGGTGACGTGGCGGTTCCGCCGCAAATCCTGGTCGATCGCCGCCCAGTCCGGCATCGCCCGGTCGCCAGGTAGAGGCTGCGCCGGAAACAGCGCCGCCTCCAGGACGTGGTCGGCCATGCCGTCGGCGGCCGCAGCGTCGATCCCAGCCGCCGCCGCCCGCGCCAGGTACTTGCGCACCGACGACCGGGCCACGCGCGCTCCGGCCGCGATGGCGCTCAGATTGTCGCCCAGCGCCACCCGTAAACTTAGAACTTCCTTGATCCGTCGCATCGCTGACCTCGGTCTCGGCATCGCCGCCCTCCTTGCAAAAGGCGAGACGATACTTCCGGTGACTTCATGGTCAGCAGTGGCTCAGCTCCCCAAAAGGGTGGCGCGTTCGGCCGGCCCAGGGTGGCGCTTTCACCCGGCCAGAGGTGGCGCTTTGAACCGGCCCGGGGTGGCGCTTTGGACCGGCCGCGGGTGGCGCTTTCGCCCGACCTGCGCAGGCGAATACCCGGTGTATCCACTTCAGAGGGATATGGGCTGCCATCTTCCCGACGATGCGGGGATCGTGTCGGTATTCATCAAGACCGGGATACGAGGCGTGACCGTCGGTGATCAGCGTCGCGCCCGGCGCGATATCGGCGGCGATGAACGCATGAATGTGCGAGGCGTGGTTGCTGGGAATGGTGGCGAGCCGGATGCGTCCGGACATGGTGTCGAGGTACTTGCTTCCGAGAGCCTTGGGTTTCTGGGCTTTCTTGCTGGTCCGATCAACGACCTCGACAGCGCCGATGATGAGGATTTCGCCCGTTTTCAGCGGGGAGGCCGGATCATCGTCGGCGCGGAATGGCATCTCTGCTTGGTCGATCTCGACGACACCCACCAAGGGGTCGCGCTCAGGGTCCACCATCGACCGCCGCAACTTCTGCACCAGAAGCCAGGCCGTGCTGTAGGAAAGCCCGAGTTGACCCTTCAACTGTTGCGCCGACATCCCGTTGGAATGCGTGGACATCAGGTGCGCCGCCCAAAACCAGGCCGTCAAGGGCATTTTGGTCCGGTGCATCACCGTTCCGGCCGTCACCGATGTCTGGCGACCGCAGACCGCGCATTCATAGGTATAGGCTCGGCTCTTCAGCAAACAGTCGCGGGGCTCGGCGCACGCAGGACACACGAACCCGTTCGGCCAACGCCGCTCGAAAAGGAAGCGCGCACAGCTCGCCTCATCCGGAAACCGTTGTTGGAATTCAAGCAGAGTGGGTTGTTTCCTCGCCATAAGGTTGGAGTGTGAACGGAGATATGCAACCTGTCAATCGGAACCTGGGACAACGCGATAAGTCTTTTCGTGATTGGCCGGAAGGCGCTGATGAACGACGATCTCGGGGCATTCAACCAGTTGACGGCCCTGATCGCCCAGCGTTCCATTTCGTTCGAAAATGCGAAGGCCCTCGCGTTGCTTGCGAGCGTTGGCCCCAATCTGTCCGACGGCAAGGCCCTATTCCACGTCGATCACAGCAACTATCAGGCCAGCGGAACGACGATCGCCAACGGCCTCGGTGCCGCCGTCGCCGCGATGCGGAAGCAGGTCGGACTGGACGGCCTGCCTATCGACGTTCAACCCAGGTTCCTGCTCGTCGGACCGGACCAAGAGGTGCAGGCCCGGCAGATGGTCGCGACCATCATCGCGAACCAGACCAGCAATGCGAATCCATGGTCGGGCGCGTTTGAAGTATTGGTGGATACCAATATCACCGGGAACCGGTGGTATCTCCTCTCCGAGCCGCTGGTTACTCCGAGTATCGTCTACGGCTACGTCAACGGCGCCAACGGTCCGCAGGTGACGACCGAGATTGATTTCGACACCAAGGCGCTCAAGGTCCGCGCCGGTCTCGATTTCGCCTGTGGCGTGGTGGACTTCCGGGGCGCATACCTGAACGCTGGGGCATAAAGGAACGGCCCTTCGCGGAGGATTCAATATGAACGACTTCGAGCGCGCAAAGTTGGCCCGCGATTTCGTGACCGACGTGCGTCGCAACAGCATCGAGGACCTGCTCAAAATCAGGGACGGCGCCGAGCTGGCCGGTATGCTCTCGAACGTGTGCGGCCTCCAACCCTCCATGATCCCGCTCTCCACTTTGATCACCCGCGAAATATTGGTGACCGCGGCCGGCACGACGGTTGATGCATTCAAGAGCCAGCAACGTCGGAATCAATCAGCGGTCTTCGACTTCGAGGACGATGAACTCCCGTCGCCGAATACCTTTGATAAGCGCCTGCGGTACACCGTCCAGGACGCCATCATCCTCGGACTCCAGGTCGTCGCCATGGCCGAAAAGGGAATGTCTGCGGAAATGGCGAAAACGATCGCCCACGATGCGCCCAACGTTATCAGCCAGACGACCGGCCTCCCGAGCTTCTCCGCGGCGCTCGAATGGCCCGCTGATATTTGGATCGTCCAGCGCACGGTCGAAACCGGAGAGGAAATCCTCCTCTATGGACGTGAGGCCGGACCGCTGGCCATCGCTATGGAGAAGGCATCGGAAAATCCGCCCGAAGGAACAGTGGTTCGGCTCGACGCGGTCAATCTCAGTGCGATCGCCAAAAAGGTGCTCGCTCGCTTGGCAACCATGATCCCCACCAAATAAACCAGGGGCCGGCACAGTCCGGCCCATTCCATAATCGCAGAAAAACAGCGGGAGAGTCCCGCCACCGACAAACACGATTCAATGAGGTTCTCCAATGATCTCCGAAAACTGTTCATTCCGGACAAAGAACGCCGCCAAATACTTGTGGATTTCCGCGAGCTTTCTCGAAAAACTTCGCGTCCGCGGCGGTGGTCCTGAGTACGCCAAAATCGGCAAGATAGTCGTCTACGCTCGCAATGATCTCGACAAGTACAGAGACGAACGGAAGTGCCGATCAACTTCGGACGGCGCGTCATGAGCAATCTGCGCGCCGCTCTCGAATATGCCACAGCCGGGCTGCCCGTGTTCCCGATGGTCGCTACCAATGGGCGCAAGGTGCCGACCACCGAGCATGGTTTCCGAGATGCGACCCGCGACGTTGACCTGATCGCCGCGTGGTGGGGGCCGAATCAGGGCTGGCTGGTGGCGATGCCGACAGGCGCCATAACCGGCCGAGTTGTGCTCGATGTTGACGTGAAAAATGGAGTATGCGGCTGGGATGCGCTGGAAAATCTGGGAGCCCTTCCGTTGCCGCACACGCCCCACGCGCACACCCCGAGCGGCGGGTGCCATATCCATTTTGCCGCCCCGGCCTAGTCGGTGCGGTGTTCGGCCGGGAAAATCGGTGCCGGGCTCGACATCCGGGGAGACGGCGGCAGCATCATCATGCCGGCGCCCCTCGGTTGGTACTGGTGGGACACCGCGATCGACCCGGCAATCCCGCTGGCTCCGCTGCCGGAATGGCTTGTCGAGGCCATCCGGCCGCGCGTCGAGGCGGTTGCGGCGTCGGCGCCTGATTATCTGATGCCTGGGCTTTCCCGCTACGGGCGCGCAGCTCTCGACGGCGCCGGCAAAGACATTATGTCGGTTGCACCTGGGAAACAGGAAGTCACGCTAAATAATAAGTCCTTCTGGATTGGCCAGCTTGTTGCCGGTTGGGAAATCCCTCGCGGCCTTGCAAAAGACGCCATGATTTTTGCCGTAAGTAAAATGCCGAACTACGATCCACAGAACCCCTGGCTTTTAGCCGATATTACAAAAAAGATTGAAGATTCTATTTCCGCCGGCTGCCGCAAGCCCGCCGTGCCGACCAAGGAGCGCAAAAATGCCTGATACCTCGCCATTTTGGGAAGATGACGCCGAACTGTCCGGCCAAGTCGCGGCCGAACTGAATACCCGGCTTTTAGTTACGCCGGTTGAAGGGTCTGAGGACGAGCTGGCGTGCCGGTTCACGGCCAAGCACCGCAATGACTTGCGCTATGTCGCCGCGTGGGGCAAATGGCTGGAATGGGATGGCTGCAGGTGGAAATTTGACTCGACGTTGCGGGTCTTCGATCTGGCGCGGCTGGTCTGCCGGGCAGCGGCGGCGGAATCCGACGACGAGGACTTGGCGAGCGCCCGCACGGTCGCCGCAGTCGAAAAATTAGCCAAGTCGGATCGGGCGCACGCCAGCACGGTTGACCAGTGGGACATCGATCCCTGGCTGCTCAACACGCAGGGCGGGACCGTCGATCTGCGGACCGGGCAGCTCCGGCCGCACAGCCGCATCGACCACCTGACGAAGATCACGGCCGCGACGCCCGGAGGCGATTGCCCGACCTGGCTGGCCTTTCTGGACCGTGTCACCGACCACGACGCGGACCTTCAATCATTCCTCGCACGGATGATCGGATATAGTCTAACCGGCATCACGCGAGATCATGCTCTGTTCTTCGCCCATGGGAGCGGCGGCAACGGAAAAGGCGTTTTCCTCAACACCATTACCAGATTGATGGGCGACTATGCTGCCGTGGCGCCGATGGAAACTTTTGTCGCGACGGCAAGCGACCGGCACCCGACCGACCTTGCGATGCTTCGCGGCGCCCGTCTGGTGAGCGCACAGGAAACCGAAGAAGGCCGGCGGTGGGCTGAGGCGAAGATCAAGAGCTTGACCGGTGGAGACCCGATATCGGCGCGGTTCATGCGACAGGACTTCTTCACCTTTGTGCCACAATTCAAACTTGTGATCGCCGGCAACCACAAACCGAGCTTGCGGGCCGTAGACGAGGCGATCCGTCGTCGATTCCATCTTCTGCCCTTCACGGTGACGATCCCGGCCGGCGAGCGCGACCCGAATTTGCCGAAAAAGCTCGAAGCCGAGTGGGGTGGCATCCTCGCCTGGGCCATCGAAGGGTGTCTTGAGTGGCAGCGAATCGGATTGCAGCCTCCGAAGGCAGTGGTTGACGCAACAGAAAAGTACCTGTCAGAGGAAGACTCGTTTTTTACGTAGATGGACGAATGCTGCGAACTATATGGGCGAGTTTTTGAGAGTTCTGCTGATCTATTTACTTCATGGAATTCTTGGGCTGAACGGAATGGTGAGCACACTTGGACTAAGAAGCGCTTCGGACAGACTATGGAAAACCGTGGTTATCAGCCTTCGAAGCTGAGAGGTGTTCGCGGATACTATGGCTTGCGATTGACGCAGCCGGACTACTCGGCCGACCCCAGGTACGCGGATTGACGCCGCGGACGCGTTTGACATGAAGTTTGTATATCCCCGTCACGCGCTCAGCAAGTTTTATGCCAAGAATGGAGCGTTTAAGCCATGAACGAGCCGAAAATCAAGGTCGCACGAATGTTCGAGAAGACCAGCGCCAACGGACGCCGCTATTTTACCGGCCGATGGGGTGGCGCTCGGGTCTTGCTGTTCAAGGACGATCGTTCCGAGGTGGAGGGCGAATGGTCGATGTTCCTGCAGGAGATACCGCCGGAGCAGGAATCTCACGGACCGGCAGCGCAGAAGCCTGAATCCCGCGGCGGCTATCAGAAGCGCTCTCAGAAGCCTGCTCCGGCTGGCGACCCGATGCCCAACGATCCGTTGCCATGGTGAGAACGAGTCCGGTGATCCCGCGGTGCTCCCGCAAGCTTTTCCGCCAACGAAAAAGGGCCTAGCCGATTAAGCTAAGCCCTTGATTTTGTTGGCTCCCCGGGACGGATTCGAACCGCCGACACGGTGGTTAACAGCCACCTGCTCTACCGGCTGAGCTACCGGGGATCAGCTCGCGGGCGGGAACGTTGTCCCGCCCGCGGCGTGGGCGGGTGTATAGCAAAGCCCGACGGGGAACGCCAGCCTTTCGACACGGGATTTTCACAGAGATTGGCAGCGCCACGCACGCCGCGATCAGCCGCCGCCTTTCCGTCGCGCTTTGCGCCGGGTCTTGGCCAACTCGGCCGAGTGCGCCAGCGCGGTTTCCAAAGTCTCGCACACGGTTTCGAGCACGCGCAGACGGGCAAACCGCTTGCAGTTGGCCTCCACCAGCGTCCACGGGGCCAGCCGGGTGCTGGTCTTTTCGATCATGTCATTGACCGCTTCGGCATAGAGGTCCCATTTTTCGCGATTGCGCCAGTCTTCCTCGGTCAGTTTCCAGCGCTTCCACGGGATCGCCTGGCGGCGCTCGAACCGGGCCAACTGCTCGTCCTTGGTGATGTTCATCCAGAATTTGACCAGCACGATACCGTGGTCGATCAGCTGTTGTTCAAAATGGTTGATCTCGGCATAGGCGCGCCGCCACTCCTCCTGGGTCGCCAGATTTTCCACCCGCTCGACCAGGACCCGCCCGTACCAGCTGCGATCAAAAATCGTGACCCGCCCGGCGCGGGTCAGGTGGCGCCAGAAGCGCCAGAGATAGTGCTGGGCGCGCTCCTCGTCGGTTGGTGCCGCGATCGGGATGACCTGGTAGTCGCGGGCGTCCATCGCCGCGGTGATTCGCCGAATGGTGCCGCCCTTGCCGGCGGCATCCCAGCCTTCGAATACCAGGACCGAGGTGAGCCCGTGTTCCTTGGCGGCTCGGTAGAGATGGTTGAGCCGGGCGGTCAGGCGCGGTTCCTCGGCCTCGGCGGTCGCCTTGTCCGCGGCTTTGGTCATGTTGAGGGCGTCGAGAATCGACGGCTGCGACTGGTTGAGCACGCGGATCGCGGCGGCGGCCGGGTCGGTGACGGAATCTCCCGCGGCATGCGGCGCCAGCGAACTCGTCCCGCCGCCGTTGCCGAGCAGAGCCTCGCGGTTATTTCGCGACAGCGCGCGCAGTTCCAGGTGGCGCAAGGCGGCGTCGCGGAAAGTGGTCATCACGGTCAGTTCGCGGTAGCGCGGGTCCTCGCCTTCGACGATCGTCCAGGGGGCATGACCGAGGCCGGTTCGGATGATCGTCTGCTCCGCGGCGGCGACGAACTGGTCGTACATCCGCCAGTGTTGCCAGTCGGCTTCGGTGACCCGCCAGCTTTCGTGCGGGTCCTTGGCCAGACTCTTCAGGCGCCGCTTCTGGGCTTTGTGGCTCAGATGCAGCCAGAATTTCACGATCAGCGTGCCGTCGGCAGCGAGCGCGTTCTCGAACGCGGCTATACGGTCGAGCCGGGCGTCGAGCTCGGCCGGGGCGATTCGACGATAGGCGGCGTCGAGCACCGGGCTGGAATACCACGAGCGCAAAAACAGGCCGATCCGCCCGCGCTGCGGCAGATCACGCCAATAGCGCCAGAACTCCGGACGCTCGCGCTCCTCGTCGGAGGGCTGGCTGTAGGCTCGCGTCGCGATCCAGCGCGGGTCCATCCACTCGTTCATCAGATTGATCGTCTGATTCTTGCCCGCACCATCGACACCGGCGAATACGATCACGGTGGCGAAATCGGCCTGGCGCAGTTTCTGCTGCAGCTCCAGGATTTCGATGCGCAACGCCGAGGCCGCGGCATCAAAATCGTCTTTGGCAACCTTCCGGCCGAGTTCGGCGGTTCGAAACATCAGGCGCCATCCTTGGGTGGTGTACTCGGGTGGGGTAGGGGACCTGGCGTCGTCCTTGTCCGAACTGATCTGGGGCCCCGGCGGCAGCCCGGCGGATCGGGAGGGTGACGGTGCCGGTCGGGCCTCAGGATTTCACGCCGAAGCGCAACCCTCCCCAATGCTGGCCATTCACCATGATCGGGGCCGATATATCCTTCATATTGACGAACTGGCCGCCGCCCATGTCGCGGCGGTAGGTTTGGACCAGGATCGGCTGGCGGTTGCGGGCGGCCGCCAGACCGGTGCGGTCGTCGAACATGCGCCGGTTCCGGCAGTGAGCGGTGTTCCAGGCGCGGTCGCCGGGGCGTTGGGGCTCGGAGTATTGGCGATTGTGCACCGGCAGATAGCCGTTGCGGTCGACCGCCACCACGAAGGTGATGCGGGCATTGCGAGTGAGCAGCGGCTCCTGGATACCGGGCAGAACGCGGTCACACAGCGGCAGGAAGCGGGTCGAGTATTGCGCGGGATCGGTGCCGCGGATCATCTGGTATTCGACATCCCACAGATCGTCCCAGACCAGTTCCTTGCGATTTAGCGCTTCTTCAAAGGATTCGCCGATCCGTCGCGCGGTGTCCTTGGCGATCGCGATGATTTCGTCGTCTTCGCGGCGGCAGCGGTCGAGCAGGTCGGTCAACCGGCGGGCGACCTGGTCGTCGATTTGCTGAAAATGGATATGGACGGCATCGTTCTCGGTCGCCACGACGATACCGCGGGCGGTGCCGACCCGCTCCATATCGACCACAATCGCGGCGTTCTTGCCGGAGATCGCCTGCGCCATCGCGGCTTCCCGGATCTGGGCGCCACCGATCGAGAGGTTGTCGGTACGGCCCGACCAGGTCTTGCCGCCGACCGTGCATTTGGCGACCAGATCGACCGCGATCCGGTCCTCTGTGCGGCGGTCGGCCTGGCGGGTGCTGCGCAAGGTGGCGATCACCCGTCGCTTGATACCGACCACCGAATCGATCATGCCGCGGGTGGCGACCTGGAGATTATTGGCTTCGCGGGTGCTGGCGTCGGCCTCCTGGGCGACGCTGGAGATCCGCTCGTGGACGGTGAGGATACTCTGGGCGGTGGCGCCGACGTTCGTGGCGATCTCACGGGTGACCGCCTCCTGCTCGGTGACCGCGCTGGCGATCCCGGAGATATCGCCGGTGACGGCCTGGACCCGCTCGGCGACCCGGCCCATCGCCTCGATCGCATTCAGGATAGCCTGCTGCATCGCCTGGATTTCGTTGCGGATGTCGCCGGTGGCGTTATTGGTCTGATCGGCCAGCGTCTTGACCTCGTGGGCCACCACTGCGAAGCCGCGGCCAAGGTCGCCGGCTCGCGCCGCCTCGATGTTGGCGTTGAGCGCCAGCAGGCGGGTCTCCTTGGAAATGCGCTCGATCAGCTGAACGATCGAGCCGATCCGCTTGGAGACTTGTGCCAGATCCTCGGCCAGTGCCTTGGCCCCTTGGGATTGTTCTGCGGCGTCACGGGCGGCGGCGGTCGAGTGTTCGACCTGGCGGGAGATTTCCGCGATCGAGGCCGACAGTTCTTCCGACGCACCGGCAATGGTGGCGGCATTCTCGTTGGCGTGGCCCGACGCCGTGGTGACGTGCTCGCTGTCCTCGCTGACCTTACTCGCGGCATCCAACACATTGTTGACCGCGCTCTCCATGTCCTTGGCACCGCGCCGGACGAAATCGACCGCCTCGTCGAGTTCCCGCTCGAAGGCTTCGGCGAGGGCCTGCATGTTGGCGCGGCTTTCGGTCGCTACGGTGGCGTCGACATAGACACCCAGCGCGATCTCGGTCTCCATCAGCACGGTCCGCACCAGGGCGGCGGCCTGATCCGCGGCGGCGGCCGGATTGCGGCGATTGCTCTCGATGATGATGCGCAGCATCCGTTCGAGCATGAACGAGCAGCCACTGAGGAAATATTTGGGCTTCAGCTCGACCCGTGCATGGGTCTTGCCGATCCCGATCACGTGATTTAGGTAGGCTTCGTTGAAGTTAGCCTGGAAAAATGTCTGCCAGTGCTCCTTTTGCAGGACCTTGAGGCAATCGATCTTGCCTTTATCCGACAACATCGGCACCAATTCGGGGAACTTGACCATGAATACGTAGAAATCATTCAGCATCCCATCGAGGCCGGGTTGGATCTTCGGCCAGACCGCTCGCAACGCCGCTTCGGTCTGTCCATCGACCCGCCATAAATCGGACTCGAAGCGAAACTGCGTTTCACCATTCGACTGTTCCGCCGCTGCAACTGACGACATGGGTTTTCCTCCGAACCGGACCCTCGGACGAGATGGTCCGGATCCATTGTAGTTTTTTTTCAGTGTAACGCGTCGGCATGACCCTTCAACCGGATAGTGGTCGCGCGCCGACGACGGATGCCCTGCGGCAGTGTAACGGGCGCAGCCGTTCGGCGCAGTTTCTTGTCGTGGCCCAGTTGAGCCCGATGCCCTTTTGTCGCATGGGGTTGCAGATACGGCGCAGGCCTGCGAGGCCGCGGGACTCTGGCCGCGGCGGATCGCCGATTGACAGCGCCGGCTGAGCCAGCATAGTTCGGCACCAGGCAGTCAGGCCGCAGGGGGCGGGGCCAGGCGGGACGTGACCGGCGGACGTGGACGTTGCGGCGGACGGGGGAGCCAAAGCGTGAGGCGGTGGAGTTTGGTCGTCATCGTGTCTTGGCTGAGCGCAGCGTCGCTGGGTCTGACACCGCTGGACGCGGCGCCATGCCGGGCCGAAGCGCTTACGCTGCCGGTCCTGGTCCCTCTGACCGGTTTCCTTGCCGCCGAGGCGATGAGCCAGCGCAATGGCGCGATCCTCGCAGCCGGTCTGGCGCCGCCGGGGCTTGAAGTGCGCACCGAGGTGATCGATTCCGGCACCTCGGCGGACTCCGTGGCCGAGGCTTTGACCCAGGCTACCGGCTTGGGGCAGGTCCGTGGCGTGGTCGCCAATGTGCTGGGCGTCCAGATGCAGACCCTGGTGCCGCTTGCCACCGCCTATGGCATTCCGATTATTACGGTCGCCAATGGTCCCGCCGCGAGCGCGCCGGGCAGTGATCTGGTCTTCCGCTTCTGGCCGGGCGAGGCGGTGACCACGCGGGCGCTGGCGCGCTATGCGGTGGAGGAATTGGGGGCAAGGCGGCCCGCGCTGATCAGCCAGAACAGTGTCGAGGGCGAGAGCGGCCGCGACCGACTGCGCGCGGTGCTGGGTGAACTCGCCGCTTCGCCGGTCTTCGACGAGGTGGTCGATGCCGGTGCCCGCGACCTCGCCGCGGTGATCGCGCGGGCGATGGCGCGCAGCCCCGATGTTCTGATGCTGCAATTAAACGCCGGGCCGAGCGCCTTGTTCGTCCGCCAGGCAACGGCGGCCGGGGTCTCGGTGCCGATCCTGGCCGGCTCGGCGCTGCACCGGCCGAGCACGACTGCGCTGCTGGAGCCGGCGGAACTCAAGGGCGTCTGCGCCGAGAGCGCGGCGTCGCCGGTCTCCGATGGCAGTCCCGGCATGACCCAATTCGTCGCCGAGTACCGCGCCCGCTTCGGCAGCGAACCCGACGCCCTGGCGCTGTGCCAATTCGACGGCGTCGGGATGCTGCTCCATGCCGTGGCCGATGGTGCCACGACCAGCGCCGCCTTGAGCGATGCGCTGGCCAGCCGCAGCTATCGCGGTCTGGCGATGACCTACAAATCGGACGGCGCCGGCAACATGGCGCACGCCGCCACGATCCTGTGTTACGACGGCGAAAGCCGGATCCCCAAGCCGGTCAAGCAGTACGACTTCCTGGCCGACGGGGTCCGCTGATCCGGGGCTGCTGATGTCGGCGGCTGACGGGGACTGGGGCCGCCGGCGCGGCGTCAAAATGCCAGCCGCAAGCTGCCGGTGATCGTCGACGTCGTCTGTTTTTCCCGCAGGAAATTGCGTGTGCCCTCGATCGAGGCGGTCAGCCGTTCGGACGGCGTCCAATTGATGCCGATCAGCCCTTGAATTTCGTCGCGGTCGAGGCCTTGGCCGGTCGCAGAAACCGTGCTCGGCCCCAGGATCGGATCATAGGCATAGGCCAATCCGACATAGGGCTCGACATCGTCCCAGCTATAGGCCGCCTTGCCGCCCAAGCTGAGTTCGCCGACACGGCTGACTTGGCCATTGATCCGCGTCCCGATGTCTTCGGTGTAGGATTGGGCCCATTCGTAGCTCATCAGCCAGCCGAGCTTGCCCGACAGCGTCCAGTGTTCGATCGGCCAGGTATAGGTCGCGTTCGAGCTCAGAATCCAGCGGTCGCTATGGTACGAGCCCTTGGATTTTAACAGCGTGCTGCGGTTTCGTTCGACATCGTTATCGCCGAAGCCGTAACCGGTCATCGCGTCGAGCACCAGGTGCCCGTCCAACAGCGCCAGCGCGCCATAGGGGATGAAAGAAAAACCACCGGAGTCGAAGGTACCGTCGTTGTATTTGGTATCCAGGCCGGTCGATTGATAGGTCAAGGTCAATCCGGCAAGCAGGGTGTCGTTCAGTTTGACGTCGGCGCCAACCACACCGGTATTGATTGTGCCTTTCGACTCCAGGCCGGAAAGGTCGCTGGTCAGCCAGCTATGGCCATAGGTTGCCCATAGCCCCTTGGTCAAAACGCCGTCTCCGGCGGCAAGGCCGGCAATGCCCCTGTCGTAGAAGGCTGTCGGGACGGTGCTTTCCGATCCGTCGGGCACGGCTCCGATCCGCTGGGAGCGTTGGAATTGCGGCGTCAGGCTGGCCGCAATGCGGCGGCCGATCAGGGCAGCCGTCTGCTGGGCGGCGCTGCGATTGACCTGGGTTGCGGTCACCGCCGAGTTCTGGGACTGATTGGCCGTCGCACCGCCGGCCAGCACGGTTCCGACGATGCCGCAATTGCTGCCGGAAAAGGTGCCGGTCGAAGTGTTGACAGTGCAGCTGAAATTTCCGGATGTCCCCTGGTAGCTGTAGTCGCCGGTGGCGGTAAAGCTGTTGCTGCCGGTGGCGGTCGAGCTACCGCTGATCGCAATGCCCGATGAGTCGATGCCGGGGCCGAACAGCGTCCCGCTGAAGGTCCCCGTGAACACCTCACCTTCGGATCCGCTGCCGCTCCCGACGAAGGTGTAGCCGCCGCCCAGGCTGCGGGTTGAGTCTGTGGTCGCGGCCAAAGGCGCCACGAAGGTCAGGACCGAGAGCAGTGCGGCAGCCCAAAGCGGTCGAGCCAGAGAGATGCTCTTAGGTTGATAGCAAGACAGCATGGCTTGAATTCCCCGCCGGTTCCAATTGAGCCCCGTGGCCAACCGCGAAACGTGGTCTGCGACCGGGTCGATTTGAACAGATGTTTGGTCGGAGAAAAATCAAAACCAAAGCGATCCGGGTTTCAGCGCCATTTTCAAACGCTGTGTTGCGCAATTGCAAGAAACTGGAATTAACCCAAGTATAAATGACGGGCGATCATGCCGGTGGAACCGGGCCTGCGGCGGCGGCGAATTTGCGAAATTCGGCGGCGGGCAGCGGCCGGCCGTAATAATAGCCCTGAATCCGATCACACCCCTGGGTCTTCAGAAAGTCGAGCTGCGACCAGGTCTCGACGCCTTCGCCGACCACGGTCAGGCCCAGGCTGTGGGCCATCGCGAGGATCGCCTTGACCAGGGCGGCGTCGCTGGCGTTGACCGTGACGTCCTGGACGAAGGAGCGATCGATCTTGAGCGTCGAGACCGGAAACCGCTTGAGATAGGACAACGAAGAATAGCCAGTTCCGAAATCGTCGATCGCGAACCCGACGCCCAGCCGAACCAGTTCGCGCATCAACTCCACGGTCTCGGGCGTGTCGCCGGCGAACAGGCGCTCGGTGATCTCCAGGCTGAGGCAGGTCGCGGGCAAACCGGCGGCATTCAGCGCGCGGGTGGTCGCCTCGATCAGACCGGCGCCGCGAAACATCCGCGGCGAGACATTGACCGAGATGGTCACCGGCCGTTTCCTGCCGCTTTGCCAGGCGGCAGCCTCCCGGCAGGCGGTGTGCAGAACCCAGGTGTCGATGGCGGTGATCAGGCCGGTTTCCTCGGCCATCGGAATGAAACGGTCAGGCGGGACATGGCCGAGCGTGGGACTGTGCCAGCGCAGCAGTGCTTCGGCGCCGACCAGTTCGCGGGTCTGGGAATCGATCACCGCCTGATAGGCCAGCGACAGCTCGCCCCGCCTCAGGGCGTGGCGCAGGCCGTTCTCCAGAGTCAGCCGCTGGTTGGCGATCCGGTTCATCTCCGGCGTGAAGAAACGGTAGGTGTTGCCGCCGCATTCCTTGGCCTTGAACAAGGCTGCCTCGGCGTTGCGCATCAGCACCTGGGGATCGTCGCCGTCATCGGGGTAGAGCGCGATGCCGACGCTGGCGGTCAGAAACATCTCCTGGCCGGACAACTGGCACGGTGCCGCCAAGGCCTCAAGCAGGCGTTGGGCCTGGGTCTCGGGATGAGCGGTGGTGCCGAGATCGGCGCCCAGCAGCATGAACTCGTCGCCGGCCAGCCGCGCTACGGTGTCGGTCTCTGGGGCCAACTCGGCGATCCTGCGCGCGGTCTCGATCAACAGACAGTCGCCCGCAGCATGGCCCAGGGTCTCGTTGATCCGTTTGAACTGGTCGAGACCGATCAGCAGCAGCAGCGCCGTTCGCCCGGTCCGCTGGGCGCTGGCCACCGCCTGGGTCAGGCGGTCGGTCGCGAGCAGACGGTTGGGCAACCCGGTCAGGCGGTCGTGGTTGGCTTCGTGCAGCAGTCGGCGCTCATAGTATTTGCGCACCGAGATGTCTTCGGCGACGGCGACGAAATGGCTGATCTGGCCGCCGCTCGATCGGATCGGCGAGATACACAGCTGCTGCCAGAACAATTCGCCGTTCTTGCGCTTGTTGAGCAACTCGGAGCGCCATTCGGAGCCGCTGAGGATCGTCCGCCACAGCTGGCTGTAGGTTTCGCGCGGTGTGTATCCGGAATTGAACAGGCTGGGTTTCTCGCCCATCGCCTCTTCGGGCGCATAGCCGGTAATTTCGACGAAACGCGGATTGACGTATTGAATCCGCCCCGCGGCATCGGTGATATAGACCGAGGCCGGGCTTTGATGAACCGCCGCCGAGAGCAGCCGCAGGGTCTCTTCGGCGCGATTGCGCTCGGCGATCTCGTTCTGAAGTTCGCGGGTGCGCTCCGCGACCCGCCGTTCCAGGTCGTCATGGGCCAGCCGCAGCGCCTCCTCGGCCCGACGCTGGACCGTGATATCGGTGCCGGCACCGCGATAGCCCTGGAACAACCCGGTCTGATCGAACACCGGCTGGCCGCTGATGCGGATGTAGAGCACCGAGCCGTCGTCACTGACGATGCCGTATTCGAGGTTGCGAAACGGCAGCCGCTGGTCGAGTGCTGCGAAGTGTTGACGCCATTTTTCCGGAAAACGATTCAATTCCGGCTCGCCGACCAGTTCGTGCCGGGTCCGGCCGATCACCCGGACGCGCGCCACGCGGGTCGCTTCGAAAAAGCGTTCGGAAACATAGGTGAAACGCTGCTCGGCATCGGTTTCCCAGAACCAGTCGGAGGCCGATACCGCGATGTCACGGAACCGCTGCTCGCTGTCGAGCAGGGCCGCCTCCATGTATTTGCGCTCTGTGATCTCCTGCCGCAGGGCGCGGGTGCGCTCCTCGATGCACTGTTCCAATTCGAACCGATTGTGCAACGGGTCCGCCGCCTGCCGTGGCGGCCGGGCAAGGTCGCGGCCGATCAGGATGCCATAGGCGCGATCGCCCAGCCTGGCGACCTGGATCGAGAGCTCGACGGGGATTTCCCGCCCGTTGCGGCCGACCAGGCGAGTCACCACCAAGTCGCTGCGGCTGCGGGGGACCGCGGCCGGGTCGTCTGGCGGCTGCAGGGCAAACATCTGGAGCGGATGGTCCAGCGACTCGGCATCGATCTCGCCCAGGGTCCGGCCCAGCAACTGCTCCCGGCTGAACCCCAGCGCGCTGCAGACCCGCTCCCCGGCATCGACGATACGGTCGTCGGCGAGATCAACCAGCAGCACCAGATCGGCCGCACAATCGATCAGCTGTCGGAAACGCTCGAGCGCGGCGGTCCGGCTTTCTGAAACTGGGTGCGGCGTCGTCCGCGGCGGTCGCAGGCCGAGGTCGACGACGCTGGCAGGTCGGGGCATTCCGACCTCAGTCATCACCACGCCTCCGGTGTTGGCCCGACTTCTGTCGGCGGCTTCCCTGGAAAACCAGCGTCCATGCCGAATATCCGGCTAAGGGGGCGATCGCTGAACGACCTGGGAGATGACCCGGCGATGCCCACTGGCAGTGCAGACGACCCAGGCTCACCCCAAGCGCACGGCGATAGGGGTCAAAACTTAGCGGGGATTCGTTTATCCTTCATTAACGAGAGATTGAACCCAAATCATACAACCGTACGAAACCACTGCCCGGTGAAGCTGTCGCGTCCGCGGTGGACTTTACCGGCGCGGCAGCCCAACGCTGCGTTCGGTTTGAAGTCTCGCGCGCCAGTGAACTCTTAAGGGAGGAGTGCCAGCACCGCTTCCGGTGGGCGACCGAGCGCCGCCCGGCCGTTGCTGACCACGATCGGCCGTTCGATCACGATCGGGTGGGCAACCATGCCGGCGACCAGGGCATCATCGGACAGGTTGAGATCGCCGAGCCCGGCCTCAGCGGCCTCCTTGGTCCGCATCAACTGGCGCGGTGTCATCCCGAGCATGCCGAGCAGCCGTCGCAGCTCAGCTGGCTCCGGCGGGGTCTTCAGATACTCGACGATCTGCGGCTGGAGTCCCCGCGCGTGCAACAGCGCCAAAGTCTGGCGCGACTTGCCACAGCGTGGGTTGTGATAGATCGTCACCGTCACGGGCTGTGCGCCTATTTCTTGAAATCGGAGAGCAGGTTGAGGGTATCATCGTACCAGATGTCGATCGCCTGGGTCATCGGCTCCTTCATCAGGTCGAGCCACTCCTCCTCGATCGCCGAGACCGAGCCCCTCACATCGGTGACGAAAGTCTCGCGGTTATTGTGTTCATCGACCTCGCTGATCAGGTAGTCGGCGCCCAGCGAGAAGCCGACCGCCATCGCCGGCGCCACCACCGGGGCCAGGGGGCCGGTGGCCAGCCCGACCGCGCCGGCGGCGGCTGAGCCGCCGACCGCGGCCATGATCTTGGTCATGAACGGCGCACTTAGCTTGGCTATGACGCCGAGCACCGCCTTCTTGCCGGCAATCGACAGGGCGAGCGCCGGGGCGACCAGCTTGGAACCGATGCTGAGCGAGAGTGCCCCCCGGGCCAGCGCACCGATGCCGCCCTTTTCATGGAGCGCCATCGACAGCTTGTTGAGATTGCTGCTCCAATCGAGGTCGAGGGTAGGCTCGGCGCGCTTGCTGTCCTGATTATAGGGCAGGCGCCGGGCCGCGAAATCGTGGAAATCCTGATCGGCCAGCGCCAGAGAGCGCAGGTAGTCGCGGTGAAGCTCGCCGTAGACCGCGAGGAATGCCTTGTGGATTTTGTAATCGTTGATTTCAGGCTTGAGCACGGTATCACGAAAGCGTTCGTGGATATATTTGCTGAGTGCGGCCGCGGCCATGTCTTCGGCGGGAACCGCGGTCGGTGAGAGCTGGTTCTGGACATAGGCCTGACCGCCGACCGCCAGCAGTTTGTAGGTTGTCCACTGCGAGTAGTACCAGTCGGCATAGGCGTCGACATTGCCCCGGATGTCGTCGAACACCGGGGTCGCGGACAGCTTGAGGCGTTCGGGAATGCTGGCGACGATCCGCACCCGGTCGGCCTCCAGGCGCGCGAACAAAGACTTCATGAAGTCGGAGTATTCGCCGCGATCAACCAGCACGCGCTGGATATGGCCGTTGGCGCTGGCATAGGACAGGGTGATCTGGTTGGGGACGGCGCGGGCGAGATCGAGATGGGCCTCGGACCGGTCGCTATGCACCATCTTCGACTGGTCGAGGCGGATCAGCAACGAATCGAGGAACGAGCGCCCGAACGAAATTACAATCAGAATCGCCAGCGCGATCAGGCCGAGCCGGATGAACGGACCGAACAGGCGCGCGGAGGAAAAGCCCGCTTTGGGCCTTGACCACAAAAGGGAGGCGCCCAGGCCCGACGAGCCGCGGCGGGAGGTCTGCTCCGGTTCGGCGCTGCCGGGCGCCTGGGCTGCGGCCGCACTGCCGCCGTGTGCCAGAAGCACCGGTCCGTTGGTGCCATCGTTTCCGGTGCCGCCGTCGGCCATGCCGTCCTCATCAGCAGAAAGATTGCGAGCTCCGACCACCAGCCAGGATTAGGGCGAGACTTGGGCTGCAGTCGGACAAGACTCAAGATTATTTCCCGGAACCAGGGTGTACGTCAACCCTGTCCAGAGTGTTCAGGAGTCGCAGCCCGATGAATCTTCAAATCGAGGGTTTGTGGCGAGTCTATTCGGCCCGACCACGTCGGGACGCAGCACCAGGGCCGCCAGCACGGCATTCAGCCGTTGCCGGCCGGCGGGGGTCGAGCGCAGGTGGCTCGGCGTGACTTCGAGAAAGCCGCCGGCGATCAGGCGCCCGAGTGCCGCCGGCTCGATCAGGGCTTCAACGTCATGTCCGGTCTCGGCACGCAACCGCGCACGCGCCACTCCCTCGCCCAGCCGCAGCCCCATCATCAGGCGCTCCTCCAGGCAGAGCGCCGGATCGAGCGGCTCCGGGGGATCGGTGCCGCAGCCGGCCTGCTCGACCCGCTCCAGCCAAATCTCCGGGGCACGGTGGGCGCGGGTCGCCCATTTGACGCCGTTGAGGGTCAGCCGGCCATGGGCGCCGGGACCGATGCCGAGAAAGTCGCCATAGCGCCAATAGGTCAGGTTATGCCGGCACTCCTGGCCCGGCCGGGCATGGTTGGAAATTTCGTAGGCTGGCAGGCCGGCGGTGTCGAGGGTCTCCTGGGTGGTCTCGTACAGCGTCGCCGCGGCATCCTGTTCGGGCAGTGAGAAGTCGCCGCGGCCGAACCGGGTGTGGAACTGGGTGCCCGGCTCGATGGTCAGCTGGTAGAGCGAGAGATGTCCGGCGCCCAGCGCCAGTGCCTCCGCAAGTTCGCGGCGCCAGGTGTCGTGGTCCTGGCCGGGGCGGGCGTAGATCAGGTCAAACGAGAAGCGGGGAAAAGATCGCGCCGCCAGCGCGATCGCTCCCAATGCTTCGGCGCGGGAGTGGCCGCGGCCGAGGAAGCCGAGGGCGCGGTCGTCGAGGGCCTGGACGCCGAGCGACAGCCGGTTGACCCCGGCGGTCCGAAAACCCTGGAAGCGCGCTGCCTCGGACGAAGTCGGATTGGCTTCCAGGGTGATTTCGGCATCGGGTGCCAGGGTCCAGCGCGCGGCGATCCGTTCGATCACCGCCGCCACGGTCCTCGGTGGCATCAGCGACGGCGTGCCGCCGCCGAAGAACACGGAGGTCACCGTCCGGCCGGAGGTCAGCGCGGCATAGGGGTCCAGTTCGGCGAGCAGGCCGTCGCGCCAGCGGTCCTGGTCGATCGCCTCGCGGACATGGCTGTTGAAGTCGCAATAGGGGCATTTTGACAGGCAGAACGGCCAGTGGATGTAGATGCCGAAACCAGGCTCGGTGGCGCTCAGCTGAAGCATCGGGCGACCAGCCGGCGGAAGGCATCGGCGCGGTGGCTGATCGCGTGCTTGTCCGCTGCCGCCATCTCGCCGAAGGTCAGGCTATGGCCGTCGGCGACGAAGATCGGATCGTAGCCGAAGCCGTGATTGCCGCGCGGTGGCCAGGCCAGGCGGCCGAACACCCTACCCTCAACCGCTTCGAGATGGCCGTCCGGCCAGGCCAAAGCCAGGGCGCAGACGAAGTGGGCGGAGCGGTCGGTCTGGTCCGCCAGTTCCGTTTCCACCCGGCGCATCGCCAAACCAAAGTCCTTGCCGGGGCCGCCCCAGCGCGCCGAGTGGATGCCCGGCCGGCCAGCCAGCGCCGGCACCACCAGACCGCTGTCGTCGGCCAGGGCCGGCAGCCCGCAGCGCGTCGCCGCCCGCGCCTTGAGCTCGGCATTGGCCAGGAAGCTGTCGCCGGTCTCGTCCGGTTCGGGCAGGCCGAGTTCGCCGGCCGAGCGAAAGGTCTTGACATGGGGGGCCAGTAACGTCGCGATCTCGGCGACCTTGCCGCGGTTGTGGCTGGCCACCACAAGTGTGTCTTCAAGGAAACGGCGGCCGGTGGAAGTGGGGGCAGGGGCTGCCGGCATGTTGTTCTGCTCCGAAACCTGTGTAAATTTTCCGGCCATCGCAGCCGCAGCATGGTGTGTTTGCCGCAATGGCCAGGATACGAGAGTGGGGTTCGCTGGTATTGGTCCTGGCGCTGGTCGGCTGCCAGAGTCCGGTCAGATTGCCGCCGCCGAAGCCGGACGACAATGCCGGTCTCACCAGGATGGAGCGGATCGTCGTCGAGAAGGCGGCGCATCGCCTGCATATCTACCGCCCCGATGAGCCGCCGCGCACCTATCAAATATCGCTTGGCGGCAATCCCAGGGGTGCCAAGGAGCAACGTGGCGACAAACGCACCCCCGAAGGGGTCTATCTGATCGTCGCCAAGAACCCGGACAGCAATTATCACCGCTCGCTGAAAATCTCTTATCCGTCGCCGGAGGATCGCGCGCGGGCGCAAAAACGCGGCATCGATCCGGGTGACGACATCATGATCCACGGCCTGCCCAACGGCAAAGGCTGGATCGGCGATGCGCACCGCACGACCGACTGGACCAACGGCTGTATCGCCGTAACCGACCAGGAGATCGACGAGATCTGGCGGCTGGTTCCGGTCGGCACCCCGATCGAGATCAAGCCCTGACACCGGGTCAGTTGCAGCGGCGCCCGGTCGCCGGGTCGAACAGGTGGAGCGCCTCGGGTTCGGCGGAAAGCCGCAGGCGATCGCCGCAGCGCGAGGTCGGGGCACCGGGCCGGCGGACCAGCAGCGGCTCCCCGCTGGCGTCGAGCCGGGTATGGACGACACAGTCGGCGCCGAGCGCTTCGACCAATTCGACCGAGACATCGACAGTCGAGCCGGCGACGGTTGAGCCGGCCTCGGCAAGGATCAGATGTTCGGGGCGCATTCCCAGGCGCACCGGCCGGCCCGCCTGATCCGGGAGCGGCGCCGCCAGGGGCAGAGCGGGGCCGGCGTCGAGCACCACCGCGCTGCCACCGGGCGCCACCCGTGCGTTCAGGAAATTCATCGGCGGCGCACCGATGAAGCCGGCGACGAACAGGGTTTCCGGCCGCCGGTAGATCTCCAGCGGC
Source organism: Azospirillum sp. (assembly GCA_016124535.1). Lineage (GTDB taxonomy): Bacteria > Pseudomonadota > Alphaproteobacteria > Azospirillales > Azospirillaceae > RI-112. Next base: position 23,265 of record WGNK01000053.1, read on the forward strand.
GCCCCGAGTTGCTCGATGGCGCCGCGGTCGAGCACGGCGACCCGGTCGGCGAGCGTCATCGCCTCGACCTGGTCATGGGTGACGTAGAGGCTGGTCACGCCCAGCCGCGCCTGCAGCCGCTTGATCTCGATGCGCATCTGGGTGCGCAGCCTGGCATCGAGATTGGACAGCGGCTCGTCGAACAGGAACACCGCCGGCTCGCGCACGATTGCCCGCCCCATCGCGACCCGCTGGCGTTGGCCGCCGGACAACTGGCGCGGCTTGCGGCCGAGAAACGGCTGGAGTTCCAGCAGATCGGCGGTGCGCGCCACGCGCTGGGCGATCTCGCCGCGGCTCAGGCCGCGCAGGCGCAGGCCATAGGCCATATTGTCGAACACGCTCATATGGGGATAAAGCGCGTAGTTCTGGAACACCATGGCGATGTCGCGGTCCTTGGGCTCCAACCGGTTGACCACCCGGCCGGCGATGGTGATCTCGCCGGCGTCGATCGTCTCCAGACCGGCGACCAGGCGCAGCAGCGTCGACTTGCCGCAACCCGACGGCCCGAGCAGGACCAGGAATTCAGCTTCGCGAACCGCCAGGTCGATGCCCTTGATCACTTCGGTGGTGCCGTAGCTCTTGCGCAGGTTCTGCATCTCGACCGACGCCATGGCCTATTTCTCGCTGTCGATCAGGCCGCGCACGAACCAGCGCTGCAGCACCACCACCACCAGAACCGGCGGCGTCATCGCCAGCAGGGCTGCTGCCATAATCACCGGCCATTCGATTTCCTGGTCGCCGCGCGGCAGCATCTGGCTGATGCCCATGACCACGGTCGCCATGTCCGGCTTGGTGGTGATCAGCAGCGGCCACAGATACTGATTCCAGCCATAGATGAACAAGATCACGAACAAAGCCGCGATATTGGTCCGCGACAGCGGCAGCAGTACGTCCTTGAGGAAGGCCCAGGGTCCGGCACCGTCGATCCGTGCCGCCTCGACCAATTCATCGGGCACGGTCAGGAAGAATTGGCGGAACAGGAAGGTAGCGGTTGCCGAGGCGATCAGGGGCAGCGCCAGGCCGAGATGGCTGTCGAGCAGGCCCAAGCCGGCGGCGACCGCATAGGTCGGCACGATCCGCACCTCGACCGGCAGCATCAAGGTGACGAAGATGGTCCAGAAGCACAGCATGCGGAAGCGGAAGCGGAAATAGACGATCGCGAAGGCCGACAGCAGCGAGATCGCGATCTTGCCGACGGCGATCAGCAGCGCCATAACCAGGCTGTTGGCCATCATCACCGACACCGGTGCGATGCCGCCCTTGGCGCTGCCGATCAACAGGGCGGCGCGCCAGTTCTCCCAGAAATGGCTGCCCGGCCACAGCGGCATCGGCGGATGGACGATCTCGCCCTGGGTCAGGGTCGAGGCGACGAAGGCGACCCATAGCGGCAGCGCCATCGTCGCCACCCCGAGGATAAGCAGGGCATGGCTGGCCCAAGTCATCCAGCCCGTGCGTTCGACCATCCGCGACCCCGCCGCTTCCGCCCGTCGTGCTCGGCCTTGCCCGGCCGCGGTCCATGCTCTATCACGGCGGCGACAGCGAAGGGAGAGGTTCGAGATGCTGCTCGCCAAACAGATTCCGGTCACCGAACGGCTGATCGTCGCCCTCGACCTGCCCGACGCCGCGGCCGCCACGGCGCTGGTCGAGCGGCTCGGCGAAACCGTCGATTTCTATAAGGTCGGCCTGGAGCTGTTCATGGCCGGCGGCTGCTTCACCCTGCTCGACCGGCTGGGCGCCGCCGGCAAGAAGGTCATGATCGACCTCAAATTCTTCGACGTGCCGCGGACGGTGGCGGCGGCGGTCGCCGGGCTGGCTCGCTACCCCGGCGCCTTCGTGACCGTGCATGGCAATGACGGCATCCTGCGGGCCGCGGTCGAGGCCGCACCGGGTTTGCGCATCCTGGCGGTGACCGTGTTGACCTCGCTCGACCAGGGCGATCTCGACGATCTCGGTTTCGTCTGCGACCCGGCAACCCTGGTGCTGTCGCGGGCCCGGCGCGCGCTGGCGCTGGGCTGCGCCGGGGTGGTGTCATCCGGCCTTGAGGCACCGAAGCTGCGGGAAAGCTTGGGACCCGGATTCCTGATCGTGACCCCGGGCATTCGTCCGGTGGCCAACCGCGAGGAGCCGCCCAAGGACGACCAGAAGCGGACCACCGATATCGAAGAGGCGTTTCACAACGGCGCCGACTACATCGTGGTCGGCCGGCCGATCGTCAAGGCACCCGACCCGCTGGCCGCGGCGCGCAGCGCCCAGGCGCGGATCGCCGCACTGTTCGACGCGGCGGCGGGTTAGGCACCGGCCGGTCTGGTGCGACAGCGGTCTCCGGCCTAGCGGTCGGGTTCGGGCTCGAAGGTCACGGTGAGGTGGGGGCGGGCGGCAGCTTTGGCGGTCTCGCGGCTGGCGAAGGCAATTGCGGTCTGTGGCTGGCTCTCATCGCCCTGCAGCAGCCAGCCGAAATTGTCCGCCGGTCGGTCGAGCCAACCCTGGACGTCGGCGACCAGGGCGGCGGTGGTGGACCAGACTGCCGGCCGACCGCTGCCGACCGTCGCCACGGCGCTGCTCGCAACCGTGAAATCGCCGCCGGGCGCCGACCATGGCTGGTCGGGAGCGGCGGCATGCTTCCAGGTGGCGTCGCCCGCGGTGGCAGCGGCGCCGCGGCCGCCGGCAGTCGTGGTCGGCCCTTCCTGCCACCGGGTGGTGACCGGGTAGATGGCGATCTTTCGCTCCCCGCCGGCTGCGACCATGACCGTCAATTCCAGTTCGACTCCGGTGATCCGCGCGCCGGCCGGCAGCACCCCGGCAACGTCGAAATGGAGCAGCGCCCGCCGTCGGCCGGCCTCGGCCTGGTTGGTCCGGCCGACGAACAGAGCGGCACCGGCGCCATTGGCCAGCCCACCGCCCTGGTCTTCGATCAGGGTGGCATCGGCGTCGGCGCTCATGACGACGACAGGCACGACCGCGAAGGCCGGGGTAAAGCCAGAGGTTACCACCGCGATCCCCAGGGCGAACCGCACACTCATCGGCCGGAACATGCCGGTTCTCTCCCTTTGGCACAGGGGCCAAGCGACGGGCCGACCGAGGGGTCGGCCCGGAAGGCGAACGCGGGATGCCGAGGGCTTCAGCCGCCGGCGCGGGCTTGTCCGCCCTGGCCCTGGCCACGCTCGCCCCGCTTGGCGCGCCGGAACGCCGTGACCATCCTGCACTGGTCCGGGCTCAGGAGGGCACGGGCGGTCTGGAGATGCCGGAACCGCATCAGGCGCAACTCGAGCTCGGCCTTGCCCACCGCTTCCGCAGCACTCCGGACCGCGGCCTCGTCGGCGTCGGCGCGTCGGATCGCATAGCGGAATTTGATCTTCGCCGCCTGTTCGTCATAGCGGAGCTTGGCCTTCTCCAGTTCGTTGGTCTCGAGCAGGGCCTCCAGCTTGTCCAGCTGCTCGTCGGTCAGGGTGAAATCTTTGCAGTGATGCAGCAGCATGCCGATCCCGCCGACCTGGCGCATCTGGCCGTGGCGCTGCTGGCCGCCGTCCTGGCCGGACCCGGCCTGACCGCCGCCCTGGGCGGTCCGATTGGTGCCGTCCCCGCTGGTCGGGACCACGGCGAGCGCCGTACCTTGTCTCATGATGATGTCCTCCTCGTCTGGGGTGTTGCACCGAGGCTCCAGCCATGGCTCCGCCGGGAGCCAGGTCGGGTGTCTGTTCTGACCGCGGGCGGACTTCGCAACCGAGTCCAGAATGAGATGTTGGTTTCCATCCTTGCCGATCCAGTGATCCCGGCTGCCGCGCCGGCCGAAGGTCCCGGCAGTGTCGGGTGCCGGCACCTTCGGTCCGCGTGGGGCTAGCCTGCCTTCCGGGCCGGGCGCGGCTCCTGGCATTTGTCCAGCGGCAGACACGGGCCGGTGCCGACCTTGCCGGGATCGAGCACCGTGAAGTCCTGCATCATGCCGGCGTCCTCGTGAACCAGGATATGGCAGTGCAAGACGAATTTTCCCGGATAGTTGAGGAACCGGCTGCGGATATTGACCGCGGGCTGATTTTCCGGAACCACGATGGTATCCCACCAGCGCCAGTTGCCGGGATCGTCCGGGCCATTGGGATCGATCTTGTCGCCTTCGACCTGGAACGGATTGACGTGGACGTGGAACGGATGGTTGCCCTGGGCGCCGTTGGTCAGGGCGATCTTTCGGACTTCGCCCAGGTTCACGTCGGTATTGGGATGGCTGCCGCCGGCATTGCCATAGGCCTTGCCGTTGATCTTGAAGCCGCCGAAATAGCCGGGCTTCCCGCTGCGCTTTACCGCTTCGAAATCATAGCTCAGCGCCGCGGCGTTGACTTCATAGTCCCAGATCGGCTGCAGATAGCGGGGCGCCTTGTCCCAGCCCGGCAGCGGAATCGTCGCCAGATCCCGCTTCGGCAGCGCCGGACCATCGACCTCGACCACCGCCAGGACCTGATCGCCGTCGCCCGGATTGCGGTAGCCGCCGGTGAAATCATTATCCTTGCGCCAGACCAGGTACTTGCCCGGCTGGGTGACGCTGACCAGAACATCGGCCCGGTTGCCGGGCGACATCGACCATCCGGTCGATCCGACCGGTTGGGGCGAGTGGCCGTAGAAAGTGATGCCATCGACCGCGATCAGGTACATCGCATCCGGGACCGGGTTCTTGTTTTCATCGGTCAGCAGAAAGTTGAAAAAGCCCCGCGGCGTCGACGTGCCGTCGATCACTCGCCAGCGCTGGACCTCGTTGGGCTGCATCCTCAAGGTCGGGATACTCAGGGAATTGACGGTAAAGCCGACATTGCCGCTGGGCGAGCCCCTGCCGTAGGGCTGGGTGTCGTCGGTCTCAGAAGCCGCCAGATTGCTATAGACGGCGCTGCCCGAGAGATAGACGTCGCGGCTTTTCGGATCGCTGGAGCAGGTTGACGGCGCGGTGGCACCGCCGACCACCTCCTGGACCATCCATATCAGCTCCTGGTCGACCGGGATCTTCTGGTCGTCCGGCTCCTCCACGATCAACGCGCCGGCGATGCCGTTCGACACCTGGAGTGCCGACGAGCCATGGACGTGAGCATGGTACCAATGGGTCCCCGGACCATGGAAGCTCGGCAGATAGAGGCAGTATTTCCGGCTGCTGGGCGAGCCGCTGTGATCCAGCGTGTCGCCGACCGGCGGGATCACGACATGAACGTCGTCCGACGATATGCCGCCGTCGGTCGTGCTCGGCGAGACATGCAAGCCGTGGGTGTGAAGGTTGGTCGTGTTGAAGCAGCCGGGAAAGTTCGCGTCCATCAACTGCATGCAACTCGCGTCCTGGCCGGGTTTGGGGGCCTCCTGGTTCGGCGGCAACTGGTTGATCACCTCGAACTCCAGCCGGTCGCCGGCCCGAACCCGGAACGTCGTTCCCGGCACGCGGCCATTATAAGTGCGAACGCACTGATGCCGGACGGTCGGCATCCCGTCGGTGCCAAGCGTGGTGATCTTGATGTCAGCGAACTGAACCCGCAGCGTCTGGATCAGCCGTCCCATGCGGTCTGAGAAAATGACCGGAGGCTCCAGGAATTCCTGGAACCACTGGCTGGTATCGGCGAATTGGGCGACCTGAACCGTGACGCCCTGGCCGGCCATGTCGCCGTGGGCCAATGCCGCCGTCGCACCAAGTCCCCCGGTGGTTGCGGCTGCGGCGACCGCCAGTCCGGTGCTCCGGGTCAACAACTCGCGCCGACTGAGGGACGGGTGTCCGGTGCCGTGCTCAATCGCGTATCGGTTTTCTGTGTTCGGACCCGCTGCGCCCGGCTGTCCAGGGTTGCCCGGCTGCAGCTGGTCCGTGCCCGACAGATCGTTGCCTCGTTTCATTGTATCCTCCCCAGCAAAGTAATATTCATACGATGGTATGCCGTCATGCGATGGTAAACATCGGCATAAATCAAGTCAGAACAGCACTGATGTGCCACCATATGGGTGAATTTTTCTCATATTATCACTTTTCTCTGAAAATTCCATTGCCAACTGATTTCAGATCAGTTCAAATCTGCTTGAAGCAGATTGACTGGGACGTATCGGCAATATGTCGTACTTGCAGCCATGATATAGCAAAAATGGTGTGTTATGATATGTAGCTAAATTAAGAAGAGTAATAATATGAATAATTCGGATGAATTAAGATATACTTACAGAAAATGGATTGCCCATAAATGCTTCGATGGTTTCGCAAAATGTTATCGCTATACCAGAAATAATCCGAGATTTTCGGTCGGCAATCCGAGATTCGAGGTTGGAATGATTTTTGAGCAGCGCCGGATCGTACCCGCTACGGGGACTTTTTTTGCTTACGATGATCAGGCGGCGACCTTCGATGAGCGGGTCGGTCTGCCCGATCGGGCGATCGCGGCATTTTGCGCCACCATCATCAACTACGGCGGCCTGGCCGCCGGCGATCTTGCGGTGGAAATCGGGGCCGGCACCGGGCGGCTCGGCATTGATCTGATCACCCGCCGCATCCGCTATCTCGGGATCGATCGTTCCTGGCCGATGCTGGCGGTGTTTCGCCGGCGGCTGTCTGCCGATCTGGGCAACGCCCTGCTGGTCCAGGCCGACGGCAACGGTACCTGGCCGCTGGCCGATGCCTCGGCCCAGGTGGTGTTCGGGCTGCGGGCACTCCACCATCTGGACTTGCGTCATACCTGCGCGGAGGTACTGCGCGTGCTGCGTCCTGATGGCGCCTTGCTGATTGGCCGGGTCGAACGCCCCGAGGACAGTATGCACGCCCGCCTGCGCCGCCGGATGCACTGGCTGGTCCGCGAGCATGGCGCCGAACCCAAGCAGGCCGGCCGCGCCGCCGCGCAGCTGATCGAAGAGCTGTGCCGGCACGGTGCCGCGGGCCTGCCGCCCCGCACGGTTGCGCGCTGGGCGACGGTGCATACGCCGGCCGGGCTGATCGACGGCTGGACCGGGAAGCGCGGCCTGGGCGGGCTCGACCTGCCGGAGTCGAGCAAGCGGAGCATTCTGTCCGCCCTGCGCGATTGGGCGGATGGCGCATTCGATGGCCTCGATACCCCGCGGCACTGGGAGGAGCGCCTGGTCTGCCGAGGCGTCCGTCGGACCGCATCACCGTCTTGAAACCAAACCGAGGGGGCTGGGCGCATCATGAGTTTTACCAATCTGAGTGAGCTCGGCCGGTCGCTGGTCCATGGCTCGCTGTCCGATCCGGAGGTGCTGAAGGGCACCGGTCGCGAGCCGCCGATCCGTATCCTGCCCAACGCCACCGTGATCAAGGTCGGCGGTCAGAGCTTCATCGACCGGGGGCGCACCGCGGTGTTTCCGTTGATCGACGAAATCGTCGAGAACCTGGGCCGCCACCAGATGATCATCGGCACCGGCGGCGGCAGCCGCGCCCGCCACGCCTACAGCGTCGCGGTCGATCTCGGGCTGCCCACCGGCGTCATGAGCGTGCTCGGCACCTTCGTCAGCATGCAGAACGCCCGCCTGATCAACTATCTGCTGGCCAAACACGGCATTCCGTTCATCGAGCCGGCCCAGTTCGGCCAGTTGCCCCATTACCTGGCGACCCGCGGGGCGGTGATCTTCTTCGGCATGCCGCCTTACACTTTCTGGCAGGAAAACCCGGCACTCGGCCGGATTCCACCGCACCGCACCGATGCCGGCGCCTATCTGGTCAGCGAGGTCTTCGGCTGCAAGCGCATGATCTTCGTCAAGGACGAGGAAGGGCTCTACACCGCCGACCCCAAGAAGGACCCGTCCGCCCGCTTCATCCCGCGCATTTCGGTGAGCGAGTTGAAGGCGATGAACCTGCCCGATCTCGCGGTCGAGCATCCGGTGCTCGACATGATGGAGAACGCCGCCAGCCGCCGTTCGATCCAGATCATCAACGGGTTGGAGAAGGGCAACCTCACCCGTGCCCTCAACGGCGAGCCGGTCGGCACCGTGATCTACGCCGATTGAGCCGCCGCCGGTACCAGAAGCCCGAGGCCACCAGCCCAAGGACCCCGTCATGAGAGCCCTCTCGCCCAACCAGTTCGACCAGCGCCATCATCTCGATTCGATGCTGATGCGCGAAAGCCTGCTTGACCGCGGTGTCCAGCAGGCGACCGAGACCGACCGCGAAATCGTCCGCATGCTGCCCGATACCCAGGTGGTCAAGGTCGGCGGCCGCTCGGTGGTCGATCAGGGCCGGGCGGTGGTCCGGCCGGTGGTCGATGCCTTGGCCGCAGCACTGCCCATCCACCGACTGATCATCGGGACCGGTGGTGGTGCCCGGACCCGCCATCTTTATTCGATCGGTATCGACCTCGGCATGCCGGTCGGGGTGCTGGCCGAACTGGCCGCCGCCGACGCCCTGGGCAATGCCCATATCCTCGGCACCTTGATGTCGCCCCACGGTGTGGTTGCAATTCCGCCGGCCATGTTCGGGCATCTGCTGCCGTTGTTCATCCGGAGCGTGCCGGGGGTGATCTTCACCGGCGTGCCGCCCTATTCGTTGTGGGAGCATCCCTCGGCGGTCGGACGGATTCCCAGCCACGGCAGCGACGCCGGCTGCTTCCTGCTCGCCGAATGTTTCGGCTCCAGTGCGTTGACCCTGATCAAGGATGTCGACGGGCTGTTCGACGCCGACCCCAAGTGCAACCCCGACGCCCGCCTGATCCCGAAAATCTCCACCGCGGAAATCCGGGAGCGGGCGCTGCCCAGCCTGCCGTTCGAGCCGATCCTGCTCAGCTTGCTCGACGGTGCCCGCCTGTTGCGAAAATTCCAGATCGTCAATGGCCGGCGACCCGAACTCATCGCGGCTGCTCTGGCCGGTGAGCACGTCGGGACCCTCGTCTCCGCCTCGTAAGCCTTGGAACCGGTTTTCAGGGCCGGGGACCTGATGGCCCCCGGCCTTCCCGGTGACAGGCGTCTGGACCCGGCACCAGGGCCAGGGGGTGTCGGGTGGCGGTAAAATGCCTTTGATGGGCCGGGCTTGAGGTGTAGTTTAGCATGACTTTGAAAAGCGCCGCCAAGGCGTGACGGCGGCGCGGCAACCTTTGCCGCTGGCCGGCCGGACGACGCCGGGGAGGTCGGCATGGCAGCAGGGTCCCGGACCAGCAGCCTCACGCGCCGCGGCGTATTGGCAGCGGCCTGGAGCCGTGGTGCCGGCTTGGCCGGCGTGGTGCTGGCCGGAGCGGCCCCGGCCGGCCGGGGCCAGGCCGGGGATGACACGATCGATGCCGCCGTGAACTGGGTCGAGCGCGTGACCGGACAGGTGCCGACCCGCTCCGAGCGCGTCCATCTGACCATGCCGGCGCATTTTCCCAACGGCTATACCGTGCCGATGACCGTGGCGGTCGAGAGCCCGATGACCCCGGATGACTATGTCCGCGCCATTCGCATCTTCGCCCCGAAGAACCCGATCGTCGAGGTCGTCGGCTTCCGCTTCACGCCGGACAGCGGTCGCGCCAGGGTGGCGACCCGCATCCGGCTGTCCGAACCCCAGGATGTGATCGCGGTCGCCGAACTCGGCGATGGCACGGTTCTGCTAGCCAGCAGCCCGGTCGCGGTCGATGTCAACGGCTGCACCTGACCATCCGGGAGGAGGCGGCGCATGGGCACTCCGGTTCCCCGCATTCAGGTTCCGGCGGTCGCGGCGCCGGGCCAGATCATCACGATCAAGACCCTGATCTCGCATCCGATTGAGACCGGCCTGCGCCGCGATGCCGAGGGCCGGGTGATCCCACGCCGGCTGATCGTCGCTCCCGGCATCGGCTTTCAATCCGGCACCCTCGAAGGCTATGACCAGGCCGCGGCCGAGATCATGCCCCATGCCTGGCAAGGCGGGGCGCAAACCGCGTTGTTGCGCCGCCAGCTGGAAGCGATGGACGACGGCGGCGTCTTCGTGATCGCTGCCCCGCCGGACCCCTTCCGCTGCCCGCCCGGTCCCTATGAGCGCGCCTGCCTGGTCGCCGATTATTTCAAACGGGAGAAGCCGCGCTCGAAGATTCTGATCCTCGACGCCAAGGACCATTTCTTCGAGCAGGACCTGTTCCAGGATGGCTGGAACCGGCATTTTCCCGGCATGATCGAGTGGCTGCCCGCCCAATTTACCGGCGGCATCACCGCTGTCGATGCCCGGACCATGACGGTCGCGACCGATGGCGAAATTTTCAAGGCCGCGGTGGTCAACCTGATTCCGCCCCAGCAGGCCGGCGATCTTGCCCGCGCCGCCGGGCTCGCCGATGCTTCGGGCTGGTGCCCGGTCGATCCCGCCAGTTTCGAGTCCCGGTTGCATCCGGGCGTCCATGTCGTCGGCGATGCGGTGACCGCCGGCGACATGCCGAAATCCGCCTTCGTCGCCAATAGCCAGGCCAAGGCCTGTGCCTTTGCGGTGGCGGCGGCCCTGACCGGCGCGGCGCCGTCACCGCCCCATCTGTTCAACACCTGCTACACCTATCTTGCCGCCGATGATGCGGTCAGCGACGTGATCAGTTTCAGGATTGAGGATGGCAGCGTCAGGGTCGCCGAAATCCTGCTGAGCCAGATCGGCGACAGTGCCGAAATCCGGCGGCGCGCGGTGCGCCAAGCCGAAGACTGGTACGCAGCCTTCGCCCGCGACTGCTTCGGCTGAGCCCGCAAGCCGCCGCGTCGGCTCGGGCAGGCGCTCAAGACGCAGCGAACTGACCACCACCAGCAGGCTGGACCCGGCCGTCACCGCCGCCGCCGCCAGCGGCAGCAGCAGATCCAGCGCGGCCAGGGTCAGCGCGACCAGATTGTAGCCGAACGCCCATAGCAGATTGCTCAGAACCGTCCGGCGCACCGCGCGCGCGAGGTCGAGCGTCCAGGGCAGCAGCCACAGCCCGCCCTCGGGCAGCACGATGTCCGCGGTCTCACGCGCGAGATCGATGGCGCCGCCGACCGCGATGCCGACATCGGCGGCGGCCAGCACCGGGCCGTCGTTGATACCGTCGCCGACCATGACCCCCGGGCCCCGCGCGGCGCGCAGTTGCGCGAGGGTCTGGCTCTTGGCCTCCGGCGACAGGCCGGCCTGCCACGACCATACCCCGACGGCACGCGCGACCCGCTGGACCGCGCCGGCCAGATCGCCGCTGAGCAGGGTGACCGCGGCGCCGCGGCGGCTGAGTTCGGCCAAAGTTGCCGGTGCGTCGGGCAGCAGGGTATCATCGAACGCCAGCACCGCCCGGCACCGGCCATTCCAGCCGAGATGAGCCAGCGAATAGCCGCCTTCCGCCCACGGGAGTGCCGCTGCCTCCAGTTCGGGCGTCGACGGCCAGCCCAAGCCGTCGAACAGCGCGCGATTGCCGAGCGCAACCGGTCCGGCGCCGCCGTCACCGTGCAGCCCGCGCCCGGACAGGCTGCGAGCGGTCGGGGTCAGCGCCGGAGCGATCGCCCGTTCCGCCGCCGCGGCGACGATGGCGCAGGAGAAACCGTGCTGGGAGTGCCGGGCCAGTCCGGCGGCGCGCGCCAGGATTTCCGACTCCCCGGCTTCGGCGCCGAGGGTCCCGACCAGCCGCGGCCGGCCGGCGGTCAGGGTGCCGGTCTTGTCGAAGGCGAACAGGCGCGCCTGCGCCAGCACCTCCAGGGCGGCCGGGTCGCGCACCAGGCAGCCGTGTCGGGCGAGCCGGGCGATTCCGAGCGAGGTCGCGAGCGGGGCCGCGAGACCAACCGCGCAGGGGCAGGCGACCACCAGCACCGCCAGCCCGATCAGCATCGCCTCGCCCGGCGGCACCCGCCCGGCCCAATAGACCACGGTCACGCCGGCAAGCCCGAGCACCGCCGGAACCAGCCCGCCGACCACCCGGTCGGCCAGCCGGTGGGTCGGGCTGCGCCGGGCCAGCGCGTCGCCGACCGCCCGGCCGATCCGCGCCCACCGACTGTCGCCCCCGACGCCGTCGCTGCGGACCACCAGCACGCCATCCAGCACCACGCTGCCCGCAACCACCGCCGACCCCGGCGCCTTGGCCAGCGGCCGGCTCTCGCCGGTGCTCCCGGCCGTCCTCGATCACGGTCGCCAGCGCAGAGTCGGCGGCGAGCAGGCGTTCCAGATCGCGCGCCGCGCGGGCGCGGCCGGTCGCCTCGAGGCAGCGGCCGAGGGTGAAGACCATCAGCACCATCGTCGCGGTGTCGAAATAGACCTGTGCACCGCCCTTGAGCAGCGCGAGGGTCGAGCTGAGCCAGGCGGCGCCGACGCCGGTTACGATCAGCGCTGACGAGGTGATCCGCAGGCGTCGCGCCTCGCGCCAGCTCTCGGCCAGAAACGGCCCGCCCAGGATCAGCACCGCCGGCGTCGCCAACAGCCAAAGCAATCCGCACAGCCACGGCACCAGCGCGGCATCGGAACCGACGAAGGCATCGCTGTACAGCAACAGGCTGAACAGCATGACATTCATCGCCAGGAAGCCACCGACCCCGAGCCGGATCACCAGACCCGCGGCTTCCGACGCCTCGCCGCGGCCGCGTCCGACCTGATAGGCGATGGCGCAGCCGTAGCAGCAGAAGCTGCGGGTTTCGCCCGCGATCGCGAGCTGCATCGGCCGGCGGCCGCAAGCGAGATGGCAATGGCCGCAGAGGGCGTCGGTTGCGACGTCGGTCACGGCCCGAGCCCCGCAAGGCTGAGATGCCCCAGGTGACCGGCGATCGGCAAGACCCCGCGGGCCAGAGTGATCAGTCCGAGCACGCCCACAAAGCCACCGGCCAGCCAGACCCCGCGCTGGCGCCACTGGAGACCCAGAAGCGGGCCGGCGTTGCCGATCAGGAACATCGCCGGGAAAGTACCGAGCCCGAACAGCACCATGGTCAGGGCGCCGGACAGCGGGCTGAAGGTGGCCGCGGCCTGGGCGGCGAAGGCATAGACCAGCGGGCAGGGCAGGAAGCCGTTGAACACGCCAAGCGCCACGTGGGCGGCAAAGCCCTCGGCCCGCTGCAGGTTGCGCAAGGCCGAGCCGAGTGCGCTGCCGCCGATGCCGATCGCCGGCCAGCGGTGCCGGCCCCGGACCAGGCCGAAGACCTGCAGCGCCATGGCGATCATCAAAAGGCCGGCGACGACGGCAAGCGCGCGCTGCCCGGTTGTCAGAGCGTCGTTGAGCGGGGCCACCGTGACGCGCCGGCGATGCACAGCGCCTGGCCGAAGCTGCCGGCCACTCCCCCCAGGACTCCATAGGTGGTGACCCGGCCGAGATTGGAGAGCAGGTGGCGGAGCAGCGTCGCCGCCGCCCCATGGCGGTCGCGGCCGAGGGCACAGGCAAAGCCGCCGCACATGCCGACGCAATGGAAGCTGCCGGCGAAGCCGGCGGCGACAATCACCAGAGCGCCGGTCATAGCGGCGGCTCGCGGCTGGCGGCCATCGATCCCCGCCTATTTCCTGCCGACGAGCAGGGCTACCCAGACGAAGAAGCCGATGGTGAAGGCCGCGAAGCCGATCAGGGCCAGGGTCTGGATCGGGCTGGCCTCGGCCAGCGAGAACACGGTGTCTTGCAGCATGACGTCCCTCGTTCAGGCATTCCGGGTCCGGGAAGGCCGGGGTCAGCCGAAATAGGTGCGGAGCAGGTTCATGGTCAGCTCGGTGACCAGGAAGGTCAGGTTCAGCACGGCAACCGCCTGGACCAGTCTTGCGGGGATCATGGATGCGCTCCCGTCGTGGTGATCGTTGTTAAACCGGGCGCCCCGGCCCGAGCCCGCCCCAGAAGGCCACCAGGTAGTAGAGCGCCCAGGCGAACAGCCCGGCATAGACCACCAGCAGCCAGGCCGGGATATAGCCGTGGCGGGCCTGGACGCTGCCGCCGCCATAGTCTTCCAGGTCGTGGTCCGAGCCGTGGTCCGGGGCGCGGGATGTGGTATCAGCCGCGGGCTTGGCGGCCGGGCTTTCCGAGGGGCTCATCGCCAATCTCCGCTTGGTAAAAGTCGAGGGCGGGTTGTTCGGAGAACTGCAGGGCGGTTCAGAATTCCCCGCGCCTACGAGCATCGGCTGGGTGCCGGGGTCACCGAGTGGTGCTCCAACGACTATCTCGGCATGGGCCAGCACCCGGCGATGCTGGCGGCGATGCAGGCGGCGATCTGCCGCAGCGGCGCCGGGGCCGGCGGGACCCGCAACATCTCGGGCACCACACACCACCATGTCCTGCTCGAACAGGAACTGGCCGACCTCCACGCCAAGGCGGCGGCGCTGGTCTTCACCTCGGGCTATGTCGCCAACGATGCCACGCTCGGCCGCGAGGTGCCCGGCTGCATGATTTTTTCCGACGCCCTCAACCACGCCTCGATGATCGAGGGCATCCGTCACAGCGGGGCCGAGAAGCAGGTGTTTCGGCACAACGATCCGGGGGATCTGGAACGCCGGCTGGCCGCCGCCGACCCGGCCCGGCCCAAGCTGGTGGTCTTCGAGTCGGTCTACTCGATGGATGGCGACATCGCGCCGATTGCGGCGCTGTGCGATGTCGCCGAGCGCTAAGGCGCGATGACCTATCTCGACGAGGTCCACGCGGTCGGGCTCTACGGCCCCAGGGGCGGCGGCATCGCCGAGCGCGAGGGGCTGATGGATCGCCTGACCGTGATCCAGGGTACGCTGGCCAAGGCGTTCGGCGTGATCGGCGGCTATATCGCGGCTTCCGCCGCCCTGGTCGACTTCGTGCGCAGCCACGCCGCCGGCTTCATCTTCACCACGTCGCTGCCGCCGGCGATCGCCGCCGGGGCAGTCGCCAGCATCCGTACCCTCAAGGACAGCCCGGCAATCAGGGCGCAGCACCTGGAGCGGGTCGCTGTACTCAAACGCCGCCTGCGCGAGGCCCGGTTGCCGGTGCTGGACTCGCCGAGCCATGTCGTGCCGGTGCTGGTTGGTGACCCGCGTCTGTGCAAACAGGCATCGGACGCCTTGCTCGAGCGTCACCAGATCTATGTCCAGCCGATCAATTACCCGACCGTTCCGCGCGGCACCGAGCGGTTGCGTCTGACCCCGTCGCCGCTGCACAGCGACGCCGATATCGACCACCTGATCGCCGCGCTGACCGAGGTCTGGAGCCAAACGACCCTGCGTCAGGCGGCGTAACCAGTCGGCGTAAGGGGCAGGATCCGGGGGTATTCCTGGGTGCCGAAGCCGACCCCGGCCATGGCGGCAGCCATGGCCGGGGTCGGCGCTGGCTCAGTCGCCGCCGCCCAGGTTGAACGAGGCCAGGAAGCGCTGGGCGTCTTCCTTGTTCTCGAAGACGTGGGGCGCAATATCGCGGCGCGAGAAGGCTTCGCCCAGTTTCATCCGCATGAAGGCGCTGGTCGCATAGCGGGTAATCTCTGTATAGTAGTGTTCAAGCATATAGCGGTCCATTTCCGCATAGGCTTCGTAGGTGTCCTCGGAAATTCGGAAACTGTCATAGTTGACGAAGACGCCAACCCGCTTACCGATTTCTTTACAGCGCTTTTCGACCACGAGGCGAAGTGCTGCGACGTCTTGATTGACCCGGATATACATGCCTTCGAGATTGAGAAACAGGATGTTGCGCTGAGGGTCATAGGTCACCCGATCCGGCAGGTCGAGATTGAGCAGGTGGGTCTCCAATCCGATCGGCTCGGGCCGGAAGATGCGCGGGTCCATCAGCTCCGGCTGGCCGATGATCGGGGCGAAGTCCATGTGGGGCAGGATGTCGCGCTCGATATCGATGCCCGGAGCGACTTCGATCAGCGCCAGGCCATGCTTGGCCCGGCGGAACACGCAGCGCTCGGTGACGTAGTAGACCGGCTGGCCACGGTCGTAGGCGTATTTGCCGTTGAAGCTGATCTGGTTGACCTTCTTGACGAATTTGTGCGCCCGGCCTTCGGTCAGGATCCGCAGCTTGCCATCTTCGACCGCGACTTTGAGCCCGCCGGCGGTAAAGGTGCCGGCGAACACCACCCGGCGTGAATTCTGGCTGATGTTGATGAAGCCGCCACAGCCGGTCAGCCCCTTGCCGAACCGGCTGACATTGATGTTGCCCTCGGCATCGCACTCGGCCATGCCCAGACAGGCCATGTCGAGCCCGCCGCCGTCGTAGAAGTCGAATTGCTGGTTCTCGTCGAGCACGGCGTCCATGTTGACCGATGCGCCGAAATTGGCGCCGCTGGCCGGAATGCCGCCGACCGCGCCGGCCTCGACGGTCAGCGTGATGTATTGCAGGACCTTTTCCTCGTTGGCGACCGAGGCGACGCCCTCGGGCACGCCGACGCCGAGATTGACGATGCCGTTGGGCGGCAGTTCGAAGGCGCAGCGCCGGGCGATGATCTTGCGGTCATCGAGCGGCAGCACCGGCAGGCTGGTCGCCGGTACCCGGAACTCGCCGGCATAGGCCGGGTTATAAAGCGTCGCCAGGTTCATCATGTGGTCTTCCGGATCGGCGACCACCACGCAATCGACCATGATCCCCGGAACCTTGACCTGGCGCGCCGGCAGGGCACCGCGTTCGGCGATCCGTTCGACCTGGGCGATGACGATGCCATTGCTGTTCTTGGCCGCCATCGCCATCGCCAGGTTGTTGAGGGTCAGCGGCTCCTTTTCCATGGTGATATTGCCCATGGGATCGGCGGTGGTGCCGCGAATGAAGGCGACGGTGACCGGGGCGACCTTGTAGAACAGCCATTCCTCGCCGTCGATTTCGACGAAGCTGACAATGTCGAGGGTGGTCTTCTTGTTGATCCGGCCGCCCTCGTAGCGGGGATCGACGAAGGTATGCAGCCCGATCTTGGAGAAGGTGCCGGGCTTGCGGCCGGCCTGATCGCGGAACAACTGGGCGATGATGCCCTGGGGCAGGTTGTAGCCGTAGATTTTCTCGTCGAGCGCCAGCTTGCACACCGACGGCATCCGGCTCCAGTTGCCGGCCACCACCTTGCGCAGCAGCCCCTCATGGCCGAGCCGGCTCAGGCCCTTGGTCTTGCTGTCACCCTGGCCCGCGGTGGCAATCAGGTTGAGGCCGCGCGGACTGCCGGTTTCGAGAAAGCGCTTCTCCAGCGCTTTCAACAGCGCCTCGGGCACGCAAGACTGCACGAAGCCGACGCTGGTCAGGGTGTCGCGGTCGCGAACCAAGGCTACCGCCTGGTCGGCAGTGACGATTTTGTCTTTCATGGGATCATTTCCTCTTTTTTGATTACCGATGCGCCAGTCGAAACGCCCACCGCCAGGGCCAAGCGGCAGCAGCCCTGGTCGGGTCGGCGGGGCAGGGGACGGGGGGTGCGCCGGCATCGCCGCCGATGCCGGGGGAGCCGGTTACCGGGCCACCTGGAACCGGCCCGGATCGTCGTCGGGACCCCTGAAACTAGCCCGACGACACCGCCCGCGCCGACCCGGCACGAACGAATTTTGATCACCCATTGGGAATTCTGCCGCCAACCTGCCTCGATCGGCATCATACCCGAGCACAGCGGCGGAACAAGCGAATCCAGGCTTCTGAGGCGCGGCGCCTCAAGTCCTCCGGTGCTGCAACGCGGTATCGAAACGTTCGGCACGGGTGATTGCGCCGTGCGCGGAGAGGATCGACGTGCTAGAACGGAAGACCGAACTCTCCAGTCTTACCGAGCCCCCTAAGGCCGCCATGTCCTCTCCCGGTCCACGCTTCATCTTGACCCTGTCCTGTCCCGACACCGTCGGTATCGTCTTCGCGGTCGCGGCGTTCCTTGCCCAGCGCGACTGCAATATCATCGATAGTGCGCAGTATGGCGACCGCGACAGCGGCCTGTTCTTCATGCGCACCTCGTTCTCGGCGCCTGTCGGCGGGCCGGCCCAGGTTGAACTGGATGCTGAATTCTCTGAAATCGCCAGCCGGTTCCAGATGGCCTGGACCATTCACGATACGGCCAAACGCCAGCGTCTGCTGATCCTGACGTCGAAGTTTGGCCACTGTCTCAATGATCTGCTCTATCGCTACCGAACCGGCGGGCTCGACGTCGAGATTCCGGCGATCGTCTCCAACCATCGCGATTTCTACCAGCTCGCCGCCTGGCACAACGTGCCGTTCCACTATCTGGCCGTGACGCCCGAGACCAAGCTGCAGCAGGAAGCCAAGCTGTGGGAGATCGTCGAGGACGAAAAGATCGATCTGGTTGTCCTGGCCCGCTATATGCAGGTCTTGTCGCCCAACCTGTGCCGTCGGCTGGAGGGGCGGGCGATCAACATCCATCACTCGTTCCTGCCCAGTTTTCGAGGCGCCAAGCCCTACCACCAGGCATTCACCCGCGGCGTCAAGCTGATCGGCGCGACCGCTCATTACGTCAGCGCCGAACTCGACGAAGGGCCGATCATCGAACAGGAGGTCGAGCGGGTCGACCACACGGTGGGGCCGGAGGAACTGGTCGCGGTCGGGCGCGATATCGAGAATGTCGTGCTTGCCCGGGCGGTCAAATATCATACTGAGCACAGGGTCTTGCTAAACGGCGGCAAGACTGTGGTATTCCGTTAGCGCAGACGGCCATATTCAATGGACATGGGATCGGCGGCGTTTGCGGCCGGCTTAGGGTCAGGAAGGGACGGCGATTGGCCAAGGGCGGAAAACAAGCCGAAGGGTCCCCCGCGGAGTCGGCGGCCGAGATCGAGACGGACGACGACGAGGGCAGGGATGCCTTGCATATCCTGCCGCTGTCGATTCTGCCGCTGGAAACGCCGGGCTTGCGCCGTGCCCGCCTGATCAAGAATGTGCGCCTGGAGACCGTGGTCGAACTGTTCAATGACAGTGCAACCGGCAGCGGACAGGTGACGCCGGAGAATATCCCGGCCTATTTCGAGGCCTATAAGGACGAAACCGGGCGCGACCTTCAGAAAATCCTGCGGGTCGCTCAGCTCAACAGCTTTGACGTTTTTTCGCTCCGGATCGAACTGCGCCGGCTCCACATCGAGGTCAACAACGTCTCCGAGTTGACGCTATCCAACAAGAAAAAGAGCGAGCTGACCACCTATATGCGGGAATTCACCCACCCGTTGATCCGGCAGGTCTATGGAATTGAAAGCGTCGATGTCGATGATGTGAGCGACATCATCAAGCTGTTCGCCAACCCCAATCGCGACGAGGCCCTGCGGAACCTGCGTCTGATGGCCGACCGGCTGAAGGTTGGCTTGGCCGAAATTCCGCTGTTCCTAGAGGAATATGGCGACATCTTTCTGTCGCTGGCCTATTTCCGGCGCTGTATCGACGAATTGGTTCCGGAAATCCAGCGCTTCAATGACTGGCTGCTGGAGTGCCGGCACAACAACGAGGTCGCCCGCGACAAAAAACTGGTCAAGACGATCGACGAGATCAGTTCCGACCTCACCGAGATTACCGCTTCGATCACCGGCCGGTTCGAGAGCTTCGACCGCAAGTCCAAGGATTTCTGGACCGACATCAACGCCGACACCTTCCGGCTGATCCGTAACTTGATCACTGCCCATCATGTCACCATTGGCGGCGTGCTGTGCGGGCTGGCGGTCAAGATGAATCTGTGGAAGCTGCGGTTTGCCCGCGGTCGCGGCGGACCCCAGCGCCGGATCGAGTTCATCAAATCGGAGATACTCCCCGGCCTGGGTCACATGAAGGCGCTGGAGCAGTCCGCACGCACCGGCGAATGACAGCGGTGCGCTGATTGCGCCGACGCGCTGCCCGTCACCGCGCCCGCAGGCCGATCGATCACCGGGGCCGGCGGCCCCGATCATCACGCCCTCTCAGGCGCTGCGGATGCGCCTGATGAAGGTATCGACCTCGCGCCGGAGCTGCTCGGCCTGGGCGGCCAGGTCCTTGGCGGCGCCGAGCACATCGCCGGACAGCTGGCCGGCTTCCGCCGCGGCGCGGGTGACGCCGGTGATGCTGCTCGACACCTCCTGGGTGCCCGCCGAAGCCTGCTGGACATTGCGCGCGATCTCCTGGGTCGCCGCCCCCTGCTCCTCGACCGCGGAGGCGATCGTGGTGGTGATCTCGCTCATCCGCGCGATCGTGCCGGTGATGCTGCGGATTGCGTCAACCGCGGTGGCGGTGACCGTCTGCATCTGGGCGACCTGGGCCTGGATGTCGTCGGTCGCCTTGGCGGTCTGGTTGGCCAGGTTCTTGACCTCGCTGGCGACGACGGCGAAGCCCTTGCCGGCCTCTCCCGCCCGAGCCGCCTCGATCGTCGCGTTAAGCGCCAGGAGATTGGTCTGCGACGCGATGTTGTTGATCAGCCCGACCACTTCGCCGATCTTCTGGGCGGCCTCCGACAGGCCGGCCACCGTGGTATTGGTGCGGTTGGCCTCATCCACCGCGACCGTCGCGATCCGGGAGGACTCGCCGACCTGGCGGCTGATCTCGTTGACCGAGCTGGCCAGTTCCTCGGCTGCCGCCGCGACCGTCTGGACGTTGGTGGTCGCCTGCTCCGAGGCCGCCGAGACCGCCATCGCCTGGCGGCTGGTCTGTTCGGCGGTCGCCGACAGACCCTGGGCATTGGACTGCAGCTTTTCCGCGGCCGACGAGACCGAGCCGACCACCCCCATGACGCTGCTCTCCAGCCCGTCGGCAAGCTCGTTCAGGGTGCGTTTGCGGTCGCTTTCGGCAGCCTTTTTCTGCCGCTCGGCTTCGGTTTCCAGGCGCCGCTTGTCGAGCCCGCTTTGCCGGAAGGTTTCGAGCGCTGCGGCAAGCTTGCCGATTTCGTCGCGGCGGCCGGCGCCGGGTACCGTCAGATCAAGGTCCCCACCGGCGACTGCCGTCATCGTGGCGGTGATGCCGGCGAGCGGCCGGGCGACCCCGACGATGACCACGAACAGCCCGATCCCAAGCCCCAACGTGATACCGATCACGGCAGTAATCAACAGAGAATTGCGACCGGCATCGAAGGCAGCATTGGCGCCTTCCACCGCAGCCTCGGCCAATTTATTGTTACTTTGAATGATTTTTTCCAAATGAACATTAATTCTTCCAGCAATCGTCGCGCCCTTAATGATAGCTTGCTCAGCTTCATCAAATTTTTTTGCATCAAATAGTTGGTTTGCTGTGGTTTCGATCTTTTGGTAGGCGGCGATTAACTCGTTCGCACTTTTCAATTCTTGTCGTGATTCTTCGAGAACAAGAAGCTTGCCGATTTCGCTGAGGCCGAGGTTCAGCTTCCGGTAGAAATTGGCGGCATCCCGACGGGAGGCGGCCAGCGCCTCCGCTGACAGTCCGGATTCCGCCAGCGATTCGACGCTCCGGAACCAGGAAATCACATCGAGCTGCGCGCCTGTCGCAAGCCGCAGCTTGTCGGTCGTCGTCTCGGTATTTTCGACTTCCGCCTTGATGCTGGCCAGTGACGCCAGGCCGAATGTGACGAGCACCAGGGCCAGGACCGCCATCAGGATCACCGTGCCAAGCATTTTGGCCTTCAAGGTCAGCGCCATTTCGATCATCCATCAACGGTGGAACGGGAAAGAATGCGCGGGGACAATAGGCTTGGCGGGTAGGGCGATCAAGTGCCGGCGGCGGGGATTTCCGGTTGCGGCTGGGGTGCGGGAGGGGACTGGCGCGCCGCTGCGGAGCGGGCTATGAAGGGGCCATGAGCGATCTTGCCCGCCACATCGACGCCCTTGCCGGCACCGCCGTGCTGTGCGTCGGCGACGTCATGCTCGACCGGTTCGTTTACGGAACGGTCGACCGGATTTCCCCCGAAGCGCCGATCCCCGTGCTGCGGATCGAGCGCGAGACCACCATGCTCGGCGGTGCCGGCAACGTCGCCGCCAACCTGGCGGCGCTCGGTTGCGGCGCGCGCTTCGTCTCGGTGGTCGGCGATGATGAGGCCGGCGGCGCGGTGCTCCGCCTTCTGGTCGAGCGGTCGCTGGCCGACGACTGCCACATGGTGACCGAACGCGGTCGCCAGACCTCGGTCAAGAGCCGGTTTCTGGCGGCCAATCAGCAGCTCTTGCGGGCCGACAGCGAGACGGTCAGTGCGGTGATTCCGGCGTCGGTCGAGGCGGTTCTGGCGGCGGCGCGGCGCAATCTGTCGGACGTCGGCAGCGTGATTCTGTCGGACTACGGCAAGGGGGTGCTGTCGGACATCGTGGTGAGCGCGCTGATCGCGGCGGCGCACAGCGCCGGCCGGCCGGTGGTGGTCGATCCCAAGAGTAACGATTTCAACCGCTACCGTGGCGCTGCGGTGATCACGCCAAACCGCCGTGAATTGGCCTTGGCCTCGCGTCTGGCAACCGGCAGCGACGACGAGGTGGTCGCCGCGGCGCGGCGGGTGATCGAAACCTGCGGCATCGAGGCGGTGGTGGCGACCCGCAGCGAGCAGGGCATGTCGGTGGTGACCGCGTCCGGCGAGGTCTGCCATCTCGCCGCTGAGGCGCGCGAGGTGTTCGACGTCTCCGGCGCCGGCGACACCGTGGTGGCGACCCTGGCGGCGGCGCTGGGTGCCGGGGTGCCCTTGGTCGATGCCGCACGGATCGCCAATCTGGCCGGCGGCATCGTGGTCGGTAAAGTCGGCACCGCGGTGGTCCATCCGGCCGAACTGGTCGCCTCGCTCCATCAACAGGAGTGGCGCAGCAGCGAGGTCAAGGTTTCTCCCGTTGATGCCGCGGTCGAGACGGTTGAGCGCTGGCGCCGTCAGGGCCGCCGCATTGGCTTCACCAACGGCTGTTTCGATCTGCTCCATCCGGGCCATGTCTCGCTGCTGGCCCAGGCAAGGGCCGCGTGCGACCGCCTGGTGGTCGGCCTGAACAGCGACGAATCGGTGCGACGCCTGAAGGGCGAACGCCGCCCGGTGCAGTCCGAGGCGGCCCGCGCCGCGGTACTGGCGTCGCTGGCCTCGGTCGATCTGGTGACGATCTTTGCCGACGACACGCCGATTGCACTGATCCGCGCATTCCGGCCCGACGTGCTGGTCAAGGGGGCCGACTATCGCGCCGACCAGGTGGTCGGCGGCGATTTTGTCCGGAGCTACGGCGGCCGCGTCGCACTCGCCGACCTCAGCCCCGGTTTCAGCACCACCGCGACGATCTCGCGTCTGACCGGGTGAGCCGCGGTGGACCGGCTCGGCGGCCATGCGCTCTATGCCGCGGCCTGGCTCAGTTTCGGCCTTGGCCACAGCCTGCTCGCCGCGGCCGAGGTCAAGCGGCCGCTGCTCCGCAGATTCGGTGCCGGCTATCGCCTGGCTTTCAACCTTTTTGCCGCCGGTCATCTGGCGCTGGTGTTCTGGATCGGCGGTGGCGTGCTGGGTGGGGCCAGCGCCTTCGTGCGGCCCGATTGGCTGATCCTTGGCCAGGACGGTCTGGCGGTGGCCGGGCTGGCGATCATGGTTGCCGCCCTGACCGGCTATGATCTCGGCCGGTTTTCCGGCTTGGCCCAGCTGCGCGCGGCCAGGGCCGGGGCGGTGATCGCCGAGGACGAGCCGTTGCGCCGCGATGGGCTGCATCGCTGGGTCCGCCACCCGATTTATGCCGGCGCCCATCTCTTTCTGTGGGGCCGGGCGGTGGATCAGTTGAGCCTGGCGACCGCGCTGTGGGGCTCGCTTTATCTGCTGGTCGGCATGGCGTCGGAGGAGCGCGCCCTGATCCGCCGCTATGGCGAGGCCTATCGCGATTATCGCCGGCTGGTCCCGGCGCTGGTGCCGTGGCGCCGCCGAGCGCCGAAGTCGCGCCATTGATTGCTCCGGCCGCGCCAAGCTGCTAGGGTCCGCGCCGCCTGTCCGGTGTGAAGTTGGCCCCAGGAAAAGTTGAAAGACAAGGTTGCCGTCATGAAGGTGAATGCGAACACGATGCGCCCCGGCCATGTCATGGAGCACAATGGCAAGCTGTGGGTGGTCGCCAAGACCCAGATCGTCCAGCCCGGCAAGGGTGGCGCTTTCATCCAGATCGAGATGAAGGACGTACGGTCGGGCACCAAAACGATCGAGCGCTTCCGCACCCAGGAATCGGTCGAACGGGTCCGCCTCGACGAGCACGAGATGCAATTTCTGTTCGCCGAAGGCGACGTCTTCACCTTTATGGACGAGGAGAGCTTCGAGCAGGTGACGATCCCGCGCGAGGTGATCGGCGACCCGGCGGTATTCCTCCAGGACGGCATGAAGGTGACGGTGCAGAGTTACGAAGGGGCGCCGCTCGGGGTTGAGCTGCCACAGACCGTGACGTTGACGGTGGTCGAAGCGGATCCGGTGGTGAAGGGGCAAACGGCGTCGTCGTCCTATAAGCCGGCGGTGATGGAAAATGGCGTACGCGTGCTGGTGCCGCCCCATATCGAATCCGGCATCCGCATCGTCGTCGATACCAGCGACGGCAGCTATCTGGAGCGGGCCAAGGACTGAGGCGCGGTCATGGCACCGCGCAGCGCTCTGATCAATGTCATGGTCCGTGCCGCCGAAAAGGCGGGCCGGGCTCTGGTCCGCGATTTCGGCGAAGTCGAGCAGCTCCAGGTCTCGCGCAAGGGGCCGGCCGACTTCGTCTCTAACGCCGATCTCAAGTCGGAGCGGATGCTGCGGGCCGAACTGGCCAAGGCGCGGCCTGATTTCGGCTTCCTGATGGAGGAGAGCGGCGCCAGCGCCGGCACTTCGAAATCCTGCCGCTGGATCGTCGACCCGCTGGACGGCACCACCAATTTTCTCCACGGGCTACCCCATTGGGCGATCTCGATCGGGGCGGAGCGCGACGGCGAGATCATCGCCGGCGTGGTCTACGCGCCGATCCAGGACGAGATGTATTGGGCCGAGAAGGGGCAGGGCGCCTTTCTCAATACCCAGCGCCTGAGGGTGTCGGAACGGCGCCGGCTCGACGACGCGGTGTTGGCCACCGGCATTCCGTTTCTCGGCCGCGGCGACCATCCGGCATTTCTGGGCGAATTGGCGGCGGTGATGGCGGAGACCGCCGGGGTGCGCCGATTCGGCGCCGCCGCGCTCGACCTCGCCTATGTCGCGGCCGGCCGCTATGAGGGCTTTTGGGAGACCGGGCTGCAGCCCTGGGACGTCGCCGCCGGGATCATCCTGGTGACCGAGGCCGGCGGCTTCGTCAGCGAGATCGGCGGCGGTCGCAATCCCTTGGCCGGCATCAGCATCCTTGCGGCCAATGCCCATCTCCATCTGCCGATCGCGTCGCTGCTGCGTGGCGCCGCGGCCAAGCGCAAGGGGATTGCGCGACCCGTCGGTGCGGCACCGCCGGCGTGACCGGCAAATCCTTTCGATGAAACGGCTTTAGCCGGGTAAAGCGATTGTCCCGCTGCCTGCGCTTGGGCTATGGTGCCGCCACCGATGGGCGCACGAAAACGCATGGACATTCCAGCCTGGCAGGTTCCGACCAACCGATCCCCGACCCGCTCCCGCTGCTTGCGCGGACGCGGATCGGGCGCCGTCGTGTCGGCGGTGTTGGTCAGCATTCTGGTCGCCGCCTGTTCCACTACCCCTGACCGGCCGCCGGTGATCCCCGGCGAACACCAGGTGATCGCGGTACCGGGGCCAGTGTCGCCCGAGTTCAATGTCGTCAAGGCCGAGCCGCTGGGCTTGCCGGGCTCGCCGCAATTTGCCGTAATGGCAACGGTGCCGGAGGCCGAGGCGTTCCAGATGCCGCAGCCCCTGGATCTGCCCGAGGTGCCGGTCTCGGCGCCGGCGCTGCGGCCGGCCGAGATTCCGACCGCACCACCCTCGGCACCGCTGGCGATGCCGCCCGGCGTCACGCCGCCGCCGCCGGTTCAGCCGGTAGCGCCAGAGGAGAGCGCCCGCGCGGCGATCACCCCGCTGCCGCAACTCGGGCCGCCGCAACTCGGGCCGCCGCAACTCGCGCCGCCCCAGGCTTCGTCGCCAGCTTCGCCGCCGCAACAGCTGGCCGCGCTGGGACCGCCGCCCGAGGTGCCGGCCACGCGTCCCGCGGCGCCGGTGATTCCGCCCGAGCAGGCCGAAGCGATCGCCCGCGCCGCCGCCGAACTGGCCGGCAGCAAATTCCGTCTGCTCTACGGCGAGGCGGCAACCGCCCTGCCGGCGGACGCCAACGAGGTGCTGTCCAGGATCGCCGGTTTGATGGCGGTCTCGGAGAAGACCCGCCTGCAGTTGCAGTCCTTCGCCAGCGGCAGTGCGGACGACCCGGTCGAGGCCCGCCGGCTCTCGCTGGAGCGCGCCAATTCGGTCCGGCAGCACCTGGTCGATTTGGGTATCCGCCGCGGCCGGATCGACATTCGGGCGCTGGGCGCCACCGCCGCCGAAGGGCCGGCTGACCGGATCGATCTGGTACCGATCAACTGACGAGGGGGCCCGAACCCGCGGCCTCCAGGGATATCAAACCGCCGATGACGCGCCCCCAGCGCTATCTCTCCCGCATGATCTTGTTCCTGCTCGTGGTCAGCGGGGTCTCGGTCGCGATCGCTCCGGCGTTGTGGGAAGCCTACGGCAACAACCCGGTACTCAATACCCTGATCCTGGGCGTGCTGGTGCTCGGCATCGTCTACATTTTCCGCCAGGTCCTGATGCTGCGCCGGGAGGTGCAGTGGCTGGAGCAGTTTCAGGCGGCCCAGGCGGCGCGCGTCCTGGCCAGTCATCGGCCGGTCGAGCCGGTGCTGCTGGCACCGATGGCCAATATGCTGGGTGACAAGAAGGGCCGGCTGACCCTGTCCGCCTTGTCGATGCGCTCGCTGCTTGACGGCATCAGCGCCCGTCTCGACGAATCCCGCGAGCTGTCGCGCTATCTGATCGGCTTGCTGATCTTTCTTGGCCTGCTCGGCACCTTCTGGGGCCTGCTGCAGACCGTCCATTCGGTCGGCGGCGTGATTGCCGGGCTGGCGATGGACGGCACCGGCGACGTCACCATGATGTTCGGCAATCTACAGCGCGGCTTGCAGGCGCCGCTCAACGGCATGGGCACCGCCTTCAGCTCGTCGCTGTTCGGGTTGGCCGGCTCGCTGGTGCTGGGTTTTCTGGAGTTGCAGGCCAGCCAGGCGCAAAACCGCTTCTTCATGGATGTCGAGGACTGGCTCTCCGGAGCGACCCGGCTGTCCGGCGGCGGCGGTTTCGGCGAGACCGAGGGCGGCTCGATCCCGGCCTATCTCCAGGCCCTGATGGAGCAAACCGCGGAGAACCTGGACGCTTTGCAGCATTCGACCGCCCAGGCCGAGGATAGCCGGCGCACCAGCAATGCCAATCTGATGGCATTGACCGAGAAGCTGAGCACCCTGACCGACCAGATGCGCGCCGAACAGGCGCTGATGATCAAGCTGGCGGAAAGCCTGATGGACCTGAAGCCGCTGATCGGGCGTCTGTCCGAAGCCGCCGCGGTCGGTGGCTTTGGCATCGACGATGGCTCGCGCCAGCACCTCCGCAATCTCGACATCTACATGGCTCGCCTGGTCGAGGAAGTGTCGACTGGACGCACCCAGTCGGTTCAGGAAATCCGTAGCGACATCAAGCTGATCGCGCGCACCATCGCGGCGCTCGGCGAGGATGCCGAGCAACG
Organism: Azospirillum sp.; assembly: GCA_016124535.1. Classification (GTDB taxonomy): domain Bacteria; phylum Pseudomonadota; class Alphaproteobacteria; order Azospirillales; family Azospirillaceae; genus RI-112. Next base: position 50,653 of record WGNK01000053.1, read on the forward strand.
TTGAGGGGGCGGGCAGGTCCCGAGCATGAGTAGTCTCAGCCGCCGCGGCGCCCATCGCGCAATCAACGTCTGGCCCGGCTGGGTCGATGCGTTGTCGTCGCTGATCATGGTGATCATTTTTCTGCTGGTGGTCTTCGTGGTCGCCCAGTTCTACCTGGCCCATGCCCTGTCGGGGCGCGACCAGGCGCTGGTGCGGTTGAACCAGCGGATTTCCGAGCTGTCCAACCTGCTGCAGATCGAAAAACAGGCCAATGCCGATCTGCGGCTGAACGTCACCCAGTTGTCCGACCAGCTCCAGAGCTCGGCCGAGGCGCGCGAGACGCTGGGATCGGAACTCACCGCCAACCAGCAGGAGCGTGACAGCCTGGCGGGCCGGCTTGCCATCGTCACCGCCCACGCCGACCGTAGCGCCGCGGAGCTGGCCCAAGTCAGCGGCCGGCTGGAAGACGCCTACAAGGTGGTGACAGCCGACCGGGAAGCGATTGAGCTGCGCTTGAAGGAGATTGCCAGCCTTGAGGCCGACCTCAAGGCGCTGAAGGAGGTTCGCGAGAAGCTGGAAGGCGACGTTGCGGCGCTGACCGCGCTTGGCCAGTCGCTGCGCGAACAGATCCAAAGCCTGGACAGTCAGTTGGTCGCGGCGTTCCTGGCGCGCGATACCCTGGAGAAGCAATTGAAGCTGGCCGATGATCAGCGCCAGCAGGGGCTGGCCCAGATCGCCGACCTCAAGGGCCAGCTCGACGAGGGTGCGGCCGAGCGCGCCAAGCTTGCCGAGCAGCTTCGCCTCAACGACGACCAGCGCAAGCGCCTGCTGGAGCAACTGGCCAATCTGAAGAGCCAGCGCGAGGCCGACAGCGCCGATCGGGCCAAGTTGTCTGATCAATTGCGGCTGACCGATGACCAGCGTCGCCAGCTGCTCGAACAAATGAGTGCGCTGCGCAAGCAGGTGGAAACCGGCGAGGCCGACCGTGGCCGACTGGCCGAACAGTTCCGGATGTCGGAGGAACAACGTCGCGAGATGCTGGCCCAGATCAGCAGCTTGCGCGCCAGCCTGGAAACCAGCCAGGGCAAAGAGGCGGCGCTCGGCGAGGAACTGCGCCTGACCGCCGAGCAGCGCAAGCTGTTGCTCGATCAACTGGCCGGTTTGCGCGACCGCTCGCAGCAGCTGGAAGCGCAACTGGCCAGCGAGGCCGAGCGCACGATGCTGCGGCAGAAGGAAATCGACAAGCGCGACATCCGGATCAAGGAGCTGCTGGAGATCGTCGAGCAGACCCGCGGCCAACTGGTCGGCGAGCAGGACCTGACCGCGCGCGAGCGCTCCCAGGTCTCCCTACTGGGCGAGCAGATCGCCGCGTTGAAAGAGCAGCTGGCCCGCCTGGCGACCGCGCTGGAGTCGTCGGAACGCAAGAGCGTCGAGCAGAAAATTCAGATCGACGATCTGGGCAAGCGGCTCAATGTCGCCCTGGCGACCAAGGTCGAGGAACTGGCCAAATACCGCTCGGAATTTTTCGGCCGGCTGCGCGAGACGCTGGGCAGCCGCCAGGATATCCGGATCGTCGGCGACCGCTTCGTGTTCCAGTCCGAGGTGCTGTTTGGCACCGCCTCGGCGACGCTTGAGGAAGCGGGCAAGGCGACCCTCGCCCGGACCGCCCGCACGCTGATCGATCTCGCGGCCAAGATGCCGTCCGGGGTCAACTGGATCCTGCGCGTCGATGGCCACACCGACCGCCGCGGCATCGCCAACTACCAGTTTCCCTCCAACTGGGAACTGTCGACCGCGCGCGCGATCTCGGTGGTCAAATTCCTGATCGAGCAGGGCATCCCCGCCGAACGGCTGGCCGCCACCGGTTTTGGCGAATTCCAGCCGCTGGACGCCGGCACCAGCGAGGAGGCCCTTGCACGCAACCGCCGGATCGAACTCAAATTCGACCAGCGCTAAGGGCTACAGGGTCTGCCACAAGGCGGCGATCAGCCCGAAATAGAGCAGCGATTTGAATAGGATCACCGTCTTGCGGCGCAGGCTGGCGGCTACGCCGTCGCCGGCCGGGAAGAAATCGACCAGCAGCAGCCGCTGCAGCCGCGGAAACGGCTCGTCGGGATAGGCGCTGGGCGGGTGGAACAGCGGCACCGTGGCGTGCTTGAACGGCACCGTCAGCAACAGGCCGGCGGCAAAGCCACCGAGATGAGCCCACCAGGCGACGATGGTATAATCAGCCGACAGCGGCCGGAACACCATCATCAGATTGAACAGCACGTCGGCGAGCACCACCAGCGACGCCGGCAACAGCACCGGGATGCGGTAGAACAGCAGGCAGAGAATCTTGGCGTGGGGGTGGAGCAGCAGATAGGCGCCCATGACGCCGGAGATCGCGGCACTGGACCCGATCATCGGCGTGAGCGGGCTGCTCCCCAGGCATGCCTCGGCGACCGCACCGGCCAGTCCGGTCAGCAGATAGAACGCCAGGTAGCGGAAATGCCCCATGGCGTCTTCGACATTGCTGCCGAACACCCACAAAGCCACCATGTTGCCGAGCAGATGGAGCGGGTCGCCATGGAGGAACAAGTGGCTGAACAGAGTCGCCGGCACCGGCAGGCCGCCGGCCACCGCAGCCACCGTCCAGTCACCGAACAAGAGCGCCGGGACGAAGGCGTAGTCGTCGACGTGGAGCGCGCCCCTGGGCAGCACCGACAGCACGAAGGCGACCACGCAGACGGTGATCAGGCCCTGGTTGACGAAGGGTGCCCGGATGCGCAGCAGCGGATTGCCGCCGCCGAGAACGAAGCCCATCCTGCTCTCCCGATGCCCCAACCATTGACGCAATGCACCATACTATAGTTTTCGGAATCGTGAACCAGAAGGTGGCTGCGACCGATTGTTTCCTGCCCGCCGCCTTTACCGGCTGGTTCGCGGCCAAGGGCTGGCGCCCCCATGCCCATCAGCTGGAGCTGCTGGCGGCCGCGGCAAGGGGGCAGCATGCCCTGCTGATCGCGCCGACCGGCGGCGGCAAGACACTGGCCGGTTTCCTGCCGAGCTTGATAGACCTCGCCGAGCGGCCCCGCGACGGTCTCCACACCCTCTATATCTCGCCGCTGAAGGCACTTGCGGTCGATATTCAGCGCAATCTCGAAACCCCGATCGCCGAGCTGCGCCTGCCGATCCGCACCGAATCACGGACCGGCGACACGCCGCTGGCCAAACGCGAGCGCCAGCGCCGGCGGCCGCCCCAAATGCTGACGACGACGCCGGAGAGCCTGGCGCTGCTGTTGTCCCATCCTGAGTCGACCGCCCTGTTCGGCGGACTGAGTCGGGTCGTGATCGACGAATTGCACGCCCTGGCCGGAACCAAGCGGGGCGATCTGCTGGCGCTGGGGCTGGCCCGGCTGGCCCGGCTGGCGCCGACGGCGCAACGGGTCGGGCTGTCGGCGACGGTGGCCGAGCCGCGCGCGCTGCAGGGCTGGCTGTCGCCCGAAGGACGCGCCGAGGCCGGGGACGTCGCTCTGGTGCTGGGTAGCGCCGGGGCCGCACCGCGGGTCGAAATTCTGGTCACCGCCGAGCACCTGCCATGGGCCGGCCATATGGCGGTTCATGCCCTGGCCGAAGTCTATGCCCGCATCCGCAGGCACCGCACGACGCTGGTCTTCGTCAATACCCGTGCCCAGGCCGAGATCGTGTTCCAGGAACTGTGGAAGCTCAACGCCGATACCCTGCCGATCGCACTCCACCACGGCAGCCTGGCGGTCGAACAGCGCCGGCGGGTCGAGGCGGCGATGGTGCGGGGGAGCTTGCGCGCCGTGGTTGCGACGTCGTCGCTGGATCTCGGCGTCGACTGGGCCGCGGTCGATCTGGTGGTTCAGGTCGGCGCGCCCAAGGGTGCCAGCCGGCTGGTCCAGCGCATCGGCCGCGCCAACCACCGTCTGGACGAGCCCAGCCAGGCGCTGCTGGTTCCGGCCAACCGCTTTGAAGTCCTGGAATGCCGTGCCGCTCTGGATGCGGTCGCCGCCCACGCGCTCGACGGCGACCCGCCGCGGCCGGGCGGTCTCGACGTGCTCGCGCAACATATCTTGGGCATGGCCTGCGCCGGCCCGTTCGACCAGGATCAGCTGTATGACGAGGTGGTGCGGGCCGCACCTTATGGTGACCTGCCGCGCGACGATTTCGACGACGTGTTCGATTTCGTCGCGACCGGCGGCTATGCCCTGGGGTCCTACGAGCGGTTCCGCCGGCTCACCCGCGACGATAACGGCCGCTGGCGCGTCGCGGATCCGCGGATCGCCCGCCAATATCGCATGAATGTCGGAACCATCGTCCAGGAAGAGATGATCCGGGTCCGGCTCAACCGCGGCACGGTCCTGGGCGAGGTCGAGGAATATTTCATTCAAGGGCTGGTGCCCGGCGACACCTTCCTGTTCGCCGGACAATTGCTCAAATTCGTCGGATTGCGCGAGACCGAGGCGATCGCCGCCAAGGGCGGCGACGGTCTGCCCAAGATTCCGGCCTATGCCGGCGGACGGCTGCCACTGACCACGCAACTGGCTGAGCGGGTGCGGGCGATGCTGGCCGATCCTGCCGCCTGGGACGGGCTGCCCGACGACGCCCGGGAATGGCTCTGCCTGCAGCGCTGGCGTTCCCTGCTGCCCAGCCGCGACGGTTTGCTGGTCGAGAGCTTTCCGCGCGGCAACAAGCACTTCATGGTCGCGTATTGCTTCGAGGGGCGCAACGCCCATCAGACCCTCGGCATGCTGCTGACCCGGCGGATGGAGCGGGCCGGGCTGGGGCCGCTCGGCTTCGTTGCCACCGATTATGTGCTGGCGGTGTGGAGCCTGCGCCCGGCCGTCGACCTCGACCGCTTGTTCGATCAGGATATGCTGGGCGACGACCTCGAGGCCTGGATGGACGAATCGAGCCTGCTCCGCCGGACCTTTCGCAATGTCGCGGTGATCGCCGGGCTGATCGATCGCAATCATCCGGGGCAGCGCAAGACCGGCCGCCAGGTGACCTTCAGCTCGGACCTGATCTACGACGTCTTGCGCAAACACGAGCCCGGTCACGTCCTGCTGCGCGCCACCCGCGCCGACGCCGCCCATGGCCTGACCGATGTCCGTCGCGTGGGCGACATGCTGGCGCGGATCAAGGGGCGGATCACCCATCAGGTGCTCGACCGCATTTCCCCGCTGGCGGTGCCGATTCTGCTCGAGATCGGCCGCGTCCAGGTCTACGGCAGTGCGACCGACAGTCTGCTCGAGGAGGCCGCCGCGGAGCTGATCACCGAGGCGCTGCCCCAGGCGGCCGAACATGCCCGGCTCCCGCTCTAGACCATCCTTCCCGGACCTTGCCAGCGTTTTGCGGGATGCTAGAGTGATCCGGCGGCCAGGGGGAACAAACCTGTGCCGATCGGGGACCAAGAACCGGGAGGCATCGATGAGACGCGCGTTGCATGTGGTGATTTTGGCATTCGCCTGGCAAGTCATGGCGCTGGGGGCGGCAGCGGCCCAGACTGCAACCTATGATCTGGTCGGCACCAATCCCGGCTCCAGCGCCGTCGGCTATCGGGGCACCGTGACCCTGACGGTCAAGGGCCAGGTGCTCACCGTCGTCTGGAAGATCGGCACTGACACCTCGGTCGGCACCGGGATTGCCAACGGCAATACTCTGGCGGTCGGCTATCCAGGCCCCAACGAGCCGGGCGTGGCACTTTATACCCGCAACCCGACCAGCGGCGTCGTCAACGGCTATTGGGTCCCCGGCGGCGGCACGGCGGTCGGCACCGAAACCTGGACGCCGAAATGAGCAAACCCGCCGCGCTATCGCCCCGCGGCGAGGCGTCCCGATAGAGCGCTGTCCTGACCAGATCAGCCCAGCGATGCCCACAGGAAAGCCACGGTCGCGGCGGCGCCGAAGCCGCTGCGGCCGGCATTTATCGGCGCGATCGCCATTCGGACCCCGGATCGGGCATGCGCGCTCCCGGCCGCGGCTGACCGCCGAGGCACCTCTCCAATCTGCTCAAGAGCGGCGCTGGTCGGCGCTGGTGCGGCTCAGCAGTGCCGGGACCTGCTCGGGCGAGATCGGCTTGCCGAACAGGTAACCCTGGCCGTACCGACAGCCCAAGGTCTGGAGGAAGGCGGCTTCGTTCTCGGTCTCGATCCCTTCGGCGCAGACTTCGAGGCCGAGCACGGCGGCCAGGGTGGTGATCACGCGGACGATCGCGGCATCTTCCTTGCGGTTGGCCAGGGCCTGAACGAAGCCGCGATCGATCTTAAGGGTATCGGCGGGAAAGCGCTGCAGATAGCTCAGGGACGAATAACCGGTGCCGAAATCGTCGATCGCCAGGCGGACGCCCAGCGCACGGATCGCCCGCATGACCTCTTCGGCGCGCTCGGGATCCTGCATGAAGGTGCTTTCGGTCAATTCCAGCCTGAGCGTCGTCGGTGAGACGCCGCTGTCGCTAAGGCAACGCCGGACCCGGTCCAGCAGATCGTCGTCGCGAAACTGCTGGGTCGACACGTTGACGCCGACAAACAGGTGCCGATGTTCGGGGAATTGCCGGTGCCACCGCGCGAGTTGCCGGGCCGCTGCCGTCAGCGCCCAGTTGCCGAGCGAGCCGATCAGGCCGCACTCTTCGGCGATCGGGATGAATTCGTCGGGCGAGACCAACCCGTGGTCGGGGTGTTCCCAGCGCATCAGGGCCTCGAAGCCGGCAATCCCCCGGTTGTCGAGAAACACGATCGGCTGGTAGTAGAGCCGAAGCTGTTCGCGTTCCACCGCCCGCCGCAGGGCCGTTTCGATGCGGATTCGCGCCATGACGTGTTCGCGCAGGCGGGCGTCGGACACCTCGGCACGGTTACGTCCCTCGGCCTTGGCCCGGACCATGGCCAGACCGGCATCCCGCAGCATGTCGGCCGGATTGTCGTAGCCGGTGGCGCTGGAGGCGATGCCGATCGAAGCGGTCAGCACGACCTCGCGATCGACGATCTGGAATGGCTTGGCCAGCACCTGCAGCATGGCCTGGGCGGTCGCCAGTGCCGTGGTTGGATCCCCGGCTTCATCGAGCAGAAGGCAGAATTCGTCGGCGCTGAGGCGCCCCAGGGTGTCGCCGATGCGGCGGAACCGGGCCAGACGGACCGCGGTCGAGGTCAGCACCAGATCGCCCGAGCCGGTACCCAGGCTCTCATTGATCTGCTTGAAGCGATCGAGATCGATCAAAAGCAGGGCGAATTCTTTGCCGCCGCTGCGATGACGGCGATCGAGCGCCTGGCCGACGCGATCGAGCAGCAGGGTGCGATTGGCGAGCCCGGTCAGACCGTCGTAGAGCGCATCGTGCTGGAGCTGCAGTTCAGCGCGCTTGCGCGTGGTGATATTGGTCATCGAGCCGGCGAAGCGGAACGGCCGTCCGGACTCGTCGCGCACCGCAAGCCCCCGGATCACCACCCACAGTTCCGAGCCATCGGCGTGGATCATCCGGCATTCCTGTTCCAGATGCTCGCCCTGGCCGGCAAGATGCAGGTCGATTGCAGCCTTCAGCGCCGGCAAGTCGTCCGGTACGACCCGGCGAAACCAGAAGTCCAAAGGATTGCCGCCGCTGGCTTCGCCGTCGGCGTCGGGGCGGCAGCCCAGCATCTCCCGCCAGCGGGGCGAGAAATAGGCTTCGCCACTGGCGATTTGCCAATCCCACAAGCCGTCATTGGCGCCATGTGCGGCCAGCGCATAGCGTTCCTCGCTTTGGCGCAGCGACTGTTCGGCCAGCTTGCGGTCGGTGATATCGGCCTGCGAGCCGACGATCCGCACCGGGCAGCCGAACGCGTCGAGCACCGCCAGGCCGCGGCACAGCATCCAGCGCCAGGCGCCGCGGGCATCGGCCATACGGTATTCGATCTGGAACGGCTTGCCACCGGCCCCGGTCTGGGCATCGGTCTGGGCGTCGAGGGTCGCCTGCAGCCAGATCAGGTCGTCGCGATGGACCCTACGAAGCCAGTCTTCCGGCGAACTGCCGATTTCCTCCTCGGCGAAGCCAAGCAGCGATTTCCAACGCGGTGCGTAATAGATCGTGTTGCTGCGCAGATCCCAGTCATAGAGACCGTCATTGCTGGCCGCCGCGGCCAGGGCATAACGCTCCTCGCTCTGGCGCAGGGACTGTTCGGCCAGCTTGCGTTCGGTGATGTCGGAGATCGAACCGACCATGCGCTCCGGCTCGCCGTCGCTGCCGTTGACCGCAACCCCGCGACAGATCAGCCAGCGCCACTCGGCCTCACCGCGCCGCACCCGGTGCTCGATGTGAAACGGCAGGGTCATGCCGCCCATCTGGCCCTCGAAACAGGCGTAGAGCCATTCGAGGTCTTCGGGGTGGACGCGGTCGAGCCAGTCGTCCGGCGGCTGGTGGCCGGTTGCGGACGGCGACAATCCGACCAACTCCCGGAAGCGCGGCGACATGTAGAGGGTATCGGTCCGCAGGTCCCAGTCCCACAGGCCTTCGCGACCGGCCTTCTCGGCCAGTTCGTAGCGTTCGATCAGCAGGCTCTGGGGCGTACTCACGGGCTGGTGCATCCCTTGTTTGGGGACCGATTTCGGCGGCCGAGCCGGGGGGCTCCCTTGGAAATGGGCGAGGGAATGGCGAGCGAAGGGAGGAACCGGCGGTAAAAGCGGTGGCGTGGCGACCGGTTGCTCACCTCGCGACGGCTCCGCTGCCGGTCCGGGAGAGCTTGCGCAGGGTTCGCCATTCGCCGATCAGCGCGCCGATCGAACGGCGATTGCTGGCGGTCGCCAAGACCCGGAACGCCGCGGCGACTCGACCAGCGCGCAGATGGCCCAAGGCATCGCCGAGCGCCACCGGAAAATGCAGAAAGACACTGGCATCCCGATAGCAGTCGCTCATGCAGCGGGTGCAGCCGTCGCGCACAAACGGCAGGGTGGCAAAATCTTCGATCGTCCCCATCGGCTCGGCCCAGAAATCGCAGCGGTAAAGGTTGAAGTGGTAGTCGAGGTAAAAATATTTGTAGCCGCCGAAACACGGAAAAACTTCGGGCTCACCCTTCAGATGACGGATCATCTCGGCAAGCGACGCGGCTGGGTTGAGCACCGGGAAACCGGTCTTGACGGTCTGGACCGCGCGGAACGCGGCGATCAGCTCTTCTACCGAATAATCCACCAGCGACGAAGTCCGGGAAAACACCAGGGAGGACGAATGCAGCGCCGTCTTCGGATAACTGAAGGTGACGGTGGTAAAACCCAGGGCACGCAGGAAGTCGATCAGGCGGTCGAAATCGTCGATCAGGCGATTGATCGTGACCGAGGCCACCGTCTTGATGCCGCGTTCGGCCAGGCGCCGATTGGCGGTACGGATACGTTCGGCACCCCCCTTCAGGCCGCGATTGGCCTCGTGCGTCGCGGCGTCGGGGGCATCGATCGAAATGAACAGGGTCCGCAAGCCCACCCGGTCGAGCGCGTCGATCGTCTGGCGGTGCAGGGTATAGCCGTTGGTCACCACCGAAGCCCGCATGCCCAGCGCGACTGCGCCGGCGATCAACTCGGGCAGGCCGCGGTGGAGGGTCGGCTCGCCACCGGTAAAGGTGAGATAGCGGATGCCGCGACGGTGGAGAATCGCGATGGCGTCATGGGCGCGCGCGGTATCGGCCCATTTTCGCGCCCCGATCATGGACTTGTCGCGGGCATAGCCGCAGAAATCACAAGTCGCGTTGCAGACATTGGTCAGGGCGAAGTTGCAGATCGAGGGTCCGCCCTGAGGTAACAGCCCGAGCACGTCGGCAGCTTGGCGCAGCAGACCACCGCCGGGCGGCCGATCAGCCGCCGCCGCCGGAAGCGGGCCGGACTCCCTGCTGCCATCGGCCATGGGGCTGGTTCCCGTTCTTCAGCCAACCGGGTTAAAGGTCGCGGACGGGCGATCGAGTGCCGCCGTCGCCGGGATGCGCGTTACCGGTTCTGACCTCAGCGTGCCCGGAACCGGGGCGGGATCAGCCGGGTGGCTGCGGCACGGTGCGGACCGGTGTAGCTGCGTGGATTGGCATCGTCGTCGCTGCCCGGGTCGGTCGGCCGGTTGGTCTGGGTTGCCGCCGCCTTGGTCGCCTGGGCGATCTCGAGTTCAAGAGCGGCGATCTTGGCCCGCAAGGCGATGCGGAGATCGACGGTGGTCTCCTTGCCCGCGAAGCGCTCGTAATCCTCGCGGCAGCGGGCGAGTTGGGAGCGCAGAGTCTGCAGGGTCGGTCTGCCACCGGATTTGCGGTAGATCCTCTCATCGTGCTGCTTCATGGCCTGACCTCGCGGTTGCCGGGGGTGGAAGTGAGGGTCGTGGCGGACCAAATAGTCGACGGTAGGGTACTATAACGCGGAATACCGGAATGTCGCCCGTCAGCCTGCTGCTCAACCTGCTTTGGATCGTGTTCGGCGGCCTGTGGATGGCGGTCGGCTGGGTGATCGCCGGTGTCATCATGGCGCTCACCTTGATTGGCCTGCCATGGGCACGTACGGCATTCGGTATCGCCTACTATACCTTGGTCCCGTTCGGACGCACCACAATCAACCGCGACGAATATTCCGGCGGCGGCAATTTCGTTGCCGGCCCCTACGGCTTGGTCCGTAACGTCGTGTGGTTCGTTTTGGCCGGTTGGTGGCTGGCGCTGTGCCACCTGTTCACTGCGATCATGCTCGCAATCACGCTGATCGGCATTCCCTTCGCTTGGGCGCATCTGAAACTGGCCGCCTTGGCGGTGTGGCCGGTCGGTAAAGTGGTGGTCACCACCGAGGAAGCCCGGCAGTTCCAAATTCCGCGACCGATGCGTCGGGTGGCGTGAAGCGCGGCGGTTCGGGATCGCCGAGTCGATTGTGTCGAATCTTCGGGGGCCGTGGCGGGGCAGGGCTGCCCTGCCGAGTCCCGCAGGATTCCACGGCGATGGGCCGGCCGATCGGCGTCTCTACGGGGTTGGCATGGCCCTTCGGATGTTGCGTCGCCGCCACGCCGACCAAAATAATTATCGAGAATTAACGATTTTTGCGTCGCAATACGATTTGGCCACACTGGACGAGGCAACGGCGGGCGGCTGGCGACTCCGATATTCGCGATCGAGGCGGAAGGAATCGATAGTGCGTCAACACATGGACAAGAGAAACCTAGCACTTAGATAATAAATGATGTGGATTTGTCATTCCATCCGGCGGGAAGCACGGCAGGAAACCAACATATTGTAGAAATTATTGTCGGCATATGCCGCAGAGTCTGCGCTGGATTGGCAGTGCTGGCGTCATGACCGATGGTTGCTCCCGGCATTATTCCCGACCCAGAGTCTACGATTCGTCTGTGTAACAAAGGAACCATTATTTTCGGCTGGAGTTTTGAAGCCCGCTTCTTAGAGTGGTCCGATGGGGGGCAGGGACTGCCGGTTCAAATCGGTAATGCCCTGGCAGGAATGGCTCGGTTTGAAGGCGCGGTTTGAGCGAATTCAAACGATAATCGAGCGGCACAAGATTTGCCGTTCACATCCCAGGGAACCTGCGGAGCGAGGGAGGCAAGCATGCGTCGATGGGCTGCATTGGCTGTGCTGGGTTTGGCGGTTTGGGCATCACCCGTGGAACCGATCGCGGTCGCACAATCGGCAAGCGGTGACGCTTGGGGCGACGCCACGATGATCACCAGCTATGGGACGGTTTCGCCGAGTCTGGCTGGCTCCACCATGTTCGATGGTGGCGTCCGAAAGTCGTTCGGATACGCGCTCGGGCCTGATGGCCGTGGCTTCCGGGCGACTTTGAGCGAGTTCCTGTGGCGCAAGCCGTTGCGCGGCGGCGATGTCGCGCCGGACGATGCGGTGGACGGACCGTTGAGCGGCGACGTGACCGGCCACGTTCACTTCCTGAACCCGCGGATCAGCGTATTTTAGGTTGGCACCCGCGGTGCCGGCCGACGCGGTTCAGAGTGCTGGCTCAGGCTGGCCGGCGCGCCCGGAGCGCGGCGGCCAGCGTCCCGTCATCGAGATAATCGAGTTCGCCGCCCAGCGGGACCCCTTGGGCCAGGCGTGAAATTGCCACCCCGGCATGGGCGAGCCGGTCGGCGACGACATGGGCGGTCGCTTGGCCATCGACCGTCGCGTTGAGCGCCAGGATGACTTCGGTCACCTCTTCGGCGCGCGCGCGTTCGACCAGGCCGGCCAGATTGAGATCGTCGGGGCCGACCCCGGCCAGCGCGGAAAGTGTGCCGCCGAGCACGTGGTAGCGTCCGCGAAAGGCCCGCGCCCGCTCCATCGCCCAGAGATCCGCAACCTCCTCGACGATGCAGATGACCGAGCCGTCGCGGCTGGGGTCAGCACAAATCGCGCAAGGCTGGCAGCTGTCGAGATTGCCGCAAATGGTGCAATTGGTCACCTTTTGCTGGACCTCGGTCAAGGCCTCGGCGAGCGGCACCAGCAAGCTGTCCCGGCGCTTCAACAAATGCAACGCGGCCCGGCGCGCCGAGCGCGGCCCCAGGCCCGGTAGCTTGGCCAGGAGTTGGGTCAGCCGCTCGATTTCGATGCCAGACACGGCCAAACCACCTCCGGGCGGGGAGGGATCAGCCCTCGAGCATCCGCCGCAGCAGTTCGATATCTTCGGCGAAGGCGGCGTCCGACTGCCGCAGCTCTTCGACCTTGCGGACGGCGTGGATCACCGTGGTGTGGTCGCGACCGCCGAATTTGCGGCCGATCTCGGGCAGCGAGCGGGTGGTCAGCTGTTTGGCCAGGTACATCGCAACCTGGCGCGGGCGAGCGACCGCACGGGCCCGGCGCGGCGAGTGCATGTCGGCCAGCCGGATATTGTAGTGCTCGGCTACTTTCTTCTGAATTTCGTCGATCGACAGCCGGCGGTCGCTGGCGCGCAGCAGGTCGTAGAGCACCTCCTGGGTCGATTCCAGCGTGATCGCCCGGCCGACCAGCTCGGCATGGGCGACGATGCGGTTGAGCGCGCCTTCGAGCTCGCGGACATTTGACGTGATCTTGTGAGCGAGAAACTCCAGCACCCGTGGGGGTACCTTGCTCTCGACGTTCTCAGCCTTGGACTGCAGGATACCCAGGCGCAGCTCGTAGGTGGTCGGGTGAATGTCGGCGACCAGACCCCAGCCCAGCCGGGTGCGCAGACGCTCTTCCATGCCTTCAAGGTCAGAGGGCGACTTGTCGGCGGAGACGATGACTTGCCGATTCTGGTCAACCAGTGCATTGAAAGTATGGAAAAACTCCTCCTGGGTGCTGTCCTTCCCGGAAATGAACTGGACGTCGTCGATCATCAGGACATCGACCGAGCGGAATTGATGCTTGAAGGCCATCGTGTCCTTGAAGCGCAACGCCCGGATGAACTGGTACATGAATTTCTCGGCCGACAGATAGATCACCCGGCGCCTGGCATCCTTGCGCCGGATCGCCCAGGCGATCGCATGCATCAGGTGGGTCTTGCCCAGCCCGACGCCGCTATAGAGGAACAGCGGGTTGAAATTGACCGCGGCGGCATCGGCCACCCGGCGGGCGGCGGCATGGGCGAATTCGTTGGGTTTGCCGACGACGAAATTCTCGAAAGTGAAGCGTGGATCGAGCGGCGCGGAAACATCATCCTCGTCGGTGATCGGCGCGGCGTAGGCGGCCGTCGGCAAGGGCAGCGCTGCCGCGATCGGTTCGGGCGCTGCGATTGGCTCGATGACCGGGAACTCGTCGTCATTGGCCGACGGCGGCGGCACCAGGCTGGCGGCGACGCCCCCGGCCGCCACGACGATCTCGACCGACTGCACGCTGGGATCTTCGCCGCTCCACAGGGAGCGAATGCGGTCGGCGTAGTGGCTCTCCACCCAATCGCGCATGAACCGGGTCGGTACGGCGATACAGACCTCGCCCGCCCGCATGCCGTTGAGGGTCAGCGGTTTCAGCCAGTTGCGATAGGCTGTTTCACCGACCTCATCCTTAAGCTTGCCGCAAATGCGGGCCCACTTCTGGTCAAGTGACGCACCCAACGACATGCCGGTCAATCCTCTCACCGCATCACGCATATGGAAATGCCGCCATTCTTGGCTATTGGCGTCATAGCCTGGCGCCAAGGTCCGATTTCGAAAGTCGTCGCCGTCAAAGTCAACGCGCTGTCAAAGTCATCGCTGTCATGGTTTCGTCGCTGTCACGGTGTCGTCAAACCGATGTTCCGGGGTCAACGCGCCGCACCAACAGACTTGTCCGAATCGCTGCCGGATAATCAGCGGCGCCGACAAACGGCCTGGCCACAACATCGAATGGTCAGCCGATAACAAGATAATGACATGATATCCTCCCGATTAATTCATGTATTTATTAAGTCATTTGTCAGATTTTTTTGGCACTTTTGTAATGTGCAAAGCAAAGGCTTTCAGATGCCTCCGCCGAGTTCTAATACTTAGGCAACCAATTCGGAGGCAAAGCTAGAATTACTTTGCATTTTACGCGCGGCTGGCGCCAATGCCCCATGAGATATTGGAGTTTAGTCGCCTGGCTTTGCTCTGGCAATAGGACATAATGGGAACACAAAAAAATGCCCACAGCCGCAGCCAATTTGCAAAGAATCTGTCATGCCAGCCGCTTAGCTCCGACCAACCGCGTAATTTCGGCTGGAGCCGTCGGGTGCGGTGCGGCAACCGGCCGCGCCGCTGTCCCAACCAGATTTCGGCGACAGAAAAACCGCGCCCGCGGCGGCGGCCCGCGTTCGATCAGGTCAAAGGTGGAGAAATCGGCAAAAAGCCGGGGCGATTAAGGGTTCGATGCCTCGCCGGCCGATGCACCAAGCGTCTTGATCCGAGCCGACAACCGCGACAGCTTGCGGGCAACGGTGTTGCGATGCAGCACGCCCCGGGTCACGCCGCGCTGGAGTTCCGGTTGGGCTTCCTTAAAGGCACTGTCGGCGGCCACTTTGTCGCCAGCGGCAATGGCCGTTTCGACCTTCTTGACGAACGACCGGATGCGGCTGACCCGAGCCCGATTCATCGCAGTGCGTCGCTCGGTCTGGCGATGGCGCTTTTCGGCTGATTTGTGGTTGGCCACTGATAACCCCTTGATCGGCAGATCACTCTTAGGCGGAAGTGCTCTGTTCGGCGAAAACGAGCAAGCCTTATACAGCCGGCGTAATTTCGCGGTCAAGCCCGCATCACGTCGCACCGGTGCCAAATCCCGCAGAAACTTCATCCACCCGCGGCCAGTGGCCCAGGCGAACCGAATCGCCGTGGGCATAAACACGGCGACTCGGCGATCAACAGCTTAGCGGGATAATCGTAATGAAACTGCAGCAACGGCGCCGGCAAAACGGCGCGGTCAGGGTACCATCCGACCGCGCCCCCCTGTCGCCGCGCGCCGGCGTCCGGGAACCCGATCAGCGATTCTTGAAGTCGGGCTGGCGCTTTTCCGAGAAGGCGGCCATGCCTTCCTTCTGGTCCTCTGTGGCAAAACAGGCGTGGAACAGCCGACGCTCGAAGCGCACCCCTTCGGCCAGGGTGGTTTCGTAGGCGCGGTTGACACATTCCTTGGCAACCATCACCACCGGGGCGGACAGCTTGGCGATCCGCTCGGCGACCTTGATCGCTTCGTCGAGCAGTTCGGCCACCGGCAGCACCCGGCTGACCAAGCCGCAGCGCTCGGCTTCTGCGGCATCCATATTGCGCCCGGTCAGCACCATTTCCATCGCCTTGGACTTGCCGACGAAACGGGTCAGACGTTGGGAACCGCCGGCACCGGGGATGATGCCCAGGGTGATCTCGGGCTGGCCGAATTTGGCGTTCTCGCCGGCCAGGATGAAATCACACATCATCGCCAACTCGCAGCCGCCGCCCAGCGCATAGCCGGCGACCGCAGCGATCACCGGCTTGCGACAGCTGGCGACTCGCTCCCAGTTGCGGGTGATGAAGTTGCCCTTGTAACAATCCATATAGGAGAACGATGCCATCTCCTTGATGTCGGCGCCGGCGGCAAAGGCGCGTTCGCTGCCGGTGATGACGATCGCGCCAACCGCGTCGTCGGCCTCGAAGCCGTCGATCGCCTGGCCCAGCTCGGTCATCAGCTTGTCCGACAGGGCGTTCAGCGCTTTGGGGCGGTTCAGCGTGACCAGGCCGACCGCGCCGCGGGTTTCGACCACGATGGTTTCGTATGCCATGTTCAATCCAGCTCCGGATCTTCGGTTGCCCGCCTGAGACAAGGACGGGAGGGGGTGCCACCGGTTTCGGCGGCAGGAGATGTCGCGAGAGGCTACTCCGGGCTTAGATCGAAGCGGACGGTGGTCAGCCTCGGGCTGCCCGGTTTGGCGGCAGGCAGGATTTCCAGGCGCAGCACTTCGCCGTCGCGGGTGAAGCGGTGATTGCCGAGGGAACGCCAGCCGAGCTGGGGGGCGGATTCGGCATAAAAACGCGCGACCGCCTCGGTTGAGACCGTGCCGCGCGCCACGGCATGGACAATGCGTCCGACTGCCTTGGTAAAAACGAAGCTCTCCTCGGCAACCGGATGCAGGCCGGGCATCAGCGGCAGGTCCTCGATCCCGGCGACGAAGCCGTCGCCGGCCGCCACCCGTACCCCAGGCGACCCGCCGCTTTCGGCGTCGGGTGGGACTCCGACCAGAGCGGCCACGATGAGCGCCGCCCGAAGGAACGCGAAAGAAAGCCTCATGGCGGTGCTGATACCTCAGCGCTGGCGGTGCGGACAATAGAAAGTCGACCGGTTGGCCTGGATCAGACGGGCGATCCCACCGGTCAGGGTGGGGTCGCAGGTGCAACCGGGGCAGGGCTGACCGGTCCGGCCATAGACCGCAAAGGAATGCTGGAAGTAGCCGAGTTCGCCGTTCGCCTGGACATAGTCGCGCAGGCTGGACCCTCCCGCGGCGATGGCGGCGCGGAGCACGCGGCGGATTGCCGCAACCAGGCGCGATGCCTGGCGTCCCTGCACGCTGGCGGCCATTCGCGCCGGGTCGATGCCGGCATGGAACAGCGACTCCGAGACATAAATATTGCCCAGCCCCGCGACCACGCGCTGGTCGAGCAGGGCGGCCTTGATCGGGGTGCGGCGATCGCGCAGGGCAAGTGCCAGCGCGGCGCCGGTGAAGTCCGCCCCAAGCGGCTCCGGCCCCAGCCCGGCCAAACGGGGATGACCGGCCAGCGCGGCTTCGCAGGTCAGATCCAGCAGGCCGAAGCGGCGGGCGTCGTTGAAGGTGATGGTGGCGCCGTCATCGGTCTCGAACACCACATGGTCGTGACGGCCCGGCGGCGGGGCGGGGCCGTCGCTGATCACCATCCGTCCCGACATGCCGAGATGGGCGATCACTACCGGGCCGCCGTCGAGATGGATCAGAATGTATTTGGCGCGCCGTCGGATGGCTTCGACCCGCCGTCCCCGTACCGCGGCGGCGAAGCCGGCCGGGATCGGCTCGCGCAAATCGGGCCGGCGCAGCTCGACTCGGACCAGCCGCCGCCCCTCCAGCCGGGCCGCCAATCCCCGGCACACCGTTTCGACTTCGGGCAGTTCAGGCATTGCGGATCAGGCGTCCGACCGGTTTCGCGGCGCGATGTCCCGCAGTTCGACAAGGCCGCGCGCGATCAGATATTGGCGAGACCGCTCACAGGTCTCGATCAGCAGAGGTGCGAGGTCTCGTGCGTTCATCAGCGCCTGTGCTGCTGCCGAAGCATGGTCCGGATAGATACGTGTGAAGGCATTGCGGGGGTCACGAAGGCGGATCCACGCCGCCTCAGACCCGATAATTGATCGTTGTTCCATTGCAGCAACAACATCGAGCATTGATACCGGAACATCCATCAGATCGAAGGTCAAGATGTCGCGGAACAGAGTCTTGCCGACTAGGTCCTGCAACTTGCAGAAGCGCTGGATGAAGGCGTCGATCCAGGCCGCGTCGTCGTCGTCGAGCGCGTTCAAACGCGCCCCATCCAAGGGGCCGAGGCAGGTCAAGCGGTCTCGTGCCCGCCTGAGGCTCTCAACCAGCGGCCGTAGAGTGCTGAAGTGCAGCAGGATAAGGTCCTGGTCTTTGCCGCCTTTTCTTTTCATCGTCACGGCACTGCCTCCGCATCCACCGGAGTGGCGCACGATCCCGGTTTGCAGGGCGATTCTGTCGATCGGTGCCAAGGGCTCGCCGGTTCGATGCAGAATGGTATCGATCTTGCGCTCGTCGAAGGCCTTGAACAGGGCGAAGTGAAACGTGTCGAGGGCAGCTTGCCAGTCGGCCGGCACGGGGATTTCCCGATGCAGGTCGATGTCGCCGCCACGCAGGCTGTCGTCGACCCGCGAACCGAACAGGCGCACCACCACCGCCGGCCCGAACGCCTCGCGGGCGCAGCGGCGGATGGTTTCGGCCTGTTCGGCGGTCAGTCGCATCGATGCGATCCTTCCGGGCTGGTCCAGGGTACATATCATGCCACACTCGGGCATCGTCAGCGGCTTGCGTGGCAAGGCGGGCTGGCCAGCCGGTTTGGAACCGGTTATCTTGCGCCGCCATGAGCGACCTAAAAGACGACGACCAAAAGAGCAGTGACGCGCCCGAGGCGCGCTGGTTCGGCTACCGCGAGATCGATCCCGAGGCCAAGGCGGGGATGGTACGCGCGGTGTTCGACAGCGTCGCCGGTCACTACGATCTGATGAACGATCTGATGTCAGGCGGCATCCACCGGCTGTGGAAGGCTGCCCTGATCAACCAGATTCGACCGCGTCCCGACATGGTGCTGCTTGATGTCGCGGGCGGTACCGGCGATGTCGCGATGGCATTCCGTGCCGCGGGCGGCGGTCCGGCGCTGGTCTGCGACATCAATCCTTCGATGGTCGAGGTCGGGCGCGACCGCGCGATCGACCGTGGTCGGCTTGAGGGGATCGGCTGGAGCGTCGGCGATGCCGAGGCACTGCCGATCGCCAGCCGCTCGGTCGATATCTATAGCATCGCGTTTGGCCTGCGCAACGTCACCCATATGGACTTGGCACTGGCCGAAGCGCGGCGGGTGCTGAAGCCCGGCGGACGGTTCTTTTGCCTGGAGTTCAGCCGGGTGGTGATTCCAGGTTTTCGCGAAGCTTATGACGCCTATTCGTTTGCCATGGTGCCCTGGCTCGGCCGCCTGGTTACCGGCGATGCCGAGTCCTATCGCTATCTGGTCGAGAGCATCCGCCAGTTTCCCGACCAGGAGAGCCTGAGCCAGCGCATTGCGGCGGCGGGCTTCGCGCGGGTGCGCCACACCAACTTGTCCGGCGGCATCGCCGCGATCCATACGGCCTGGCGCCTTTGAAGGCTGACCTGGCCGAGGGCAGGGGGTCCGCTTGGCAGCGGCGCCGCCGGCCCGGTCCGTTTTTTTGAGCCGGCGTTCCCGGCGCTCCGTGTCTGGCCCCCATGATCCGCACCGCCCGCAATCTCTTCCGCCTGTTCGTGATCGGGCGAACGCTCGCCCGGCATGACGCGCTGTTCCTGGCCGAACTGCGCGACGTGCTGCCCGGACTGGCGTTCTTCGGCCGCCTGCTCTCGCGCAAAGGCGTGCCCGGCCGGCCGGGTCAGCGCCTGGCGGCGGCGTTGCGCGAACTCGGACCGACCTTCATCAAGCTGGGGCAGCTGCTGTCGACCCGCTCCGATCTGGTCGGCGACCAGATCGCGATCGATCTGGCCCAGTTGCAGGACCGGCTGCCGCCCTTTCCCGCCGAGCAAGCCCGTGCGATCATCGAGACCCAGCTCGGTCGGCCGATCTCGGTGCTGTTCCAGAGCTTCGATGATACCCCGGTGGCGGCGGCGTCGATCGCCCAGGTTCATTTTGCGGTGACCGCCGATGGCCGCGAAGTCGCGGTCAAGGTGCTGCGGCCCGGCATCGAGCATGGCTTCCGCCGCGATGTCGATCTGTTCCGCTGGCTGGCCGAGTTCGCCCTGATGGCGCAGCCGGCGCTGAAGCGGCTGAAGCCGACCGAAATCGTCGATATGTTCGAGCGCACCACCCGGGTCGAGATGGACCTGCGGCTCGAGGCATCGGCGGCGTCGGAGTTCGGCGATAATTTCGAGGGCGACCCCGAATTCGTCATCCCCAAGATCGATTGGGACCGCACCGCCCAGCGGGTGCTGGCGATCGAGCGGATTCGCGGCATCAAGGTCGATGAGGTCGAGCGCATCCGCAAGGCCGGCTTCGATCCCGATCGCATCCTGGCAATGGCCTCGGCCGCCTTCTTCAACCAGGTGTTCCGCGACGGCTTCTTCCACGCCGACCTTCATCCCGGCAATCTGTTCGTCAACCATGACGGCAGGATCGCCGCGGTCGATTTCGGCATCATGGGCCGGCTCGACCGCGCCACCCGGACCTACCTTGCCGACATGCTGGTCGGCTTCCTGACCGGCGACTACCGGCGGGTGGCCTTGGTCCATTTCCAGGCCGGCTATGTGCCGGCGCATCATTCGATCGACGATTTCACCCAGGCTGCCCGCGCAATCGGCGAGCCCTTGCTCAACAAGCCGCTCAACGAGATTTCGGTCGGCCGGCTGCTGGCCCAGCTGTTCGCGGTGACCGAACAGTTCGACATGGAGACCCAGCCGCAACTGCTCTTGCTCCAGAAGAGCATGCTGACCGCCGAAGGGGTTGGGCGCATCCTCAACCCCAGCGTCAATATGTGGGAGCTGGCGCGGCCGTTGATCGAGGAGTGGATGCGCGAGAACCGTGGCCCCGAGGCGCGCATGCTCGACGAGGTCGAGGCGATGGTCGGCGCGATCCGCCGCCTGCCCGCCGTGATGCGCGAACTCGAACGCAGCGCCGAAATGCTGGCCGGCCACGGTCTGCGGCTGCACCCCGAAACCGTCAAGCTGCTGGACGAGGCCAGCGCCCGCCGCCGCCGCTTCGAACTGGGGCCGCTATGGCTGGCGCTGGCGATCTTGGCGGTCGTGGTTGCGGCGCTCCGCGTTTGGTAAGGGCGTGGTCGGACCGCCCTCAGGCGGTCGCCGCCTTCAGGCTTGGCGGACGCTCGGTGGCGTCGATTGCGGCGGCGGCGATGCGGTCGATGTCTTCGATCGAGGGGCGTTCGCCGGTGACCTCGACCACGACGTTGCGCGAGGCCAGCCGAATCCCGGCGGCTTCGAAGGCGAGCAGGATGCGCTGGTAGACCTCGCGGCGGATCACCCATTGTTCGCCGGGCTTGGTCATGAATTTGACCCCGACCACCATATTGAATTCCTCCATCCGGCGTACTCCCTGGGATTTGACGGTTTCCAGGATGTGGGGCGCGTATTCGGGATGGGCGGAAAGTTCGGCGCCGACCTTCTTGACGATCTTCTTGACCAGGTTGAGGTCGGTCGAGAACGGCACGCGGAATTCCAGCTTCATGATGATCCAGTCGCGGCTGTAATTGGTCATCGAGCGGATTTCGCCGAACGGCAGGGTGTGGATGGCGCCGCGGTGGTGGCGCAGGCGCAAGGAGCGGATCGAGATCGCCTCGACGGTGCCGCGCAGATTGCCGATTTCGATGTATTCGCCGACCCGGAAGGCATCGTCGACCAGGAAGAAGATGCCCGACACGATGTCGCGCACCAGCGCCTGGGCGCCGAAGCCGATCGCCAGACCGACCACGCCGGCGCCGGCGAGCAATGGGCCGATATCGACGCCGAGCGACGACAGCACGATCATCACCACCATCAGCAGCAACACGACCATGATCACATTGCGCACCAGCGGCAGCAGGGTGCGCAGACGGGCGCCCTCATCGACCATGCCGCCGCCCTCGTCGGGCAACCCGTGGGCGCCCAGCGCCGGCTGATGGCGCTTGAGCCGGCGGTCGATCACGGTGTTGACCCATTTCCACACCAGATCGGCGACCAGCAGGGTCAAGATGACGTTGAACGCCGAGCGTACGATCCCGGCCCAGGGCGAGCCCGGCTGGGCCAGCATCGGCAGGTTGACCCGCCAGGCCAGCACGAAGGCGAACATCGCACTCAGCACCGCGAGAACGGTGACCGCGCGCAGCAGGATCGGTCGATAGACCGCGGCGCCGTCGTCGCCGGCATCGTCATCCGGGTCCGTGGCCGGACTGGCCATGACGGTGCCGATCACCGCGCGTGACGCCGCCAGCACCAGCGGCAAGGCGACCACGATGATCAGGCTCCACATCAGGGCCCAGGCGCCGATCACCCATAGCCCCCAGACCGCGAGAATCACCAGGGTGCCGACGATCGGGTAGAGGTCGGCGAGGTTGGCGCGAAAGCGTCTGCCGGCCTCGTCGGCACTCTGATCGTCGATGCTCCGGTCGCCGACTTCCGGGGCGCCGACTTCCGGGGCGCCGAGGACGTGATCGCCGACCTCATTGCGGAACAGCGCCGCGACCCGGCCGCGGGTGTGCCAGATCATGGTGATCAGCATCGCCGACAGGACCAATCCGATCAGACTGACCAGCAATTCGTGGGCAGAACGCAGAAAGCCCAGCTCGAGCAGTGCCTGGCAGAACAGGAAGCCCGAGGCGCCGACCACCGCCAGCGCCAGCACCCAACGGTGCAGCACCATCGCCAGGGGGGTGTCGACCGGGACCAGGCGGACGCAGGCCGCATGGGGCGCCAGGACGAAGCTGGACACCACTTCGAACAGCCGGATGATGATCACCGCGCTCAGGAAGCTGACCACGAACAGTTCGAGGATCGGATGCCAGTGAAAGATCAGAAAGGTGCCGACCGAGCCGACGGCGAACAGTCCGACCGAAAACAGGTTGAGCAGGCCGCGCATTGCGGTACGGCCAAGCGTCGCTTTCCAGTCGCCCCGGGGCGCGGCCAGGATGCGCAACCAGACGTCCCGCACCAGGCGACGGAACAGCAGTTCGGCGCCGACCCCGACCGCGAGGAAAATTCCGACGAACAGAAGCGACTGCTCGAGCACTTCATGGGCGCCTTCAGCCTCCCAGATGTCGAGGGCGAAGGCGTATTCGACGGGCAGCACTTCGATCGCGTGAACCTGGTCGGCGATGTGCTTCTGGATCATCTCGACGATCGGCTTTAATCCGCCCGACAAGTCGGCCTCGCCGCCCTGCGCCCCGGCGCTGCCGCTGGCCACCGCTCCGCGCCGGGCTTGCTCGTCGAGCCACTGGCGCAGGCGGGGATCGCTGAGCAGCCCGACCAGCAGCTTGATCTCGCTGTCCAGGGCGGCAGGCGGCGCCGGTGTTTCGGCGGCCGGCGCCGCAGCGGGCAGGCCGGGCAGACCGCCTGCTGCGCCGCCTCCGGCCAGCACCGGACTCCCGCCCAGCGCCAGCCCCAGCACCGCCCAGAGACAGACGACCAGCAGCTGCCGCGTCACGCTGATGCCAATCCCCGCCATCGCCCCCTCCCGCCGATCTTCATTCCCCGCAATACATATCAGCGTGCCCGAGACGCTGGGAACACCCTCCGGTACCAGTTGCGGCGCCCGCGGCCGCTGAACGGGATTCGTGCTCCCGAAAGCCGGCAGGGGGCCGCCCTGGGAGCGCGGCCGAATGCTGCCTCTTGCCGCTGCGGCGAAGTGGCACGGGGGAGTCAGACCGGAAAGAGTGGTCGGCGCGGTCCGGCCAGACACGCGAGTGCGGCGGCAGCGGCA
The DNA here is from genome assembly GCA_016124535.1 of Azospirillum sp. Lineage (GTDB taxonomy): Bacteria > Pseudomonadota > Alphaproteobacteria > Azospirillales > Azospirillaceae > RI-112. The sequence goes on from WGNK01000053.1 coordinate 74,172, forward strand.
ATGAAGAATACTTTAGCAAGGGCGGTTCGCCAGCTCAGGCTGGTAAGCAGCGCGATCATATAGATCGAGGTCTGCTGGATCAAAATTCTTCGACAGAGGGCGGCAGGCTCAATACAAACCAGCGCTCCGCGGGTCAGTGCGGCGAAAACGAACACAAAAGAAAAAAATGCTACAGCCCCTAATGCGGAGCGGGTGTCCACGCCGGAGTAGACGCCGCCAAACAAGAAAACCAGAAAAGCTATCAACGCTGCCACCAATGAAATTGCGGCGGCGTAAGCCATATTCTTTAATTTATGTATGCTCACTGAAAAATCCCTTCTTTACTGCGCCCGCCGGCAACCCAGTTCCTTCCAGAGCAGGCAGATCCAGGACCGAATTTGAGATAGCGGGCGGGCCTTAGCCGTCACGCTAATCGGAGTGAGCAGGTGAGGCCAATGCCGGATCGTGTAGCAGGGCGAGCAAGACTCCCCGTCCGGGGGAGGATCAAGGCTCCCGTTCGGGGAATGATAGTGTCGCGGGAAAGTCCATGCGGGATTTCCTGTCGGTTCCTTCCGGATACCTGGCGGACGAGTTCAGCCTGCCGATACCGAACCTCCCGCCAGGGAATGCCCGGCGGGTTTGCCGCCGCGGGACGGATGGACGCCGACCGGTGCCCATCCGGTTCCCGATTTTTCGCGGGCCGAGCCCTTACTTGCCCCACGGCATGATCGGGACCGTGGAAATGCTGTTCATCGGCGAACCTTCGATCAGCCGGGTGCTGTAGGCGAGATAGACCAGCGTATTGCGTTTGCGGTCGACCAGGCGGACGATTCGGGTTTCCTTGAAGAAAATTGCGGTGTCGGCGCTGAAGGCGACTTCCTGGTCGGGCAGCTTGTCGGGCAGCTCGATCGGGCCGACCTGGCGGCAGGCGATCGAGAATCGGGACGGGTCTTCGGCCAGTCCGAAGCTGCCGGCCAGCCCGCCGGTGCGGGCCTGGCTCAGATGGCAGGCGACGCCCTTGACCTTGGGGTCGTCATAGGCCTCGATGCAGATGCGGTGGTTGGCACCGATCAGCTTCCAGGCGGTGGTGACACAGCCGATCTCCTCGGCGGCGGCGGGCCGTGCGAGGAGCGGGATGGCCAGCAGGGCGGCCACCAGGAGCCAGCCGCGGACGGGCTTCGACATCGAACTCTCCGAAAGGTAAACCGGACAACATGCGCGGGTGACCGTGGTCGCCGCGCGCGGGTTCAATGGCCTGCCCTGGAAGGGGCGCCGCCCTGTTAATGGGAATGATGAGGCGGGAAGTCCACCCCGGATTTCGCGTTCGGCGGGTCGCCGTTCCGCGCCCACGACCCGCGACGGCGCCTGGTACCGGGGTCAACCTGCCCGCCAGCGGGCGGCCCTGCCATCGGCGTGCGACGGTCTATTGGAGCGCAAACTGGACCCGGCGGTTATCGGCCGCGTTCGGCGCGAGGTTCGGCAGCAATTCACTCTCGCCTTTGCCGACCGCCACCAGAGTGGCGCCGGACACCCCCCGGTTGACCAGATACCGTTTGACTGCGGCGGCGCGGCGCACCGAGAGCCGATAATTGTATTCTGCGGTGCCGGAGGCATCGGTATGCCCTTCGATCCGCAGAATCGGCGCCTCGGCGGCTCTTTCCAGCATCGCCTGGGCCAGGGTATCGAGCGTGCCGTACCACTCGGAACGGATCTCGCTGCCGTCGAAGCCAAAGGTGATTCGGACCGCAACCGCAGGCCCGGCCGACCCAGAGCCGGTCGATGGAGAGCCGGCGGATGCGCCGGGCTCAGCGGGCTGGGGCGTCGGTTCAGGGGGGGCCGGCGCGACCGACGGCGCCGGTTCGGCCTCGCGTTCGACCCGGTGGCCGGGAGCCGCCGGCATGGCCACCCGTTCGGGGTTGCCGATCTGTAAATTTCTCATGTCGTTGATCACCCGGCCCGACCGGCTGTGACGGGACGGCGGTATCGTCAGCCTCGGCGCCGTGGGTCGGGTGCTGTCCAGCGCCTTCAGCCAATCTTCCTTCGAGGGATTGGCCGGTAAGAAGTTGACCTCACCCGCTCTGACCTCGCCGCCAGCCAGCGCGATCACGGTCGCCGCCGAGAGCGGGGCCGCCGTCACCAGAATTGCCAGCCAAGCGGCAGAGCGGAATTTTGTTCGCCGCATCATGGCATGCCTCCGTTGCTCGAACTGACCAAGTTTTCGGACAAAATTGATCAATAGCGGGCCACTTCCTGACCGGCTGCCGACCATTGCCGGTGACCATATCGAACAGCCTCGCCCTGACTTTCATTTGGTGGCTATTGCTTATCGCCCGAACGATCGTGCCGAACGCTGGTGCCCGCGGCGCCGGCTGCAGCCAACAAAGCGGACGACAATAGAATCACTGAATTTTAGCAAAAGTCAAACTTTGACTGGTCAGCGGGACCGGGAACCGCGGCCGATCCCGCTCTCGACGTCATCTCGCGCCTGACCCCTCAGGCCTCAGGGGGGAAGCGCAGGGTGAAGACCGCGCCTTGTCCCAGTTCGCTGGCGACCGACAGGTCGCCCTTCAGCTTTTGCCGGACGATATTGTAGACAATGTTGAGCCCGAGCCCGGTACCGCCACCGCTGCGATTGGTGGTGAAGAAGGGATCGAACACCCGGCTCAGATGTTCCGGCGCAATCCCCTTGCCGTCGTCGCGGTAGACCAGCAGGATCTGGTCCGGAACGGGACGCGAGACCGAAATGGTCAGCTTTCCCGGTTGATCCGGATCATAGCCATGGACCAGGGAATTGATCACGAAATTGGTCAGCACCTGGGCGAACAGTCCGGGATAGGCGTTGAGGGTGAGGTCGTCCGGGCAGTCCACCGCAACCTCGAGCCGGGTCTTCTTCAGACGCGGCCCCAGACTGAGCAGAATCTCGCGGATATAGGCGGCAAGATTGAAGCTGCGCCGCTCGTCGGAGGTCTGGTCGACCGCGACCTGCTTGAAGCTTTGGATCAGCTCGGCGGCACGCTCGCAATTGATCATGATCCGCTGGGTTATATCGCCGGCGCGACCGAGAAATTTCTCGAAATCGGAGCGCCGGATCGTGCCGTCGCCGAACAGGCGGGTGATCGCGGCCGTCTCGTCGGCGAGCAGCGAAGCTGCGGTCAGGGTGGTGCCGACCGGGGTGTTGATCTCGTGGGCGATGCCGGCGACCAGACCGCCCAGCGATGCCATTTTCTCGGCCTGGACCAGACTGCGCTGGGTGACCTTCAATTCGTCCAGGGCATTCTCCGCGCGCTCCTTGGCGGCGCGGGTTTCCTCCTGCTGACGGCGCCTTGCGGTCACGTCGTAGTGCCAGACGATGAAGCAGTCGCGGCCGTCGATCTCGATTTCGCGAAGCTCCAGCAGCGACCACCACAACGTGCCGTCGGCTCGCCGTCTGGCCACTTCCAGCCCGCTGATCCGGCCCTCGCGGGAGGCGAGCTCTTGCAGCCGTTCGGCGTCGGCAGGGTCGGCGAAGGTGGTCGAAATGGTCTGGCCGGCGGCCTCGCCGTGGTCCGTGACGCCGATCAGGCGATCGAATTCCGGGTTGCTGTAGATGCGTTGGAAGCCCAGGCGGGAGACGATCGAGATGCCGACCGGGCTGGCCTCCAGGATGGTGCGCCAGCGCCGCTCCTGGGCTTCACGCTCGTGCTCGATGCGGCGCTTGGCAATGGCGTTGTCCTTGAAGATCGTCAGCGAGCGTGCCATCGCGCCGATTTCGTCGCGGATGTCGATGCCGGCGATCCGCCGCTCGTAGTCGCCGCCGGCGATCGCCGCCATCTCCTCCATCAGGCCGCTCAGCGGGCGCCGGATGCTGTGGCCGATGATCAGGCTGACCAGAACGCTGATCAGCAGGAAGCCGGTTCCGACCGCCGCGATCGACGTCGCGATCTCGGCAACCACAACGTCGAAGCGGCTCTGCACCGCCGCCTCACGGGCGCGATTCTGGCCGATCAGGTGGTCGATCAGCGCCGCCATTGCCGCCTGGCCGCCATCGATTTCCTGGACCAGGATGACGTTCTGGGACTCTTCGAAGTCGCGGGACAGCCGGCGCAGGCCCTGCAGCAAGGTTCGGCCGCGATCCTCCAGCGCCGTCAGCGCCGCCCGCTGCAGATCGTCGGCGGCGAGGTCCTGCATGACCGGCACGGTATTGACGATGGTGTTGAGATTATGCTCGGCGACGGCCGCCGCGGTGCGGTCGTTGCCCAGGTAGAACGCGTCGACCGCCAGCAGGGCCTCGGAAAACAGTTGCCGTGACTGGCTGAGCGATGGCCACAGCAGCCCGTCGATGCCTCGCGCCGCATTGTCGAGGATGGAGTAGAGTCCGGCCATGTCGCGGGCCGAACCAAGGATCGACTGGTCATAGGTTTGCCGGATGCGGTCGTTGACCGTTTTCAGGGCATCGAAGCCGGCGAGAAACCGCCGCGACGTCAAGGTCAGTCGATAGAGCTCGTCGGCGAACTCGTCGCCGGGCAGCCGCATGCCCTCCAGGCGCGCCAGCAATTCGCCGCGCCGGCGGGCGATTTCGGCCAGAACCTCAGGCGTCGGCGCGTTGAAGTAGCGATGGATCAGGCTCTGCAGCCGGCCGACCTCGCTGTCGATGCGCACGAACAGGCGGTCGAATTCGCGGACCCGATGCAACTCGTCCCATTGGCGTTGAACGACTTGTCCGGCACCCCAGATCAAGGCACCGAAAATGACGATGACCACGGCGTTGAGCGCGACCATCAGCGACAGCCGCCAGCCGACCGGCACCGACCGGATCAGCCGGGTCCGCGCCTGCCCGCGGATACGCACAGTCTCGGGTTGCTGTCCGGGCGCCTCCCGCAGGACGGTCTGTGCTGGCGCCGGGGGCGGCGGAACGATCATTCAGGGCACGGCCTGAATACGCCGAACCAGATCCCTGGTTTCGGGGCTGACCACGAAGCGGTCGTAGACCGGCGTCATGGCATCAATGAAAGGCTGCTTGTCGACCTCGATCACGCTGGCGCCGGCCTTGGTCACCGCGGCGATGGCGTCCTGCTCCCGTGCCTGCCAGAGCTTGCGCATATAGCCGGCGGACTCGGCCGCGGCCTGGCGGAACATCGCGCGATCCGGACCCGACAACTCGTCCCACGCCTTCTTCGACATCACCAGAACCTCGGGGCTCATGGTGTGTTCGGTCAGGGTGTAGGACTTGGCGTAGCGGAAATGGCCGGTCTCGAAATAGGACGGCCAGTTATTTTCCGCACCGTCGATGATGCCGGTGCCCAGCGCGGTGCCGACCTGACCATAGGGCAGGGGAACCGCGACCGCGCCCAGCGCCTGGACCAGGGCGACCATCTGGTCCGACTGCTGGACCCGGATCCGCCGGCCTTTGAGGTCGGCGACGGTTCGGATCGCTTGGCCGCGGGTATAGAAGCTGCGCGCGCCGGAGTCGTAAAAGCACAGGCCGATGAAGCCGTGAGGCTCGAACGCCGCCAGGATTTCCGCGCCGATCGGGCCGTCGAGCACGCGATGCAGGTGCTCGGGCGAGCGGAACAGGAAGGGCAGGGCGGTGACCGCGGCGGTCGGGACAACGCCGCTGAACGGCGCAACGTTCGACCGGTTGAGATCGATCGCGCCGACCCTGGTCTGCTCGATGGTCTCCTTCTCCTCGCCGAGCTGGCGGGAATGGAATACCCGGACCGAGTGGCGGCCACCCGAGCGCTCGGCGACCAGGCGGCCGAGAAATTCGAGCGCCTGAACCGTGGGATAATCGGCCGACTGGGTATCGGCGGCGCGGAATTCCCGCGCCACGGCGCTTGCCGGGGAGAGCAGTGCCACGGCCGCCACAAACGCCATCAGGCCCAGGATGATCGCCGGTCCGGGAGGCAGCAGGCACCTGCCGCCTTTCGCGGCCCACCCCAGTGGATGCCGGATCATGTCTTCCTCCCCCGGTTCAGACCGATCTCGGGTCAAATCCGTCCCCGTCCCAATCGGAGACCTGACCGGTCTTGGTTTCAAAGAGCTTAGCAAGAATTCTCCGACGGCAGAATCGCCGCGTTGGGCATTATTCCGCTTTCGCCGCCCCCGGCTCGCCACCCCCGCCTGCCGCCCCCGCCCGCCGCCCCCGCCCGCCGCCACGGTGCCCCGCGATCGCCGGGCTTGGTCGTCGGCGTTTGCGGTGATAAAAGCCGAGGCTTCGGTCGGGGCCTCGGCTCCGGGTGCAGTCTGGGGAGCTGGGGCCTGACGCCATGAAGGTGATCGTCTGCGGGGCCGGCCAGGTCGGCTCGAATATCGCCCGCTATCTTGCCTCCGAAGGCAACGACGTAACCGTCGTCGACCAGTCGCCGGCACTGATCGAAAAGATCGGCGAGACTCTGGACGTTCAGGCTCTGGTCGGGTTCGCCTCCCATCCGGATACCCTCGACCAGGCCGGCGCCGCCGATGCCGACATGATCATTGCCGTGACCCTGGCCGACGAGGTCAACATGGTGGCCTGCCAGGTCGCCCATGTCCTGTTCAAAATTCCGACCAAGATAGCGCGGGTGCGCAATCAGAGCTATCTGAAGCCGCAATGGGCCGAGTTGTTCAACCGCGACCGACTGCCGATCGATGTCATTATTTCGCCCGAGATCGAGGTCGCCCGCGGCATCGCCCGGCGGCTCCAGGTGCCGGGCGCTTTCGATATGATCCCGCTGGCTGATGGCAAGGTGCGGGTGATCGGCGTCTTGTGCTCGGCGAACTGCCCGATCCTGCACACGCCTTTGCGCCAGCTCACCGGGCTGTTTCCTGATCTCAACATCGAAGTGGTGGCGATCGTGCGCAACGATCGCGCGATCATCCCGACCAGCGATGATCAGATGCTGCCCGGCGACGAGGTCTACTTCGTTTGCGAGACCGGCCACGTCACCCGCGCCATGGCAGCGTTCGGCCACGAGGAATCCGAGGCGCGCCGGATCATCATTCTGGGCGGCGGCAATATCGGCTTGTTTCTGGCCGAGGAGATCGAGGCCAAATCGCCCCAGGTCACCGCGCGCCTGATCGAGGTCAACCGGCCGCGCGCCGAGCTGGTGTCCCAGCGTCTCAGCCGCAGCATGGTCCTGCACGGCGACGCGCTCGACCCGGATATCCTGGAAGAGGCCAATGTCCGCTCGACCGAAACCGTGGTCGCGGTGACCAATGACGACGAGGTCAATATTCTGGCCTCGCTATTGGCCAAGCGCTACGGCTGCCAGCGCGCCATCACCCTGATCAACAAGACCCAGTATTCGCCGCTGGTCAGCAATCTCGGCATCGACGCCGTGGTCAGCCCGCGCGCGATTACGGTTTCGACCATCCTCCAGCACGTCCGGCGCGGCCGGATCCGGGCGGTGCATAGCCTGCGCGACGGTTTCGCCGAAGTGATCGAGGCCGAGGCCCTTGAAACGTCAACCCTGCTCAATACCCCGCTGAAAAACGTGAAGTTGCCGTCTGGGGTGATCATCGGGGCGGTGATCCGCGGCGACGACGTTATGATCCCCAAACCGACTCTGGTGATCAAGCCCAAGGATCGGGTGATCATTCTGGCGGCGGCGGGTCAGATCCGTAAGGTTGAGAAGATTTTCGCGGTTCGCCTTGAATTCTTCTGAGCCGAAGCTTATTGACCAGCAATCTTATTGCCCCGGAGAAAGCGTATCGCCATGGCTCGATGGGCTTATGTCAACGGCCGCTACTTGCCCCACCCGCAAGCGCGGGTGCATATCGAGGATCGCGGCTTCCAGTTCGCCGACGGCGTCTACGAGGTGGTCGGCGTGGTCGAGGGTCGGATGGTCGACCGCGAGGGCCACATCGCCCGGCTGCTGCGCTCGTTGGGCGAACTTCGGATGGCGATGCCGGTCACGCTCGCCGTGCTCGACCTGATCATGCGCGAATTGATCCGGCGCAACGGCGTGCGCAACGGCCATATCTACCTCCAAATCACCCGCGGCGTCGCGCCGCGCGACTTCAAGTTTCCCAAAAACGCTCGGCCGACCCTGGTCATGACTACCCGTGACGTGGGCAAATTCGCGACCCCGGCGCAGCTGGAAAACGGCGTCTCGGTGATCACCATACCTGATATCCGTTGGCTGCGCCGGGATATCAAATCGGTTGCCTTGCTGCCCAACGTGCTCGGCAAGCAGCAGGCGGTCGAGGCTGGCGCTTTTGAGGCCTGGCAGGTCGATGGCGACGGTATGGTCAACGAAGGCTGCTCGAGCAATGCCTGGATCGTCACCGCAGACGGCACGCTGGTCACCCGCCAGACCGATCACCTGATTCTGGCCGGGATCACCCGCGCCTCGATGCTCACCCTCGCCGAATCCGCGGGCATAAAGGTCGAGATCCGGCGTTTCAGCGTCGCCGAGGCCTATGCTGCGCGCGAAGCCTTCCTGTCCTCCGCAACCACATTTGCCATGCCGATCACCCGGATCGACGGCCGCGCGATCGGCGACGGCAAGCCCGGCCCGGTGGCACGCCGGCTGCGCAGCGCCTATTTCGAGGTGGTGTGCGGGCAGCCCTCATGACCCTGCCGGTGCGGCTGCCGCGGGCGGTGCTCTACGACTGGGACAATACGCTGGCGGATAATTGGGGCTCGATCCACGCGGCACTCAACGTCACCCTGGTGGCGATGGGGCAGGCACCGTGGACGAGGGCCGAGACCCAGGCCCGCCTGCGCAAGTCGCTGCGCGACAGCTTTCCCGAGCGGTTCGGTGAACGCTGGCAGGAGGCTCGGGACATTTTCTACGACCATTTCCGCACCCATCACCTCGACGGCTTGCGGCCGCTGCCGGGTGCGGAGGCGTTGCTGCGCGATTGCGCCGAGCGTGGCATCTACCAGGCGGTGGTCAGCAACAAGACCGGCAGCTTCCTTCGTGCCGAGGCGGCGGCACTCGGCTGGACCGGCTATTTCGGACAATTGGTCGGAGCGGCTGATGCCGCAGCCGACAAGCCCGATCCGGCGCCGGTGGCGCTGGCGCTGGCACCGGCCGGGATCAGCCTGGGCAGTCCTGCCATGGGCGAGACCTGGTTTGTCGGCGATGCCGAGATCGACATGGAATGCGCCCACGGGACGGCCTGCGTACCGGTGCTGGTCGGTGACGGCGATTTCGCACCGGAGTCGCGCTATCCGCCGACCCTTCGTTTTGAAAGCTGTCTTGCGCTTTGTTCCTTGGTGCGTCAGCTTGGCGACACCATATGCGTTGCTGCCGTGGCCGCCCGAGCGACCGAGTTCGGCTGAGACGGGTGCGGGCAACCGGGTGCCGAAGCGGCGCCCCAAGAACATTTAACCGAAGGGCAAGTAGAGATGTCCGAAAAAGCACAAAACGTGCAGGACGTGTTTCTGAATAACGTCCGCAAGAACAAGACGCCGGTCACGGTGTTTTTAGTCAATGGGGTCAAACTGCAGGGGATCATCACCTGGTTTGATAACTTCTCGGTCCTGCTGCGCCGCGATGCTCATTCCCAGCTGGTCTACAAGCATGCGATATCGACTGTAATGCCAGCCCATCCGATCCAGTTGTTCGAACCGCCGAAGGAATCCGACCACGAGTGACGCCCTGGAACCGAGCCATGGCCGGTCGTCCGAGACGGCTGGCCGCGCTCTGGTCATTTCACCAGTCCTGCGCACGGCCGTAGAAGCCCGGCGTACGCCGGAAGCCCGGCTCGACGAGGCGGTCGGTCTGACCGCCGCGATCGGGCTTGACGTCGTCGGTGCCGAGGCGGTGAAGGTCACAAGGCCGTCGCCGTCGACCCTGCTTGGCGGCGGCCTGGTCGAGCGCCTGACCGCGACGATCGAGGAGCAGGAAATTACCGTGGTGATCGTCGACCATGCGCTGTCGCCGATCCAGCAACGGAATCTGGAACGCGCGCTGAAAGCCAAGGTGATCGACCGCACCGGTCTGATCCTGGAAATCTTCGGCGCCCGAGCCCGCACCCGCGAGGGCCAGCTTCAGGTCGAGCTGGCGGCGCTGACCTATCAGCGTTCCCGGCTGGTGCGGTCGTGGACCCATTTGGAACGTCAGCGCGGCGGCTTCGGCTTCCTGGGCGGTCCCGGCGAATCCCAGCTCGAACTCGACCGCCGGCTGATCGGCGACCGCATTCTCAAGATCAAGCGCGAACTGGAAGACGTGCGCCGCACCCGCGGCCTTCATCGCAAGGCGCGCGAACGCGTGCCCTACCCGGTGGTTGCTCTGGTCGGCTATACCAACGCCGGCAAATCGACCTTGTTCAATCGCTTGGCCGGGGCGACGGTGTTCGCCCAGGACATGCTGTTCGCCACGCTCGACCCGACCATGCGGGCGATCGAGCTGCCGAGCGGGCGCAAGCTGATCCTGTCCGATACCGTCGGCTTCATCTCGGAGCTGCCGACCCAATTGGTTGCGGCCTTCCGGGCGACCCTGGAAGAGGTCGAAGCCGCCGATATCATCCTCCACGTCCGCGACATCGCCCATCCCGACAGCGAAGCGCAGTGCCTGGATGTCAACGCGGTGCTGGGCGATCTTGGTATCGACCCGGCAAGCGACCCGCGCCTGGTCGAAGTGCTCAACAAGGCCGACCTGCTCGACCCGATCAGTCGGGGGGCCGCCGAGGCCCAGCTGCGACGCAATCGCGACGACCACGCCTGCCTGGTCTCGGCCCGGACCGGCCTGGGGTTTGATGCACTGACCAATCTGCTCGACCGCCGGATGACCGCGGCGCGCAGCGTGGTGACATTGGCGGTACCGCTGGGTGACGGCGCGGCATTGGCCTGGCTCTATCACCGTGGCGAAGTGCTTGACCGCCAGGATGGCGATGACGGCATGGCACAGCTCGCCGTCGCCCTCGATGCCGCCGATCTCGCCCGCTTCGAACACCGCTACGACTACCACCCGCGCTGAGTGCGGTCCCTGCCTGCAGGAGGAAACCGGTGAACCGAAACCTGGCGGCCGTACTGGCGATCTGGACCCTGTGTTCAGGGAGCGCCGGGGACGCCCAGGCCCAGGGGGCGCCTCTGGTGCAGCCGCCGCCGGTCCCGGTGGCGCCAGCTCAGCCGGTGGTCGCCGCGCCGGCGGCGCGCGACCTGCTCAAGAACTGCCACGCCGAGCATTTCGTCGATTGCTTCGCTCAATGGCAGGCGCCACCGCCGCCGCCGCCCGCGCCGCCGGGGAGCCAAGCCGCCGCGGCGCCTCCGGCCAAGCCGGGCGAGGCGCCGCCGGCCGCCACAACGCCGCCACCGGGGACGCAGGCCGATGCGCCGCCTCCGGCCAAGCCCGGGCCTCCGGCCAAGCCCGGTGAGCCGCCGCCGGCTGCTGCCCCGCCGCCGCCCAAGCCACCCGGACCCGACCTTGATCTGGCGCTCTATCAGGCGCTGCAGCAGGCGATCAAGGACGCCGGGCTGGAGGGCAAGCTGTCTCTGGGCGGGCCGCCCAAGGACGGCAACACCGAATTGCGCATCGACCTGCCCAAACAGGAGCCGCTGCGGACCAAACGCTGAACCCAGGGGTCCGGCGCCGGAGACCGCCCGGGGGACCTAGCGCCGGGTCGGTTTGCCGACCAGGGTGCGGGCGGCATTGACGGCGGCCTCGGCATAGGCGGGGTCACGGTGGATCAGGATCAGAGCCTGACAGCCCTCGATCAGCAGCATCAACTGGCGGGCGATCGCCTCGGGCTCGGGCAACCGGCAAGCGGCGAGTTGGCCCCCGAGCCAGCGCTCGACCGCCAGTTTGTGGCGCAGCGCCATGGTGCGCGCCGGATGATCGGGCAGGGCGGCCAATTCCATGGTCAGGCGGGTGAAGCCGGAGCCGAGCCAGCCGGGGCTGGCCGCCCATAGTGCCAGATCGGCGAACACCGCCTCGACCAGTTCGGACGGGTCGCCGCCGGCCGGTACCGCCCATTGGGCGATCCGCGCCAGCGCGAGCTCGTTCTGGTGTTCGAGCATGGCGCCGATCAGGGCGTCCTTGCCGTCGAAATGATAGTAGAGCGTGCGCTTGGTCACACCGGCGGCGGCGGCGACATCATCGACGCTGGTGCGGGCGAAACCTTCCCGATAGATCAGCTGATAGCCGGCCTCGAGAATCCGCTTTCGGGTGTCGGCGGCCGTTCTTGCCATCGCCTGGGCACTCGCGCTTGGTATACTACTCAGTATGGATACCAAATTTGGCGCAAGAAACCTAGACGTTGGGGAAGCCGGCGAGCGGAAAGCGTTTGAGGATGCGCTGCATCAGGCCGTCGCGAACCTGGCGGTAGGCGCCCAGCATGACGTCGCGGCTGCCCTCCAGCACGGTCGGGTCGAACGTCCGCCAATATTCGACATCGCAGGCCATGGTCCGGACCATTTCGATCGCCCGGTGCTGCGCCTCGGGCGACAGCGACACCACCAGGTCGAACGAGCTGTCTTCGAGTTGGTCGAAGGTCTTGGGCCGGTGGCGCGAAATGTCGATGCCGAGCTCCTCCATCACCGCCACCGCGAACGGGTCGGTTTCGGCCTCGCGCACCCCGACTGAGTCCACGTAGATGCGTTTGCCGTGAAAATGGCGGAACAGGCCCTCGGCCATCGGCGAGCGGATCGCGTTGTAGGTGCATGCGAAGAGCACGCTGGTGACGACGGGAACAGCAGGTTCGGTCATGAACATCGGGACTTTGCCGACCCTAGCCCCGGATGTGGAGGACGCAGATCAAGGTGAACAGCCGCCGCGCGGTGTCGTGATCGAGTACGATTTTGCCGGCCAGCCGTTCCCGCAACAGGTCCGATCCCTCGTTGTGCAAGCCGCGCCGACCCATGTCGTAGGCCTCGATCTGGGACGGAGTCGCGCGCTTGATCGCGTTGTAGTAGCTTTCACAGACCATGAAATAGTCGCGCACGATGCTGCGAAAAGGGGTCAACGGCAACAGCACCTTGGTCAGCGGCGTGCCGTCCTGGGTGCGGATGTCGAAACCGAGCCGGTTTTCTTCGATGCTGAGGTGGAGATTGAACGGCCCATCCTCGACGAAGCCCTCAACGTCGAAGCTGTTTTCCTCCAGCAGATCAAAGATCGCCACCGCGCGCTCGTGTTCGACCTCCGGCTTGCGCCGCACCACCGATTTTTCGTCGAGCACGACATGGACGATCCGGGCGCGTGGCTCGCTCATGGCGCGGTCCCACCCTGACGGATTGCGCCGGGCCGACCGGCGCCAAGCCGGATAGCAACCGAACGGGCGTGGGCGTCGAGGCCCTCCGCGCGTGCCAGGGTCACGGCCGCCGGACCGATCGCCGCCAGAGCCGCCGGGTCGCAGGCGACCAACGTGGTCCGCTTCATGAAGTCGAGCACATTCAGCCCCGACGAGAACCGGGCGCTGCGGGCGGTGGGCAGGACATGGTTGGGGCCGGCGACGTAATCGCCGATCGCTTCCGGCGTGTGGCGGCCAAGGAAGATCGCCCCGGCATGCCGGACCCGTGCCGCCATCGCCGCGGGATCGTCGACCGCCAGCTCCAGATGCTCCGGCGCGATGCGGTTGACCAGTTCCGGAGCCTGCTCGAGGCGGTCGACCACGATGACCGCGCCGTGGTCGCGCCAGCTGGCGCCGGCAATGGCGGCGCGCGGCAGGGTCGCCAGGACCGCATCGACGGCGGCAATCACGCGGTCGGCGAAAGCGGCGTCGTCGGTGATCAGGATCGATTGGGCCGAAGCGTCGTGTTCGGCCTGGGACATCAGATCGACCGCGATCCATTCGGGGTCGTTGGCGCCGTCGGCGACCACCAGGATTTCCGACGGTCCGGCAATCATGTCGATCCCGACGGTGCCGAAGACCTGGCGCTTCGCTTCGGCAACAAAGGCATTGCCGGGACCGACGATCTTGTCGACCGGGGCGATCGTGCCGGTGCCGAAGGCGAGGGCTGCGACCGCCTGGGCGCCACCGATCCGGTAAATCTCGTCAACACCGGCGCGCCGTGCCGCGGCCAGGACCAGGGGGTTGAGGCGGCCTTCGGGAGCGGGCACCACCATGGCGATCCGGCCGACCCCGGCGACGCGGGCCGGGATCGCGTTCATCAGTACCGAACTCGGATAGGCGGCGGTGCCGCCCGGAACATAAAGCCCGACCGCGTCGAGCGGGGTCCAGCGAGCGCCCAGACGCACCCCCGCGGCATCGACAAAGTCCAGGGTTTCGGGCGTCTGGCAGCGGTGGAACGCCTCGATCCGTTCGGCCGCGCGATCCAGCGCCATGGTCTCGGCCGGGCCGACCGCTGCTGCTGCCGCCGCGATCTCCTCGGGCTGGATGCGCAGGGTCTCGGGCGTCAGGGCCAGGCGGTCGAACCGTTCGGTCAAAGCAATCACTGCCCGGTCACCTTCCGCGCGCACCTGCTCGAGGATTCCGGCGACCGCCACCCGGACATCCTCCTGGGTCTCGCGCTGGGCCTGCAGCAGCAGGCGGAAGCCGGCCTCGAACGCCGGGTCGGCACGGTGCAGTTTATGGCGCATCGATGGCCTCCTGAAAGCGTGCGATCCAGCCCTGCAGTTCTTCGGGCCGGGTCTTCAGGGCGGTGCGGTTGACGATCAGGCGCGAAGAGACCTCGGCGATCTGCTCGATTTCCTGCAAGCCGTTGGCGCGCAGCGTCGAGCCAGTCTCGACCAGATCGACGATGCGCCGGCACAGGCCGAGCGATGGTGCCAGCTCCATGGCGCCGTTGAGCTTGATGCATTCGGCCTGGACACCGCGCGCCGCGAAGTGGCGGCGGGTGATCGCGGGATATTTGGTCGCGACCCGAACATGGCTCCACCGTGCCGGATCGTCGTGGGCCACCAGCTCGATCGGCTCCGCGACCGACAGCCGGCACTTGCCGATGCCGAGGTCGAGCGGAGCGTAGAGCTCGGCATAATCGAACTCGGTGATCACGTCGTTGCCCGCGACCCCGAGATGGGCGGCGCCGAATGCGACGAAGGTCGCGGCATCGAACGAGCGCACCCGGATGATGCTGAAATGCTCGAAATTGGTGCGAAACTGAAGCAGGCGGCTGCCGGGATCGTCGAACGCAGGCTCGGGCACGATGCCGGCGCGCCGGAGCACCGGCCGCAACTCTTTCAGAATGCGGCCCTTGGGGACGGCGAACACCAGAGGCTCTGAGGCAGGCGGCAGGTCGGCGGGCAATGATCTCTCCTCGCGGCAAGCGGCTCCGCGCCGGGATTGATAGCATATTCGATCAGAGGGTCACGCAGGAACGATCATTGCCGCTCCGCGAAGCGAGGGCTGATCGGGCGGCCGGTTTCTTGCTAACCTTGCCGGCGATCGATCGGCACGGGAGGGACGGGTGATGAAGACGGCGCCGGGGCTTGGCATCGTGGTGTTTTCCGGCGGTTACGACCGGGTTCACTATGCCCTGGTGATGGCCTCGGCCGCAGCGGCGATCAACCGCAGGGTAACCCTGTTCTTCACCGGGCGGGCGCTGCCGCTGCTGCTCGCCGCCGATGCCGACGGCCGGCCGGGCTGGCATCGCCTGGACCTGGCCGATGACGGCAGCAGTCCGACGCTGCGGGATCGTGCCCTGGCCGCGCTGCGGGTCGCGACGCTGGAGGAATTGATCGAGGCCATCGGCGCGCTGGAGATCGACGTGATCGCCTGCGAGATGGGCTTGCGGGTGCTCGGCATCGCGCCGGAAGCCCCGCTACGTCCTGAGCTTGCGGTTACCGTCGCCGGGGTCGTCACATTTTTAGGCAAGACCGAGGGGGCCGCCACACTGTTCGTGTGACGACCGCCGCCGGATCGGTCAGGCGCCGAAGCCGCCGTCGATGGTGTGCATCGCACCGGTCACGATCGCGGCCTCGTCGCTGGCCAGATAGGCGACCATGCCGGCAATTTCCGCCGGCCTGGCATGGCGCTTGATCGCCATAAACGAGTGCATCATCTCTGCCATCGGGCCGTCGCCGGGGTTCATATCGGTATCGACCGGGCCGGGCTGGACGGCGTTGACCGTGATCCCTTTGGCGCCGAAATCCCGCGCCAGGCCCCGCACCATGCCCTGGACCGCCGATTTGGTCATGGCATAGGCGGCGCCGCCGGGGAACGGCATGCGGTCGCCATTGACCGAACCGATCACGATGATGCGGCCACCGCCGGCCATCGCCCGCGCACCGTCGATTGCGGCATGGTAGGGGCCGCGAATATTCACGTCGATCAGGTGGTCGACTGCCGCCGGCTCGATTTCGAGCGGGTCGCCGAGCGCCAGCGCTCCGGCGCAGATTACCAGAATGTCGAGCCGAGGGAGGTCGGCGATCACCTGTGCGACGGCGCCCCGGTCCGCACTGTCGGCCTTGATCGCCGTGGCGCCGGTTGCCCTGGCGAGCACCGCCGCGGCATCGCCGGAACTGGCATAGGTGAATGTGGTTGCGGCGCCGTCGGCGCTCAGCCGCTCGACAATTGCAGCCCCGATGCCGCGGCTGCCGCCCAATACCAGCGCGGTCTTTCCGGTCAGATGGGTCATTCCCGAGTCCCCCTGTAGGTCTATTGCCGCCAAAGCGATGGGAGAGCTCCGCGAGTAGGCGGAGTCCAAAACTTGGTCATTGCCTAACTAAGGATGGCCACGGCATTCGTCGATCTGTTTCGCCTGGGGGGCGGCCATGCGGCGGGGGGGCGATCAGCCCTTGTCCGGCTCGCGCCCCGGCTCGCCCCAGCGACGCACGTTGCCGGTGTCGAGCCCGAACAGGTCGAGCATGCGTCCGACCGTGTGGTCGACCAGATCGTCGATCGTCTTGGGCTGGGCATAGAGGGCCGGTACCGGAGGAGCGATCACCGCGCCCATTTCGGCCAGCGCCACCATGGTGCGCAGATGGCCCAGATGCAGCGGGGTTTCCCGCACCATCAGGACCAGTCGGCGTCGCTCCTTCAAAGTCACGTCGGCGGCGCGGGTCAGCAGGGTATCGGTCACCCCGGTGGCGATTTCGCTCATGGTGCGGATCGAGCAGGGGGCGACGATCATGCCCAGCGTCTGGTAGCTGCCGCTGGCGATCGCGGCCCCGATATCGGTCGCCGCATGGTTGACCGCGGCGATTTGTCTCACTTGCGAGGGCTTGATATCCGCCTCGCGCGCAAGTGTCATCTCACCAGCCTTGCTGATCACGAGATGGGATTCCACCCCGAGGACGCGTAGGCTTTCAAGCAGGCGGATGCCGAAGATCACGCCCGAGGCACCACTGATGCCGACGATCAGACGTTGGGGGATGAGACGTTTGGAAGTGTCCATGGCGAGTGTTGTAACGGTGCCATCGGGTTCCGTCTATAGAACCGGCAGGCCTCTTGACACTACCGCCCGTCAGCAACACGTGTCAGTATGTTGCTGACGTTTCACATTCGCGTCAACTTTACGATGGAGGAGACTCTATGTCGTTCGAGGATCGCGTCGAATCGCTTCGCGCCAAACACCAGACTATCGAGGCCGAGCTGAAGATCGAAACCCAACGACCACTCCCCGACGGCGGCATGATCACCAAACTGAAACGAGAAAAACTAAGGCTCAAGGATGAGATCTCCCGCCTGACCCATCACTGATCCGGTCGGCGACCGGGAAGCCGAACAACCGCAACGGCGCGCCATCTTGACGCGCCGTTTTGCTTTTTCCGGACAGCTTGCTGTTTCGCGCCTTTGGCTTTTTCCGCTCGGGCTGACCCGATCAGGGTTCGAACGGCTCGACGTCCTCGCGGACGGCGGCGCCCTGGAGTTCAGGCGTGCCGGCCGAGGTGCGGCGGATCTGGGCCAGGGCTTCCTCCAGCTCGCGCTGGGTGCAGAGCCCCAGTTGAACCGGATTGCGCGGCTTGATGTTCTGGCTGTTCCAGTGGGTGCGGTCGCGCACCGCCGCGATGGTCGGCTTGGTGGTGCCGATCAGGCGGCACAGCTGGGCATCGGGCAGGTCGGGGTGGCTTTTCAGCACCCAGGCGATCGCATCGGGCTTGTCGCCGCGCTTGGTCACCGGAGTATAGCGCGGCCCCTTGGAGCGTGCCACCGGCTGGGGCAGGTCCTGGGCCATCAGGTGGAGTCGGGCCGCCGGATTGGCGCTGCAGCGGGCGATTTCCTCTTTGGTCAGCTGGCCGCTCGCGATCGGATCGAGGCCAACCATGCCGGTCGCCACCTCGCCGTCGGCGATCGCCTGCACCTCAAGCGAATGCAAGCCGCAGAAGGCAGCGATCTGCTCGAAGGTCAGCGTGGTATTTTCGACCAGCCATACGGCGGTCGCCTTCGGCATCAACGGCGGTGTCATCGATCCTCCTGACAATACGCCACAGGGCACGGCCAGTGCGGCGCCGCATCCGCCACGGCGATTATTCGCTCTCGTCGGTTAGGACCTTCGATATAAGCGGCCATCCTTGGCAAGGAAAGCGGGAATCGGGGCTGCGACAGGATAACCGTCGCGAACTGTCGCGAGGCGGGCGGCTATTTGTCGAAACGCCGGGCGCTTTGCAGGATCAGGGAGTAGAGTGTCGAGACCAGTTCGCTCGGACGCAGCCGGCCGATCGGCAGATTCTCGTTCACGTGCTCGATCAGGCCGGGGCTCGGCCTGACCGGCAGCAACTCGTAACCGGCCTTGCGCAATGTCTGGATCACCGCGTCAGCCTGCTTGCCGTAATCCTCATTGAACATAGAGCGGTCGGCGCCGCGGATTGCCTGGGCGATAATCGTCCTCAGATCGGACATGGTCGGCCCCTGTGCTGGGATGGCGCTCCGGCGCGGCGGCGGACCATGGCTGGTGCTCTCCGTAGGAATACCTGGTCAGCTTCCGCCTGTTGCAAATCTGCCGGAAAGCGCTAACGTCTGCGAGTTTATTCAGCCGAAATTGAAGGAGCAACCGGGTCATGGGGTACAGGGTCGCGGTCATCGGCGCCACAGGCAATGTCGGGCGCGAGATGCTCGCCACGCTTGCGGCTCGCAACTTCCCGGCCAGCGAGGTTATCGCGCTGGCTTCGGAGCGGTCGGTGGGCATGGAAGTCTCTTACGGCGAGGTGGATATCCTCAAGGTTCGTGACCTTGCGACCTTCGACTTCAAGGGTACCGACATCGCGCTGTCGTCGCCCGGCGCCAAGGTCTCGGCGATCTATTCCCCCAAGGCGGCCAAGGCCGGTTGCGTGGTGATCGACAACACCTCGCATTTCCGCATGGATCCGGACGTGCCCCTGGTGGTGCCGGAGGTCAATCCCCAGGCGGTCGCCGACCATACCAAAAGGGGCATTATCGCCAATCCCAACTGCTCGACCATCCAGATGGTGGTGGCGCTGAAGCCATTGCACGATCTGGCCGGCATCCGGCGGGTGGTGGTCTCGACCTATCAGTCGGTGTCGGGGGCGGGCAAGGAGGCGATGGACGAACTGTTCAGCCAGACCCGCGCGATCTATGTCAATGATCCGGTCGAATCCAAGAAATTCACCAAGCAGATCGCGTTCAACGTGATTCCGCAGATTGACGTGTTCATCGACGACGGCTCGACCAAGGAAGAGTGGAAGATGGTGGTCGAGACCAAGAAAATCCTCGACGCCAAGATCGCGGTGACTGCAACCTGCGTCCGGGTGCCGGTGTTTATCGGCCATTCCGAGGCGGTCAATATCGAGTGCGAGCGGCCGATCACGGTCGAGCAGGCACGCGCCGCCCTGCGCCGGGCGCCCGGCGTCGCGGTGGTCGATCACCGGGTCGAAGGCGGCTATGTCTCGCCGGTGGAGTGCGTCGGCGAGGATCAGGTCTTCGTCAGCCGCATTCGCGAGGACTATACGGTGGAAAACGGGCTCAATTTCTGGGTGGTCAGCGATAATCTGCGCAAAGGGGCCGCCCTCAACACGATCCAGATCGCCGAGGTCCTGATCGGCGAGTACATGAAGGCCGCTGCCGAATAACGCGAACCGCGGGTTCGGGGTGGGGCGGGGCGAAACCTGATCGCCGGCGTCTCCGCGGTCTTGCCGCGGAGACGCGACCACCCCGGCGCAGCGGCCCCGGCAGGCCGCGGCCGGCCGGATACTGCGCCGATCCGGCCACATCTTTGTTTTCAAATTGAAATTATTCGGCCCTGGACAGCGGGCGTCGCGAGGACGATTTTGCCCTTGAAAGAGGGAGGCGTCCGATGCCGGTGTCGAGCGACGAAGTCCTGCAGACGCTGTTCCGTGCCGCGATCGATGCCGCGCGGGCCGAATTGAGGCTGCCCGGCCATTTGCCGTGCGATCTGCCCGAGCCGCCCAAGGGCCGGACCGTGGTGGTGGGGGCCGGCAAGGCCTCGGCGGCGATGGCGCGCGCGGTGGAAAACCACTGGTCGGGTGCGCTGGAGGGCCTGGTGGTTACCCGCTACGGATACGGCGTGCCGACCTCGCGGATCGAGATTGTCGAGGCCGCCCATCCGGTGCCCGATGAGGCCGGCCGGGCCGCTGCCGGGCGTATTCTGGCCCTGGCCCGCGGATTGGGGCCTGAGGATCTGCTGCTGTGCCTGGTCTCGGGCGGCGCTTCGGCGCTGCTGGCGCTGCCGGCGCCGGGGCTGACGCTCGCCGATAAGCAGGCGGTCAATCGGGCGCTGCTGCGTTCGGGGGCTGCGATCGGCGAGATGAACTGCGTTCGAAAGCATCTCTCTGCGATCAAGGGTGGCCGCCTGGCTCTGGCGGCGGCGCCGGCCCGGGTGGTCTCGCTGCTGATTTCCGACGTGCCGGGGGACGATCCTTCGGTGATCGGCTCCGGGCCGACCGTACCCGATCTCTCGACGCTGGGCGATGCTCGGGCGATATTGGCAAAATACCGGATCGAGCCGCCGGCTGCGGTCGTCACCCATCTGGCGCGACCGGAGTCGGAGACGCCGAAGCCCGGCGATCCGGCCTTTGCACGGTCGGTGACCTCGCTGATCGCGACCCCTCAGGATGCCTTGGAAGCCGCCGCCACGGTGGCGCGGCAGGCCGGCCTGACCCCGGTCATTCTGGGCAACGCGATCGAGGGCGAGGCGCGCGAGGTGGCGCAGGTCTTTGCCGGCATCGTCCGCCAGGTGGTCGGGCATGGCCAGCCGGCGTCGCCCCCCTGCGTGCTGCTGTCGGGCGGCGAGACCACGGTGACCGTGCGCGGGCAGGGCAGGGGCGGGCGCAACGCCGAATTCCTGCTGGCCTTGGCGGTCGCACTTGACGGTTTGCCGGGGGTATCGGCCCTGGCCGGCGATACCGACGGGATCGACGGTACCGAAGACAATGCCGGCGCGATTCTTCGCCCCGACAGCCTGGCGCGGGCGGCAGCACTTGGCCTGGACGCCAAGGCCAGCCTGGCCGACAATGACGGCTACGGTTTCTTTGCCGCACTCGACGACCTGGTGGTTTCCGGGCCGACCTATACCAACGTCAACGATTTCCGCGCGATCGTGATCGATCCGGGGGCGAGGACCGGCGCGGCCGGCAGGTGAATCATGCATCGAAAAGGTAATCCGATCAGGCGCTTTCGCCTGACCAAGATCGTCGCAACGCTGGGGCCGGTCTCGTCCAGTCCCGAGCGGATCCGGGCGTTGTTTGAGGCCGGCGTCGACGTCTTCCGGTTCAACTTCAGCCACGGCCAGCAAAGCGATCATGGCGCCCGGATGGCGATCATTCGCGCGCTGGAGCAGGAAACCGGCCGCCCGATCTGCGTCATGGCCGACCTGCAGGGGCCGAAACTGCGGATCGGCAAATTCGCCGCTGGGCCGATCGATCTTGCCCCGGACATGCCGTTTCGCCTCGACCTGTCGACAGCGGCGGGCGACGTCCATCGGGTGGGGCTGCCCCATCCGGAAATTTTCCAGGCCCTGACGCCGGGCAATGAGTTGCTGCTCGATGACGGTCGGGTCCGTCTCCTGGTCACCGCCTGCGGCGGCGATTTCGCCGAGACGGTGGTTGTGGCCGGCACCCGGCTGTCCGATCGCAAGGGCGTCAACGTGCCGGGGCGGGTGCTGCCGCTGTCGCCGCTGACCGCCAAGGATCGCGACGATCTGAATTTTGCGCTGGATATCGGCGTCGACTGGGTGGCGCTGTCGTTCGTCCAACGGCCGGAGGACGTGGCCGAGGCGCGCCGGCTGATCGCGGGCCGCGCCGCGATGCTGAGCAAGCTGGAGAAGCCGTCGGCGATCGAGCATCTCGATCGCATCATCGAAATGTCCGACGGCATCATGGTGGCGCGCGGCGATCTCGGCGTCGAGATGCCAGCCGAAGATGTGCCCAGCCTGCAGAAGCGAATCGTTCGCGAATCCCGGATCGCCGGCAAGCCGGTGATCGTGGCGACCCAGATGCTGGAATCGATGATCGCCTCGCCGACGCCGACCCGCGCCGAGGCCTCCGACGTCGCGACCGCGGTCTATGACGGCACCGATGCCGTGATGCTCTCGGCCGAGACCGCGAGCGGTGCCTACCCGATCGAGGCGGTCTCGATGATGGATCGGATCGCCCGCCGGGTCGAACACGACCCGCTCTACCGCACCATAATCGAGGCCCAGCATCCCGAGCCTCAGCGCACGCCCGCCGACGCGATCACCGCAGCGGCGCGCCAGGTTGCGCATACGCTGTCGGCGGCGGCGATCGTCACCTATACCACCTCGGGATCGACCACGCTGCGTGCGGCGCGCGAACGGCCGGAAGTGCCGATTCTGTGTCTGACTTCGAAGGTTGAGACGGCAAGGCGGCTGGAACTGGCGTTCGGGGTCCACGCCGAGCACACCTCCGATATCACCAGCTTCTCCGAGATGGTCCAGAAGGCCTGCCGCATCGCGGTCGACGATGGTATCGCCTTGCCGGGGCAGCGTCTGGTGATCACCGCTGGCGTGCCGTTCGGCACACCCGGCAATACCAACGTCCTGCGCATCGTCTGGATCGAACGATGAGCGCGGGCAGCTCCCCGCCGGCGGACGGCGGCTAATCCTTCGGAGTCGCACCGTTGTTTATCATGATTTTCCTAAGCGATCCCGGCGGCCGGCGTGCCGGCGGCGCGGGCGGTCGCGCGCGGACGGTTTCGCCGATCGGACAGGCGGTTGAAAAAATGGGGAAATCCACCGTCGGCCGCGGCGCCGTTGCGCGCTGGACGTGTGCGATCTGGCTACACTCTATTGACATTCCAAGGTTATTCTGTTTGTCCTGACATATTCTGGTCCGCTTTCGTTGGTCTTGGCCGGATCGCGACCAACGCTATGACGCTCCGGCGGACCGATGCAAACGAATGATCAATTGGCGAGCATATTTGTTGATTGCAGGAGGAGCAGGGTCCTATTTCTGAAGGGTCTATCAGCAGCGGCAGACGAAAACGGCCGCATGACAAACAAAGATGGAGGAAACGTGAATGTTTGATTTGTTGCGCAAAGCGGTTGGCACCACCGCCGCGGTGGCGGCTGTCGGCCTGATGTGCCTGACCGTACCGACTGACTCGGCCCAGGGTGCCGATAAGCGCATCCGCTGGGGCGTGCCGATGGCATTTCCGTCCCGCCTGACCGCCCTCGGCGATACGATGCCGTGGGTTGCCGAACAGATGAAGGTGGTCAGCGATGGGCTGATCAATCTCGAGGTGTTTGAACCCGGCAAGTTGATCCCGGGATTGGGCGTCTTCGACGCGGTCAGCGAAGGCAAGGTCGAGGCCGGCTATAGCTGGATGGGCTATGAACAGGGCAAGGTTCCGGCCTCGCCGTTGTTCGGCGCGGTGCCGTTCGGGTTCGAGCCAGCGCAATACATCGCATGGTTTTATTACGGCGGCGGCAAGGAGTTGATCAAGGAGGTCTTCGAGCCGCATAATGTCGTGCCGATTTTCTGCGGCACGATCAGCCCCGAGGCGGCCGGCTGGTTCCGCTTCGAGATTACCTCGCTTGACCAGATCAAAGGCCTCAAGTTCCGCGCTGCCGGTCTCGGCGGCAAGGTGTGGCAGAAGGTCGGTGCCTCGGTCACGGTATTGCCGGGCGGCGAACTGTTCCAAGCTCTGGAAAAGGGCGTGCTCGACGGTACCGAATTCTCCTTGCCGACCGTCGACGAGCAACTCGGGTTCTACAAGGTCGCAAAGTTCTACTATCTGCCCGGTTGGCACCAGCCCTCGACTTCGCAGTACCTCTATATCAACAAGGCCAAGTGGGATAGCCTGTCTCCGCACCAGCAGTCCTTGTTTGAAAACGTCTGCACCGCCGGCGTGACCATGGCGATGGCCAAGTCCGAGGCGCTCCAGGGGCCGGTGCTCAAGAAATTCGAGGACGAAGGCGTCAAGCTGGTCAAACTGCCGACCGATATTCTGAAGGCTTTCGAGACGGCGACCAAGGAAGTCATGAACGAGGAAGCGAGTAAGGACGCGCTGTTCAAGAAGGTCTATGATTCGCAGAGAGCCTTCGCCGCAAAGAATCAGAAGTGGGAAGAATACGGGTATTTGCCCCGCGACTGGAAGTAATCTCAGGCCAACTTCCTGCGAGGTAAGCGATTTGTCGCAACCGGAACCTGCTGTCGAGGCGGCCGAGTCAGACTCGGCCGTTCCCGGCCTCCCCGTTACACGCCTGTCTCAGGTCTTCGACGGGATCATCAGCGCTGTCGGCAGCGCGGCATCTTGGTTATGGCCGCTCCTGATCGGTATCATCGTCCTCCAGGTGGTGCTGCGCTACGTCTTTGGCAAAGGCTACATCTTCTTCGAAGAGCTGCAATGGCACATATATGGTGCCAGCTTCATGATCGGCTTGTCCTACGCCGTGATGCGCGATCGTCACGTCCGTATCGACGTCCTGGCCGAGAATTGGCCACCGCGGGTTCGCGCCTGGATCGAGATGATCGGCCTGAGCCTGTTCCTGTTGCCGGTGGTTTCGGTCATCCTGGTTGAAGGATTCTGGTTCGTCCACGCCTCGTACGAAATGAACGAGATCTCGGGATCTCCCGGCGGCCTGCCTTACCGCTGGGCGATCAAGTCGTTCATGCTGGTCGGTGCCGTCCTGCTTATCCTGGCGGGCTTGAGCCGTCTGTCGCGGGTCACCGCCTTTCTGTTCGGGGTCCCGCGCGCCCTGCACCAACATCGTTCCTGAGCGGGGGGCGCCGGTATGGAAACCTACGAAATCATCGTCGTTGTCTTGATGGTGTCGTTCATCGTCATGTTGTTTTCCGGGTTCCCGATCGCCTGGATATTGAGCGGCATCGGCTTGTGGTTCACCCTGATCGCGATCGCGGGGTACGACTGGTTCGATTGGGATACCTTCCTGCTCGATAATTGGTCGGACTATACGATCATCGTCGACCGCTTATGGGCCCTGATGGAAAACTGGGTCCTGGTCGCCTTGCCCATGTTCATCTATATGGGCCTGATGCTCGATCGCTCGGGCGTCGCCGAATCGTTGATGCGCAATTTCGTCAATTTGTTCGGGCGCTATCGCGGTGGTCTGGCGCTGACCGTGGTGCTGATCGGCATCTTGCTGGCGGCGTCCACCGGGATCGTCGGCGCGTCGGTGGTACTGCTGGCGGTGCTGTCGATCCCGATCATGGTCGAGCAGCATTACTCCAAGTCTCTGGCCGCCGGCGTGGTTGCCGCTTCCGGGACTCTGGGCATTCTGATCCCGCCCAGCATCATGCTGGTGGTGATGGCCGATCAGTTGTCAATTTCGGTCGGCGATCTGTTCATGGGCGCGATGATTCCGGGCGTCATGCTCGGCATGCTCTACAATCTTTGGGTCGTCTTCGTCGCAATCTTCTTCCCCAAGGCGGCACCGGCTCCCACCGATATGCCGCCGCTCAATCTCAGGACCGTGTTTGACTGTCTTTTGGCGATGGTGCCGCCGCTCTTCCTGATTCTGGCGGTGCTGGGTTCGATTTTCTTCGGCATCGCGACCCCGACCGAAGCCTCGGGCCTGGGGGCCGCCGGTGCGACGCTGCTGGCGCTGCTCAACGGCCGGCTGACCCTCAAGGTGGTCAGGGAGGTCGGCGAGGCGACCATGCTGACCACCGCCTTCATCATGGGTATTTTCCTGGGCGCCACCGCTTTCGCCCTGGTCATGCGTTCGCTGGGCGGCGACGAGTTCATCGCCCACCAGCTCAGTTCGCTGCCGTTCGGGCCGAATATGATCGTGGTGTTCATCCTGTTCATCGCCTTCGTCGCCGGCTTCTTCCTGGATTGGCTGGAAATCACCCTGATCATCCTGCCGCTGGTGGCGCCGGTGGTGAAGGACCTGGGATTCGACCTGATCTGGTTCACCGTAATGTTTGCGGTCTGCCTGCAGACCTCGTTCCTGACCCCGCCGGTCGGGTTCTCGCTGTTCTACCTGAAGGGTGTCGTCGGCAAGGACATTACGACCATGGAAATATACCGCGGCATCATCCCCTTCGTGGCGATCCAGCTATTCGCTTTGGGGCTGGTGTTCAAATACACCGGACTGGTGTTGTGGTTGCCCAGGCTGATGTATTCTTCGCATTAGTTCGAGGCGGGAGTCTGAAATCAACGGGGGCTGCGGCCCCCGTTTTTTTGGGGCGGGGGGTGGTTCCGGGAATTTCCTGACCCAAGTTCACGGCGGCGCGAACCACTCGCCGACGACATAGCCGATCGCCGCGGCGAAGGCGCAGGTGACCACCGACAGCACGACATTGATCAGGACGGTGAGGACGGCGCCGCTGTGCAACAGCGTCAGGTTTTGCAGACTGAAGGACGAGAAGGTGGTGAAGCCGCCGCAGAAGCCGACCATCAGGAACTGGCGCCGGGTCGGGCTGAGCAGCGGCAGGCCTGCGGCCAGTCCGATCACGAAGGAGCCGAGCAGATTGACCGCTACGGTGTCCCAGGGCATGCCGGGCAACCAGGGTGACGGCTCGAACAGCCCGGACATGCCGTAGCGGGTCATGCCGCCGAGCGCGCTGCCCAGCGCGATGATCAGATATTCCACAAGCATGGTACGGGCGTCCTCACGAAAACCGGCCGCCGAGCAGAAAGCCCAGGATCGCGGCAACCGTTCCGGCGACCACTGAGACCAGGATGTTCCACACCGCGGGGATGGTGTCGCCTTCCTGAAGCAGCAGGATATTTTGCAGGCTGAACGACGAAAAGGTGGTGAAGCCGCCGCAGAATCCGGTCATGACCAGCAGGCGGGCCGGTTCGCCGAGCAGCGGCAGCGGCAAAGCGGCGGCAAAACCGATCACGAAGCTGCCGGCGAGATTGGCCAGAACGGTGCCCCAGGGCAATTCGTGGGGCTCAAGCACGCCGACCTCCTCGATCCCGGCAAACCAATGGCGCAGCATGCCGCCGAGTGCGGCCCCCAATCCGACCAGCAGATATGCCGTCATATTGCCTTCCTCCGACCGGGCCGGCAGGGGACCGGCGCGCATGCCCATTGTTCGCGTAAGGCGGCGTCCACGCAAGGCCCGTGCCGGCGCTTGCCAGGTCACCGACGGGCGGTTATCGTCGCCGTTTCGCAAAACCAGCGCGACGCCAGAAGAGGCAGGCAGACCATGAGCGCCGAAACCGCCAACGACGTCGGCGGCATCGCAGCCGACCATCTGAAATCCTTCATCGAGCGCATCGAGCGGTTGGAGGAGGAGAAGGCCGGCCTCGCCGCGGATATCCGCGACGTCTATGCCGAGGCCAAGGGGACCGGCTTCGACACCAAGATCATGCGGCAGATTCTGCGCCTGCGCCGGTTGGAGAAGGCCGATCGCGACGAGCAGGAACACCTGCTCGACCTCTACAAACAGGCGCTCGGCATGCTTGAGTAGGGGCGATCGGGGCCGCTTCCTGAAGTCCGGGGGTCTTCATGGTGCATCAACAGTCCGGTCACGGACATAGTCACGGCGGTGGCCCCGGCGGCAACGAACGGCGGGTGCTCCTGGCGCTGGTCCTGACCGCGGGGTTCATGATCGCCGAGGTAGTCGGCGGCCTGCTCTCGGGCTCTCTGGCGCTGCTCGCCGATGCCGGCCACATGCTGACCGATGCGGTGGCGCTGGCGCTGACCTGGGTCGCGTTCCGGCTGGCGCGCCGGCCGTCCGACCAACGGCGGTCTTTCGGCTACCATCGCTTCGAGGTCCTGGCCGCCTTCGTCAACGGCCTGGTGCTGTTCGGCATCGCGGGCTGGATCGTGATCGAAGCGGCGCGACGGCTCGGGGATCCGGTCCCGGTCCTGGCCGGCCCGATGCTGGTGATCGCCACGTTGGGGCTGCTGGTCAATATCGCCGCCTTCCTGGTGCTGCGCGGCGGCAGCGACAATCTCAACCTGAGGAGCGCCGTGCTCCATGTGCTGGGCGATCTGCTGGGATCGGTCGCGGCGATCGGGGCGGCGCTGGTGATCCTGGCAACCGGATGGTTCCCGATCGACCCGATCCTGTCGGTGCTGGTGGCCCTTCTGGTCTTGCGCAGCGCCTGGGCGGTGGTGCGGCAGTCGACTCACATCCTGCTCGAAGGCACGCCCGAAGGTATCGACGGTGGGGCGATCGCCGCCGCTGTCCGCGATGGCGTGGCGGCGGTGACCGAGGTGCACCATGTCCATGCCTGGTCGCTGACCGCCGAGCGGCGCATGGTGACGCTGCATGCCACCGTGGCGGCGGACACCGATCGGGACGATACGCTGGGGCAAATCCGCACCTTGCTGGAACGGCAATTCGGCATCGGCCATGCCACGATTCAGCTCGAACGCGCGTCCTGCGACGACCACTGCGGTCGCTGATCGCCATCGACCGGGCGCCGCCCCCCTCTGGCGATCACCAGCCGATCGGTGTAGTATCCCCGCCACAAGCCAATAAAAATTGGGGGAGGGGATCACATGAACGACAACGACAGCGCGACTCCGGTCGCGGCACCAACCGCGCAACCCGACGAGGCCGACCGGATCGGGGAATTGCTGGCCGAGCAGGCCGGATTGCGTGCCAAGCTCGATCTTGCCGAGCTGCGCGGCAAGCAGTTGACCGAGGAACTCGGCGAAGCCCGCAAGGCTCTGGCCGCGGCAGAGGCGGTATTCGATCAACAGCGCCGCGCCGCGGAGGCGGCGACGGCCGCTCTGGATCAGGCCGGCCGCGCCCTCCAGGCCGCCGAAGACCGGGCCAACACGTCGGCCAAGCAAGCCGAAGCGGCCGAGGCCCGGGCCAAAGCGGCCGAGAGCCAGGTTCAGGGCGAACGACAGACGGTGGGGGTCAAGGATGCCGAGCTGGCTCGACTCAAAGCCACGCAAGAGGCCGAGCGGAAGGCCGCGGGCCTGGCCGCCGCCGAAGCCTGGGAGAACTACCGGGATCGCAATCGTCTGATCGTCAAGCAGATGTTGGAACTGGATGAGCTGCGGCGGCAGAACCTTGCCGGCTCCGCCGAAATCGCGGCGCTGACCACGGCGGGGAACGCTTGCCGCGCCGAGACGGCAAGGCTGGCCGCCGAATTGGATCGGCGAGGGCCGGCCGGCAGCTTGGCCGCCGTCACCACGGCGCTTGGCGACCTGTTCCGCTGAAACGGCTGCTTCCCACCCGAGCGACGGCCCGGCCGGTGCGAGTTTCCGAGCCCGGGCGTCCCGCCGGTACCGACGGGGCGCCCGGGCTCGGACTCTGTGCGGCCGGCGGACGGCTCTCGCCTTAGGACAGCCCTGGCAATAAGCGAATCGGTTGGCAGGAGCCGGAGGTTGTCGATTCCGTTCGGGTTCGGAACGCTGTATCTTGTGGGGTATGGTTGATGAAGCTGCAATTCGTAGAGGCTACGAGGTAATCCGGCCGAAC
>WGNK01000040.1 GCA_016124535.1 Azospirillum sp.
AAATCGAGAGTGCGCCGCAGGCGCACAAGAAGGAGGTTCAGAATGAACTGACCGATTGTGTCAAAGCTGCATGCGAGATGGAGGCAGGCCCTCCGGAGTCGGCTTTCAGGAGCGGGCTTCAAACCACCCCAAGCTGCTGCGGTCAAGAGCCGTGGTAGTGAGCATTGGGGTCAAAGCGTCGGGGACGATACCCCGAGCAGGTATGGATCAGAGAGACGAACGCAAGTGAACCTTCGATGACGCGTCGTAATCCAGAGAATTGTCGTCAAAACCAGGGGCGTTTCTATCTCCTGGGACGAGTCTGCCGGGCACCTGGCTACTGGGCAGATGGCGGCCGGCGTATAGGGGGCGTGAAGCTGATCCGGGCTCTTGTGCGGAACTGCGGGAACCAGTCGCTCCGATGCCAAGGGAGAAGCACAAGCGGCATCAACCGCGAGGCGAGCGTACCGATGCGGAGCACTGGGACGGACCGACCCGTAAGAGCGATGAAGGCCGGTAATGCGGCCGGAGCAAAGGGGTCGGGTCAAGCCGTCGCATTTGGCGTTCAACTGGCAACAGGAGGAAACGGATGAATGCGGCAAAGCCGTTCACCATCCCGAAAAGGTTGGTGTGCGATGCCTTCAAAGCAGTCAAGGCCAACGCTGGTTCTGCCGGTGTGGACAAGGAGACGATCGAAGACTTCGAATCGGACTTGAAGAACAATCTGTATCGACTCTGGAACCGGATGTCGTCGGGAAGCTATTTCCCGCCTCCGGTGAAAGCGGTGGCCATTCCGAAGAAGAATGGCGGGGAACGCATTCTCGGCGTTCCGACCGTGGCGGATCGCGTGGCGCAGATGGTGGTCAAACTGGTCTTTGAGCCGGCTGTGGAACCCATATTTCTGCCAGACTCCTACGGCTATCGGCCCGGCAAGTCGGCGCTCGATGCCGTGGCGGTGACGCGCAAGCGGTGCTGGCAGTACAATTGGGTTCTGGAGTTTGACATCAAGGGGCTGTTCGACAACATCGACCACGCTCTGCTGCGACGGGCGGTAGAGAAGCACACGGCGTGCGAATGGGTGCGGCTTTATATTGGACGCTGGCTGACGGCGCCGCTCCAACTGGCGGATGGGACCTTGGTCGAACGCACCAAGGGAACTCCTCAGGGTGGTGTCGTCAGTCCCGTCCTCGCCAATCTCTTTCTGCATTATACGTTCGATGCCTGGATGGCGCGAACGTTTCCGGGCGTGCCCTGGTGCCGCTATGCCGATGACGGGCTGGTACACTGCAGGACCGAACAGGAGGCGCGGGCCATCATGGCGGCGTTGAGTGGGCGGCTGGCAGAGTGCGGCCTGCAAATGCATCCGGATAAGACGCAGATCGTCTACTGCAAGGACGGAAGTCGCAAGGAAAGACATCCGAACACGAAGTTTGACTTCCTCGGCTACACTTTCCGACCACGGCTGGTGAAGAACCGCAAACGGGATAGTCTGTTTGTGAGCTTCACCCCGGCGGTCAGCGCGAAAGCTCTAAAATCCATGCGGGAGAACACGCGGGAGCGGAACTACCGAAATCGAACGGACCTGAGCCTACCGGACATCTCCCGGCTGCACAATCCTGTCCTGCGGGGGTGGCTGGCCTATTACGGGAGGTTCTATCCCTCGGCTCTGTATCCGGTCTTCAGGCACTTCAACAAAACGTTGGTCGCCTGGGCGATGCGGAAGTACCGACGGCTGAAGGGGCACAAGACGCGGGCGAGTCTCTTCCTCGAAACTGTGGCGGAGAAGCAACCGCATCTGTTCGTACACTGGCAGAAAGGAACCGTGGGCGCGTTTGCTTGATGGGAGCGGTGTGAGTCGAGAGGCTCCCGCACCGTTCTGAGAGAGGCTGGGGGTGAAATTCCCCCGGCCTACTCACCACGAAACCTTCAACGTCCTCAAGACCAAGGGCTACAAGCTCGAGCACAATTTCGGACACGGCAAGAAGACCCTCGCCAGCCTGCTGGTCACCCTCAACCTGCTGGCCTTCGCTTTTCATACTGCAGCCCAGCTGAGCGTGCTCGCCTGGCGCACCGCACCGCACCGGCCAGGCGCGGCGCCGGCTACGTCTTCTTCGAGCACCTGCGCACGATCACCGCCTATATCGTCTTTCCCGACTGGTCAGCCCTGCTCCACGCCATCGCCGACCCCAAAGGCAAGGCCGCCCTGATCCCCCCTGCATCAGACCAACCCGATCCACCCTCCCAAAATCCGATGGGTTAACCTATCCCCACGACCCAATGAGAACTGCGGCCACCGAGGCTCACCCGAACAGGGCGTCGATGTCCATCTGATCGAGCGGCGCTGAGGTCGGCTCCGGGCTCGGGGCAGGCTTGCGGGCGGTGGTCGAGGGTGCCGCCGGTTCGGCCGGGGCCGGCGGGTCGAAATCGCTATCGAGCAGGCGGTCGATTTCACTCTGGTCGATGCCGTCGGCGCTCGGGCCGTTCAGCAGATGGGCGTCCGGACGCAGGTCGGCCGGACTCTGCACCGGCTTCGTGCCGGCCATCGCCTCGGCACCCCAGATGCCGATCATCGCGGTGACCCGCTGTTCGACATAGCGCAGGGCGTTGACCACCTTGGTGGTGCGCTGGCCGGTCAGGTCCTGGAAGCTGCAGGCGGTGAACAGGGCGGTCGCTTCGGCGTCCAGATCGCTGCAAATATCCTTGGGCGCCCCGGCCTCGCGCAGGCGTGCGGTCAGTTCGAGGATGCGTTCGGCGGCATTGAGGATTTCGAACGAGGCGCGTTCGGTGGCGGAAACGATGGCGTCGAGTTCGTTGGTCGCGACGCTGATCTTGTCGCTGCCGCTTTCCGGCGGTCGCAGAGAAGAAATCTCGGCCCGGGCATGGGCGATCGAGGCGCTCATGTCCTGCAGTTCGCGGCGCAGGACATCGACGTGGCGGGCCGCCTCGACGTTCTGGCTCTGCTGTTCCCAGGTCGCGCGCAACCCGGCGACCAGGCGATAGACCTCGTCGCTCGCCATGATCCGCGCGCGGTGGGCATGCTCCTTCAGAAAGGCGCGACCGCGCGGGGTCCGGGCGACCGATTTCAGGAGCTGGCGATAGTCTTCGTCGCTGAACCGCACGACTTCGGTCATCTTGGCGTTCCCCGATGGTGACCCGGCCGGTGCCGGCGGGCAGCATTTTTTGTGAGCTTAACTGTCGAACGATTGGACCGTGCCCTGCAACCGGATTCTTGATCGCCGGCGGCTGCGGCCGCTGCCAATTCGATCGAAGCTGGCGAAAGCGGCCGCATTCGGCTATGGTGGGGTTTGCCCTGTATCGCGTATCCGGCCGGCGGGTTGCTGCCGTTTCCAGGGTGTCGGGCGGACAGGAACCGGAACGATAACATCCGGGGCAACAAGAACCGGGACCAGAGAAGCCGGGTCGACAGGGAGCGGGACGACGGATGGATTGGTATAGCGCCCTCGCCGTATTCGCGATCGCCGCCGCCATCACGATCACCGTGGTGGTGCTGCTGGCAGTGCGGTCGTTGCGCCGGTCGCTGGACGACGGGCCGCTGAAGCAGGCCAATCAGATGCGCCGTCTGATCGAGACGGTGGCCACGCTCAGCCAGCAGCAGCAGGACGCCGACGCCAAAATTCTGCGCTTGGCCGAGGCCCACCGCAAGCTGGCCGAGGATCTGGCGGCGATGGGTGAACGGCTGGGCGAGGGCGGCACCGCCGCCGCCAACGCCAGCCGCGTCATTCATTAGTCAGGCGATTGAGCCAGCTGCGATTGGCTGGATGATGCGGTCGTCTGGGCGGCGCGGCGTGCTTCGATCGCGTCCATCAGACGGGCTTCCAGGGCGACCCCGTCGAGGCGGTTGATCTGCTGGATGCCGGTCGGCGAGGTGACGTTGATTTCGGTCAGCCAGTCGCCGATCATGTCGATCCCGACGAAAACCAGGCCGTTGCGGCGTAACACCGGACCCAGGGCTGCGCAGACTTCGCGGTCGCGGTCGTTCAGCACCGCCCGGCGCGCGCTGCCGCCGGCGTGGAAATTGGCGCGGACTTCGCGGGTCTGGGGCACGCGGGCGACCGCACCGACCGGTTCGCCCTCGATCAGGATGATCCGCTTGTCGCCCTGGCGAATCTCCGGCAGGTATTTCTGCACGATCACCGGTTCGCGCGAGCGTTCGGTGAACAGATCGAGCAGCGAGCCCAGATTCTCGTCGTCCGTCTTCAGGCGGAACACCCCGGAGCCGCCGGCACCATAAAGCGGCTTGACGATGATGTCCTCGAACTCGGCGCGAAACGCCTCGATTTCGGCGCGGTCGCTGGTGATCAGGGTCGGCGGCATCAGGTCCGGGAAATGGGTGACGAACAACTTTTCCGGCGCATTGCGGACCTGGGCCGGATCGTTGACCACCAGTACCGCCGGCTGGATATGTTCCAGCAGATGGGTCGCGGTGATATAGGCCATATCGAACGGCGGATCCTGGCGCATCAGCACCACGTCGACGCCGGCGAGGTCGAGTACGAACGGGTCGCCCGCCGCGAAATGGGCGCCGCGCCGGTACTCGAGCTTGAGTGAGCGCGCCCGCGCGGTCAGCCGGCCCTGGCGAAAACTCAGGTGCTGGGGCAGGTAGTAGAACAGGCGGTGGCCTCGGCGCTGCGCCTCCAGGGCGAGCACGAAGGTGCTGTCGCCGTCGAAGTCAATCGCCTCGATCGGGTCCATCTGGATCGCGATGGTCAGGCTCATGGCAGCACTACCCTCAATTTAAGCGGTTCTTGAGCTGTTGAACCAGCATGGCGGTCTGGTGCAGCGACTGGTCGCCGGCGGCCAGCGCCATGAAGGTTTCCAAAGCGCCGATCGCCGCCGAAAAATTGCCGAGATGGGCCTGAAGCAGGCCGGATTCCCGCCACAGCGACGGTTCGTTGGGCGCGAACAGCAGCATGCTGTCCAGCACCTCGGCGGCCTTGTCGACGCGGTCGGCGCGCAGGTGTCGGAGCTTCAGATTGTTCTGCAGGCGCAGCAGCACGTCGCGATTGCCGACCGCGGCGTAATGGGTCGGCTCCAGCTCGGCGGCGGCGCCGGCGGTTGCCTTGAGCAGTTCGCGCAAGTCGACCACGGTGCGAACCTGCCCCTGGTTGAACGGGTCGAGGATGATCCGCTCGGAACGGTATTCCAGCCGGACCAGGAAATGGCCGGGGAAATTGAGGCCGACGATGGTCCAGCCCTGGGCACGGGCGGTGGTCAGATAGAGGATGCCGAGCGCCACCGGCAGGCCGCGCCGACGATCGATCACCTGCAGCAGATTGGCATTGCTCAGATCGTCATAGGTTTCGGCATCGCCGTGATAGTCGTGGCGGCCGATCAGGACGCTGATCAGGGCGTCGACCCTGGCGTCCAGGCCGTCGGGACGTTGGCGCAGCGCGACGGCGACCTCGTCGGCGAGGGTGGTCAGATGGCGGCGGTATGCCGTGAGGTCGACCCGCGGCTGCTCGAGCGCAGCCAAAGCCATCGCCCCTTCGGCAAGGTCGATCTCGCTGTCGGGCTGGCCGCCGATTCGGCGCAAGGCGTCGCGGGCTTGGGGGCGAGTGATCATGGACTATCCGCGATCGTGGGGGGCTACCCCGCCGTGACCGAACACCTAGACCAAAACCGTCGGACTTGTCGACGCCATCGTGGCGGTTCCGCCATCCGGTCGACCGACCGTCGCCCCGCAAGGCGATCGCGGATGCCCCCCGCCGGGCGGCCGGCGGGGCGATCACGGACGCCGAGGTCCGACGGTGTCGGGTCACCGCGCGGCGATTGCGGCTTCGGCGGCTTTGACCAGGTCCTCACCGATGGTCTTCGACCAGTGTTCGAACACCGGCCGGGTCGCCGCGACCAGGGCGGCGCGCTCGGCAGCACTCGGGCGGACGACCTCGACGCCGTTGCCGGCGATTTCGCGGATCAGGCTGTCATCTTCGACCGTGATGCCCTGGCGCGCCGCGGCGATATTCTCCTGCCCGGCCTGGAGGGCGGCGGCGCGGACGATCTCGCGGTCTTCGGGGGTCCAGCTGTTCCAGATTTCGCGGGACACCACGAAAATCAGCGGATCGGCAACATAGCCCCACAGTGTGAGATACTTCTGGCTGACATTGTAAAGCTTGGCCGCGATGAAGATAGTCAGTGGATTTTCCTGGCCATCGATCGCACCGGTCGCGAGTGCCGGCTGGGTATCGGCCCAGCTCATCTGGGTCGGGTTGGCGCCGAGCGCGGTCAGGGTTGCGGAGAAGATCGGCGACACCGCGAAGCGGATTTTCAGCCCTTTGAAGTCGTCGGGCGTGCGCAGCGGATGCTTGGAATTGCTGATTTCCCGAAAACCGTTCTCGCCCCAGGCCAGCGGCACCACCTCGCGGCTTTCGATCGCCTGGAAGAGTTTCCTGCCGACTTCGCCTTGGGTCAGGGCGTCGATCGCCTTGTAGTCGGGCATCAGGAAGGGCAGAGAGAACAGGTTGAGTTCCTTGATCTGCGGCGACCAGTTGATCGTTGAGCCGACCGCCAGATCGATGATGCCCTGGCGGATCGCGGTGAACTCGCGGCTCTGGTCGCCGCCGACCAGCGAGGTCCCGGGATAGACCTTGATGTTGATCCGCCCCGCGGTGCGCTCGCGCACCAGGTCGCCCCAACGCACCCCCGCCTTGCCCCACAGGAAGGCGGTGCCGACCACGGTCGACAGCTTGTATTCCGGCTTGTAGTCGGCCGCCCGAGCCTCGCTAAACGGCGCCGCCAGGAGGGCGGCGGCCAACGCAGGCACAATGAAGCGAATCTTGAGCATAGCTTGGTGTCCTCCCGAATTTTCGTCCGGCTAATTTCGTCCGGCTTTTTTTGCCCGATTTTTTCACCAGCTCCCGAACCTGACGGTCCGGCCGGCGCCGGCAGCCTAACCAAGCATCACGGCGCCGGCAAGCCGCCCTTCTCCGCGATGAAGCGGGCGATTTCGGCGACGCCTTGGTTTTCCTTGAGGTTGGTGAAGAGGAACGGGCGTTGGCCACGCATGCGTCTGGCGTCGGCGTCCATCACCTCCAGGCTGGCGCCGACCAGCGGCGCCAGGTCGATCTTGTTGATCACCAGGAGGTCGGAGCGGGTGATGCCGGGGCCGCCCTTGCGCGGGATTTTCTCTCCCGCCGCCACGTCGATCACGTAGATCGTCAGGTCGGCCAGCTCCGGGCTGAAGGTGGCGGCCAGGTTATCGCCGCCCGACTCGATGAAGATCAGCTCCAGATCGGGGAAGCGTGCGCGCATCTCGGCCACCGCGGCCAGATTGATCGAGGCGTCCTCGCGGATCGCGGTGTGCGGGCAGCCGCCGGTCTCGACCCCCAGGATGCGCTCGGGTGCCAGGGCGCCGGAACGGGTCAGGAACTGAGCGTCCTCCTTGGTGTAGATGTCGTTGGTGATCGCGGCGAGGTGAAGGCGGTCGCGCAGAAGCTTGCACAGCCGATCGACCAAAGCGGTCTTGCCCGAGCCGACCGGCCCGCCGACCCCGACCCGCAGCGGCCCGTGCCTGGAATTTTCGCAAGTCATGACCGGAACAACCTGGTGTATTGGGTTTCGTGGGCAAGACAGCTCCAATCGACCATCGGGCTGGCGCTGCCGAGATCGTCGAGGCGGCGTTCGGTGGCGCGGACTGCGGTCGCGGCCACCAGGGTGGCGAGGCTTGCGATCGCCTTCTGGCCGTCGGTCTGGCCGAGCGGCACCAGCCGGACCGCCGCCGAGACCAGGCTGGCGGAAAAACTCTGCAGGCAGCCGAGTACGGCATCGTCCAGCGCAATTCCATGGGCCGCGGC
Source organism: Azospirillum sp. (assembly GCA_016124535.1). GTDB lineage: Bacteria > Pseudomonadota > Alphaproteobacteria > Azospirillales > Azospirillaceae > RI-112. The sequence goes on from WGNK01000040.1 coordinate 7,791, forward strand.
GGCCAGCCCGAGGGCGATCGGCAGCGCCACGGCGTCGCCGCCACGGCGCGCGACAAAGGCATCGAGCCGGGCATCGCCCCAGGCGGCACGGGTGGTGGCGAGGAAGGCGCCGCCCTGCTGCACCGATTCCAGCGCGGTCTCGGCACTGCCCCGCCACGCCGCGGCGAGGTCGGCGAGGTCGTCGAGCGCCTGGTCGTCGTTGGCGCTCACCGCGCGCCAGGCGTGGGCGCACAGCACGGCATCAATCCAGCCGGGGCCCGCCGTGATCATCTGGCCGACCCAGCCGACCAGGGTCGCGCGGTCATGCACCAGGGCGGCCTCGACTGCGTATTCCAGGCCGTGGCTATAGCTGAAACCGCCGGTCGGATAGGCCGGCGACAGCCAGGCGAGCAGGCGATAGAGCGTGCCGGCGGGGCGGCTCTCCGGCTGTGGGTCGGCGGGCGCCGGCTCAGCCATGGTGGTGGCCGCCGGAATAGGCGCCGCCCTCGGGCTCGAAGGGCGCCGACACCGCGCGGGTCAGGGCGCCCAGGCCGTGGAGCATGGCGACGATCACCGGGTCGTCGCGGATCAGGATGCGGTCGTCGGCGATCGCCGCCGGCAGATGGCGGTTGCCGAGATGCCAGGCCAGCCGGGCAAGCGCGCGCGGGGTGGCGGCGGTGATTTCGGCCAATGCCTCGGCCGCCGCGCGCACTTCGACGAAGCCGCCGCCGGACAGGGCCAGGCCGTCGCCGTCCCGCAGCACCGCGGCATCGGCGAGGTCGAGCAGAAACTCCAGCCCGGTTTGACCGGTCATGCGGATCCGCCGGCGGTGACGGCCGTCATAGTCGAGTACCACGGTATCGCGCCGCAGGGCCGTCGGCCATTGGCCGGCTGCCGTTACCGCGACCGCGGTTTCCAGGGCGGCCTGGCCGTCGCCGGTCGCCGTCATGGCGACTCGGGGAGCAGCCGTTCCGCCGGGAAGATCAGGGATACCGTCGTGCCCTGGCCCGGTTTGCTGGCGATATCGAGCCGTCCCTGGTGCAGTTCGATCAGCGACCGGGTCAGGTAGAGGCCGATCCCGGTGCCGTCGTGGCGCCGGTCGTAGCCGGGATCGATCTGGACGAAGGGCCGGCCGAGTTCGCCGATCCGCTCGGGCGGAATGCCGATCCCGGTATCGACGACATCAAGGTGAAGGCCGTCGCGCGCCAGCGCGGCCCGCAATGTCACGGTGCCCCGTGTCGGGGTGAATTTGATGCCGTTGGACACCAGATTGACCAGCATCTGGCGCAGCGCCCGGCGGTCGGCGCGCAGGCGCAACGGCCCGGCCGCTTGGGCCTCCAGATGGACATCTTTCGATTCGGCGAGCGACCGGGTGATCTGGGTCACTTCGCCGAACGCCTGGTCGATCTCGATCGCCTCCTCGATCAGGTCGTAGCGACCCGCCTCGATTCGGGCCAGATCCAGCACGTCGTTGATCAGTTCCAGGAGATGGCAACCGCTGCTCCAGATGCCGCCGGCATAATCGACGTAGCGGGAATTGCCGAGCGGCCCCATCAGCTCCGACGCCATGATCTCGCTGAAGCCGATGATCGCATTGAGCGGCGTCCGCAACTCGTGGCTGACATTGGCCAGGAAGCGGGATTTCGACTGATTGGCCTCCTCCGCGGCGATCTTGGCCTGAACCAGCAGGCGCTCTTCGATGCGGCGGGCGGTGATATCCTGGCAAATCCCGAACAGGCCGATGGTAGCGCCGTCCGGCGCGATCTCGCAGGTCAGTTCGGCCCACAGCGCACGCTCTTCTCCGCTCGGCCGGATGATGCGGAATTCGAAACGGGCACCGCCGTGGGTCGAGATGGTGCTGGCCATGATCGCCTCGACCATCGCCCGGTCTTCGATATGGATGCAGCCGAGGAAACTCTCCAGACGCAGATCGAAGCGTTCGGGAGCCACGCCGAACAGCCGATACATCTCCTCCGACCACGACAGACTGTCGTCGCGCAGGTCGCGCCGCCAGCTGCCGAGATGGGCGATCCGCTGGGAGGCGGCGAGCTGGCGTTCGCGCTCGCGCAGCTTCTGCTCGCGCAGATAGCGGTCGGTCACGTCGTCATAGAGCGCGACACAGCCGCCTTCGGCGGTCGGCATCTCCCTAACCTGGATGCGGCGGCCCTGGCCGTTGAACAGGTCGAACTGGTTGGGCAGGCGTTGCAACCGGTCGAGCCGCTCGGCGATCAGCGACTCTCCGATGCTGCCGCCCAGGTTGATTCGGCCGCGTTCCGCCGCGGCCCGCGCCAGACGGGCGAACGGCACGCCGGGTGCCACCAGATCGTCGATCTCGGGAAACAATTTGTGGAACCGGGTATTGGCGAAGACCACCCGGTCCTTGGCATCGGAGACGATGAAACCCTCGGCCATGTTCTCGATCGCGTCGAGCAGGCAGCAGGTCACCGCGTCGTCGGCGCAGGTTCCGGTTCTTCCATGAGCCTCGCGGGGGCCGCAAGGACAGGAGTGATCGCGCGAGGGCGCCATCGGGCTCGCGCTGATCACGGTGCGGCGGCGGCCCTGAGCGTCGACGATGTGCCGGGCCGCCGCATAGATCGTCGTGGTGCCGACGACGTCGCGGCCCAGATCGAAGGCGCCGGCGGCTTCGATCCGCCCGCACAGCAGATCGCCGTAGGTGACGCCGGGCCTTGACCCGGGGTCCGCGGGCGCCAGTATCAGCCCCGGCTGGCCCAGCAGGGCGCCGGGGTCGCGATCGTGAAGCACGCAAAACGCGGGATTGACATAAACGATCCGGGCTTCCTGATCGAGCACGCAGAGCCCGATTGGCCCGTCGGCCAGGGCCGGCGCGAGTACGTCATCGGGCGGTGGGGTCGTCGGCATCGTCACCTGGCTGATCGGCGGTTCGTCCGAGGCGGTTTCGCCCAAAGTTTGGAAGCGCCGCGGCGACCCTAACAAACCTTGCTTCTAGAATGAAGCAGGTTGTGGCGACCGCTGCCCGCCCGGCCGATTTGGCTTGACAGGGGCCGGAGGCAAGCCTGCTTTCTGCTATGACGAGCGGCGCTGGCGACATCCCGGTGGCGTGATTTTCGCGTGAGCCGAGATTGGGGCAATGAACAATCGGGAAGCGGTCGAAGCCAAGAAGCGGGCCTTGGACGAGGCGCGACCGCTGCCCACCGAGGCGGTCGAGGCTCTGGCCGATTGGTTCGAGCGGGAGCTGACCTTTGCGGCCAGCGGGCTCGACGGTGCCGGCCTCAGCCGGGACCAGGTGTCCGCGATGCTCGCCGGGGTCCCCAAACCGCTGGCCGAATTGCCGGAAGCGGAACGCCAGGTGGTCAATCTCCGCTCCGCGTTGCAGCTGGTCGGTGGCCTGTCCTATCCCGATGGCGGCCCGCTGTCGGAGCGCTCGGTCAAGAACCTGCATCGGGCGCTGCGGCGGGGGTTCGGCGCCGATGCCGGCCACTACCGCGCCGGGCCGGTCAGTATCGACCATCAGAACGGCATGGTCGGAGAGGAGCGTGTCGCGATCCTGCCCCATTTCGCCCGAGTGCCGACCCTGATGGCCGGGCTCGGCAATTGGCTGGCCTCGGCCGAACCGAGCCCCGAGATGGCGTTGGAGGCGCATTACCGGCTGGTCCGGATCATGCCGTTTGCCTGGGCCAACCACGGCGTTGCCCGTTTGCTGATGAATGTGCTGCTCGGGCGGGCCGGCTATCCGCCGATCATCGTGCCGCCTGAGCTGCGCGAGGACTATCTTGATTGCCTGGAGGTCGCACTGGTTCACGGCGACAAGGGGCAATGGCGCCGTTTCATGATCGACCTGCTCGACCAGAGCCTGGATGTTTGCCTGGTCGCCGCCGCCCGTGCCCTGGCCGCGACGCCGCCCCTGGCCCGGACCCGATGATCGCCGACGCTGGGCAAATCTAATGTTGCGGCGCAATCGATTTTACAGTTTAATCTAATAGTGTCCCAAGAAGATTTGACACAAAACATAGTGTTATTTAATTGCGTGGAGCCGCCCGCGTGGCGATGACGCCGCTTGGTCTTTGGCGAGAGCACCGATCATGTTTCCCATTGTGGTCGACCTGTCCAGACTTCCGGTTTTGCTGATCGGCAACGGCGCGCCGGCGGCGAGACGCTTGCGCCAGCTCGACGAGGCCGGCGCCACCCGCTTGGCGGTCTTCAGTGAGTCGCCCAGCGCCGCGTTGGCGGCACAGGCCGGCCAGCGTCTGTGCCGACGACTGCCCGATGCCGGTGATTTCACCGGTATCGGGCTGGTCCTGATCGCCGATCTGGCGCCGGCACTGGTCGATCGGCTGGCCGCGGCGGCCCGCGCGGCCGGGGCTCTGGTCAATGTCGAAGACGACATTCCGCATTGCGACTTTCATACGCCGTCGATGGTCCGCCGTGGCGACCTGCTGATCGCGGTGTCGACCGGCGGCCGCAGCCCGACGCTGGCCGGGCGGTTGCGGCGGTTTCTCGAGGTGCTGTTTCCCGCGGAATGGGCCGGGCATCTCGACGAACTCGCCCAGGCGCGGCAGGGCTGGCGGGCCCAAGGCCTGGACATGGTCACGGTCGCCCGGCGTTCCGGCGAGTTGATTGCCCAGCGCGGCTGGCTGCCCGAGGCCGCCACGGTCGGTGCCCGGCGCAGCCGGCGGTCGGCGAGGGCGGGAGTGCCGTCATCAAGCCTTGCGCGCGGCGCGGCGAACCCCAATTATGAAAGCGATTTGTCGGCAACCGGTGCCGGCGGGGGAAAGCGCGAGCCGTGTTGAACCTTCTGGAGGTTGCAATCTACGCCATCGTCATCGCCGGCCAGCCGCAGCAGCTGCCGGTGTCGTTCCGTTGCGTCCCCGACGGCATCGACGGTGTCAACTGCACCAACGGCATGGCCGCCACCCCGGAAGGCGTCCACGACATTCGCTTCCGCAACGGCGTGGTCGTGGTCAAGGGCGATCGTGGCCGCCTGACCTTCACCAACGGCATCACCAGCCATATGGATTCGGCCGGCTGGGTCAAGTTCAGCAATGGGATTTCCGCCCGGCGCGACCGCCTCGGCGGGTTCCGGCTGGCGATCTACAAGGGCGTCAGCGGCGAGGGCGATTACGAAGCCGAATTCTACTGCCGCCAGACCGAGCCCGAAATCGCCCAGTGCGACCGCACCAAGTGACCGCCGCCGAAACCCCGACCGCAGACCCGGTCACGCTGTGCGAGACCTGCGGCAAGCCGACGGCGCTGTGCGTCTGTAGCGCCTTGACCGAGATCGCCACCCGGACCGCGGTGGCGATTCTGCAGCATCCCCAGGAGCATGACGAGGTGCTGGGCACCGCCCGACTGACCGCGCTGCAGCTGAGCCGCTCGGTGCTGCGGGTCGGCCTGTCGTGGCCCAGCCTGAAGCGCGTGCTCGGCCGCGAGGTCGATGCCAAGCGTTGGGCGGTGCTCTATCTTGGGGCGGCTCAGCCCAAGACCCTGACGCCGGCCGCCGCCCCGCCGCCCGCCGAGCTGGCACTGGTCGATGCCAAGGGCCAGCCGCTGCCTGACAGTGCCGCACTGCTGCGCCGGCTGGACGGGATCGTGCTGCTCGACGGCACCTGGAGCCAGGCCAAGACCCTGTGGTGGCGCAACCCCTGGATGCTGAAATGCCGCCGCCTGGTTCTGCACCCGCGTTTTCGCTCCAGATACGGCAAACTCCGCCGTGAACCCCGCCGGGACAGCCTGTCCACCCTGGAAGCGGCCGCACTCTGCCTCTCCCACCTGGAAAAGGACCCCACCCTGTTCGACCGTCTGACCCGTCCGTTCGATCTGCTGATCGAAAAATGCAATAGCCGCGGGCTCTAGCTCGGCGCTAGGCAAGGGGACCGCCCGGCTTCGCCGGGCGAGTTGCACCGGAATTCATGACCGCGCTGGCGATAAGGACCCTCCCGGCAATAACCACTTCACTCTCGTTTTCGGGGCGAGATGGAATAATTCCACTCGGGGTGGAATTCGTCGGTGGTCAGGGCGATGGCGTCCATTTCGGCGTCGGATACCTTGAGGCCTATTGGGTAGA
>WGNK01000002.1 GCA_016124535.1 Azospirillum sp.
CTTGTCCATCGGCCCGCAGCTTCGATCCACGCTTCCTCCCCACGGTCGGTCACCCTTCCGCAGTTGCGCTTCACTTCGTTCACTGTGACCAGCTTACGGCGGGACTCGCACCCGCAAGAACGCGCCCATGCTGGGCGCACAAGAAAAAAGCCCTCTCCCCGGCAAGGGAGAGGGCTTTGTTCGGGAAGGCGCGGTGGCCGATCGCTCAGGCGCCCGGCAACATGTCGCTGCGGCGTTCGGCGGTACGGCGTTCGGAAGAGTAGATGTAGAGCGGCTTGGCGCGGCCCTCGACCACTTCCTTGTTGATCATGATCTCGGCCACGCCCTGCAGACCGGGCAATTCGAACATCGGCTCGAGCAGGATGCTTTCCATGATCGAGCGCAGGCCACGGGCGCCGGTCTTGCGCGCGATCGCCTTGTGCGAAATGCTCTTCAGCGCGTCCTCGGAGAAGTCCAGCTTCACGTCTTCCATCTCGAACAGGCGCTGATATTGCTTGACCAGCGCGTTCTTCGGCGTGGTCAGGATTTCCATCAGCGCCTTTTCGTCGAGATCGGTCAGCGTCGCCACCACCGGCAGGCGGCCGACGAATTCCGGGATCAGGCCGAATTTCAGCAGGTCCTCAGGCTCGCAGTCGCGCAACACCTCGCCGGTCTGGCGCTCGTCGGGGCCACGCACGTCGGCGCCGAAGCCGATCGAGGTACCACGGCCACGCTGCGCGATGATCTTTTCCAGGCCGGCGAAGGCACCACCGCAGATGAACAGGATGTTGGTGGTATCGACCTGGAGGAATTCCTGCTGCGGGTGCTTGCGCCCGCCCTGGGGCGGCACCGAGGCGATGGTGCCTTCCATGATCTTGAGCAGGGCCTGCTGCACGCCCTCGCCCGAGACATCGCGGGTGATCGATGGATTGTCGGACTTGCGGCTGATCTTGTCGACCTCGTCGATATAGACGATGCCGCGCTGCGCCCGTTCGACGTTGTAATCCGCGGCCTGGAGCAGCTTCAGGATGATGTTTTCCACGTCCTCGCCGACGTAGCCGGCTTCGGTCAGCGTGGTCGCATCGGCCATGGTGAACGGCACGTCGATGATCCGCGCCAGCGTCTGGGCCAGCAGGGTCTTGCCGCAGCCGGTCGGGCCGATCAACAGGATATTCGACTTTGCCAGTTCGACATCGCTGTGCTTGGTGCCGTGAGCGAGCCGCTTGTAGTGGTTATGCACCGCCACCGCCAGCACGCGCTTGGCATGCTCCTGCCCGATCACATAATCGTCGAGCACGGCGTTGATGTCCTTGGGTGTCGGCACACCGTCGCGGGACTTCACGAGGGTCGACTTGTTCTCCTCGCGGATGATGTCCATGCACAGTTCGACGCACTCGTCGCAGATGAACACCGTCGGGCCGGCGATCAGCTTGCGCACCTCATGCTGGCTCTTTCCGCAAAAAGAGCAGTAGAGGGTATTCTTGGAATCGCCGCTTGCTTTGCTCATCGCTACCCCACTGCCCGGCCGGGCTGCTCCGGGATCGACGGACGAAGAGACCGCTGCCCTCCGCCTCGTCGATAAGGTTGTCTCGCTCCGGCCGCGCGGCAAGCGCGCCCGGCCCCGACACTCAGTAACATTCAACAATGGTTGCCGATCAGCAATCAAAATTTTCTTAAAGGCACCATTGCCGATCAGGTGTCGTTCGAGACCCCCGGCCGCTTGACCACGACCTCGTCGATCAACCCGAACGCCTTGGCTTCCTCCGGCGACATGAAGGTGTCACGCTCCATCACCGCTTCAATGGCCTCGATGGTCTGCCCGGTGTGGCGCGCATAGATATCGTCGAGGCGTCGACGCAGGCTGAGGATTTCCTTGGCCTGGATTTCGATGTCGGCGGCCTGGCCGCGGGCGCCGCCCGACGGCTGGTGCAGCATGATCCGGGCGTTGGGCAGGGAAAACCGCTTGCCGGGCGCCCCGGCGCCGAGCATCAGAGCGCCCATCGACGCCGCCTGGCCGATACACACCGTCGACACGTCGGGGCGGATATACTGGATGGTGTCGTAGATCGCCAGGCCCGAGGTGACGATGCCGCCGGGACAATTGACATAGAAGGCGATGTCTTTGTTGGGGTTTTCCGACTCCAGGAACAACAGCTGGGCGCAGATCAGGCTGGCGACGGCATCGTTGATGCCGCCGATCAGGAAAATGATCCGCTCCTTGAGCAGCCTGGAATAGATGTCGAAGGCACGCTCGCCGCGATTGGTCTGCTCGATGACCATCGGCACCAGTGCGTTCAGACGAGTCTCGTACGGCTCCATGTTTTGCCCTTTGCTTGGCGGTCCGCCGGCGCGAACCGCGGGTCGTCCGAATCGCGCCCGGGTTCAGGCCAGCGACTGATAGGGTTCCGGCGCCTCGTAGCTGCGGGTCAGCTCCTCGAGCGGGACCACGCGATCGGTGAGGCGGGTCAGCTCAAGAATGAAATCGACCACCTTGTCTTCGAGCAGCGGCGCGCGAATGCGTTCGACCAGCGGCGGATATTTCTTGAACAGCTCGAAAATCTCGCGCTCCTGACCGGGATGGCGGCGCGCCTCGGCGATCAGGCCGCGGTTAAGCTCCTCCTGGCTGACCTTGATGTTGTTGCGCCGGCCGATTTCCGCCAGCAGCAACCCCAGCCGGACCCGACGCACCGCGATCCCGTGATATTCCGCCCGGAGTTCGTCCTCGCTGCGGCCAGCATCGCTGGCATCGGCCTGGCCGTTCTTGATCGCCTCCTGGAGGCGCTGCCAGATACCGTCGAATTCCTGGCTGACCATCCGCTCGGGCACCAGGAAGCCATGATCGGCGGCGAGCCGGTCGAGCAGGCGGCGCTTCAGGATGGTTCGCGACAGATCGCCATATTCCTTGACCAGGGTGTCGCGGGCCAGGGTGCGCAGGCCGGCGACGTTGCCCAGGCCGAATCGCTCGGCGAGCGCGTCATCGATCGGCGGCGTCAGCTTCTCCATCACGTCACGGACGTCGACCTCGAACACCGCCTCGCAGCCGGCCAGGTCGGCATGGCCGTAATCGGCGGGGAAGGTGACGGTAACCTGCCGATGTTCGCCGGCCAGGGCGCCGACCAGCTGGTCTTCGAAACCGGGGATCAGGCTGTTGCTGCCCAGTTCGAGGCGATGGCCCTCGGCCTTCATGCCGTCGCGCGGCACGCCGCCGACGCTGCCGTCGAAATCGATGCTCAGCACGTCGCCGAGCTGGGCCGGCCGCGGCTCGGCGAGCGGCGTCTCGGTCGCGGCCGAAGCCGCCAGCCGCGCCAGCGAGCGGTCGATCTCGTCCTCGGTCACCTCGGCCTGGAACCGGTCCAGCTCAATGGTGCTGAAGTCGCAAGGTTCGATGTCCGGCAGAATCTCCAGTTCCAGGCGGAATTCGAGATCAGCGTCGTCGGCCGGCGGGGTAACCTCGATATTCGGCTCGAAGGCCGGACGCAGACCGCGATCGGCCACCGCCTGGCGCGACGTATCGTTGATCAGCTGATCCCGAACCTCGTGGACCACCGCCGAGCCGTAACGCTGGCGAACCACCTTGAACGGCACCTTGCCCGGCCGAAAGCCGGGAATCCGTACGGTCCGGCACAGCTCTTCCAGCCGGGTCTGCACCTTGGCGTCGATCTCCGCAACAGGGATTACGACCTTGAATTCCCGCTTCAAGCCCTCGGCGCTGGTCTCGGTAATCTGCATTTCGCGGAACGCCCGTTTGGTTGACAAGAAATGGCCGCGGCAGCCTCAGCTGTCCCGCGGCGGTGCTGATTGATGGCGCGGTGGACGGGTCCGGAAACCTGGCCTGGGGAAGCGGACCTGGTGCGGGCGGAGGGACTTGAACCCCCACGACCTAGGGCCACTGGAACCTAAATCCAGCGCGTCTACCAATTCCGCCACGCCCGCACGAGCTTGACCGGCAGCCCCCCGCAACCCGCGGGGTTCCCGCCCGTCCGACCGACACGGCCGCCTCTATAGCATAACGGAATCGCTGCAAATAGGCAAAAGCGGCCCGGAACAAAACCGGGCCCGGAACAGTCGCGGCGCGTGTTGGTCGCCCCGGTCCGCCGTACCGCCGGGCGGCCCCCCCGGATCAGGCGGTCGCCCGCTCGCAGAACAGCTCCTTGAACGACGCCAAGGACAAGGTCCGCAGCTCGTCCGAAGCTTCGGTTCGCTCGTGGTGCACCCGGAACCGGACATGGGGAATGCCAACCAGATCCTGCGAAATCGCCAGCACACGGGCGGTTTCGACGACCTTATCACCGGCCAGCCGACAGAACAGCGCCCCTTCCGCGACATCGGCCTTAACCTTTTTCTTTCTCAACAGCATTGTGACGGCTCCACGTCTATACAGGTTGCAGAGGCCCTTTGTTGAGGATATCCGAGAAACCTTTAACGATACCTAAACAGAAGACCTGAACAATTTGATCCAAATGGCTTTCCCCGGCCAACCGACGCGTTCGTTCGCGATCCTGGCAAAAACTGCACGCCGCCAATGATCTCGCCAAACTAAGGGCTTCGCGCCCCACCACCGATGCGTCCTAGCGTCGCGGGCGACGGCGGGGCGCCGTCACGCTTCGGCGGTGTGCTACGGCGGGTCGCGCAGCGCGCGCAAGGCCGCGGGGATCAGGTCGGGGAGATCTTCGGCAATCAGGCCGGGACCGAACGCGGCGGCGGCGGCGCCGTGCAACCAGGCGGCGGCGGCGGCGGCGGCCAGAGCAGCCATCCCCTGTCCGAGCAGGCCGAGCGCCAGTCCGGCAAGCACATCCCCTGCCCCGCCGGTGGCCAGTTGGGGCGGCGCATTGCAGTTGATCACCGCGGTACCGTCGGCTCCGGCAACCACGGTGTCGCATCCCTTCAGCAGCACGACCGCGCCGGACTGCACGGCAGCGGAGCGGGTGCGGGCCAGCTTGTCTCCCGGCAAGGCGCCGAACAGACGGGCGAACTCGCCGTCATGGGGGGTCAACAGGCAGCGCTCGGAGAGCCGCGGCCACAGCGCTTCAGCCTGACCGGCAAATGCCGTCAGCGCGTCGGCATCGAGCACGCAGGCGCAGCCGGCATCGAGAGCCGCGAGCACCCGGCTGCGGGTCGATTCCGACACGCCGGAGCCGGGACCGAGCAAGACACCGGTGCGCCGCCGATCCTGCAGCAATGCGGCGAATGCGGTGTCGTCGGCGACCGGTTCGACCAGCGCCCCGGTCAGCGATGCGGCATAGATGGCAAAGGCCTCGGGCGGAGCGGCAACGGTGACCAGCCCGGCGCCGGCCCGCATCGCCGCCCGCGCCGCCAGACGCGCCGCGCCGGTCATGCGCCCACCGCCTTGGATGAGGACGTGGCCGCGGCGGTATTTGTGGCTGTCCGGCTGCGGCCAGGGAAACAGGTGCTGCCACAGCGCCGGGTGATTCTCGAACGCCTTGGGTGCGATGCCGTCCAGCACAGCGCCGGGGATGCCGATATCGGCCACCACCAGCTCGCCGCAGTGGATGCGGCCGGGCAACAGCAGATGGCCGGGCTTCTTGCGAAAGAAGGTGACGGTCAGCGCCGCCCGCGGCGCTTCCCCCAGCACCGCGCCGCTGTTGCCGTCCATGCCGCTCGGAACATCGACCGCGATCACGGCGAGGCGCCGCGCCGACATCGCATCGACCAGGAGCCGCGCGCCGCCATCGAGCGGGCGCGAGAGGCCGGCGCCGAACAGAGCATCGACCACCAGTTCGGCGCCATCGAGCACCGAAGGGTCCGCCGGCTCAACCGGCCCCGGCCACTGCGCGGCGGCCCCGGCGGCGTCGCCGCGGAGCGCCGCCCTGACACCCAGCAGGGCGAGGCGGACCGGCCAGCCGGCCTCGCTGAGAAGCCGGGCGACCACGAAGCCATCGCCGCCGTTATTGCCGGGGCCACAGAGCACGGTGACCGGCCGGGCCAGCCAACGCGCCGTGATCGCTCCTGCCACCGCGGCCCCGGCATTTTCCATCAGCGTGGCGCCGGCCACGCCGCCGGCGATCGCCAAGGCATCGGCACGGGCCATTTCCGCCACGGTCAGCAGCGCGTGGCGCGACCGGACGGCCGGAGTCATCACGCGGCGCCGGACGCGGGGCCGGGCAACTGCCGAAACGCCGCGACCTGGTCGGCAGCCCCCTTGCGCAGCAACGCGATGTCGCTGCCGGCGAGCACCATCCGGCAGCCGGCGGCGACCAGTTCGGCGGTGGTGCGCGTCCCGTAGGGCAAGCCGCCATACCAGCAGCCGCTGTCGAGGATCGCCCGCTCGGCCCGGGCCAGCGTCGCGGCAACTTCGGAATCGTCGAACTGGCCCGGCCGGCCGACGCTGCCCGACAGGTCGTTGGGGCCGATGAACAGCATATCGACCCCCGGCACCGCGGCGATTTCCGGGATCGCCGCCACCGCGGCGACGGTTTCGATCTGGCAGATGATCAGAAAATTCTCGTCGACACTCTCGCGGTAGCGCTCGACGTTGAGGCCGTAGTCAGTCGCCCGCACGATGCCGTAGGCGATGCCGCGGGTGCCGCCCGGCGGGTAGCGGCAGGCCCGCACCGCCGCCTGAGCCTCCGCCGCCGAATTGATCGACGGGAACATCAGCCCCTCGACGCCGAGGTCGAGCGCCCGTTTGACATAGACCGGATCGTTCCACGGCACCCGCATCAACGCGGTCGCAGGCGTCCCCGACAGGGCCTGCAGCAGCGCCAGCCCGTCGGTCAGGGAGCCGGGGCCGTGCTCGTGGTCGATCATGACACAATCGAACCCGGCCAGGCCGGCAATCTCGGCGGCAATCGGGCTGGCCAGGTTGAGCCAGCAGCCGAGCGCCGGCCTGCCCTGACGCAGCAGCTGCTTCAAGCGATTCTCGCGGATCATGGTTCGGTGCCTCGACGATCGGACCTTGGTCAGCGCGCCCAGCCCTGCCCGACGAGCGCGCCCTGCAGCAGTCAGAACACCGGCATCCTAGTCTATCCCAAGGCCGGTGGCCAAGAGCCCAGGCGGGGTTGCCGCGGCGATGCCCGGGCCGCCCGAACCGGTTGCACCGCCGCCCCCCCCGAACGGCTATCCGAGGCGGGCGGGCACGAACTGTTCGTGGCGTTCATCGCCAAACGCTCGGCCTGCTCGATCGCGATGGTATGAAGACGGCACTGGACGCGGTGCGCCGGCTGCGATGATCACGGTCGGCTCGGGTCTCCGGCCGGGGCTGCGGATTTTGGTGGCGAGCGAGCCGGTCGATTTCCGCAAGGGCCTGGACGGCATGGTGGCGCTGGTCGAACGCCATCTCTGCTGCGATCCGTTCGGCGGCGACCTTTTCGTGTTCCGCTCGAAGCGGGCCGACCGGGTCAAGATCGTGGCCTGGGACGGCACCGGCCTGTTTTTGTTCTACAAGCGGCTGGAGCAAGGCCGGTGCCTGTGGCCGCCGCTGCGGCAGGGCACGATGGTGTTGACGACGGCCCAGCTGGCCATGTTGCTGGAAGGGCTCGATTGGCTGCGGGGTGCGACCAACCTCTGTCAAACGCCCGGGTCTGGCCGGGTGAGTCAATAATACTGTTGATCATGGCCGGTAAGAATAAGTATAATTCCGGCCATGAGCCAATTCGCTCCTGCCGGAAAAGGTCGCCGTCATCCCGTCAATCGCCTGACGTTTCCAGTCCGCGATCACCGTCTGGTGAACCCCGTGCTTCGCCGCCAACTCCGCCAGCGTCGAATCACCCCGGATCGCCTCAAGCGCTACCTTCGCCTTGAAATCCGCGCCGTACCGTTTCCGACTGACTTTGCCCATCGTTCCAGGTCCTTCTCAGGCTCCGGAATAGCTTAAATCCTTGTCCGAATTTCCGGGGCCACCTCTATGGCGCCCGGAACCGGATCGAGGCACACCGGATCGAGGCACACCGGATCGAGGCAAACTTGCGTCGGTGCCGCGGGCCTTATAAGCTGCCCCGGCGAAACCGAGGCTGGAGTGGAAGCGGTCATGATCGGGGGCATCAAGGCGGGATTGCTGATCGGGCCGGTATTGGCCCTGCTGCTCGCCACCGGCTGCGGCAGCGACGCCGACCGGGCGGCTTATATCTACCCGACGCCGTTCTCCGGCTATCCTGCGCCGAGTACATTCCTGGTCCGCTACAGCGAACGCCGCAATAGCCCGGCCGAAGTGCGCAACCTGATCGCGGAGACCTGCGGACCGAAATTCGATACCGCCCGCATATTCCCTGATCCCTATTACGGCACCCTGATGCACCCCAGCCAGGCGCGCGTGGTCTGCGGGGCCGAGCCGCCGCCCGAGACCACACTGCGTTTCGTCGTGCCGGATGCCGGGGAGCTGATCGTGTTGCGCGATACCGCGCGCCGGCTGGCCGCGCCGGCACGCCCCTGATTGAACCGCCCAAGCCCCGCGTGCCGTGACTGCAGCTATGCCGGCAGCATTGGCAATTCGCTTGTCTGATTTCTTACTAAGCGATATCGAGATACGGATTTTTTCAAGATTTAGCCGCGGCTCGGTGGGCCGGGGGAGATGAGAGGCATGGAAGGACAGGAGACGGCTGAGGGCAGTGGCATCACGGCGCCGGCCTTGAAGACTCCGGATTTTGTCGTCGGAATTGGGGCATCGGCGGGCGGCCTCGAAGCGCTCGAGACCCTGTTCAAGACCATGCCCAACGACACCAGCCTGGCCTTTGTCGTCATCCAGCACCTGTCGCCCGACTTCAAGAGCCTGATGAACGAACTGCTGGCCCGCCACACCGGCATGCCGATTCATCGGGTCGAAGACGGGATGGCGCTCGCCGCCAATGCGATCTATCTGATCCCGCCGCGCAAGGAGATGATCATCTCCTCGGGCAAGTTGTTCCTGACCGACAGCGACCCGATCCACTCCTTCCCGCTGCCGATCGACGTGTTCTTCCGGTCGCTGGCCCAGGACCAGGGCGACCGCGCCATCGGCATCGTGCTGTCGGGCACCGGCTCGGACGGGTCGCGCGGCATCAGCGACATCCGCAACGCCGACGGCCTGGTTCTGGTTCAGACCGTCGAATCGGCCAAGTTCGACGGCATGCCGCGCGCCGCGATCGCCACCGGTGCCGCCGATCTGGTGGTGCCGGTCGAGAGCATGCCCGGCGTCCTGATGCGGTATATTCAGGACCCCAAGGCCAAGGCACGGCTGGCCGCGGCCTCGCCCTCCGGCGCGGTGGATACCACGATCGCCAAGCTGTTCGGGCTGTTGCGCAAGGCCTACGATATCGATTTCTCGCAGTACAAACCATCGACCATCGGGCGCCGGATCGAGCGGCGCATGACCTATAACCAGTTCACCGAGTTCGACGATTACTTCGCCTGGCTGGAAGACAATCCGCGCGAACTGGATGTCCTCTATCGCGACCTGCTGATCGGCGTCACCAATTTCTTTCGCGATGCCGAGGCCTTCGAGTGTCTTGAGACCACCGTGGTGCCACAGCTGATCGACAAAACGTCGAACGAGCAGGGCATCCGGGTCTGGGTACCGGGCTGCGCCACCGGCGAGGAAGCCTATTCGATCGCCATGCTGTTGCACGAGCAGGCGGTCCGCATGAACAAGCCGCTCAATATCAAAGTCTTCGCCTCCGATGTTCACCCCGAATCGCTGGAGGCGGCGTCCGCCGGCTATTTCCCGGCCGACAGCGTCAGCGGCGTCTCCTCGGAGCGGCTGGAGCGCTACTTCACGCGCCAGCGCAACAGTTTCCACATCTCCACCGAACTGCGCCGCCTGGTCGTGTTCGCCCGCCACGACGTGATGAAGGACGCACCGTTCACCAAACTGGACATGATCAGCTGCCGCAACATGCTGATCTACCTGCTGCCACCTGCGCAGGAAAAAGTGTTCTCGCTGTTTCACTTCGCGCTCAATCGCAACGGTTTCCTGTTCCTCGGCCCCAGCGAAACCATCGGTCGTTTTCAGGACGATTTCGAAGTCATCAGCTCGCGCTGGCAGGTCTATCAGAAGCGCCGCGACCTCAAGCTCCATGAGGGCCATCGCTTCGGCCTGGGACGCACCGGCGGCCCCAGCGCCGAACCCTCGCCGGCGATCTTCCTGCCCAACCGTCAGATCGACCGCCAGTTGCTGCATGCCTACGACATGCTGCTCGACCGTTTCATGCCGGCAGCACTGCTGGTCAACGAGCGCAGCGAACTGACCCACACCTTCGGCAATGCCTCACGCTACCTGCGACCGCTGACCGGCCGGTTCAATCAGGAAGTGATGAGCATGATCGATGGCGAGTTGCGCATCGCCGTCGGCGCCGCCCTGCCACGCGCCAAGAAGGAGCGCGCGCCGGTGGTCTATGGCGGCGTGCGCGCGCGCGCCGGCAACGAGGAATTCCGCGTCAACCTGACCGTCGAAACTCTGCCGGAAACCCCGGCGGGTGCTCGCTTCTTCCTGGTCTGCATCGAAGAGGCGCGGGAGCGGGAACCGGCGATTACCGAGACCGAAGCATTCGACGCCTCCCAGGCCTCGACCAACCGGATCGCCAATCTCGAGCGCGAGCTTCAGTACACCAAGGAAAGCCTGCAATCGACGGTCGAGGAGTTGGAGACCAGCAACGAGGAGCTGCAGGCGACCAACGAAGAGCTGATGGCAGCCAACGAAGAGCTGCAAAGCACGAATGAAGAATTGCACTCGGTCAATGAGGAACTCTATACGGTAAACTCGGAGCATAAACAAAAGATTGACGAACTCTCCCAGCTCTCCGCTGATATGGAGAACCTGCTCCGCAATACCGAGATCGGCACCATCTTTCTGGATACCCAGCTTCATATCCGAAAATTCACGCCGGCCGCGGCGGGCGCTTTCAACATGCTCGATCGCGACATCGGCCGGCCGCTCGACCATGTCACCCATCAGATCGAAGACGAAGACATCCTCCAGGAAATTCGCCACTGCCGCGATACCGGCAGGGTGATCGAGAAGGAAGTCCGCGATCGCCAGAGCCGCTTTCTGCTGATGCGCATCCTGCCCTATCGGGCGCGTCCCAGTGCGATCGACGGCGTGGTCATCACCTTCGTCGATCTCTCGCCGGTCAAAGTGGCCCAGGCGGCGCGCGACGAGTCGGAGCGCAAATTCCGCGAGCAGAGCCAGCAGCTCGAGATGATCATCAACAATATGACCGACGGCGTTCTGGTGCTGAACGAATGCGGCTCTCCGGTGATGCTCAACCCGGCAGCGCGCCGGCTGCTGTGGGGGGGTGACGAATGGGCGTCGGCAACCCTGCCGCCGGTCACCCGCTGCTTCCGCACCGACGGCACGACGGTGCTCACCGCCGAACAGCTGCCCTGGAGCCGGGCCGTGCGCGGCGACCTCGACCAGGAGATGGAGTTTTTCTACCGCCGCGCCGATGGCAGCGGCGGCACCCATATCAGCATCACCGGCGGTCCGATCACCGACGAAAAGGGCGGCATCCACGGCGCGGTTCTGGTGTTTCGCGATGTCAGCGAACGCAAGAAGGCCGAGATCGAGCTGCAGCAAGCGCGCCAAATTCTCGAAGTCAGGGTGCGCGAACGCACCAGCGAGCTGGAAGAAGCCAAGCGCCGGGCCGAAGCGGCCAGCGAAGCGAAATCCCAGTTCCTCGCCCGCATGAGCCACGAGCTGCGCACGCCGCTGAACGCAATCATCGGATTTTCCGAGACCATGGGTCTGGAAGTGCTGGGCAAGCTGGGCGACCGCTACCGCGACTATGCCGAATACATCCACGCCAGCGGCGAGCAGCTGCTCAGCCTGATCAACGATCTGCTCGACCTGTCCAAGATCGAGGCTGGCCGGTTCGAGATGCAGGAGGAATCGGTCGATATCGCGGAAGCGCTCCGCGATGCCGTCACGATCATCCAGCCCTATGCCGACAAATTCTCGATCCCGGTGTCCACCCTGCCGCTGCCGGCGGTGCGGCTGACCGCCGACCGCCGCGCCGTCCGGCAAATGCTGACCAATCTTCTGTCCAATGCCGTGAAGTACTCCAAGCCGGCACAACCGGTCCGCCTCTCTGCCCGCCTGACCGAAGACGGCGGCCTGGCGGTCTGTGTCCATGACAGTGGTATCGGCATTGCGGCGCGGGACATTCGGAAGGTGCTGGAACCGTTCGGCCAAGTCTCCAACTCAACGGTCAGCACCATGAAGGGGACCGGGCTCGGGCTCTCGATCGTGCGCTCGTTCATGCACATGCATGATGGCGAGATCGCCCTGGACAGCACGCTGGGCGTCGGCACCACCGCCACCCTCAGCTTCCCGGCCTCCCGCGTGGTCCCGCTGCATTGACTGGCGGTTTCGCCGCGTCCTGACCTAACCCGCCGCGTCGCGCAGCCAACCCTGCCACCAGGACGGACAGCGGTCGCGGTCGGGCAAGCGGTCCGGGTTGGTCAGGGCGGTGAAGAGGAGCGTGGTGCGGTCCCTGGCGCCGAACAGGGCGGGCGGCTCTGCGGTTCCGGCAAGCATCGCCCGGGCGCGCCGCTGGTAGTCCTTGCGCCGTGCCGCGATGGTGGAATCGGCCGAAGATCGGGGCGATTTGCCGGGCTTGCTGCCGGCGCCATCGGTCAGCAGATCGACCGCAGCGGCGCGCAGCGCCAACAGGATGCGACGGTCTTCGCTCTCCAGGCCGCCGTCCGGTCCGGCCTCCGGAATCTGCAGCCCGGCGACCGCCGGAGCCAGGTCAGCACAACCGGCCCTGGCGGCGCCGACCATGGCGGTCAGCCGGACCCGCCAATCCGGATCGGCCAGACCGGTGCGGAACAGGGTCTCGGCCAAGCGCCGGTCGATCGCGCCCAGTTCGGCCAGTCCCCAGCGCAGGCACAGCCAGCGGGATGCGGCACCGCGGATCGGCACCACCCCGGCATCGGTGCGGCCCGGAGCGAGTAAATCCGCGAGCGCCTCCGAGGCCGTCCCGGCATGGTGGCCGCCGACCGCCCGCACCAGGGCTGCCGCCCGCGCCCGCGCGCGGTCGCCGCGCAGCAACAGCCACCGCAGGCCGATCGCCAAGGCGGCATGCCAATCGGCCTCGCCGTCGTCGCCGGGCGGGCCGGACCACGAGGCGAACGCCGGTTCCTGTGAGGTGGCGAACGCCGGTTCCTGTGAGGTGGCGAACGCCGGTTCCTGAACAGCGTCTTCGACCGGAACGCTGAATGATGCGTTGTCTGGAACAGTGTCGGGATCGCGCCGGTAACCCAGCCGCGTCAGCGCGGCCGCGATCTCGGCAAACCCGGCAGCCGGCGACGGAACCACGATCTGGTCGCCGCCCGGCTCCTCCGGTTCAAGCACCGGAATCGGCGGCCGCAGCCACATCGGACGCACGGCATCGGGCATCAGGTCATAGGCGGAGAGCAGAGTCTCCAAGGGCTCTGCGGTGCGCCCGGTGTCCCAATAGATGATCTTCAGCCAGTGGCTCGCGATGGTCGCCCGGCCGCGCGCCAGCCAGCTGGCGTCCAGGTTCCGCCGCAGCATCGCCTCGCCGGCGGCGACAAAATCATCGCCGACCCCGGCGCGGCCGTGGCGGTAGCGGCAGGCCCAGACACCGAAATCGACATCGCTCTCCAGCACGGCGGGGTTCGCCAATCCAGCGGGATCCGGCGACGCCGCTCCCGACCACCGCTGGTAATCTTCGTATCCTTGCCGGTAGGCCCCGGCCTGCAGGCAGTTGCTCAGATGATAGCCCAGGGCGAGCGAGGCGTCGGGGGGCCCGGCGTCGTCGGGATGGCGTACCGGTCGACTTTCGAGCAGCCTGGCGCTGAACAGTGCCGCGTCCTCGAACAGGGCGGCCTCCGTTCGGTTTTCGGTCAGCCAGCACAGGAGAGCGAGGTCGCGGCGGCGGCACATCTCCCGGAAGGGCGACACCTCATCGCTGCCGACGATCGCGCGCAGCGCGTCGCGAAAGCGGCCGAGGTAGCCCAGGGTTTCGGTTTCGAGGCCAACCAGCAGGCCGGGAATCAGCTGCTCGAGCAGGATGCTGATCGACTCGTCCTGGCCTGGAGTGCTCGGCAAATTATCGACCAGCTGTGCGGCCCTGCTGAACCAGTAACGCTCAAGAGAGTCCCGTTTTGCTTTGAGATTGAACATCGTGATGCCGTCGCTTTACACGGTTTGAGGCAGGCCGGGTCGAGCCCGGTTACAAAGGCTTCTTCGGTGCATGACCAATCAGTTCGGTACGGACCACGACACCATTCTCAACCACGATCTTCACCTGGGCGACGATGGTATCACCGATGGTATGGGTGGTAATCATGGTCAGTTTCCGGGTCGCAGCGAGTTCCAGGTTTGCCAGAGCCTTCGCTCGCGCCGCCGGCGAGAGCTTGGGCTCGTGCTCGTTCTTGCCGATAGCTTCGATCGCTTCGCGGATCGCGTCGTCAAAGCGATCGGTTTCAGTAAAGGTTTCGGAGGCGAACGGCGTCGTCTTCTTCGAATGAAATTTCGAATCCCACAAGATCACCTCGCCTTCGTTGGCGGCCGATTCATCGACCGAGATGATGTCGGAGCCGTTGCGGCCGATTTCATCGCCCCACTTCATCACCTTGACGCCTTCCAGATTGACCACATGATTGGCGAGGATCTGTTCGGCGCGGAACCCGTTGACGTGGGCGAGTTGCTCGGCCTCGGTGCGTTCGGTGCCGTCGCTCCTGAGCTTGTCCAGGACCTTCGGCTTGTAGTCCTGGTCGGCGACCCGGCGGGGCAGCTTGCTGTCGGCGGGCACCCCGAAGCCCCCGAGCTGGGCGTATTCCTGGATCAGGGCATCGATGCGCGCCGGCAGCGCCTCGGCCAGTTTCTGGGCGGTCTCCAATAACTTTTCGTGCTCGTCGAGCTGCGCGACGGTTTTGATGTCGCCCTCTTCCTCTCGGCGCAGCGCCTCGCTCAGATCGTGCTGGGGCCGGTCGCGCTGCAGTTCCTCCAGGAAGGCCGAAAATTTCTTGTTTCGGGTCGAGTAAAAATCCCAGCCTTGCTTCAGCGCTTCGACCAGCATCCCCCGTTGTTCGGCAAATTCGATCGAGCGCGACATGGCTTCGATGACCGCCCGCACCGATTTACCGCGCAGGTCCGGCCGGACCGCCTTGAGCGAACGGATGACGCCGGGCAGGCGCCGGATCTCCGCCGCGACCTTTTCCTGTTGCTCCTTGAGGCGGGTAATCTCCTCCCCGACGCCGGTCAGCTTTTTCCGCTTTTCCGCAGCGGCAGCCTCGTCGACCCTCGCGGGCTGTTCCGCCGCGGCGTCGGAGGGTTCGCTCTTGGGCGGTTCCTTGACTTTGCGCTTGGCGGCTTTCTTCTTTTTCGCCGCCTTCTCGGTTTCCGCCGCCGCTTCCGGGGTTTCACCCGGGGGCTTGGTGTTTTCCATCGCGACATAGCCCTTCTCCTCGGCCATGGCGCCTTTGGTAAAGCGTTCGCGATTGTCCTCGTATTGGCGGCGCAGACCCGCCAGCTTCTCCTCGGCTGCGGCACGCGCGCGCGGATCGTTGCCGGCCGCAGCCAGCTCGGCCATGCTTTGCTCGATGAGCCTGGGCAGCTTTTCGAGTTCCTGCGCCGCCTCGTATTGACCGCGCTTCAGCGGTGTCACGATCTCGGGGTTGAGCTGCAGATGCACATAGTCGCGGGCAAGCCGCGCCTTGCCCAACAGACCCATATATTTGCGCTGGGCCTCGATCACCCCGGCATGGCCGGCGATGTCGGCGGCGGTCGCCAGCGGGCCGGCCTGCAGCTTCAGGCCCCTGACGGTGCCGTCGGGCAGCCGGTCCGGCACGACATGAACGGCATTGCCCGCGGACTCCGGCAAGGGCTCGATCGTGATCCGGTTGCGCAGGTGCGACGGCAGGGCCTGGGCGATCGCGCCGCGGCGCGCTGCGGCTTTTTGCCGGTCTCGCAATTGCGGCCCGTGTTCGCGCAGCACGCTGGCCGGGGCGCCGTCACGCAAGATCACCGCCGAGCGCCCGTTATGGCTGATGATCAGGCTGTCGCCGGGCTTTCCGCCGTTGAGAGCGTGGAAATCCTCCGCCGAGACGACCAGGATCGGCACATCCTTGAGCGCGCCGCGTTCCCTGGCCGGAAGGTCGGCCAGCAGCTCGCGGCGCGCCTCCTTGGACGCTTTGCGCGCTTTGTCCTGTTCGGCCAGCCGCTCGGTCGCTGCGGCCTCGCCGGCGCGCAGGAACTCCCGCTTGTGCTCGGCCGCCGATTGGCCCGGCTTGATCGGGTGCTGGTCCGCCCAGTGCCTGTATTCGTCGAGGCGTTTCCTGGCCGGTGGCGGCTTGATCGCCCTGGCCGTGGTCAGGGCACCGGTAAACGCCCGATTGCCGTAGTGGAACAGCATGCCATGCTGGGCGCCCTTGAAACTGCTGGCCAGGGTGTCGGACAGGATGGTGGCGAAGGGATCCCCGCCGCGCCAGCTGTCGTGGTTCAGCAGATTTCCCGCCAGCGTGGTCGGGATGCCCTGAAGGAAATTGGTCGCGAAGGCGTGGCCAGCATCGACCACCTCGTGGCCGACCCGCTTGGCCGCGGCGGCGGCGATCTGCCGGCCGGTCAGGCGCTGGCCCTCGCGCTCGATCGCACGGGTCAGCGCCTGCCGGCCCAGCGCGCCGAGCTCCTTCAGGCGGGCCTCGGCGAGCTGCTTGAGGTTGGCTTTCAGCAGGTCCTTGACCCGGCCCATGCCCTGGCGGATGGTCAGCTGCTTGCCGAATTCCGCGACCTCCTTGGCCGCACCGCCGGTCGGCAGAGTCAGCAGGGTGACGGCGAGGTCGACCGCGCCGATCACGGCGTCGGTGGTGAACTCGTCACGGCCATAGGCCTTGCCGCGGACCGCCCGCTTGATCCCCATCGAGCCCAGGGTGCCGATCAGCGAGCCGGCGATCGCGATCGCGGCGGCCAGCGAGGCGCCGCCGGTGAACACCGCGGCCAGAGTCCCGGCGATCATCACCAGCACCGTGACCGCTTTGGTGAAGACCTCGGTCGCCTTTTCCGCCAGCCGGTCGACCGCGTCCCGCCCGGACTGGATCGCCGCATCGGTGAATTGGCTCTGGGCGTCGTAGACCGCCATCGCCTTGGCGCGCTGGTCTTCGCTCAGGTCGGGATTCCTCAGGTCGCTCCGGACGTCCTGGAGCGCCTTGACCTGCACCTTGGCGCGTTCGACTTCGGCAGCTGCCTCAGCGCCGGAAAACCAGCCGAGTTCCTTTTCGTCGCGCTTGACCTTGGCCTCGCGTTCCTTGACCTGCTGGTCAACCGTGATCGACGCGCCGAATTCGGCGATATAGGCGAGGTCGGCGGCGTCACGGCCCGAGGTTTTATCTGCGACGTCCTGCTGCAGCGTATGCCCGTCATGCTCCCTGGCCCAGCGCTCGTTGACCTGATCGCGCTCCTGCTTGGTCAGGCTGTTGAGTGCGGCCCGCAGCTGTTCCTTCTTTTGCCCCGATCCGCCCAGAGAGTAGCGAATGCGTTCATAAGCATCGTCGATATGGTCGGTGCCGAGTGCGCCGCCTTGGGTGATGCGTTTGTGCGCCTCCTCCTGGTCGGCATCGGACATGTCGTGATTGACGATATACTTCAGCGACGTGTGATATTTCCTAATCGAGATCGCGCTGAGGTCCGCCATGTTCTTCTTGGCGTCGGCGGCGGCATCCTTTGATAGTTTGACTTCCTTGTCGTGCTGAAGCTGGGCGCGGCGGTCGAGGATGTGTTCGCCGGTCAAAGGCTTGCCGGCCTTGGCGGCCTGTTCGATCTCGTCCTGGACCAGATGGTTGATCGCCGCGTCGAATTCCGGGCCTTCGTCCAGGCGCTTGGCCGCCAGCGCCCGTTCCGCCTGGGAGCGGTAGACCGCGTTCAGGACATCGTCGTCGGCAAACGTGCTGTTGCGCTCGATCTGCAACCTGGCGGCGTCGGCCGCCGCCGGGTCGTTGTCGGCCAGCGCCTTGTTGAAATCGGTTTCCGCCTTGGTGAAGCCATAGCCAAGGGCGCCATCCAGCGCCTTGTCGCCCTTGCCGTAGGTCTTGTAATCACTTTCATTGGCAAACTGGCTGTTGAACGCGTCGCGGACCTGGGCCTTGCGCCGCGCGATTTCCGCCTCGACCTGTGACGATGTCCATTGTCCGCGGGTCCCTTCGGCGACCACTTCGGTACGAATCTGCTCGTAGACATTGGCGACGCCGTCCCGGCTCGACACCCAGCCGCCGCGGGCCGCCAGGTCGATCGCGAAGGCATCGGCCAGCGGCCGGTCGCCGGCAAGCAGGGCCTTGACCTCGCCGCGATCCGAGCCGTCGAGATTCTGCGCCAGGAACTGGTCGAGGGTCTGGTTGTAACGGGCCTTGAACTGGGCGCGCAGCTTCACGATCCCCTCGGCATCGAGCGCCCGCAGCACCTCCTTGATCGTCTTCTTGTCATTGGTGAAGGTGCCGATCGCGGCCTTGACCGCGGCGGCGTCAGCGGTCGCACTGTCGCCGGCGAGCAGGGCGGCGGCGCGCTGCTGTTCCGGCTCCAGTTTTTCCGGCTTCTCACCGCCCTTGATCTCGAACTGCTTGCGGACCTCGTCATCGAGATGCTTGCCGCCGGTGGCCGCGGCAAAGGCGGTCCGGACCAAGGCCAGGCCGAGTGCGTCGAGCCCGTGGAGATTGCGGAACACCAGTTCCTTACCGTCGGAGCCCTTGCCCAGGCCATTCTTCAGCTGACCCACGATGTCGGCAGGATTGAAACCCGGATCGAGCGCCGCCGCCGCCGCCGTGATCTCACTCAGCGCGCGCTGGTCCGGAACCGTCGCGCCGGCGCCCAGGGCCGTGGCCTTTTCGACCAGGAAGCTGCGCATCCTGGGCTTGAATTCGCCGGCTTTGGTGGCCGCGATCGCGCTGCGCAGATCCTGAAAGAAGCCGGCCAGCACCGGCGGCGGCCCGCTCCCCGCTTTGCGCAAGCCGTCCACCACCATCCGCGTGCGGGCGTCGAGCGTCCTGACATAGGCCTCGATCTCGCTTTCCGACATCGCGGCGGTGGCCTGGCGAAACTGATCGACGGTCGCGCAGTCTTCGATCAGGAACCGGCGCGCCATCCGCGCTTCGACCTCGGCCCAGCCATTGGCGGCCCCGGCGGCCGACTTCGCCCAGCCGTCGAGCGTGGTTGAGACGTCCTGCCACCACGCTTCCCGATCGGCACCCGCCGCACCGGCCCAGGTCTTCAACTCGGTCACCGCGGCGGTGGCAGCGGCTTCCACCCCGCCGACCAGGCTCTTTTCCCGCGGCCGGCCGGCGCCGCCCTGGACCGCCTCGCTCGCCGCGGTCTTCGAGCCGCCGACATCGGTCTCCAGCGCCTTGATCGCATCGCGCGCCCAGGCTTCGACCTGGCCCAGCAGGACCTGGCGTTCCTTGGGCTGGTGGGTATCGTTTTTGTCTTCCAGGTCGAAACGGTCCGCCAGCGCCGCCCGGCGATAGGCGCCGGCCTGTTTCTCCTGGGCCTCGTCGAGCGCGCCAAGCCGCCGGGCCAGCAGCTCCCGGTAGCCGGCGATGGCGTCCCCGACCTTGCCCTTGATTTCCGCCATCGCCGCCGCGACCCGGCCTTTCAGGTCGGGTGGCTGGTGGGTCTTGGCGCCCTTGGCCTTTTCCGCCGCTGATTTCGCCACCGCCTGTGCCGCGGCCGCCGCCGCCCCGGCCTTTTGCCGAGCACCGTCGCGGGCCTCGGTGCGGGCCGTGGCAGCGGCCTGATCCCGGGCGGATGCGCCGTCCTGCTTGACCGCCGCCGCCTCGCCGCCCCGCTGACGGAGCGCGGCATCGACCGGCTGGCCGGCGGCGCCGAGCAGTGCCGGCAACGGGCCGAGCGCCGCCTGGAGCGCCGGTTTCAGATCCGGCGCGAATTTTTCCGCCAGCTCGGGAAAAATCTGCACCACGGTGAGACCGCCCGGCACCACCGCGGCGCAGGTGGCACGCGCCAGGGCCCTGCTCTCGTCGTCGAGCGACTTGGCGACATATTCGGTGAGCGAGGCGACAACCTCCGGCGGAATCGCGACCTCCGGCAGGGCCGGCAGCGGTTTGTCCTCGATCCGGACCGGCGCCGGCACCGGGACCGGCGGCGCCGGCGGCAGGTTGTCCGATGGCTTGGGCGGCTGGTCGAAGCTGGCGCGGAGTGCCGCAATCTGCTCGCGGTCACTTTCGGGCGCCTCCTTCCCCACCCCTTTGGCTTCGATCTTGGCCTCGGCCAGCAGAAGCTTGCGCTGCTGCTCGGCGGTGATCGCGGTTTTGGTGTAGTCCGGCGTGTGGTGGTTCGGATAGGCGGCCAGCGGCGGCGGCGGCGGCAGCACCGACGGGTCGAGCGGATGGCCGGCCGCCTCGGCGATCCGCGTCATCGCCGCCGGGATCGGGCTGGCCGGTTCCGGGAGGGCGGTCGCCGGAACCGGCGCCGGACCGGCAGCCTTGTGGGCGCCGGCCACCGCCTTGGCCGGCGGTGTCGCAGCGCGGACCACCAACGGCGGCTGGATCGCGGCGGGCTTTGCCGGATGGGGCAGATCTGCGGCCGCCTGCTGCATCCTGGCCTTGAGTGTGCCGACGCCGGTCGCCGCAGCCCCGGCGGCCGGTGCTCCGGTGCCGCCGGCGGCACCGGTTCCGGCCCTCGGGCGGGGTGCCGTGGCCGGACCGCCGGCGTCCCCCGGAGCGGCCGGCGTCGCCGTGACGGTGACGCCGGCTTGAGCGGCGGCGGTCTTGGCAGCCGGGGCGCCGGCCGGGCTGACCGCCGGACCAGCGGGTCGCATCGCCGCAGCGGCGGCGCCGGCGGGCTGGCCGCCGCCGGTCAGCGGCTGAACCGCCGCGGCCTTGCCCGTTCCGGCGCTGACCGGTCCGGCGTTGACCGGTCCGGCGCTGACCGATCCGGGGGGGGCACTCTGGGGCGATTTTCCGATCTCACGCGGGAGCGCAAGGGCGGTCCGGACGGCGGCATTGCCGGCGCTGCTCTGCGCCCGCTCGATCGCCTTCCAATCGACCGGCCCCCCGCCAAGACCGGGCGCACCGCGCTGCCACAGCAGCCCCGGATGCGGTGCGGGGGTCGGCTCCTGGCGGCGTGGCGGCGCGTGAGGCTCCGGCGGATGCGTCCCCGGCGCGTGCTGCGCAGTCAGCTTCGGCGCTTTCGCCGCGCCGGTCATGTCCCCGGCCCGCCGCCATCGAGCAGGCCGCGCAACTCGCCGAAATCGGCAGCGTGCTGCGGCCGGCCCAGCTTTTCCAATTCCCGCGCGACCGCCCGCACGACATCGCCCATGCCGATCGACCGCTCCTCGCCGGCGGCGAGAAACGCGGCGGCGAGCGCGGCATTGCGAATATTGCCGCCCGACAGCTCGAAACCCTCGGCGATCCGGACCAGGTCGAGATCGCCGCCGAGCGGCGCCTCGGGCGGAAAGGCGCGGCGCCACAGCTCGAGGCGCAGGCCGGCACCGGGAAACGGGAATGCCACGACATGGTGCAGGCGGCGGGCGAAGGCGCCGTCGAGATTGTCGTTCAGATTGGTCGCCAGGATGACGAAGCCCTCGTGATCCTCGATCCGTTGCAACAGGTAGGAGGTTTCGAGATTGGCGTAGCGGTCATGGGCGTCCTTGACCTCGGTACGCTTGCCGAACAGCGCGTCCGCCTCGTCGAACAGCAGGACCGCGTTGGCGCACATCGCCTGCTCGAACAGGCGATCGATGTTCTGCTCGGTCTCGCCGATATATTTGCTGACCACCGAGGCAAGATCGATCCGGTAGAGGTCGAGCCCGACGCTGCGCGCGATGATCGATGCCGCCATGGTCTTGCCGGTGCCGCTCTGGCCGGTGAACAGCACTGCGGTAGCATGGCCATGGGCCAGCTTCGACCGGAAGCCCCAATCGCCGTGAACCCGTCCGGTCAGCCGGACCCAGGCCGCGATCTCCTTGAGATGCCGGCGTTGCCGCTCCGGCAGCACCAGATCCTCCCAGCCCCAGCGCGAGGCAACCGGCCGGGCCAGGCGGGGCAGACGGGCCGCACCCAGCCGCCGCGCCGCGGCCGCGACATCTTCGGGTTCGAGAAACCGCCCCGCAGCGGTGGCGCGCGAGCGGGCCGCCGCCACCGTCTCGGCAATCGCCACCGGCCCCAATCGGAACGACGCGCCCAGGCGGTCGACCGTGGGATCGGACGCCCCGTTGAAACCATCGCCGCCGATCGTCGAACGCCACCAGCCGATTCGGGTTGCGGTGGCGACCGCCGGCAGATCATAGCGCTCGACCACCACCCCGACCGGCAACTTCCGCGGGTCGACTCCGTCCCGGCCGGCGGCCACCAGCAGCGGCAGGCCGGATCGCGCGGCGGCGCCCAGAATCTCCTCAAGCCGCCCGGCGGCGAGGCCGTCTTCGGCCAGCAACAGCAGCCCGGCGCCGCTCAAACGGGCCTCGCGGGCGATCAGGGTACCAAGCCGCCGGCCGGGCGGCTCGGCGGCAGCCGGATGGTCAAGCCCGAGTTCCAGCAGCGCCAGACCGCGCCGGCCGCACAGCGCGGCGGCTATCCCGCGCTGTCCGCAATCCGCGGGACCAGCGAGGTGGAGCACCAGCGGCTGGTCGGCATGGACCTCGATCAGAGCGTCGAGGGTGGTCACGCCGGCGCGGTCGATCTCTTCGGCGGGGACCGGTCCACACCGGCGCAGCCATGGCGCAAGCGCCGGGTCGGGACCGCCGGCACCGCCCCAAAGGGCTGCTGCGACCCGGTCATCGACCCGGAGTGCCCGGCTCGGCAAGGGCAGCTCGCGATCACCATCGGCCCAGAACACCAGGCGGTCAGCGATCAAGGGGGCTTCGGCGGCGAAGGCGGCGAGCGGCCCGAACCGCCGCCCCGGCGCCTCGGTCAGGAGTTCGATCGCGAGGTCGACGCTAGGCTGCCGGCGCGTCACGTCGTTCTGAGCATAGGCGAACAGCGTCTCGTAGCGGCGGGTCAGCGCGGTGGCGGCGGCAACCACCAGGCAGCCACGGGCAAAGGCATCGAGGCCGAACGCCTCGGCGAGCGCCGGCAGCGGCAAATGCCGCCCGGCCGCCAGGGTGGCCGCGATCCGGGCGTCTAATCCGGCCCGCACCAGGGCGATCCGCCGGTCGAGCGCGGTCTCCCCCCCAGCCGCCTCTGTCAGCGCGGCGTCCACCTCGGCGTCGGTGATGCTGAGGCCACGGAAGGGGTCTTCGGTGAAACTTCCGGTGGCGCGCAGCCGGAGGACCTGGCGCGCCAGCAGCAGATCGAGCCAGCCGAGTTCTTCGGCGAGATGGTCCGCGCCGTCGGCCAGCAACAGAGCCGCCGGGGCGGCTGCGGCGAGGCGTGGCGGCGCCATGGCTCAACCCTCCTCGGCCAGCCGAAGCGTGACCGCGCGGCGATCGGCGAGGACGACGCGGGTGCCGGCAACGCCGGCCATGCGGAGCAACAGGGTGAGCGGGGCGGCCGGCAGTTCGACCTCGGCCTGCTCTAACGCGGGTACCAAGCGCCAGCGGCCGTCGCCATCGATCAGATTGCGGTGGAGGTGGCCAGCGCTGCTGAGCGCCAGTCCGGGCACCCGCCGGGCCAGGTCGGCATAGGCCAGGCGAGCGACCACCGCCCACCACAGCGCGGCTTCGCGCTCCAGTCCCGGCCAATCCACCGGCGTCAGCAGATCGAGATCACCCGCGGTCGGGCGGAAGGCGGCGTGAACGCGCGCCAGCGTCGCCGTCCGCTCGTCACCCGGCGCGAATCCGGCATGGTGGAAGGCCTGGACCGGAAGGCCGGGCAACGTCGACCGCTGAACCGCGCCGCCGAGCGCCGCCGCCGCGACCGCCTCGAAACCGGGCGGTACCAGAACCGCTGCCGGCACGTCGGCGGCGCGGATGAAACGGGCCGCCGCCTGGACGAGGCGGTCGCGCCAGTCCCGGAAGGCAAAGCTGGTCGCGAACAGCCACTCGTTGCGCCCGGCATCGGCGAGCACGATGCCGTGATCGCTCTCCGCGATCGCCAGCACCAGCGGTCGCGGCGGGCGTAAGGTCGCGACCAGGTCGATCACGGCGTTGACGCGATCGGCGGGGCCGCCGAGCGTGGCGAGCGCCGCGGCAGTCGCCGGCCCCGGATCGCCCGCGTCCTCGATCCGGCTGAGCCAGGCCAGCGCGGGATCGGACCAGGCCGATTGCCGGCCGGGTCCGGCAAGCAGCGCCGCCAGCAGGTGCCGGAAGGCTTGGGACGGCGCCGGCACGGCTCCGGGCGCCGAGAGGGTCTCCAGCCCGAGTTCGCGCACCGACCGCCACAGCAGAAACACCCCGGCATGGCAAGTGCCCTGCCAGGTCAAAACTGTCGGCGCCGCCGGCCGCACCGGCCGGTTCCGCGGATCCGCAGCCCGCCGCAGCCGCCCCACCGCCTGATCGAGCGCCGCCGCGACCGCAGCCGGGACCGGCGCCCGCGGGCCTTGGCCATCCGCCGGACTCCAGCGATCCGCGGCGGCGCCCAGGTGATCGGCGGTGCCGTCGTCGAGCGCGGAAAGCAGCCAGGCCGCCGCGGCGCCGGCCGCCGCGGGCGAGACGCCCCCCGGCTCCAGCAGCACCACCGAAAGCGCCAGGTTCGCGACGGCGCGGCCGCGATTGGCGACCAGAGCGGGGTCGCCGGCGATCACCTCGGCGGCCGCGGCGATCAGCGCGGCATCCGGGATCGCCGTGGCTTCGCCGAACAAGCCGCCGACCAGGCGCGCGGCATCAGGTTCGCTGAGACACCCCAGAACCCGGGTCAGCCGCCGCCGGCGGCCCAGCAGGGACAAGGCCCGGATCGCCACGCCGGCATCGCGTTCGAGCACGATGCGGACGGCACTCGTCGTCGGCAAGGCACCGAGACCGCGGAAACTGGGGTAGTACCAACGCTCGAACGCACAACCCGCCGCCAGATCATCGAGGAATTGCGCAAGATAGCTGGCGCGATCGGGAAAGCGGATCGCCGCATTGGCGGCGCGGCCGGCCACCACCTCGGCGAGCGCCGCCCCCACCGCGGCGGCGAGCCGCGCGGCGGTCACAGCGCCGGTCCATGCGGCATCGACCGCGAGGTCGAGGTCGAGGCGGCGGATCACCCAGACGGCGTCATTGCCGTCGTCCAGGATCGGCGTCAGCGCCTGCGCCAAGGCCGGGATCAGGTCGTGGCGAACGAAACGGCCGGCATCCGCCGCCGGCACGGTCGCGCCGAATTGCTCGCGCGGCACCACCGAGGACAGCGTCAACCGGGCGATGGTCAGGGTGCTGCGTTCCGGCGGTTTCAGCGCGGCCCTCATCGCGGCCGGCCCTCCTTAGCGGTCGGCGGTGGCGCCGGGCCTGGCGGTCTCGGGGAAGATTTCCTCAAGCACCTGGATGGCGCCGGCGATCCGCAGCAAGGTCTCGCGCAACTCGGACCGTTCGGCCTCCAAGGCGGCCAGGCGGCGCTGCCCGGCGGTCCAGTCGGCCCGAAGCTGCTCCAGGCGGGCGGCAACGCGCTCGGGCGAGCGCTGGTCGGCGGTCCGCGCACCGGTCATGGCGGTCAAGGTCACAGCAGGTTCTTTCCGATCGCCTGTTTGATCCGGGCGATCTCGTCAGAGGTGAGGCCGGGTTGATCCGGCTGACCGGCAAGGTCCTCGGCACTGCGCAGCACCAGCGCCGCATTCTCGATCTTGTAGCTGCGCCGATTGCCGTGGAAATCCTCGGGCAAAGCGATCCTGGTTGCGTTGGGCGGAATCGGTGCGTCATTGGGAACGCTCATCAGCCCGCCATTCTGGATGACCCACATCGATCACGCCCTCCTTCAAGCGAGAAACACGACAACGTAATGGTATGACAACCATTGGTTGAAGGAATTTTCCATATACCATTGAACATCAAATGAGACGAAGTTGCCGACGATCAGGGGGGCTCCCGCCTGGACGCTGATCTCGCCGCCGACGAAGCCAGGCGAGGTCGAGATCGAACTCAGGCCGACCACCGCCCAGGCCGACGACACCGTCGGCAGCCGCGAAATCAGCGAGACGGTATCGCTGCCGCTTTGAAAGATGCCGCTGTTGACGAAGCGCTCGCCGACCAGAACATCGATCGGAATCACCCGCTTGCCTTTGACGAAGAGGTCGCCGGCGATGGCGAGATTGCCGCGATTGTCGAGACTGAACTGCTCCTTGAACTCGCCGTCGCCGTACCACACCGGTCCGACCACCAGGCGGTCGCTGCCGTCCAGATTGTCGCCGATCACGATCCGCAGATCGGTGGTGTCGGCACTTTGGCGGACCCGGCAGATTTCCATCGGATCGGTGTCGGTCCCGCCGCCACTCTCGCGAAAGTCGATCTTGCTGCCGAGCAGAGTCACCGGCCCGCTGCTGCGCACCCCTCCGGCAACATGCAGCCGGCTGACGCCGTCGAGCCGCATCGCGACCGCCCCGCCGCCGGAATCGCCGGCGCCGTCGGTGGCGAAACCGCCGCGGTACCAATAAAAATTCGACGGGGAGCGATGATAGAAGACGTTGGGCTGGGTGCCGAAGCCGTAGGTATCGACGCCGTCCTCGTCGCTATAGGTGAGAATCTGGCGGTGATCGCCACCGAAATTGAGGCTGCCGGCGGCATTCAAGGACATCAGGAACGAGCCGTTGATGCCTGGGCTGCCGGTCGTACTGTCGTGGATACCGTTTCGATACCAGTAGAAACCCATAACCGTCCGAAAATAGACCGCGGAACCTTGGGTGCCGATACCGTAGGGAAAGGTTCCCGGCAGATTGCCTTCAGCAAGGTTGATCGCTTGCCGATGGGTCTTGCCGAAAGACAGGGTGCCGGTGGCAATCTCGACGACATCGTCGGCACCGACCGCGAGCACCACCTGCTCGGTCGCCACATCGCCGGGCGGCGGTCCCGAACCGATGGTCAGCCGGCTGCCCAGCTTGGGGTCGTCGCCGATATGAATGCGCAGGTCCTGGCCGCCGGTACCCGGATTGTCGAGCCGCTTGATCCAGAGCGGGGCCTTCTGTTCCTCGCCCTTGCTGCCCTGGAGCGACAGTTTGCCGCCATGAATCAGAATGTCCTGTTCCGCGACGATCCGGCCGTCCACCGCCAGCCGGCCTTCGACCCTGGCAAAATCGGCCAGATCGGGATCGTAATCGACCTCCGGGTTCCCCTTGAAGCGCGGCGCCAGGCGCAGCGAGGCGGCGGGCGAGGCGACGGAGGCGCCGATCAGGCCGGCCCAGACCCGCCCCTCGACCAGCTTGTCCGGGGTCGCGGCCGGCCGGAATTTCTGCGCCACCCCATCCCAATTGACCGTGCCGAGCCGGACCAGCCATTGCACCGGGTCGGCCGCCTCCGGCAAGGCCTGGTAGGCGACGGTCTCGTCATGGGGCAGGACCGGGTCGTTGGCGGCGGCGATCTCGACGAAGCGTGCGGCGACGCCGGCAACGATCACGTCATCATGGGGATTGGGATAGGGTCCGGCCGCCAGGCGAAAGGTTTCTTCCAGGCGGGAAAAGCTCTGGCCGTCGAGGCAAGGGGCAAATCCGCCGGTGGCCGGCCGCATCGCCACCTCTTCATAAGCGATCCACAGCTCGCGATGGCCGGCGGTCGGGAACATGTCGAACAGCACCGGATCGACCTTGGTCGGCTCGAACACCGTGATCTGGCGGCCATAGCCATCGACCGCGGTTCCCGGTTGAACGAAGACGTCGACGAAGGGCGGATCCTCGGCCCGCGGACGTTGGACCAGTTCCAGACCGGAGACGATGCCCCAGGCGTGCGGGCCCAGGGCGTGGCGGCGCTGGATGTCCCGATGATAGCTCTGCTCGGCCTGGAAATCCTCGGCGCCGAGATACTGGTACTGCCGGTAGGTCGGCCGTTCGGTGACATCGCCGGACATCGCGCATCTCCTGGTCGTCGCTTACAGTTTTCCGGACTTGAGAGCTTCCAGCTCCTGGCGCAGCGTCGCGAGTTCTGCCTTCAGGCTGGCATAATCGGGCGGCGGCTCGCCCTGCCGGGCCGCCTCCAGCGTCGCCAGGAACCCGCCGAACACCAGCTGCAGCAGGGTCGAGGCCGGCAGCTCTTGCAGGGCGGAGAGATAAGACCGCGGCAGCGCGAAGTTATTGGCGGCGAACTGGACTCGCAGCGTCCCGGTGGGATCGATGCCGTCGAGTATCGGCAGCAGGTTGTTGACCAGCGGCGAATTCCGGGTCAACAGGTCGGGCTGGCAGCAGGCCAGCGACAGGTATTGGGAAATCACCGGCACCAGCGGGATCGCGGACAGCCAATAGAAGGCCGAAGGAAAAGCCCCCGCGTAGTGGCGGCAGGAAAAGTTGCAGATATCGATAATTCGGTCGTTGCGGACCGTGATGCAGGCGATCGCCACGCGGTCGTCGCAGGGGTCGGGCGGCAGCGGCGGCAAAAACGCGCGGCACAGGCAATCGAGCAGCAGCTGCAACTCGACCGCCAGCAGTCCGAGTGCGGTATCCCGGGCGGCATTCCAGTAGACATCGGGCGGCGACACCGGATCCGGCGGCGCCAGGGTCAGTGCCGCCGCCGCCGGGGCCAATTGACAGCGCACCGTTTCCGCCTCCGCCCGGAGCAAGCCGTCGACCGCCTGCTTGTAGTGCCAGACCGCGGTGTAGATCGCGGTCTTGCTGTACTGCCCCGGACCTTGCCCGGCGAGCAGATCGGCCAGCAGGCTCTGGTCGGCCTGGGACAACGACTGATCGTGACGCTGCGACATCGCCGCGACGCAAGCGACGATCCGGCCGAGCAGGCTGTCCGCCGGCACCAGCTCGGCCAGCGCCGGCTCCTTGACGCCGCCCAGCGTGCCCGGCTCGTGCCGCGGCCGGGTGAGTTCGAGCGGCGGCGCGCAACCCTGTTTGGACTCCATCAGCCCGATCTCGAAACATTCAAGCCGCCGCCGCGGCACGCAGCTCTGGCCGGCGGACGGGGTCGATGACACGGTGGTCTGGGTCGTCGGTGCCGCAACCGCCGAACCCTTGCCGCCACAGCCGCAGCCGCCCGACCCCTTGCCGCCGCAGCCGCAACCGCAGTCGGCCGGAACGCTGGCCGCGGTCAGTGCCCGGACATAGGCGCCCTCGATCTCCGTGTAGGACAGCGAGAGGCACCAGTGGCTTTCCAGCTGCTGGCAATTCGGATCGGCGGGCGGCTGATAGGGATCGCACTGCCCGCGCCTGGCCCGGCCGGCGTTGCCGCATGCCTTGATCGCCTTGATCACGTTGAAGCTGGTGGCCTCGGCGACCACGATATCGTTGCCACAGGGGTCGATCGCATAGCCGGGCGCGATCGAGACCACGCCCTCGCAGTCGTCGCAGGCGACTTCGAGCCCGGCGACCACGCCCCAACCGTGCAGATAGCGATTGTGCAGCCGGTTCTTGGCTTTGGCATAGTCCAGCAGGGCGGTGAGATCGGCCGCGGTCAGGACCTGGCCGGAGCCGAACACCGGGTGGGTGAACGGGGTCAGTCCGCGGCAAACCGGACAGCAGCAGTCCCGGTGATGCTCGCCGTGGCGCATGTGGGTGGGTTTCATGGTCGGTTACCTCGCTGGCGCGGCGTTCGACTGGATCAGGGGCGGGCAGCTCAACCGGCTGGAGCGGTCGGGCTCTTGACCGAAAACCAGCTGAGAAACCGGCCGCCCTCGACCACGTCCCCGGTCGGGCAGCGGATCACGCCGGAGCTGGTCCGCACGCCCGGCGCAAAGTGATTGCCGTCAAGCGCCGGGAAGACCTTGATCAGCCGGCTCGGGTCATCGGGATCCGGAACCTCGACCTCGTCGAAACCCAGGATGAAGTTGCCTTCGAGCACGACGCGGTAGTCGCCCATCGGCAAGGCCGGCGCAAAGCCGGGTTTGGGCACGACCCGGAAGCGGGCGGCGGTGACCGGACCGGACGGGATATCCTTGGCCCCGACCGGCAGCTCGACCGGCTTGCTGCAGTCGGTTCTGACCTCGACGCCGCTGACCGCGCCGCGCACCATGCAGTAGCACTCCAGATCGAACGGCAACTGCTCGGTGGTGGTCTCGGTGCGCTTGAACAGCAGCTGCACGGTCTCGGAGGTCAGGGTTTCGGCCTTCACCGGCCGCTCAGGGTCGAAGGCGATGATCAGGCCGTCATCGACCAGCGTGCGCGCTTGCGCCGTAGACAGGCTGCCGGCATGGATCCAATTGATGCCGACGATGCGCGGCAGTTTGGCCAGGAACGGGCTCGGACCCGGTGGTCCGGCCGGCCCGGGCGCCCCTGCAGCCCCGTCCGCCCCCTGGACGCCCGGCGGGCCGGCCGGCCCCGGCGGACCGGCCGGCCCCACGGCACCGCTGGGCCCGGTCGCCCCGGTGGCTCCGGTCGGACCGGGCGGCCCCGCCTTGCCGTCGGGTCCTTGCTCGCCCTGGTCGCCTTTGGCACCGGGCGGCCCCGGCGGCCCGACCGGACCCGGCTGGCCCTTGGCCCCGCCGCATTCGCAATGTTCGAGCAGGCATTCCACCGCTTCGGTCAGCAGGCTGGTGCTGGGCAGCAGACGGCGGCCCAGGCGGTTGTCGATGCCGCTGTCGACGATCGGTGCGCCGTAATGGTAGTCCGGCAGGGTCGCCAGAATGATCTCGTCGCCCTCGGCGCAGGACGGGCAGGCGCCGAGCGCCCGGGTCAGGATGTCGGTGCAGCCGCCGACCGAGACCTCGACCACCGCGATGCCGCCGGGCAGCGGTGGGCTGGCCGCGGGCAAGCCGTCGAAGGCGACGTAGAGCTGCCGGGGATCCAGTCCGGGGACCAGCTGCGCGGGCGCCCAGCCGACCGCCACCGCAGCGCCCGCAACCGGTTTGAGGTTGCCGGCCACCCGCGCCACCGCGATCGCCTGTACCACGCCCTTGCCGTCGCCGGCCGTTTCCAGCGCGAACAGCCAGGAGCCGCCCGGCGAAAACGCCAGAGCCACCGGCGTTTCGGCGAGATAGGGGGCGATCACCGGATCGCCCACCGCAGTCACCCGGTCGGCCGGCTGGGCGGCACCGGGGGCGACCTTCAGCACGGCGACCGCCGCGGCACTCTGATCGGCGAAGGCCAGCAGGTCGCTGCCGTCCCAATGGGAAACCGCCAGTGCCGAGGGTCGGGCGGTGCCGCCGCCGTCGAGCGCCAGGACCACCACATTGGCGGGATTGGCGGCTTCGAGCGCCGCCACCTCGGCGGCAGCGGTGCAGGCGACGTAGATCCAGCCGCCGTCGGGGGCCGCTGCGATCGGTCCCGGCGCGTTGGCGATCGACAGGATGTCGGTGGCCGACGACGGACCGGCACCATTGATGTCGGGACCGAAGAGGATAACGTCGTCACCCAGCGGATTGGTCACGACCAGCCGGCCGTCGGGCAGCGCCAGCAGGCGTACCGCACCGGCACCCGCGCCGCCGATCACGATGGTCTGAAGCGGGGCCGCCGCGAGGTTGCCGGCGTCGAGCACAAGGAGTTCGGCATCGCCGCCGCCATCGGGGGCAACCGCCACGAACAGGACTTTGCCGTCGTGCGACACCGCGAGATCGATCCCGGTTGCCGCGGCGATCGCGGCCGAGGCCTGGATGCTGTTGGTCGCCAGGTCCAGGCGCAGCAGGCCGGCCGGGCTGACCCCGGTCAGGACATAGAGCCATCGGTTGCCGGCATCGAGCGCCATCCGCGCGGCATGGTCGATGTTGTTGGTGCACTCCCAGGCGATCGCCATGCCCGGAACCTCGGGGTCGGCGACCGGCCGGTCGATCAGCAGCCCGAACTCATAGCCTTCGAGGATTTTGTTGGGCAGGCAGCCGGCATCGCCGGCACCGCAGCCTTCGAACACCGCCGGCACCGGTTCGATCGGGCATTCGGCGTAGCGCAGCGCGATCTCGACCCGATGCGGCTCGTCGTCCGGCTGGGCGCCCTTGCCATGGGTCTTCTGCCAGGCTCTGGCGAAGTCGGATTTGACATCGTACAAGGCATCGGCCGGCACCAGGATTTCCCGGCCGCAGCAATCGACCGCGGCGCCGGCGCCGACCACGACGAACTGGTCGCGGCAGGCCGGATTCGGGTGCTGGACCACCTTGAGGCCGCAGACCGTACCCCAGCCGTGCAGCAGCTGCACGTGGCGGCGATCCTTGCCCATGAAATAGCGCTGCTCTTCGACGAAATTGAGCGCGGTCATGTGCTTGCCGTCGAAGTAATGCTGCCGGCCGAGCTGCGGCATCTCGCATTCGGGGCAAGCACAGGAGTTCGGGTGCGCGTTGGTCGTGGTCATCGGTGAACTCCAATTCAGTCGAATGCGGTATCGATGCCGAGGCGCAAGCCTTGCTTCAGACGGAAACCGGGGTTATCGGCGGCGAGCCGGATCTCCGTGCCCAACCTGGCCTGGTCGATCCGCGCCGGCGCCGCGGTGCGGCCGATCACGGTGTTGATGCCGAGTACGGTGTCGCAATCGATCGCAAAGCCGGGGCGGATCAGACGGGTCTCGACCTCGACATGCGCCGGCGCGGCAAAGGCGATCACCGCTTCGAGATCGGCCTGATCCGCGTCGGTGAAACTGTCGCCGACCGGGATGAACAGGGTGCAGCGGTGGGCGAAGACGCCGAACGGATCGGTGGTCGGGTCACCGCCGTCGACCAGCTGGAACCGGCCGATCTCGGAATAGCCGTCGAGCTGCAGCCGGCGGACGATCTCCGGCCCCCACAAGCCGCCGCTGTCGTCGAGCCGGCCGCCATCGAGCCACAGCCACCGCCGCAGCCGGTAGTGTTCCAGCACCGCCGGTTCGCGCTCGATCGCCAGCGCAACGAAGCGCTTCAGCGCCCTCACGGTACCGCGCCAACGAAACAGCCCAGGCGCCGCGGCGACCAGAGCCCGGCGGCGGCGGACCGGCCAGTTGCGGTCGAGCGACAGGCCGATCCAGCCCGCCAGCCAGTCGAGGAAATCGCCGCCGGGTTCCCCGACCGCCGCGGCCGGGGTCGCCCAGGGATCGAGGTAGGCGGCGAAGTGCTGCGACGGCCCCAGGCGATCGGCGCGGGCATGGTCGAAGATTTCCAGGAACCGGTCGAGAAAATCGGCGCTGGCCGGCTCTTCGGAGAACACCGCCGGCAGGTAGCGGCGGGAGGTCAGGCGGGGATAGCTGACCTCGATGGCGTCAATCTCCGGAGTGGCCGGCCCCTCGCTGATCAGGGTCAGGCGCAGCCACAGCCAACGGCCGGGCCGGCTGCGGACGGCGCAATCCCAGTGCGGACCGTCGAGCACGGTGACTGGCGTCGCCGTCCACTGGTCGTCGGCGATGGCCAGCACCTCAGCGAAATCGAGCGACACCGGGCTGGTCATGGTCTCGACCACCAGGCGGCTGCCGGCAGGCAGATTGAGATCCAGAATGACGCGGTCGAACACGCAGCCGGGCAGGCCGGAATCGAACGGCTCGCTCCAATAGACGCCGAGCGCCTCGAAACGCTGCGTCTCGGCGATCCTCAGGCAGCGCCCGACCGGGTCACCCAGGATCGCGTTGCCGGCCGGGTCGAACGCCAGCACCGGGCAATTGGCCGGGACCAACGGCACCGGCTCGGGCGGCAGGCAGCGCCCGTCGGGACCGCGGCACAGCCGGCTGGTCAGGCCGGCGACCCGGTCGCCGAGCCAGATCGTGCCCTCGGCATCGACACTCAGCGCCGGCGGCGCAAACCTGTCAGAAACCGGCGCGGCGGCGGCGATGCGCTCCAGGAAGGCGCCGTCGGGGTCGAGCACGGCAACGGTGTTCGAACCGGCTTCGACCACATAGAGCCGGCCGTCGCGGTCCAGCGCCAGCGCGGTCGGCTGATCGAGCGGCATCCCGTCGGGGTCGATGCCGGCAAAGCTGCGCCGATGGCCGCCGCGCCGCCCGAATTCGTGGATCCGGCCGTGGACACGGTCGCTGACCAGCGCGGTGCCCTGTGCGGTGAAGGCGATCCCCGCCGGCAACCAGGCCCCGGCCGGCCATTCCAGCTCGCCGGTCGGCAGCAGGGTCGCGGGATCGAGGGCCGCTTTCGGGTGTACCGGCACCAGACGGCCAGCGCTCCAGGCAAAGGGGCCCCAGAGGCCGCGGCCGACGAAGTCCGGCGGGATCACCAGGCTGACGTGCCGCCGCGCCGCATCGACCACGGCGAGATCGCCCCACGGCGCCACGGCCAGCGCAACCCCTTCGCCCAGGGGGCCACCCAGAGGAGGGCCGCCCAGAGCAGTGCCGCCCCGCGCAGCCAACCGGCACGGCAAGGGCTCGAAGCGTTCGCGGCAGGGATCGTAGCGCTTCACCCGCCGCTCGCGACCGTCGAGCAGATAGATCGTGCCATCGGCGGCAACCGTGACCGATTGGGGCAGCACCAGGCCGCCGAAATCGCCCGCCGCGGCGGCGATCGGCCGGGATGGTCCCGGCAGTGTGGCGAGCCGCAGGCTCCCCGCCGCCGCGGTCACCCGGTCGAGCCGCGCCGCGCGCCAGCCGGCCCGGCGGTCGGCGAGGATCGAGGGCGTCGGCCGCGCCATCTCAGCGGCCTCCCGCGACGGCGGCGGTAACGCCGATCTGGTGGCCGGCCGCATAGGTCAGCTCGGCGGCACCGATCGGGATGTCGCGGCAGAACGGGCCGGGGGTGCCGTCGACCCAGATCACCAGTTGGCCATCGGCGATGCGCTCGACCTCCGGGGTGTCCAGGATCAGGCGGTAGACGTCGGAGAAGAACAGGGTGCCGCCGAACGGCCAGCCGGTGCCCTGGGCACCGCCGACCAGCGGCGAGAAGAAGGCGTCGAGCCGCGCCTCGACCGCCTTCTGGACCGCGCCGAAATTGGCGGTGCGGCGCGCCGTGACATCGGCCACCACCCGGACCTTACGATAGCTGGGCGCCGCGACGTGGAGTTCGGTGGTGATCAGGCGGAAGCGGTCGAGATGGGCCGAAACCGCGGCCAGCGTCGCGGCGTTGGGCATCGGGTTGGGCTGATCGCCGTCGGGCACCACGATCACGGTCACCGAGCCGGGGATGCGGGCCCCGGGAAATCCCGGATGGGTCAACGCCAGGGCCTTGGCCCGGCGGACCCCCGCTTCGAGCGCCCGGACCTCGAAATCCCCGGCAGTGACCGCGCGGCCATTGCTCTGGACCCCGGCAGCGGCGCGCAGTTTCGCCTCCGCTACGGTCTCCTCCTCGGTCCCGCCTTGCGCGGCGAAGCGGTTGGTCGCGGCGTTGATGCCGGGCAGATAGCTCTGGATCGCCGTGACCGTCCCGGCCGCGACATTGCCCCGCCGGCCGCCGCCCGAACGGTAGCGCCGCGCGACGATATTGCCGCCCAGACCCGACGGCAGATAGGCCAGCGGAATCCGGCCGTGCCGCCCATCGCCGAATTGAACCAGGCCGGTGGTGCGGTTCAGCGTGAAATGCGGATCATCGGCCGAGGAGGCATAGAAGTCGCCGACCTCCTGCCAGACCTCGAAGCCCTGGCCCTCGTCGATCTCCAGGCGCAGATTGGCGATGGTGACGGCACGCCGATAGGCCCCGGCCGCGGCCTCGGGCGGGTCGAACGGCACCACCGGCCGATTGGCCAGGATAAAGCTCTGGTTGGGCCGGCCGGTGCTGAGGCCCAGCACCTCGTCGCGCCGGGTGGTCGCCTGCAGCGCCGGCACCGAATTCAGCACCACCGTGGCCAGGCGCGGCGCCCGCTCGTAGGCCGAGGCGTCGAGCCGGCAGCGCAGCCAGTAGAGCGGCGCGGCGACCTCGCCGATCACCGCCTTGCGGACGAAGCTCCCCGGCCCGCGCACCACGATATGGCCGGACTGGCTGAAGGCGCGGGTGTCATCCCGGACCAGCTCGGCCGGTTGCCAGGTGGTAAGATCGCGGTATTCCCAGATCAGCCGGGCCGGCATCGGCAGACCGGCGACGCTCAGCGCCGGATCTGCGCTGGAAACCGGTGCCGGTGCCGTGTCGGCGCCCGGCAGATAGACCGTGAAATCGACGTCGCCGCCGGTAAAGTCGGCCTTGCCGCCGAAGCCGAACAAGAGCGCGCTGCCCTCGCGGGATTTCGGGCCGAATGGATAGAAGGTCTGGCCCGCGGCCTGGAGCTTGGTCGTCTCGTTGGACCAGCCGAAACCGTCATGGACCTGGACTGCCTGAAGCGGCGTGCCGAGCACGGTCAGCGGCCGCTCCGTTTCGAAGACGATCGGGCCGGCGGCATCGGCGGCGGCGGCAATCTCGGTGCCGGCAGGCACGAAGACCTGGGCAACGTCGTCGCGGGCGGGACTGAAGCTGACCTCGGTGCGGGCCGGTACCGCCGGGCGGCGCTCGATCCCGACCATCTGGAGGAACTTGACGTAGTTGCGCTCCGGCACCTGGTTCAGCGCCCACAGCTGCAACTCGGTGCTCCAGGCGTGCAGCTTGGCGATCGCCATGCCGGGATCGCTGTCGTTCTGGTCGGTCCACTCCGGCGTGAACCGCGGGATCAGGGTCAGGATGTCCCGGACCAGATCGTCGTAACGGCGGGTGTCGAGATCGGGTGCCTGGAGCGGCATGGCTCAGCTCCTCCGGCCTTCGGCGACATAGAATGGGTAGACCATGTTGCCGAACGCGTTGTTCGCCCGCAGGCGGTAATCGACTTCGATCAGCAGGGTTGCCGGCGTCTCGCCCTCGGTCACCCGGACGTCGAGCAGGTCGATCCGGGC
This sequence comes from Azospirillum sp., assembly GCA_016124535.1. GTDB lineage: Bacteria > Pseudomonadota > Alphaproteobacteria > Azospirillales > Azospirillaceae > RI-112. Next base: position 36,549 of record WGNK01000002.1, read on the forward strand.
CTCGAATTCGACCAGGGCCGCGCGCACCTGATGGGCGATGGTGGCGCGGTTGGCCGGGGTGTTGTCGGTGAAGACCAGATCGTGGATGCCGCAGCCGAAGCGCGGGTTCATCTGCAACTCGCCCTTGGCGGTCGCCAGAATGATCCAGATCGAGCGCTGCACCGCCGCTTCGCCGCTGACCCAATCGAGCCCGCCGCGGCCGTTGACCCGGATTGGAAAGGCAAAGCCGGTTCCGAGGAACGGGCGGGACGGGTCGCGATCCGGCCTCATGTGAATTTCCCCAGGAAATCGACCAGTTCCTGAATGGTCGTGACCACGTTTTCGAGGTCCTGGATCATCTTCTCCAGCGACGCGATATCGTCGGCACTGCCCGGCCCAGGCAAGGTCAGGCTCTTGCCGAACAGCTCGAGGATCGGCCCCAGCAAATCGACCACGCCCGATAGCGGCTCCATGGCGTTGGCGCTCTGCTGCGCCGAGGCCAGCGCATTGGCCTTGGCGCATTCCAGCACCCGCTGCAGCTCCTTGTTGCCGGCGGCCTCGGCCACGCCGAGCCGGATCGTGATCCCGCCCATGATGCCGACGATGGTCTTCAGCTGGCCGATCAGACATTTGATCAGGCTGAGGATCAGGCTCAGGATGTCGATGATGAACGCCGCCAGCGGCAATCCGGGGATGATGATCTTGAAGCAGTCCGCCAGTTTGGCCAGTGCCTCCACGGTGTCCGGCACGGTCTGCGCCAGCTTGATCGGATTGGGCGGGTTGAGCGCACCGATCACGCCGCCCAGCGGTTTCAGCAGCCCCAGAATCTTGAACAGGCAGCCCATCGCCGCCAGCAATGGCCCCAATTGGATCATCAGATTGAGCGACAGCGAGCAGTCGGTCGGGATACCCTTGGAAAGGTCGGCAAAGGGCCGGATTTCACCGCCGGTCGGCAGTCGGATGCGCCGGGTCTGGGGATTGGGCAGCGCGATCAGGCTGCATTCGGGCAGCGCGAACAGCTTTTCCAGATCGGCATCGAGCGGGATGTCGAGTTGCATCGGTGCGCCCTCAGATCGTCGAGCCGTTGAAGGGGGACATCACCCGGCGCCAGCCCGGCCCGCTGAACACGATGGTCGGCGCGTCGATTTCCAGCAGTGCCGTCGCCTGGATGCGGATTTTGCCGTTCGACATCGAGATGACGTTGCCGTTGGCGTCCTCGATCACGATCGCGCCGGCACCGCCCCCGGAGGTCTCATCCATCAGGCGGATGACGTGGCCGTTCAGCGACTTGATCATCCGCTCGCGCGGGTGAGACGAGGGCGGCTTGTCCTGGCCGTTCCACAGGAAGCCGATCACGTAGGGCCGTTCCGGGTCGCCGGCCTCGAACGCCAGCAGCACCTCGTCGCCCAGCTCCGGCATGAAATAGGTGCCGCGATCGGGGCCGGCCATCAGGGTTGCGATCGGCGCGAAGCTGGTGGTGCTGCGGCCGGGCAGGCTTGGGATATCGACCGCGATCCGGCCCTGACCCTCCGGATCCTCCAGGCTTTGGACGATCCCCACGGCGACGCCGAGATGTTTGCTCATGATGCTTTCCCTGTCGATGCTGCGCCGTCCAGCGGCTTGACCCGTCGCGCCGAGAAGCTGGTGCGATAGCCGCTGTCGTTGAGGGTGTGGCTGGTGGTGAGGACGCGGTACTGGCCGTCGAACAGCCTTCCGGTGCCCTTGATCAGCACCAGCGAGCCGCAGCGCAGATCCGGCAGCCCGACGGTCGCGCCGGTCGCCTCGACCATGCGCGACTGGACATCGTTCAGCAGCTGCAGGGCGCGGGCTTCGGCTTCCTTGATGGTCGCGGCCGGCGGATCGGTGATGACTTCGGTGCGCTTGGCGGCGCGGGCCGGAGCCTTGAGGTCGGAGTTGGGCGGCTGGCTGTCGTCGAGTGACTTGGTTACCTCGATTGGTTTCTTGGCCTTGCGGTCCCAACCGCAGACGGTGACCGAAAACAGCTGCTTGGCATTGGAATAGGTCGGATGAAAACTCGCCAGGGACTTGCCCCACTCCAACTCGTAGGTCACCGGGCTGGTGCTCGCGACCGGACCGAAGCTCAGATACTTCTTCGATTGTGGGGCTGAGCCGCCGGCGCTTGCCGCCGTCTGGTCGTCGCTCGGCTCCTCCTGCAGGATGACCTGGTAGCCGCGGCGGCGCGCCAGTTCCATCAGGAACACGATCGGGTACTGATTGCGCATGTAGACTACGTCCTGCATCGGCTCCTTGGCCGCCGCTTCCTGATCGATCCGCACCTCGATGCCCAATCCGGGGCGCTTGGTCGATTTGTTCGGCGGCTCCGACAGGGCCGCGGCGACATCGCTGTCGCGGATGCCGGATTTGCCGCCGTCGTCGGGCCAGGCCCAGGTGTATTGGCTGCCCCGGTACTGATCGAGGACGTTGAGTGCTGTGACCACCAGCTTGGAGGGGCCGGTTTCCGGAAACTGGACATCGACCGTGGTGACGAACCCGGTCATCATCAGGCGCATCTGGTCCTGATAGCCCATATAGAGCATCAGTTCGTTGCCGGGCTCGAACAGGTCGGGCTCGTCGGGTGCCGGATCGCCTTGCTGGCGACCGAAATAGAGCGGCCGGCGCGTCGTCGCATTCCAGTTGTTGACGGTCAGGGTAAAGGAGTCGATTCGCTCGACGCCGTCCTCGTAGCTGACTTCCATGATGTCGCGCACGGCACTGAACGAAACCTTCTGGCTGGTACCACCGGCGCCGCCGCCCTTTTTCACGAAGAGCGCGAAGGCCGGCGCATAGAACGGCTGGCCGGCCGATCGCAGCGGGATGACTTTGGCATTGGCGTGATCGACCATGGCCCCGTGTTCCCCGTTCTCTCTCTCAGGCCGTCGGCGGGATCGCCAGCACGGTGCCCGGTGCCAGATCGAACGGGTCATCCAGCCCGTTCAGTTCGGCGATGACGCGCCAGTCCCTGGGATTTTCCGCCGCCAGGCCGGCGATGCCGGTGATGGTCTCGCCCTGCTGCACGACATGGGCCTTGGTGCGGTCGGGCGATTGCGGGTTGAACTCGGCAACCATCTCCGCCAGCGTCTTGTATTCCTTGATCTGCAGCGACAGCACCGCGCGCAGCGGCACGCCCAGCGAACTGAAATAGGTGAAGCGCTGGCGCACGCTCTCGACCACGCCCTTGAAGCCGGCGCGGGTCTGGCTGCCGCCGGTGGTCCCGAGGCTGCCCAGCCCGCCGCTGCCGGAATGGCCGGGGAAACTGTCGGCACCCCAGGTGAACAGAACGATCGGCGGCGCGTGGGTCTCGGCGTCCATCTTGAGCAGGCGATAGAGTGCATCGGTCTTCTTGGTGACCGCTGTCGCCTCCGGGCCGGTGCCGTCATCGGTGGTGTCGAAGAACAGATCGATCGTCAGGGTTTCGGTCTGGCCGCGGATATATTGCAAGATCGGCGAATCCAGCCCCGGGATCGGGATTTCCGCGATCTGAACCCCCTTCGACAGAGTGTATTCGGTCGGGTTGTAGAGGACCTCGATGGCGCCGCCGACCGGGGTGCCATCCGCCTTCATCCGCTGGAATTGAGCCTTGGCGAGCCACTGCATCGGTCAGGCCACCCGTTCCGGAGGATCGATCGCGCCGCGGGTCAGCCGGGTGTCGCGGTCGAGCCGCGACTTGAGGCGGTCGTCCTCGGCGACCCGCGCCAGCACCTCGGCGACGATGCGCTTGATCAGCTGCGGTGTAAGCAACGCCTCGGTGTCGGTCACCCGCAGGCTGCTCGAGAGTTCTTCGATGTGAACGTCCACCGCGGGGATCTCCTGGCTTGGATCAGCCGAACAGGTTGGTAATGCTGGACAGGATCGAGCTGCCGCCGGCGCCGGTCTGTTTCAGGCCGTCATGGGCGATCTCGATCTCTTCGAAGGCGATTTGCGACTGCTGGGCATTGAGCGGCGGCCCGCTCCAACGCACCGGCAGCCCGCGCACGAAACGCCACGACCGGATGGTATTGCCGCCATCGTCGGAGAGGGTGATCACGCCATCGCGGCGTTTGCCCTTGCCTTCGAGAAAATCGAGATGCCAGCGCCACAGATCGTCGTTGGTGACGATGCCGTGCTTCAGCTTGAGGTTGGTCCAATTGGCCCGGCCGGGAAATTTCAGCGTCGTACCGTTGTTGCCGCCCTCGGCATAGGTTTCCGCCTGCAGGACGACCTCCAGGCCGGAGCATTCGGAAAATCCGGCGTCGGGCGGACGGCCGACGGTGATCTGGACCAGGGCGCCGGCACTGCCGCTGTCGACCAGAGACACCGTGAAGTTGTACGCCATCACCGGATCAACCGTCGGATCCATCACAGGCACCCCGTCGCTTCGGTGACTTCGGCAAATTCCAGGCGGTCGATCGAGCGCGCCAGGCGCAAGACGACGAATTCGGCCGGGATCACCGGTGCCACCCCGATCTCGATGATGAATTGCCCGCGATCGGCCGCCCCCGGCACGGCCACCGGGGTGACGTAGTAGGCCTCCTCCGGCCGCCGGCCGGCGAGGCGCCGGCGCTGCCACAGCTCTGCCAGGAAGGCGTCGATCTGGCTGACCACAAAGGCCTGGAAGCGAGGCGAATTGGGCTCGAACACGGTCCAGGCCAACGCCTGGGCCAGCCCCTTTTCGATCGCGATGATCAAACGCCGGACATTGAGGTAGCGCCAGGCCGGGTCGGTGGTCAGCAGCCGTGCGCCATAGGGCCGGATGCCGCGGCCGGGAAAACTGCGGATGGCGTTCAGCCCCAGCGGATTGAGCCGCTCCTGGTCGGCGCCCGCCAGCGCGCGGGCCACCGCGGCAACCCAGACCAGCGGCCGGTTGGCCGGGGCCGACTGGACGCCGGTGCCGGCGTCGGTCTGGGCAAATTGTCCGGCGAGATGCCCGGACGGCGGCACCGCGCGCAGCCCGCCATTGGCGGCAGCCAGCGGATCGGCGACCAGCAGCCAGGGAGCGTAGGCTGCGGCAAAACTGCTGTCAAAGCGCTCGCGCCACGAGATCAGCGGCTCAAGCGCATCGCGATCCGGGAGATCGCGCGGCCGTGGTGGATCGAGCAGGGCGATGCGGTCGCGCCGGTTCTCGCAATGGACAACCAGAGCCTGCTGGACCAGCGCAACAGTCAGATCGGAGATCGCCGGCATCGCCTCGACCGGCTCGGTCGCCGGCGGAGCGGCTTCCGGTTCCGCCGCGCCGGTGGTGGTGAGCGCGCAAGGGTCCGGGGTCGGCGGAACCGGCGGTGCGGTATCGCGCGCCGGGCTGGGGTCGATCAGAGCATCGGGGATCGCCAGCACCCCCGGCTCCTCCTCCAGCTCAAATACCCGAAGCCCGCGCCGCACCGGCGCGGTATCGTCGCCGATAAAGTCGGCCGCGCTCAGCATGGCGGTGCCGTCGCGCCCTTCCGCCAAGCGGGCAACCCCGCGTTCGAGCAGCGGCGAGGTCGGGTCGGGCAGCGGATAGGCCGCAGCCCCGAGCGGCGCCAACCGGGTGAGCCGGATCAGGGCCGACTGATGGTTGACCGGAGAATCCTGCGGGTCGCCGACCGCTGGCAGCGACAGCCGCTCGAACACCTCGACCAGCCTGCCGCCCTCGCTGACCGAGAGGGTGAAGCCCAACCGGTGGACGCTGATCGGCTTCGACCCGTCGGCGGCGGCGGCGAGGTCGAAAGCGGCCGGCAGCGGCGTGTCCCAGAACAGCCGCCTTTCGCGCGGACCCACCGCGGCGATCAGCCGGCGAACCGCGGGCGCGCCGTCCTGGCGCAACGTCACCGTCGCACCGACCGGCAATTCGCTGACCCGATCGACCGTGAGCCAGGCCGGGGCGTCAGGCGCCGGTTTCCTGACCGAGGCGGTGCCGGTCACGGTAGCGCGGGCGACGCTCACCTGCAGACGGTTACCCCAGATTCCGGCGCTCGACGCCTCGACTCTGATCAGGGGCAGGCCGTCTTCGTCGGGGAGGATGGCGGTGGCCGGGGCGGCGCCGGCGGCGAAGGCGATCGGCAGGCCGAGATCGAACCGCGGGTCCAGCGGGCGCTGCCAGGTTATCTGCTGGGCCGCCGCGACCGCGGCGATGCGCTGGTCCACCCGGCGGGCCTCCAAGACGATCGACTTGGTAAGGTCGAGCGCCTGGTCCAGCGGCGCCATCCATTCCAGGCGGCTGCCGGCCAGATCCTGGCGCCTGACCCTGGCAAACCGCACCGCGGCGCCGGTCTGGCGCAGGACCACGACATCATGTTCGGCAAAGCCGCGGGCATCGGTGACCGCCGAGGATAAGCGGTCGGCCGGCTGGGCGCCGGCGGTCGCGGTCAGGGCGTTCTGGCGCATCGTCACCAGGGCGCCGGCAGCCAGCCCGTCGGTCGTGGTGACGACGGACGAGCGGCGGTCGGCCGGCTGCGCCGCCGCGAGGTCGAGTTCGCTCTCGACCGTCGCTGCGGCGATCCGCACCACCAGGCAACGCCGACCGCCATTCTCGAAAAAGCCGCGCACCGCATAGGCGAGGTGGGCGCCCGGCAGAAAGGCGCCGAAGCTCGCGACAAAGGCCGGCCAGCCATCCAGCGCCACCGCGCGATCGAGCGGCCCCCGCTCCGCCAGCCCGACGAAGCCGGCGACATCGATCGCCGCCGCACTGGGCGGCGCCGGACGCGCCTTGGGCCGTTGGCGGATGAGACCGGGGGCGAGCGGCATGGCGGTCGTGCTCAGGCCAGAACCGAGGGAGCCGGCGCCACCAGCTCGACCCGCTCGACACACAGCTCGATCATCTCCACCGCGATGTCGTTCGACGTCGCGTTCAAGGTCGGTCCTTCGAACTTGGAGACATAGGCGTTGAAGAACGTCCAGCGAAGCTGCGGCGCCTGCAATTCGTCGGTGAGGATGATGGCTCCGTTGCGCCGTTTCGCGGTACCGTTCAAGACCTCGTAGAAGAGATCATAGAGCTTGACATCGGTTGAAATGCCGCGCTTCAGCTGTATATTGGCGAATTTGCGCAATCCGTGATATTTTCGGACATGCAGATGCTTGTCGGAGCCTTCACGATATTCGACGGGTTCAGCGTCAAAGGTCAGTCCCGAACATTCGCGAAAGCTGATCTGGGACAGGCCGTCGATCTCGACCTGGAAATTATAGCCCCGAAACGGATGGGTACGGTCGTCTGCCATTGGTCAGGTCTCCCGGCTCAGAGTTCTTCGATGCTCACAGCTCGTCGACAAAGGTGCCGCCGGTCCATTGACCGATGCGCAGGATGACGAATTCCGCCGGCTTGACCGGCGCGACGCCGATTTCCATGATCAGGCGGCCATTATCGATGTCGTCCTGGGTCATCGTGTTCGGGCCGACATCGACGTAAAACGCCTGCTGCTTGGTCGCCCCCATCAGGGCGCCGTCCAGCCACTGGCGGGTCAGGAAGGCACTGACGCTGTCGCGCAGCTTGGCCCATAGCCTGGCGTCGTTGGGCTCGAACACCGCCCATTGGGTGCCGACGTCGAGTGAGCGCTCCAGGAAGATGAACAGGCGGCGGACCGGGATATATTTCCAGTCCGAGGCACTGGTGAGGCAGCGGGCTCCATAGATGCGCAAGCCCCGCCCTTCATGACGGAAATCCCGGAAAACATTGATGTTGTTCGGCTCCGGGTTGAGCACCTGGTGCTCACCCTTGCTGACCAGGGCCTCCAGATCGACGATATTGCGCACCACCTCATTGGCCGGCGCCTTGAACACGCCGCGCTCGTTGTCGATCCGGGCGTAGAGGCCGGCCATGTGGCCGCTCGGACCCAAGGGCCGGGGATTGCCGTCGGTGTCGCGGACGATCAGCCGCGGGTAATAGAGCGCGGCATATTTGGTGTCGAACTGCAGGCGCTGGGTGATCACCGTCGGGATGCTGGCGGCGGTCGCCGGGTCAAGGATCGCGAAGCGGTATTTCAGCCGTTCGCACTGACCGATCATCGCGCCCTGGACACCGACATCGCTCCAGCCTGGCACGGCGATGATGCTGATGTCGTCGATATCCTCGAGTGACGCCAGGCCCGATCGTTTGCCCGGCCCGTTGTCGACGCCGATGATGTCGGCGGCGCTCGGCTGGGCATCGACGCCGGCGGTGGTGAAGGAAAGCGTGACGCCGTCGTCGCCGACCGGGAAATAGAACGGGTTGGTCGCGGCGGGCGGCGGCGGCGTGGTCAGCGCGATCAGCCTGGACACCTTCAACTGCTCAACCACGGAACGGCCCGGCACGTTTTCCAGAGTCAGCCCGTCGTAGCGCTCGACCGTGCGGTCATAGGCGGCGGTCAGCGAGAATTCACAGCTGCTGATGGCAGTCGGGAGGGCGCCCAGCGGCTTGACCGTGGCATCGGTGAGATTGGGGCCGGAGAGCGTCAGAACGTTGCCGCTGACGCCGGTCACCTTGCGGTAGATTTTCTCTGCCGAGCCGCGGTCGATCTCGACCCAGGCGTTGACGTAGAAACCGGCGGCCGGCGCCTTGAGCACAAGCTGCAGGCCAGGATCGGCGACCATGCCGACGTATTCGCCGCGCGCCGCGGTTTGCGGGGCAGACGTCAGGACGATTCCGCTGCCCCAGGAACCGGTATCCTTGGCCTTGATCGCCAGGCTCGGGTTGCGGGCGCCGACTGCCGGCTTGCCGGCGGCATCGACGTCGTTCACCGTGGTAATCACCGCGGTCGCCTTGGCCAGGAAACTTTGCGGCCCGGTCGCCGGCTTGATGTTGATGAGGTTTTTCAATGTGACGACCGAGGTCGCGCGGTCGACCCCGCCGACCGCAATCTCGTTCGCGTCGGACTGATAGGTGACGCCATCCACCGTCATCTGCAGTGTCACCGGTGTCTTGTCGGTGAGGCCGCGCAGGCTTGCCACCTTAATCGTCTTCTGGCCGGTCGCGGCATCGGCGCCGGGGGCCAGCCGGGTGATGCAGCCGCCCTTGGTCGCCGCAGCCGCGGTGGTGCCGGCGCCGGCTGCGCGCACGACATAGAGCCGCTGGCCGCCATTGGCGAAAAACCCCTGCATGGCATAGTAGAGTTCGTCCACACCGGGAAAGGCACCGGCGGCGAACGGTCCGCCGAAATTTTCCCGGAATTGCAGCGGGTTGGTCACCAGAGTCGGCGCCCCGACGGTCGGCCCGCGCCGGGTAAAGCCGACCATGCCCGTGGTGCTGGTGCTGACCGCCTCGATCGAAGGCGCACGCAGGTCGACCTCTTCGATAAAGACGCCGGGAGCCAAATATTCAGCCATCGGAGACATCCCTCCATTCAAGTGCTGACGCGGTTCAGGGCACCAGCGACCAGTCGGCAGTGGCGATCGGGTTGGCCCATTGCACGACCCAGGTTTGAGCAAGCGAAGTAAAACCGGCGGCACTCGCCGTCAGGACGAGGCTGGAAAGGCGGGTGATGCCATCGGCGCGGAATTCGCCCTGGCCGTCGGCGACCAGGTTCCGGCCGAAGTAGCGGGTCGGCGTCGGCCCCGGCGCGGTGATTTCAAGCACCTCGCCGTCCACCGCGGCATCCAGGATCAGGATCGCCTCACCGGCGAAATCCCGGCCAACCGGCTGGGCAACCCCGCCGGCCGGTGCCCCCAGGACGAATGGGGCCGCCGGCGTGCCGGCGGGAACCGAGATCGCCAGCGGCTCGGTCAGAACCACGTCCCCGGGCAAAGCCGGGTTGGGCGGCAGCGCCGAAACCGAGGCGATCGCGGCGTAGCGCGGTCGCGACGCCGGGTCGAAGCGCAACAGCTGACCGCTGGCCAGCCCCTGGCGGTCGTCGACCCGAACCGAAAGCGCACCGGATGAACACGCCGCGATCACGGTCTTGACCGGCACCGGCGACGCCACCGCGGATAAAAGATAGCCCTGAACCGTGCTGGCCGAATCCAGGTCGGCCGCCAAGGGGGCGGCAAGCAGAACCGCCTGCCTGGGGGCGGGCAGCGCCGGCCCGGTCAGCGCCAGGCTGGCGCCCGGAATCGGCGTCCCATCCGCCCGTTGCCGGATCCGTCCGCGCAGCGACACCGGCAGGCGCCGCAGCGTGGCATCGGGGCCGGCGACCGGAAAGGCGGGGTTAGCCGGTACCGTGACGGCCAGCGCCAGCGGGCGAAATCCGGCGGCGGTGAAGCTCAGGTCCAGGGTGTGGGGTACCGTGTGGTCGCCAAGCGCTACCGCCGGATCGCCAGCCAGGACATAGCCGCGCTCCTTGGCCAGCACCACCACCGAGGGATCGTCGAGCTTGAGATCGTAGCGGCGGGTCAAGGGCGTACCGTCGCTGTCGTCGAGCACCGCGCCGACCACCAATGCGGCGAAATCGACCGCGCGGTCGTCGGAAACCAGGTAGCTGCGGCCTTCGGCCGAGACGATCCGGCGCAAGGCGACCATCACCGGGCCTCGACGATCTCGGCGTACCGGGCGGTGCGCACCTGGACCGGCGGCTCTTCCGGCTGCCGACGCTTCGACGAGATCGGCACATATTGGACGTCGTAGGAGCTCGAAAGATCGTAGGGCTCGTGCAGCGCTTCCCAGATCCGGGTCAGCTCTTCGAGCGTATGGGGTTCGAAGTGGATCGAGACCGAGGACAGGCCGCTCGAGACCAGCGCCGGGGTCAGATAGACATCGCTGAGGATCGCGTTGTCGAAGAATGCCTGCATGACCCGCCCGAGCAGACGCTGCGCCGTGATCATGTCGGTGGCCAGCGGGGTCAGCAGATAGTGGAGATTGAGCGGCAGCGGCGGCATTTCGACGTGGTTGGGGGGGCTCCGGCGCGGTGGCGCATTGGTCAACTCGTCGAGCCGGGTGACGCGGTAGAGCCACATCGAGACCAGCGGCAGCGGCTTCTTGGCGATGCGGATGTCCTTGGGCGAGCGAAGGTCGATCGGAATCCCGGTGAAATCGGCGCTCTGGGTGATCTCGGCCTCAAGCAGGGTCTGCAGGCTCTTGGTCACTTCGCCGATTGCAGAACTGGCAGCCATGGCGCTCAGCCGAACTCGACTACAGGCGAGTATCCGGCGACGCCCGCCGGGATCAGTGCGGCGATACCGGGGTCATCCCCGCCATGGCCGCAAATAATCCGACGATATTCAGTCAGGATTATCGTGTTATTCTGCGGATTCATCAGGCCTCCCCCTACCACTGTAGTTTTCCGGCACTTTTCGCCGATTTTCTTAGGGGTGGCGCCCGATCTATCAATCACCCCGCAATTGACGGCCGCTCACCGTGCCTCAAGCAACCAGGTCTGGAAATGGACCAATCGATCAAAAACGGGTTCACCCTATGGCCCAGATTCCAAATAAGCCGATCGGACCAGCACCTCGGTGGCGGTAGGACAAACGGTCCGGACCGAAATGCCTATGCGACCGGTGCAGGCGGGCTCAAGCGGTCACCCTTCCCGCTGGGTTCCCGTCGCGGTGGCGGCGCGGACCCTGGGGGACCGCTCGGCACCGCCGGCTGCCCACGCTGATTTCGAACCGCCGCCGATCCGGCGGCTTTGGCGGCACGCGGACTCGACGAACTCGATCAAGGTCGGCTCGGGGCACGCCGGTGCGACAGCTATTGGTAGTCGTGGTCCTGCTGGCAGCGGCCCTGGCGAGGCCACCACCGCCCGGGCGGTGCAGGCCTCAGCGTAAGGAGGCCGCAACCGGCGTGATGTCCGGCAAATCATCCGATCACGGCCGGAACAGTCCGCGGTCAGGAAAAATCAACGGGATCGGAGGAGGGGCGGCTTTCCGGGCCGGTTTTCTCCCGCAAGCGGGAAACCGCCTGGACACGACACTTGACATTAAGTTTATTGAGAATGTTGTGGACATGATTTTTCACGGTCGCACAGCTGATATTCAGCGCGCGGGCGATTTCTTTATTGGACAGGCCGCTGTCAATAAACTGGAGCACCTTGAGTTCGCGCTGGGTCAGGCCCTCGACCGGATTGTCGGCGGCCGGGGCCGGACGTTCCCGTGAACTCAAGCGGGCGACCCGCTCGACCAGCAGGGCGGCCAGCCGAGGCGAACAGTGGAGTTCCCCCCGCAGGGCGTGGAACACCTCGTTGACCAGGTCATCGATCGAACCGTCACGGTGGACATAGCCGGCAATGCCGACGCTCGCCCCTTCCACGATATCGCTGTCGATATCGGAGACGGCGAAGGCGACCAGCTTGGTCGCCGGTACCGAATGCCGCAGGAAGCGTGCGATCTCAAGGCTCCTGGGCATGCCGAAGTCGAAGATGACGGCATTCGGGCACAGCATCTTGACCCGCTCGAATGCCGAAATCGACGGCTCATAAGCCCCGAGCATCGCCAACCCGCCATTGTTGGCAATATTGGCGGCGAGGCTTTCTCGATAGAGTCGGACCTCGCTCAAAATCAAGACGCTTGGGCGACGGTCGGCAGGCTGGGTGGTCTCAAAGCTACTTTGACAGGACGCGTTCGTGCCGTGGTCACTCCAGATAACCGCAGACATTTTCGGCCTCTTCCAAATGATCTTCTTGATTTAAGGCCATATCCTGGCGGTGCGCTCATTGCCCGCCGCGGGGCGGCGATCGCGCCGGGGGGCGATTCGCAGGGACCGGCGTGGAGCCACTGCGAACCGAGCCGGTCCCCGAATAATATTGCCAATCCTTTCGGTCGCCTGACCGACCGTTTCGGTCCCTTCCACAAGATTTCGCCAGCCCGGGTCGACACGGCTTGCCGCCCGTGCCGACAGACGATTCGAAACGGCGCGGGCGCGAGCCCGGCGGCTCCGGTCGCCGCCCGCCGCGTCGCCCGTCCAGCGACTCACTTTCGGTATCGGCGCTGCGCTGGGCGATTTCGGCGCCCGACGCGGCCCAAGCCGAGGCGGCGAAGGGGTTCAACCATACGATTGTATGGGGATCTATCGATGCTAAGAATAATAGGCCAGGATCGTATTGAGCAATTTTCGGTTCAAGACTTGCCGATACGCTCTGCCTGGTAATGTATCGAGTCCAGGTCTGCCGAAGTTTTTCCGGATATTCTCGGGCGGTAGACCGGCAAACACCCACGTAAATTGATAATCGATCAATCGCTCCAATCGGCGCAAACATCGTTGCCCGCTCGCCGGGCTCCGATAAATACTTCCCCATAACCGTCTCCCGTCAACGATACGAACGAGTTAGATTGCTCGAGGTCTGACCGGTCAAGAGTCGCAACTCTTGCCTTTCGTTCGTTCTGCTGCCAGAGCGCAATTTTTTATATTTAGTTAAAATTTTCTTCTACAGGGGCCGGCAACGCCTGGTTTATTCTGACTCTTGGTGGACTAGTCTGAACCTCTTTCGATCCCGCTGTCAATGCCGCGCCCCTCGGCCTGGCACCCTCGCGGCGGTTCGGCTGGCAAGCTTCGCGGTCGAGAGGGCTTGGTTGTGGACCGGTTCCCGGAAGCAAGGGACTGCCGGTTGATCCCCCGGCTGTGCGGCCGATTAGCCGAAACGCGTCAAGGTCGCGATCACTGAATAAAAAATCCGATTTTGATAATTGAGAATCCTGATGGAGATAGCGCCGACCGATATGCCGGTATTTGTCGATAGCTATACCAGGAGCAGCCACATTCCAGGTAACATCGACGGCAATCAGTACCGTCGTCAAACAGGGATATACCGAACCGCGGCCGGAAAATGATCCAAAACTATCTTTTTTGCTTTATCGATCTGGCAAATTTTGGCGCGCAGCCACATCCGCAGCTGCTTTGTTCTGCGATTTTTCCTGCCCCAACGCAGAGATTGCTCCGCTTGCCGATTTCGCTCAATCAGCCGCCGCCCTCGGCGCGGGCGGTTCCCGCAGGGCACGTCCTCAAGCACCGCGCGGATGCGATTACCAAACCGGCCGGCCGCCACCCTGGCTCATTTCTGCCCCCGCGGGTCTTCCAGCAGCCGCCGCCGCAGACGCGTTTCCGACATCTCGGCGATGTGCACCCGCGTGTCCCGACCAAAGCGCCGGGTCACCATTTCGAGGTAATGCGGGTTCTGGAAATATTCGTGGAAGGCATCGTCACGGAACTTCAAGACCGTGGCGGAATCGACTTTGCCCGACGGCAGCGGCCGGCAATCGTAGCTATGCTGCGAAAAGCCCGACCAACTTTCCGGCAGGGGCCAGCCCTTCGCCACCGCGGTGTCATAGAGCACGGAGCCGGGATAGGCCATCGCCGCGTAGAAATTGGCGAATTCACAGTTGAGCGCCTTGGCCAGGGCGAGCGTCTCTTGCATGCTGTTGAGATCGTCGTCCGGCAGTCCGAAGATATAGTTGCCGATCACCGCGATTCCGGCACCCTGGATCGCGCGGACGGTGGAGACGATGTCGGCCTGGCGCATCGATTTCCGAGCGCCCTCCCGCACCTGATCGCTGGCGGATTCGATGCCGAGGGCCAGCCAGCGGAAACCGGCCGCCCGCAGTTTGCCCAGCATGGCCGGCCGGACCGTGTCGACCCGCGCGTAAGCCCAGATATTGAGGTCGTTCAGGTCAAGTGCAATCAGTCGGTCACAGATACTCTCGACATGGCGCTCCTTGAGCACGAACATCTCGTCAATGATCTTAAAGGTCCTGACGCCATAAACGCGGTAGAGATGCTCGATCTCGGCCACCGTGGCCTCGGGGCTGCGCAGACGATAGCGATTGGACTCGAAGGGAGCATTGATGCAGCAGAACGAACAGTGGAACGGGCAGCCAAGGGATGTATAAATCGACGCGTAGGGTTGCCGGGTATTCAAGTCGTGAAAGCACTGCCAGTTGTGGGCCCGATAGCGGTCCATCGGCAACAGATCCCAGACATTGCCGTGCAGGTTGCGGTCGAGATCCTGAATCAGCGCCGGCGGCGGATTGACCCTGACCGCCCCCTGCTGCCGCCAGACCAGGCCTTCCACGGCTTCGAACGGCGACGGTCCGCCGGTTTCGCAGGGCAGGTCCGCCGGGGCCGGCGCGCGTCGGAGTACGTCGAGGAGTTGGACCACGGTCACCGGCCCCTCGCCCTTGCACACGAAATCCGCCGCCACCTCCTCGCGCAACGTCCGCTCGGGCAAGGCCGAGACGTGCCCTCCGATCAGGATGATCTTTAGCCCCGGTTCCAGGGCCTTGATCGAACGACAAGTCTCTCCGGCCGCGACCATCTGCTGGGTCGAGGCCGATGGCTGGTGGCCGAACACGACCACGGCGACCAGGCGGGGAGCGAGGTCGCGGACTCGTTCCGCCACCTGCCGCGGCCCCCACTGCTCGGCCTCAGAATCGATGATCGCGATGGAAAAGCCGCGATCGCGGGCATAACCGCCGATCAGCCGGCACCACAGTGGCGGCTCGACCGCGGTCAGTCCGCTTCCGAGCTCCTGATAGACCCGGTCGCGTCCGCCAGGATTGATCAGGAGGAGATCGAGGTCACGGCGCATGCGTCGCCCCCCTGGTGCCCAGGCACCACCCAGGCCGTCCGTGCAAAGTCGTCGCGGGCCGCGGCTTGCGCGCGAACGTGCCGAACGACCGGGATCGCACTATCCGCCGGGACATCAGACGTCGCCGTAGATGGAGTTGAGGATCATCTGATAAGCCTGGATCAATGCGACGATTCCCATGTCAAGAGACTGAATCAAACAGTATCCTGTCGATTCTATATTGTCATTCGACCCGATGCAGTCTCGTTTGTTAACATCCTTATCTATACCGGCACCGGGAAAATCAAATCCGGGCAGATATTTGCCCAAAAACTCGCACAACCCTGCCTTCGACAAATTGGCGTCCGACCAACCGACATAGCATCCCTCGTCCCGGACCCGGTCAAAATGGGCGATGCCATGCTGGAGGGTCCGGGCAACACCACCCACAGGCAGGAAACTACGCCGGAAGCGGGGCTCGAACAGGACCACGACGCGATCATTCGCCGCGCAACAGACAAGATCGCTTACCAGCAGGTCCAGCCGTATCCGCGGCGGCGTACCGCTGACTGTGGCCAGGCAGAGCCTGATCGCGTTTCCCGGTTCCCGTACCATGCCCTCGGCCTCAAGCTTATCGATGCCATAGCGGGAAATCGGCCGCAAGAGCATTTCCCTCGTGCAGAACTTATCGGGCTCGCTATAATCATAGCTAGTGGCTACCGGCCTCAGCACCCGTTGGCCCACCCCAAGCAGGACCAGTATCAACCTGTTCGCGTCTTTGTTGGGCGCGCTGGCGGCGGTCATGTCCTTGTCGCAGCGAGGGACACCAACCAGCGCGGCCGGGGAAACAAGGTATCGGCCCCGCCGTTCGCCACCCCGAAGGCAGGATCGGCGCCGCCAGCGACAAGGATGTCGCAGGTCATGGCAAAACATCTCCAGTCGCCGGGGACATCAGCCGCAGCTCCCATCGAAACCATGATGCAACACCTTCACCAGCAGCCGCCAAAGTAATCTGACAATTTTGATAGAAAATCCGAACTTTTTGCAATATATTTATGCCGAATAAATCATCAACGGCCCGGCAATTAGAGCGATTTAGGCAGTGATAGCGGGAGATATTGCTGCTGAGAACATCATCAGCGCCAATATATTTCTGCTTCAGCGCCACCACCATCTTTCTTCGATCCAGTATCATCGCGGGGTTGAGGATAATCGGGAAACAGAAGGCGAAGCTTCTGCCATTCGTCTACTGGATGGCGAAACGCTGGTCTCCGGCCGACAGCGCAGTAAACCGTGCCGGGTTCTCCCGAAGCCGGGCGGTAACACTCGGTGGCTGCTCCAACTGCTCGACGCCGAGTGCGCTGCTGATCTCCGGCGGGCCGAGGTTGTCGCCGGCGACGATGAAATCACCGGCCTCGAAAACGCCCTCCTCGCGAGGCTCGAACCGGCCGCTGCCCGGCGGAAGGTCGCGGGTCCGGCCGTCCGCCGAAACCACGGGCAACCAACGGGACAGCGTGTCACCAATGGTCAGCGCCGCTCCAAACTCGGAGGCATCGGCATTCAGGGTATCCAGTGCCACATCGACGAAGCGGATTCGCAATCCATATTGTTGCAGCGGGGGATCCTCATTGTGAAAAAAAGCGGGGATGGCGGATAAATTGATCGAGGCGCCGGAGTTGCTCGTCACGGCATGTTTGGCGGCTGGGTATTCAGTAAATTGGAACTCCATCTCTCTCGCCCGACTTCCGATGGTAAAGCGGCCAGATATAACTATGCACTGAATATCGTCATAACCCTCGTGGCCCGATGTATCGGACGAGAATTCATAGAACATACATAACACCGATTTTATGTTGGGACATGATGGTATCTTTTGGTAGAGATTCATCCGTCTATTGTCGTGGAGCTTTGATATAGAGCAATCCAAGCGGAGACAAGACTTGCGTCACCCAGAGCCATTCGCCAAAGGCGGCAACCCTGCGGTTGTGCTCGCAGGAACACCACTGCGGTCGTCGCCGGACGCGGTTCGGCGGCGGGCGGCCGAGGAAAACGACCGGCGGGCGGGCGCGCCGCGACTTGGCGATCGACCCCGCATGTCGTTGGGACCACTTCACTTAAAAGCGCTGCGGGACGCATTCACGGCATGACCGCCCCACTGACCCTGACTACGGTTTCACCCGCAGCCAATGCTTTCGTCGACCAAATCCAGAGAACCGTGGCCCGGGGCGCAAATACCGTGCACATCTCGCCGCGGAACAGTCTCGCCGATGCGGTGGTCGAACAACTCACGGCATCCGGACTTCCGTGCCGCCTGAACGTGGAGGGACATCCCGAAGCCGTGCCGGCGCAGACCGATGGCGGCGGCGCCGACGGCCCACCGGACGTCTTCGTGCGGCTCGAAACCGACGGCGACCAATTGGCGCTGTCCTTGATGGATCTGCTGGACCTGCCCCGCGGCCATGTGCTGGTCCCCCGCACGGCCCGCTATGGCCTCGGCCTGCCGCTGTTCCTGATCTCGATCCCGAAATCCGGCACCCATCTGCTGATTGAACTGGCCCGCGCCCTGGGCTATCGCGATGGCGGATGTCACGACGGCGACGTCGGCCCCGGCGCCTGGCACTATGTCGAATATTCCAATAGCCATACGGCGGCCCGGGATTTTTTTGTCGACACGGTCAGACGCAGCCCGTTCGGCAATCGCCACCATCCCTTCTCCAGCTCTCCCGCCCTGTTTATCTATAGACACCCCTACGACATCCTCGTATCGGAAGCCGAATACTATCATCGATCGGGAAATACGGCGTTCAGCGGCTATCTGAGCCATCAGACCTACGAACAGAGACTGGAGCGCCTGGCCGACGACCCCTGGCTGCTGGGCAGTCTGCGCGATCGGATCGGCAAATTCGCCGCTTGGCTGGACTTTGGCAATGTCGTTCCGCTCTCCTTCGAGGAACTGATCGGTTCCGCCGGCGGTGGTGATCCGGGAACCCAGAGACGCAGCCTCTGGTCGGTCTTGCTCAAGCTCCAGGTGGATGGCAACGTCGATGCCCTGGCAGGCCGCATCTTCAGCCCGAACAGCGCCACGTTCAATCACGGCGCGATCGGCCGTCACCGTCAAAAGCTGACCCCGCGGGCCAGGGACGTCCTCGCGCGATTGAACGACGACTACCTGCGGGTATTCGGTTATCAAAGTGGGTTCGAGGGCGCCTTGACCTCGACTCGCATCGCGGAATTCCGGCGTCGACCGCTGCTGCTCGGGCAGTCGACCGCCACGTCGACCGCGATCCTGGTCGAGCAGAACTTCCTGGGTTGGAATCTGGTCAGACTTCACGGCCGATACTATGCTTTCAGCACAGTCGACGGCCCGCGCGACCTTACCATGGCGAGTGCCGAGACGCTGTCGTCGCAGCCAGCAGCAGGGTCTCTGGCCGAGCTGCGGACCAGGATCGTCGAAATGGTCTGCCGTGACCAGGTCGAAAAGGCCGTATCCATTGCGATCCGTGGGCAAGCGCTCGCTCCGACCCGCGACACCGCCCGCGGCGACGCCGTCGTCCACGCCGTAGCGGGTTTCCGCGCCGCCGAGGGTCTCCCCGATCGCGTCTGACCCGGCCGGCAATCGGTCCGGGTGCCCGGGCTCCAGCGACCTCGGATCTGGCAGCGGCCGTGAGCGTGCGGCCGCTCAAACCCGGTGCCCTGGGTCCGCCCCGCCGAACCCTTGTCCTGTGTGCGGCTTGCGGGACCCGCTGGTGGCCACGGCGCAGCCCAATGCGTCCTTGCGGCAATGCCGGTTCACTGCGCTGATCGACGCCTTCGGCGGCTATGCCGCCAACGGGATCGTCCGGCCCTGCCCCGGCAAATCTTGGCTATTATGGCAAGTTACAATCCGCCGGACCGCGGGATCAGGCGACCCAGCCCGGGGCACGGAGTCCGGGCGGGATCCGTGGGGATCGTTTCGTCGAGATTCTGGCCGCCGTGAGCGCGAGGATAATTGGGGGGCGGGAACAGACGGCCGGTGCGGGCAGCGGAGCGATTTGCCGACGGCTCTGCCGGCACGCGACAACGACGGCCCGCCGGTTGCCTTGACTCCAGCGAAGCGGGCTGGATATGAGCAGGGGAAATCTCCGGCCGCGGCACGAAGCCGAGGTTGGTATCGCTCGCGAAGGCTCGTCGGGTCCGGGCTCGTTCCAGGCACAGCGGGCGCGGCGCAGCGGGCGGCGCGCAGCGGACGGAAATCGACGTGGTCTATCTGACGATCGTCACCCCTTCTTTCAACCACGGCGATTTCATCGACCGGGCGATTGACAGCGTAACCGCCCGCGACAGCCATGCGGTCGAGCATATCGTTGTCGACGGCGGCTCCCAGGATGGCACCCTGGAGACGCTCAGCCGCCGCGGCATCGACCGGAGGGTGTGTCCGGGCCTGACCTCCCATCAGGCGATCAATCTTGGCATCGGCGAGGCCAAGGGCGAGATCATCGGCGTGCTCAACACCGACGACTGCTACGAACCGGGCGGACTGGACGAGATCATCGCCTTCTTCCGCTCTCACCCCGGCGTCGACGTGGTGTGCGGCGGCATGCGGTTCTTCGAGGAGGAAATTCCCGGCGCGGAGCGGGAACTGGCCCGGCGTGGTCATCTGAGCGGCGACGCCATGCTGCTGGAGTTGACCTTCGGCGCACCGGGCTTCAACAGCTGGTTCTTTCGCCGCAACCTGCTGGAGCGATTGGGCGAACTCGACCCGGCCTGGGATTTCGCCGCCGACCGCGACCTGCTTCTGCGTCTGATGCGGTGCACACGGCCGACCGTCCTCGACCGGCTGATCTATCACTATCGCGTTCACGGCCGTTCGCGAACCATGAGGCCCGACCGCAACAACCTGCGCGCCATCACCGCCGAGCACGTCCGGCTCGCCCAATGCCATCTGCCGTTCTGGGCGAACCACCCCACCGCGGGGAAAATCCTGGCGGCGTGGTGGAGTTTCGAATGGCTGAAGCTTAAAATTCTGGGCGGCAGCCCGGAACCCTGTGGTCCGCCGCCGCCATTGTCGGCCTTGCCTCGGGCCTGGATGCTGCGGCGTCAGTTGCACCGGAGCCTGCCCTGAAGCCCCCGCAGGTCACGGTCGTCATCCCGGTCCATAACCGGGCGGCACGGATCGGCCGCGCGCTCGACAGTGCGCTGACCCAGCACCTGGACGGCCTGGAAGTCGTCGTCGTCAACGACGGCTCGACCGACGATCTTGCCGGCGTGCTGGCACCCCACCTGGGGCCCGGTTTCCGGGTGATCAGGCACGCCCGGCGCAGGGGCGCCGCCGCCGCTCGCAATACCGGAATCGCGGCCGCCCGCGGGCGATACATCGCCTTTCTCGATTCCGACGACGCATGGCTGCCGGGCAAACTGGAAGCCCAACTGGCGGCGCTCGAGGCGGCACCGGCCGGAACCACCCTGTGCCTCACCGCCTGCGTCATCGACCGCGGCGCCGGCGTCTGCCGGATCAAATCGCCGCCGGTCACGCCCAGCTGTCGCGACGTCGTCGTCGCCGGCCACGCCCTCAACCTCGGCAGCGCGGCCATGGTAGAGCGCCGCGTCTTCGGCGAAATCGGCGGGTTCGATGAAGCGCTGGAGCGTCTGGAAGATTGGGAGTGGCTGCTGCGTTTCACCCGGCATTGGAACTTTCTGGTGATCCCGCGTCCGCTCGCGATCGTTCACGTCGAAGATCGGCCGATCGCGGCGGAGATCGACCGGGCGACCCGGCGAATAGGCGACAGGCACGGCCCGACGCTTGCCGCCGAAGGACGCCGCCGCGGCGCCCGGTTTCGCTGTTCGCTGCTGACCGAACGGGCCTACGGCGCCTGGCTGCGGGGCGATTATGCCAGGGCCGGTCTGCTTCTCGCCACGGCCGCGATGTTTGACCCGATCCGCATACCCAGTCTGGTGGCGCGGGTTCACCGGCGCCTCGATTTCCGGCTTATTTAATTCCTCGGTTCGGTACTTGGCCCGGAACGCCGCTCCGCTGAGCCCCTTCTGAAACTGAACCGGGTTTCGAGCCATCTGAAAACCCTCCGCCGCCAACGAATTGTTCTTCTTCTGTACCATGACGCAGCGGCAAAGCGGCCCGGCTTCGGGGTACCTGTCAAATCTGACAGCTGCAGAGTCTGACAGTGGCCGGAGCGGGGCCGAAGTAGCTATAAATTTTGCTGTGGCCCGCGGTCGAAGTGAAAAACGGCAGCAGGCTGAATTGATGAACCGCCGATCCCAATCCACAGATCACGCAGTCCCAGGCTGACGCTGAGACGGAGATAATCCGATGAACATCACCGAGACTACGCAGAATACTTCCTTCGAAAAGCCGGCTGCTCAAGAGCTTATTTACATAAAGTCCAATGAGTCATCGTCGTCAGACCAGAATTTGGTTGAAGATTGCTTCGTCGGCATGGTTCATCAGTCTCTGGATAGCTGGGTCTCGGCGGTTACATCCGGCCGCCCCGATGCCCCCGACTTGGCGGTTGCGCACTATGCGCCGAACGGCGTGCTGTGGGCGACGTATTCCGACACCATTCGGGACAATACCGCGGCGATCCGCGAATATTTCGTTCGGTTCACCGCGCTGCCGAAGCTGTCCTGTCAGATTGCCCACCGGAACGTCCGGGTCAACGGCGACGTGGCCGTCGTCAGCGGCGGCTATACGTTCAGCTACGAAAAAGACGGCGCCCGGGTCGACGTTCCCGCCCGCTTTAGCTTCGTGTTCAGCTTGAGCGAAGGCAAGTGGCTGATTCTCGACCATCATTCGTCGGTGATCCCCGCCATTCACTGAGATCCGACCCGTAATAGATGGCAAAGGGCCGGGGCATTCGCCGCCGGCCCTATTCTGTTTTCCGGTGCAATCGCTTCAGCCTACAAGGGCCTCTTAAACAAGTATCCGCACTGGTTCATCCATCTCGCGCGCTCAAGATGCGATTCCCAGCATCGCTGGCTGCGCTCCGGCTCCGCTACCGGGTCGCGGCGTAAGATGTGTCGGACCCCCTCGCGCCAGTCGACTCCGGCCTCCTCAGCGACGAGCAGGCGAACATAGGTGAGAGTATGCGCCTCATCGTAGTCGGTGACGGCCGCCGACCAGGGCACCACGTCTGCCGCCGCAGTCTCAAGTTCTGCCATCAACCCCGCCATGCATCTGCGGGTCCGCCAGGTCACGCAACACAGCCCACGGACCAGGTACTGCAAACAGTCTGCGCTCAGCTCTCAAATTACTTCTAAAGTCGATCCGACCCGACCAAGCTGTCAGCGGCCACGCGATGGCGGCGGCAGAATGCCGGATCCCGCGACCACGGTCGAAACCGCCGAAATCTCGGATATGACCACGACGGCAATGTCCGGGCCTCATCCACAAGGCAATTCGCTTGTTCCTGCATTTGATTCGCCTACCTGCAGGTGATCGCTCATCCGCAGGTAGGCGGTTGAATGTCAGGACGCCTTCTTTTCGGCCGGCGCCACCGTGGACTCGATCAACGCGATCAAACCGGCAAGCAGGTCGATAGGCCGCGGCGGGCATCCCTTGATGTGGAGATCGACCGGAACCACGTCGGCGACCTTGCCGACGCAGGCGTAGCTGCCGGCAAACACTCCGGTGCCGCAAGCACAGTCGCCGACCGCCACCACCCATTTCGGGTTGGGGGCGGCGTCCCAGGTGCGGAACAGCGCCTCCTTCATGTTCTTGGCCACCGGACCGGTGACCATCATGACGTCGGCATGGCGCGGCGAGGCGGCGAACCGAAAACCGAAGCGCTCCAAGTCGTAGACAATATTGTTGAGCGCGTGGATTTCCAGCTCGCAGCCGTTGCACGACCCGGCATCGATCTCGCGGAAGACCAGGCCTTTGCCCAGCCTTGTGTGGGTGAGTTTCTGGAGACGCGCCGCGAGTTCTTCGACCGCTTCGGTGCTGGCCGCCGGTCCCTGGATGGTGACCGGCCCTCCGGCCACGTTTTTGAGCAAATGTTTGAGCATGAGCTGGTGTCCTAAAGGTCGGCGCCGGTATAGGAGCAGTTGAAGGACTTGTTGCACAGCGGGAAGTCAGCAACGATGTTGCCCTCGATCGAAGCCTCCAGCACCGGCCACTGGAACCACGAGGGATCGCGCAGGTGGCAGCGCTGGATCAGGCCGTCGGCACCGATCCGCACCCATGCCAGGTATTCGCCGCGGAAAGCCTCGGCCATGGCGATCCCTTCGCCGCCAACCCCGGCCGGCACCTCAGAAACCAACCGATCGTCGCCAGCAAAATCCTTCTCGAGGAACTTGCTGACGATCTGCTCGACAAGCTTGAGGCTTTCTTCGATCTCGCGGATGCGCACCCACACCCGAGCGTTGACGTCACCGTCCTGGAACACCGGCACCCGGAATTCCAGTTGGTCGTAAGGCGGATAGCCCGGCGTCTTGCGGCTGTCGAAGTCCCGGCCGGAAGCGCGGCCGACATGGCCGCTCGCGGCGAAACTGTTGACCAGTTCCAGACTGACGGTACCGGTGGTGACCGTCCGATCAAGCATCGACGGCTTGGTATCATAGATATGGACCAAACCGGCCACCCGGCTGCGCAAAGTCTTCGCCAGTTCGTCGTAACGGGTTGCCGCCCCGATTGAGAGATCGACCAGGGTACCGCCCGGGATTACGCGGTCCATCATCAGGCGATGGCCGAACGAATCCCAATTTGCCTGAGCCACCAATTCGCGAAGGCCATGAAACTCGGCCAGCATGAACGCGAAGGCGGCATCGTTGCAGACGGACCCGATGTCGCCCAGGTGGTTGGCGATGCGTTCCAACTCCCCCATCATCGCCCGCAGCCAGACTGCACGCGGCGGCACCTCGATGCCGAGCGCCGCCTCGACCGCACGGGCGAACGCGATCGAATTGGCGACCGTGGCATCGCCCGACAGCCGTGCCGCGAGTTTGGCGGCATTCTCGATGGTCGCCCCCTTGAGCAGACTATCCACGCCCTTGTGGACCCATCCCAGCCGTTCTTCGAGCCGGATCACCGTTTCGCCGTTGCAGGTGAAACGGAAATGGCCGGGCTCGATGATGCCGGCATGGACCGGGCCGACTGGAACCTGGTGCCAGCCTTCGCCGTCGATCGGCAGGAACTCGTAGCGCGGCGGATTGGGATCCGGTTCCAGCGGGGTCTCGGCCAGCGGCTGGCGCACCCCCCACCAGCCGTAATCGAGCCACGGACGGGGATCGGTCAGCCCCTCAGCGGTCAGCCCGAACAGCTCCTGGGCGGTGCGCTCCAGCCGGATCGCCCCAGGCCGCACCGCCGAGAAAGACGGGAAGCTGCGCTCCGGACAATCCAGCGAAACCACCGCATAGGTAGCCGCCGGAACATCGGCGACCGCGACGTGGACCGCCTTGGGTTCGCCCCACAGCCCAAGCAGCGTCCAGTCATTGCCAGCCATCGCCGCGATCAGCGACGACCAGCCCTTGCGGTCGGCGGCGATACGCGGCCACGGCCGGTGTCCCTCGACCGGCTTGCCGATCTGGTCCAGAAGGGAGGACAAAGATGTCGTTTCACTCATCTCTCAGCTCTCCCTAACCCAATAGCTTGGCCGCAGCCTGGAACCAGGCGGTGATCTGTCCGGGTAACCACAGTCCAGCCACCACCACCAAACCGAGATGGAGATAGACCGGCGCCAAAGCGGTCGTCGCGAACGGCGCCTTGCCTTCTACCGCCGGGGTTGGTGCTCCGAACGCCAGCCCCTGCAGGCGCAGGATGAAGGCGCCCAAAGCGATCAGCAGTCCCAGCAACAGCGGCACCACCAGCCAGGGCGAATGGGCCACCGTCGAGGTCACGATCAAGAACTCGCTGACGAAAATCCCGGACGGCGGCAGCCCGGCGATCATCACCATGCCGAGCACCAGTGCCCAACCCAGCGCCGGATTGCTGACCACCAGGCCTTTGATTGCGGCGATCTGCCGGGTCCCCTTGATCTGGCTCATATGGCCGACGGTGAAGAACAGGGCCGACTTGGTCAGGCTGTGCATCGCCATGTGCAGCAGGCCGGCAAAGTTGGCGATCGGCCCGCCGATGCCGAAGGCAAAGGTGGCAATCCCCATGTGCTCCACCGAGCTGTAGGCGTAGAATCGCTTGATGTCCCGCCGGCGGTAGAGCATCAGTCCCGCGACCAGCAGCGAGACCAGCCCCAGCGCAATCATCAGCGCCGCCGGAACCAGGGTGTCGCCGTTCGCCGCCAGCAACATCTTGTACCGCAAGATGGCGTAAAGCGAAACGTTGAGCAGAAGTCCTGACAGCACCGCCGAGACCGGGGTCGGACCTTCGGTATGGGCATCCGGCAGCCAGGCATGCACCGGCGCAAGACCGGTCTTGGTGCCGTAGCCGATCAGCAGGAAGACGAAAGCCAGTTCCAGAATTCGCTGGTTGACCCCGCCCCCGAGCCCGGCAAACTTGCTGTAAAGGTCGGTCCAGGTCAGCGTGATCATCCCGCTGCCCAGATGCGGTTGGGCCGCCAGATAGACCAGGATGATGCCGAACAGCGCCATCGAAATGCCGACGCCGCACAAAATGAAGTATTTGACCGCCGCTTCGATCGCGGCCTCGCTGCGGTAAAGGTTAACCAAGGGTGCCGTCGCCAACGTCGCCGCCTCGATCGCCACCCACATCAGGCCGAGATTGTTGGCGGTCAGCCCCAGCAGCATGGTGAACATGAACAGCTGGAACAGGCTGTGGAACATCCGCACGTCCGAACCGGTCAGATGGCCGTGGCTGACTTCGTGGGCCATGTAGCCGGTCGAGTAGAGGGTAGTGGTGAAGCCGATGAAAGCGGTCAGCAAAACCAGATAGATATTCAGATCGTCAACAAAGACCAGGGCTGAGGCCACAGGCGGGGTCCATAGCAACCACGCCGCCGCAGCCAGGGTCCCCATCGAGCCCAGGACGTTGATCCCAGACCCCAATCTGCGATTGGGAATGAGCGCCGCCAATGCCCCCGTGATCAGGGGCACCGCAAGCATGATGAGTATCGGATTCAATGGCGTTCCCCGCGATAGAGATCGAGTTGATGGATATCCAGCGTTTCCACGCGGTCCCGGATGCCGAAGATGAAAATGCCGAAGATAAAGGCCGCCACCAGGACGGTGAAGGCAATTGACACTTCGACCGCCAGCGGCATGCCCTGAACTCCAATGGCGGCCATCAGCAATCCGTTCTCAATCGACATGAAGCCGATCAACTGGCTGATCGCATTGCGCCGGGTAACCATCATCAACATGCCGTGCAACAGCACCGAAAACGCGAGGGCCAAGGATTCCTTGGTCAGAACTGTCACCGCGGGGGCAATCGGGAAAATCGAGACAATGGACAGGACGACCAACGAAATTCCGATGGCGAGCGCGCCACCAACGCCGAGCCCGGGGTCGGTCTCGTGGTGGTGAACCTTCATGGCACCGACGAGGAAGTTGAGTGTCATCGGGATGATCATGGCCTTCACCGTGAAGATGATCGCTGCCGACAGGTAAAGGTGGTGAATATTGTGACTCCAGCCCTCCCACAGCGCCGCCAAAGAAAGAACCACGCCTTGGGCGGCAAAAGTACTTATGAGAGCAATCACCCGCTGTTCGACCAGTAAGGCAAAACTGATCAGCAGGACCACGGCGCCCAGAAGATGCGCCACATCATAGGAAATGCCTGAGGTCATCACCAGCCTCGCGAAATGTAAAGGAGGATCACACCGAGCAGACCCATCAGGAAGGCCATCGCCAGGAACTCGGGGTAACGGAAGACGCGCATTTTCGCGATGCTGGTCTCAAAGATGGCAACCATCGCACCGCCTACCGCCAGCTTGACCGGCACCAGAGCCAACCCCACCAGGATCGCGCCTGCCCCGGCCCCCGGAGTCGCCATTCCGAAGGACACGAAAATCGAGCAGATCAGCGCGATGTAAAGCGTCAGGCGCAACATCCCGGCCGCCTCGATCAAGGCCAGGTGCCGGCCGGAGTATTCCAGCACCATCGCCTCGTGGACCATGGTCAGTTCGAGGTGGGTGGCAGGATTGTCGATCGGAATCCGCCCGTTTTCAGCGATCGCAACCAGCAGGATGGCAAACAGCGCCATCGCGAACGAGACCCGGAGACCAAGGGTCCCCGACATCATGGCATTGGCGATGTCCGGAAGTGCGGTCGAATGCACGACGATGCCGAGTATGAAAATCACCATCAGCATCGCCGGTTCCGCCAGCGCGGCGATCAACATTTCGCGGCTGGAGCCGATGCCGCCAAAGCTCGTGCCGACATCCATGCCCGCAAGTGCGGTCATGAACCGCGCGGTCCCCAACAGGCCGACCACGGCAATAAGGTCGAACGCCGGCGACAGCGCAAGGTCGGTCGTGAAGGTCGGGACCAGCGCCGCCGCCGTCCAGACGAACACGAAGACCAAGTAGGGAGCGGAGCGATAGAGCCAGGAGGCGTTGTGAGCCATCACGACCTCCTTGCCGCACAACCGGAAAAAGTCCCGGTACGGCTGCAGGATCGGCGGACCTCGTCTGGCCAGCAATCGTGCCTTCAGCCAGCGCACCCAGCCGACCAGAAGAGGCGCGAGTACCAGCATCAGTATCAACTGGAGGATTTCAAGAAGAACGGAAGAAAGTGTCGGCATCAGTTTCCACCCTTTATTGGATCGCGGCCACGACGCCGATCAACACGACCAGCGTCGCCAGCATCAAGCCGAGGTAGTGGCGGATCGTCAGGGATTGCAGGATGTTGATCTTATCGGTGAGAGCACCGATGGACCCCAGAAGGGGGGTGAACACCCAATCCCACACGGGGTCGCGCATGGTTACCCGGAACACCGCAGCACGGGTCTCTCCGGGCTTGGGCATATCCACATGATCGCGGGCACTGAACAGCGAGGCCCCAAAGACGCGGCGGATCGGTTGGGCGAAACTGCTCGCGGTATACTGGGAGACCGGTCCGGGATCGTCGGTGAAGCCGCAGCCCCAGGGAATCGAGCGGCGGGAGGTCCGGTTGCCAAAGCTGTGCATGGTGTAGATCAGTCCGGCCATGAAGGCCAGAACCATGACCAGCAGCACCACGCCGTTGTAAGAGCCGCCGCCGTCGGTCTCCGAGGTCAAAGTGAGCCAGGACAGACCGCTGCCGACCTGCAACGGCACGCCGACGAACTGGCTGATCAGCGGGCTGATCAGGGAGAGGACCGAAGTCGGCAGCACACCAATGACCAGACACAGCAAGGCCAGAACGGCGACCGACGCCTTCATCGAGAACGAGACTTCGACGGCGTCGCTGGCATGGCTGGATCGCGCCCGCCCGAGGAACACGACACCATAGGTACGAACGAAGGCACCCGCGGCCAGAGCAACCGCAAGCGCCAGCAGCGCTCCAACCACCGGCACCGCGACCCGCACCGGCCACTGCACCAGGTCCGATCCGTTCAGGATCGCTTGAAAGGTCAGCCATTCGGACACAAAACCATTCATCGGCGGCAGGCCGGAGATCGCAATGCAGCCGACCAGGAAAGCCGCAGCAGTGATCGGCATCTTGTGGATCAGGCCGCCCATTTTCTCCATGTCGCGTTGATGGGTTGCGGTCAGCACGCAGCCGACGCCGAGAAAGAGCAGGCTCTTGAAGATCGCATGGTTAAGCACATGAAACAGCGCGGCCGTCATCGCCAGTGCCGCCAGTGCCTTCATGCCGTTGGCCTGGAACGCCAACGTGAGCCCGAGACCAATCGTGATGATGCCGATGTTCTCGACCGTGGAATAGGCCAGCATCGATTTGAGGTCCCGCTGCATCATCGCCTGGAGGACCCCCAGCACCGCGGTGATGCCGCCAAGTACCAGGACAATCATGCCCCACCACCACAGCGGTTGCCCGACCAGGTCGAACACGATCCGGATCAGGCCGTAGATCGCCACCTTGGTCATGACGCCGCTCATCAGCGCAGAAACGTGGCTGGGGGCCGCGGGATGGGCGAGCGGCAGCCAGACATGCAACGGCACGAGACCTGCCTTGGAGCCGGCACCGATCAATACCAGGCCGAACACGACCGAGGCCATCAGGGGCGACAGCGGCACCGCCCGCATTGCAGCAAAAGTGATGTCGCCATTGCCAGCCGCCAGCAGACCGAACGCAAGCAGCAGCGCGGCAGTGCCGAATCCAGCCATAACCAGATAGATGTTGGCTGCCCGCGAGGTTCCTTCCTCCCGGTGGGTAGAGAGCACCAGCAACCATGAGGACAGCGACATAAATTCCCAGCCGAGTAAAAATGTGAAGGCATCACTCGCGACCAGGACGATATTCATTCCTGCCAAGAAAAGCGGAAACAACGGCAGAAAGCGACCGGTACCATGACTGCCATGACCGTCATTCTTGTCGTAGCCAATGCCAAAAACACTGGCTGCTACGGCGCCCAAGTTGACCACAAATAAGAAAAACGCGCTTAGGCTGTCAATTCCTAACTGCACCCTCAACCAGGGCAGCCCGATGGGGTAGCTCACTATTTCATTTCCGATGGATCCCATGATCAAATAGGACAGCGCCAGGTAGGCGATGATCGCCGCAGCCGCTGCGCTGGCGGCATAGACGAAGACGGTGGCGCGTTGGCAGTGCCCGGCGATTAGCGCCAGCAATCCCAACAGCAGGAGCAGTCCGATCGACGAGCCGATGAGTGACAAGGCAGGCATCCCTCCGCTAACGTAATCGGCGGAAAGAGAGCATGGTTCGCCAGAAGCGGCAACAGAAGATTAATTCGTATTAATACGGAGGCCGGAATTGTGCGGTCGTGTGCGGTCGAAGGGCCACACGGACGGTCAGTTTCGCCCGCCGCGGACGCGACGGTATCGCCCAGTGAGGTTCATCGAACGCTCCGGCAAAGAATTTTACTGATAGCGAGCGTCCGCCGCTGAGCGTCCTCAAGGTGCGGCGCGAGCGCTGCATGACATCACGGGAAGGCGCCTCTCCGCGAAGGGCGCATCGAACGTCCAGTCCGGGCGCCTGCTACGGCGGAATGGCAAACTTGACCGCGCAGCAACGCACTGACAGGCACCGCCGCCACGCGCGGTTTCTCTCGATTCGTTGGGTTCTGCTGCGGACTGCGTGCGCCTGGACGAGGTACGCTTCGGCGAATCCGTGCGCTTCGGGAGAATGGTGGGAACGTCAACCGGCATTGAGGAGCGCGGTAGATCGGCCGGCACCCAGGCAGACTGCAAAGCCTGCCCCAAACAAACGTACCCACGTCAGCGCCGGACCGCCATTCGGCAGGTCCAGCGTACGACGTCCTGATCTTCTACGATGTCCCGGTGCGGATCACGAAATCGGTCGCGGGAATAGTTTTGGCTTTCCCGGCAACCTGCGTCTCGACCGCCAGGGGCGGGTCACGACTGTTTCGCCCCGCGGCCATTGATTCGGGAGGAGAGATGTTCGACACCAACCGCGGTGGCGATGACGGCAACGGCCAAGATGGCGATAACGGCGACGGTCATGGTAGAACTCCTCGGGTGAAGGGAAGATGCCCAGCTTTCGTCTCTCTCTTGACGAAAGAATTGTGCGGCTCGGCGAACTGTTATGATAGCGATCTAACCGACTCCTATGCAGACTTCACTGTTGCATGCGGGGGCGGCGCAACGATCACGTACTGATATGTAGGCTGTTTCGGCCTATTATTCATGCATTTTCAGGTGCGCTTTTTTGTCCCATCACATTGGCGACCCAATCTTTAGATTTGGACTGATCTATTCTAATGCTTTTGGCGGAGGTTGCGCTCGGTCACGTTTTGGGCTCGTCCGAACCGTTTGACCAGACCGGCGTCGTCGGGTGAACGCTGAGGACCAACATCAATATCCGTCGTGATCGTCGTCGGGCATCAGCCGGTCAAAGCGCTTCGGATCCCACCATGGGGCCTTCGATCGCCGCCATGCCGGACCAATGGCGGTAGTGGAAAACCCGTACAATATCGGGTAATGTCCGCTACTTCTCGTTCCAGGCACCTCAGCGCTGGTCACATGGTTGGGCCGGAGTGCCGGTACCCGCTTGGTCTCGAAACGAACTCTCTGGTCCAGGTGCTGGAAGGTCATATCGTGAACCGGCAATTCTCTCGGGTAAGCGTCGTCCCCGCATCACACCCGCCAAGGCGCTACCGCCGTTTCCGAAAAGCCGGCTTCAGCGAGGAGGGGGCGATACTCCGTCCCTTGTCCGGCACCTGCAGCGCGGTCTCCGCAGCAGCATTTTTCCAATGGTCATCACAGCGTTTCGAAAAGCGCTACCTGTCTAGTCTGACAGGTGCTGCCAACCACCCGATCCGGCACAATGAAATTTCCGTCAGGTTCCGCAGGGTCAAAGCGGTAGTGCCAAAGTCAATTTTGGACTATTTTTTCGAACGATGGTGGTATCCTGGTCGCGCTGAGGGCTGTCCATTTCGCCGAGGTCAATTGGTAGGCAGCCAATCCGTCTTTCGTCTTATGCGTCGCCCGCCCCGCTTGGTCATACACCCCAGTCACGAGCTGAAATCGAGTAAACGTCCGCGTCGTGGCGACCTGACGTCTGCCATTTTCCAAACCACTCCCGCCGCAGCAGCAGGTTGCACCAAACTCGTCGCGGTGGCTCCCGTCGTCCAGGCATCGCAGTAAACAAACCGGCCATATCAAGTGCCGCAACCAGAGGATTGCAATAATGCCGACCCGCAAGTACATCAACCGTATGATCGCCGGATTCAAGGGTTTCCATGCCTACTACTACGAACAGCGCGGCGAACTTTTCGAATCCCTGACGACCGAGGGCCAACGGCCGCCGATCATGCTCATCGGCTGCTCGGACTCCCGTGTCGACCCCGCGATCATGCTGCATTTCGAGCCGGGCGACGTGTTCACGGTACGCAACGTCGCCAACCTCATCCCCGCATACGAGCCGCATGGCCCCCATGCCGGTGTTTGCGCGGCGCTCGAATTCGGGGTGCGCGATCTCGTTGTCAGCCACATCGTCGTGCTCGGCCATTCCCAGTGCGGCGGCATCCACGAACTGATCCGACTGGCCCGTCAGACCACCGACGACGATCGCGAGTTCCTGGCGTCGTGGGTTTCGATCGGCACGCAGGCGGTCGAACGGCACGCAGAACGGATCAAGGAGATCAATGCCAGCGACCCCAACGCGACCAGGGAGATTGAACAAACCGCGGTGGCCCTCTCGATCAGCAACCTGATGACCTACCCGTGGATCGCCGAACGGGTACACCATGAACGGTTGACCCTCCATGGCTGGTGGGCCGATCTCAGGGTCGGCGAACTCTGGGGGCTCAATCAGGATAGCGGCAAGTTCGAAAAGCTTTGCTGATCTGGCTTTACTCAAACACTTCTGCCTGATTCCCTGGGGTTCCGAGCACTCAGGCCGCCGCGTGAGGTAGATATCGTGACGCTGGAGAGGTCTATTCATTTCCTTCCAAGAACTCGTTCGGGCTCCTGGCCGCTGTGCTGACCCGGTCCCGGGTCAGATGGCGGCACTCGGACAAGCGTTTGCGCGTCGGCGGTACGCCGCTCGATGCCTGGGTCTCTGACAAGCACTTGAGGCCGAAACCGAGTCGGGGCGACGGCGGCGATACCGGGCAACTGCCCCAGGACAGGGATCACGCAGTCCCTCCGATGAATCGAGAGCGTACGGAAGTTGATCGGGGGCACGACCGACCAATTGCTGCATCGCGAAGAGAGGCCAGGAATGCCCACCCACAGAGTCATCAATCGCATGATCGCCGGCTTCAAGGGTTTCCATGCGTATTACTACGAGCAGCGCGGCGAACTGTTCGAATCGCTGACGACCGAGGGCCAACGGCCGCCGATCATGCTGTTGGGGTGTTCGGACTCGCGCGTCGACCCTGCGATCATGCTGCATTTCGAGCCAGGCGACGTGTTCACGGTCCGCAATGTCGCCAATCTAGTTCCGGAATACCAACCCCGCGGCCCCCACGCCGGTGTTTGCGCCGCCCTTGAGTTCGGGGTGCGCGACCTCGCAGTCAGCCACATCGTCGTGCTAGGCCATTCTCAGTGCGGTGGCATCCATGAGTTGATCCGTTTGGCCGCCCAGTCGGCGGACGACCGCGAGTTCCTCGGCGCCTGGGTCTCTATCGGCAAGCAAGCGGTCGACCGTTGGTTCGAACGCCTGAAGGACTCGAAGGTTCATGACCCCGATACCGCCAAGGAGATCGAGCAGACCGCCGTCGCCTTGTCGATCAGCAACCTGATGACCTACCCGTGGATTGCCGAACGGGTACGGCACGACCGGCTGGCCTTGCACGGCTGGTGGGCCGATCTCAGGGTCGGCGAACTCTGGGGGCTAAATCAAGGGACCAATAACTTTGACAGGCTGTGTTGAATGGCATTAGTCGATTCTTGGTCACGTCGTTCAGGGCGCCAGGATTATTTGAGCTGAATCAATTTGATCCGCAGCCGGCTACGGGCGACAGCGGCAGGGTGCGGTCCTCGTCGACGATCAGCCGGGCGCTCTTGGGCGGCCGTTACCCTCGCGGACAACGACGCACGGCTCGCGGCCGATGTGGTTCGCTATGCCTTCATCGTGTCGGACTTCCACCGACTGCTCCTTGCCGGTCTCCCGGCGCACCATCCCGTTCATTTGTTTGGATTCGGCTTGCAATCCGAGGCGTTTCGCCTTAGGTAGTCGCTTTAGTAAATGAAATCTTAAATCGGGTGGCGACAGCTCCGGGAGTCCGGGATAGTGGGCATAGTCGACAGCAGCCTCGCAACGCGTGTCGTTAAGCCGCACCGCACCACCGCGGCGATACGCATCCTGATTGCCAACAGCGATGCCGCCGTCGCCCAGGCAATCGCCGAAACCCTGCGCAGCATGGGCCACGACGTCTGCGACATTGCCGGCACCACCGCGGAGGCTCTGGCGATCACCGCTCGCAGCCGCCCCGACCTGGTGTTGATGGCGGTTCGACTGAACGACGGCGACGGCATCGAGGCCGCCCGGCGCCTCAATGCCGAGCGGGGCCTGCGCTCGCTGTTCCTCGCCGCGGCGACCGACCATCAGACCATGAGCCGGATCACCGCCAGCTACCCGCTCGGCATCGTCCGCACCCCTTATTCCGCCCAACAGCTGCGCACCGCGCTCGACTTGGCGATGATCCGGCTGCCGGCCCGCGCGGTCGCCCCGTTGCAGTAACCGGCGGACCCGCCCGACATCCGTGACTCCGAGGCCTGGAATCGGCTATTGAAGCCCGCGCTCCGCGCCACCGCCACTGTCAGGGGTTCTTTTCTCCCATGGGTTTCAACTGCGGTATCGTCGGCCTGCCCAATGTCGGCAAGTCGACCCTGTTCAACGCGCTCACCGCCACCCAGGCGGCTGAGGCGGCGAATTTCCCGTTCTGCACCAAGGAGCCCAATATCGGCCGGGTCGGCGTGCCGGATCCCCGTCTGCTGCGCCTTGCCGAAATCGCGAAATCGGCCAAGACAATTCCGACCCAGCTTGAATTCGTCGACATCGCCGGGCTGATCCGCGGCGCCTCCAAGGGCGAGGGGCTGGGCAACCAGTTCCTCGCCAATATCCGCGAGGTCGACGCCGTGGCCCATGTCGTGCGCTGTTTCGAGTCCGGCGACGTCGTCCATGTCGACGGCGGAGTCGACCCCTTGCGCGATATCGAGACGGTCGAGACCGAACTGATGCTGGCGGATCTCGACAGCCTGGAACGGCGCACCGTGGCGGCGCAGAAGCGGGCCAAAACCGGCGACAAGGAAGCCAAAGCGCTGGTGCCCCTGATGGAACGTCTGCTGGAGGGGTTGCGCGAGGGCCGGCCGGCGCGCGCCGTAGCGGTGGGCGACGACGAGCGGCCGCTGCTGCAGCCGCTCCAGCTGCTGACCGCCAAGCCGGTGCTCTATGTCTGCAATGTTGACGAGGGTTCGGCCGCGACCGGCAATCCGCTGTCGGAACGGGTTGCCGAACGCGCCGCAGCCGAGGGCGCAGGCTGCGTCGTGATCTCGGCGGAGATCGAAGC
This sequence comes from Azospirillum sp., assembly GCA_016124535.1. Lineage (GTDB taxonomy): Bacteria > Pseudomonadota > Alphaproteobacteria > Azospirillales > Azospirillaceae > RI-112. Next base: position 71,904 of record WGNK01000002.1, read on the forward strand.
ACAGGTCGCCCAGCTCGCCGATGCCGGCGAGAAGCGGGAATACCTGGCGGCGCTCGGGCTGGAGGAAACCGGGCTCAACCAGGTGATCCGGGCCGGCAGCGCCCTGCTCGACCTGATCACCTTCTTCACCGTCGGGCCGAAGGAGGCGCGGGCCTGGACGATCCACCGCGGCGCCACCGCACCCGAGGCGGCCGGGGTCATTCACACCGACTTCCAGCGCGGCTTCATCCGTGCCGAGACCATCGACTTTGAAAGCTTCGAGGCTTTGGGCGGCGAGCAGGCGTGCAAGGATGCCGGCCGGATGCGCCAGGAAGGCAAGGAGTATGTCGTCCAGGACGGCGACATCTTCCATTTCCGCTTCAACGTCTGACGACGGGGCCGGGCCGCGGGCGCGACCGCCAGGTTCGGCCGCACCGGGATCAATCGCCCGAGTAGTGTTCCGGCCAGTGGCGCTTGACATAGGCGCCGTTGCTGTCGAACACGTGACAGGTGTCGAGCAGCACCGGCCGCGCCAGTGGTGGCTCCTCCGGATGGCGTTTGCGCCGCTCCGCCCGTTCCCGGCTGAGGATCGGGAACACGGTCTGGAACGCCGTGGTCGCGACCGGCCCCAGCAGTTCGACCAGATGGGTGCAACCCCGGACCCCGCCTAACCGCTCCTTGATCGCCCGCGTCCAGCCGGCGGCGATCGACAGCCCGACCAGGCACTGGAAATTCGCGGTGATGTCGGGACAGATCGAAAACGGCCCCTTGTCGGTCACCACCTCGATCGCCCGAACCAGGAAAGCATCATCGACGGTCAGCCGGATCCACATTTCGTGGATTGGATCGCCCGGTTCGATGGTGCCCCGGAAATCGTTGGCGAAGCCGTAGCTCTTGACGTCGGTCAGGTGGCCTTCGATGTCCCACAACCCATCGGCGCGGCGATAGCCCCGGCAAGTGACGGTGCGGGTGTGGATATCGCTACGCTCGGACGGCTGTGACAACGCCATATCGGCTCCGCGGGCAAACCAGAACGCACCGCGGCACTATCGATACCGCACCGCAACCGGTCAAGCCGGGGTAAGGCGGACCTGCCCTGCAACGGCGGTCGAGCCGCCGGCAGGGCCCGGCGAAGAGTACAGCTCAGGCCTGCTCGGCCGGCTCCGGCGAATAGCTGGTGCCGTAGATGAATTCGTCGCGTTCCTTCAGCTCGGCCTCCAGCTGATTGCGCACCACCGCAAACAGATCGCGGATCGAAACCATACCAACCAGCAGGTTATCACTATCGACCACCGGCAGATGGCGGAACTTGCGTCGCTCCATCAACGTCATCGCTTCGAACACCGTGGCATCGGGCTTGAGCGTCAAAGGTGATGACGTCATCACTTCGGAGATCAGGGTGGTCTCGGGATTCTTGCCCACCGCGACCACCCGAAACGCGAGATCCCGTTCGGTGAAGATGCCCTTCAGCCCGGTTTTCTCGCAGACCATGACCGCTCCGATCTTCTGCCGTGCCATTTCCTCCACGGCCGCGCGGACGGTCGTGGTCGGCAACAGGCAGGTCAGCACCTGGTCGTGAATCACATCCGGAATCAATTTCTTCTGACTCGCCATCGTCTCCTCCGTCTGAACCGTTTATTGCCGGCATTTTTCTGTCGCACGGCTCAGCCGGCCGGCTGAGCCGCACCTTGACTTTAGACAGAGTGGAGGCAACGCCTGAACCGGTCAAGCCATAACCCAGGACCAAAAAAAACCGGAGCCCCGCCGCTTCAGCCGCCGGCGCTGAAGCGCAACCACCAGCTTTGCGGATAGGGGGTACCCTGGAAGTCGATCGCCCCCTCCGCGGACAGGGAGTCCCGACGCAACACCCGCTTGACCATCTCCGGAACCATCACGGTGGCGACCATGCGGCCGAGACAATCATGGTGGCCGTAGCCGAGGTGGAAGGTGTCGACACCGGTGCGGTTGATGTTGAACTCGTCCGGGCGGGGAAAATAGCGTTCATCGGACATTGCGGACCAGGTCAGCGGCAGAACCGTCGTCCCGGCGGGTACGGTGTGCGCCCGCGCCGTGCCCTTGGCAAAGGTGTAGTCCTGCTCGACATAGCGGAACATGAACGGCGAGATCGGGGCGAAGCGCAGCGCCTCCCAGACATAGGGGTCGAAGGCGGCATCCTCATCGGCCAGCGCATGGCGGCGGGCCGCCGCGAATTGCACCGGGCGCTTGAGCAACTGGTCGATCACCTGCACCACCACCTGTTGGGTGGTCTCCACCGCGCCGATCAGCAGCCCGCCGACATTGAGGGCGAGCGCAGCACCGTCGAAGCCGAGCGCCGGGTCGAACCGGGTCTTCAGCATCCGTGCCACGACATCGTCCTGGCCCGGATTCTGCTGCAGGCTGGCGCCCTTGCGCGGCAGATAGATGGTCAGCCAGTCCCGCATCTCGGCCAGTGCGACCCGCGAGTTCCGGAAGATCTGTTCGGGGTTATCCAGGTCATTGAACGGATAATTGCGGAAGGCATCGAGCTGATTGGCGTAGGACCACTCGATCATCTTGTCGTCGTTGGGCGGCTTTCCCGGATCATGCGGTCCGGGAAAGCCGAAATACTCGTCGACCATACGGATCGGTACCTTGCGGGCATAGCGGTTGACCGCTTCGATCCGTCCCTCGGCGGCGTCCAATGCGGCGTCGCATTGCCGACCGATCATCGCCCGCACCCGCGGGATGTCGTTGGGGTTCAGCATCGCCTGCATGATGCCCTTGTCCCGCCAGTTCGCGATGGTCAGGTCGTTGGCGAGCATGAAATCGCCCATCTTCGGCTTGTACAGCCGCACCGACATTACCGCCGGCTGGCGCAACGCCTCGATGCAATCCTCGTAAAGCGCGAGATAGGTGCCGTTGGCGGTCGGGAAGATCGGGCGTTCCCGGCGCAGCTGCTTCATGAACGGCACCGGCTCGTTCTTCAGCCAGGTGCGGACCAGCTTCGGCTGCTGCTCCGGGGTCGCCTGGTCGTAAATCGCCAGATACTGGGTCATGGTGTCTCCTCCCCTGGTCCGGACGGATCGCTGCCGTCCGGTCCCCTTTTCGGATGTCACAGCGTCTTCAGGAACTCGATCAGGTCCTGGCGTTGGGAGTCGTCGAGCGGCGCACCGTATTCGTGGCCTTGGTTGCCGTTGCCCGGCACCGCGGTGTCGAAGCGAAAGCCGCCGCCGACCACGTCACTGCGGTAGCCGACGGCGGCCGGATCGAATTCCGGATTGCCGACATAGAAGGTCGCCGGCCGGTCCGCCGCCCGGCCGAGCAGCGCCTTGAGCGTGGGGACCGAGCCATTGTGCAGGTAGGGCGCCGAGGCCCAGACGCCGTCCAGAGGCCGCGCCTTGTAATACAATTCGGTGGGCAAGGGCTTGGCGCCGCACTGCGCCGGCTGCTGATTCTGGTCGATCAGGTCGCCGACCTGGTCGGGGCGCTCGCCGAAGCCGAAAAAGTCCAGAACCGAGGCGGCCACCGCGGTCAGCCAGCCCTTGGCCGCCGAATCGAAGTCGGATTCGGCGTCGCAGGTGACGATCCGGAATGAGCCGATGATCGCGCCAGCCGCGATGTGCTGAAGCAAGGTGCCGGCGAATTCCTGGCCGCTCAGCGGCGCGCCGCGCACGACATTGCTCTTGGCGCCTTCGAGCACACCGGTATAGGCGCAGCGGAACGCCGCGTTGGCCGCCATGGTCGGGTCGGTTCCAACCTCCGATAGCGGGACCATGTGCTCCCCGGCCTTGCGCTCCGGATCGGTGCGGTTGATCAGGGTGTGGCAACCGACGCAACGCTGCTGGTAGATCGCCGCGCCGCGCCCGGCGCCGGCGCGGTCGATCGGCGGCAGCACCTGCTCCGGCCATTGCGGCGACCACAGCGTTGTGACCCATTTCTCGAGCGCTTCCAGGTTGGTGCGCTTGGCGGTCGAACAATAGCCGAGATCGCCCGCCTTGGTGATGTCGACCCGGCCGAACACGCCCAATACCTGGCCGACATTACGGCCCAGGGGCCCGCCGCGAACATTGTTGCGGGCGATGCCGTTCCACTGCACCCGCTCGTGCTGCGGCGTGTCCCACAGCACCGGATAGCTGACCGGGGCGGCGGGGGCGGCGCGGTTATCGATAATCTTGAGGTCACGGCTCTGGGACTGGTTGAAGATGATACCGAAGGCATCAACCCGGGCGTGGCCGTAGCGGATCGCCGTCTCATTGCGGATCTGCCACAGCTTGCGCTGCTGGACGTAGTTGTAGAGTTCGGTGCGCAGCAGGGCCGCCTGGTTGGGCGAATGGTTGGACCCGAGTGCCGCGACCGCGAAGCGGTCGAAGCGGGGATTGGGCTTGAACGGCGGCCCCTCGCCCAGGGTCAGGGCCACCGCCTTGTCCATCGCCTCGACGAAGCCCTGGAAATCGGCCAGCGCGGCGCCGCCGTCGATCCGGATCCGGCGGCCCTGATAGGCCATCTCATGGGTGTGGCACGCAGCACAGGTCATGCCGAGCCAGCGGTCGCCCTTGCGGCCATCGACAGCGAAGCCGATCGGCAAGCCGTCCGGATTATGCTCATTGGCGGCGTGGGGCAGATAGCCGAAGCGGGCCATATTGGTCCCGGAAAAGAAACGCTCCGAACCGTCCGGAGTTTCCAAGGCCAGGCCCCAGGCATAGGGGATCAGATAGGACCCCTGGGGCGTGAAATAGAACAGCTGGCGCAGCGTTTCGCTCCAGTTCTGGTCGAGCATCACCGGGGCGTCATCCGCTGCCGCCGCCGAAGGGCCGCCCGGCACCAAGCCGTTCAGGACGCCGGCGAGCACGGCGGCCACCCGCAGCCAATACGCTCTATAATTGAATATTTTCATATTAATTCCCCCACATATCCAGCCACAGTCAGTTTACTATGCTTGAAAGGGAGGGTCGATTCAAACTTTGCCGGATAAAACTCAAACAAATGCAATTAATGACCGACATACAATCGTACGGCGGATTTACTGCCAAGAGCAATTCCTCGCCCGTCGGCCGCACCGCCCGCGCGATGCCGCCGCCCTTACACCACGTCCTGAGACACAATCGACACATGGGTATCCGGCAGCGAATTCCGCACCGGCACAGTCCCCAACGGCGAAATCCCCGGCCTCAACCGGGTCCCCTGCTCTTGCAGCTGCTCTTTGATTATTTTGCGTTTTCCCTAAAATTCATTCGAACTCTCGAAGAATTTTTTCCGGCGTCTGGTCCATACGTCGCAGTTGCAGAGCTGTCGTGCCCTTGCCCGCGCCCCGGCTTGTCATAATTTTGGCGATACCGACAGACCAGCACGCGACATCGCCTGCGATGGCTGCCCCGACCGGGCGCCGGGGGCGAGGCGCCAACCAAGGCTCACGATCATTTCATACATCGAATCCCTGTCGATCGATCTGCCGACCCCGAGCGAGGCCGAGGTCAGGGCGGTGTTGGATCGCCACGAACGTTATCTCGCCGCCAAGAAGAACGGCGCCAGGGCCAGTTTCAAATTCTCCGACCTGTCGTCGTTCGAGTTGGAAGGCGTCAATCTGGCCGGGGCCGACCTGACCGGATGCCGGCTGTGCGACGCCAATCTGCGCGGCGCCAATCTCGTGGGCGCGTGCCTGTTCGGCGCCGACCTGCGGCGGGCCAAGCTGACCGGCGCCAAGATGTCCAAGTCCGACCTGCGCGGCGCGTCGTTGCGCGGTGCCGACATGGCGCGGGTCAACCTGCATCAGGCCGATCTGCGCGACGGCTATCTGGTGCGCCATAAGGATGGCGAGCTGATGGCGGCCGGGGCGGACGAGTCAGCCCCCGGCCTGTCGGACGCGACGCTGGCCGGCTCCGACCTCAGCCGGGCCAAACTGTCCAACGCCTTCGTGATCCAGACCGACCTGCGCGATACCAACCTGCGCGGCGCCATTTTCACCAACGCCGACCTCAGCCGGTCGGACCTGACCGGCGCCAATCTGGAAGGCGCCGATCTGTCCAAGGCCAATCTGTCCGGCGCCAAGCTGGTCGGCACGGTGCTGTGCAGGGCCCTGTTGCGCGACACCAACCTGAGCAATGCCTGCCTGCTGGGCGCCCTGCTCGACGGCGTTGACCTATCGACCGCCAATCTGGACGGCGCCGAGATGGCGCGCCGCCTCGATCAACTGGAAGACCGGCTCAAGGACATCCTGCAGCGCCATCAGGAATGGATCGCCAGCAATGGCAAGGAGGGTGCGCGCGCAGATCTGCGCAAACTCGACTTGAGCAAGGCGGACCTGAGCCAGCTCAACCTTTCGGCGGCCTTGATGAACTATGCAGTTCTGAAGGGCGCCAATCTGGCCGGAACCAGCCTGGTCATGGCGGACCTGTCGGTGGCCGACCTGCGCGAGGCCAGGCTGGTCGGCGCCGATTTGCGCGGCGCCTGCCTGGAGCGCGCAACCCTCAACGACGCCGATCTGACCAAGGTCCAGGCTCAGCCGATCGAATTGAGCACCGGACAGATCTGGCCGACCAAGCTGGCCAATGCCCGCATGGTCCGGACCACGCTGTTCCAGGCCGACCTCCGGAGCGTCCAGCTCGGCGCCAGCGACCTGTCCCAGGCCAACCTCAAGAAGGCCAAGCTGCAAAGGGCCGATCTGAAGGACGCCGTCATGACCATGGCAGATACCCGCGGCGCCGACCTGACCGGCGCCGATCTGCGCGGTGTCATCGACTTCCTGATGTGATCCGATCGGCTGATGCGCTCAAACCGGGGTACCAAGGTCGCCGGTCCCGGCCGGCGCGTCGATATCCACCGGCGGGGTCAGGCGCAGCGAGGTGATCTGGTTGCGCTGGCGGCCGATGATCTCGAAACGAAAGTCATAGAAGGTGAAGACCTGGCCGACCTCGGGGATGCGCCGCGCCTCGTAAAGCACCAGACCAGCGATGGTCGAGGCCTCGTCGTCGGGCAGCCGCCATTCGAACTCGCGATTGAGGTCACGGATGGTGACCCAACCGTCGACGATATAGGAACCGCAAGGTTCAACCTGGACACCGGCCACGGTAACATCATGCTCGTCTGAGATGTCGCCGACGATCTCCTCCAGGATATCCTCCAGAGTAACCACCCCCATCAGGGTGCCGTATTCGTCGACGACCAGCGCGAAATGCTCGCGACGCTGGCGGAACGCCTGAAGCTGGTCGAACAGATTGGTGGTTTCCGGAATGAACCACGGCTTGGCGGCAATGCCCAGGATGTCGATGCGATCGAGATCGCCGTGATGGGCGCGCACCTCGCGCAGCAAGGCCTTGGCATGGACGACGCCGACGATATTGTCCGGCTGGTCGAGCCACAGCGGCAGTCGGGTGAACGGGCTGCTCAAGACCTCGTCCACCACCTGGGCCGCCGGCAGCGCGGCGTCGATCATCACCAGGGTCCGCCGGTGGGTCATGATCTCGCACACCTCGACCTCGGCCAGATCCAGGATCGAGCGCAGCATCGCACGCTCCTCCTTGATCTCCTCCGCCTTGGCCTCGTCGCGGTGCAGTTCGATCGCACCGCGCAGTTCCTCCTCGTTGGAGGTGATGCCGGTGGAATGAATCTCGATGCCGATCGACTTCAGGCTGATGCGGGTGACATGGCCCATGCCGATCACCAGCGGCCCGAGCACGCTGACCAGGGCGGAAACTGCAGGCGCGACCGACAGTGCGGTGCGATCGGGATAGTTGATCGCGTAGATTTTCGGCATGACCTCGGCGAACAGCACCACCAGCACGGTCATGCCGACCGTGGCATAGACCACGCCGCGGTCGCCGAACAGACCGATCAGCACGCTGGTCGCCAGGGCCGAGGACAGAATGTTGACCAGGTTGTTGCCGAACAGCAGCGCCCCGATCATCCGCTCGCTCTTGTCACGCAGGCGATTGACCAGGCGCGCGCGCCGGCTGCCTTCCTGCTCGAGCTGGTGCATGCGCGCCCGCGAGGCCCCGGTCAGCGCCGTCTCCGAGCCGGCGAAGAAGGCGGAAACCGCAAGCAGGATCACGATCACCGCGATCGTGATCCAAAACGTCAAGTCCATGGCAGTGAAATCCCGTAGGGCGGCAAAATCCCGTGGCGAAGACCGGGAACCGGCGGCGCGATCATGTCAGCCTCGAACCGCCCCTTCCAGCACGGCCAGGACTTCGGCCGGGTCGACGTCGCGGGTGAGGATGGCGCGGCCGATGCCGCGGGCCAGCACGAAGGTGATGCGGCCGTCCTTGACCTTCTTGTCATGGGCCATATGGGCCTGCAGCGCCCCGGCATTCCAGGCAATACCGGCGATCTCGGCCGGAGAGGTCGGCAGGCCAGCCTCAAACAGATGGGCCTTGACCCGCAGCACATCGGCGGCCGGCGCCAGGCCGAGCCGGGCCGACAGCTCGAACGCCAGCACCATGCCGATCGCCACCGCCTCGCCGTGGAGCAGCCGGTCGCCGTAGCCCGCGGTGACTTCGAGAGCATGGCCGAAGGTGTGACCGAGATTGAGCAGAGCACGATCGCCGCTCTCGCGCTCGTCGCGGCCGACGATCGCCGCCTTGGCCCGGCAACTGGTCACCACCGCACGGCGGCGGGCGGTGCTGTCGCCGGCGATCAGCGCCAGGCCATGGCTTTCCAGCCAGGCGAAGAAATCGGGATCGCCGATCAGGCCGTATTTGACGATCTCGGCATAGCCGGCCCGGACCTGGCGCGGCTCCAGCGTCTCGAGGGTGCCGATATCGGCCAGCACTAGGCGGGGCTGGTGGAAGGCGCCGATCAGGTTCTTGCCGTGGTGGGAATTGATCCCGGTCTTGCCGCCGACCGAGCTGTCGACCTGGGCCAGCAGGGTGGTCGGCACCTGAACGAAATCGAGCCCGCGCAAGGTCACCGCCGCGGCGAAGCCGACCAGATCGCCGATCACGCCGCCGCCCAGCGCCACCACCACGGTGCCGCGTTCAATGCCGCGTTCGAGCAGGCCATCGACCAGCTGCTGGAGATGACTGAAGTCCTTGGTCATCTCGCCGGGCGGCAGAATCACCGCGGCGCCGCCGCCGAACCCGGCAGCGGCCAGAGACGCCTGCAATGCCGGCAGATGCAGCCCGGCGACCCGCTGATCGGTCACGATCACCAGCGGACGGCGGCCGAGCGCGCGGCAGAGGTGTTCACCGGCGGCGGCCAGCACGCCGTCGCCGACCAGAATATCGTAGCTGCGGCTGGCGAGGTCGACCCGGACGGTATCGATGGTCATGACCACGCTTTCCCAGGTGCCGGCCCAGGCGCCGGCCCAGGTGCCGGCCCTGTTGCCTGCTGGCTATCGGCGAGGCCGGCGCCGACCGCCCCGGCGTCGCTCGAGTCCAGCGGTGCTCCGAAATGCCGCTCCAACGCTTCCACCACCCGCTCCGCCGTCTCTTCCGGCGGACCGTCGGTACTATCCACCGTGAGATCCGCCTGGGCGTAGACGGGATAGCGTATCGCGATCAGCCGTTCCAGGATTTCCCGCGGGCTGCCCTGTTTCAGCAGCGGTCGATTGTTGCGCCGGGCGGTCCGCGCCAGGAGCTGCTCCAGGTCGGCGCGCAGCCAGATCGATACCGCATGGCGGATGATCAAGGTCCGGGTCGCGGCATCCATGAAGGCGCCGCCGCCGGTCGCCAGTATCTGCACCGGCTGCTCGATCAGACGCGCGATCACCTTGCGCTCGCCGACCCGGAACGCCGCCTCGCCGTAGCGGGCGAAATACTCCTCGACGGTGCAGCCGGCCGCGGCTTCGATCTCGGCATCGGCGTCGCGGAACGGCAGGCCAAGCCGGGTCGCCAAGCGCCGCCCGATCGCCGTCTTGCCCGCCCCCATCAAGCCGACCATCACCACAGTCCGCGGCAGGCGGATCGGGCTCTGAGGTCGGAAATCGTGGCCGGTCATGGTAATCGGTTGCTCCCGTCTCCGGTCTCCGGCGCCGGCCCCGGTTGCAACGCGCTGCCGGGGCGGTTAAACTGCAGGCCATGGGCGAAGCGGGCCGGCGCAAGGCATAGTCCCGAATCCGGCCAATGGCCGGTGAACCCGCCTTGGTACAAGATATTGCGCCGCCGTCCGAACCGTGCCCGTTGTCAAAGGTGGTGACGCAGATCCTTATCATGGTTCGCGTCCTTCGCCCAACCGGTAAAGAGGCGTCGTGAGTCGTTCGAAGAACCGTTCTCTGTCGTCGGGCCCGGCGGTCTTGCGCAGTTCGAGTCCCTTGGTCACCGTGATTCTGGTTGCCCTCGGGCTGCTGATCGGCGGCGGCGTGATTTATGTCGCCACCGTCGATGTTCCGGCACCGTCGCAGCCGGTGGAAAAGATCATTCCCGCCGAACGGTTCGCGCCCGAACGGTTCGCGCACTGACGCGCGGCCGCGCTCCGCGCGCCATGGGCAACCGCAGGCGCCAAGGGGAGCGATGAGCCGCCGCGGCCGTCCCCCTGCCCCCTTGCCGCTGCCGCCACCGGAAGTCGACGCCTTCCTCGACATGCTGGTCGCCGAGCGGGCGGCGGCGGACAATACCCGTGCGGCCTATGCCCGCGACCTCGCCGATGCCGAGGGCTGGCTGGCAGGTCGCGGCGGCAGCCTGGTTCGGGCCGCCACAGACGACCTGCGCGGCTATCTGGAACAGCTCGCCGCGCAATCCGCGGTCCGCACGGTGGCCCGGCGGCTATCGGCGTTGCGCCAGTTCTATCGCTTCCTGTGCTCCGAGGGCCGCCGCAGCGAAGACCCCGCAGCGGCGCTCGACAGCCCGCGCCGTGGCCGCATCCTGCCCAAGGTGCTGACCGAAACCGAGGTGCTGGCCCTGATCGCGGCGGCAACCGCCCTGCCGGGCGCCGACGGGCTGCGCCTGGTCGCCCTGCTGGAAATGCTCTATGCCTCCGGCCTGCGGGTGTCGGAGCTGGTCGGCCTGCCGGTCGGCGCCCTCGATCGCGACGGGCGGACCCTGATCGTACGCGGCAAGGGCGGCAAGGAACGGATGGTGCCCTTGTCCGTACCGGCGCGCGACGCCCTGGTCGCCTACCTCGCCGTCCGCAGCGAATTCCTGGTGCCGGGCCGGCTGGCCAGGCAGAAGCCGTTTCTGTTCCCGTCACGCAGCGCGCTGGGCGGCCATCTGACCCGCCAGCGTTTTGCCCAGCTGCTCAAGGAGCTTGCCGGGGCCGCGGGGATCGATCCGGCCAAGGTCAGCCCCCATGTCCTGCGCCATGCCTTCGCCACCCATCTGCTCGATCACGGCGCCGATCTGCGCAGCGTTCAGAAGATGCTGGGCCATGCGGATATCGCCACCACCGAAATCTATACCCATATCGTCGGGGATCGCCTGAAACGGGTGGTCGCCGACCACCATCCCCTGGCCAAACCGTCGCCGCGCCAGCCCCGGCGACGGGAATAGCGCTGCGGCAAACCGAAGGTCCGCCGATGACCCCGTTCCACCCCTTCGCCAAGTTCATCCGCACCGTCGGGCGCGGCGCCCAGCTGGCGCGGCCGCTGGAGCGCGACGAGGCGGAAGCGGCGATGACGCTGATCCTGACCGGCGAGGTTGAACCGGCCCAGCTCGGCGCCTTCCTGATGCTCCTGCGCTATCGCGGCGAGACCGCCGAGGAACTTGCCGGTTTCGTCACCGCCGCCCGCCGCCAGCTCGACCTGCCCGCCGCCTTCCCAAGCGTCGATCTCGACTGGCCGTCCTATGCCGACCGTCACAAGCAGCTGCCCTATTTCGTGCTGTCCGCGGCGGTGCTGGCCCAAAACGGCGTGCGCATCGTGATGCACGGCATCAAGGGGGCCACAGAGGGCTTCGCCCCGACCGCCGCGGCGCTGGCCCAGCTTGGAGTCGGGCCCTGCGAGACGGCTTCGGCGGCAGCGGCGGCGCTCGACCGCCACAATTTCGCTTATCTGCCACTGGAGCGGCTGTCGCCGCGGTTGGAGCGCTTGTTCGCCCTGCGTCCGCTGTTGGGCTTGCGCTCGCCGGTCAATACGCTGGCCCGCGCGCTCAATCCGTTCGCGGCACCCTGCCAGCTCCAGGGCGTGTTCCACCCCAATTACCGACCACTCCATCAGCATGTCGCGGCGCTGCTGGGTCAGCCGGTCGCCGCGATCTTCAAAGGCGGCGGCGGCGAGATCCAGCGCAACCCCGATAAGCCCTGCCTGGTGCTGACCCTCGAGCACACCGCCACCGCCGAAGAGGAATGGCCGGCGCTCACCCCCAGTACGGCCTATCCCTGGCGTGACGAAACCGCCCAGATCGAGCGTATCGGCCAACTCTGGCGCGGCGAGATCGAGGCGCCGGCCCCGACCGCCGCGGTGGTCGGTACCGTCGCCCTTGCGCTCCGCTATCTGGGCCGGGCCGCCGGTCCGGTGCAGGCGATGGACCAAGCCGCGGCAATGTGGCGCGGCCGGGAGGTTGGTGCAACCCTTACGGACTCGACAACCAGCGGCCGTCATCAAACCGCCACGGCACTGGTTTGACGTGAAAGGATCGGGCATACTGCCGCCGCGCTCGTGCCGTCCGGCTTTTTAGACGGCAGGGGTCCATTGGTACCCGCAAATTCTGGTGCGCCGCTTGGCCGAACCAAACGCCTACCCGCCCACGCTGCTCGAAGGCTTGGCTGAACGCCGGCTGCAGGGCTCGTTGTTCGGCGAGGCCGACGCGATCGGTTATGCACCGAGCCGGGTCTATGACGAGATGGTCAACGGCCAGGGCAGTCTGCGCCCGCACTGGCAAACCTTCATGGGCAGCCTGGTCCCGCTCGACCGCGAGGCTATGGCGGAGAAGTGGGACGAAGCGCTCCGGCTGCTGCGGCAGAACGGCGTAACTTACAATATATACGGTGACCCGCAGGGCATCGAGCGGTTGTGGCCGCTCGATATGATCCCGTTGCTGATTCCGCCCGACGAATGGCGGACGATCGAGGCCGGGGTGGTCCAGAGGGCAACCCTGCTCAATCAGATTCTGGCCGATCTCTACGGGCCGCAGACCATGATCCGGTCGGGACGGATGCCGGCCTCGCTGCTCCATACCGATCCCGGTTTCCGCCGCTGCTGCCACGGCATCAAGGTGCCCGGCAATACCTTCCTGCATTTTTGCGCCGTCGATCTGGCGCGCGGCCCCGACGGCAGCTGGTGGGTGCTGGCCGATCGCACCGAGACCCCGAGCGGCTCCGGCTATGCGCTGGAAAACCGGGCGGTGATCGGGCGCATCCTGACCGACAGCTTCCGCCACTGCCAGGTCGAGCGACTGTCGGGGTTCTTTTCCGCCTTCCGGGATACCCTGCTCGGGCTGGCGCCCAGGGCCGCCCAGCCGCGGGTCGTGCTGCTGACGCCCGGCCCCTATAACGAGACCTATTTCGAGCACGTCTATCTCGCCCGCTCGATGCAGATGACGCTGGTCGAGGGCGAGGATCTGACGGTGCGCGACCGTCGGGTCTATCTCAAGACCCTGGGCGGGCTGGAACCGGTAGACGTGATCTTGCGCCGGCTCAATGATGATTTCTGCGATCCCCTGGAGCTGCGCGCCGACAGTTCGCTGGGCGTCGCCGGCCTGCTTCAGGCGGTCCGCGCCGGAACCGTTGCGGTGGCCAATGCGGTCGGCAGCGGCCTCCTGGAGTCGATGTCGTTCAAGGCGTTCCTGCCGACCTTGTGCCGGCATTTCCTGGGCGAGGAGCTGAAACTGCCGTCGGTGGCGAGCTGGTGGTGCGGCCAGGAAGGCGAACTGGGCTACGTCATCGACCATCTCGACCGTCTCGTGATCAAGCCGGCCCATCGCGGGCTCAGTCTGGAGCCGATCTTCGGGGCCGACCTGTCGGGCGCGGCGCGATTGGAGCTGGCCCAGGAATTGCGGCGCAATCCCTGGGACTATGTCGGCCAGGAACAGATCGCGCTGTCGACCGCACCGGTCTGGCAGGACGGCAAGTTGCAACCGCGCCCGCTGGTGCTGCGGGTCTTCGTCTGCCACACTCCCGACGGCTACCGCGTCATGCCGGGGGGATTGACCCGGGTGTCCAACGAACCCGGGCGCCTGGTGGTATCGATGCAGCGGGGCGGCGGCGCCAAAGACACCTGGGTGCTGGTGCCGCGCCGCGACGAGAGTTCGCCGGTGCTCCGCTCAGCGCCGCCTGGTGAAATTCCCCGATTTGAACCCCGGCCGGCCGACCAGCAGGCGCCCCGGCCCGACCTGCCGAGCCGGGTTGCCGATGGCCTGTTCTGGCTCGGCCGCTATGGCGAGCGCATCGAAGGCACGGTCCGTCTGTTACGCGCGGTGCACTCCCGAATCACCGACGGCAGCCACCCCGGCGCCGCCGACGAACTGGCTCCGCTGTTCCGGCTGATGGTCTGGCTGGCGATGGTGCCCCAGGATGTCGCCAATCTCGGCGACGGCATCGCCTCCCGGGCGACCCGCACCGCCTTGCGCGCTGCGGTGTTCGACCTCGACCACCCAAACAGCCTGCGCGCCAATGCCCAGCGCCTGCACCGCGCGGCGCATAGCGTCCGCGACCGCCTGGCGCTCGATATGTGGCGCGTGGTCCGCCAGATCGACCGGCTGAGCCAGCCGCCCCGCCGACTCGATGCCGCCGGCATGCTGCTGCTGCTTGACGACGTGGTAACCAGCCTGGCGGCGCTGTCCGGCCTGGAACAGGAAAGCATGACCCGCGGTCCGGGTTGGCGCTTCCTCGATATTGGCCGCCGGGTCGAGCGGGCACTCCATATGGCTGCCCTGGTCCGGGGCACCCAACTCGCCGAAGCCGACGGGCGGGATGAGCGGGTCCTGACGCCGACGCTGGAGGTTCTGCTCGAACTCGGCGAAAGCGTGCTGACCTATCGCCGCCACCATTTCGCCGCGCCGCAGCGGGCGCCGGTGTTGGATCTGCTGCTGGTCGAGCCGACCAACCCGCGATCGCTGTGTTTCCAGCTGAATATCCTGTCCGAGCAGTTGGCGGCATTGCCCGACGCGCCCGGCCATGGCGGCTCCGGACGGGAACCGGCAAATGCCGCCCGCAGTATCGTCGGCGCCGCCCGCGACAATCTCCGGCAAGTCGATCTGCTCCGCGCCGGGCCGCCGCTGTCGGCCGCCCTCCACCATCTCGTGGCCACCCTGCCCGAGGTTTCCAATCTCCTCGCACACGCATATTTCAGCCATGCCTTCGCCCGATCGGCCTAATCCCGCTGCAGTCAAGCCGCCGGTCGCCCGGCCGCCCACGGCAGCGGCCGCTGCAGCCACCGGCACGCCCGTGCCCAAGACCTTGCCGCCGCCGGCTTCGGCAACGCCGATGCGCTATCGTACCCGCCACGTCACCCGCTATGACTACGGCGAGGAAGTCCCGGTTTCCCATCACCTGGTCCATCTGGCACCGCGAAGCCATCCGCGCCAGCGCTGCCGCAAAGGGACGGTATCGGTCGAGGGCAAGGCGGCCGCGCGGGCCGACTACGCCGATTATTTCGGCAACCCGACGACCTATTTCGCGCTCCAGGAGCCCCATCGCGGCGTTGTGATCACCGCCGAGATCGAGGTTGAAGTGGCGCCGCCGCCGCTTTTTGCCCCCGCCGCCACCCCGCCCTGGGAGCGCCTTCGCGCCGAGGCACGCGCGCTTGCCGGCGGCGAAGACGAGGATGGCATCGGCCAATATGCCTTCGACAGCGTGTTGGTCGAAGCCTCCCGCGACCTTGCCGAGTACGCCTTACCGTCCTTTCCGGGCGATCGCCCGATCGGGCTCGCCCTCGCCGAACTGACCTTGCGCATCCACCGTGATTTCACCTTCGATCCGACCGCCACCACCACCACCACGCCGCTGGCGGAGGTCTTGAAAAAGCGCCGCGGCGTCTGCCAGGATTTCGCCCATCTGGGGGTCGGCTGTCTGCGCTCGTTGGGCCTGCCGGCGCGTTACGTCAGCGGCTATCTGCGCACCCTGCCGCCGCCGGGCAAACCTCGCCTGATCGGCGCCGACATGAGCCATGCCTGGTTTTCCGGCTGGTGCGGTGACGACACCTGGGTTGACCTGTGTCCGACCAACGGGCGCCTGGTCGATACCGACTTCATCACGGTCGGCTGGGGCCGCGACTACGACGATGTCTGCCCGGTCCGCGGCGTCATCCTGGGCGGCGCCCGCCACACGCTCAAGGTCTCGGTCGATGTGGAGGCGGTCGACGCCTGAGTTCAGACCGCCCCGCCTCAGACCGCGCCGCCATGGGCGGCCGACCACTCGGCCGGGGCGTGGAGAAAGCTTTCGACCGCCGACAGCGTGGCAGCGTCGAAATGGCCGCGGCTGCGTGCGACCGCCAGGACGTCCCACCAGGTGGTCAAGCCGTGCAGCCGGACGCCGACCTCGGCCAGGCTGGTCCGGCTTTCCGGGAAAATCCCGTAGTGGAAGACCACGAAAACGTCGCTGACCGTGGCACCCGCCTTGCGGATCGCGTCGATGAAATTGAGCTTGCTGCCGCCGTCGGTCGCGAGGTCCTCGACCAGCAGCACCCGGCTGCCCTCGGGCATCACTCCCTCGATCTGGGCGTCGCGGCCGAAACCCTTCGGCTTCTTGCGGACATATTGCATGGGCAGGCCGAGCCGCTCGGCCAGCCAGGCCGCATAAGGGATGCCCGCGGTCTCGCCCCCCGCCACCGAGTCGAAGGCTTCGAAACCGACTTCCTGGACCAGCAGCGCCACCGCGAAATCGATCACCGCCCGGCGGGCGCGCGGAAACGAGATCAGCCGCCGGATATCGACATAGACCGGGCTGGCCCGGCCGGAGGTGAAGATATAGGGCGTCTCGGCATTGAAATGGACCGCCTTGACCTCCAGCAGCAGGGCGGCGGTCAGGGCCGCGATCGAGCGCGGATCGAACACGGCTTGGGAGGATTCGGCGGTGGTAGTCATGGGCTTGTGATCCGTATCGCGAGGGTGGCTTCAAACGCTGGACGACACCAACCGCCAGCCGAGCGGTTCACCGGCGCGGAACGGCACCACGGCGGTATCGGCTGAGACATCGATCCGTTCGGGTACCGTCCACGCCTCGCGGACCAGGGTCACCCGACCGGCATTGACCGGCACCCCGTAGAAGCGCGGACCGTTGAGGCTGGCAAAGTCTTCCAACCGGTCGAGCCGGCCGGCCTGGTCGAAGACCTCGGCGTAGAGTTCCAGCGCCGCCGGGGCGGTGAAGATGCCGGCACAGCCGCAGGCGGTTTCCTTGGCGGTGATGCCATGGGGCGCCGAATCGGTGCCGAGGAAGAACGCCGCCGCCCCGGAGGTTGCGGCCTCGACCAGGGCCAGGCGATGGCGCTCCCGTTTGGCGACCGGCAGACAGTATAGATGCGGCCTGATGCCACCAGCGAACAGCGCCGAGCGGTTGATCATCAGGTGATGGGCGGTGATCGTCGCGCCGAGCCGGCCCGAATCGGCCTCGGCGCGAACGAACGCCACCGCGTCGGCGGTGGTGACGTGCTCGAACACCACTCTCAGCGCCGGCAGATCACGCAGCAGCGGCGCCAGCACCCGCTCGATGAACACCGCCTCGCGGTCGAACACGTCCACCGCAGGATCGGTGACCTCGCCATGAACCAGCAGCGGCAGGCCGATTCGCTGCATCCGCTCCAGCACCGGCATGACCAGCCGAAGCTCCGAGACGCCCTGATCGCTGTTGGTGGTGGCGTGGGCCGGGTAGAGCTTGACCGCGGTGAACAGGCCTTCGTCATGGCCGGCGGCGATCTCGTCGGGATCGCTGCGGTCGGTCAGATAGCAGGTCATCAACGGCCGAAAATCCGTCCCCGCCGGCAGCGCCGCCCGGATTTCGTCGCGATAGGCGCGCGCCCCGGCGCGGTCGGTCACTGGCGGCCGCAGATTGGGCATCACGATGGCGCGGCCGAATTGCGCGGCGGTAAACGGCAGCACCGCCCGCAGCATGGCCCCCGCGCGCAAGTGCAGGTGCCAATCGTCCGGCCGGCGCAGGGTCAGGGACTGGGTCAAGACTGTCTCACGCCCGCTCGATCAGTTCGACCTTGTAGCCGTCCGGGTCTTCGACGAAGGCGATCACCGTCTTGCCATGCTTCATCGGTCCCGGCGGGCGCGGAATCGTCACCCCTTCGGCCTCCAGCTGGCGACAGGCGCCATAGATATCGGAGACCCCGAGTGCGATATGGCCATAGCCCGAGCCGATCGTGTAAGGCTCGGCCTGGTCCCAATTATGGGTCAGCTCGATCACCGCGGTGTCGTCCTCGCCGCCATAGCCGACGAAGGCCAGGGTGAATCGGCCTCCTTCGTAGTCGGTACGGCGCAGCAGCGTCATGCCGAGCAGACGCGTGTAGAAATCGATCGATTTGTCCAGATCGAACACCCGCAGCATGGTGTGCAGCAGGCGGCCTCTGATCGCAGCCATGGTAGGACTCCTCCTTTTTGGGGCGTCAGCGGCCGATTGGCCGGTCCCCGGACGCGAGCCGCAGCACCACTTCCGCGGCGCGTTCACTGGGCGGGGTCGAACCCTGGCCCAGCCAATGGGCGACCTCCGCCACGCCGGTGATCTGCTCGCGCCGGGCCGCCGGATCGTCGAGCAGGCGGGCGACCGCCGCGGCCAGCTTATCAGGCCGGCAGTTCTCCTGCAGCAGTTCCGGTACCAGCATGCGGCCTAGCATCAGGTTTACCAGATTTGCATAGGGCACCTTGATCAGTCGCCGGTAGAGCAGCTCGGTCACCGGATGGATGCGATAGGCGATCACCGCCGGCAGGCAGGCCAGCGCCAGTTCGAGCGCCACCGTGCCGGACGCCGCCAGCGCCAGTTCGGCGGCGGCGAGCGCGTCGTATTTGTCCCGGTCGCCGCGCACCACGATCGCCGGCACCGGCCAGGTGGCCGCCGCGGCGGTGACCTGCCCGGCGACCTGGGCCACCGTCGGCACCACGGCGACCAGACCCGGATGAGTCGGCGCGAGCAGCGCCAGGGTCGCGGCGAAATCCGGCAGCAGCCGGCCGACTTCGCTGGTCCGACTGCCCGGCAGCACGGCGAGGATGCGGGCATCGTGGTCCAGGCCGTGGGCGGCGCGGAAGCGGGCGGCATCGCCCCGGTCCGCGCCCGATTCGACGATCGGGTGGCCGACGAAGGTACAGGCGAGTCCCTCCCGTTCGAACCACGGCGGCTCGAACGGCAGCAGCACCAGCAAATGGTCGAGAAACCGCGCGATCTTGGCCGCCCGCTCCGGCCGCCACGCCCACACGGTCGGGGCCACAAAATGGATCAGCGGGATGCGCTGGCCGGCGGGCAAGGCCCGACGCACCCGCTTGGCAACGCGCAGCGAGAAACTGGGGGCATCGATCGTGACCATGGCATCGGGGTGGCTGTCGAGCACCGCTGCCGTGGTCTGGTTCAGGCGCCGGATCAGATTGGGCAGGCGCGGCAGCAGTTCGGCCAGCCCGAACAGGGCCAACTCGTCGAGCGGAAACAGCGAGACCAGGCCTTCGGCGATCATGCGCTCCCCGCCGATGCCGGCAAACCGAACCGCGCCGCCACTCAGGCGCTTCAGCGCCGCCATCAGCCGGCCGCCGAGCACGTCGCCCGAAGGCTCGCCGGCGATCAGGAAAATCAGTGGCACGGCCGCTTCGGTCATGGCGTACCCTCAGTACCGCTGGCGCTGGCGATACCAACCACGAACAGGCCATGGTGGTCGGCGAGCCGGCGAACCTCCGCACGGTCGAGCATCAGCGTGGCACCGGCCTCGACCGCTATCCCGCGCAGCCCCGCAGCGGCGGCCCGCTCGACCGTGGCCGGGCCGATCGTCGGCAGGTCGAGACGTTTATCCTGCTGTGGCTTTCTGGTTTTGACCAGGACCCCGCCGGGGCCGGGGCGCCGCAGTTCGCCGCAGCGGGCAATCAGCGCATCGGTCCCTTCGATCGCCTCGAGGCCGAGCACCATCCCCTGTTGCACCACCACCGCCTGGCCGATATCGAGGGCGCCGAGCTGACGGAGGATCGCAACGCCGCGGGCGATATCGCGATCGGCGTCGGCGTCAGGGTGGCAGTTGCCGACCGCTCCCTGGGGAGCCAGCAGCGTGGCGATCACATCCTGGATCGCGATCACGCGAAACCCCTCGTCCTCCAGCCCGCGGGCGATTGCTCGCAACAACCCATCGTCGCCCAGCGCGCGGACGCCGATCTTGAGCAGGAACTGGGCCGCCCGCCAGTCGGGCATGATTTCGCCCAGCGACGGCCGCCGGATCGGGCCGGCAAACACCAGCTCGGTTACCTGATGGCTGCGCAGCCAATCCAGGATCGCGCCCGCAGCGCCGAGGCGCGTCCAAAGATGGGGAAACGGCGCCAGCGTCGCGCGGTCGGAGTGGCCTTCGAACCCGACCACGAATACCGCGCGGCCGTCCGCACGGGCCGCCTCGGCCAATTGCGCCGGGAGCGTGCCACCACCCGCCAGAATGGCCAGCCTAGGAAGCATTCTCCACGCGGGGCTGGCACACCGAACGCGACGACTTGGTGCGCAGGAAGGCGACCATGTCCACGACCAGTTGCTGTTCGGCAAAGGCGCGCGAGACCTCCTCGATGCGCTCGGCGAAGGTACCCTCGGGCGCGAACAACATGCGATAGGCGGCACGCAAGCCCCGGATATCGTCGCGCGCAAACCCGCGGCGTTCCAGGCCGACCAGATTGAGCCCGGACAGGCGGGCGCGGTCACCCATCACCAGGCCGAACGGAATCACGTCGTTTTCCACCCCGGACATCCCGCCGATCATGGCGTGGGCACCGATTCGGACGAATTGGTGGACCGCCGACAGACCGCCCAGAATGGCGAAGTCGCCGATCACGACATGACCGGCCAGGGTCGCGTTATTGGCCAGGATGACGTGGTCACCGACGATACAGTCGTGGGCGACATGGGCGCTGACCATGAACAGACAGCCGTCGCCGACCCGGGTCACCATCCCGCCCCCCTCGGTGCCCGGATTCATCGTGACGTATTCGCGGATGCGATTGTCGCGACCGATGATCAGTTCCGAGGGCTCGCCGCGGAACTTCATGTCCTGCGGCACCAAGCCGATCGCAGCAAACGGAAAGATCGTGGTGCCGGCACCGATCCGGGTCCGGCCATCGACCACGACATGGGAGATCAGGCGAACGCCGTCGCCCAGTTCGACCTGCGGCCCGACGCAGCAGAACGGACCGATGACCACGCCGTCACCCAGATGTGCCTGGGGATCGACAACCGCGCTTTGATGAATGGTCGCGTTCATTTTTCGTCGAGGATCATCGCGGCAAAGGTCGCTTCGGCGCACAAAGTGCCGTTGACCTTGGCCTCGCCGCGAAACTTCCAGACATTGCCGCGCTGGCGCTGCTTGCTGACATGGATATGGACGGTGTCTCCGGGCCCGACCGGGCGGCGGAAACGCGCGTCGTCCACGGTCATGAAATAGACCAGCTTGCCCTCGGCATTCGAGCCCAGCGTCGCCACCACCAGGACCGCGGCGGTCTGCGCCATCGCCTCGATGATCAGCACGCCGGGCATCACCGGGCGCAGCGGAAAATGGCCTTGGAAGAAGGCCTCGTTGATCGTGACGTTCTTGATGCCCGTCGCACTCTCGCCGAGCAAAACGTCGATTACCCGATCGATCATCAGCATCGGGTAGCGATGCGGAATCATCCGCATGATCTGCGTGACGTCGATGTCGGCCATCTTTTTCGGTTCTGCGGTCCCGTCCATCATCGTGCAGCCCTTCTTGAAGCCGCCTTTCGTCCCGGTCGGCGCGCGCGCGGCATCGCTGATCCGGTCATTTCTTGCCCGCGTTAACCTTGACCGTCACCGACGGAATCTGTTTGTTCAATCGGTCCATGACGATCGGGGTCAGGTCCGCGGCATCGTCGGCGGTCCACAGCACCACCTGCTGGCGGGCCAGGACCATTGTGACATCATTTTCCTTGGCGACCTTGCCAATGATTTCGAACAGCACTTTTTCCACCGACAGCGACGCTTCGCGCGCGGCCTGTTCCAGCGCGCGCATCCGGGTCTGGCCGTCGCGCTGGAAGTCGGCAAACTGAACCTCGAACTCCTTGCGCTTTTTCGCAAAGGCATCCTGGGACAGCACCGCCCGCTGACGATCGAGGTCCTGCTGGATCGCGCGCAACTTCTGCTCCCGCCCGGCGAATTCCTTCGAGATCGCCTCGCGCTGAGTTTCGATCGCCTTCTGGATACTGCGCGAGGCCTCGGAGCGGGCGCCGATCAATTGGACATCAACGATGCCGATCACCGGCGGCTTCGTCTCGGCCTTGGCGCCGCCCGCAACCGTCAATACCATACTCACGGCGACAACCGCAGCGGCGCCGATCCGTCCCAAAGTCATCGATGTCATGATCTAAAACCTGGTACCGAAGCTGAAGCGGAACTCTTCCTTCTTATCGAACTCTTCCTTGAGGATCGGTATCGCAAGATCGACCCGGATCGGCCCGAACGGCGATTTCCATCCGACACCGACGCCGCTGGCCAAGCGCAGCGAGCCGGTGTCCTGTACGGTCGGTCCGGTCCGATCAAGGCCGGTCAGGGTGCCGGCATCGGAGAACAGGTGGCCGGACAGTCCGAATTCTTCCGGCAGGCCGACCGGGAACGACAGCTCGACCGAGGCGCGCTGGAAATTCTTGCCGCCCAGAGCATCGCCGGTCGCCACGTCGCGCGGGCCGATACCGGCGGTGCGGAAGCCGCGCAGGGTATCGCCGCCGATGAAGTAACGGTCC
This sequence comes from Azospirillum sp., assembly GCA_016124535.1. Lineage (GTDB taxonomy): Bacteria > Pseudomonadota > Alphaproteobacteria > Azospirillales > Azospirillaceae > RI-112. The sequence goes on from WGNK01000002.1 coordinate 94,583, forward strand.
GCAATGTTGACATCCTGGCCGAGACCGACAATCGCGCCCACTTCGCCCGACACGTTGAGGATCCACTTCGCAACGATCGGATAATAGAAGCCTGAGCCCAGGCGACCACGAACGAATTTGGCGTTGCCGCCCAGCCCGGCGACATCGGTGTTGAAGCGAACATAGTAGCCGCGGGTCGGCGTCGACTTGCTGTTGCGCGCATCGTAGAGCAATTCCTGACCCACCACAGAGAGATTGCGCGAGCCCTCCTGCTCCTTGATGAAGGTCGAGGCACCGTCATCGACATCATCGATGCTGTTGTGGGAGAAGCCGTAGGTCAGGCGCTGGCGCAGCCGTTCGGTCAGCGGATAGCCGAGCCGCAACCCCATGCCGGTGCTCTGCTCGTTATACCCGCTGTAGGTCTGAAGGTCGCGGGTGATCCGGAACAGGTCGAAACCGGCGGAGAGGTCGTGATCGAGGAAATAGGGCTCGGTAAAGCTGAGGTCGTATTCCTGGCGAATGCCCGAAATGGTTGCCCCGACCCGCAGATCCTGGCCGCGCCCGAGCAAATTGCGTTCGCGGATGCTGAAATCGGCGAGCGGGCCGTCGGTGGTCGAGTAACCGGCGCCCAGCGAGATTTCGCCGGTCGATTGTTCGACGACATCAACCTGTACCACTGACTGGTCGGGTCTGGAACCTTCGACGGTGTTGACGTTGACCTTCTCGAAGAAGTTAAGGTCCTTGATCCGCTGTTCCGAGCGCTGCAGCTTGGTCGCGTTGAACGGGTCGCCTTCAGCCAGAAGAATTTCGCGTCGGATTACCTTGTCGATGGTGCGCACATTGCCGGTCACGTCGATCCGCTCGACGAAGACCCGCGGCCCCTCGTTGATCTCGTAGGTCAGCTCGATCGTCAGCGCCTCGCGGTTACGTTGAATCCGCGGCCGGATATCGACGAAGGCGTATTGCAGATCGCCCAGCGCATTGACCAGGTTGAGCTTGGTCGTCTCGATCTCGTTACCGTCGTACCAGTCACCGTCTTTGGTCGTGACCTGCTCACGCAGCGCCTCGATATCGAGCCCTTTCAGCGTCGAAACCAGATCGATCTTGCCGAATTTATAGCGCTCGCCCTCTTCGAGGGTGAAGGTGATAAAGAAGTCCTCTTTGTCCGGCGTCAGCTCGGCAATCGCCGAAACCACCCGAAAATCGGCATAGCCCTCGGCCAGGTAAAAGCGGCGGAGCAGTTCCTTGTCGTAATTCAGCCGGTCGGGATCATAATTGTCGTCGCTGGACAGGAAGCGGTACCAGCGGGATTCCTTGGTCTGGATCTGACTGCGCAGATCGCCGTCGCTGAACTGTTCGTTGCCGACGAAATTGATCCGGCTGACCCCGGTGCGCGGGCCTTCGCTGATCTCGAACACCAGGTCGACGCGGTTCTGGTCGAGCTGGATCACCTTGGGCTCGACCGTCGCGGCAAACCGGCCGTTGCGCCGGTAGATGTCGAGAATGCGCTGAACGTCCGACTGCACCCGGGTCCGGGTGAAGACGACGCGCGGACGCAGCTGGACCTCGGTCTTGAGCTGGTCTTCCTTGATCCGGCTGTTTCCTTCGAAGGCGATGCGGTTGATGATCGGATTTTCGACCACCTTGACCACCAGGACATCGCCCTCGCGCCGCAGCGTCACGTCGGCGAACAGGCCGGTGTTGAACAGCGCCTTCAGCGACTGGTCGATCCGCTCCGGATCGAATGGATCGCCGGGCGTCACCACCATATAGGATCGCACCGTGACCGGCTCGATGCGCTGCACGCCATCGACCCTGATGTCGCGTATGGTCCCGCCGGCGAAGGCCTGAGCGGATTGCACCGGCCGTGCGGCGGCCGCCACGGGAGCCGGCACCTGCGCGCCGGCACCACCCGTCATCACCGCATTGGCAACCATGCCGATTGCCAACGCCCATCCCGCGATGCTGCCCCTCAAAGTCGCCCCCCGGATACCGTCAGCTAAGAAATCAGCCCGATAAAAAACTCAACCACCCGGAGATGGACCAGATCATTCCAGGTGGCGAAGACCATGAGGGTTAATACCAGAGCCAACCCAATGCGGAAACCATATTCTTGGGCACGTTCACCAAGGGGACGCCCCCGCACCGCTTCGATGCCATAAAACATCAAGTGGCCGCCATCAAGCAGCGGAATTGGGAACAGGTTGATCAGGCCAAGATTGACCGAGAGGATCGCCATGAACCAGATCAGCGATACGATCCCCGACCGCGCCACCTCCCCGGACATCTGTGCAATCCGCAAGGGGCCGCCGAGTTCCTCGGTTCCGCGGGCGCCCGAGATCATCTGACCGACCGCGACCAGGGTGCCAACCGTCAGATCCGCAGTCTCGCGCCCGGCCTGCCACACCGCGGTCAAGGGGTCGTGACGCTTGTAACTCATGCCGGCGCGGCCAATGCCCAGCAGGCCGATGGCGTGGCTATTGCCAAAGCGGTCGGTGACGGTCGACTCCCGCGGCGTCGCATTTACCATCACGCTGTTGCCATCGCGCAACAGCGTGATCGGCAGCGACTGACCGGGGCTGAGGCGGACAATCTGCTGGATATCCTCGAAGCGTTCGATCCGCCGGCCGCCGATTTCGACCACGACGTCCCCCGGCTGCATGCCGGCGGCGGCGGCGGCGCTGTCCGGCTGGACCGCGCCGATATCGGGAGGGGTAAACGGCTGGCCATAGGTTGCGAACAACAGACTGAGCACGACCAGCGCGAACAGGAAATTGGCCAGCGGCCCGGCCAGTACGACAGCGGTGCGTTGCCCCAGCCGCTTATGGTGGAACGACACGCTGCGTTCCGCCTCGGTCATTTCGGCCAGCCCTTCGCCCGGCGTACTGGCGGCACCGGCGTCGCCGAACATCTTGACGTAACCGCCCAGTGGAATCGCACTGACTTTCCAGCGCGTGCCATGGCGATCGGTGGCGCCCAACAGCTCCGGCCCGAAGCCGAACGAGAACACCTCGATGCGGACGCCGCAGGCGCGCGCCACCAGGTAGTGGCCGAGTTCATGAACGAACACCAGTATCGTCAGAACGACCAGGAAGGGGATGGCGTAGTGCCAGATGCCGCCGAGGATTTCCATCGATCCGCCTGCTCTCCTGCTCCGGCCGATCCGGAGCGCCCGTCAGATTGCCGCCGCCGCCACGGCGTCCTGCGCCTGGCGGCGGGCTTCCGCATCGATCCGCCGCACGTCGTCCAAGTCCCGGAGCGGACACGGCGTCAACGCGGCGAGTGTGGTTTCCACCACCCTTTCGATCGCCAGGAAGCCAATTCGGCGGTCCAGAAACGCCTGGACCGCGACCTCGTTGGCGGCGTTCAAAATAGTAGGAGCGCCGCCCGCGGTTTGCAAGGCTGCGCGAGCCAGTCGCAACGCAGGGAAGCGCTCGGGGTCCGGGGCATCGAAGGTCAGTTGCCGAGACCGCACCAGATCCAACCGTTCCGCGGGCGTCGCGATCCGCTTCGGCCAGCCAAGCGCGAAGGCGATCGGCGTCCGCATATCGGGCGTACCGAGCTGGGCCAGGACCGAGCCGTCGATATACTCGACCAGGCTATGCACCACCGACTGCGGGTGGACCAGAACGTCGATCCGGTTCTCCGGCATACCGAACAGGAAATGGGCCTCGATGATCTCCAGGCCCTTGTTCATCATGGTCGCGCTGTCGACCGAGATTTTCGCGCCCATGTCCCAGGTCGGGTGCGCCACCGCCTGCTCGGGCGTCACCGAGGCCATGGCGGCGCGGTCGAAGGTGCGGAACGGCCCGCCCGACGCGGTCAGAATCAAGCGCTCGATCGAGTCCCGGCGGTCGAAATCGAACACCTGGTAAATCGCTGAATGCTCGCTGTCGACCGGCACCAGGGTGGCGCCATGGTCGCGCACCAGGTCCATCATCAGCGGTCCGGCACAAACCAGACACTCCTTATTGGCAAAGGCGACAATGGCGCCTCGCCGGGCCGCCGCCAGGGTCGACTCCAGTCCGGCCGCGCCGACGATCGCCGCCATCACCCAGTCGGCCGGCAGCAGAGCCGCCTCGACCACCGCCTTGGCGCCGGCCGCGACGGCGATTCCGGTGCCGGCCAACGCGTCCTTCAGTGCGGCGTAGCAATCGGGATTTCCGATCACCGCCAGGCGCGGCCGCAGCCGCCGTGCCTGCTCGGCAAGGGCCGCGACGTTGCGCCCGCCGGTCAGCGCCTCGACCGCATAGCTCTCGGGATCGCGCGCGATCAGATCGATCGTGTTGCGGCCGACCGAGCCGGTCGACCCCAGAACCGTCACCCGCCGCGGGGCCGTCGCCGGTGCCGCACCCGGCTCGTCGAGCCGCCCCGGCGCCGGCCGTGCTTGTCCTACCACCATGCGATCGATGTCCCTACAGTCGCGTGAAACAAGGCAAACACTGGCGACACCGCGATCAGGCCGTCGATGCGATCGAGCAAGCCGCCGTGTCCGGGGATCAGTGCCCCGCTGTCCTTGACGTTATAGCGCCGTTTGACCGCCGATTCGAAAAGATCTCCGGCCTGTTCGGCAATCGCCAGGCCGGCTCCCAGCAGGGCTGCGAGCACCGGCCGCTGGGCGCCGGCCACAACCGCCACCACCGCACCGGCCAGCCCGGCACAGATCATGCCGCCGATCAGGCCGGCCCAGGTCTTGCGCGGGCTGATCGAAGGTGCCAGGCGCCGGCCACCGACGGTACTGCCGACCAGGAACGCACCGATATCGGTCGCCCACACCGTCGCCAGCAGATAGAGGATCAGGGCGAGGCCGCCGGCGGGGTCACTGCGCAGCCAGATCATGGCGATGACGCTGCAGGCGATATAAGGTACACCAAAGGCGATCACCAAGCGGTCGCGCCCGGCCTTGCGTGCGACCCCGACAAAGGTGACCACGGTCAACACCCCGACCACCGCGAGCGCCGGCCAGGCCCCCCCGAGCACGACCACGGCAACCACCACGGTGACCGCACCATAGGACAGATAAAGCGGCCACGGGTCAGATCCCGGCGCGACCATCCGGACCCATTCGCGCACGCCCAGAATCGCCGCGCCCAGCACCATCAGCTGGAACGTCCAGCCGCCCAGCCAGGTCACGACGAAGACCAGCGGCGCCAGCACCAAAGCCGACAGCGCCCGCAGCCAAAAGTTGCTCAACTTAAACTGTTCCAACCGATGCGCCATAGCGGCGCTCTCGCCGGTGGAACTCTTTGATGGCATCTTCGAGATCGCGTTTGGAGAAATCGGGCCACAGGGTATCGAGAAATACCAGTTCAGCATAGGCCGACTGCCAGAGCAGAAAATTGCTGAGCCGCTGCTCGCCGCTGGTCCGGATCAAGAGGTCGGGGTCCGGGATATCCGCGGTATGGAGGCAGGCCGCCAGCGCCGATTCATCGATCTCCCGGGGCTCAAGCTGGCCGGCGGCGACCTGTTCGGCCAAGCGCCGCGCCGCCAGCACGAGTTCCTGCCGGGCGCCGTAGCTGAGGGCGACCACCAGGGTCAGGTTGGTATTGCCGCCGGTCACCGCCTCGGCGTTGTCGATCAGCTTGATGATGTCGGGCGCCAGACGGCTGCGGTCGCCGATCACCCGCAGGCGCACCCCGGATTTGTGCAAGTCGGCGATTTCGCTGCGCAGATAAAAACGCAGCAACTGCATCAGATCGCTGACTTCGCCATCGGGCCGCGCCCAATTCTCCGACGAGAAACTGAACAGGGTGAGATAGCCGATGCCGAGTTCGCGCGCCGCCTTTACCGTGCGCCGAACCGCTTCGACGCCCTTGCGGTGTCCGGCGGTGCGTGGCAAGCCGCGCGCCTTGGCCCAGCGGCCGTTGCCGTCCATGATGATCGCGACATGGGTCGGCACCATCCCGTCACGCCGCGCAAACCCCTCGACCATCGGCTCACACCTGCATGATCTCTTTTTCTTTGGAGGCCAGGCCTTCGTCGATTTTTTTGATGTGCTCGTCGGTCAGGGACTGGATTTTGTCCGACATGACCTTGTGTTCGTCCTGGCTGAGCGTGCCCGCCTTTTCCTGGCGCTTCAGCATGTCCATACCATCGCGGCGAACGTTGCGCACCGCGATCTTGGCCTGCTCGGCGTATTTGTGCGCGACCTTGGTCAGCTCCTGGCGGCGTTCCTGGTTGAGGTCCGGGATCGGGACCCGGATGCTCTGGCCCTCGGTTTGAGGATTGAGGCCGAGCCCGGATTCGCGGATCGCCTTATCGACCGCCTTGACCATGCCGCGGTCCCACACCTGCACCGTGATCAGGCGCGGCTCGGGCACCCCGATGGTGCCGACCTGGTTGAGCGGCATCTGATTGCCGTAGGCCTCGACCGTGATCGGCTCGAGCAGGCTGGCCGAGGCACGGCCGGTCCGCAGACCGGAAAATTCCTTGCGCAGGGCCTCGAGCGCGCCGTCCATCCGGCGCCTGATGTCGGAGAGATCGGGGTCGGCCACCTTATCCTTCCTCCTTGATGATCGTGAATCTGCCGCGCCCGGCCATCACCTCGGCGAAAGCGCCGGCGGTATGGATCGAAAAGACCAGGATCGGAATTCGGTTCTCCCGCGCCAGCGAAATCGCCGAAGCGTCCATCACCTGCAGATCGCGCGACAAAACTTCCAGATAGGTCAGTTGGGTATAGCGCTCGGCAGAGACCACCTTGTTCGGATCGGCAGAATACACGCCATCGACCTTGGTGCCCTTGAGCAAGGCGTCGCAGCCCATTTCCGAGGCCCGAAGTGCGGCCGCGGTATCGGTGGTGAAGAAGGGGTTGCCGCTGCCGGCGGCAAAAATCACCACCCGCCCCTTCTCCATATGGCGGACCGCGCGGCGGCGGATATAGGGCTCGCACACCGAAGCCATCGGGATCGCCGACTGGACCCGGGTCTGAACGCCGATCCGCTCCAGGGCGCTCTGCATCGACAGCGAATTCATCACCGTCGCCAGCATGCCCATGTAATCGGCGGTGGCGCGCTCCATCCCGCGCGCCGCCGCCGAGACACCGCGGAAAATGTTGCCGCCGCCGATCACCAGGCAGACCTGGACGCCGAGGGCTGTGACCGCCCGCACTTCGCGGGCGACCCGATCGACGGTTTCCGGGTCGAGCCCGTACTCCCGCCCGCCCATCAGCGCCTCACCCGAGACCTTGAGCAGAACGCGCCGGTAGCGCGCGGTCTCGGTCGCGGGCTCCGGTGCTGTCTCGGGCTGATCCTCGGCCATCGGCGCGGCCCCGGTCACGATCCGGCCGGCGACGGCTGGCCGGCAACCGCCGCGACCTCGGAGGCGAAGTCATTCGACCCCTTGTCGATCCCCTCGCCCAGCGCGAAACGGACGAAGCCGGTCACCTTGATCGGGGCGCCGATCTCCTTGGCCGCGGCCTCGACCACCTTGGCGACCTTGGATTCGCCATCGATCACGAAGGTCTGTTCGAGCAGCACCACGTCCTCGTAGTATTTGCGCAGCCGGCCCTCGACCATCTTGGCGATCACCGCTTCGGGCTTGCCGCTGGCCCGCGCCTGATCACTCAGAATGTCGCGCTCGCGCGCCAGCTTTTCCGGATCGATTTCGGTGATATCGACCGCGTCGGGCCGCGCCGCCGCGATGTGCATCGCCAGTTGCTTGCCGAGTTCGGCCAGCCGCGGGTGGTGGCTGGGCGAGTCCAGCGCGACCAGCACGCCGATTTTGCCCAAATTGGGGGCCAGAGCGCTGTGCACGTAGCTGGCGACGACGCCGTGATCGACCGCGAGCCGCGCCGAACGGCGCAGGCTCATATTCTCGCCGATGGTGGCGACCAAGTGGGTCAACACTTCCGCCGCGGTCTGACCGGTGCCGGGGTAGCTCGCGGCGCGCAGCGCATCGACGTCGCCCGAGCCGGCCAGCGCCAACTCTGCCAGGGTGAGTGCGGTCGCCTGGAACCGATCGTTGCGCGCAACGAAATCGGTCTCGGAATTGAGTTCGATCACCGCGCCTGCCGCGGCGTGGCCGCCGCTGGTCGCGACCGCAACCAGCCCCTCGGCAGCAACCCGGCCGGCCTTCTTGGCCGCCGCCGCCAACCCCTTCTTGCGCAACCAGTCGACCGCTGCCTCGATGTCGCCGGCGGTTTCGCCCAGCGCCTTCTTGCAATCCATCATGCCGACGCCGGTCTTCTCGCGCAGTTCCTTGACCAACGACGCGGTAATCTCAGCCATCTTCGACCTCTTCGATTCGTTCGCCCCAGGAGGGACGCCAGGGATCACCCCGCCGTCGCCTCGGGTCTTGCTCTTCATGAATGTCCATCGGCACCGACCGGCGCCATCCGGGCGCCGGTGGTCCGTCGGCAATCTCAGGCGTGCGCTGCGGGGGCCTCGGCGGCCGGGACCGGCATCGCGATCGGCTCTTCCGCTGCGTCGTCGCTCGCCCCGACATCGATCCCGGCCGCAACCATTTCGGCCTGCAGGCCGTCGAGCACCGCACCGCAGACCAACTCGCAATACAGGTCGATCGCGCGCAAGGCATCGTCATTGCCCGGAATCGGGAAGGCGATACCGTCAGGGTCGGAGTTGCTGTCGATCACCGCCACCACCGGAATGCCCAGCTTATTGGCTTCCTTGACCGCGATCGCTTCCTTGTTGGTATCGATGATGAACAGGATGTCGGGCAGGCCGCCCATCTCCTTGATACCGCCCAGCGCCCGTTCCAGCTTGTCGCGCTCGCGGGTCAGCTGGAGGATTTCCTTCTTGGTCAGGCCCAGGCTCTGCTCGGCCAGCTTCTCTTCCATCTCGCGCAGCCGCTTGATCGACTGCGAGATCGTCTTCCAATTGGTCAGCATGCCGCCGAGCCAGCGATGGTTGACGAAATACTGGCCGCACCGGCTGGCGCCATCGGCGACCCGCTCCTGCGCCTGGCGCTTGGTTCCGACGAACAGCACCCGGCCACCGCCGGCGACCACGTCGCGCACCGCGGTCATCGCCCGATGCAGCATCGGCACCGACTGTTCGAGATCGATAATATGCACCCCGTTGCGCACCCCGAACAGATAGGGGCTCATCTTCGGGTTCCAGCGCCGGGTGTGGTGGCCGAAGTGGACGCCGGCCTCGAGCAGGCGGCGCATGGTGAAAATCGGCATGGTCATGACGGGTGTCCTTGGTTTTTTCCGGTTGGCCGCCGCGGGGATGATTCCTGACGCCGGGTAAGGGCGCCTTGAACACCGGATCGGGCCTCGGGCAGACGAGCCTGTCGGTCCGCGACCCCGCGTGAGGGTTGACGATGCCTCCTTGATAGCTTTTGCCCACGGCTTTGGCAAGATTTCTCACCCGGTCGCGCCGGGGAATCTGGCGCGCCGGGAAGAGCGGCCCCCCCTGGGGCTCAACCGGCCCGTTCGGCCGGCGTGACGAAGCTGTCGATCACCTTCTTGGTGCCGGCGTGGTCGAACGCGATCTCCAGCTTGTCCTGGTCGACCGCAAGCACGGTGCCGGTGCCGAATTTCTGGTGGAACACCCGGGCGCCCGGTCGGTAGGCCGTCGCCGGGCGCGGGCGTGGGGCGACTTCCCAGGCGGCACCTTCGATGGTGCGCGGCGGCTGGCGCGGCGGGCGGGCCGCGGGGAAACCGACGAAGGGTGCCGGAGGCTCGCGGAAGCCGGCGCCGACGGAAAACCCGGCCGCTGGCGCGTCGTCGATATGGTCGGCAGGCAATTCGCCGAGGAAGCGGGACGGAATTGCGTCCATCCAATTGCCGAAAATGCGCCGCCGGGAGGCATGGCAGACGGTGGCGGATTTGCGCGCACGGGTCAGCCCGACATAGGCCAGCCGGCGTTCCTCTTCGAGCCCGGCGATGCCGGTGTCCTCCAGCGCACGCTGGTTGGGGAACAGCCCCTCCTCCCAGCCGGGCAGGAAGACATGGTCGAACTCCAGCCCCTTGGCGCCGTGCAGGGTCATCACGCTGACCATGTCACCGTCGGGCTTCTCGGCGGTGTCCATCACCAGGGCGACGTGTTCGAGGAACCCCTGGAGATTCTCGAACTCGGCCATCGCGGTGACCAGTTCCTTGAGGTTCTCCAGCCGGCCCGGCGCTTCCGGGCTCTTGTCGTCCTGCCACATCCTGGTATAGCCGGATTCGTCGAGCACCAGCCGGACCAGCTCGGTCTGGGGCAGAGTCGGCGCCAGTGCGCGCCAGCGGGCAAAATCCTCCATCAGGCCGCGCATGGTGCGGCGCAGCTTCGGCTTGAGCTCGTCGGTCTCGGTCAGCCGCCACGCCGCCTCGGCCTGACCGATGCCCTGGGCGCGCGCGACCTGGTTGATCATCTGCAGCGCCGCCGGGCCGATGCCGCGCTTGGGCAGATTGACGATACGCTCGAATGCCAGGTCGTCGTCGGGCTGCACGATCACCCGGAGATAGGCGATGGCATCGCGGATTTCCTGGCGCTCGTAAAAGCGCAGACCGCCGACCACCCGGTAGGGCAGTCCCAGCGTCAGGAAACGGTCCTCGAACTCGCGGGTTTGGAACCCGGCGCGAACCAGGATAGCGATCTGGCGCAGCGGCACCCTGGCGCGCTGCAGCGCCTCGATCTCGTCGCCGATCCAGCGCGCTTCCTCGTCGGCGTCCCAATGGCCGCGGACCCGGACCTGTTCGCCGTCGCCGGCCCCGGTCCACAGCGTCTTGCCGAGCCGGCCCTTGTTGTGCGCGATCAGCCCCGAGGCCGAGGCCAGAATATGGCCGGTCGAGCGGTAATTCTGCTCCAGCCGGATGATCCTGGCGCCGGGGAAATCATGTTCGAAGCGCAGGATGTTGCCGATCTCGGCGCCGCGCCAGCCATAGATCGACTGGTCCTCGTCGCCGACACAGCAAAGATTGCGGTGGCCCTGGGCGAGCAGGCGCAGCCACAGATATTGCGCCACGTTGGTGTCCTGGTATTCGTCGACCAGGATGTAGCGGAACCGCCGGTGGTACTCGCCGAGGATATCGGCATGCCCTTGAAACAGCACCAGATTGTGCAACAGCAGATCGCCGAAATCGCAGGCGTTGAGCGTTTTCAGGCGTTCCTGATAGGCGGCATAGAGTGCTACCACCCGGCCGCCGGCGACGGTACCGCCGTCTTTGGCTTCGAGTTTGTCGGGGGTCAGGCCGCGATCCTTCCAGCGCTCGATCACCCCCAGCACCATCCGCGCCGGCCATTTCTTCGAGTCGACGTTCTCGGCTTCCAGCAATTGCTTGATCAGCCGCAGCTGGTCATCGGTGTCGAGGATCGAGAAGTTGGATTTCAGCCCGACCAGCTCGGCGTGGCGGCGCAGGATGCGAGCGGCCAGGGCATGGAAGGTGCCGAGCCACCAGCCCTCGGCCGGCGTGCCGACCAGCGCCGCCACCCGATCGCGCATCTCACGCGCCGCCTTGTTGGTGAAGGTGACCGCCAGCAACTGCCACGGGCTGGCCCGTCTGGTCACCAGCAGATGGGCCAGCCGGGTGGTCAACACCCGCGTCTTGCCGGTCCCCGCCCCCGCCAGCACCAGCACCGGCCCGTCCTGGGCCTCCACCGCCTCGCGCTGGATCGGGTTCAACCCGTCCAGATAGGCCGGCGGCGCCAGCGGAACCCCGGCGCGCAGCGGCTGCGGTGCGGGTTCATAGGAGTCTTCGAAGGCAAACGGATCGGACATGGCCCGGCGGTTATAGCACGGCACTGCCGCAGGCGAAGCCGCTAAGCAGGGCGCGGAGCACCTCCGCCTCGCGGTGTCCAACAGCCGCCGGGCTCTGGTCGGGGGTGTCGGAGACAGGGTCGCCTGAGGGGCAGGCCAGCCCAGAAACCGGCACAGAAATCCACCGGGTGCTGCTTCGTTCCGGTTGACAGTGGCAAAGTGGTTGCGGGAAGTTTGGCAGTCGCTGCGACGCAACGCCGCAGTGGTGCCGCACAGGTGGCGCCATCGCGCGGCGCGTTGATCGGAGGGAACGGTGCGGGTTACCCAAGGGGTTGTATTTCTAGTTGGATTTCTGGCGGTAGCCAGGCCGGATCTATCACCGGCGGTAGCAGGTCTGACAATAAATACCCAACCGGGGGAGAGCCCGCCGAGCGCAGCCCAAACGGCAGAAACCCAGCCCGCCGATGTTCTGCCCGCCGATGTTCTGCCCGCCGATGTTCTGCCCGCCGATGTCCAACTGTCTCCTGGGGACGGCGGCACCGAGCCGGCGGCGCCCAACGACGAGTGGCATCTCTCGCTCGACGCCGGCCGCGGCGACACCCTGTTCGACCTGCTGCTCGACAACCAGGTGGCGCGCGCCGAGGCCGATGCGGCGATTCAGGCGCTGCGCCCGGTGTTCGACCCGCGCAAACTCAGGATCGGCCAGTCGATCGACCTGACCTTCCAGCGCCGTGACGGCGCGGTCCACCTCGGCCATCTGGCGCTGTCGCCCGACCCGGTGCATCATGTCCGGCTGGACGCCCAGGTCGATACCGGCTTCCGCGTCAGCCAGGAGACCAAATCGGTCGAGCGGCATCTGGCTGCAGCCCATGCCGTGATCGCGTCCAGCCAGTACGAAGCCGGCGTCAAAGCCGGGGTGCCGATCCCGATCCTGCTGTCGGTGATCAAGGTCTATTCCCACGATGTGGATTTTCAGCGCGATTTCCAGGAGGGCGACCGCTTCGAGGTGCTATACGAGCGCTTCGTCACCGGCGACGGCGTCGCGGTCCGCACCGGCGATCTGCTGTTTGCCAGGCTGGTCTTGAGTGGGCGCGACCTGCCGATCTATCGGTTCCAGACCGCCGACGGCCGGGTCGACTATTATGACCGTGAGGGTCAAAGCGTGCGCCGGGCCTTGTTGCGTACGCCACTCGACGGCGCGCGCATCACCTCGGGTTTCGGCCAACGTCGCCACCCGATCCTGGGCTACAGCAAGATGCATCAGGGGGTTGATTTCGGCGCCCCCAGCGGCACGCCGATTTATGCCGCCGGCGCCGGCATGATCGAGGAGGCCAGGCGGCGCAACGGCTACGGCAACTACCTGCGCATCCGCCACAATACCGAGATCGCCACCGCCTATGCCCATCTCAGCCGCTTCGGCAGCGGCGCCCGCCGCGGCGCCCGCGTCGATCAGGGGGATCTCATCGGCTATGTCGGCGCCACCGGTCGCGCCACCGGCCCCCACCTCCACTACGAGGTGCTGCGCGCGGGCCGCCAGGTCAATCCGCTCAGCGTCGACACGCCGGTCGGCCGCCGGCTCAAGGGGCGGGAACTCAATGAATTCCAGCAGGCGGTTGCCAGCGCCGACCGCGCCTTTCAGGCCGCCTTGGGCAACGATCAGGTCGCCGACCTCCCCGCCACCTGCACCCAGCCCGGCCGCTGCTGAGCGGCGATGCCGACCGCCCGAAACCCCGGTTGGCGCGCCGCCGGGCGGCTCAGGTGCCGCGCAGCACCTTGCGGATCGCCTCGGCCATCAGCCGGATGACCTCGTCATCCTGGTCGAGCCGGACCAGCGCACCGCGAAAGCTCTGGACGCCGGCGCTGCGACGCGCGGTCTCGACTTCCTGACGCCGGGAGCCCGGCGTCATTCCGGCCGGTTGATCCTTGCCACCGTCGTTTTTCATCATCCCACGCAATCCTTGTCTATATTTATGTTCTTATCGGCACCTGTGGCCTTATCAGTTTTGGCCGGCATTCTGCCGGTTCGTGGTCTAAATTACTCCAGTTTGCTTAAAAGTTGGAAGGAATTCCCAGCGTGAGCGCCGATTCGCTTGTCAGCGCACGTGGTCCGGATCCCGATGTCGCCCAGCGGCGGGCCTCCGATCCGGCCGCCTCGGTCTGGGTCGGCGCCTCGGCCGGCACCGGCAAGACCAAAGTCCTGACCGACCGGGTGTTGCGCCTGATGCTGGCGGGGACCCCGCCCCAGCGCATCCTCTGCCTGACCTTTACCAAGGCGGCGGCGGCGGAGATGTCGCTGCGGATCAACCGCACCCTCGGGCAGTGGGCGACCATCGCCGATGACCGGCTCGATCTCGCCTTGTTCGACCTCACCGGCGAGCGCCCCGCCCCCGAACACCGGCACGCCGCGCGCCGGCTGTTCGCCCGGGTGATCGACTGTCCCGGCGGCATGCGCATCCAGACCATCCATGCCTTCTGCCAGTCGCTGCTGCGGCGCTTCCCGCTCGAAGCCGGCTGCGGCCCCCATTTCGAGGTGATGGACGAACGCTCGGCCGCCGAACTGTTGGCCGAGGCCCTCCACGAGGTGCTGGACCAGGCGCGCCGCGCGCCGACGGCGCCGCTTGGACGGGCTCTGGCACGGCTGACCGCCGAGCTTGGCGAGGACGCCTTCGCCGGTCTGCTCGCCGAGGTCACCGCCGAACGGGGCCAGCTGCAAACGATCCTCGACCGCCACGGCGGGCTTGAGGGCACAGTGGCCGCGGTCTACCGCTTCCTCAAGGTCGTGGACGGCGCCGATGAAACCACCGTCGTGGCGACGGCATGTGACGACCGCAACTTTGACCAGGCCGGGCTGCGCGGGGCGTGCCGGGCGCTGGCGGCCGGTTCACCGACCGACCAGGAGCGCGGGATCGGCTTGCAGGCTTGGCTCGATGCCGCGCCCGAAGGCCGTCAGGCCGGGTTCGGCAGCTACCAGGGGCATTTCCTGACCAAGGAAGAGCTGCCTCGCAAGACCCTGATGACCAAGAAGCCGGCCGCTGCCAATCCGGCGGCCCTGGCCGCCCTGGAAGCCGAGGCGGCGCGGCTGGTCGCCGTGCTCCAGCAATTCAAAGCGGCGGCGGTGGCCAGCGCCACCGCGGCGCTGATCGGTTTCGGTGCCGCCCTGCTCGACAGCTATGGCCGGCACAAGGCGGCGCGCGCCCTGCTCGACTACGACGATCTGATCCTGGCGGTGCGCGACCTGTTGACCCGGCGCGGCGTGGCGCCCTGGGTGCTGTTCAAGCTCGACGGCGGGCTCGACCACATCCTGATCGACGAAGCCCAGGACACCAACCCCGAGCAATGGCAGGTGATCGCCGCCCTGGCGGAAGAATTCTTCGCCGGTCTCGGCGCGCGCGAGGTCCGGCGCACGGTGTTCGCGGTCGGCGACGAAAAGCAGTCGATCTTCAGCTTTCAACGCGCCGCACCCGCCGAATTCGCGCGCATGCGCCGCCACTTCGCCGCCCGCGTCGCGGCGGCACGCGACAATGCCGCGAACGGCTGGCGACAGATCGATCTCGACATCTCGTTTCGCTCGACCGCGGCGGTGCTGCGCACGGTGGATGCGGTGTTCGCCCAGGAACCGGCGCGCGACGGCGTCGCCTTCGATCCGGCGCAGGTGATCAGGCACCGCGCCCATCGCCGCGGGCATGGCGGGCTGGTCGAGCTGTGGCCGCCGGTGGTACCGCAGGAGCGGCCGGAACCGGCACCCTGGGAACCGCCGCTGGCGCTCGATCGCCTGGAATCGCCGCCGGCGCGGCTGGCGGCGGTGATCGCCGACACCATCCGGGGCTGGCTCGATCGCGGCGAAATGCTGCCGGCGCGCGGCCGCGCGGTCCAGCCGGGCGACATCATGGTGCTGGTCCGCCGGCGGACCAGCTTCGTTGCCGACCTGGTGCGAGCGCTGAAGGATCGGGGGGTGGCGGTCGCCGGCGTCGACCGCATGGTCCTGACCGATCAGCTGAGCGTGATGGATCTGCTGGCACTGGCCCAGTTCCTCCTGCTGCCCGAGGATGACCTCACCCTGGCCACGGTGCTCAAGGGTCCGATGGTCGGGCTCGACGAGGAGGCGCTGTTCACCCTGGCCCACGGCCGGAGCGGTTCGCTGTGGGCAGCACTGGCCGCCCATCGGACCGACCAGCCGTGTTTCCGGGCGGCGCGGTCCTGGCTGGAAGGATTGCTCGCGGCAACCGATTTCACCCCGCCGTTCGACCTGTTCTCCAGTCTGCTCAGCAGCCCCTGCCCGGCCGACCCGGTCAGCGGCCAGCGGGCGCTGTTCGCCCGGCTGGGCGCCGAAGCCCGCGACCCGATCGACGAATTCCTCGCGGTATCGCTGGTCTACCAGCGCAGCCACCCGCCGGCGCTGCAGGGTTTCCTGGCCTGGCTCGGCGCCGCGCCGGCCGAAATCAAGCGCGATCTGGAGCCCGGCGGCGGTCCGGCCGGCGGCGCGGTGCGCGTGATGACGGTGCATGGCGCCAAAGGACTACAGGCGCCGATCGTGTTTCTGCCCGATACCATGGCGGTGCCGGCCCAGAGCCCGCGCATCCTATGGCCGGACGGCGACCGCCCGGTCCCGCTGTTCGCCCCCCGGCGCGGGCTGGAGGAGGGCCACTGCGCCGAGGCCCGCGCCGCGCGCGACCATCGCCGCGATCAGGAATACCGCCGCCTGCTCTATGTCGCACTGACCCGTGCCGAAGACCGCCTCTATATCGGCGGCTGGCAGGGCGGTCGCCCACCGTCCGACGCCTGTTGGTACCGGCTGGTCGAGTCCGCCCTGGCGCAAGCCGGCGAACCGGCCGAATTCGACTTCGCTGCGGTCAGCCGATCCGGCTGGAGCGGTCCCGGCCGGCGGCTGGTCGAGGCGCAAACCGCACCGCCCAGGAGCGACGACGCCGGCACCCGGCGCGACGGCGCGGAACTGCCCCTGCCGCCCTGGGCCACCGCGGCTGCCCCCGAGGAGCCCGCCCCGCCGCGACCGTTGACGCCGTCGCGGCCGGAAGACGTCGAGCCGGCGGTGCGTTCGCCCTTGGGAGGGGATGACGGCGCGCGGTTCCGCCGCGGGTTGCTGATCCACCGCCTGCTCCAGACCCTGCCCGAGTTGGCGCCGGACCGGCGGTCAACCGCGTGCCGGCGCTTTCTGGCCGAACCGGTCCACGGACTGGACGACGGCGAGCAGGCCGAGATCGCCGCGGAGACCCTGGGGGTGCTCGATCACCCGGAGTTCCGCCCCCTGTTCGGACCGGGCAGCCGGGCCGAGGTGCCGATCGTCGGTCTGGTCGCCGGCCGCGTGCTGTCGGGACAAATCGACCGCCTGATGGTCGAACCGACCACAGTATGGGTGATCGATTTCAAGACCAACCGGCCGCCGCCCCGCGACCCGGCGCTGGTACCGGCGCTCTATCTGCGCCAGATGGCGATCTACCGCGCGGCGTTGCGGGAGATCTATCCCGGCCGGGAGGTCCGCTGCGTGCTCTTGTGGACCGATGGCCCGTTTCTGATGGAACTGTCGGCCGCGGCGCTGGAGGGCGCACTGCCCGGGTGAGCGGAGGCCGTCAGACGGCACCGGCCGGGATGCGACGGGGGCGCAACCGGCGCCCCCTGGCCTTACGACCAAGCGCGGTTCGGAATATCCAGCGGCACGAAGCCGTAGTGTTTCAACCAGCGCAGATCGGCCTCGAAGAAGGTCCGCAGGTCCGGGATGCCGTATTTCAGCATCGCGATCCGTTCGATCCCCATGCCGAAGGCAAAGCCCTGGTAGCGGGTCGAGTCGATGCCGCAGTTTTCCAGCACGTTGGGATGGACCATGCCGCAGCCGAGAATCTCCAGCCAATCGCCATAGGCGCCGATCTTCAGTTCGCCCCCTTTGCGCGAACAGCCGATATCGACCTCGGCCGAGGGCTCGGTGAACGGGAAGAAGCTGGGGCGGAAGCGCAATGGCAGATCGTCGATCTCGAAGAAGGCGCGGCAGAATTCGACCAGGCAGCCCTTGAGATGGCCCATATGGGTTGACTCATCGACCACCAGCCCCTCGACCTGATGGAACATCGGGGTGTGGGTCATGTCGTAGTCGGAGCGATAGGTCCGCCCCGGGATGATCACCCGGATCGGCGGCTTGGCCGTCAGCATGGTGCGAATCTGCACCGGCGAGGTGTGGGTGCGCAGCAGCATGCGCCGGCCGTCGGCGGCGTCGGGCAGATAAAAGGTGTCGTGCATCTCCCGCGCAGGGTGCTCGGGCGGAAAATTCAGCGCGGTAAAGTTATGGAAATCGTCTTCGATGTCCGGGCCTTCGGCGACGGTAAAGCCCATCTCGGCGAAGATCGCGGTCAGTTCGTCCACGGTCTGGCTGATCGGATGGATCCGGCCGGGCGCTTCCGGGCGCGCCGGCAGGCTGACATCGATCCGCTCGGCCTCCAGCCGCGCGGCCTGGGCCAAGGCCTGAAGATCGCCGCGGCGGGTTTCGATCGCGGCGGCGATCTCGTCCTTGAGCAGGTTGAGGGCACCGCCGCGGGCACGCCGCTCCTCGGCACCCAGCCCGCCCAGTTCCTTCATCAAGCCGGTGACCCGCCCCTTCTTGCCGAGCGCGGTGACCCGAACCTCGTCCAGGGCAGACAGATCGCCAGCGGCGGCGACCGCCGCCAGAAGTTCAGATTTCAGCGAATCGAGCATGAAAACCGTCACCGGGGTCTGGGGCCCAGGGCCCCAGCGAGGTGCAGGGGCAGCGCCCCTGCGTTACGCAGCTTGTTCCAGCGCGGCCGATGCCTGATCGACCAGCACCTTGAACACCTCGGGCTGACGCGCCGCGATATCGGCCAGCACCTTGCGGTCGAGTTCGATCCCGGCCCGCTTGATGCCGTGCATGAAGCGCGAATAGGTCAGGCCGTGCAGACGGGCGCCGGCATTGATGCGCTGGATCCACAGGCCGCGGAAATCGCGCTTGCGGTTGCGGCGGTCGCGATAGGCGTAACGCAACGCCTTCTCGACCTTCTCGATCGCGATCCGGAAGCAGGTGCTGGCGCGGCCGCGATAGCCCTTGGCCAGCTTGAGAATCTTACGATGACGGGCGTGGGTGGTTACGCCCCGTTTGACGCGTGCCATGGGTCGTCTCCGCTCAGCCGCCGATTCTCAGGAAATTCTTCTTGACGATGCGCTCGTCGGGCGTCGCCAGCACCATGGTGCCGCGCGCATTGCGCTTCATCTTCTGGGTCCGCTTGACCAGGCCGTGCCGCTTGTTGGCGGCCTGGACCTTGACATGGCCCGAGGCGGTGAGCTTGAAGCGCTTCTTGGCGCCGCTCTTGGTTTTCAACTTGGGCATTTGGCATCCTTTCGGGGTGGGGACGGCTGGGCATGCCCCGGGTGCTGTGCGACCCGGCCCACGCCGCCCGAACGAGGGCCGGGTTATAACCGCCGACGCAGTTTAGTGCAAGGGTCACGGCGTTTGCACGCCGATGCCGCCGAGCCAGGGGTCTTCGACCCGGTGGAGCCGGCTGCAGCCGACCAGCGCCACTTGCAGGAGCAGGGCCTTGCGCCGTGAGGCATGGAGTTTATGGGCCGGCGCCTCGCGCACCACCGCAGCGCCGAAGCCGTCGGCGATCATCAGCCCGCAATCGTCCGGGATCAGCGTGGCCGGAAAATCGGGGCCGACCGCAAAGTAGAAAGCGTCGCAGAAGTCGCGGTATTCCGGCCATTTGTGGTCGGCGCGGAAATCGGCGACCGAGCTCTTGACTTCGACGATCACAACCTCGCTGGCGCCGTTAATCGCCAGCACGTCGGCCCGGCGGCCGTTGCGCAAACTGAATTCGGCCAGTCCGACGAAGCCGCGCTCCAGCAGTGCCCGCCGTACGCCGCGGCGAATCCGCGCTGCCGCTTCGACCGGTTCGGCATCGCCCGCCGGTGCCGCGGCAAGAGACTCGTTGCCGTCTGCCATGGTCCGCCCCTGATCGTCCCGCCTCTATGGGACATACCATGAACGGGGGCAATTGCACCAGTTCAGCGACGGCCGAACCCGGCGGCATTCAGAACGAGGTGGTCCGTTCACGGCGACGGTCGAGGGCCACGTCGAACTGCTTGAGCATGGCATACATCGGCTCGAAATAGAGTTTCTTGGTCGGCAGGTTGCGCATGTAGCGGTCGAAGATGTGGTTAACACTGCCGAGCGACGAGATGCAATAGCCCATCAGCCAGTATTTCTTGCGGACGCTGCGCAGAAAATTGCGGAAGGGTTCGGGCTTGCCGTCCATGAAGGTGCGGAAACAATTATCGTAGTCCGACAGAATTCCCTTAATGTCGACCATAACGCCTTCGATCGATTTTCCCATCTTCTCGGTATACATCAGAAGCTGGGTTTCCAGGTGCTTGTTGGCGCGGATGTCGACCGGCAGGCACTCATTCGATTTCAGCCAGCCGAGGATCGCCCGTGAACTCGCGGCGATGCGACGCAATTGGAATTCGTAGAACGTGATGCCCTTCCAGGCGCCGAACACTTGCTCGGCCTCGCTCTGCTCGATGCCGAACGCCGACACGAACAGCCTGGCCTCGGGCAGATCGGCGTTCCAGATCGCGGCCAGGAACCGTTCGATACCGGGGTTGCCGGCGGCCTGGCCCGCGGTGATCGCCTTGCGCACGATCGGCTCGATGCGCTGGGCGATCAGACGCCGCAGCTGGACATCCTCGCCGTCGGAGATCGCCCAATAGCGCGGATCGACACTAAGCTTCTCGGTCTCGAAGCAGGTCTTGAGCAAAAAGGCATCGAGCGAGGGAATCCCATCGATCAGCTTGAGCACACGCAGGTCTTCCGCAGTATATGGATCGGGCTTGGTCAGATCAATGCCGAAGTGATCCTTTAGAAGATCTCCGTAATTTTTGGACCGTAAATAGACCGCGTAACCGCCGACTTCCGGCTCTTCGGCGTGGTAAGGCACATAAATGCCGGTTTCGATCGGCCGGTCACCCTCGGTGTCCTCACCGGAAAAGGCATCGGCGGCAGAGCTATCGTCGAAATTGGGGTATTTGAACAGAATGACCTGGTTGAGCGACCGCGTCTTGAACATCCTGACCCCCTCGCCCAGGCTGGCATCCAGTGCGATCAGGTTGAACGAGACGCTGGAGCCCCCGTGCATGATTTGATCCAGTATGGGCGAGGCGGCCGATTTCTTGCGCGACTTGGAAGACATGGGGGGGGAGGTTCCTGCCGTCGTTCAGCCCGGCGATCGGGGGCACTGCGATTAAAAACGAGAGGCATCGTAACACCGCCACGGCGTTCCTGATAATGCCCCATCTGCGAGTGGGTCCTATGACCCTATGGCTTTCTCACCTATTACGGCTGCGGCATTGAGGATTCGTCAAGGTTCGACGGGCAGAATAACCCGCCCGTAATTCGGGCCTTTCAGAACCGCAGACCAAGGAGGGATCTATGCTCACCCGGCTTCCAATCGGCGTCCGGCTTCAGTTCATCTTAGCGGCATCGCTGATTGGCATGTTCGCGGTGGCCGTGCTCGGCCTGATCAATCTGCGCTCTGCCATGCTCGCGGATCGCGAAACTCAGATCCAGCAGCTGGTCGACGGCGCCACCAGTATCGTCGCGGTCTATCATGACCGCGCCGCAAAAGGCGAGATCACCGACGCCGATGCCCGGCAGGCGGCACTCGATACGCTGCGGGCGATTCGCTATGCCGGCGACAATTACTTATGGGTCAATGATCTGAGCGGCATCCTGCTGATGCATCCCTTCCGCCCCAAAGAAGTCAGCGAACGGACGAGCATGCTTGAACTGAAGGATCCGAACGGCGTCCGCATCTATCAAGAGTTGGTGGCCGCGGCCAAAAAGGGCGCCGGATTCGTCAGTTACGGCGGCCGCCGTCCCGGCGACAAACAGATGACCGCGCCGAAACTGGCCTATACCAAGCTGTTCGCGCCGTGGGGCTGGGCAATCGGCACCGGTATTTATATCGACGACGTCGATGCCGCCTTTGCCCATGACGCGCTCTACTTGGGATCGATCGGCGCCGCGGTCGCCTTTGCGGTGATCGGAATTACCATCCTGATCGGACGGACGGTCACCCGGCCGCTGGCGCGGCTGACCCACAATATGAGGCGGCTCGCCCAAGGTGACACCGCGATCGATGTCAGCGACGCCAAGCGCGGTGACGAAGTCGGCACACTCGCCGGTGCCATGGCCACCTTCCGCGACAACGCCCACGAGATGGAACGCCTGCGGGCCGAGCAGGAACTGGCAAAGAAGCGCAGCGAGGACGAGCGGCGCGCCATAACCGCGCGCCTCGCCGACAACCTGGAGGCCAGCGTCGCCAGCGTGGTCCAGGCCATGGCCGAGCAATGCCATACCATGCGCGACACCGCCGAAGCGATGACCCGGATCGCCGAGGAAACCAGCCACCAGGCTTCGACGGTCGCTGCGGCTTCGGAAGAGGCCAGCACCAACGTCCAGACCGTCGCCACCGCGGCGACCGAACTCAGCAGCTCGATCGAAGAGATCAATCGCCAGATGGTGCGCTCGACCGAAATCAGCGGCAAGGCGGTGACCGAGGCCGCTGCGGCCAATCAGCGCGTTGCCGGTCTGACCGAGGCGGCGGACCGGATCGGCAAGGTGGTCGAACTGATCACCGCAATCGCGTCCCAGACCAATCTCCTGGCGCTCAACGCCACCATCGAGGCGGCGCGCGCCGGCGATGCCGGCAAGGGCTTCGCGGTGGTGGCCAGCGAGGTCAAGAACCTGGCCGGCCAGACCGCCAAGGCGACCGAGGAGATTGCCACCCAGGTCGGCGGCATCCAGACCGTGACCGGCGAAACCGCCACCGCGATCCAGGGGATCGGCAGAACCATCGGCGAACTCAACGAAATCGCGACGGTGATCGCTGCGGCGGTGGAAGAACAGGGTGCCGCGACCCGGGAAATCTCGCGCAATGTCGAGCAGGCGGCGCTGGGGACCCAGCAGGTGTCTTCGACGATTTCGGCAGTCGATGACACCGCCCGGCGATCGGGCGATGCCGCCCGTTCGGTGCTGACCAGCGCCTCGCGGCTGGCAGAGCAGGCGCGTCAGCTGCGCGGCGACATCGAGGGATTTCTCGCCGAGGTGCGGCGGGGCTGACCCGCCCTGCCGGCGGACTCCGTACCGCCGTCCCGGATTTTCCCGTACCATGATCACACACCATGGCATGACTTCCATGGCTTGAGGTGAGGGGCACCGCGGCGGCGTGACGGAGCAAACGGCCGAGGACGATCTCCGGGGCGGGACGGCGGCATCACCGGGCCCCAAAGCGCTCGGCCAAGCAGGCCTCTGGCGTCTTTGGCAGGGCCTGACCACGATTCTGGAGGCCGAGCACGATCGCTGGGTGCTGTGGCTGCCGGTTGCCCTGGCCGTCGGCGTCACGGTCTATTTCGCCCTGCCCGTGGAACCGCCCCGTTCGGCCGGGCTGGCCGCAGTCGCCGTCTCGTCTGCGGCCTCGTTCGGGGCGCGGCGCCGGATGCCGGCGCTCTGCCTGCTGCTGGGGGTGGTCGCAGCGGCGCTGGGCTTCGCCGCGGCTCAGGAGCGCAGCCACTGGGTCGCCGCCCCGGTGCTGAAGCGGGCAGTCGGCCCGACCGCGGTCACCGGTCGGGTGGTCGGCGTCGAGGCGCTGCCCGAGGGCGCTCGCCTGATCCTGGCCGACCCCCGGATTCCACGCCTGGCCGCCGAGGACACCCCGGCCCGGCTGCGCCTCCGGCTGCCCGCCCGGTTCCCGGCGCCGCTGCCCGGCTCTGAGATCCGCCTCCGGGTCATGCTAAGGCCGCCGCCGCCGCCATCGGCGCCCGATGCCTATGATTTCCAGCGCGCCGCCTGGTTCGAAAGCATCGGCGCCGTCGGCTGGGCGGTCGGCGCCCCGGTCGAACTGACGCCGCCGCCGTCATCGCCCTGGCAGTCGCTCGGGATCGCGGTCGAGCGCCTGCGCGGAGTGATCGCCGCGCGGGTCGCCGCCGTCGTGCCCCGCCCCGAAGCCGCGGTGGTCGCGGCCCTGCTCAACGGCCGCCAGAACGGCATCGACGCCGCGACGATGAGCGATTACCGCAAGTCCGGACTGGCCCATATCCTGTCGGTCTCCGGGCTTCACGTCGCCCTGGTCGCGGGGCTGGTGTTCTTCGTGGTGCGGGCGCTGCTGGCGCTGGTCGAACCGCTGGCCCTGCGCCACCCGATCAAGAAATGGGCGGCGGTCGCCGCTTTGGTCGCGACCTTCGCCTATATGCCGGTGGTCGGGGCTCCGGCGCCGACCCTGCGCTCGGTTCTGATGCATGGGCTGGTCATGGTGGCCCTGCTGCTCGACCGTAACCCCTTGAGCATGCGCCTGGTCGGGTTCGCCGCGGCGGTGGTGCTGCTGCTCCAGCCGGAGAGCCTGCTCGGCCCCAGCTTCCAGATGTCGTTCGGCGCGGTCGCCGCATTGATCGCAACTTGCGAGTCCATGACCGGCCGACTTCACCGCTGGTACAGCGAAGCCGGCCGGCTCGGCCGTGCTGGTTTCTACCTGGTGGGATCGGCCTTGACCTCCCTGGTTGCAACGCTCGCGACGACACCGTTCTCACTCTACCATTTCCAGCAGGTCGCACTGTACGGGGTTTTCGCCAATATGCTGGCAGTGCCGCTGACCTCGTTCTGGGTGATGCCATGGGCCTTGATCGCCTATCTTCTGCTCCCGTTCGGCGCAGAAGCCGTCGCCCTGGTGCCGATGGCCTGGGGCGTCGCCGGCATCGATGCGATTGCCCGGGTCACTGCCACGCTGCCCGGCGCCAGCCTGCGGTTCCCGGCCATGCCGGGCGAGGGGCTGCTCGCCATCGTGCTTGGCGGCGTCTGGCTGGTGCTATGGCGCCGGCGCTGGCGCTGGTGGGGAGCGGTGGCGGTGATTGCCGGCTTCGCGACGGTACCGCTGGCACCCCGCCCGGATATTCTGGTCAGTGGCGACGGCAAGCTGATGGCGGTGCGCGGTGCCGACGGCGGTCTGCTGCTGTCGCGCCGGAGCCGGAGCAGCTTCGCCGTCGCCACCTGGCTGCAGCGCGACGGCACCGACCAGCCGGTCGGCACTTGGCCGCGCGTCGGCTCGAGTGCCGACGAGACACTGGCCTGCGACCAGCTCGGCTGCCTCTACCGCCCGGTCGACGCGGCCGGGCAGACTTTGGTCGCCCTGATCCGTGATCCCCAGGCATTGCTTGAGGATTGCCGCAACGCCCAGGTGGTGATCAGCCCGGAGCCGGCGCGGCGCTGCCCGGCTCCGGTGGTGCTCGACCACTGGCACCTGCGCCGCGACGGGGCTCACGCACTCTATCTGGACGGCGGCCGGGTCAGGATCGACAGCGTGCGCGCCCACCGCGGCAGCCGCCCCTGGACCGGTCCATGACGATCCCGCCATGCTGGCCGACCGCGCGCCAAGGCATCGCCGAAGATAGCGAACCCGCCATCGCTCCAGCATCCTTTCGGTCGATAGTCAGAACTAACTAGTGGATCAGTGGCGGCATTGACATTTATTTCCACCAGCGTAATCTCGTTCCTGCTCAAAGCAAATACGCGTGACGGCATATCGCTGATGTCTCGGACTTAATGGCGAACGAGACTCCGGTGGGGCAGGTACAACTTAGGCTCATTGGGAATTAACTAATCATGTTTATTAGACGGCGGAGTCGGTAGGCAATAATTTATCCACGGATAGTCAAGAAATTTTTATCATTACTTTATCTGAGCCGATGCAACGGTAAAAAGACAGGTGGCAATAATGGAATGCCATGCCGAAAATTTTTACCAACTGACCGAAAATCTGCTCGAGAGCTATACCGAGACGATCAAAGACGGGTTGGCAATGCGGCGGATTGTCGCCGATGCCGACTTACAGCGCATCCATGAACTGCTGGTCTCATTTCTGCCGCGTCTGCGACCGGTCTTTGTCAATGTCTGCGAAGGCTGCCCGGCCTACCGAACCGCCGAGGAACTGAGTTCGTTCGTCGACGGCAGCAGCAAGGCCGTGTTCTCAGAATCGCTCAAGCAACTGGTCGAGTTCATCGCCGTCCTGTTGCGCGATCGGCAGCCGCTGAGCCATCGCGTGTTCATGATGTCGATCGCCGATTTTTCGAAGATCTACTGTGGTATGTCGGCCAACGGCCGCCTCATCCTCGATCGGCGAATCATGAAAATACTGGTCGACCACAAGGAATGCGCCGACAAGACGGTCTATATCGGCGGCGGCGTCTTTATCTTTTATTTTTTGTCGAGCGACCAGGCCGAAATCCGCAAGCGCAAGGAGCGGATGCTCGACATCATCCTGAGCCTGGTCGGCGAGCGTCCAGAGCCGTCCGACCCGAACCGGCCGGCCGAGGCCGGCAGAGCCGGGAAGTCGCTGGTGGACCAGGTGTTCCAAAGCGATTTCAACCAGGAAGGCGATCTGAAAAAACGGATCGAAGAGCGCATCGAAGGCCATCTGAACGCGCTCGGTCACGCCAAGTCCGATTCCACGCCTCAGAAGCCGCCGACTTTCCCGTTCCAGAAGATCGCCGACCAGATCTCGATCCAGTATGAGCCGATCTGGGAACGCCCGACCACCTTGATCTCGATGTCGCTGATGCGCCCGCGCCGCGCTATCGAACCCGGAGTTTTCCTGACCGACAACGCCGTGCTGACCCGGGGCCGTTCCGACCCCTTCCACTACCAGTATCAGATGTTCAAGTTGGAAGCGGCGATCGGGGCGGTGCTCGAAATCTCGGTTCAATCGCCGACCGGCGGCGCGCCCTCCGTCGCCGTACCGTTTTCCTTAGCCAGCATGCCGGGGGTCAATATCGAGGATTTCCGCCAGGATCTGCGCGACCTGATCGGCTCTTTCGATGCCAGCCGGGTGGTGGTGTGGCTGGAGGATATCGACGAACAGCTACCGCACAACCCGTTCGTCAAGATCCTCGACAGCTTTGCCCGGTTCAACATCCGCCTGTTCGCCCGCCTGCCCTTCGACCATGTTTATTTCAGCGATTACGCCCGGACATTTCAGCCCACTCTGGTGCTGGATCTGCTCGATTTCACACGCTTCGGCTTCGGCAACGAGGCGGTGGGTCGAATGATCGGGGCGTTTGCCCGGACCTGCGCGGTCAAAGAGGTCTCGGCCGCGATCCTCAACGTCAACACCAGCACCCAGGCCAGCATGGCCTGTCGCGCCGACTACAGCTGGATCGGCGGCAAAGTCATCGGCGACCAGCGGCACGGGTTGAGCCCGGTCCGGGAGTTGCCGGCCTCAACCGTGATGATGCAGTACTGACCACCCGGCAGCCCGCCTTTCGGAACCGCGATCAGAGGAAGAGCGCCCGCAACAATTCCCGGTGCAGGCGGGCAATGTGGGCGAGCGAGATGCTCTTGGGGCAGACCACCTCGCAGGCACCGGTATTGGAACACGAGCCGAAACCTTCGGCCTCCATGGTCGCAACCATCTTGCGCACCCGCTCGCTGCGTTCGACCCGTCCCTGAGGCAGCATCGCCATCTGCGAGACCTTGGCGGCCAGGAACAGCTGGGCCGAGGCATTCTTGCAGGTGGCAACGCAAGCCCCGCAACCGATGCAGGCGGCGGCCGAAAACGCGATATCGGCGTCGCGTTTATGCACCGGGATGCAGTGAGCGTCGGGCGCATTGCCGGTATCGGCCGAGATATAGCCGCCGGCCATGATGATACGGTCGAGCGCGGAGCGGTCGATCACCAGGTCCTTGATCACCGGAAATGGCCGCGCCCGGAAGGGTTCGACCACGATGGTATCGCCGTCCTTGAACAGCCGCATATGGAGCTGGCAGGTGGTCGAGCCGGTTTCCGGCCCGTGGGGGTTGCCGTTGATCACCATGCTGCAGGCGCCGCAGATGCCTTCGCGGCAGTCGTGATCAAAGGCGATCGGCTCGATGTTCTGGTGAACCAGGCTGTCGTTCAGCGTATCGAGCATTTCCAGGAACGACGAATTCGGGTCGACCCCGGTCACCGGGTATTCGTGAAAGGCACCCTTGGCTTTGGCATCGCTCTGCCGCCACACCTTGAGTTTGATGTTGATCGATGCGGGTCCGGCGGAAGTCATCGGAGTCATTCCTTCTGGCGAGAACGGGCACTAAAGCGCGGTTGACAGACCCGCCGGTCTATTTGTAGCTGCGCGCCATCAGCGGCACATATTGGAACGACAGCGGCTCGATATGGCGCCTGGCGCGCAGGCCCTCCCGGTACTCCCAGGCGGCGACGTGGCAGAAGCGGTCATCGTTGCGCAGCGCCTCGTTCTCACCAGTCTGGAACTCCTCGCGGAAATGGCTGCCGCAGGATTCCTCGCGCGACAGGGCGTCCAACACCATCAGCTCCGAGAGTTCGAGAAAATCCGCGACCCGGCCGGCCTTCTCCAACTCGCCGTTCAGCGACTCGCCGCTGCCGGTGATGTGCAGGTCATGCCAGAATGCTTCGCGCAGTTTGGGGATCGCCGCCAGCGCCTTGCCCAAACCCTCGGCGTTGCGCGACATGCCGCAATATTCCCACATCACCTGGCCGAGTTCGCGGTGGATCTCGTCGGCGGTCCGGCTGCCGCCGATATTGAGCAGGCGCAGCGTCTTGGCCGATGCCGCGGCACGGGCCTCGCGAAAGGCATCGTGGTCAACGGTGATCGGCTTCAGCGCGGCCGAGGCCAGATGGTGCTCGACCGTCGCGGAGATGATAAAATAGCCATCGGCCAGGCCCTGCATCAGCGCCGAGGCACCGAGGCGATTGGCGCCATGATCGGAGAAGTTGGCCTCGCCCAGGACGTAAAGCCCCGGCACCGTACTCATCAGGTTGTAGTCCACCCACAACCCACCCATGGTGTAATGGACCGCCGGGTAGATGCGCATCGGTTCCTGGTAGGGATCCTCGGCGGTGATCTTGCGGTACATTTCAAACAGGTTGCCGTAACGCTCCTCGATCGTCTTGCGCCCCAGCCGCTTTACTGAATCGGCGAAGTCGAGATAGACCGCGATACCGGTCGGTCCGACCCCGCGGCCTTCATCGACCCGCCGCTTCGCCTGGCGCGAGGCGACGTCGCGGGGCACCAGATTGCCGAAAGTCGGGTAGATGCGCTCCAGGTAGTAGTCGCGCTCGCTTTCCGGGATTTCCCGCGGCGTCCGCTTGTCGCCCGCCGTCTTCGGCACCCAGACCCGGCCGTCGTTGCGCAGCGATTCCGACATCAGGGTCAGTTTCGACTGGTGTTCGCCATGGACCGGGATACAGGTCGGGTGAATTTGGGTAAAGCACGGGTTGGCAAAGAACGCCCCCTTCTTGTGGGCGCGCCACACCGCGGTGGCGTTCGATGCCATCGCGTTGGTCGATAGGAAGAACACGTTGGAATAGCCGCCGGTCGCCAGCACGACGACGTCGGCTGCGTGGGATTCCAGTTCGCCGGTCAAGAGATTGCGGGTGATGATGCCGCGCGCCATGCCGTCGGCGACCACCAGCTCCAGCATCTCCCGGCGGGGGTAGTACTCGATGCCGCCGCGGGCAACCTGGCGCATCATCGCGCCATAGGCGCCGAGCAGCAGCTGCTGGCCGGTCTGACCCTTGGCGTAGAAGGTGCGGCTGACCAGGGCCCCGCCGAACGAGCGGTTATCGAGGAAGCCGCCATAGTCGCGGGCAAACGGCACGCCTTGCGCCACGCAATGGTCGATGATGTCGTTGGACAGCTGGGCCAGCCGGTAGACATTGGCCTCGCGGGCGCGGAAGTCACCGCCCTTGATGGTATCGAAGAACAACCGGAATACCGAATCGCGGTCGTTGGAGTAGTTCTTGGCGGCATTGATGCCACCTTGGGCCGCGATCGAATGGGCGCGCCGCGCTGAATCATTGATGCAGAAGCTCTTGACCTTGTAGCCGAGTTCGGCGAGCGAGGCCGCGGCGGCGGCCCCGGCCAGACCGGTGCCGACCACGATCACGGAAAATTTGGTCTTATTGGCCGGGCTGATCAGCTTCAGCTGGAACTTATGGCGATCCCACTTGTCCTCCAGTCGGCCGCCGGGGCTCTGGGGGATCAGGCACAGGGTTTCATCGTCCAGCCACTGCAGTTGCTTGGCGGCGTGGGAGCGGTCGGGCGTCGCGGGGGCGGCGGGAGTGGGGCTCATCTCAGCCTCTCAGGAACAGATACGCATAGACCGGAAGCAGCATGAAGCCGCCCGAGATGAAGACCGCATAGGCCAGCCCGAGCCGGCGCAGCAGCGGATGGGAGGCGCTGGCCAGTCCCAGAGACTGAAAGAACGAAGGCACGCCATGGCTGAGGTGAACGCCCAGAGCCGCCACCGAGGCACAGTAGAACACGACTACCCAAAGCCGGGAGAAGCTCTCGACCGCCAAGCGGTAAAGATCGCGCATCACCTCGCCACCATAAGTGACGGTGTAATGGGGCCCCCACTTCAGGGTAACCAGATGAAAGACCACAAAGGCAAACAACAAGCTGCCGTGCCAGATCATGGTGCGCGACGCCACGCCGGCTTGTTTGGCGCCGTCAGCCTGCACCGCATAGCCGCGCTCACGCCGCCGCCGGTTGGTCCCCGCGAGATAGCCGGCCAAACCGGCATGGAGCAGGAACGACACCAGGAGCGCCAATTCGATCAGGATGGTCAGCTTGGCCTGGGCCAGAGCGTGGCTGTAATGATTGAACGCTTCCGGCCCGACCAGGATCAGCGAACTGCCGATGACATGGATCAACAGGAAGAAACAGAGAAAGGCACCAGTCGCTCCGACCAGAAATTTCTTCAAAATGAAGGACCGCCAGGCACCGGCGGGCCGATCAACGATCATTGTCATGCACGCACCTTCGTCAATTCATTGGGCGGCCACCGCAAGATACCCCGTCCGATTCTGACGATTCAGAAGCCGTCGAGCCGTGCACACGCCAAAAAAACCGCAATCTTGCTGCGGGATTCTGAAGGCAATGGTCAGCAGATGCCGGGGAATCGATCCATTTACGGGACGAACCAGACACCGTTACAATCGGCAGTTTGAAACTATTCAGAATTCTCGTGGTTTTCGGGTCATTGGCAGCATGTCTGGCGCCCGATTGGATGTAATTCCAGCAACGATTAGGACCAATTGATGGAGACGCAGACCCCTCACAGCCTGTTGATCGCCACCATCCTGCAAGCGGCCAAATCCGCCGGGCGATTCCCAGGGACTTGGCTCATTCGATAGTAAAGCGTTTCTCGGGATACCGATATCCGTGGCTTCCCCTATCGGGGCGGGTCCGGTGCCGCGCGACCGGGATCGTCACCGGCCCCCCCCTGCGCCGGCCCCCCTGATATTTTCGGCCGGACCGCCGATCTATGTCACGATCCCCAGGCCGAGGCCGCCCGCGCGCGAGGCCGCAACCCGTTTCCGAGCCCCCGATGCCCTTTCTCGACGACGCCTTCTACGCCTTCATCGCGATCCTGGTGATCACGGATCCGGTCGGCACCGCCGCGGTATTTCCCGGCCTGACCGCCGGTACCGACCGGCGCCACCGTCGGCGCATGGCGTTGCGCGGGGTGGTCATCGCATTCTTCACGCTGATCGGCTTCGCGATCGCGGGAAACCTGCTGCTCAAGGCGCTCGGCATCAGCCTGGGCGCGTTCCGTATCGCCGGCGGTTTGCTGCTGTTCGCCACCGCGTTCAACATGGTGATGTCGTATCCGGAACCGAGCAAATCCTTCGACAGCACCGAGGCAGAGGCCAAGTTCAGCGACATCTCGGTCTTTCCCCTGGCGATCCCGCTGCTCGCCGGCCCCGGCAGTATCGCCGCGATCCTGCTCCTGATGGGTAACGCCGGGGGCGACTGGCGGGTCAAGGCGGCGGTCCTGGCTGCCCTGGTCGCGGTCTACGCGATCACCCTGATCTGCCTGCTCGCCGCCGGCTGGATCACCGCCGTGCTCGGCGAGACCGGCGCCAACCTGATCCGCCGCATCCTCGGCATCGTGCTGGCGGCGCTCGCGGTTCAATTCGTCGCCGACGGCATCAAACAGCTGCTGGCCGCCGGACCGGGGATTTAGCCGAGGATTCGACGGATCCTGAAGGAGCCGGACACGATCCCAGCCGCGTCACGCCCGCGGGGTCATCAGCCACACCACCCAGGCCGGCGGGCACCACAATACCGGTGACGGCCAGACCAGCAGCAG
This sequence comes from Azospirillum sp., assembly GCA_016124535.1. Classification (GTDB taxonomy): domain Bacteria; phylum Pseudomonadota; class Alphaproteobacteria; order Azospirillales; family Azospirillaceae; genus RI-112. The sequence goes on from WGNK01000002.1 coordinate 126,378, forward strand.
GGCCATGGCGGCAGCGGCATGCCACTCGAGGATCCGGCCTCTGACCAACGCGGCGCGCTCGGCGGCGCGGGTTTCGGCGGCGCGGGTTTCGGCGGCGCGGGTTTCGGCGGCGCGGGTTTCGGCGGCGCGGGTTTCGGCGGCCGCCCAGTCCCGGCCGTCCCGGCGGGATGCCGCCAGGGTCGGGGCCAGCCGGCAGAGGTCAAGTTTCGTGTCATGGGACATGGGGGACACCGTCGGTTGCCGGGCGTCTTGATCCAGGCCGCCGGGGCTCGCTTTTCCGCCTCTGCCCCGGGGGCATCACGGCGCCGCGCGCGCTGCAGAGCGCTCACCACAGATCTATGGAGGACCGGCGCCGGCTGCAAGCCGGGAGAGGTTGGCAAGCGCCGGCGCCATCGCAATATTCAGGAAGGCCAACCACACCGTCCAGCCATGAACGTCACCTTCCTCCAGGAGCTGTTTGCGACCATCGCCGAGCGCGGCCGCGAGTTGCTGTCGACCGAGCCGCGCGACCATGGCGTCGCCAACGTCGTCGGGCTTTGTCAGGCCTTGCTCGCCGGCCGCGGCGAGGCGTCGGGCATGGCCCTTGCCGCCGAGATCACCACCGCCTACCAAACGCTCACGGTCGAGGAGCGGCAGGAATTCTTCACGGCGTTGCGCGACCGTTTCGGCCCGCCGCGCGACCGCCTGCGCGACGCCGCCGCCCGCTACGCCGCCAGCGGTGAGCGCGCCGACGAGCGCCGCCTGATCGAAGCGGCCGAGCCGCTGCGTCAGGAGCTGCTGCGGCGGATCAACCGCGTACCCGGCAACACCGCGATGCTGGTGGCGATGCGCGCCGATCTTCTGGCGCTGCTCAAGCAGCGCAGCGCTCCGGCCGCCGACCTGCGCGATGTCGACGCCGATTTCGAGCATCTGCTCGGCTCGTGGTTCAATCGCGGCTTCCTGGTGATGCGCCGGATCGACTGGCATACCCCGGCGGCGGTGCTTGACCGCATCATCCGCTATGAGCAAGTCCATACCATCAACGGCTGGGACGATCTGCGCCGGCGGATCGACCCGGTCGACCGTCGCTGCTACGCCTTCTTTCATCCGGCCCTGGTCGACGAGCCTCTGATCTTCGTCGAAGTGGCGTTGACCGGCGAAATCCCGGCCGCGATCGCGCCGCTGCTGGCCGAGCAACGGGCGATCGTGCCGGCAACGGAGCAGACCACAGCGGTCTTCTACTCGATCAGCAATACCCAGCTCGGCTTGCGCGGCATCTCGTTCGGCAGCTTCCTGATCAAACAGGTTGCCGACGAGTTGAGCCGGGAGTTGCCGGCGCTGAAGACCTTTGTCACGTTGTCGCCGGTGCCGGGTTTTGCCCCGTGGCTGGCCGCAGCGCGCGCGCAAACCGCCGCGGAGGCGCTGGACGGCGTCGATCCCGAGATTCTGGCGCTGGCCGACGCGCCCGGATGGCCGGCCGACCCGGCGCGGGCCGAGCGCCTGCGCGACACGCTGATGGGGCTGGCCGCCCAATATCTGCTCGAAGCGAAAAACCGCGACGGCCGGGCACTGGATGCGGTGGCGCGCTTCCACCTGGGCAATGGCGCCCGCCTGGAGCGGCTGAACTGGCTCGGGGACCTCTCCGATAAGGGCCTGCGCCAGTCCCACGACATCATGGTCAACTACCCCTATGCCCTGGCCGATATCGAAAAGAATCACGAGGCCTATTCCAACCAGGGCGTGATCGCCGCCGCACCATCGGTTCGCGGCCTGCTGCGAAGCGGCCGCGGCGGCCGCACCCGCACCCGGGCCGCCGCCGGCCCGTGATCGACGGCGCGGTGCATGCCGTTCGCGCCGAGGCCGGGGCGCCCTTCGGCCCCTGCGCTCAAGAGCGATAATTGAGACCGGTTTTGAGGCGGTACGGACTGGGCGGATGGTTCCACCCCGGACCGGCCCCGCCGCCCTCGGGCGGTGCGGAGTCCTCCGGCACCAGCCTGTCCGGGTATTCGACCCGCGCGGTCCGGTGCTGTCGCCGTCCGCCGCTGGCCCGATCGCCCATCGGCGCCCATCTCGGGCCGGGCGACTGGCTCCGGAGTTGGCACATGACCAAACCGCCTTTCCTGGAGCTTGCCACCGGGTCCGGTTTCTGACGGCATTTTGCCGATACGTCGATCACCGGGATGCCGTGACGACGGCGGCGGCGCGGGCGAAGCCGTGCAAGCGATGGCGGTCGACAATGACTTGACAGATGCCTCGCCAACCCCGATTTTCTGGCTCGCCGGATTTGGGGCGGAGTAGCTCAGCTGGTCAGAGCAGAGGAATCATAATCCTTGTGTCGGGGGTTCAAATCCCTCCTCCGCTACCAAATTTACCAGAACTAAATCAATGGCTTGTGCTGGTTCTGGCTTTGTCCGGGGTTTTTTGCCGGCATCCATGGATGCTGCATAACCGCCTGATTTGCCGTGGGGCGACACGCGCGCCGTAAACGCCGGGACACAAAATAGGCACAAGCGCGGCCGCTCTACGGCTGCCGCCATAGCTTGGTCGGAGACCGGGTCGCTCCAAAGATGACCATGGGTATCCATAGTCATCTGTAGCGTGGCATGTCGATCGGGCTGCGAAACTGGGCACACCATCGATTATTCTCAGTGAGTCTTGGCACTACAATTGGCCCCGGCTTGGATCCGCCCCCGGCGACCTCACCCCGGGCCAAGCCGAGCGACCAGCCGCATCACCCTGCGTCCAGCTTCCCGGAGAGAGATCACACAGCTCCGGCACCGCCCGGCCGGGCCCGACCGAGCAGTTTGCTCGATTGCGCCATCGAGTCGGGTCGGCAACCGCCGCCGCGCGCACCTGTGGTCCCAAAAAAATCAATATATTGAAACCATTTTGCTGATCCGGTGTGGAATTATTCACACGCCCCACCAGCGGACTCGGGATCGTGCAAGGGCGGCCTGCGGGCCGCGGAACGGACTCCGTCCCTCTCGATCAACTCGTTGTTAATAAAAGGGTAACTCCGGAATTTCCATAGGCCTTGCGGGGGAATTCCAAGCATCGCACCCGATCGTTACCCCGGATTCAATTCACCGGCTTACCCACAGGCGACCCACGACCGCCGCCCCATCGCCTAATTCTTCAGTCGTAACACGCGCTTAAAGGATTGCTCCCGGACCCGCCTTCTGGCAAAAAAAAGGCCGCTGTCAACAGCGGCCTGAGTTTAGGGAGGAAACGCCCAAGAAGGGCGAGGCAGCAATCGCTTGCTGCAACGCAACAATGCACAAACCCGGAGCATGTTGCAATAGCGAAGCGCGGCCATTTTTTATGGCCGCGCTTTTTGCTTTCCAGACTGTCACAAAAAAGGCACAGACCGCCGGCTGCTGCCACACGGCACGGGCATCACAGCGCCAGATGGTCGTGCGCCGGCGTCGGATCGGCGAGCAGCGCGGCCATGGTACCGTGGTGAAGCACCCGGCCCTGTTCGAGAATGCACACCCGGTCAGCCACGACACCCGCGAAGGCGAGGTTCTGCTCCGACAGCAGCAGGGCCAATCCCTCGCCCTTGAGACCCCGCAGGGTTTCGGCCAGATGGTCGACGACTCTGGGCGCCAATCCCTCGGCAGGCTCGTCGAGCAACAGCACCGCGGGATTACCCATCAAGGTGCGCGCGATTGCCAACATTTGCTGCTCGCCGCCGCTGATCCTGCCGGCCGGACGATGACGCAGGCCAGCCAAGGCCGGGAACAGGCCGAACAGCCGTTCCGGCGACCACACCGGCACACCCGCCCGCGGCGGCTGACGGCCGACTTCCAGGTTCTCCTGCACCGTCAGGCCGCTGAAAATCCGCCGGTCCTCGGGGACGAAGCCAATGCCGAGTCGGGCCACGCGATAGGGCGGCAGCCCGGCCACCTCCCGGTCGGCGATCCGGATCCGGCCACGGCGGCGCGCGACCAGGCCGACCACGGCGCGCAGCGTGGTGGTCTTGCCCGCGCCGTTGCGGCCAAGCAGCGCCAGGACCTCACCCGACCGAAGCTCGAACGACAGGTCGGTGAGGATGCGGGCAGCGCCGTACCAGGCATCGAGCGCCTCGACCTCGAGTATCGCCCGGCTCATTGCCCGCGTCCCCCAGGCGATGTCCCGAGATAGACCGCCCGGACCTGCGCGTCGTCCCGCACCGCAGCCGGACTGCCATCGGCGAGAATACGGCCGTGGTCGAGCACGATGATGCGGTCGGCATGGCCGAAGACCACGTCCATATCATGCTCGATAAAGACCGCCGCCAGCCCGCGCTCGCGCACCAGCGCGCGGGTCAGGGCGATCAGCGCCTGGCGGTCGGCCGGAGCCATGCCGGCGGTCGGCTCGTCCATCAGCAGCAGACGGGGGCGGCCGGCCAGCGCCAGGGCCAATTCGACCCGTTTGAGGTCGCCATAGGCCAGAGTGCCGCAGCGCTGATCGGCGACATGGGCAACGCCGACCCGCTCGAGCAGGGCGAGGGCGTCCGCGGCATACCACGACCTGGTCGAACGCCAGACGCGGAATGCCCGGCGATGATGGGACAGCAGCACCACCTGGAGGTTCTCGCAAGCCGTCATCGAGGCGAAAGCCGCGGGCACCTGAAAGGTCCGGCCGACCCCCAACCGCCAGATGCGCCGCGGCGTCAGACCAACCAGCGAGACGCCCTCGAGCGTCACCCGGCCGGCATCGGGGCGGAGTTGGCCGTTCAACAGGTTGAAACACGTCGTCTTGCCGGCGCCGTTGGGGCCGATCAGCGCCAGCATCTCGCCGGCCGCCAGCGTGAACCCGACCCGATCCACCGCGACCATCGCCCCGAAACGTTTGGACAGGCCCTCGACGACCAGCAGGGTCATGGCCGTCGCGCCGATCCGGTCAGCCGTGCGGCAACCCTGCCGACGACACCGCTGAGACCGGAGGGGCAGACGAGCACCATGGCGAGGATGACCGCGCCGAGCAACAGCCGCCAGTGGCCGGTACCGCGCATCGCCTCGGTCTCCAGGCCATGGAAGACAGCAGCGCCGACCAGCGGACCGCTCAGGGCCTCCAGCCCCCCGAGCAGGACCATGACCAGGCCATCGACCGAGGTCGGCACCGCCAGCAGCGCCGGAAACACACTGCCTTTGGCAAAGGCTTGCAGTCCGCCGGCCAGCCCGGCGAGCGCGCCGGCCAGGGCAAAGGCGAGCCAGCGCAGCCGATCGACCGGCAGGCCAACCGCCGCGGCGCGCAGCGCCGAATCGCGGCTGGCCCTCAGGGCATAGCCGAACGGCGCCGCGACCAGCCGGCGCAACCCCAGCATCGCCCCGGCGCACAAGACCAGGGTCAGCCAGTAATAGGCGGCGCGACCACTCGCCCAGGGCTCGGGCCAGATGCCGAGCAGGCCGTTGTCGCCGCCGGTCACCGACGACCACTGGAATACGATCGACCACAAAATCTGGGCGAAGGCCAGGGTCAGCATGGCAAGATAGACGCCACCGAGGCGCACGCACAACGCCCCGACCAGCGCCGCCCCCAGCCCGGCGGCCAGCGGTGCCAAGGCCAGGGCCGGTAGCATCGCGGCATCGAGCCCGGTCACCGCCAACGCCGCGCCATAGGCACCGAGCCCGAAGAACGCGGCATGGCCGAACGACACCATGCCGCCGACCGCGAGCAGGAAGTGCAGGCTGGCGGCGAACAGCGCCAGAATGAAGATTTCGGTCAAGACGATCAGGCTGTAGTCGTTGGCCGCCAACGGCACCAGGGCCAACAGGCCAAGCGCGATCCCGCCGACCAGCCGGGCAAGCGGCCCTGGTGGCGCGAAACTGCCCTGGGAGAGCGCCTGGTGGCTGCCGGCCGCCGGCTCGGCGCGGCCGAACAGCCCGTTGGGCCGCAGCATCAGCACCACCGCCATGACCAGGAACACCAGCACCAGGGCGATGCGCGGAAAGGCCAGAATCCCGAAAGCCTGGAGCACTCCGATCAATAGCGCCGCCACGAAGGCGCCGCCCAGGCTGCCCATGCCGCCGATCACCACGACCACGAAAGCTTCGATCACGGTCGCCATATCCATCTGCAGCGTGATCGCCTCGCGCGGCACCTGCAGCGCCCCGCCCAGCCCGGCCAGCGCCGAGCCGAGGAACAGCACTCCGGTGAACAGCCGGTGCTGGTCGATCCCCAAGGCTGCCGCCATCTCGGGGTCTTCGGTGGCGGCCCGCACCCGAGTGCCCCAGCCGGTTCCGTGGAACACCAGCCGCAGCAGCCCGAGCACAACCGGCCCCAGCGCGATCAGGAACAGATCATAGACAGGGAAGCGCAGGCCGAGCACCAGGACGGTGCCGGTCAGACCCGGCGCCCGCGGCCCCAGCAGATCCTCCGGTCCCCACAGCGCGAGCGCGGCATCCTGGACGATCAGGACCACGCCGAAGGTGGCGAGCAGCGGAAACAGCTCGGGCGAACGATAGAGCCGGCGCAGCACCAAACGCTCCAGCAGGACGCCCAGACCGCCCGCAACCAGCGCCGCCAGCCCGACCGCCGCCCAGAAGCCGAAGCCACCATCGGGCAGCCGGCCGATCAGGTCGATCGTCAGATAGGCGCCGAGCATGGTGAACGAACCATGGGCGAAATTGACGATCCGGGTCACCCCGAAGATGATCGACAGCCCGCTGGCGATCAGGAACAGCACCGAGCCGGCGGCGAGCCCGCTCAGCAATTGGACGACGAGATGAGCCATCGACATTCATCGGGTCCGGGGGCCGGTGGGCGCCCCGGCGGGGGTATCGGGGCCAGCGACCCCGACCATTTGAGATCAGGGCGCCGGCAATCGGGCCGCGATAAATCAGGGCGCCGGGCGCAGGGTGCGGACGATATCGTCGGCCGGCAGGTAATCGGCACCATCGGCATAGCGCCAGTCAACCATCGTGCCGCGGCCGTCCTTGACCGCGATGCGTCCGACATAGGCGCCCATGGTCGATTGGTGATCGATCGCCCGGAAGCGGATCGCGCCGAACGGGCTCATCACTTCGAGCCCCTCGAAGGCCTCGACCAGCCGCTCGGTCGCGGTCGATTCGGCCTTTTCGAGCGCCGCCGCGATCGCCTTGAACGTGGTGTAGCCGACCACCGAGCCCAGCCGCGGCGGCTCGCCGAAGCGGCGGCGATAGGCTTCGAGGAAGACGCGATGCTCCGGAGTCGTGATCTGGTCCCAGGGATAGCCGGTGACGATCCAGCCGACCGGCGCCTCGTCCTTCAGCGGGTCGAGATATTCCGGCTCGCCGGTCAGCAGGCTGACCACGGTGCGGCCCTCGAACAGGCCGCGCTGGGTGCCCTCGCGCACCATCTTGGCGAGATCGGCGGCGAAGGTGGCGTTGAACAGGGCGTCCGGTTCCAGCGCCGCCAGCGCCTGCACCGTGGTGCCGGCCTCCAGCTTGCCCTGGGTCGGCCATTGCTCGCCGACGAAACTCGTCCCCGGCTTGCGCTCTTTCAGCAGGGTCTTGAACCAGCCCGTGGCGGATTGGCCGTATTCGTAATTGGGCGCCACCGTCGCCCAGCGCCGCGCCGGCAACTTTGCCGCCTCTTCGACCAGCATCGCGCACTGCATGTAGTTGCTCGGGCGCAAACGGAAGGTGTAGCGATTGCCCTTGCTCCAGGTCAGGGAGTCGCTGAGCGGCTCGGCGGCGACGAACAGTATCTTGTTGTGCTGTGCAAAATCGCCGACCGCGAGCCCGATATGGGAGAAGAAGGTGCCGGCGAGCAGCGCCACCTTTTCCGCCGCCACCAGTTCCGAGGCGATGCGCACGGCGTCACCCGGCTTGGCGCCGTCGTCGCGCGAGATCACCTCGAGTGGCCGACCGCCGAGCACGCCGCCGGCGGCGTTGATTTCCTCGACCGCGAGCTGCCAGCCCTGGCGGTAGGGCACGGTGAAAGCCGGCAGGCCGGTGTAGCTGTTGATCTCACCGATGCGCACCGGTTCGGCGGCCACCGCCGGGACGATGGGCAACATCGCCGCGCCCAGGGCCACTGCGGCAAGGGCCACTGCGGCAAGGGCCTGTGTCGCGACAAAGCCAAGGCTGGGAGCGCTTTTTTTGAGAGTCGGCATAACGGCCTGATCCGAACGGAGGAAGGGACAGTCGGGTAAAATCTAGGTACCAGATCTCCTGCGATCACGAAGAAAGAAGCCGCCGCTCACACGTTCAGCAGCAGATTCTCGCGCTCCCACGAGCTGATCACCCGCTGGTAGGCGTCGTATTCGGCTTCCTTGACGAAGGACACCGCCGCGACGAATTTTTCGCCCAGGACCTCGCGCAACGGCTTGCAGGCGTTGAATTTGTTGAGCGCCTCGGCCTGATGGCGGGGCAGCGTGAAGGCCAGCCGGTGGGCACTGCCGCGGACCGGGTCGGTCGGTTCCATCTCGTTGATCATGCCGAGATAGCCGCAGGCCAGCGACGCCGCGATCGCGAGATAGGGGTTGGCGTCGGCGCCGGCGACCCGGTTCTCGACCCGCCTGCCCTCGGGCGGCGACAGCGGCACCCGGAACCCGGTGGTGCGGTTGTCGCGGCCCCAATGGACATTGATCGGCGCGTCCGAGCCGGTGACCAGGCGGCGATAGGAATTGACGTTGGGCGCCAGCAGCGTCATCGCCGCCGGCAGAAACTTCTGCAGCCCGGCGATATGGGACAGGAACAGCGGGGTGTCATTGCCCTCGGGGTCGGAGAACAGATTGCGCCCGGTCTGACTGTCCACCACGCTCTGGTGAAGATGCATGGCGCTGCCCGGCTCGCCTTGCATCGGCTTGGCCATGAAGGTGGCATAGACCTGGTGGCGGATCGCCGCCTCGCGCGCGGTCCGTTTGAACAGAAAGGCCTGGTCGGCCAGCTCCAACCCGTCACCGTGGTTGAAGTTGATCTCGATCTGGGCGGCACCGGCCTCGTGGGTCAGGGTGTCGATGTCGATATTCTGGGCTTCGCAATAGTCGTAGACATCCTCGAAGATCGGGTCGAATTCGTTGACCGCGTCGATGCCGAAGGCCTGGCGTCCGCTCTCGGTGCGCCCGGAGCGGCCGACCGGCGGCACCAGCGGATAGTCGGGATCCTTGTTGACCTGGACCAGGAAGAACTCCAGTTCCGGCGCCACCACCGGCCGCCAACCGCGGCGTTCGTAAAGCTCCAGGACCCGGCGCAGGACATGGCGCGGCGAGATATCGACCGGGCTGCCGTCGGCGTGGACGCAGTCGGTGATCACCTGGGCGGTCGGCTCGGAATACCAGGGCACGATGCGGATCGTGTTGGCGTCCGGGATCATGTAGACGTCCGAATTCTCCGGACTGGTAACGTCCTCGTCCTCGGGGTATTCCCCGGTGACGGTCTGGACGAAGATCGCTTCGGGCAAACGCAGGCCGCGATCACGCAGGATGCGCAGGAACTTGTCGGCGGGCACGATCTTGCCGCGGGCAATGCCGGACATGTCGGGGATCAGACACTCGACCTCGGTGATGCGGTGGGTCCTGATGAAGTCTTCCAAGGGACTCATGGGGGCGACCTTTTGCGGCACGATGGCGGACGTCTTTCCTACTGCGAAGAACCGGCGCTTTGCGGAGTACGGGCTCATTGTCGAGCACGGAGCCGAGTATGGCGCCGACCGGGCGTCAGCGCCAGCCCAACCAGGAGTCCGCAGCATCGCAACAGCCCTGTGCAATTCCGCCCCGACCGATGCGCGGTGCCGGGTGTTCAGTCCTCGGCCGGCGCGAAGGACAGCAGCCGCGTCGCCGAAACCATGACTTCGGCCAAGGCGGCGCGCAGCTCGGGCTGAACCGCGGCGGCGGCGGCGGCATCGCTGGAACCGGCGGCCTGTTCCATTGCCTGGGCGGCGGCGGCGAGCCGCCCGGCGAACAATTGGCGCGACAAACCGTCGAGACTGTGGGCGAGCCGGCCGGCACGCTCCAGCTCGCCCCGCTCGGCGGCACTGACGGTTGCGGCCCACTCGTCGAGCCGGGTTTCGAATTCCCGGAGAATCCGGAACAGCAAAGGGTGGCTGCCGTCGAGCGAGTCCAGCACCCCGGCGACATCGATGCCCGGCAAGCTGCTGGGCAGGGCCACCACTGGAAGTGCCGACACCGGAAGTGCCGCCGCCGGCAGCGCGGACCGGCCCGGCAACGCCGGGTCACCCCGTGGCCCCAGCCAGCGGCGCAGGACCTCCTGCAGCTGGTCAAGATCGAACGGCTTGGCAATATGGTCATTCATGCCGGCGGCCAGGCATTCTTCGCGGTCGGTGGCCATGGCATTGGCGGTGACCGCGATGATCGGCAGCGTCCGCCAGCGCGGCCGGGCGCGGATCAGCCGGGTCGCGGCGAAGCCGTCCATTTCCGGCATCTGGATATCCATCAGCACGGCATCGAAGGCGGCGCCGTCGCGCTCGATCAATTCGATCGCCTTGCGGCCGTTATCCGCGACCTCGACCACGACGCCAATCCGGCGCAGCAGCTCGCGGCCTACCAGCTGATTGACCGCATTGTCTTCGACCAGGAGGACTCGCACGCCGGCAAGATCGCCGGTTACGGCGCCGCTGGCAACGTTTGACCGCGCCGGAGACGGCAGCAGCCGGGACGCCGTGCGCTGCTGGAGGGCACCGCTGACCGCGTCGAGCAGGGTCGAGGCGGTCACCGGTTTGACCAGCACGGCATCGAGCGACGAGCCGCGTTCCCGGGCCTGATCGGTCAGACTCTCGCGGTCATAGGCGCTGACCATGATCACCATCGGCGGCGCCGGCAGCGGCAGCCGGCCGATCCGCTGACTGGTTTCCAGCCCATCGAGGCCGGGCATTTTCCAGTCGATCAGGACCAGATCGAACGGCCGGCCGGTGCGGGCCGCCTGTTCGATCTCGCCCAGGCCTCGCTGGCCGGACTCCGCCGAACTGGCCTGCCAGCCGAGCGCCTGACACGTCTCGCTCAGGATCGCCCGGGCAACGGCGCTGTCATCGACCACCAGGACCCGGCCGATCTGTGCGCGTGGCGGCTCTGCGGCGTTCACCGCGTCGGCGGCGCCAAAGCCGGCGGTAAACCGGAAACGACTGCCTTTGCCGGGCTCGCTGGTCAGGGTCATCACCCCACCCATCAACCCGACCAGGCGATGGCAGATCGCCAGCCCCAGGCCGGTGCCGCCGAAGCGGCGCGTGGTCGAGCTGTCACCCTGGGAAAACGCCTGGAACAGCCGCCGCAGCTGGTCGGGCGCGATGCCGATACCGGTGTCGGTGACCTCGAAGCCGAGAACGATCCGGTCGCCGGCGAGGTCCTCGACGCCGACCCGGACCACGATCTCGCCGCGCTCGGTGAACTTGATCGCGTTGCTGGTCAGGTTGATCAGCACTTGCTGCAGCCGCAGCGGATCGCCACGCAGGCGGCGCGGCACGTCCGAAGCGATCGAGAACAAGGTCTCGATGTCCTTCTGCCGGGCATTGACCGCAACGATGGTGGCAAGGTCGTCGAGCAGAGTATCCAGGCGGAATTCGATCGACTCCAGTTCGAGCCGTCCGGCCTCGATCTTGGAGAAATCGAGGATATCGTTGACGATACCGAGCAGCGACTTCGCAGAGGTCTGAATTTTGGCCGCGAAATCGGCCTGCTTGGGCGCGAGCCGGGTCTGCAGCAGCAGGTCGACCAAACCCAGAATCGCCGCCATCGGCGTGCGGATCTCGTGGCTCATATTGGCCAGGAAATCGCTTTTCGCCCGGGTTGCCGCCTCGGCGGTTTCCTTGGCCGCGACCAGATCGGCGGCCACCCGCTCTTTTTCCACCGCGGTGTCGCGAAACACCGCAAGCGCACGGGCCATCTCGCTGAACTGGTCGTGATGGTCAAGCCCGTAGATCTCCAGGTCGAGCCGGCCTGCCGCCAGTTCGCCCATGCTGCGGGTCAGACGACGGATCGAGGCGATGATGCTGCGCGCCACCGCCAGGCTGACCACCGCCGCCAGCAGGATGCCGAGCGCCGAGATCAGGGCAACCAGTTCCAGCGCGCGTTCCGCTTCGTCCCGGGTCCGGGCGGCCCGTTCGACCGCGGCATCGCGGCTGGCGTCGGCCAGTCCGCTCAGCGCGGCGTCGATGGTCTCGAACTGGCTGTCCGCCTTCAGCGTCAGGACCGCGGCCTCGCCCGGATCGCCCGCTTGCACCGCGGCGGCCACGACCGAGCGGGCGGTTGCGGCGTAATCGGCGAGGGCGCGGAGCAGGGGTGCGGTTTCGTCCCGGCGGCCTGCCGACTCGAGAATCGCACTGGCGCGGCGCAGCTGAGTGGCAACGGTATACTGCAGGGCATCGATCCAGCTGGTGTCGATGCGGTTGGCCTGGCGAAACTGGATGCGGTAGAGCGAGAAATGGGCGTTGCGCAGCCGGACCTGGGTTTCCCCCAGAGCGCGATCCCAGGCCATCGCCTCTTCGACCTGGCGGCTGTGGGCGACGATGCTGCGGTCCGACACCAGTTGCAGCACCGCGATCGCAATCATCAGGGCGATAACCACCGCCGGCGCCAGCAGCGTCTTCCAGGTAATGTCCAATCGACGCAGCATGCCACCGCCGAATCAGGCGCTATTGCAGCGCTTTGAGCTGAAGGTCGATGGCCTCGAGGCGGGCGCGGCGGACCGCTTCGTCACCCGGGGCGGCTTCGACCCTGGCCCGCTCCTTCATCAGGCCGATGATCCGGATCGGCACCAGCTGGTCGTTGGTCGAGGCGCGAAAGCCGCTGCCGCCCAGATTGAGGCTGGCCAGGATCGCTTTCTGCTCCGGCGACGTCCGGCCATAGGACAGCAGAAACGCCCGGACGACCCGCTTCAGCCCGTCGGACAGCGTGCCGCGCCACACCAGCGGATCTGACGGCAGCAGCGGTGAGCGCCAGATGATGCGCAGCCGGGCATGGTCGGCCGGGTTGGTTTTTTCAAACGCCTCCAGCGTGATGGTATTGTTGGTCGCGACATCGACCTCGCCGCCGAGCACCGCCCGGATATTGTCCTCGTGGTTGCCCGAACGCATGGCCGCGAACAGCTTGCGGGCGTCCAGGCCGTTCTTGGCAAAGACATAGTAGCCGGGAACCAGATTGCCGGAGGTCGAGGTCGGGTCGCCGTTGCCGAAGCGAAGCCGGGCGGCCTGCTGCAAGACCTGGTCGAGCGTCGCCAAGCCGCTGTCGTCGCGGGTAATCAGCACCGACCAGTAGCCCGGATTGCCGGCGGCATCGATGACCTGGCCGAACACTTCGGCGCCGGCGCGGTCAACCGCCTCGATCGCCGCCTTGTTGCCGGTCCAGGCGACATCGATCCGGCCGGAGGCGAAGGCATCTACCAGATCGCCATTGTCCGGCGGATAATAGCCGGACACCGCAAGACCGGTCAGGCGCGCCATATCGGCGAAAAAGGGCTCCCACACCCGGCGGGTCGCCTCCAGCCCCATATCGGAACTGACCCCGAACGACAGCCGCTGCGCCTCGGCGGCACCGACACGGCTCGGCGCCCCGGTGAGCGTGACCACCAGCACCGTAACCACCAGCAGCGCGGCCGTCCGCAGCAGGGTGGCCGCCCTTGGAAACCAGCCCGTCACGACAGCCCCCTTCCAGAATCTCTGGCCAGCTTGCGCCGGGTGAGGGGAAGCGTCAAGTCGCCGTGGACTCATGACGAGGCTCAGTGGCCATCCGGGGCGGTCAGCGCCGGGCACGGCAGGGCATCCTGCGGCGGCGGGCCGCGCAACTCTCGCTCCAGCAGCGCCATCAACACCGGCACCGCGACCCCGACCGCGATTGCCGCCATGGCGTTTTCCGGCATCGCGATCAGCCGCCCATCCGGTGCGGTGTCCAGGATCACTGCGGACAGGAAGGCGCCGGCCGAGGCGGCGGCGTTCTGCAGCGCGGTCGCCAGGGCCATGAAGCCGGCGCGCTCCTGCAACCCCGGCACCTTGGAAATCGTCGCGGTATTGGCAACCAGGCGTGCAGAATTGCACACCATGAACACCGGCACCAGCGCCATCACCGGCAGCACCAGCACCGGGCTGACGTAACAGCCCCAGATCGCCCCGGACAGCCCGATCGTGGCGCCGAGGCTGACCGGTGCCGCACCGAAGCGATCGACCAGCCGGCCGGCCGCACGCATGGTGAAAAAGCTGATGGTGCCGCCGATCAGATAGAGCAGCCCGAGTTGGGGCCGCGGAAACCCCAGATTGAACTGGACGAAGGCGGAGATATTGGGAACGATCATGAAGATCTGGATCATATTGAGCAGGATCATCAGATAGGCGAGCCAGTTGCGCCGCCGCCCGAGCAAAAGAGCGAACAGCGCCAACCAGGTGCCGGTCTGATCGCCGAGATGGCGGCGCTGGGGTGGCAGGATCAGCACCACCGCCAGCGCCACTGCCAGACCCAGACCGGCAACCGCGAAGAACGGCAGGCTCCAGCCGCCGAGCCGGGCCAGTTCCAGGCCGATCGGGATGCCCAGCACCGCCGACAGCGAGAACGAGCCCATCACCATGCCCATCGCCTGGCCTCGCCGCTCCGGCGCCACATTGTCGGCGATCACCGCGACCGCCAGTGCCATTGCCGGGCCGCCGAAGGCACCGGCGGCCAGCCGGGCGGCGATCAGGGTGGGCAGATCGACCGCAAGACCGCCCAACGCGGTCGCCGCGACCAGCCCGGCCAAAGCCCAGGCCATGGCCCGTCTGCGGTCGAAGCGATCGAGATAGAAGGTGCCGGCGAGCCCGGACAGGCAGGCGGCGAGCGAGTAGGCGCCGCCGATCCAGCCGATATGGGCGGCGGGAATTCCGAGTACGGCGGCAAAATCGGGGCCGAGCGGCACCACCATCATAAAATCGAGGATCGCGACAAACTGCACGCCCGCGATCAGCAGCACGATTCGCCGTTCCGGCGCGGTCAGAGCCAACCGGTGTACTCCTGAACAAGGTCGGGGGCGGCGGTTCAGCCCCAGGGGCCGCTGGAGCCGGAGCCCTTGCCGCTCCACGGCCCATGGCGGGTGGTCCGCCCGGTACCATAGCGGGGCGTAGCGCTGCCGGGCGGCGGCGCATCGCTGCCGGCCATCCGGCGCAAGCGGCGAACCCGCTCATCCATCGGCGGATGGGTCGAAAACAGCCCGGCGAAGGCGCCACCGCGGTGCAGCGGATTGACGATGAACAGATGGGCGGTGGTCGGATGGGTTTCGGCAACCGGGTTTTCCACCCGTGCGACCACGGCGTGGAGATTGGTCAGGGCATTGGCCAGCCAGTTCGGCTGGCCGCAGATCTGGGCGCCGATGCGATCGGCCTCGTATTCGCGGGTCCGGCTGATCGCCATCTGCACCAGCATGGCCGCGAGCGGCGCCAGGATCGCCAGCAGGATGGTCGCGATCGGACCGGGGTCGTTGCGTTCGTCGCTGCTGCGCGCGGCACCGAAGAACATGCCGAAATTGGCCATCATGGCGATCGCCCCGGCGAGGGTGGCGGTGATCGTCATGATCAGGGTATCGCGGTTTTTGACATGTGCCAGCTCGTGGGCAATCACGCCGGCGACTTCGTTCTGGCTGAGACGGTTCAGCAGGCCGGTGGTGGCGGCAACCGCGGCATGGCGCGGGTCGCGGCCGGTGGCGAAGGCGTTGGGCTGGTCCGATTCGATCACGAATACCCGCGGCATCGGCAGCCCGGCACGGAAGGCCAGCTGCTGGACGATGCCGAACAGCTGGGGTGCCGTCTGCACCGAGACCTCGCGCGCGCCATACATGTTGAGCACCATCTCGCCGGAATTCCACCAGGCGATCAGATTCATCACCAGCGCCGCGACAAAGGCGAACATCATGCCGGTGCGGCCGCCGATCAGCCCGCCGAACATGACGAACAGCGCGGTCATGCCGGCCAGAAGAACCATGGTCTTGACGTAGCTGTTCATGTTGGCGCCAAAAAAGGGGAATTTGCCCGCGACCCGAGATATGGCATCGCGGCCAAGGCGGGTTCAAGGCCATGGCCGCGTCCGGGGCTTGGCGCACAGCAGTTTCCGCGCCATAGTTGCGCCATGACCAACGACAATGCCATTTCGGCCCCGCCCGCCGCCCTTGCCGATGCCGTCTCCGCGGCTGACCCCGCCGTTCCAGGCGCCGCCACGCCACCGCCGCCGGCGATACCGGTGCAAAAGCCCGGCGAACTCGGCGGCCCCACCGGCCCCGAACCGACCCGCTACGGCGATTGGGAACGCAAGGGCCGCTGCAGCGATTTCTGAGCTGGGCCGGCCGCGCCTGCGGCGCCGATCAGGGCCGCGCCTGCGGCGCCGATTAGGGCTGCGCCTGCGGCGCCGATTAGGGCTGCGCCTGCGGCGCTGGGGGCCGGAAAATTCCCGGCGACCGATTCGCCGATCGGACAGGCCGCCCCAGCCGGTCGGCCTCGAGCCCATCCGCCCTCGGCGCGACATCGCGCCTAGGAACGACTACCTATAAAAGTTCTTTTTTTGTTCTTCGCGTCGGGATAGAGTCCCCGCCGTCGGCTCGGGCGCATCGGATGCCCTGGCCCAAGATGTCGGGGAGGGATCACCGGTGGCGCGCAGGGATTGGCTGGGGCGGATCGCACTTCCGACGGCATTGGCCGGTTCCCTGACCGGCGCCGTGATCGCCTATGCCCATGGCGGTGCCGACCTGGTCGCCGGGCCGGTCGCCGCCGAGGTGGTGCGGGTTGTCGATGGCGATACCCTCGACGTGCGGGCCCATGTCTGGCTCGGCGCCTATATCGAGATCGCGGTCCGGCTCGACGGCGTCGATGCTCCGGAGCTGCACGGCCACTGCGCGCAGGAGCGCGATCTGGCCGTGGCGGCGCGCGGCCTGGTCGAGCGGCTGCTCGGCGACGGCGCCGCCGCCCAGCTCCACGACATCCGCCCCGACAAATATGGCGGCCGGGTGCGCGCCCGCGTAGTCACCGGCGCCGGTACCGACCTGTCCCAGGCCCTGCTGGATGCCGGCCTCGCCCGCCCCTACCGCGGCGGCCACCGCCAGCCGTGGTGCCCGGACGCCGGCTGATACCCCCCTGGCCGGATAGCTCGTCGCTATTGCGCCTTCACGGCCAGCAACGGGCCGAACACGAAACCCAGGCCGAAACTGCCATCGACCTGAAGCCATTGTGAGCCGGGCACCTGAGCGATCACCTTGATCTCCTGGTTCTTGAGCAGATAGCCGACCACACGGGCGTCGCGGTGCGGTTCGGCGCGGACCATGGTGCCGGTGGTCGCGATCAGGGTATCGCCGGCCGCCGCCGGCCTGATCGGCCGCAGCCGGTCCTGGACCTGGCTGTTGATCGCATTGCCGACTGCCTCGCTCTGGGCGCGCAGCACGGCATCCCCGGCTGCCTGGCTCCAGCCCGCGCCAAGCACCATCGCCGAACCGATCACTGCGGCAACGAATCGACCGCGGGGTCGCGACTGCCTGTTCATCGAAACTCTCCTGACCCGGACATCAGAGACACAATACACAAAAAATGGGTGTCGCAGCGTAGCTACGACACCCAAGGGTCTCTCACAGCGATCGAACGAGAGGAAGCATAGCCGGGCCTCCCCGGTCCCGCTGTGACGGTCATCACAGGACGCCGAAAAAATCGCGCAGACCGATCAACCACCCTCGTTGAACCCGTCGAGCAGGGCGGCGATCCGCGCGCTGTCGCTCTGATCCATGATGACGTGGGCGCGCCGGGTCGCGGCATTGAGGTCGAGGCAGCGGATGCGCCGCTTCACCAAGGGCACCGCGCCCGGCACCATCGACAGCTCGCGCACCCCCAGGCCCAGCAGCAACGCGGTGTAGCGCGGGTCGCCGGCGATCTCGCCGCAGACGCTGACCGGCAAGCGCGCCCGCAGCGCGGCTTCGGTGGCGAACTGGATCAGGCGCAGCACCGCCGGGTGCAGCGGCTCGTAAAGGGAAGCAACCTGATCGTCGCCGCGGTCGATCGCCAAGGTGTACTGGGTCAGGTCGTTGGTGCCGATCGCGAAGAAATCGGCAACCGCGGCCAGCGCGTCGGCGGCCAGGGCGGCTCCGGGCACCTCGATCATCACGCCCAGCGGCGGCAGCGGGTCGGCGATCTTGACGCCGCGGCGCTTCAACCGCCGGGCGACCGTGACCAGCATCTCGCGCACCCGCACCACCTCGCTGACCGAGCAGATCAAGGGCAACAGGATGCGCAACGGCCCATGGGCGCCGGCACGCAGCATCGCGGCGAGCTGGGTCTCCAACAGGCGCGGTTCGCGCAAGCCGAGACGAATCGCGCGCAGGCCCAGCGCCGGATTGGCCGGCTCGCCGAAATACCCGTCAAGCGCCACCGCCAGCTTGTCGCCGCCGACGTCGAGGGTGCGTGCGGTCACCGGCCGCCCGTTCATGCCACTGACGACCTCGCACAGTACCCGGTACTGTTCGTCCTCGTCGGGCAGGTCGCTGCGGTTCATGAACAGGAATTCGGTGCGCAGCAGACCGATGCCCGCGGCCCCGGCAGAAACGACCGCCTCGACCTCGCGCGGCAGCTCGACATTGGCATTGAGCACCACCGGCGTGCCGTCGAGCGTCACCGCCGGCAGCTTGCGCAAGCCCTTCAACTGCTCGCGTTCGCGTGCGCGCTCGTCCTGGCGCTGACGATAGAGCGCCAGGGTTTCCGCGGACGGGTTGACGATCACCCGGCCGCCGATGCCGTCGATGATCACGGTGTCGCCGCTGCGCAATCCGGCCATCAAGCCGGCGACCCCGACCACCGCGGGCAAGCCCAGCGAGCGTGCCATGATCGCGGTGTGGCCCTCCGCGCCGCCCAGCACCGCGGCGAATCCGGCGACCACGCGGGGATCCAAAAGCGCGGTATCGGCCGGGGTCAGGTCCTCGGCGATGATCACCGAGCCCGGCGGCAGCACCGAAAACGCCTGGTAATCGTGCTGCAGCAGATTGCGGATCAGCCGGCTGCCAACCTCGCGGACATCGGCTATGCGAGCCGCCAGATAGGCATCGTCGATGCTGGCGAAAGAATGGGCGATTTCCGCGATTTCGGCCTGAACCGCGGCCTCGGCATTGAGCCGATCTTCGATTCGGCGCTCAACCCCGCGGGTCAGCCGCGAATTGGTCACCATCGACAGATGGGCCTCGAGCAGGAAGCCGATCTCTTCGGCCGCCGCCTCGGGCAAGGTCTCCGATTTCGCTTTCAGCTTGCGCAGCTGGCGTCGGGCCTTGGTCAAAGCCTCGGCAAAGCGCTGCTTTTCCGTGTCGACCTGATCCTCGGGCAGGCAATATTCGGGCACCTGAACCACGCCGGTCTCGACGACATGGGCCGGACCAATCGCGATGCCGGCCGAAACTCCTAGACCGGGAAGACTCCGTTGGGTCGCCGCCAGCGGGTCAGTCTTCATCGAACTTGCGCCGGATCAATGCGACCAGGGCGCCCACCGCCGGCTCCGCTTCAACCCCGTAGGCACACACCTCGATCGTGGTACCGGGCGAGGCCGCCAGCATCATCAGCCCCATAATCGACTGCGCACTGACCACGACGTCGTTGCGCTTGACCTCGATATCGCAGTCGAACTGGCCGGCAAGCTTGGCGAATTTGGCGGCGGCGCGGGCGTGCAGGCCACGCCGATTGCAGATCGTGGCGCATTCGCAGACCTCCCCGGCGGTTTCGACCGCCTCGGCACCGGGGCATTTGTGGTTGACCGAGTCCATCGCCTCAGCCCTCCGCCAACAACGACGACGCAATGTTGATGTATTTCTGGCCGGCGTCGCGGGCGGCCGCCACCGCCATGCCCAGGGTCTCGCTGTTGCGCACGCTGGCCAATTTGATCAGCATCGGCAGATTGATGCCGGCGATCACCTCGACCCTGGCCTGATCCATCACCGAAATCGCCAGATTGCTGGGCGTGCCGCCGAACATATCGGTCAGCAGAACGACGCCCTCGCCCTGCTCGACCTCGGCCACCCGGTCGAGGATGTCCTGGCGGCGCTGCTCCATGTCATCGTCGGGGCCGATACACACCGCCCTGATCCCGTCCTGGGGGCCGACCACATGTTCCAAGGCCGCGATGAATTCTTCGGCAAGACGCCCGTGGGTCACCAGAACCATTCCGATCATCGGGTTTACCCTTGCTCCAGCCCCGCGCCGTCCCATTCGCGTGTCGTCCCGGCTTCGCCCTACCCCGGCCGCAGCCCGGAGCGTTCCAGGCCGGAGCGTTCCAGGTCACGATGGCTCGAGCCGACCTTGTAGCCTTCGTCGCGCAGCCAACCGGCGAGACGTTCGGCAACCACGACCGAACGGTGGCGGCCGCCGGTGCAGCCGATCGCGATCGTCAGGTAGCTCTTACCCTCCTGGTTGTAGCGAGGCAACAGCGACCTCAACAAACCGGTCAGATGCTCGAAGAAGGCGGCAAAGTCGCGGTCGGCGGTCACCACCTCGACAACCCCGGCATCCAGGCCGCTCAGCGGCCGCAGGGACGGCACGTAATAGGGATTGTCGAGAAAACGCACGTCGAACACCAGATCCGCCTCGCGCGGCAGACCGAGCCGGAACGAGAACGAGGTGACGAAGACGTTCAGTCCGGAATCGCCGTCAAGCCGGCAATGCCCCACCGCCAGGCGGCGCAGATCGCGGATCGAGAGGTCGGAGGTATCGATCGTGGTGTCGGCATGGTCCTTCAACAGCGCAAGCAGAATCCGCTCCCGCTGGATGCCGTCGGCCACCGGGCGGTCGGCCGCCAGCGGATGGCGCCGCCGGGTCTCGGTGAACCGGCGCTGCAGCACCTCGTCGGAGCAGTCCAGAAATACCAGGCGGACGGTCAGATCCGCCCGCCGTTGCAACGCCGCCAGCTGTTCAAGGAAGATATAGGAATCGAAGTCGCGAGTCCGGCTGTCGATGCCGATCGCCAGCGGCCGGTGCATGGCATCGCTCTGCTCGACCAGCGCCATCACCAGCGACAAGCGCAGATTGTCGACCGCCTCGTAGCCGTGGTCCTCCAAAGCCTTCAGGGCCGTCGACAGGCCGGCGCCGGAAAGGCCGGTGACCAGCACCAGCGGTCGCGGCGGCGGGGGGGCGAATGCGGTCATCGGGCGATCATGGTGGCGAACAGGGGGCGGGGGATCGGGGGTCTGCGGGAACCTGAAACAGAGTCCCCGCGCGTGCCGCGGCGGCGGCATGGCGCAGCTTGGCCGCGGCGGAGGCTTCGAACGGGGCCAGCGCCAGATGCGGCACCGGGCGGCCGAGCACGGCTGTGAATCTGGCTTCGGGAACGCGCTCGACCGTGTCCGCCGCGACCAGGTCGACAATCAGGCCGAGGGGTGCGGCCGGCGCCGACGCGACCTGCAGCAACCCCACCCCGCGCACTTCGAGTAAACCGGCCAGGGCAGTCGGCGCGCTGGCGATCAGCCTGTCCTGTTCCATCCGGATCACCACTTGGTCATCGGCGACCAGCACCGCGCCCGCGTCGATCAGGCGCAGCGCCAGATCCGACTTGCCCGAACCCGAGGCGCCGCGAAGCAGGATACCGAGCCCGGAAACCGCCACACAGGTACCGTACATCGTCACCATGGTGGCGCGAAGGTGAGCGTTCACCCCTCGGCCGTCAAGGGGGGCGTTCGTCGCGCCCGCAGGCGGTCGTGACGATTTGATCGCCGGCGTGACGCAAATGCGCGTCCTGCCGGCGATCGGCGGTTATGGAGTTTGGTAGTGCGGCGTGCGCCGGGGACGCAACGGCGCATCGGCGGCGCCGAACGCGATCATGCGCTGGGCGCGCTGATCCCAGGTGAACCGTTCCGCCGCCAGATGCTGGGCGGCGGCGGCGCGGATGCGCGCCCGCGGCAAGTCGGCCTGAAGCCGCAGCAGGGCCGCGACCAGGGAGTGCGGCTGGCTGCCATCGAAGAAATTGACGTGCTCGCTGCCGACCACCTCGGTCACCGGCGCCTGGCTGTTGACCACCGCGGGCATGCCGCTGGACAGCACCTCGAACAGCCGCGGCGGCACCATCCAGCGCTCGGCGGCGCCGGTCTCGTGATGAGGCAGCAGCACGCTGGAATAGGAGCGCAGCAGCCGCGGCACATCGTCCGGGGCCACCGCCGGGGTCAAATGGACGTTGGGCAGATCGAAGCTGGCCCGCCGCGCCTCCGCCACCTCCTCGCCGCTGCCGCCAGCCACCACGAAACCATGGTCGGGCAGGCTTTCAGCGGCGTAGCGGATCGCCGACAACCCCGCACCGGGGCTGGGCAGGCCGTAGCACAGGTGAATGAACGAGCCATACATCTGCGGTACCGGCCGACAATTGGTCGGCAACGGTTCGGCGGCGGCGAAACGGCAGAAATCGGCGCCGTCATGGCAGGTCGACACCCGCTTCGGCCGGAACCCGTAGGCCTCGATCAGATGCTCGCGCAGACGATTGGATACGGTGGCGATGCGAACCCGCCGCCCGAGCAGCGGCAGCAGCCGGCGGGCAGTGTTTGACGGCTCGTGGCGCAGTTCCAGCAGCACCCGCGGCACAAAGGCCTGGGCCGCCAGAGCCACGCCGAGGTTGCGGGTGACCAGCAGCGGCACCGAATTGGCGGTCCGATACAGCCACGGCATCAAGCGCAGCACGAAATCGACGGTGCGGCGCGACCCATCGCCCTCGCGACAGGCGATCGGGTGCAGCTTGACCGGAAGGTTCTGCAGGCTGGGGGCCATCCGCCCGTCGTCGGCCCAGGCGAAGGTGACCCGCCGCGCGACCCGTCCGAATGCCGACAGCATCTGACAAAGCTGGACAATTCCTGGGTTGTCGGCCGCGATCGAGCCGTCGTCGGCGATGACCAGGGAACCGGGAAAACCCATCCCATGGGGGCCGGGAAAACCAGTGTGCCGAGCCGCCGGCGCCTTGCCTGCCAATGTCGACACTGAATACTCCATCGTCCGGGTGTCAGACTTTAGAATCCACCTCTCGCATACTTATTGCAAGAACAAACCGGGGCTTTCGACCCTGGCAACCTAGACAGGGGGGGCATCGCCGCGCTGCGCTGCGGCCGATCGTCTCACTTGAGCGGCACCGGAGCATCGGCGCGCAGATAGGGCTTCAGCAGCGCAAACGGCACCTCGACCTCCTGCGGTCCGGCGGCATAGGAGAACACCGAATAGGCATTGAAGGTGATGATCGCGCGCCCCGCGGCGATGCTCCAGTTGGTGAAATCGGCCACCGTCTCCGACACCGCGGCGCTGGCATCGTCGGGCAGAAAGCCGATGTCGTGCTGCTCCGAGACCCGCTTCAGTTCGGACAGGCAGTGGCGCGCAATCACCCCCTGCCAATCGTCGCCGGGTCCGACCAGATCCGCAAGCGTCAACTGGCGCCCGCCGGCGAGGTCGAAGGTGATCGACGAATACTGGGTGTTGGGGTGGGCGGCACCGGCGAAATAGGTACTGATCTCGAATCGCACCGAGATCAGACGCTGACTGGGGAAGAAAACATCGTAGCGCAGCCACAGCGACGACCCAGACTCGGGACCGGCCCCGTCCGAATCCGGCGGATCAGCGGCCATTTCGGCAAATTCCCGCTGGCTCTGCCCGATCAGCTCGGTCACCTGCTCCTTGATTCGCCGGTTGAATCCGTCGGCCCCGGCAATTCCGGCATCGGCGATCTGGGGATAGCGGGCGTCGATCTCGTAATGCTGCTGCGCCACGCTTTCGGTGACGGCAATCGCCGCGATCGCGGCACTCAGCGGCAAGCCGGCACGGATGCCCTCAAGCTCGCGGGCGCGGGCCGCATAGAGTTCGGCCAGGCATTCGGTGAAGGCCGGGCGGGTCTCAGCGGTGACTTCGACATCGCGGGCCAGGCCGCACGCAGCACCGCGTCCGGCGACCCAACCGCGCTGGCCTTCCTTCAGCCGTTGCTCGGCGGCGGGCCCGAGCGCCACCACCGCCTGCAGCAGGCCGCGGTAACTTGCGGCCATCTCGCGGTCGACCCGGCCAAGCGCCGGACTGGCGCAGATGACCTTCTCGTCGGGCGTTTTGGCCTTGGTGCAATCGGCCCCGCCAGCCGCCCAAACCGGCGCGGGCAGGAACAGACACAATACCGCCGCCGCCTGGACCGCCCACCGGGTGACCACCGAACCGTCAATCGCCGCCATGGCCCTGCACCTCAGTCTCGCTCGGAGCACCCGAGGCGCCAGAGTAATCGGCCGCCCGCCGCTTGTCATCCCAAGCTTCCCGGCGAACCGCCCAACCGGGGGCTGGCGTCACACGGCGCTTGGCAACGGCATCCCGGACAGGCCGAGCAGGCCGGCGGTCTGGGCCTCGATCTCGGACTTGACCGCGGGATCCAGCCGCCGCAACCAGCGCGGCGGCAGCTGCGAGGCGCCATAGGTCGCGCCCGCCAGCATGCCGGCGATGGCACCGGTGGTGTCGGCGTCACCGCCCTGGTTGACCGTCTCGACGATGCAATTTTCGATGCCGTCGGTTTCGAAATAGAAATGGAGCACGGTCTGAACAGTATCGACGATATAGGCGGTGGATCGGCCGCGATAGGGCGAGAATCTGAAGACACGGTGGTCGGCGGCAAGCCGGTTGGCGATGTCCCGGACATCCCGGATCATTCCGCCATGGATCAGCGCCCGCACCATATGGCCCAAGGCCAGGGTGGCGGCATCGGACAGCGGGTTGTTGTGGGTGATGTGGGCCTGTTCCAGGGTCTGGCGCTCGAACGCCGCGTCGTCACCCAGCGTCGCCAGCACCACCGGCAGGTTGCGCATCGCCGCACCGTTGCCGGCGTCGGATTCGGCGACCGGCCCGGCAAAGCTGCCGGAATTGATATAGCGACCGATCCCGCGCCGGGTGGTATTGCCGATATCGACCGGGTGGCCCCGCCACCACTGGACAAATTCGTCGGCGACCATGGTCAGATCCCAACCTTGCGCCGCCAGAATCGCGCGGCCGAGATGGAGGCTCATCTCGGTGTCGTCGGTGACCTGACCGGGCCGCAGGCGCAACCAGCCACCGCCGATGATCTCGCGATGGACGCCATAGCCATGGGCGATCTCGCGCCGGGTCAGGAACTCAACGGTAGCGCCCAGTGCATCGCCGCAGGCCAAGCCCAGATACGCCCCAAGCGCCCGATCTCGCACTCGTTCCGGAGTCATTTTTTGTTTTTCGTCTATGCAACGGTGGATGGGCAGCGGTGGGGGGCGTCAGCAGGCCAGACGCCCGATCGCTTCGACCAGCGGCAGGTCGAGCACGACGATGCCGCCCTCTTCGACGAAGCGTGCCTCATTGCGCGACAGCCCGCCCTCGATCACCGCCCAGTGGCGGTCGCTCGAGCGTTTGGAAATCTGGCGAGCGAAGGTGCGCGCGACCTCGTCGTCGAAGCGGCAGCCAAGGAAGAGAAAGTGCCGGCCGCCCCGGCGGTCCTGGATCGCCTGCGGGATCGGGGTCTGGATGTCGATTTCGGTCAGCACCTCGACCAGATCCGAGTCGGAAATGACGAAGCCCGGTTCCGGCACCATGCCGCCGAACGGCTTGTAGACGATGGTCTGGGCCAGCGCGACCTCCTTCTCGGCGATCGGTTTGCCGGCTCCGGAGTAGCTCTTGACCCAGTGACCGAGGGTCTGGGGGTGGCTTTGGCCGACCATCATGCACCAGCTTTCCGGCGGCCGCGCCGCTGCCGCCAGGGCGCGGGCCAGTGCGTCGTCGTACCAGGTGTCGACTACCAAAGGCGGCGGCGGCAGCCCGGCGACCCAGCGATGGGCCGGGGTCAGCGGCGCCGGCTCGGCAAACAGCGAGGCCAGCGCACCGTTCAGGGTCTTGCGATGGCGCTTGCCTTCGATGTACTGGGCCACCGTCGACAACTGGCCACGGATGCGTCCCGGTACCGGCACCACCGCGGCCAGTGCCGCCGCCAGTTCCGGCCGGCTGATCGGCACCGAACATCCGCCGAGTGCCGGCTCGAACACGCCGGACCCAAGATAGGGGACCACCCGGCGCTCGCCGAGCCCGGCCCGGATCTTGGCAAATTCCGCTGACAGGTCCACTCAATCCCCACTGCGCTTGCGCGCTTCGACGGTAATCGGCAACCGGGTGTCGGCCGGCAGTTCGGGCAAATCGAGGGTCCAACCATTGGCGACCTTGACCCAACCGCCCCACAGGGTCGGCTTTTCCATTTCGATGATTGGCTCTTCGAGGTCCTTCTTGCCGACATAGATGGTGAAAACCTCTCCGACCTTGCGGATCATCACTTTCATTAATCAATTACTCCCAGGTGAAATGGCTCAGGCAGCGAGCCGGGCGTGAAGCGGTCCCAACTGGTCGAGGACCCGCTCGATATCGGCACCGCTGGTGGTGCGGTTGAGCGAAAAGCGCAGGCTGGCCATAGCCTCGGCAGGGGTCAGGCCCTGGGCCAGCAGAACATGGGACGGCTCGCGACCGCCACCGGCGCAGGCGGCCCCAAGCGAGACCTGGATGCCCAGGCGGTCGAGGTGGATCAGCAGGCCCTCGGCATCGATCGGGCGGCCCCCGGCGTCAGTGAACCGGATATTGACGGTATTGGGCAGGCGCCCGGCCGAATCGCCGACCGGACCGTTGACAAGGGCCCCCGCCAGCCCGGAAAGGATGCCGCTCTCCAGGCGGTCGCGCAGCGTCGCGATCGCCCTCCCCTCCCCCGCCGCCAGCCCCTCGGCTGCAAGCCTGGCGGCAGCCCCCAGGCCGGCGATGCCGAGCACGTTTTCGGTGCCGCCGCGACGCCGGCG
Organism: Azospirillum sp.; assembly: GCA_016124535.1. Taxonomy (GTDB): domain Bacteria; phylum Pseudomonadota; class Alphaproteobacteria; order Azospirillales; family Azospirillaceae; genus RI-112. The sequence goes on from WGNK01000002.1 coordinate 153,029, forward strand.
CTCCTGGTGACCATGAATCAGCGGCGCCAATGCGGTGCCGCGTCGCACGACCAATGCGCCGATCCCCTTGGGACCGTGGAACTTGTGCGCCGACAAGGTGAGCAGATCGATCGGCAGTCCGCCAAGATCGATCGCCACGCGGCCGACCGCCTGGGTGGCATCGCAATGGAAGCGGGCACCGGCGGCGCGGGCGATCGTGCCGGCCTCGGCGACCGGCATGATGGTTCCGGTCTCGTTATTCGCCCACATCACCGAAACCACCGCGGTATCCGGGGTAACCGCCGCGGCCAGGGCGTCGAGCCTGAGCCGGCCGCAGCGATCGACCGGCACCAGCGTCACCGGATGGCCGCGGCGCTCCAGCTCCCGCAGCAACAGCAGTATCCCCGGATGCTCGACCGAGGACGCCACCACCCGGCGGCGATCTCCGGACTCGGCGAGACTGCCGAGGATCGCGGCGTGGTTGGCTTCGGTGGCGCTGCCGGTAAACATGATCTCGTCGGCCATGGCGCCGAGCAGCCCCGCCACCGCCGCCCGCGCCGCCTCGACCGCCCGCCGCACCGCGCGCCCGCTGTCATGCGGGCTCGACGGGTTGGCGAACAGCTCATCGAGGAACGGCAGCATCGCTGCCCGAACCTCGGGAGCCATCGGCGTGGTGGCGTTGCTGTCGAGATAGATCATCGGACTCGGGGCAAACTCGGGTTGGCCGGGGCGGGGTCGAACGACGTCAGGCCGGGTCGTCCTTGGGCCGGTTGCTGTGGGCATCGACCACTTCCATCTCGGCGGCGCGCATGCCGACCAAGGCTTTCCGATCGTAGAAATCCACCGCATAAATATAGTAGAGCTGGAGATAGGTGCCAATATTGTTGATGTAACCGAGATCACCGGTATCGATCAGAACCTCGCCGATCTCGCGCCCCGGATAGGTGCCGTCGTTGCGGATTGCCTTTTTTGCCCGCACCTTCTGTCCGATCTCGAAGGCGGGCGGGCCGGACAGCTCGCCGGGGGCCTTCGCCTCGGTGTCGGCGGTCACGCTGTCTTCATTGGTCATGGTCATATCGCTCAGGATCCTGCAGCCAAGGGTGGAGCCAGAGTTGGGGTCAGTCCTCGGCTGTGCGCGGCTTCGCGGACTTCGGCGATGGGATCGCGAGCCAGACGGTCGAGATATTCCTCGTCGATCCGGCAGGCGACCACGAACCGGACGCACCAGTCCGGGTCTCTGATCAGGGCGGCCAATTTTTCCGCCGGCAGACGCTGGGCCACCACCAGGCGCACCCGGGCACTCTCGTCCCAGGCCATGGTCGACAACCATTCCATGGCAATCCGCCGGGCGACTTCCAGCCGGACCTCGGCATCGTCGTCGCGCATCAGGGCGGGCAACATGCCGTCGGGCGCTCGGCGCGCCACGCACAGCCGCACCGAATAGTCGGGATCGCCGATCATCGGCGCCAGGTCACCGCCGTCCAGCCGGCTGGCCACGATGATCCGGACCTCGCGGTCGGGATCGTTCCGCAGCTTGAGCAGCAGCCGGTGGGGCAGCCGGCGGGCGACGCTGCACCGAACCGCCTCGTCCTTGTCGTCGATCAGCCGGGGCAGCGAGAAGATCGGCGCAACCCGCGCCGCAGCCGCCCGGACCTCGAAATAGGGGTGGTTGAGATAAGCCGGCGCCTGCTCCGGGTTGCGCTGGAAGAAGCGGTGAATACGTTTGGCATAGCGGTCGTGCACGCAGGCCCGCAGCGGCTCGCAGCGGCCACCGGCCAAGCCCGCGTTCAAGGCGCACTGGGTGCAGTCGACCGGCCGCTCCAGCCAGTCGACCGCCTTGTCGATGTCGCTCATCTCCTCCCTCTTCTTTCCGTCCCGGTGGCAGGCCGCCGGGACCGTTGCTGCCGAGCTCCCGGGCAAGCGGTCAGGCCGGCACGATGCAGTCGTCGACCTGGCAGTTGGCGACGCACTGGGGCATGTCAAATTGGCCCTCGCATTCGGTGCATTTCTCCGGGTTGATTACATAGGTGCCCTTCTTGAAGCTGATCGCCTGGTTGGGGCACTCGGACTCGCAGGCACCACAGACGGTGCATTCACTCTTGACGATCTTCAGGGCCATGGCTGGGTCTCCGGCAAAGGGGGCTGACGGTTAGGTGGCTTAAGGCGGGTTGGAAAGACAGAACAGCTCAGGCGACGCGTACCGGGGTCAGCGTGGCGGCACGGCGTTCGGCAAAGAAGGTCAGCAGCGACTCTTCGATATAGCCGAACGCGAACCGATCGATCGGTTCGATCCCCTTGTCGCGAAGGGTCTGGCTCGGGCAGTCGCCGATCTTGGCGACCATCACCGCGGCGCAGTCGCCAATCGCGGTGACGATGCCATCGAGCACGCCGCCATCGCCGCTGCCGCCCTCGCAATAAGTCTCGACCCGGCGATGGCCGACGAAGCGGGCGCCCTTGGCGCCGACCTCGAACACCTGGAATTCCTTGGCGTGGCCGAAATGAACATTGATCCGCTCGCCGCCGCTGGTCGCCACCGCCACCAGAACCGGCGGTTCGGCCGGCCTGGTGCGCGGCGCGGCGCCGACGATTCGGGCCCGGACCTGGGCACGGTTGCGCCGACGCTCCAGCCGCTCCGCCTCGATGTGCTGACGATAGGCCTGGCGTGCCGCCTCGGCGGCGGCGGCATCGGGCGGCGCCATTGCGGCGACCGCGTCGTTGCCGAATTTGGCGCCCTGGTCGTCGCCCAGCATGCCGATGGCGTCGGCCCGGCATTGGCGACAATGGCGCATCACCTTGATCTCGCCCTCGCAGTGATCCTGCAACGCCTTGAGTTCGGCAGGCGAGGGGCCGCGCTGGCCGGTCAGCCCGAAATGGGTGCCGTGGGCGGGGTCGGAGATCAGCGGCATGATATTGTGCAGGAAGGCACCGGCCTCGCGCACCCGGCGGTTGACCTCGGCCAGGTGGTGGTCGTTGATGCCGGGGATCATCACCGAATTGACCTTGACCAGGATGCCGGCGGCGACCGCCTTCTCCAATCCCTCCATCTGGCGCTGATGCAGGAGGGTCGAAGCCTCCAGCCCGTGCCAGCGGCGATGATTGTAGAAAATCCACGGATAGATCTGCACGCCGATCTCGGGATCGACCATGTTGATGGTGATCGTCAGATGATCGATATCGAGTTCCTTCAGCCGGTCGACATGGTCCGGCAAGGCCAGGCCATTGGTCGACAGGCACAGCTTGATGTCGGGGGTCTGCTTCCGGATCAGCTCGAAGGTGCGGAAGGTGCGCTCGGGATTGGCCAGCGCGTCGCCGGCGCCGGCAATGCCGACCACCGCGAGCTGGGGCATCTCGGCGGCGACCGCCGCGACCTTGAGCGCCGCCTGGTCGGGCGACAGCCGCTCGCTGACCACGCCCGGCCGGCTTTCATTGGCGCAATCGTATTTGCGGTTGCAGTAGTTGCATTGGATGTTGCAGGCTGGCGCTACCGCGACATGCATGCGGGCGTAGTAGTGATGCGCCTCTTCGCTGTAGCAGGGATGGTCCTTGACCTTGTTCCACACCGCGTCGGGCATGCCGTCGGGACCGTCCGACGAGCCGCAGGCCGAACTGGCACAGCCGGTCGGATCGACCGCCGGTACCATCAACTCGCCGACACCCAGAATATTGCTCAAGGGCACTACGTTTCCCATGATCCGGACTCCCGCTCCGGCGCCGTCGGCGCCCCAATGCCTCAACAATCCATGGTTGGTCCGGGGAAATAGGGATGCAGGATCCAGGCCATTATTTTTATCACGCTTTATCAATCAGTTGGATTTGATCCGAAAAACCCCGCTGTGGGCAAAGCCACAAACTCCGCCCGGTTCAGTGTTGGATTGGCGACATTCGGTCGCGCGTGGGTCCGAAACCTCAAAGCCCCAGCCAACGCAAGAACGGCTTCAACCAGCCCGGGGTTGCGGCACCTGGCCCGACCCGACTGCGGAGGACGGGCAAGCATGCGTTGACTCCGGGCGCAACCGGCGCCACCGGTCGCCTGACCCGGATGCCGGTATCGTCTTCCCGGCGCACAACCATGCCGACGGCGGAAATCGCTGGTTTCGCGGCTGAGCCGCTGGCCTATGTTGTTCCCGACGAGGCTTCGCCGACGGTCCCGCACGCGCTTGCGCGGCTCCGCCGTCTTGCCCGGCGTCAGGCGTGCCTGAGGCCTTGTGTCTGACCGGGGGCCGGCGGAACGGCGTAGCGTTCCCCTGGGGGAGCCCAAACTGGAGCCGCCTGTGACAGTGCCACCAGCCGCCGATGTCTGCCTGCTGCTCGAAGGCTCCTACCCCTATGTTGCGGGAGGGGTGTCGACCTGGACCCATGATCTGATCCAGGCCTATCCTGATCTGACCTTTCATCTGGTGGCCCTGGTCGCCGACCGCTCGACGCGCGCGCCGCGCTACCAATTGCCGGTCAACGTCACCGGTTTGACCCATGTCTACCTGCAGGAGCCCGACCGCGGCTGGTGGTGGCTGCCGGGACGGCCGGCGCTGTTCCGTCGCCTGGAGCCCGCGCTACGCCGGATGCAGCGAGGCGGCGGCCAGGGCGCGCTGGCGGAGGTGCTGAGTGTGGTGGCCCCCCTCCGCGGCCGGCTGGGGCGGCGCATCCTGCTCAATTCCGAGCCGGCCTGGGCGCTGCTGGTGCGGATGTACCGCGACGACATGCCCGAGGCCTCATTCCTGGACTATTTCTGGACCTGGCGCGCCCTGGTCGGCGGCATGTTCGCAACCCTGCTGTCGCCGCTGCCGGCGGCGCGGGTCTACCACGCGGTATCGACCGGCTATGCCGGGCTTTACGCCGCGCGGGCCGCACTGGAGACCGGCCGCCCCGCTCTGGTCACCGAGCACGGCATCTATACCAACGAGCGCCGGATCGAGATCCTGATGGCGGAGTGGCTGTTCGACGGCTCGGCGACCGGACTGGCGATCGAGAAGCCCAGGCGCGACCTGCGCGACCTCTGGCTCGATACCTTCGCCTCCTATTCCAAGGCATGTTACGACGCCTGCGACCCGATCGTTACCCTCTACGGCGGCAATCAGGACTTCCAGCGCCGTCAGGGTGCCGATCCGACACGCCTGCGCATCATCCCCAACGGCATCGACTATGCCGGGTATTCCAGGATCGAGCGTAGCCGCGACCACCCGCCGACCGTCGCGCTGATCGGCCGGGTGGTGCCGATCAAGGACGTGAAGACTTTCCTGCGTGCCTGCGCCCGGCTGCGCGACGATGTGCCCGAACTTTGCGCCCTGATCATGGGGCCGACCGAGGAGGACCCATCTTATGTCGAGGAGTGCCGGCAACTGGTCCAACATCTCGACCTCGGCGCCACCGTCCGGTTTACCGGCCGGGTCACGATCGCCGACTGGCTGGGGCGGATCGACGCCATTGCGCTGACCAGCGTCAGCGAGGCGATGCCGCTGGTGGTGCTGGAAGCGGGTGCCGCCGGGGTGCCGACCGTGGCCACCGATGTCGGCGCCTGTGCCGAATTGATCCTCGGACGTGGCGACGAGACGCCGGCGCTGGGCGCAGGGGGGGCAATCACGCCGCTGGCCTCGCCGCTCGACACCGCGCGCGAACTGGCGGCTCTGCTGCTGGACCGGGCCTGGCGCGATCAGTGCGGTGCGGTGATCAGGGAGCGTGTCCGCCGCCACTACGACAAGATCGCCATCGACCGGCGGTACCGGGCGCTTTACGAAAGCTGCCGGCAGGCCCCCGACCGGCAGCGGGCACCGGCGGAGGTCGCATAATGGCCGGGATCGGCTTTGCCCTGCGCAAGCTGGCGCGCCGCGACGATCTGATCGGCGTGCTCCAGGGCTACGCCCATGCCGCGGTCATCTCGTCGGGGCCGTGGCTGTTCACGATCCTGTCGCTGGGGACGCTCAGCATCCTGAGCCAGGACCTGACCGCGCTCGACGAACTGGTCCGGTTCCGGGTCATCGTGATCTATAATTTCGCCTTCTCGGTGGTGCTGACCGGGCCGGTGGTGCTGGTCGCCACCCGCTTCCTGGCCGATGCGATCTATTGTCGCACGGTGGCCCTGGCGCCCGGTCTGTTGCTGGCCGGACTCGGCCTGACCTATGGCATCACGCTGGCGACGGCGGTGCCGTTCTACCTGTTCGCCACCACCCTGGAGCCGCTCGAAAAGGCCGCGGCGATCATCGATTTCGCCCTGGTCGCCGGCATCTGGACGGTCTCGATCTTCTTGAGCGCGCTCAAAGATTTCGTGGCGATCACGGTCGCCTTCGCGGTCGGCATGGTGGTGGCGCTGGGCGGCGGCGTGGCACTGGCCCCCTGGGGCACCGTCGGCATGCTGGGCGGATTCAGCCTCGGCCTCGCCCTGATCAAGTTCGGCCTGATCGCGCGCATCCTCGCCGAATACCCCCACCAGGTCACCCGCCTCCACGCCCTGCTCGCCAGCTTCGGGCGGTTCTGGGACCTCGCCCTGATCGGCCTGGTCAGCCAGATGGCGATCTGGGTCGACAAATGGGTGATGTGGTCGGTGCCCGAACGGGAAATGGTCGCCGGCGCGATGGCGGTCTACCCCGCCTACGACAGCGCGATGTTCGTCGCCTATCTGACCATCGTGCCGGCGCTGACCATCTTCACGGTCAACGTCGAGACGCATTTTTTTGAAAATTACCAGAAATTTTATAAAGATATCCAAGGCCATGCCAACTACGACGGCATCATCTCCAATCACCGCCAGATCATCCGGGCGGTACTCGACAGCATCCGCCGCTTGATCATCCTGCAGGGGGCGATCTCGGCCTCGTGCATTTTTCTCGCTCCGCAGATTATCGGCCTGTTTCGGCTAAACTACCTACAGGTCGGCATGTTTCGCTTTGGCGTGCTGGGGGCCTTTTTCCATACCTTGTTTCTCTTCGCGACCGTCCTGATGGCCTATTTCGACCTGCGCCGGCGCAACCTGTTCCTGCAGTTGGTGTTCCTCGCGCTCAATTTCGGCGCCACCAGCCTGTTCGCTGCGCTGGGCTTTCCCTGGTACGGTTATGGCTATTTTCTGGCCTCCCTGGTCGCCTTCAGCGTCGCCTATCTGGTGGCGGCTGACGCGCTCGCCCGCCTGCCCTATCTCGCCTTTATCGGCAATAACCCGTCGGTCCACTGATCGGTCCCTGATCGGCCCCTGATCGGCCCCGACCGACCGCCGACAGCCCGTGGCTTTCGCGCCAGCTTTGCTGCATTTGCGACATGACTGTCGGATAGCCCTCGGCCAATCCCGCTGCCGGAGCGCTGCCTGGGGCAATATCCGCTTGGAATTCGGCATCTTTCGTCACTGGCGCGGTTTTTGCTCTCGGGGCTGGCATCTGCCGCCAGGAGGAGAACAATGGCCAACGTTACCTTTACATCCCCAGTCATGGCAAAGGACGTCACCGTCTACGCCATCGCCGGGCATCGCGGAACCGTGCTTTCGGTCGCCAAGGCTCACAAGATTCCGATCCCGTTCGATTGCGGCGATGGCGAATGCGGGTCGTGCCTGATCGAAGTCAAGCATATCTCCAAGACCATAAAATACGGCATCGGCCTGACCGAGAAGGAAAAGGAGCTTCTGCGCCAGATCGGCAAGATCACACCGGAAGAGATTTACGATACCGAGACCAATGACAAGCCACCGCGCTACCGGCTGGCCTGCCAGTGCTTCGTCCGCGACGAGGACATCCTGGTCTATTTCGAGGGCGACCAAACCTTGCCCAAGAAGCGGCCCCATCTGTCGATCGCGTCGCGCATCTACAAGGGTGGCCAAGAGATCACGACCGTCGACCAGTTCCTCGGCTACGCCATGCAGGTCGAGTTGGAGGCCGCCGGCCATTTCGAGAAGCTGGCCGCCGCCATGAAGGAGGTTGGCAACACCGAGGTCGGCGAGTTGTTCGGCCAGCTTGCCGGCTATTCGCGCTTGCACTACGAGGAAGCGAAGTCGCGGGCATCCTCGACCGAGGCCGAGAAGTTCACCCCCGGCGACCATGTCTGGCCCGACCTGGAAACCCCGGAGCGTACCGCGTTATGGGCCGGCGATCCCAACTTGTCGCGGCTGGATGCACTCAAGGCCGCTCTCCAGGGCGAAAAGATGGGTTTCGAGTTCTACTACACCATCGCCGGTAGCACGACCAACCCGGACATCAAGACGATGGCCAACGAATTCGTCAAGGAAGAAGCCGAACACGTCGAAATCCTGGAACGCTGGATCGCCCGCGAGGAGGCCCAGCAAAACAGCGCCGCCGCCTGATCCGGGCGACCCGGCCGATTGGCCTGTCGGTTCGTCAGGCCCTTCTCCCCGGTCAGGGGAAAAGGGCCGGGAATCCACCCACAGCCCAGCCCCTCTCCCGCACCGGGAGAGGGGCTTTTTTTTAATTCGAGGAAGCCAATATCCGCAGGGGCTCTGGCGTTTGCGTACCGGGCCAAATCGCGCTACACCTGCCGACAAAATCGATCCCCGCGGCGATCCCGCTGCCCGGACCCCCGCCGCCGCCAGGTACCATCGGAGGTTTCCCTTGACCACCTTCACCGGACATGACTGTCTGAAGACCCGCCGCACGCTGACCGTCGGCGCCAAGAGCTACGACTATTTCAGCCTCAAGGCGGCCGAGGCGGGCGGCCTCGGCGACCTTTCGCGCCTGCCGTTCTCGCTCAAAGTCCTGCTGGAAAACCTGCTGCGCTACGAAGACGACCGCACCGTCAGCGTCGACGATGTGAAAGCGCTGGCGCTGTGGCTGAACGATCGCCGCAGCGACCGCGAGATCGCCTATCGCCCGGCGCGCGTGCTGATGCAGGACTTTACCGGCGTGCCCGCGGTCGCCGACCTCGCCGCGATGCGCGAGGCGATGGTCTCCATGGGCGGCGATCCCAACAAGATCAACCCGCTATCCGCCTGCGACCTGGTGATCGACCACTCGGTCATGGTCGACCAGTTCGGCACCGCCACGTCGTTCAAGGCCAATGTCGACCTGGAGTTCGAGCGCAACGGCGAGCGCTATGCCTTCCTGCGCTGGGGCCAGAAGGCATTCAACAATTTCCGCGTCGTGCCGCCCGGCACCGGCATCTGCCACCAGGTCAATGTCGAGTATCTGGCCCAGGTGGTATGGACCGACACCGACCAGCGCACCGGCGCCACGGTCGCCTATCCGGACACCCTGGTCGGCACCGACAGCCACACCACCATGGTCAACGGCCTGGCGGTGCTGGGCTGGGGCGTCGGCGGCATCGAAGCCGAGGCCGCCATGCTGGGCCAGCCGGTGTCGATGCTGATTCCCGAAGTGATCGGCTTCAAACTGACCGGACGGATGAAGGAAGGCACCACCGCCACCGACCTGGTGCTGACCGTCACCCAGATGCTGCGCCGGAAGGGCGTGGTCGGCAAATTCGTCGAATTCTTCGGCCCCGGCCTCGACAGCCTCAGCCTGGCCGACCGTGCCACCATCGCCAACATGGCCCCGGAATACGGCGCCACCTGCGGCATCTTCCCGATCGACGCCGAGACCATCCGCTATCTGGAATTCTCCGGCCGCGAGCCGGAGCGCGTCGCGCTCGTCGAGGCCTATGCCAAGGCCCAGGGCATGTGGCGCGATGCGGGTTCGCCCGACCCGATCTTCACCGACACCCTGGAACTCGACATGGGCGCGGTCGAGCCGTCGCTCGCCGGGCCGAAACGGCCCCAGGACCGCGTCCTGCTGGCCGGGGCCGCCGATGCCTTCAAGGGCGAGCTGAGCAAGGGCTTCAAGGTTTCCGAAGACCAGCTGACCCGCTCGGTGCCGGTCAAGGGCACCGATTACGAACTGGCCCAGGGTGCCGTGGTGATCGCGGCGATCACGTCCTGCACCAACACCTCCAACCCCAGCGTGCTGATCGGCGCCGGCCTGGTCGCCAAGAAGGCGGTCGAACTCGGCCTGACCTCCAAGCCCTGGGTCAAGACGTCGCTGGCACCGGGCTCCCAGGTGGTGACCGACTACCTGGCCGCGGCCGGGCTCGATACCTATCTCGATCAGCTCGGCTTCAATCTGGTCGGCTATGGCTGCACCACCTGCATCGGCAATTCCGGCCCGCTGCCCGATCCGATCGCCGCCGCGGTCGAAGAAGGCGATCTGGTGGTCTGCGCCGTGCTGTCGGGCAACCGCAACTTCGAGGGCCGGGTCAATCCCCACACCCGCGCCAACTACCTGGCCTCGCCGCCGCTGTGCGTCGCCTATGCGCTCGCCGGCAGCATGGCGATCGACCTTGCCAAGGACCCGATCGGCACCGGCAAGGACGGCCAGCCGGTCTATCTGAAGGACATCTGGCCCTCCAATCAGGAGATCGCCGACGCGCTGGCCAAGGCGCTGACCCCGGCGATGTTCCGTGCCCGCTACAGCGACGTGTTCCAGGGGCCGGAGGAGTGGCGGACGATCGAAACCGCCGAGGGCATGACCTACCAGTGGCAGGATGGCTCGACCTACGTCAAGCTGCCGCCGCTGTTCGAAGCGATGCCCGCCGAGCCGGGTGCGGTCAGCGACGTGAAAGGTGCCCGGGCGCTCGCGGTGCTCGGTGACAGCATCACCACCGACCACATCTCCCCTGCCGGCTCGATCAAGAAGACCAGCCCGGCCGGCGAATATCTGCTCGGCTACCAGGTCCGGCCCGCCGACTTCAACTCCTACGGCTCGCGCCGCGGCAACCACGAAATCATGATGCGCGGCACCTTCGCCAATACCCGCATCAAGAACGAGCTGGTCCCCGGCGTCGAAGGCGGCGAGACCAGGCATATGCCGTCGGGCGAGCGCCTGCCGATCTACACCGCCGCCATGCGTTACGCCGAGGAGGGCGTGCCGCTGGTGGTGTTCGCCGGCAAGGAATACGGCACCGGCTCGTCGCGCGACTGGGCGGCCAAGGGCACCCGCCTGCTGGGAGTCAAGGCGGTGATCGCCGAAAGCTTCGAGCGCATCCATCGCTCCAATCTGGTCGGCATGGGCCTGCTGCCGCTGCAGTTCAAGGATGGCAAGACCCGCCACGACCTGAAGCTCGACGGCTCCGAGACCTTCGACGTGACCGGCGTTGAGTCCGGCATCACGCCGCGGATGAATGTCACGCTGACCATCCGCCGCACCGATGGCTCGACCGAGACGCTATCGCTGATGTGCCGGATCGATACCCTGGACGAAGTCGAGTACTACCGCCACGGCGGCATCCTGCAATACGTGCTGCGCAACATGATGAAGCAAGCGGCATAGGCGCAGCCGGATCGGAGGGGGCGCAAGCCGCCCCCTCCGTCGCTTGACCACCGCAGCCGCCCCGGCCACGACGAATCGGGCGGACGGGCGGTGCGGATTGCCCCCGCCGGCCACCGATCCGCGGCAGCCGGGGTGCTGCCTGAGGGTTTGCGGCGACGCCGGTGGCGCCCCGGCCGGGTCCGGGCCGGTCAATTTCAGCATAAAGTCTGCCCGCGGCAGCGCCTTTCTTTGCCTTGAACCGACCAAAGTCGGTCTATATCCTGATTTTCCGGGTCGGCCTTTGCAACAGGTTGATGCTGCACTGCGGAATCAAGGGTTGACTCGGACGCTGTCGGGTACCACTATTGGTCCATGCTTCAAATGGCTAGGCGGTGAACTTGACACCCGGCGGATCTTCCGTCGGCTGGCTGCGCATCGTCATGGGCCATGGTGGTTCAGCAGACTTCCGGTCGTTTCGGGGGCGCCTCAGGGGGCTCCGGTCGGGACGCCCGCCGAACCACCCGCCCCGGCTCCAACCCGCCGGCCTGCGCCAGCCGGCCACAACCTAGAGGGTCTTTGCATGATGGATCAACCGCTCGCGGGTATCACCATTGCTTTCATGGTCGCCAACGGCTTCGAAGAGACTGAGATGACCGAGCCCCAGCGGGCGCTGCTCAAGGTTGGGGCGACGGTCAGGACGATCTCGCCGGAGCAAGGCCTCGTCAACGGCTGGCACGGTCAGGGCTGGGGCCATTTCTTCCCGGTCGACAAGCAGGTCAATGCGGTGCTCGGCGCCGATTTCGACATGCTGGTCCTGCCCGGCGGCGAGCGCAGCACGGTCAAGCTGACCGCCAACCCCCATGTCCGTCGGATCGTCGGCCACTTCCTCGATGCCGGCAAGCCGATCGGGGCGATCAACGACGGCGTCGGCGTGCTGGCGATCGCACCCAAGCTGAAGGGCCGCAAGCTGGCCGCCCCGGAAGCCCTGGTCGAAGCGTTGAAGGCAGCCGGAGCCACCTGCACCGACCAGCAGGTCACGGTCGACGGCAGCTTGATCACCGCCTCGACCATGGACGCGCTGGCCGGCTTTACCGACGAAGTGGTCAAGGTGTTCTGCGCCGGCGCCCAGATGCGCAAGGCCGCCTGACAAACCCTTCCTGATCGACCTTCCGGGCTTCGGCGGTTGCGCCGAGGCCCGGCCGACGGCATGATCGGCGGGGCGGAATGTCCCGCCGCCAGTTTGTTTGTGCCCTGACATGTCGGGCTCCGTCGCGGCTCTCGCCGCCCAGATCATCGGGCGGATCGCTCAGATCGCGCTTGATTTGGTGCTGCCGCCGCGCTGTTTGTGGTGCGGCCAGGCGGTCGGGCGTCAGGGCGGCATTTGTCCGCTCTGCTGGTCGCGGCTGTCCTTCATCGGATCGCCTTGCTGCGATTGCTGCGGTCTGCCGTTTCCCCATGACCTCGCTGACGATGCCGACGGGACGGTTTTCGATGGCCTGCTCTGCGGCGCCTGCACAAAACAGCGGCCACCCTACCATCGGGCGCGGGCGGTGCTGGTCTATGACGACGCCAGCCGGCCGCTGGTGCTCGGTCTGAAGCATGGCGACCGCACCTATTCCGCCGGGACCTTCGGTGCCTGGCTGGCCCGCGCCGGCGCAGAGCTGCTCGTCGGCGCCGATTTTCTGGTGCCGGTGCCGCTCCACCGCTGGCGTCTGTTCCGCCGCCGCTACAACCAGTCGGCGTTGCTCGCGATCGCCGCCGGGGAGAAGGCCGGCGTCACGGTCGAAGCCGACCTGCTGGTGCGCAGCCGCGCCACCCGCTCCCAGGGCGGGCTGGATCGCAGCGGGCGCCATCGCAATGTTCGCGGCGCCTTCCGGCTGCGCCGCGGTGCCGCACCACTGATTAAGGGCGCCCATCTGGTGGTCATCGACGATGTCCTGACCACCGGCGCGACCGTCGAAGAATGCGCGCGCCTGCTGCTGGCGGCGGGTGCCGGCCGGGTCGATGTTCTGACCCTGGCCCGGGTGGTCCGCGGCTTGTAGCGCCGGCAAAGCTGTCGCCCGGGGTGACCAGACTTGCGGCGGGCGCGGGCGTGGCCGGGAACCGCCGCCCTTGTCATCCCCGCGTCGGTACAGACATTATCGGAGGCGCGGCACCGATCGCCGCTCATCCGCCGCCCCTCCCCGGAGCCCACCTGCCCATGGCCGAAGTCGTCGTCTATTCCAGCCCGTTCTGTCCTTATTGCGTGCGCGCCAAGCGCCTGCTCACCAACAAGGGCGTCAGTTTCGAAGATATCGATATCATGTCCTTCCCGGCCCGCCGCGACGAAATGGTCGCCCGCGCCGAAGGCCGGACCACGGTGCCGCAGATCCTGATTGACGGCCGGCCGGTCGGCGGCTGCGACGAATTGCACGCGCTCGACCGCGCCGGCAAGCTTGACGCCCTGCTGGGGATCGGGTGATGGCAACCCGACTGACCGCGGCCTGCGTCCAGGTCAATGCCGGCCCGGAGATCGCCGCCAATCTGGAGGCCGCCGGCGTGCTGGTCCGGCGCGCCCGCGACGCCGGCGCCGAGTTGATCGCGATGCCCGAGAACGTCTCGATGGTGGTCCAGGGGCGCGATAAGATTCTGGCGCGGGTGCGGCCCGAGACCGAGCATCCCGGCCTGCCGTTCTTCCGGGCGCTCGCGGAGGAAACCGGCGCCTGGCTGCTGGTCGGCTCGCTCGGCATCCGGCTCGACGGCGACCAGGTTGCCAATCGCAGCTTCCTGATCGACGCCGGGGGAACCATTGTCGCCCGCTACGACAAGATTCACATGTTCGACGTGGATCTGGCGGGCGGCGAATCCTATCGGGAATCGCGCACCTTCCGACCCGGCGAGCGGGCGGTGGTGGCGCCCTCGCCTTGGGGCGGGATCGGCATGACCATCTGCTACGATCTCCGTTTCGGCTACCTGCACCGCGCCCTGGCCCAGGCAGGCGCCGCGATCCTGACCGTGCCGGCCGCGTTCACCGTGCCAACCGGCCGGGCCCACTGGCATGTCCTGCTGCGCGCCCGCGCGATCGAGACCGGGTGCTTCGTCATCGCCCCGGCGCAATGCGGCGAGCACGACGAAGGCCGGCGCACCTATGGCCATTCCCTGATCATCGATCCCTGGGGCGAGATTCTGGCCGACGGCGGCGATGACCCCGGTTTCGTCACCGCGGAGCTCGACCTCGACCAGGTTACCAAGGTCCGCGCGATGGTTCCGGCACTCCAGCACGACCGCCCCTTCAAAGCCCCGTGATCCGGCTTGCAGCGCGGTCCGGACGCAACAGATATCGGAGGCGCTGGAGCGGGGTCGGGGCGGTGGTGCGGGCATGACGGCGGCGGTTGACCTTGAGAATGCTGAAGACGGGGCGACCGCTGGCTTCCTCGCCGCGATCACGCCGCTCGACCAGTTCTGGCCGGACTGCTGCGATCATCGCCGCTACCGCCGCGTTCCCGAGGACTGGTTCTGCGCCGTCACCGACGTGGTGTGCAGCACCGCCGCGGTCGCGGAACGCGGCTTCGCCGACGTGAATTTCATCGCCGCCGCCGGGATCGTCGCCGCCGAAAACGCCTGCCTGCCCGAGCGGCCTCTGGTCACCGTCTTCGCCGGCGATGGCTGCGTGATCGTTTTGCCGCCCGAGCGCCGGGCGGCGGTGGCCGAGGCGCTGGTTGCGGTGCGACAGCTGGCGGCAGAAAGCTACCGGCTGGACCTGCGGGTCGGCATGGTGCCGGTCGCGGAACTGGCGCGGCGCGGCGCCGCGATCCTGGTCGCCCGGCTGCGCCACGGCCGTTCGATCCAGTGTCATCTGCGCGGCACCGGGGTGCGCATCGCCGACCAGCTGGTCAAGCAGGAGGCCGCCTTCCGCCTGGACCAGCCGAGCCGGGATCCGCCCGACCTGTCGGGGCTGTCCTGTCGCTGGGCACCGATCCGGGCGCGCCATGGCGCCATGGTCAGCCTGCTGGTGCAGCCGACCGTCCAGGGGCTGGAGGCCGGCGACGCCGTGCTCGGCGAGGTCGGAGCGCTGCTGGACTCCGTGCTCGGCGGTGACCAGGCGCTGCACTCTCCGGTCGCCGCCGAGACCTTGCGGTTCCGCTGGCCGCCCAAGACGCTGGCCCTGGAGGCGCGGAGCCGCCCCGGCCCGCCCTGGCTCAACCGCCTGCTGGTCGGCGCCGGCACCGCGGCGATCGCGCTGTCGATCAGGCTGGGGCTTCGCCTGGGACCCTTCGAGCCGCGCCGCTACCTCCGGGAACTGATCGAGAGTACCCAGTATCGGCAGTTGCTCGACGGCCTCTGCCTGACCATCGATTGCCGCCCCGACCAGGCCGCCCAAATCGAGCGGAGCCTGGCTCTGCTGCGCCGCCAGGGACGGCTGTGCTACGGCATCCATGTCGCCGACTCCGCTCATATGACCTGCCATGTCATGAGCTTGGAGGAGCATTGCCATTTTATCGACACCACGGTCGGTGGCTATTGGCAGGCGTCGGGCCAGCTGAAGGCTCAACTCGCCGAATCGGAGGCAAAGGCCCCGGTTTCGACGGAAAAGTGACACCGGGCCGCCACAGGTATCAACTTTAAAACAAGATAGGCGGTGCAGTTGCGAGGCCGCTGCACCATATGACGATGGCGACCAGTTGACGGCCGCTTGCAGAGGCGCTATGCCCGCGCCCCGGCAGCCCGGCGTGTATCCTGAAGGTCGGACGGCTGCGCTCGCGACCAGTTTCCCCTACCGTCCATTCCAGCCTTTGATGAGGACCCCAATGACCAGATTCGCAAAGACGCTCGTTTTGGTTGCATTTATGTCGGCCGGCGCGCTCAGCCTCGGCGCCTGCAGCACCACCGACCAGGTGGCCCGTGACCAGGCCGCGGCCGCGATGGCGACTGCCCAGCGTGCCGAAGCGACGGCGAACGCCGCTCAGTCGACCGCCAACGCCACGGCCGAGAAGGTCGAGCGGATGTTCCAGCGCGGCCTGCGCAAGTAGTTACGGCGCGTCAGCGCGCGCCGTTCTCGGGTGCGGTTGGCCGGGATTCCGGCGGGGATAGTCGACTACCGGGTAATCCGGATCGGGTATCCTCGCCGCTCCAGGCTGGCTTGAAGAATCGCCCCGAAATCGAGCCGGGACGCCTGGTCACCGGCCGCTGTACTGGCCATGCCGATCAGCCCCTCGGCGAGTTCGGGCACCAGTTTCTGTTCCTCTTCGAGCTGATCCACCTGATTTTTCGACGGGTGGACTTCAAGATAAAGCTCGCCATCGACCCAGCCCAATTTGACCGGCTGATCGACCACGGTGAGTGCGGTGCCGACCGGCACAATATTGTAGAGGTGCTCGATATCCTCCGGGTAGAGCCGGATGCAGCCATGGGTGACCCGGCGCCCGACCGCAAACGGCTTGTCGGTGCCATGGACGCGCACCAAAGGCCAGCCCAGATAGAACGCATGTGCGCCCATCGGGTTATCCGGGCCGGGCGGCACCACCGCCGGGAGCTCCGGCTTTTCCGCGCGGATCGAGGGCGGCGGGTACCAGGTCGGATTGGCGACCTTGCGCATGATCTTGGTGGTGCCGAGCGGCGTCAGCTTGCCCTCCTGGCCGATGCCGATCGGGTGGGTCTCGGGCTCGGCCTCAGGCTGGGGGAAATAGTACAGCCGCATCTCGGTCAGATTGATCACCACGCCCCGGTGCGGCGCATCGGGCAGCAGGTGCGCCGTCGGCAAGATCAGTTCCTTGCCGGCACCGGGCAGCCAGGGGTCGATTTCCGGATTGGCGGCGACCAGTTCGACGAAGCCCAGATCGAAATGCCGGGCGATATCGAGCAGCGTGTCCTCATAGACGGTGACGTAGCTCGTCATCTCGCCGATCATCGGCCCGACCGCCGCGGCCGGTTTGGCGGTCCAGGCGACCGCAGCAGCGATTGCCGGCAACAGTTTCAATAGCTTGAACATAGGCGAATACGTCGCTCCGAGAGGGCATCGGGCCGCTTGGCCTCGTCGCCACCCTAACCCAGGGTGCGGCCTGCTGTCGCGGTGATTCCATCGGCGGCCCGGCCCGGGGGCGATGGACCCCGTCATGATGCGGCATAAATATTGCTAGATTATGGCAGCACTCGAGCACGCCGGCAGGCACGGGCACTCGGGAGCACCTGTTGACGATGCTGACGTGCCGGAGACCCCGCTCAATGAAAAAAGTCCTGACCGCCCTTCTGCCCGCCCTGGTGATTGCGGCCCCCCTGCTGATGCCGGCTGCGGCCGGTGCAGAACTGGCCCGCCAGCCGCCAGTCTATCTGCCGGTATTGTTGATCTGTCCGGCCGAAACCGCCGGCCACCCCGAGCAGTGCAATGCGGAAAATGCCCGCGCGGTTTATCCGGGCGAGCAATCGCCGTCGGTGATGTCGTGCGCCATGGCGACCATGGGGGTGATCGCCTCGACCGAGATCGGCGTGCTGGGCGCCGGCGAATGGGTCAAGATCCTGTGCCGCTCGCCGATGCCAGTCGGCCGCAACGTCGGCTGATCCACTAATCTTCGACGATGCTGTCTAGTCTCCCGCGCCCCGGCCGATCGGCCGGGCCGGGATCAGACCCCGCACTGAATTGCCGAGAAAGACCGCTTCGGCGGCTTCCAGGTCTTCGATCCGCAGCACCGCCTCGGCGATTCCGGCGGGACCCAGGGTCTCCAGCAATTCGCGCCGCAGTGTGCCATCGAGCAGGCCGCAGGACACCGGCGGCGTCAGCAGACGACCGTCACGGCGAATGAACAGATTGGTCCGGCTGCCTTCGGTCAGCTCGCCTTCCTGATTGAGGAAAAGGACCTCGTCGCAGCCGTGCCGCCGCTGCATCTCCGCCCATTCGCCGTCGTAGAGGTCGCGCAGGGTGGTCTTGTGATAGCGGTGGACGTCGCGGCGGTCGGTGGCATGAGCAGAGATCGCGTAGGTGTAAACCTCCCCTGGCGGGGCTGGCGGGAGCACGGTTTCGGAGATCGAAAAGCGGCCGTCGTCCGCGACCAGCAGGCGGAGCCGCCGC
The DNA here is from genome assembly GCA_016124535.1 of Azospirillum sp. GTDB lineage: Bacteria > Pseudomonadota > Alphaproteobacteria > Azospirillales > Azospirillaceae > RI-112. Next base: position 171,278 of record WGNK01000002.1, read on the forward strand.
GCCCGGTCGCCGAAGCCGGCCGCCATCCGTTCGAGCTCGGCGCGAATTGCTGCAATGCCGCATTCATAAGCAAAGAATGCCGCACTGCACACCAAACGGGCGAGGTGGCGCTCAAGCAGGACGAAGCCCTGGCCCGGCTGCCACTTCAGGGTCTCCAGCAGCAGGAAGCGGGGAAAGCTTCGGGTGAGAAAATGCGCCTTCAGGCGGCACTCCTCGAATTCCTGGTCCGGATCGGAATCGAATACCAGCCCGCTGCCGATGCCCATCTCGCCACGGCCGCCCGGTTCCAGACAGGCGGTGCGGATCGCAACGTTGAAACAGGCGTCGCCGTCCGGGGTGATCATACCGATCGAGCCGGTGTAGACGCCGCGCGGCTCGGTCTCCAGTTCGCGAATGATCTCCATGGCCCGGATCTTGGGGGCGCCGGTCACCGAGCCGCAGGGAAAGGTCTGGCGCAACAGCTCCCAGATATCGATCTCCGGGCGCAGCCGCGCCTGGACACCGGACGTCATCTGCAGCAAGGTGCGGTAGCGCTCGACCGTGAACAGGTCGGTGACGCCGACCGAGCCGATCTCCGACACCCGCCCGAGGTCGTTGCGCAAGAGATCCACGATCATCAGGTTTTCCGCCTGGGATTTCTGGTCGCCGCGCAGCCAGGCGGCCAGTGTGGCATCCTCTGCATCGCTGACCCCGCGGGCCGCGGTTCCCTTCATCGGGCGTGCCGAGACGATGCCCCGTTCCAGGCGCAGGAACAGCTCCGGCGACAGCGACAGCACCGTGAATTCCGGACCCTGTATGATGCCGCCATAAGCGACCCGCTGGCGCCGCCGAAGGTCGAGATAGCAGGCGATCGGATCGCCGGAGAATTCGAAGCGGTGCTTGAAGGTCAGGTTGATCTGATAGACGTGGCCGGAAACGATGTAGTCCTTGACCCGTGCAAACCTGCTGTTGTAGCCGTCGCGATCGAGGGTCGAGCGCAAATTCTCGACCTGCCAGCCGCCCTGGGCCCGCTCGGCCAGCCATTGCCGCGCCGCGGCCGGACCCAACCGGGTCCGGCTCGGGAACAGGCCGAACCAGACCAGCGGCTGGCGCCGTCCGGGCGGCAACAGCGGCGCCAGGCGCGGCTCCAGCAGATAGCCCACCTCATAGGCAAAAAAGCCGGCGGCAAAGGCGCCCCGGTCGACCGCACGGGCGATCTTCGCCAGGGCCGGCGCAACCGCGTCCGGCTCGGTGCAACTGACGATCTCTTGGGGATGCTCGAACAGCCAGCACGGACCCTCCGGATTCAGTCCGTCGTCGAGCATGATGAATGGGTCCTGGCTCATCCCGCCAGCTTACCCGAATTCACTCCCGGCGCGGACTCCCGATCGCCGGGTCAAAGCTGGAAGTACCGGGTCAGCAAGCCTTCCGCCACCGCCTCAACCTCTCGGTCGCGGCGGCCGGCGAGCTCTTCCTGGAGCCGCGGCAGGATGCCACGGAAGGCGTCCAGAATCGGCCCGTCGAGATGGCGGTCCCGCCCTTGTTCCATAATGCCCAGCGCGACATCGGCGGGCATCGGCGTCTTGTACGGGCGGGCGCTGGTCAGCGCGTCGTAGACATCGGCGACGGCAAAGATTCTGGCCGCGAGGGGAACCGCGTTGCCGGCGAGGCCGCGCGGATAGCCGGCGCCATCGACCCTTTCATGGTGCCCGCCGACCACCTCGGCGGCATCCTCCAGCCAGGCGCTGGCGGCGATGATGTCGAGGCCGTGGGCGACGTGGGTCTTCATCTCGGCGTATTCCGCCGCATCCAGTTTGCCCGGCTTCAGCAGGATCGCGTCGCGCACCGCGATCTTGCCGACATCGTGGAGAAACGCCCCCTTGATCAGACTGCGAATCGCGGCATCGTCCAGCCCGATCGCCTCGGCAATCCGGACGGCATAGACCACGACGCGAAAGTTATGGAGATTGGTGTCGCTGTCGCGTTTGGCGATCGCGCTGCCCAGGACCTTCAAGGTGTCGATGTTGGCCCGCAACAGATCCAGCGCGGTCGCAACGATTCGCCCCTGCAGTGAAGACATCAGTGGATAAAGCACCGCCGCGGTCAGCAGGACCGCGCCGACCGCCAGGCCGATACTCTGCAGGATACCAATCCGGATTTCATAGCGCGTCTTCGGCGACAGCCGATAGATGCCTTCGAACCAGCCCCTCAGCTGGCCGTCACTGCCGTCCAACGGAACCATCACCTGAAGATAGGGCGCCTCCGCGATCGTCGTCTTGGTGTACCAGGCCTCGCCAAGCGCCGGAAACCGATGACCGCTGCGGTCGAAATGGGCTTCGACAAAGGTGTAATCCGTAAGCGCCGCTTCGCCGACCGACTTGCGGGTGCCATCGTAAAGCTCTGCCAGAACGAAGAAATCCCGTCGGGTTACCGCATGGGTATTCAAAAACTCGTTCAGCGTGCGATCGTTCAGCTCCGCGCCTCCGCCGCCGCCGAGCAATCCGGCCAGCGTCCGTGCCTCCAACGCCGCCTGATCGACCAGGGAGTCGTCGAGCCTGTGCGTTTCGATAGCAAAAGCGGCGATCCCGGCAATGATCGATACCAGGGCACCGACGGTCAACAGGCGCCGAACCAGCCGCCCCCAAAACCCCGACAAGACTTCGACGGCTTCCCCGGCCATGCCCTCTCCCCAGCTGCGACGGCGTCAGCTTCGCTACGAGATCACCATACTACGGCGAAAATGGCCGCGACGGCACGGCGGGACAACTGCGGCACAAACCGCGGTTGCGGCGTCACGATGGCGACCGCCCGCCGCCTGCAGCGGCGGAAGCCACGGGAATGCGCCGGAGCGCGGCGGAATCCGGCACAAGCTATCCCCGGCGCGGCCGGTACGGCTGCCGGGGTCCTGAATCAGGTGGTGGAGGATTGCCGGCAAGGTCACCCAGTCAAACGGCGCCGACCGCCGCCACCTTGAGAAACGCCGCGACCACCATGGGGTCAAAGCGACGTCCCGACTGTTCCCGGACCAGGGCGACCGCGTCCCCGCCGGAAAAGGGCGGGCGGTGGGGCCTGGGCGTGGTCAGGCCGACAAAGGTATCGGCGATCGCAACGATGCGCGCGGCCAAGGGAATTCTTTCGCCGGCCAGTCCGTCGGGATAGCCGGTACCGTCGAAGTTCTCGTGGTGGCACTGGGCAATCTCCGAGGCGAGTTCCAGGTAGTTCGGCCCCGGCGCCCGCATTCTCGCCCGTTCGATCCGCGCCGCCCCGGCCTCGGTGTGATTTTGCATCGCCTGACGCTCGACCGGGTCCAGCGGGCCGTGCTTGGACAGTACCCCCTCGCCGATCGAGAAATGGCCGATATCGTGAAGAATCGCCCCGGCGCGCAGCCATTCCAGGAAGGTTTCGTCGATCACCCCAATGCATTGGCCCTGGTCGCGCAAGGCCAGGGCGATCCGTTCGGCGAGATCGGCGACCCGCAGGATCGTCTCGCCGCCACAGTCACCCGCCGGTTCGGCGGCATCGGCGAAGGCGGCAAGGGTCGCCTCCTGGGCCTTGAGCAGTTGCTCGTAACGGTGGAGGTTATCGAAGCCGACCGAAATCCGCACGCAGAACAGTTCGATCAGGCGCTGATCGATGCCGTTGAGCGGGCGGTCGGACTTCAGATAGACCACGTTCTCGCGGTCGTTGGGGGTGCGGATATAAAGCGCGCACCAGTCGGCCTCGAAGATGTTGCGCCGCCGCTCAAGGCAACGCAGGATCACATCGAGCACGTCGCGCTCGACGTGATCGGCCACCGGCTCGTTGATCAAGGCTTCGAACCGCCCCGAACCGGCGAGCACGAAGATGCCGTCGGCGCCGGTCCCGAGGATCGGACCGCGCTGGACGCACAGGATGGCGTCGGGACCGCTGCCGACGATGGCGCTGAGCTGGGTCAGCACGCCAACCGCGAACAGCTTCATCGAGGGCGCGCGGAACAGCGAACTCGACGCCTCGATGATCTTTTCCAGGCCCCGGCGATTGGCCTCGATGGTGGTGATGTCCTCGTAGGAGCGCAGCGCCGCCACCGTGCAGGTGAACAGCTGCTGGGCGGTCAGCTGGGTCTTGGCCTTGTAGTCGTTGATGTCGTAGCCGAGGATCACCGCGCGCTCGGGTGCCTGGCCGGGCTGGCCGGTGCGCAGGATGATCCGCACCTGGCGATTGCCCAGGACCTCGCGGATATGGTGGACCAGCTTCAGCCCGGCATCGTCGCTTTCCATCACGACGTCGAGCAGGATCACCGCCACGTCCTGCTCGCGCTTCAGGAACTCGATCGCCTCGGCCGCGGAATAGGCGCTGTAGAACGCGACCGGCCGATTCTTGAACGCAAAATCGGCCAAAACCAGCCGGGTGATCGAATGGACTTCGGGCTCGTCGTCGACGATCAGCAGCTTCCACTGCATGCCCGGCGCGGCATGCCGTTCCGCTGCACCATCCGCCTCGTCCGAGAACATCAGGTCGTCGTCGCTCACCGCCGCGCCACTCCAGCCAGAAACCGGGGCCCGTCCGCCGCCGGGCCGGTGCTTCGGTTTCTGCCATAGGAACACCGGACGCCGCTATTTGCAATCGGGCAGGCGCCAGGGCTCACGCCTTCAGGCTGCGCGCGTAGTCGATCAGCGCCTGGCGCGCAGCGTCGGCGGCGGCGCGTGCCGTCGCCAGATCGGCGTTCAGGCGCTCCAGCCGGTCCTCCTGCTCGCCCAGCTTGGCCAGGTAGCGGCGGTAGAGGTCGCTGTCGCGGGGCACCGCGTTCAGGTTGTCGCGCAGGCGCTGCTGATCGCGGCCGACCTCGCTCTGGTCGCGCTGAACCTGCTCGATGGCGCGCTGACGGTCGGCCACCGCGGCGCGCAGCTCGGCCAGCCGGGCCAGCGCGGTGCGCAGTGCCGCCGGCAGGGCCTGGGCCTTGGCATAATAAAGAATCTGGTCGGCGGCCAAATTGACCAGTTCGAACCGCTCGGCGCGGGGACGTTCCAGCACGACATCGAGGGTCGCGGCCGTCGCCGGACCGACCTCCTGGCGCAGGCGATAGGCCGCAGACGTGAGTTCGGGCTTGGCATCCTTCGGCTCGACCAGCTCCCAGCCGGCACGCCGCGGGTGCTCGATCACCACCACCCGGCTTTCCTGTGCGGCACCGGCGATGCTGTAGCGGGTGGTGCTGCGCTCGGTGGTGGTGACCTGGAGCACGCCGCCCTCGGCTCTGGCGCGGGTCAGGATCTGGCCGCTGCTGTCTTCGCGATCGATCCGCACCTTCTGGTCGACCGCGAAGCTGAGCAGCCGCTCCTCGCCGACCGGCAAGGCCGCCAGCCGGGCATCGCCGACGAACGAGACCACGCCGTCGGCGCCGCGCTCGTAAAGGGTCAGGATGCCGGGGGGCAGGCCGGACGATCCGTCGTTGCGCAGGCGCACCGTGGCGAGCGGATGATGCGGCTCGGTCGCCGGCTGGTAGAGCGCCAGGCGTTCCGCCGGCACCGCCCGGCTGACGATCGGCAGCAGCAGCGAATGGCCGCTGGCCACGGTCACCGGGGTCGGGGCATGGAAAGTCACCTGGGTGGTGGCTTCACTGCTTTCGGCGGCGGCGATCTCGGCGAAATGGCCGGGCGGTGCCGGTGATGGCGCCTCGGCCATCGGCGCCGGTCGCATCGCCGGCAGCGCCTCGGCGAGCGCCAGTCCGCGGCCGCTGCGCTGGCGGAATGCATCGGCGGCCTGGGCCGGCGGCGGCGGCGGCGGGACGGTACCGTCATCGACCTTGGGCAGCACCCGGCCCAGCACCTCGACCGGCACTTCCGGCCGGTTGACGTAATAGGCCTGATAGAGTTCCTGCCGGAAGGTCACCGGATTGCCCGAGACCACGGTCAGATCGACGTCCTGCCAATCCTCGCCGCTGAGGTTTTCCAGCACCGCCCAGCCCTGGAGATCGCCCTGCCGCGCGTCGGCGCCGGGCGCCAGGGTCAGGCGGTAGGCGGTCTTCCACAGCGGCGCCTCGACGACATAAGCGACCCGGACCGTGCGCTCGCGGTGCCCCGCATTGGCACCGCTGCGGGGCTGGGCGGTGCGGATCGACAGCGTGCGGCGGTCGCGCTCGCCATGCCGGGCCATCGCGGCGAGCGCGGTATCGACCTGGCCCTGCAGCCGGGCATCGGCCAGGCGCAGGGTATCGACGTCCTCCAGGATGACCTGGCGCAACCCCTCCGGGGTCATGATGCCGAGGCGGTGGCGCTGGATGGTGCCGCCGTCACCGGGCAGCCGGACCGTCTCCTCGGTCACCCCCAGGATGCGGCCCGCGACCTCGCGGGTGCCGATCGCCGCGATCTCGGCGCCGCGCAGCGCGTTGAGCAGGGCCACCGGCGACTCCAGCGCCTCCGGCCCGAACGGCATTTCGCGGAACACCTCGCGCAGCGGCTCCTTGCCGGCCAGGCTGATCGTGCCGATCCCGCCCTGATCGTCATAGACCACGATGCTTTTCAGCACGTCATCGACCCGGTCGAGCCGGACTTCCAGGCTCAACACCGCATCGCCGACCACCTTGGCTTCATACTCGAAATAGCCGACCCCGCCGGTCGACAGCATGACCCGCTTCAACGGCAGATCACCGCCGGCCCAAGCACCCGGCGCGCCGAACAAAACCAATGCCGCAATCGCAAGCCGAAGGGTGGGGGGCATGTCCGGAGCCTTTCCTGGGATGTCGCCGCGAAGCCCCAGCCATAGCCGGAAATTCCGGCGAGGGTAAGGCGGGGCGCCCATGCAGCAAGGACGGCAAAGCTGGTGGAGAGGTGAAAATCGCGGTTGGACGCTTAAGACTTCATGAACCATCACGAGGACGTGAAACGTTTTTCGCGCCTACGAGGTTCGCGTCCGTGAGGTCCGCGTTCCTGAGGTTCGCGCCTTCGAGGTACGCGCCTTCGAGGTACGCGCCTCCGAGGTTCGCGCCTCCGAGGTTCGCGCGGTAGAGGTCCGCGCCCCTGAGGTTCGCGCCTACGAGGTTCGCGCCCGTGAGGTTCGCGCCTCCGAGGTTCGCGCCTCCGAGGTTCGCGCCTACGAGGTTCGCGCCCGTGAGGTTCGCGCCTCCGAGGTTCGCGCCCCAGAGGTCCTGGCCGGCGAGAAGTTGGTTCGAAAAATCGAGGCCGGCCAGGCAGTCGAGGGCGACCCCCGGTTCCCGACCGAGGCGCTGGCGGCGCAGGCGGTGGATCAGGTTGCCGGCGGCGGCCTGGTCGCCGCCCCAGTCGAGTTCGGCCGTCACCGGCTGGTCCGGCGGTGCCGCGCCGGCGCAGGCGTTGAGCGCGGCGAGCAGGGCCTCCTCGGCGTTGCGGGCGTGGTCCTGGGCGCCGCGAAAGGTGACGCCCGGTCCGGCGGCGGCCGGCATGCCGTCGCGCAGATTGAGCTCGAAAAACCGGGTCAGGGTCGGCAGCCAGGCCGTGGCGAGGGTCGTTCGGGCCGCGATCTCGGCACGCAGGAAACCGAGCAGTTCCATGTCCATCGCCGAGGGCCCGGCCAGTTTGACCCACCGGCCCAGCGCCGACGCATCGTCGAGGTATTTTTGGCCGTCATGACAAAACGCGATTTCCCGGACCAGCCGGCGCGCGGTCAGGTATTCGCGAAAGCTCTTGTGGGTGAATTCGCAAGAGCCCAGCGTCGTGCCGCCCTGGGGCTGGACGAAGAAGGAATTGAGCAGGGCGGTGACGCCGCCGCGCACCGTCTTGTACTCGCGTTCCAGCAACTCGCTACGGCCGGCGTCGCGGAAATGCGCCTCCAGCGCCTGGTGGCTGACCGCGCGGTCGCCGGTGTGCCAGGCGGCCAGCGCAATCTCCTCCAGCAGAAGGCCATAGTCTTCCAGCGACAGCCGCGTGCCGCCCGGCGGCCGGCCCCGCTGATGGATGCGGCGGTAGATGTAGCTGAACATCTCGCGGTAGAGCGCATGGGCACTGTCCAGCATCGCCGTGGGGGCGCCTTCCTGCCCCAGATGATCGCGCAGCAGGGCGAGCAGATAGTTGAGCAGCGGCTGCCCGGTGATCTCGTCGAATTGCGGGTTTCTTTCCCTATACTCTTCGGGCAGCCCGGCGATGGTCCGGCCGGTGGCGTTGCCAAACTGCTGCCACCAGCGGTCGCGCAGATCCGCCGTCGATGCCTGGTCGACAAACTCCCAGGCGATTTTCCGTTCTTGTTCCAGATCGATCAGGTAGCGCAGGACATGGGCACGCTGGCCCGGCTCACGAAAACCCGCGGTGCCTTCGCCGGTCGCCACCGGCCGACCGGCCAGCAGCACCAGCAGCTTTTGCGCACTGTTATTGAGGTTGGCCAGGTTGAACACCAGGTTTTCGACCAGGCGCCGCGCCGCCTCGCCGGCGCTCTCGCCGGCCTTGGACAACTCGTCGAGGCCGTCGAGGATCACCAGCAGCGGTTGGCCGCCGCCAGACTCGGCCAGGGGATCATGGCCCAGTTCGTCGGACAAAGCGGCGAAATCCGCCAGGGCGGCCTTGAAATCGCCCTGAAAATCGAAGCGGTGCAGCGGCACATAGACCACCCGCCGGGACTGGCGCGCCAGATCCGCCGCCAGCAGGCGCGCGAACGACGACTTGCCGCAGCCGGGCTCGCCGCTGACGATGCGGATGGCGTCATGGGCTTTCGGCCTGGCCAGCCAGTCACCGACGAAATCCTTCAGCCACACCACCACCCGGACCGGCTTTTCGCCCGGTTCGGCTTTCTTCGCCGGCCGCTCCCAATAGCCGCGCAACGGGACGTAGACCTGCTCCAGGTACACCGCTCCCGGTTCCTCCGGCTCCAGGTTGAACAGCGGTTGGCGGACATCGTCGGCCAGCCGCGCCCAATAGCGTCGCCAGTTGCGCGCGCGCTGCGCCGCGCCGTCCGCCCGCGTCGGCAGAAAAAACTGCGCCAGTCTGTCGTAATCATCGCGGTTGCGACGCTCCTCGCCATCGAGCGCCAGCGGCAGCTCGCGCGCCAATTCCGCGCACAGCACCTCCTGGCGCCCGGCGGCGATCCCGATCAGGCTCAGCCAACCGCGGAACTGCTCGCGAACCGCGGCGAACAGCGGCGACGCGGCCGGATCGTCGAACAGGGCCAGGTCGATCTCGATCAGGCGCGGCGTCGGGCTTTTCAGCGCCGGCGCCACCTCGGGATGGCCGGCCAAACCGGCCAACTCGTCCCGATGGGCACGGATCACCGCGGTCAACGCCAAGAGCAGCGCCCGGTGAACCAGCATCCAGCCCTGTTCGCCGGGCCCAAGTTCCGCGGCCGGTTTGCCGAATACGCTCGGGAGGTCGAGTGCGGTCTTCATGATCCCGGCCACGCTCGCCATCGAGGCATCGACCGCGATCTTGGCCCCCAGAGTGAACAGCTTTTGCCAATCGACGGCAATTTGTCCGCCGGCACCCGCGGCCGCACGCGCCACCACCATCGCTTCGCCCGGCTCGCGCATCGGCGGAGATCTCCCTGGATTTTGGCTCACCGGTTCGCCTCGCCAAATGCTCAATGGCACCGCCGATCATAGCGACGCGGGGGCGATCGACGCAAGACCGCACAGCCGCTCCCGTCCGGCGGGCGACAAGAATTGCCTTAATTTTAGGCTTTTGCTCGCGACCCGACCCTGGGTGGTGCACAAGGGCTAGGCGAACTCGCCCTGCTCGGGCGCACCGGCAACACGATCAAGTGGATTCTTCTACCCCATACCCCTGAACGACAGTCTGGCACGGCTCTTGCCAAAGCAGGATGTCCGTCTTGCGCTGCAGCATGACGCCAGACCAAAAGGGAGAGGTTATATGGGTTTTAAATCAATAGGTTGGAGGAAATTGACCCTCGCCGGTGCCGTTGCCGGCCTGGCTCTGGCCGGCGGCCCCGCCGCGGCCGAGGACACCATCAAGGTCGGCGTCCTGCATTCGCTGAGTGGCACGATGGCGATCAGCGAGACCACGCTCAAGGACACCATCTTGATGATGGTGGACGATCTCAACAAGAAGGGCGGTCTGCTCGGCAAGAAGGTGGAAGCGGTGGTGGTGGATCCCGCCTCCAACTGGCCGCTGTTCGCCGAAAAGGCGCGTGAGTTGATCTCGCGCGATCATGTCGCTGCGGTGTTCGGCTGCTGGACCTCGGTGTCGCGCAAGTCGGTTCTGCCGGTGTTCGAGGAACTCAACGGCCTGTTGTTTTACCCGGTCCAGTACGAGGGCGAGGAAAGCTCCAAGAACGTCTTTTACACCGGTGCGGCGCCCAATCAGCAGGCGATCCCGGCGGTTGAATATTTGATGAGCAAAGAAGGCGGTTCGGTCAAGCGCTGGGTTCTGGCCGGCACCGATTACGTCTATCCGCGCACCACCAACAAGATCCTCGAAGCCTTCCTTCTGTCCAAGGGCGTCAAGAAGGAAGACATCATGATCAACTACACGCCGTTCGGTCATTCCGACTGGCAGACCATTGTCGCCGAGATCAAGCGCTTTGCGTCCGCCGGCAAGAAGACCGCGGTGGTGTCGACGATCAATGGCGATGCCAACGTGCCGTTCTACAAGGAACTCGGCAACCAGGGCATCAAGGCGACCGACATTCCGGTGGTCGCGTTCTCGGTCGGCGAAGAAGAACTGGCCGGCATCGATACCAAGCCGCTGGTCGGCCATCTGGCCGCCTGGAACTACTTCATGTCGGTCAACAACCCCGACAACAAGGCGTTCATCAAGCAGTGGCAGACCTACATCAAGAATCCCAAGCGGGTGACCAACGACCCGATGGAAGCCCATTACATCGGCTTCAAGATGTGGACCCAGGCGGTGCTGCAGGCCGGGACCACCGATGTCGATGCGGTGCGCCAGGCGATGTACGGCCAGAAGGTGAAGTCGCCGTCGGGCTATGACATCGTGATGAACACCAACCACCACCTGTCCAAGCCGGTGATGATCGGTGAGATCCAAGCCAACGGCCAGTTCGAAATCGTATGGCAGACCAAGGGCCCGATCAAGGCGCAGGCGTGGAGCCCGTATATTCCGGAGTCCGCGAAGCTGACCGCCGACTGGACCTTCCCCTGGGTCTGCGGCAACTGCACCGCGCCGAAGTACAAGAGCTACCAGTAATCACTGTACCCTGGGCCGGCTCCCCGCTCCCTTCCCCACCTCTCGCCGGGGAGCGGGCGAATGCCGGCCCCAAAGCCCCTCTCCCTTCGGGGAGAGGGGTCGGGGTGCGGGAAACAGCCCGAAGACATCCCGTCGCACGACCTCCTGAAGAACCCGTGGGAATCTCCGCCGTGCTGCACCGATCGCTCCCCTGTTTCCTTGCCCTGTTCGCCGCCCTGGCATTCCTGGGGTTAGCCGCGCCGGCATGCGCCGCTTCCGACGCGGATCTGGCCGCCGCGGTCGCCAAGCTGGGCGAGCCCGGCTTCTCCGAGAAGCTGGAGGCGATCGAGACGCTGGCGACCCTCGGTGACACCCGTGCGGTTCCGGCGCTGCAGGCGTTGACCGACGGCAATCTCTATCTCCGCGACGCCGACAATCTGCTCGTGGTCGCCACCGAAGGCGATCCCGACTATCGGCTGAGCGATCCGCTGACCGGAGCCGCCCTGGGCAGCGCCGGCTTCGCCGAGCTCAGCCGGGTGATCGCCAATAACCGCCTGCGCTCAGCCATCCATACCGCGCTGGCCAAGCTGCAGATCGGCGACCCGGACCCAACCCGGCGCCTCGCCGCCGCCCAGGAGATCGCCCGCGACAACGCACCCGAGACCGCGGCGCTGCTGAGCGAGGTCCTGGAACACGAAACCAATGCCGGGGTGCGCGCCGCGATCGCGATCTCCCTGGCCAAGATCAATCTGTCGAGCGAGCTTCCGGCCGAGCGTCTGGCGGCGCTGAAAAAGCTGTCGGACACCCTGACGCTGGAGGTCCGGACGCTGCTGGCGCCGTTGACCAGCGCCAATAGCGACGGCAGCTTCGCCGAGCCGGACCCGACGGTGCGCAAGGAGGCCAGCCTGCTGGTGTCGCGGATCGACCGTCGCCTGGTCCTGCAGGACCTGGCGCTCAACCTGTTCCAGGGCATCAGCCTGGGTTCGGTATTGCTGCTGGCGGCGGTTGGCCTGGCGATCACCTTCGGCGTCATGGGCGTGATCAACATGGCCCATGGCGAGATGATCATGCTGGGCGCCTATACCGCGTTTTGCGTCCAGGAAGCCTTCCGCATGTGGCTGCCCGAAAGCGTCTTCGGGCTCTATCTGATCGTCTCGATCCCGGCGGCTTTCGTGGTCGCAGGCCTGGTCGGCATCGCGCTGGAGCGCGGCATCATCCGTTTCCTTTACGGCCGGCCACTGGAGACCCTGCTCGCGACCTGGGGCATCAGCCTGATCCTGCAGCAGGTGGTCCGCTCGGTATTTGGCGCGCCCAACCGCGAGGTCTCCAACCCGGCCTGGATGACCGGCGCGTTCGAGCCCTTGCCCGGCATGGTGCTGACCTGGAACCGCATCTCGATCATCCTGTTTGCGCTCGCCGTGCTGGTCGCGATCGGGCTCCTGATGCGCTTCACCAGCTATGGCCTGCAGATGCGCGCGGTGACCCAGAACCGGCCGATGGCCGCCGCCATGGGGATCCCGTCGGGCTGGGTCGATGCGCTGACCTTCGGGCTCGGTTCGGGCATCGCCGGGGTCGCCGGGGTGGCACTGAGCCAAGTCGGCAATGTCAGCCCCAATCTCGGCCAGACCTACATCGTCGATAGTTTCATGGTGGTGGTATTCGGCGGGGTCGGAAGCCTGTGGGGCGTGCTCGCCGGGGCGATGAGCCTGGGCATCGTCAATAAAATCCTGGAGCCCTATGCCGGCGCCATGCTGGGCAAAATCCTGGTGCTGGTCTTGCTGATCCTGTTCATCCAGAAGCGCCCGCGCGGCCTGTTCGCGCTGCGCGGCCGCGCAGCGGAGGCTTGACGATGACTGCCCCGCTCATTCGCCCCGTCCGCAACCCCAAGGCCCGCCGATGACCCGTCTGTTCCGCATTCAATCCAAGGCCGGGTGGGCGGCCTTCGTGGTGATCTTCGGCATCGCCCTGGTCGCGGTGCCCTGGCTCAACCTGATGATCCCGGTGGACTCGCCCTATCATCTGCCCGACTACATGGTCAGCCTGCTCGGCAAATATCTCTGCTATGCCCTGCTCGCGCTCAGCCTCGACCTGGTCTGGGGCTATGCCGGTGCGCTCAGCCTCGGCCATGGCGCCTTCTTCGCGCTCGGCGGCTATTGCATGGGCATGCATCTGATGCGTCAGATCGGCACCCGCGGCGTCTACGGCAACGCCGACCTGCCCGACTTCATGGTCTTCCTCAATTGGAAGGAACTGCCCTGGTACTGGTTCGGCTTCGACCACTTCGCCTTTGCCATGGTCATGGTGGTGCTGGTGCCGGGAGTGCTGGCCTTCGTATTCGGCTGGTTCGCCTTTCGCTCGCGGATCACCGGGGTCTATTTCTCGATCATCACCCAGGCGATGCTGTTCGCCTTCATGCTCGCCTTCTTCCGCAACGAGATGGGGTTCGGCGGCAATAACGGCCTGACCGATTTCAAGGATCTGTTGGGCTATGATCTGCACGATCAGTCCACCCGGGTCGGGCTCTATGTCGCCTCGGTGGTGCTGTTGGCCTGCGGCTTCCTGATCGGCCGTTTCATCTCCAGCTCCAAGCTGGGCCGGGTGCTGGTGGCGATCCGCGATGCCGAGAGCCGGGTGCGGTTCCTTGGCTATTCGGTGACCAATGCCAAGCTGTTCGCCTTCACGATCTCGGCGGTGCTGGCGGGACTGGCCGGCGCGCTCTACGTGCCCCAGGTCGGCATCATCAACCCCAGCGAATTCTCGCCGGCCAATTCGATCGAGGTCGCGGTGTGGGTCGCGGTCGGCGGTCGCGGCACTCTGTTCGGCGCCATCCTGGGCGCCTTCGCGATCAACGGCGCCAAGAGCTATTTCACCGGTGCTGCCCCGGAAATCTGGCTGTTCTTCTTAGGCGCGCTGTTCATCGGAGTCACGCTGCTGATGCCCAAGGGCATTCTGGGGCTGGCGTCCGGTCTGGCCGCCCGGTTGAAACGCCCCCCCGCCGCCACACCACAACAGGAGACCGCCCTGGTGGCGGGCCGCGAACATGCCTGACGCCGATACCGTTCCGGCCGCCGCGGCGCCCGCCCCCGCGAATAAATCCCGGGGCCGCAACACCCGGGTCAGCGAGGCCAAGGCCAGGTTGGCGGCCAATACCATCCTCTATGTCGACGGGGTCACCGTCGCCTTCGATGGCTTCCGCGCCCTGAACGAGCTCAGCCTGTTCATCGAGAAGGGCGAGCTGCGCACCATTATCGGCCCCAACGGTGCCGGCAAGACCACCATGATGGACGTGGTCACCGGCAAGACCAGGCCGGACAAGGGCGACGTGCTGTTCGACGAAGGCTCGGTCGACCTGACCCGGCTGGACGAGGCGGCGATCGCCAATCTCGGCATCGGCCGCAAATTCCAGAAGCCGACGGTGTTCGAGCACCTGACCGTGTTCGAGAACCTGGAACTGGCGCTGAAGACCGACCGGCGCATCCTGGCCACGCTGCTGTTTCGCCTCGGCGCCGCCCAGGCGCGCCGGATCGACGAGACTATGGGACTGATCGGGCTCGGCGACCGCCGTTCGGCCCGGGCCGGCACGCTCAGCCACGGTCAGAAGCAATGGCTGGAGATCGGCATGCTGCTGATGCAGGAGCCCCAGCTGCTGCTGCTCGACGAGCCGGTCGCCGGCATGACCGACCACGAGACCGAGGCGACCGCCGAGATGCTGCTCGACATCGCCAGGGAGCGTTCGGTGATCGTGGTCGAGCACGATATGGAGTTCGTGCGCCGCCTGGGCGCCAAGGTCACCGTGCTCCACGAGGGCAGCGTGCTTGCGGAGGGCTCGATCGACTATGTCCAGAACGATGCCCGCGTGATTGAAGTCTATCTGGGACGGTGAACCGGCGATGCTCAAGGTCGAAGACGTCAATCTCTACTACGGCGCCAGCCATGCCCTGCGCGGCGTCTCGCTCGAGGCCCGGAAGGGGGCGGTCACCTGCCTGCTGGGGCGCAACGGCGTCGGCAAATCGAGCCTGCTGCGCTCGGTTCTGGGATTGGAAACGATCCGCAGCGGCAAGGTCGAATGGGAGGGCGGCGAGATCACCCGGCTGCCGGTCCATGTTCGCGCCCGCCGCGGCATCGCCTATGTCCCGCAAGGCCGCGATATTTTTCCCAGACTGACGGTGCTCGAAAACCTGAAAACCGGTTTTGCGCCGCTGGCCAAGGGACTGCGCACCATCCCCGACGAGATTTTCGAGCTTTTCCCGGTGCTGAGAGACATGCTGCACCGGCGTGGCGGCGATCTTTCCGGCGGCCAGCAGCAGCAATTGGCGATCGGCCGCGCCCTGGTCACCCGGCCGCGCCTGCTGATCCTCGACGAGCCGACCGAGGGCATCCAGCCCTCGATCATCAAGCTGATCGAAACCGTGATCCGCAAGCTGGCCGGCCGCGGCGACATGGCGATCCTGCTGGTCGAACAGTATTTTGAATTCGCACGCGACCTGGCGGATGAGTACGCCGTGATGGAACGCGGCGAAGTCGTTCTCGCCGGCGCCGGCAAGGAGATGGTCGAGGCGGATGTCCGGCGCTATCTGACGGTGTAGACCGCACCCCAGGCCGCGTCAGCTGGCCGGGACTGTGGAGCCCCGCCCAAATTCGGTGCCGCTACCGAAAGCGAGAATGCGGCAAATGCCCGAGCCGGCGAAGGCCGCACGGGAGAGTCGCGCCCGCTCGAACCTCCGGCCACGCGGCGGCCGATTTTGACCCGTCCCGGCCGCCCGAACCGGCGGCGTGCTTGATCGCGGCATCGCCGAACAGAACCCCACCGGCAAGGCCCACGGACTTTCGGCCAGGCTGCGCGGGCAATCGCCGCCGTCCCTCCTCGTCTCTGCCCTTCCGGCTGCGCATCCAGGGGGCCAAGCTCCGGCGCGGCGCGGCCCCCAAAGTGGCGGCGGGAAGGTGGCGCAGGCGGTCTCCGCGAAACGGAGGCTTGTCAAAAAGCGGCGGTCAACGCCATCTCTATCGCATCGGTCGCTCGTCCCGCCTCCGGTTTCGCTGTCATGTCCTGGGGGAGCAGCGGGCAGAAGGCGGCAAAGGACGGCTCAGCGAATAGGTTTTCGTGGAGCTGGCACGGTTGCGGCGCGGATGATTCCTACTCTTCGGCGTCGCGATTCATGCAATAGTACGCGGAAAATTGTTAGGGTGGGCCGGTGCCGGCGGTCAATTCGGCGTGTCTTGACGCCATCGGCTCCGGCTTTCCTTCAGCATTTCTTAGGAATTGTTGTAATCTATCTGAGATGGCCGGCGCAGACCACGGCGTCCGCGCTAATTCCTTCCGGAGTATCCTCGGGCGCCCCAATGCCGACCTTTCTGCCCGCGCCGTCCCAGCCGTCCAGCGCGTCGCCGGTCAATGCATCGGTCGACAAGATCGACCTGCCGCGCGACCGGCTGACCCAGGCCGAGCTTGATCGCATCCTTGACCGCCATGCCGGCTATCTCAAGCGACGCGCCGGCGGCGTCCGCGCCAATCTGAAGCTGCGCGATCTGTCCTATCTCAATCTGGAAGGCCGCGACCTGTCGGACTCGGATCTCAGCGGCGCCAAACTTTACGGCTGTACGCTGCGCAATACCAAGCTGATCGGCGCCAATCTGTTCGCGGTCGACCTCCGGCTGGCCGACATGCGTCGCGCCGAGTTCCGTCGGGCGGATCTGCGCGGCGCCTGCCTGCGGGGCGCCAAGCTGGACGACGCCATCCTGATCGAGGCCGACCTGCGCGGCGGCGTCATGCTGAAACCGGGCAAGGGGGGCGAACTGACCGCGCTCAGCTTCGGCGGCACCGGCCAGACCGAACTGGGCAATGCGGTGGCGCAGCGCGCCGATATGAGCCGGGCCAAGATCAGCAATGCTTTCCTGCTGCAAACCGACCTCACCGACGCCGTGCTCAATAACGTCAAATTCATCCGCGCCGATTTGCGCAAATCGAATCTGACCGGTGCCAATCTGTCCGGCGCCGATCTGACCGAGGCCGACCTGTCGGGAGCGATCCTGCACGGCGCCGTGCTGTCGCGCAGCTGTCTGATGGGCACCAATCTGACCGACGCCGATCTGATCGGGGCGATTCTGGATGCCGTCGATTTGAGCGGCGCCACGCTGGCCAATGCCAAGATGATCAGTCGGCTGCAGGATCTCGAGACGCCCCTGGGTGACATTCTGACCTCCCATGTCGCCTGGATCGGCTCCGGCGGCAGCTCCGGCCGCCGCGCCGATCTGTCCAAGGTCGATCTGGCCAGCGAGGACTTCAGTGGCTTCAACCTGTCGGCCGCCCAGTTCAGCTATTCGATCCTGAAGGGCGCCAATCTGTCGGGTGCCTGCCTGGTCATGGCCGATTTCTCGTTCACCGACTTGCGCGGCGCCGACCTCAGCCACGCCGATTTGCGCGGGGTCAACCTCACCCGCGCGACCATGAACGGCGCGAAACTGAGCGGCGCCCGCCTGGGTCCGGTCGAAATCGCCGGCGCCACCGTGTCGACCTGGAGCACCAATCTCGCCAATGCCAGGCTGGGCCAGGTCGATCTCAGCGGCTGCGACCTGCGCAGCGCCCGCCTGACCCATGCGGATCTCAGCAATGCCGATCTGCGCGACTGCGACCTGCGGGCGGCCAACCTGCAGGATGCCCAGATGCTGGGGGCCGACCTGCGCGGAGCACGGACCGAGGGGGCCGATTTTCGCGGCACCACCGGTCTGCTGCTGGAGTGACCTGGCGATGAATGGACCACCTTCCGACGATTCGCCGCCCAAGCTGAAGCGGATCACCCAGGCCGAGGCCCAGCTGATGCTGGCCAAGCACAAGCGTTTTCTCGGCAGCAAAGCGGGCGGGGTGCGCGCCAATCTGACCTTGTGCGATCTGTCCCACCTCGACCTGACCGCGGCCAACCTGTCCAATGCCGAAATGAATGGCGCCTGCCTGCGCAAGACCAAGCTGCGCGGCGCCCAGATGAACCTGGCCAATCTGTTCGCCGCCGATCTGCGCGAGGCCGACCTGGTCGGCGCCAATCTCAGCCGCACCGACCTGCGCGGCGCCTGCCTGCGCGGCGCCGACCTGTCGGAGGCGGTGATGGTCCAGTCCGACCTGCGCGACGGCGTCCTGCTGAAGCCCGACAAGGCCGGCAACCTCCACGCGCTGGCCTACGACACCCGCTCGACCGAGTTGACCCAGGCCAAGCTGACCGGCTCCGACCTCAGTCAGTCGAAAATGTCCAACGCTTTCATCGTCCAGACCGATCTCAGCGACTGCATTTTGCGCAACGTCAAGCTGATGCGGGCAGATCTGTCGAATTCCAACCTGACCGGTGCCAATCTCGACGGCGCCGACCTGACGGAAGCCAATCTGAGCGGGGCGATCTTCCGCGGCGCGGTGCTGACCGGCGTGGTGATGAACCAGACCAAGCTCAACGGCGCCGACCTGTTCGGGGCTGTGCTCGACTATGGCGCGCTAAGCCGCGCCGATACCACCGGTGCCAAACTGCCGCGCAGCATGGAGACCCTGGAAACCGGGCTGAAGGAAATCATCGCCGCCCATCAGCAGTGGATCGAAAGCTCGGGCAAGTTCGGGGTTCGGGCCTCGCTCGCCGGCTTCGACCTGCGCGACCAGGATTTCAGCGGCGTCAACCTGGCGGCAGCCGATTTCGAGGCCGCGATCCTGAAAGGCGCCAATCTCAGCAGTTGCGGACTGGTCATGGCCAACCTGTCCTATGCCGACCTGCGCCAGGCCAAGCTGTCCGGGGCGGACCTGCGCGGGGCCAACCTGATCCGGGCCAATCTGTCCGCAGCGGATCTGTCCACCGCCCGCCTTGGCCCGGTCAATGTCTATGGCACCACCATCCAGCTGTGGCCGACCAATCTGAGCCGGGCCAGGCTGTGCGGCGCCAATCTGAGCGGCGCCATGCTCAAGGTCGCGGTTCTCAACAACGCCGATTTGACCAACGCCAAGCTGGCGGATGCGGATTTGCGCGAGGCCAAGCTGCAAGATGCCATCCTGACCGGGGCCGACACCCGCAGCGCCGACCTGACCGGTGCCGACCTGCGCGGCGCCCACGGCTTCATACCATGACCGACCCAGGACCGACGGCGATCTCGGGCCGCACTACTGCCGGTTCGGCAGCGATTTTTTCTTCAACGACTTGCACATGGTGCCGAGAGTTTCATTATTATAGACAGAACCGGGCCGTTACGGCGGCGGACCCGCGACCGATGCCCATCAGAATAGTTGTTTCACTTCAGCCCGCCGGGAATTGATCGCCTGCCATGACTTCGACTCGACCGTTCAAGCGCGCCCTCGACTGTCTGACCAAGGCAGGTTTGCGACCGACCCGTCAGCGTCTTGCCCTCGCACGGCTGCTGTTCGACGGCAGCTCGCGACATATTACCGCAGAGCAGCTACACGGCGAGGCAGTTGGGGCAGAGATGCGGGTTTCCCTCGCCACAGTCTACAATACCTTGCATCAGCTGACCGATGCCGGGCTGCTGCGCGAGGTGGTGGTCGAGGCCGGGCGGTCTTATTTCGATACAAATATCACCGATCATCACCATTTCTTTCATGAGGATTCTGGTCGGCTGGCCGACATTCCGGGCGACAGCGTGGTTGTTGCCCAACTGCCGCCGCCCCCACCCGGAACCTGGGTGACGCGGGTCGAGGTGATTGTCAGGCTGGCTCAGGAACCGGCGGATTCTACATCTCGCAACCGCACAAAAACTCAATCATTGAATGGGTTAGATTGTGATTTGGATTGATTCCAGCGCGCTTGACAGGCCCGCGCCAAGGGTGGCATAAGCCCGCGTGGCGCGGTCCAGGCCCGGCTCGGGCGGCGACCGACGCGAGCAGACCGATGGGATTAAGGAGTAATCAATATGGCGCTCAAGGGCACCAAGACCGAAGACAATCTGAAGGCCGCCTTCGCCGGCGAAAGCCAAGCCAATCGACGTTACCTCTATTTCGCCCAGAAGGCGGATATTGAGGGCTATAACGACGTGGCGGCCGTGTTCCGGTCGACCGCCGAGGGCGAGACCGGCCATGCCCATGGCCATCTTGAGTTCCTGGAAGAAGTCGGCGACCCGGCGACCGGCGAGCCGATCGGCGATACCAACCTCAATCTCAAGGCATCGATCGCCGGCGAGACCCACGAATACACCGACATGTATCCGGGCATGGCGCGGACCGCGCGCGACGAAGGGTTCGAGGAAATCGCCGACTGGTTCGAGACGCTGGCCAAGGCCGAGAAGTCCCATGCCGGACGGTTCCAGAAGGCTCTCGACACCCTGTCGTAAGACGCTGGACCGAACCGCCGCCAGCGGGATCCCCACCAAAGCGCCCGCTGGCGCGGTGCCACCTTCATTTTCCCCCGACCGAAGCCGAACGCACCGGCGCCACGAATGGTGCGCGGGAGTATGACGCATGCGCGAAGGCAGCCTGGAAGCACCGACCCGGCACCCCGTCGCCTGGCAGGACCCGGAATTCACCGACCCCGGCAAACTCGACGAAGAGCTGCGTCGGGTCTTCGACATCTGCCATGGCTGCCGCCGGTGCTTCAATCTGTGCGACAGCTTTCCCAAGCTGTTCGACCTGATCGACGCCGCGCCGTCCGGCGAGCTCGACCAGGTGAACTCGGAAGGCTTCAAGCCGGTGGTCGATGCCTGCACGCTGTGCGACTTGTGCTATATGACCAAGTGCCCCTACGTGCCGCCGCATGCCTTCAACCTCGATTTTCCCCACCTGATGCTGCGCTACCGCGCGGCCGAGCTGAAAGACGGCAAGGTCAAGCGGGTGATGCGCGAACTGACCGAAACCGACCGCAATGGCCGGCTGGCCGGCGTCATCGCACCGCTCGCCAATTGGAGCTCCGACCGTCGCAACCGGCTGACCCGGCCGGCATTGGAAGCGGTGCTGGGCGTCCACCGCGAGGCAGACCTGCCGAAATACCACGGCAACACCTATCTCGACCGCGCCCGCGTCGACGGCGTCACCGTCAATCAGCAGGCCCCGGCGTTCGGCAAACGCAAGGCGGTGCTCTACGTCACCTGCTTCGTCAACTACAACAATCCGTCAATCGGGACCGCCGCCCGCGCCGTGCTCGCCCATAACGGCGTCGAAACCGAGGTCCTCTATCCGACCTGCTGCGGCATGCCCCAGCTGGAGCATGGCGACATCGCCCGCGTGGTCGCCAGCGCCGGCACGGTGGCCCGCGAGTTCGCCGGCTGGATCGAGCGCGGCTACGATGTGATCGCCCTGGTGCCGAGTTGCACTTTGATGCTCAAGAAGGAATGGCCGCTGCTGGTGCCCAGGGACTCGGCCGACTATGCCGCGGTGATGCGGCTGGCCCAGGCGACCTGGGATATCTCCGAATACGTGGTCGATATCGCGAAGACCGAGGGTCTGACGCCGGGGCTGGAAAAGCTCGACGGCGGCGTCAGCCTGCACATCGCCTGCCACGCCCGCGCCCAGAACATCGGCCGCAAGGCGGCAGAACTGCTGAAGTTGACGCCGAAATCCGACCTCAAGGTGATCGAGCGCTGCTCCGGCCATGGCGGATCGTGGGGCGTCACCCGCGAGAATTTCGAAGTCGGGCTCAAGATCGGCAAACCGGTGGCGCAGCAGGCAGCCAAGAACGCCAAGAGCTATGTCTCGTCGGAGTGCCCGCTGGCCAATGCGCACATTGTCCAGGGCATGGAGAAGCTGGATCAGGGTCAAGCGGGCAAGGTCGAGAGCGGCCACCCGATCGAGTTGTTCGCCCGCGCCTATGGCCTGATTTGAGCGCCCTCCGGGTTCGCCAGAACGATCCTACCGGACCCAGAATGCCCTTACCGGAGATAACGTTGATGACCGCCGGCAAGCACGAAATTACCCGCGCCGACATCCTTCCTATGGACGCCTATGCCAAGATCCGGATCGAGAAGCGCAAGGCGCTGGTCCCAGTCAAGCGGGCCCGCAGGGTCGCGGTCGGCCCGCACGCGACTTTTTATTTCGAGAGCTACGACACGATGTGGCTGCAGATCCACGAGATGCTCTACATCGAGAAGGGCGGCGAGGATCAGATCCCGGACGAACTCAATGCCTATAACCCGCTGGTCCCTAAGGGAACCGAGCTGGTCGCGACGGTGATGTTCGAGATCGACGATCCCGCCTTGCGCAAATCGGTGCTCGACGGGATCGGCGGCGTCGAGGAGACGATGTTCGTGCAGGTCGCCGGCGCGAGCGTCAAGGGCGTGGCCGAGGCCGATGTCGACCGCACCAGTGCGGCGGGCAAGGCGTCGTCGGTCCAGTTCATCCATTTTCCGTTCACGACCGCCGAAATCGAAGCGTTCCGGCGCCCGAACACCCAGGTGATCGTCGGCATCGGCCACCCCAATTACGGCCATATGGCGGTGATGCCCGAATCGGTGCGCGAGGAACTGGCCAAGGATTTTGGCTGATCGGCCGGCTCCGGCACGTCGCCTGGAGTGGGCTCGGCGGCCTGCTTGCCTTGGTTGGGCTGGCCGCCGCGGCTGAGACGCCGGCCGATTTGCCCTCGCTCGGGCGATTTGAGATCGCCCGCGTGATCGACGGTGATACCGCCGAACTGGCCGACGGCCGCACGGTGCAACTGGCCGGGGTCGAGGCGCCCGAACTGCCGGACGGCATCGCGCGGCGCGACCGCGAAAAGCCGGAGGAGGCCCCCGGCGAACAGGCCCCCGGCGAACCGGCCCGGGCGGCGCTCGCCGGGTTGATCCTCAACCGCGCGGTCGAACTTCGCTGCGCCGGTGCCTGCGTCGATCGTTACCGCCGCATCCCCGCCCATCTGGTGCGCGACGACGGCTTGTGGGTGCAGGGCGAACTGCTGCGCCTGGGCCAGCTGCGGGTCCATACCCACGCCGACGGCAGCCAACTCGCCGCGGAGATGCTGACCGTCGAGGCCGAGGCCCGCACCGGACGGCGCGGGCTGTGGCGCAATGCCCGCTATGCTGTGCGCACCCCCGACACGATCGGCCGCGCGATCGGCTCCTTCCAATTGGTCGAGGGGCGAGTCTTGGCGGCGTCGCGCGTTCGCGACCAGATTTTCCTCAATTTCGGCCCCGACTGGAAAACCGATTTCACCGCGCGGATCGCCAAACCGGCGCTGCGCCGGTTTCCTGATGCCCTGGCCTGGCAGGGTCGGCTGGTGCGGTTGCGCGGCTGGGTCGGGCGCTTCAACGGGCCCGAGATCGAGCTCAGCCACCCCGAGCAGGTCGAACTGATCGATCCGCCCGCGCCAAGCCCGCTGCCGTGCCGCTTGGAACCCGCGTCCGACCGGTGCTAGAAACGGCGTCATGCATCGCTTTGCCAATCCCACCCGCTTCCTGCGGATCGCCGCCGCCATCCTGCCCTGGAGCGCCGCGGCCACGGTCGTCCTGCTCGCCGCCGGCCTCTATCTCAGCTTGTTCGGCTCTCCCCCCGATTACCAGCAGGGCGAGACCGTGCGGATCATGTATATCCACGTCCCGGCCGCCTGGATGGCCCTGTTCGTCTACACCAACATGGCGGTCGCGGCGGCGGTCGGCCTGGTCTGGAAACACCCGCTGGCCGATCTGTTCGCCAAGGCGGCGGCGCCGATCGGCGCCGGCTTCACCGCGCTGTGCCTGGTTACCGGCAGCCTGTGGGGGGCACCGATGTGGGGCACCTGGTGGGTCTGGGACGCCCGCCTGACCAGTGTGCTGATCCTGTTCTTCCTCTATCTCGGCTACATGACGCTGGTGAATGCCTTCGACGATCCCAACCGCGGCACCAGCGCCGGCAATATTCTGCTGCTGGTCGGCGCAGTCAATGTGCCGGTGATCAAGTTCTCGGTCGATTGGTGGAACACCCTGCATCAGCCGGCCAGCGTCAGCCGGATGGGCACTCCGGCGATCGATTCCAGCATGCTGGTGCCGCTGCTGGTCATGGCCGTGGCCTTCACCAGCTATTTCGTCACCGTGGTGCTGCTGCGGCTGCGCGCGGAGATTTTGGCGCGCAAGATACAGACCATCCGTCTCGCCAGTGCCCACGACTGAATGCGTTTACCGGAGCCGCCCAGAGGCCCCGCCGATCATGCGGGCCGTTCGGGCTGGGGCAGAACGACCACCGACTGGATGGCGAACCCCTTGACCTCGGGATAGCGTGCCCAGGTCTTTTCGGCGGCGCGCTTGTCGGTCGGGGCCCAGACCAGAAAGCGCCGCCCTTTGCGCCACGATCCGATGGTGTCGAGCGCGGCGCGGGGATCAACCATGTCGGCAAACTTGGAATTGCGAACCAACACGATCCAGGTCAGGTCATTGGCGGAGCGCCGATCGTCCAGGATATAGAGCCGTCGGTCGACCGCCTCCGTTTTCGCCAGATCGGCCTCCAGCCCCTTGCAGGCGGCCCCCAGCGAGTCGAGCTGAAATTTGGTCGTCCGCAGTTGGCGCCGCAGACCCAGGGTGGCCTTTGCCAGACGCCGGATGCGTTCGACCTGCGCCTGCTTGCGCGCGATCGCTGTCGCAACCCGCGCCTTGGCCGCAGCAATCCGGCGATGGCCGTTGAGACCGGCCGACACCAGCAAGGTAAAGCCGACGGCAAAGGCGACAAAATAACCCATATCCATTGGATCGATCGCCTTGGTTCAGCCGGCCAGCGCCGCGCTCTGGGACGCGTTGGCCTTGGCTGATTTGGTCGATTCCTGCCCGATGCGGGTGACCAGAAAGCCCTGGGACAAAGGATAGCGCTTTTCCAGGACCGCCTTGGCACCGGCCAGATCGGCGGACCAGATTTCGATGATTTGCGGGTCGGCCCAGCTGCGATCGATCGGACCGGGGCGGGCGTCGGGGTTATTCTTGAGGTCCACCGCGTATTTATTGGTTACCACGGCGACAAAGCAGCTGTTTCCCATGATCTCTTCGCCGATGCTGCGGACCGGTTGATCCACGGCGTTCCGGGTTTCCCCGATCCGCCGCTCCAGCGCCTGTTTTCGACGGGTCAGGTTCCGGATTTCGGTTTCGCCCTCCCGGATCTCCCGTGAAAGCCGGTTCCGCCGTGCCTCAAGCGCCGTCTCGAATTTGGCACGCCGCACCAGGGTCGCCCGCAATTGGTCGATCCGACCTTGCTTCTCGACCGTCCGCTCGATCGCTCCGACGATGAACTGGCCAATCAGGAAGGCCAGAAGCGATAGTAAGCCGGCGAATAAGAAGCCTTCGATGTATTGCGCATTCATGAAGCTATCCACAGATTTCGTTTTCGCTGCCGACCAATGATCAGGTCACCTCAACAATAATCACACCTGGCACCACCCAGGGCTCGCAAAGATCAAACCAGCACAAAATTAATTTATCGAGGCGCCCGGCCGTCGACAAGTCTTGATCCACCCAAACCGACCGGGGCACCCATGCGCGATAAACGGGAAAAATTAGAAAAAGCACAATACGGCATCTTGCTGCCCAAAAAGCCAGCAAGGCCCGCGCGCCCACCCGGTCAATCAGATTGGCCGGCGGTTCGGCACAGCAAAACGGCCGGCAGATCCCAGGGGATCAGCCGGCCGTATTCCCACCAGTATCGGCCGTTGTCTCGCCCGGCTATTGCGCCGGGGCCGGTAACACCGCCAACGGGATTTGGCGTTCGTCGACCACGGTAATCGTGCCGGTGGTGGCCGCACCGGGCGCAGCGGCGAGACTGTGGCTGCCGGTGGGGGCCGGCCGGAACGCGGTGTCGATCTGCCGGCCGATCTCGCCGGCCTGCAATGCCGCCAATTCGGTGATGTTATCCCACTGGTCGTAGGCCCACATCACGGTCGGCGTCGCGACCGCCCCGACCGCACAGCCGGTCGCCGCGATCGAGGTCAGCAACGAATACATCAGCACCCAGGAGCCGGAAGGCACCAGCAGGCCGCCGCCAATCAGCATGATGGTCTCGCTGGGGCCGGCCAGAACCGACCAGGCGAGCGTGCCACCACCGGAGACCAGGCAACCGACGCCCTGCCATTCGCCCTCACCCATCGGCCGGTGGGTCTTGGCCGCCGGGGCCTCGGCGACCACGAGGTTACCGGGCAGCTCACCGGGCGCCGGCGCCACGGCGACGCTCGGCGGCGAGACGGCAGAGGTCTGCGCCAGGGCGGCACCGGCAGGAGCTTCGGCCAGCATCAGAGTGGCCACGGCCAACGCGCCCAACACGGTTCTGCTCATGAGAGGTCTCCCGAAGTCACCTGGGTCCCGATTGCTCAGGGGGGCGGTTTTCACCAGGGTGCCGATTTCACGGCGTCCCGCAGCAAAGGCCCGATGGAAGGGTCGAGATCGGACGCGGCCGCTCAGCGGCTGAACGCCTGATCGTCAGCGAAATGGATCAGCTCGGCGGCGGGCAGCGCCACCGACATCCGGCGGGTGTCATCCTCGGGCATCGCCAGCTCCGCCAGAGTGTCCTTGATCGCACCGAAGGCCCCGGCGAGGCCTTCGGCCAGCTGGTGGGTCTTGGCGGCCAAGCGGGTACCGACGCCGTCGGCGCCCTCCATCAGCGCCAGCACCGGCGTGGTCAGAAGTGCCCCCAGGCTGCAACCGGCCGGGATCACCGTACCAAGCATGCCGAGCAGCAGAATTCCGGTGGTCGATGCAACTCCGACGCCGCCCGCCGCCAAACCGACGATCTCGCTGGGGCCGGAAATCATGGTGGCGAGGCTGGTGCCGCCGGCACCGACCAGACACCCGACGCCCTGCTTCTCGCCCTCGTTCATCGCGCGCGGCCCCTGAACCGTCGCGCCGGAGCCGTCGACGCTGGCGAGGCGCACCGGGCTGGCATCCCGACCGGCCCCTCCGGTCCACCGGTTCCACGCCTGCTTGACGCCCGCGCCGATCTCATCCGATTGGTCGAACGCCCAGGCCGTGGTCGGGGCCAGCACCGCGCCCATGCCGCATGAGCCGGTAACCACGATGCCCCACAGAGCCAGGAACAACAGCGACGACGATGACGGCACGATCACCGCGCCGGTGACCAGCATCATCACCTCGGTCGGCCCGAGAGCATAAACTCCGTACATCGAGCCGGCGCTGGCGGCGATACAACCGGCCCCCTGGAGGGCAGCATCGGACATCGGTGCCAGCTTGGGTGCCAGCTTGGGTGCCAGCTTGACCTGCTTCGCCCCCGCCGCAGCGTCGGGCGGGGCCGCGGCGATTGCCTGCTCGGCGCGATCCGGGTTCGCATTGGCCCGAGCGGCGGTTGCCGCCAACATGGCGCCGATGCCGCCCGCGGGGGCGGTCGCGGCGTAGACCTGCAGCGGCTGTGCGATTGCCAGCGCCGTGGCCAGACACACCACCGCCTTGCCAGTCTTCAGGGTGCTCATGGTCGCCTCCAAGATGCGGCCGGTGGGCCGGTTCCAGGACCAGCCCGGATGATGGATCACTGCTGCGCGCCGGTGGCGTCGGCCAACTGCTCACGCGCGGCTGGCGGCGCGAACAGGCTCGCCACGGTCTTGCCGACCGCGGCGCCGGCATCGGCAACCCGGCGGCCGAGATGGGCCGCGATATGATCGGACTCTTCATAGGCCCAGACCACGGTCGGTGCCGCCACGGCACCGATACCGCAACTCGCCGCCGCCAGTGTCGACCATAAGGAGATCATCAGAGTGCTGGTGCTCGACGGCGACAACAGGCCGCCCGCAACGATCATGATCAGCTCGCTCGGGCCGGAGGCCATGCCCCAGGCCATGGCACCGCCGCCGGTAAACAGACAGCCCAAGCCCTGAACCATCGAATCAGACATCCCGCCAGCGCCAGCGTCATCGGCCGCGGCGACCACGGTTTCGGCCGGCAGGGGTTGGGTTGGGTTGGCCTTGGGCGCCTCGGCCCAGGCCGGTCCGGCACCGAGCCCGATTGCCAGTGTCGCCATGCCGAGCGATCCGCGAATGCCGATGGACTTCATGGGTGGTTCCCCGCGCAATCTATATGGTCTCTCAAAATCCGGTGGCGGCCCGCGGCGTCAACCGCCGTATTCTTCATAGGCCCATTGGGTGAACGGCGTCATCGCAGCACCGACCGCGCAGGTCAAGGCGCCGACGGTGGCGAACAAACTGAGGAACAGGATCGAGGAGGTCGAGGGAACGACGACGCCGCCGACCACCAGCATGATCATCTCGGTGGGCGCCGAGGCATAGGTCAGGCCCAGGGCCGTCGTCCCGACCGCGATGCAGCCGGCACCTTGCGCTTCGCTGTCGGTCATCGGCCGGATCGGCGGCAAGTCGCTCTGGGGGGCCGCGGCCAGTTCCACCGAACCCGGCGTGCCCGATCCGCTCCCACCCGGTCCGATCGCCAGGGCCGGGTTGGCCAGCGCCAGAACCAGGAACGCGGCCAATATCCGCAGCGCGCGGGACAGTCTTGGCGTCTTCATGCTTTCTCCTGCTGACCGACCGACCGGCACCACGACCGGGCCGTAGGATTTGAAGGCGTAACAATCCGGCCCAACCACACCGCTGATCGATCAAATCAGGGAACGGCCAGGGCCTCAGATCAATACTCTCTGCTCGGGAACCGCAGCGATGCTGTCCCAAGGGGCAGCATGCCGTTGCCAAATCGCAACAAAACCTGGACAGCCGCCACCATACCGGCCTTTTCCGCGGGGTTCAAGGAGGTTTGAAGCAAATGAATCGCCGCCGATTGACCGGATTGCCGGCGCCCGCCGGCGGTTCGGCACGGGACCGGGGAGCCCCTCGAAAGACGCCCCACCGTCAATGCCGGAAGTGCCGGACCCCGGTAAATACCATCGCAAGGTCGCGTTCGTCGGCGGCGGCAATCACTTCGGCGTCGCGCACCGAGCCGCCGGGCTGGATCACCGCGGTGGCACCGGCTTGCGCCGCGGTGATCAGCCCGTCGGCGAACGGAAAGAAAGCATCGGACGCCACCACCGAGCCTCGGGTTGCCGGCTCCGCCAGCCCGGCGGCGACCGCGGCATCGGCGGATTTCAGGGCGGCGATTCGGGCGCTGTCGACCCGGCTCATCTGGCCGGCACCGATGCCGACGGTGGCACCGTCGCGGACATAGACGATGGCGTTGGACTTGACGTGCTTGGCGACCCGGAACGCAACCAGCAGGTCGGCCAGTTCGCGGTCGCTCGGCTGCCGCCTGGAGACGATCTTGAGATCGGCCAAACTGACCCGCCGGTTGTCGCGGGACTGCACCAGCACGCCGCCGGCGATGCTGCGCAGGCTGAGGCCGGGGGCCGCGGGGTCAGGCAAATCGCCGGTTACCAGCAGGCGCAGATTCTTCTTGGCGCCGAGCACCGCGCGCGCCGCCGGGTCGGCCTCGGGGGCGATCACCACCTCGACGAACAGCTTTGCCACCTCGGCCGCGGTGGTGGCGTCGAGCGGGCGGTTGAGCGCAATGATGCCGCCGAAGGCACTGACCGGATCACAGGCCAGCGCGCGGAGATAGGCTTCGACCAGCGAATCGGCTTCGGCGACGCCGCATGGGTTAGCATGTTTGATGATCGCGACTGCCGGGCGTTCGAACTCGGCGACCAGTTCGAACGCGGCGTCGGTATCGTTGAGGTTGTTGTAGCTGAGTTCCTTGCCTTGGAGCTGGAGGGCGGTCCCGACGCCGGGCCGCGCCTCGCCGGTCAAGTAGAGCGCCGCCTCCTGGTGCGGGTTTTCGCCATAGCGCAGAGTCTGCTGCAACCGGCCGGCAACGGCAAAATGGTCCGGGAAGGTCTCGCCGCGCTGCTGGGCGAACCAGGCGGCGACTGCGGCGTCATAGGCGGCCGTGCGGGCATAGGCCAGGGCCGCCAGGCGGCGGCGCAGCACCAGGGTCGAGGCGCCGTCGTGGCGGTCGAGTTCGGCGATGGTGGTTTCGTAATCCTCGGGATCGGTGACCACGGCGACGAAGGGGTGGTTCTTGGCGGCGGCGCGGATCAGCGCCGGGCCGCCGATATCGATGTTCTCGACGCAGTCCTCGAAGCCGGCGCCGCGCGCCACGGTTTCGCGGAACGGGTAGAGATTGACCACCACCAGATCGATCGGCGGAATATCGTGGTCGTTCATCGCCGCGACATGGTCGGGCAGGTCGCGGCGGCCGAGGATGCCGCCGTGCAGGCGCGGATGCAGGGTCTTGACCCGACCGTCGAGCATCTCCGGAAAGCCGGTATGGTCGGCGACTTCGGTCACCGCCACGCCGGCTTCGGCCAGCCGCGCCGCCGAACCGCCGGTCGACAGAATCTCGACGCCGCGATTGGCGAGGAAGCGGCCGAGCGCGACCAACCCGGTCTTGTCGGAAACGCTGATCAGGGCGCGGCGGATCGGAACGAGGTCGGCGGTCATGGCAGCGGTCCGTTTTCTTCGGATAGGGTGGGAATTGCGATCGGCACGCTCGGCCTATTCCGCCGATTTATCGCGCCGCAGCGACCATTTCACGACGAGGCCGGCAGGCGGAGTCTCGCCTGTCAGGGTGATCTGCCGGCTGTGTTGGGTGTCGCGACCGCTGCCGGCGTAGAGGCTTTCCTCGATCGCCGGAACCGCCCCGCTGGCGGCGAAATGCCAGGCCGTGCCGCCGGGCAGGCGCAAGGCAATGCCGCCGCCCCCGGCGCCGACCGCCGCGTCGACCGCGGGATGCAGATGGAAGCGGACGACGAAGGAACGGCTCGCCGGCGCGGCTCCGGCGACCGGCTCCAGGGCGTCCTCGCCGCGCAGGTCCTCGCCGGATTCGGCGAGAAACCAACGGCGGCGGTGGCGGAAGCCAAAGCCCTTGGCGTAGCCGTCATGGCTGCCGGCCAGAAGGGTCGCCCCGCCCGATTCCTCGCGCTCGCGGCCGGCCTCGGAAGGCCGGCGCCCCAGGCCACCGCGTTCGGCAAGTTCCGCCGAATTGGTCTCCCCCAGCACCAGGGTCGAATGCGCCGCGGTCGCAGCCAGCGCCTTGCGCCAGATCGGCAAGCGGCCGGGATGACTGCCGCAATTGACGATGATCCGCTCTTTTCCGGCGCTGAACTCGAACCCCAGGGCACCGGCGTGGTGGGCCTGGTCGGCCCCCGCCGCCGCCGGCAGCCCGATATCGGCCAGAAGCAGGGAACGGCCGGCGACGATCCGCTCATAGCCGGAGTGTCCGGCGCTCTTCAGCGCCCGCCCGCGGCAATCGGCCTGAACCACCACGGCATCGATCAGCGCGCTGCTGCCTTCCCGGCTGCCATTGAAGCAGGCAAGCCGACCATCGCCATGGCGGAAGAAGCGCAGCGCCGGAACCATCCGCTCGATCGCATGCTGCACCACCGACGGCACCTCGATCCGCGCCACCCGCAGGCTTGCGCGCAAATCGATCAGGTGGCGCAGCACCAGCAGAACGCTGGTCGGGTTGCGGTCGATATGGCCGCCATCGGACAGGATCTGGCGCGGCAGCTCGCGGTCGAGCAGACGCAAAGCCGCGTCGACCAGGGCGTCGCCGTCGGGCAGGCACAACCCGCCATAGACCAGTCCCTTGATCGCGACGATCAGACGCTCGCCCGCGAGGTCGCCCGGCAGCACCCGGGCGAGATGCCGGGTCTGGCGGCCGAGGCTGTCGAACACGCAGTAGCGAAAGCCGTCATCGGCGCTGGCGCAATAGAAATCGTGGAGGCTGAGCCAATTGGCGATGCGGGCCCCGATCAGGGCGGGCGCCCAGCCGACCTGGTTCCACACCGCGTTGCATTCGAGCCAGCTGAAGATCAGCCGTCGCGCCTCACGCCGGGGCGCGTCGCCGCCGGCCGCGCGCAGATCGTGCAGCCAATCAAAACTGTGGAGGTGATCGCGCCATCCGCTCGCCGCCCCGGGCCGGCCCTGCCAGAATTCGTCGGCATCGGCGAATTCGTCGAAGCGCAGCTCCTGCCCGGCGAATCCGAACCGTCCGGCGAGCACGCAGGCGCCGGCGCCGGCATCGCCCGGCCAGGAGTCGGGCGGCACCATGGTCAACACGCCCGGCGTCCGTCCGGCAAGCGTCAGGTTGTAGAGCGGGTTGCCATAGGCGAGCAGCCGCGTCATGCCCTTCAGGCGGACGAGAACATCGCGGGAAGCGATCATTGCGTTCGTACTTTACGCGGGCGGCATGGGATCGGCATGGCGATTCCTACCAAGTCCGCCCGACTCCCGCAAGCCAGCGTGATTGCCGCGATTCGCCCACCGCGCCTGCGCCGGCTCAGCCAAGACGGCGCAGGCGGGCGATGAAGAATCCGTCGAGGCCACCCAAGTGGCCCAGCTGCCCCGGCAGGCTGCGGACATCGCCATTGCGGTCGACCAGTTCCGACCAGTTGCCGACCTCGGCGGCCTCGACCGGCATCCGCACCACCGGTGCCGACCCGGCAAGCAAGGTCGCGATCTGCTGTTCCGCCTCCTCGGGCTGGAGCGAGCAGACGCAGTAGACCAACAGACCGCCCGGCCGCACCAGATCCACCGCGCGACGCAACAGGCGCGCCTGGAGCCGGGCCAGTTTCGCCACATCCTCCGCGGTTTTCAGATGCGGGATGTCGGGATGGCGGCGGATGGTGCCGGTGGCGCTGCACGGCGCATCGAGCAATACGGCATCGGCCGGGGATTCCGGTCGCCAGGTAACGGCGTCGGCAGTGACCGACACCGCGGCAAGGCCCAGCCGGGTGAGGTTCGCCTGCAGCCGGTCGAGCCGTTTCGCCGTGCGGTCGACCGCGGTCACCCGCGCGCCGGCCGCCGCCAATTGCGCCGTCTTGCCGCCGGGTGCGGCGCACAGGTCGTAGACGGTCTGTCCGGCAAGGTCGCCCAGCAGCCGCGCCGGCAGCGCCGCCGCGGCGTCCTGCACCCACCAGCCGCCCTCTGCGTAACCCGGCAATTCGGTGACCAGGCCACCGGCGGCACGGCGCAGAGTGCCGGTCGGCAACAGCGTGGCCTCCAGGCGCCCGGCCCACGACGCCGGATCGGCTTTGACCGAAAGGTCGAGCGGCGCCTCGTGAAGATGCGCCTCGACGATGGCACGGGTGCGGCCGGTGCCGAAGGCCTGGCGCCAGGCCAGCCACAGCCAGTCCGGGGTATTGAGGCGCCCGGCGTCCTGGGTCGCGACCAGGGCCGGCCCCTCGGCGGCCGAGCGACGCAAGACCGCGTTGATCAGCCCCTTGTAGTGGCCGACCCCGCGGGCCTCGGCCAAGCTCACCGCGGTGTCGACCGCGGCATGGGGCGGCGTGCCGAGGAACAGCAGCTGCGCCACGCCCAGGCGCAACAGATCCAGCACCGCCGCCTTCGGGGCATCGGGCCGCTCCAGGCAGGCCGCGATCACCGCATCGGTCTGGCCCAACCGGCGCAGCACGGTGGCGACCAGCAGGCGGGCGAAACCGCGATCCCGCGCCGCCAATGCGCGCAGGCCGGGATGGGCATCCAGCGCTTCGTCGAGCGGCCGGCGCCGGCGCAGCACCTCATGGAGCAGATCGAGCGCCGCAGCGCGCGGCGCATCGGCGGCCCGCTCCCCTCCGGAGAGTGGGTCGGGGTGAGGGCGAATCATGGGACGGCCTCAAGTGGCGCAGGGACGGGATCGGGCTTGCCGGCCTGCCGGCCGTACGCCCCCCCCGGCCCTCTCCCCCGCGGGGGATAAGGGAGATTTCGTCGAACGTCACGCCACCGCGGCGAGGCTGGTCAGCGCCTGCTCGATCGCGGCCAGGGCCTGTTCCGCGAGGTTACCGTCGGGACCGCCGGCCTGGGCCATGTCGGGGCGACCGCCGCCACCCTTGCCGCCGACCGCGGCGGCACCGTGGCGCACCAGGTCTACGGCACTGACGCGCGCGGTCAGATCCTCGGTGACCGCGACCACCAGCGAGGCCTTGCCGTCATTGACCGCGACCAGCGCGACCACACCGGAGCCCAGCTGCTTCTTCAGCTCGTCGGCCATGCCTTTCAGCTCCTTGGCCGGCATGCCGTCGAGCAGACGGCTGGCGAAGCGCACCCCGGCGATCTCGCGGGCCTCGTCGCGCTTGGCGCCGCCGCCGCCGAGATCGGCCATCGCGAGTTGCCGGCGCAGGTCCGCAACCTCGCGCTCCAGCTTGCGCCGCTCCTCGACCAGCACCGCCAGCCGCCCCGGCAACTCGGTCGGGTTGGCCCGGACGGTCGCCGCGGCCTCGCTCAACAGACGGTCACGCTCGAACAGGAAGGCCTCGGCGCCGGCGCCGGTCAGCGCCTCGATCCGGCGGATGCCGGCGGCGACCGCGGCTTCGGCGACGATTTTGAAGATCCCGATGTCGCCGGTGCGCCGGACATGGGTGCCACCGCACAGTTCGATCGAAAAATCATGGGCCGCACCGGGGTCGCGTCCGCCCATCGAGACCACCCGCACCTCATCACCGTATTTTTCGCCGAACAGCGCCATCGCACCCTGGGCGCGCGCCTCGTCGGGCGACATCAGCCGGGTCGCCACCTCGCTATTGTCGCGCACCCGGGCATTCACCTGATGCTCGACCACGGCCACGTCTTCCGCGGTGAGCGCCACCGGCTGACTGATATCGAAGCGCAGCCGCTCGGGCGACACCAGCGAGCCTTTTTGCGTGACGTGATCACCCAGCCGCCGGCGCAACGCCTCGTGCAGCAGATGGGTCGCCGAGTGATTGGCCCGGATCGCCGAGCGCCGTCCCGAGTCGACCTGCAGCTGCACGGCATCGCCGACCGCCAGCCCGCCCCTGGCAACCTTGCCGAAATGAACGAACAGCGCCCCCAGTTTCTTTTGAACGTCGGTGACGGTGAATTCGCCGCCATCGGCGGTCACCAGGCGGCCGGTATCACCGACCTGGCCGCCCGACTCGCCGTAGAACGGCGTCTGGTTGACAATCACCGCAACCTCGCTGCCGGCCTCGGCATGGGCGATCCGGCTGTCGCCCTGGACCAGGGCCAGAACCTTGCCCTCGGCAGCTTCGGTGTCGTAGCCGAGGAACTCGGTGGCGCCCAGTTCCTCGCGGAGTTCAAACCACAGCTTTTCGGTCGCGGCCTCGCCGGTGCCGTGCCAGGCCTCGCGCGCCTTGCGCCGCTGCTCCGCCATGGCGCGTTCGAAACCGGCGGTGTCGACGGTCTGGCCACGCCCGCGCAGCACGTCCTGGGTCAGGTCGATCGGGAAGCCATAGGTATCGTACAGCTTGAACGCAACCTCGCCGGACAAGGCGTCGCCGGGCAGGAATTGTGCGGTTTCGTCGTCGAGCAGGCGCAAGCCGCGTTCCAGCGTCTGCTTGAAGCGGGTCTCCTCAAGCTTGAGCGTCTCGACGATCAACGCCTGGGCGCGCACCAATTCGGCATATTGACCCCCCATCTGGCGGATCAGGGCGGGCACCAAGCGATACATCAGCGGCTCGGTACAGCCGATCAGGTGCGCGTGGCGCATCGCCCGGCGCATGATCCGGCGCAGCACATAGCCCCTGCCCTCATTGGAGGGCATCACGCCATCGGCGATCAGGAACGACGTCGCCCGCAAATGGTCGGCGATCACCCGGTGCGACACCTTGTGCGGACCATCCGGCTCACTATGGGCGGCCTCGGCCGAGGCCTCGATCAGCGCCCGCATCAGATCGATATCGTAATTGTCGTGTTTGCCCTGGAGCACCGCGGTCAGCCGCTCAAGGCCGAGCCCGGTATCGATCGACGGCCTGGGCAAGGGCACCTGCAGGGACGGCGTCACCTGCTCGAACTGCATGAACACCAGGTTCCAGATCTCGATGAAGCGGTCGCCGTCTTCTTCCGGACTGCCCGGCGGTCCGCCCGCCACCTCGGGCCCATGGTCGTAGAAGATTTCCGAACACGGCCCACAGGGACCGGTGTCGCCCATCCGCCAGAAATTATCCGAGGTCGGGATGCGCACGATCTTGTAGTCGGGCAGGCTGGCGATCTTCCGCCACAGCTCGAAGGCCTCGTCGTCATCGATGAAGACGGTGACCATCAGTTTTTCCGCCGGAAGCCCGTATTCCTTGGTCAGAAGCTTCCAGGCCAGCTCGATCGCGTTTTCCTTGAAATAGTCGCCGAAAGAGAAATTGCCCAGCATCTCGAAGAAGGTGTGATGGCGGGCGGTATAGCCGACATTGTCCAGATCGTTGTGCTTGCCGCCGGCACGCACGCATTTCTGCGAAGTGGTCGCACGCCGGTACGGCCGCTGCTCGGCACCGGTGAACACGTTCTTGAACTGGACCATGCCCGAATTGGCGAACATCAGGGTCGGGTCGTTGCGCGGCACCAGCGGGCTCGAGCCCACGACCTGATGGCCGTTGGCGGCGAAGAAATCGAGGAAGGCGGCGCGGATGTCGTTGGCGGTCTGCATGGGTCGGGACGCTCTGGTTCCAGGATGCCGGCGGCAGTCTAACCCGTTTTTCTAACAAGCCGCAGCATCGCTGTCCACCGGCCGCGCGACATCAATTTGCCTCACTGCGACGAACCGCCTATGATCGTCGATAAAGTGCCCCCCGGGGGAGCCAGCCGATGCGCCCGTCGATCGCCCTGGAGCGGAACCGACACGCTCTCGCCGCCCTTCTGGCCCGGCATCGCCTGACCAATGGGCGGGGGTTCGGTTCGGTCGCCCGCGGCGACGACACCGATGGCAGCGACCTCGACCTTTTGGTCGACCCGCTGCCGGATCTGACGACCTTGTTCGACCTCGTAGCGCTGAAGCATGACGCCGAGCGCCTGCTCGGCGTTCCGGTCGATGTCAAAACGGCGAATGCCCTGCACCGGCTGGTCCGCGCCCGCGCGCTGAGCGAGGCGAAGCCGCTGTGACCGCGAAACCCGGCCGCTTCACCTTGCATGACCTGCTAGATTCTTTTTCGTGCAGGCAATTGAGCGGGTGAAAGAGGACGTAACCGACCTCACCAAGCCCCGGTTCTCGGCCGATACCAGAAATGGCCACCAGATGCGCGACGCCGTTGTTCTCAACCTCGGCACCATGGGCGAGATCGCCGACGACATCCGCAAGCGCTTCCCGGATATCGCCGCCAACCATCCCGAAATTCCTCTTCGGTGGTGATGCCGGTCTCCCATGGGATTGCGGCATTTGGCGGTCGACAGATGTGCCTCGCCGGAAAATTTGATAATTGGCGAAATGCAAAAGAAACTGTCCCGCCAGGGTAGAAAATCCGTGGCTCCGACCGGCGCCGGCGCAGCCTGCTCAAATGGCCTGCCGGCGGTGGGCTGGCCGGCCCGAGGGAAACCCGAGACGGATGGGATCCGCGCCCGTGGCTCATGGCACCGCGCACAGATATCGATGCATGCCAGCCAGGGCTGGTCGGTGAGGGATCGCAGGCGGTACCGCCCGGCGATCTCGGCCTTGCGGGCCTGGCGCCAAGCCGCTTGGTCTCGGCTCGGCGGCATGACCGGGGTGAACTGCGCTCCGGCAGCCGGCCCGGCCGCCCGGCAATCTCCGCCGGGCAGGCGAGGTCATGACTGAGGGCCGCGACGGCCTCCCTCGCTTCAACCGGAA
This sequence comes from Azospirillum sp., assembly GCA_016124535.1. Classification (GTDB taxonomy): domain Bacteria; phylum Pseudomonadota; class Alphaproteobacteria; order Azospirillales; family Azospirillaceae; genus RI-112. The sequence goes on from WGNK01000002.1 coordinate 208,729, forward strand.
ATATCGCGCAAAAACAGAAATCTGGCGAAGGGCCCAGTGTCGCCTGAGAGCGAGGCCGCGATGGTCGGGCCTGGCGATCGATCAGCCGGTCTGGGGCCGGGTCCCAGTGGCCAAGCCCCTCAAGAAGCGAGGACTGCTGACCGCGCCATTCGGCGCAAGCTGCGTCGGCCCGCACTCCCAACTCGACAAGCCGAAGCAGCGGCTGAAGTGCTCACACACCGCAAGTTTCTGGCTATTCCGCGATATCGCGGGCATTCCGGTTTGGAATCGGCGCAACGACGGCCATATCAATCCGGCGATGCCCCGCTGCGCGGGGGCCGCGGCCATGGATGCGTCACACCCCCCTTGCGCTCCTAGCGCCGCCGAGCCAGTTCCAAAGCGCTAGACCACGCTTGAAAGTCAATGCTATAGATTACCGATGATCGCACCAGAAAGTGAATTCAGCACGATGATCGACGAAACCGCACTGAACAGCAAAGCGACACTCGGTGTAATTCATCGTGGTTCATCTGGTCGGGTCGCAGCCGGACGCGTCGTCTTTTCTCCGGCGCGTTTCTTTCGGTTTCACGACGATGCAGAGGAAATAACCATACTTTCCCTGCTGGCCGACCATCTACTGGCGCTGCCGAATTTGGCTTTTTTTGGCGACCAGCCACTGCTGAACGCCCTGCTCGCGGTCAGGCCGGAACTGGCGAAGGGCACCCGGACGATCACCGCGCCCGCCGAGCTGCCGGAGGGCATCAGCACGGTGTTCATCACGGCGGTCGATGCCGTCTCGCGCCTGCGCCTGCGCCAGGCCCTGCCCGCCGGCCTGACGGTATTGGACGTGGGTATCCTGGCCGAGATTGCCACCGCGGATTTGCCGGCGCGCGCCTGGACTCCGATCAGCCGCAACATCTATCCGATTTTCCTGCCGGAAATCCGTTTTGAGCCGAACCTGGACCTTCTGCTGCTGGATTGTCCCGCCCGCAACCTGGCCCTGATGCCGAATGGCCTGGGCTATGTTCACAATGCCCTGAAGCGGACCTCGGTTCGCTTCCAGACCTTCGACCTCGACATCGTCACCTACCATCGCTTCCACATCACCCGGCTGTTCGATGAAGCCGGCGAGGTCGTTCTGCCGTCCGGGCGGAAAATGCCGATCGACCCGTGGCAAGCCGAACATTACGACCTCTGGCCGGCCGAGGATGTCATCGCCTATTTCTCGCCGATCATCGACGAAGCCGCCGCCGCCGTCATCGCGGCACGGCCCCGCGCGCTCGGCCTGTCGGTGCATCAATGCAACGAGGCATTTTCCCGCGCGTTGGTCAACAAGGTCAAAGCCGCGCTGCCCGACCTCCAGATCATCGTCGGCGGCTTCTCGTGTTATAATCCGGAGATTGGGCGCCGGGTCTTCCCGGAATGCGACTACATGGCAATCGGCGAGGCTGAACTGACCATCGGCGCCCTGGTCGAAGATCTGGCGCAGGGCCACCGCCCCAAACATCTGCCGGGGGTGCTGTCGCGCTACGACGATCCCGACCACGTCTATGTTCCCGGGCCGATGCCCCAGAATCTGGATCGGATCGAGTTTCCGAAATACGAGTGGTTCGACCTCGGCGTCTATCGGAATTTCGACGGCTACCAACTGACCCCGATCATCGCCAGCCGCGGCTGCCGGTGGTCGCGATGCACGTTCTGCGCCGAGCGGTTCTTCTGGCGCATTCGCTCCGCCACGGCCTTTGTCGATGAATTGGAATGGCTGGTCGGTCAGGGCTGTACGCTGTTCATGTTCAACGAGAGCGACCTGAACGGCATGCCGGAGAAGCTTCTGGAAATATGTGACGAAATCATTCGTCGCGATCTGCACGTGAAGCTCACCGGCCAACTGCGTATCCACAAGAAAAGCGATAGAGCCTTTTTCCAGAAATTGCGCTCGGCGGGCTTCGTCTCCCTGCGTTTCGGGGTCGACGCATTCTCGGCCAATACCATGCGCCTGCAAAAGAAGGGATATACACCGGATATCGTTACCCGAAATCTGCGCGATTGTTCGGAAGCCGGCATCTTCACCGAGGTCAACTGGGTCGTCGGCACGCCCGGCGAAACTTGGGAGGACGTCAATGAAGGCATCCAGTTGATCCTGGCGAACCGCCGCCATATCGGCCGGCTGGCCAATATCAACCCGCTGATCTTCGTCAATGGCTCGGTCTACTGGCTCGATCCCGACTCCCACAATATTCGCTTCCGCAAACCGCGGGACGTCCTCTATGCCGAGAACTGGCGGGCGCTGCCGGCAGACCAATGGTATTCCGAGCATCCCTATATCGATCATGAAACCCGCAAACAATACTTCGATCATATCGTGGTCAGCCTGCATGACGCCGGATTTCCGGTCGGCCCCTGGGCGCAACGGATCATCGACGACGTCAAAATGGCGCGGGATCGTCATCGCGCCGGCGGTAGCGACGCTGCACTGGTTACCCCGGCGCAGCCTGCGCCGGTGGCTACCGTCCCGGCGGGCGTCAAACCGAGCGCCGGGGGATCGAAGAAGCCGGTCATGGTGCATTTCAAGGGATATTGGTACGCCATCGACCCCGAGCACTCCTCTGCCCGTGCCTGGTTAGCCGGCGCGAGCGGGCGATGGACCTGGGACCGGCTGCGCAAGGGGCTGAAAGCGCTGGTGCGGGCCGGCATCCGACGCTTCCGGTCGCCCACCGCAGGCTGGCTCCGGCTGCCCCGCGATGTCTCGGGAGCGGCGATAACCGTGGTCAGCGCGGTTTCGGCGCGGGCCGAGGCGGAATTGCTGCGCACCATCGGCAACTACAACATCGTCCGGTTCGATGGCGCCCATTACGGCGTGCCCCACGGCGTTTCGGTCGACTGGTCTTCCGGCGACGCAGAGACGACGCCCGAGATCGTGCGGGGCGCCGGGCTGAACGACGTGGTCGGCCAGATCAAGCGGTCCCTGGGTCTCTCCGTCACCCGCGCCGATAGCGTGATCGGCGATATTTGCCCGGCCGATACCGGCACCAGAGCCGCATCGGTGGTCGTCGGCACGCTGTCCGACTACACGATCCTCTCCTGCGAGGGCTGGTATTACGGCATCCCGAAGCACCATGGCGAGATCGACCTGACCGAACAGGACGTCCTGGAATTGGCCGGGGTCATTCGCGATTTGTCCCGTGACGTGGTCGAAGGCGAAATCCTCGAACGGGCCGGTGCCACGGCGTCGTGTTGACGGCGATCCCGCCCAGCGAGCGCCATCGTCGGAACGAGAGCATGAACCGCGGCACGCCGAGAATACCCCAAACCGGGATCCGCCAGGATTGGCCGCCGCTGCAGTGGCGCCATCACCGGTTCGGTCTGCCGCCCGAGCGTTGGGCGGCCCTGTCCGGGCAGGTATTCTGGATCACCGGCGCCGGAACCGGCTATGGCCGGGCGATGGCGCTTTGCCTGGCCGCAGCCGGCGGCAAGGTGGCGATTTCCGGCCGCCGCGCCGAGAAATTGCAGGAGACCCTGAGCCTGCTGCAGGACTTCGCACCCGGCGCCTCGGCCATCGCCGTGCCCGGCGACGTCACCGATCCGGCGGCGATGACGGCCGTGGTCGGGCAGATCGAGCAGTGCTTGGGTATGCCGGGTGGCCTGATCTGTGCCGCGGCCTTGCCCCAGGCCGACAAAGGCGGCCTCACCGCGATCGCGCCGGACGACCTGCGCCGCCTGCTGGACACCAACGTGCTGGGGCAATTGTTTCCGGCGCGCGCGCTCCTGGCGCGAGCGGCCCCGGCGCCCGTGGCCCTGGCAAGACCGGACCCAACCGACCGCCTGCGCGTGCTGTTTCTGACCTCCCAGGCCGGTTGGGCCGCCACGCCGGGCTTCGGTCCGTACAACCTGTCCAAGGCAGCGCTCAATAGCCTGGCGATGTCGCTGGCGGCGGAAATCGCCGCCGCCAGGCCGGGCGCCGACATCCAGATCAACACCTTGTCTCCGGGCGAAGCCGGTACCGAGATGAACGCGCAGTCCACCGCCAGCCCCTTCGCCATCGCGAGCCTGGTGCTGGCCTTGATCAGTCACCCGCCGGGCGGTCCGACCGGACGTTTTTTCCACCGGGACGGTCAGCACTGGGGGTTCGGCTACCAGGATCCCTGGGAAGCGCCCCTGCTATGAGCACCGCCGCCATCCGCCCCGCTGCTACGACTATGGAAGCATACCATGCGATTCATTAAGCATAGCGACCGCACGAAAGCCAAGGTCAGTCTGGTCCTGCTCGACTGGAGCGTGCGGGAAAGCTTGCATATTTTCCACTATCTCGCGGAGCAGACGGTTCGCCGCGACGACTTTGAAGTCGTGATCATCGAATTTTATGACACGGTGTCCGAAAATATCAGGAAGTATCAGGATCAGGTCGACAGCTGGGTCGTCCTGGACATGCCGCGCACCTGCTACTACCACAAGCACTTCATGTATAATGTTGGCATAACCGTTGCCAACGGCGAAATTATCATGATCGGCGACTCCGATGCAATGGTGAAATCAAGCTTCATCGAATCAATTATTGGCAATTTTACCGCTGACCCGGCAATCGTCTACCACATGGATCAATTCCGCAACATGCGTCGGGACTTTTATCCCTTCAACTTTCCCTCCTTCGCAGCGGTGCTGGGCGATGGATGCTTCAATAACGCCGGCGGCGTCACCACCGGCGTGCTGGAGCAGGAGGACCCGATTCATGCCCGCAACTACGGTGCGTGCATGTGCGCGTGGCGCAAAGACCTGATCGCGATCGGCGGCGCCGATATGCACATCACCTATCTGGGGCATATTTGCGGTCCTTACGACTTGACCTTCCGCTTGATCAATTTCGGTCGGCGGGAAGTCTGGGATATGAAGGAGTTTCTCTACCACACGTGGCATCCAGGCCAGGCCGGCGCCGATAACTACATGGGTCCCCATGACGGTCGCCACATGTCGACCACCGCGTTGGAGGCGTTGTCTTCGGGACGGGTGGCACCGCTGTTGGAAAATCCGGCGATCCGTGCCCTGCGGGAGGGCAAGAGCCGCGACCAGGCCCTGGCCGAAATCTGCCCCGATCACTACCTCGCGGACTGGGATATCGAGGCGATCCGAACCGGCGCCAGCCATAAACGTTGGGATAACTACAAGCGCCCGATGGGGACCTATAAGGGATTTCGCATGGTCGCCGAGGTGGATCGCGTCTTCGCGTTCCCGCTGACCGAGCGGGATACCGAAACGCGGCCCGGCCAGGGCTACCAGGCACCGATCGAGGGCTACGAGATCGGCGAAGTGCGAGACAAGATCGATGCCGCGACGCCCCGGTCGCTGAACGCATTGGTCGGGGTCAGCCTGGCCTGGAGTCTTTGCCGCCGGGCCCTGGCCAGCCTGGTGTTTCGCGCCGGTGCCATGCCCCTGCCGTTGCCCCGCCCCCTCAAGATCGCCGCCGCGGTGCCTCTGGCACCATTTGGGCTGCTCGCCCTGCTGCTGTTCCGCTACCGCCGCCTCGCCGACAAGTTCGGCGCGGTCGTCACCTCGCTTTCGACCCACGACGCCAACCAGAATGTGCTGGCGGCGACCTTGTACAATCTCGGAAAATGGGGTGGACTCGCGCACGACAGCCAAGCCGTCCTGGTGGTCTCCCAGGATGGCACCCGTAACTACCTGCTCCTCCTGCAGAAGCTCAAGCTGATCCCGCCGCTGCGGGTGGAGGTCGCCCCGTCGTCGGCGCAGTTCGGCACGGTGATCGCCGCTCTGGAGCAAGACGCCTCGGTCAGGCGGTTGCTGCTGCCCGCCGACCTGCACGCGCGCTACCACGCCGCCGTGGCGGACTCCAAGGTCGGCAAGCACTGCTTGGTGTTGTGACGCCGCGAGCGCGCCACACCCCAACCAACCCCCGTATCGTCAGTCCGCGGCGCGATTCGCCCCGGCCCGAGGCGACGGGAGCGCCGCAGCACCGCGCAACCCTTCGATGGCGGCGATGATTTCCACCGCGTCCCAGTCGCACAGCGCATCGGCCAGGGTCCGGGTGTCCCGGCACGGGTCGGCCTTGTTGGCGAAAGCGGGCACGGCGATCACCGGCTTGCCGTGGCGTCTGGCATAGTCCAGTTCTATGTCCAGCCACTTGCGGCTGCTCGGTATTGCATAGACCCCGGACAACAGGATCACCGCCGTCACCGGTATCACCTGCTTTTCCAAAATCTCGCGGATTGTCCGGCCGCCCAGATCGGTGTTGGGGTCAAGGGCTGGATCATACCAAGGCAAGCTGAAGTTGCGCCATGTGATATCCTTGGCGGAATCCAGCAGGTCCGCCATCGCGATCCAGTCCACATGATTGCGCCACGCGTGAGTGATGAAGATATCATATGTTTTCATGCGCCCTGCTTTCTGCTTTTTTTTCCGAGACGTTCCACTGATCTTCACTTCGATGGTTCGATATCAAGCAGCCGGGATCGATGGCACCGCTGAAATTCGGACAAAGGTCGTCGGCGTATCGATGAAACCGGTGCAACGATGGGCGCCGTGCACCGCCAAATGGATCACCGCGCGTCGGACGTCCAGAAAGGTCCATTCTCGCAGATCGGCGTTGATGCCGAGATTGACGAAGTAGTCGCCAGCGTTGAGGTTGAGGCGGAAATTTATGGCGTAAAGACAGCACTCGCCGGCTTGCGCCGCCGGCAGGGTCACATTATAAAGCAAAGTATTGGAGCCACTGATCAGCAACCCCTCACGGGAGGTGACCGCCCAACCGAGATGCGGCCGGTGCTGCGCGTCGCGATAGGTCACCTTGAGATAGAAGGTCAGGCTCTCGGTGCCCGACAGGGCCGTGAAATCGAACCGGCCGTCGGCGGCGACCAGAATGTCGTTCAACTGGGCCATCCCGTTGGTCAGCCGGCGTTCTTCCTTGTTGTAGTAGGGTTGGTCCGGCAGCAGTGGCCGGGGGCTTGCAGCGAACGCCCGCAACGCCTCGGGTGGGGCCTCGACCGCGGGATCGAAAGCCGGGGTCGGGGCAACCGACGGAAGTCCCGCTTCGGTCGCCGCGGGCGCCCTGCTTCCGGCGCCGTATACGATGGCGTGATAGGCATCGACCACCCGTTGAGCCTCGCCCTGGCACGCCAGCCGCCCACCGTCAAGCAGGATGGCTGACTGGCAGAGCCTGAGCACCTGATCGGTGCTGTGGCTGACGAACAGGATCGTCGTGCCGCTTTGCTGCATCTGGCGGATGCGATGAAAGCATTTTTCCTGAAAGCGGGCATCGCCCACACTCAAGATTTCATCGATGATCAGCACGTCCGGGTCGGAGCGTATCGCGGCCGCAAAGGCCAGGCGTGCGAACATGCCGCTGGAATAAATTTTCACCGGCAGATCAAAAAAACCACCGATGTCGGCGAAGGCCTCGATCTCCGGAATCCGGCTGCGCATCTCTTCGGCACCAACGCCGTGGATCGCGCCGTAGAGCATGACGTTTTCCCGTCCGGTCATCGTCGGATCGAAGCCGGTGCCCAATTCCAGCAAAGCGACGATGCGCCCCCGTACCGAGACCTCGCCACGGGTCGGCGGCATGGTGCCGCTCAGAATCCCCAGCAGCGTCGACTTGCCCGAACCGTTTTGTCCCAGGATACCGATGGTATGGCCGGGCGGCACCGTGAAGCTGAGGTCACTCAGCGCCAGGAATTCACGGTGAAACTGCTTGCCCATCGGATGGACGGCTTCCTTCAGCCGTTCGCCGGGGCTCGCGTACAGCTTGTAGGCCTTGCACAAGCCGCGGACGGCGACGGCGGCGGTCATGCGCTCAAATCGCCTCGGCGAAGCCCGGTTTCAGCCGGCGGAACAGGGCGGCCCCCACCCCCAGCAGCACCAGCGCCTCGCCCCAGAAGATCAGCCCGGCGATCGGCTGTGCCGCCGGCCAGACGCCGTGAAGCAGGCAATCGCGATAGCCCTGAGCCACGTAGCTCAGGGGATTGAGTGCCATCCAGACGCCGAATTCCGGCGGAAGCAATGACGGCGGCCAAACCACCGGGGTCAACCAGAACCAGAACCCGAGCAAAACGGTCACGATCTGGCCGACGTCCCGGAAAAGCACCTGCAGCCCGGCAACCAGCCAGCCCAACCCCAATGCCAGGGTCGCGACGGCAACGAAGTAATAGACGGTACCCAGGATGGTAACGCCGAAGGGGACCCGATATACCGCCATCACCACCAGGGTGATCGCCACGACCACCACGTGAATGACGGCGGCGGATAAGACGTGAGCCAGCGGCAGCAACTCGGTCGGGAATACTATTTTCTTAACCAGATGCGGGTTTGCCACCACGGAACCGATGCTCCCGGTCACCGCGTCGTTGAAGAACAGCCAGGGCGCCAGCCCGGTGACGAAAAACAGAATGAAGGGTTCGCCGGCGGGGCCACGCGCCTTGAAGCCGACCGAGAAGACCAGCCAATAGATCGCAACCATCGCGACCGGTTGGGCGAAGCACCACAGGACACCGCCCGCCGTCCCGACATGGCGGCTGCGCAGGATTTGCCGCGTCAAGGCGATGACGAGTTCACGTTGCGCAATCTCCTGGCGCAGGACCGACAATGAGCTGCCCTCGTTCGGCTGGGAGATGAATTCGGCCCCGCCGTCTGCTTGCGGATCTTGGCTGTCGTACCCTTGGCGGTGCGAGTCCTGGTTGTGCGAGTCTTGATTGTGCGGGTCCCGCTCTCGCGGCCCCTGCGGCCGGAGGTTCAGCCGGACGGCAGTATCCGCGGTTTATAGCGCCCCGGTGCGACCGGAGTCAAACTACCGGTCAGGGGGCCAGCGGTTCTCACTGCGGCCGCGGGTGAATGCACAAAAACCGGTGGCAATCAGGCGGTGGCTGGCGCGGCGCGGGCTGCGATGGCGGCGGTCTTGAACACACACCAACTCCAGGCGCGATCGCGGCACACCAGAAACGGCCGCCCCGGATCCGGCCGCGCCCGGCCCGCGATCACGCCGCGCAGAGCGCCGCCAGGTGCCGGATAAGCCGCCAGCACCTCCATGGACGCCGTCATTTGAGCCCCCTCCCTCTTAAGATATCACTCAGCGAGAAAAACTAAAAAGATGCCATACCATCAATAGCTTGCTCAAATTCAAAACTTGATAATTTCTTTATTGAATTAGTTGAGTTAATAGTTATAAATTTCTTGCCGCTGTTGTTGCAAAGTTTGGGGTTTTATTTTCAGAGCCCGACGTGGGCCTTCCGACCGGCAGTTTCAGACCGTCCAGGACGTGGCGCCGGTGCGGGCGAAACTGGCATTTGGATTGAGCAACGGCGACATGATGGGCAATACAGCGGTCGCCGGGCTGGGTATCGCCATGGTGCCGGCGTTCAGCGCCGGCCGCGCCATCGGTGACCGGCTTCCGGGCAATATCGACGTCGGCAACCAACCGGATTCGGAGTATATCTAAATGGACTATCCGGAGGCCTGCGATTCGCCGACCAAACTCCGCGCGCTGGCCGAGCAACTGAAACAGACCTTCGGCGATCTGCCTTATTGGAAGCGGCAAGCCCAGCCAGAAGCGGCCGCGTACCCAGGGGGAGCCATGAAGGTCGCGATCCTTGATGACTACCAGAACCGCTCGCTGACCCTCGCCGATTGGTCCGCGGTCGCCCGTCGGGCCGAGATCACCGTCTTCAGCGACCATCTGGCCGCTCCGGACGCGGTCATCGAGCGCCTGCGCCCGTTTGGGGTGCTGTGCGTGATGCGGGAACGTACGCCCTTGCCGCGCGCCATCCTTGAGCAATTACCGAGACTGAAGCTGATCGTCTCAACCGGGCGCCGAAATGCCTCGATCGATCTGACCGCCGCCGAGGAGCACGGCATCCGCGTCGCCCCGACCGGCTATAGCGCAACACCGACGATCGAGATGACTTGGGCGTTGATCCTGGCCAGCGCCCGCCACATCGCCGGCGAAAGCCACGCCGTTCGCCAGGGACGCTGGCAGTCCACGATCGGCCGCGAGCTCTCCGGGCGGGTGCTGGGCGTGCTCGGCCTGGGCAATATCGGCACTCCGGTCGCCCGTATCGGCCGCGCCTTCGGCATGTCGGTGGTCGCCTGGAGCCAGAACATGACGCCCGAGATTGCGACCGCCGCAGGCGCCACCCTGGTGAGTAAGCACGACCTGTTCAGTCGGGCCGATTGGCTGACCATCCATCTGGTACTCAGCCAACGTACCCGCGGGCTGGTCGGGGCCGCCGAGCTTGCCGAGATGCAGCCGACTGCCTGGCTGGTCAATACCTCGCGCGGTTCGATCGTCGACCAGGCGGCATTGATCGACGCCCTGACCACACGGCGGATCTGCGGCGCCGCGCTCGATGTCTTCGAGGTCGAACCGTTGCCGGGCGAGCATCCCTTCCGGACCCTGGACAACGTGCTGGCGACCCCGCACATCGGGTATGTCGCGGAAGACCTTTATCGCACCTTCTACGGGGACGCGGCGGCAACCATCGCCGCCTGGCTGGAAGCCCATCCAGAGTTCTGAGCGGGCTGGCGGTATCCAGCTGTCCGATCGCCGCCGCCGGGATCCGACGCTCCCGACCCTGCGATTGGTTATCGAAACTGCGCCCCCTCAGCGCTGGCGGTGCCTGAGGCGGATTTCGCACTTCAATCAGTGAAAAACTCCAGCATGGCGCTCGTGAATCGCTCAGCGTCCTCGATATTGGAGAGGTGCGCCGCGTTCAGCTCGAGGTATCTGGCGCCTTGGATCTGTGTCGCCAGGAAATGTCCGTCGTCGGGCGGCGTGGCTTGGTCGTGCGAGCCCGCAATGATCAGGGTCGGCAACCGGATCGCGGAGACGGCCGGCCGCTGATCCATGTCCCGGATGGCCGCGCAGCAGGCGATGTAGCCCTCGGCAGACGTCTCCAGCAAAGTCGCTGTCACCTGGCTGAGCGCAGCCGGGACGCCCTGCTGCCGGAACCCGGCGGTGAACCAGCGGGCCAGCACACCGTCGGCGATCGCCGCCATGCCTCCGCCGCGAACCGCCTCGATGCGTCTGTCCCACAGCTCCGCCGGCCCGATATAGGCCGCGGTGTTGCACAGCGCCAGGCGGGCGATGCGCTCCGGGGCGTGGACTCCCAGCCACTGGCCGACCATGCCGCCCATGGACAGACCGCAACAGTGCACGCGCCGAAGGTCGAGATGGTCCAGCAGGGCCATCAGGTCCGTGGCCAACAGTTCGATGGTATAGCGATCGGGCGTGGTCTGGGAGCCACCGTGACCGCGGCTGTCGTAGCGCAGCACCCTGAAGCGTTCGGCCAAGGCCGGCAGCTGCGGCTGCCACATGTCAAGATCGGTCCCCAAAGAGTTCGACAGGACGATGACCGGAGCGTCCTCCGGACCGTCAAAGCGATAGTGGAGGCGAGTGTGGTTCACATCGGCGTAAGGCATGATCAACAACTCCAGTCGGCGTCGCCCTTGGGCGGGTGGCGGATAAAGGCGGGGCCGTCACACCCGCTGGATCACGAGGGCGATGCCTTGGCCGACCCCGATGCACATGGTGCATAGAGCATAGCGCCCGCGATTGTGCTGCAACTGGCTGAGTGCCGTGGTGACCAGCCGCGCGCCGCTGGCGCCGAGCGGGTGGCCGAGCGCGATGGCACCGCCCCAGGCGTTGACCTGGGGCGCATCGTCGGACAGGCCGTGATCGCGCAGGACCGCCAGGGCCTGGGCGGCGAAGGCCTCGTTGAGCTCGATCGTGTCGATATCCGCCAGGGTTAGGTTGGTCAGGGCCAGGACCTTGCGCATCGCCGGGGCCGGTCCGAAGCCCATGATCCGAGGTGCGCAGCCGGCGACCGCGGCGCCCAGAATCCGTGCTTTCGGGGTCAGTCCGTGGCGACGAGCGGCGGCCTCCGACGCGATCAGTACGGCACAGGCGCCATCATTCACCCCCGATGCATTGCCGGCGGTAACCGTGCCATCAGGACGGACCACCCCTTTAAGCCGCGTCAAAGTCTCCAGGGTGGTGTCGACGCGGGGGTGTTCGTCCTGGGTCACCGGCACGGGTTCGCCCTTCCTCTGGGGAACCGACACCGGGGTGATCTCCCGCGCCAGCAACCCGGCTCGTTGGGCTGCCGCGGTACGCTGCTGGCTGCGCAGGGCGAAGGCGTCCTGGTCAGCGCGGGACACGCCGAACTGCCCGGCGACATTCTCCGCCGTCTCCGGCATGCTGTCCACGCCATGCTGGGTGCGCATCCTCGGATTGACGAAGCGCCAGCCGATCGTGGTGTCCTCGATCTTCTGGCTGCGGGACCAGGACGTCTCCGCCTTGCCCATCACGAAGGGCGCGCGGGACATGCTCTCGACCCCGCCGGCGATCATCAGCTGGGTCTCGCCGCTCTTGATCGCGCGCGCGGCGATCGCGATGGCGTCCAGGCTGGAGCCGCACAGGCGGTTGACGGTGGTGCCTGGAACCTCTTTGGGCAGCCCTGCCAGCAGCAAAGACATTCTGGCGACATTGCGGTTGTCCTCCCCGGCCTGGTTGGCGCAGCCATAGACCAAATCGTCGACGGCGCCCCAGTCGACGCCGCGGTTGCGTGCCATCAAGGCTTGCAGGGGAACCGCACCCAGGTCATCGGCTCGGACCGCCGCCAAGCTGCCGCCGTAACGGCCGAACGGCGTGCGGATGGCGTCACAGATAAAGGCATCCGTCATCATCAGGTCCTCTTGCCAAGGGTGTTCAGATCGACCGCTTTCGACAGAAGCTCCTTGTCGTCCTTGAGCTTGAACTTGGCGACCCGGTGGGTCGGCGTATGGGGCAAAGCGCCGGCCAAGACCACGTAGCGAGGCACCTTGATCGCGGCCAGACGCTGCTCACACCAGACGCGAATCTCGGCGGGTTCCACGCAAACTCCGGAACGGGGTACAATGGCCACCAGAATCTCATCCTCGCCAAGCTCGGAGGGCACGGCGATGGCGGCGGCTTCCATGACACCGGGATGTTCACCGATGATGCGATCGAGTTCGGCGCCGGAGATATTCTCGCCGCGCTTGCGGATAATGTCCTTCTTGCGCGCGACGAAGTGGAAGAAGCCGTCGGACTCGCGCCGCACCAGGTCGCCGGTGACGAACCAGCCGTCCTGGAACGCCGCTGCCGTCTGGTCGGGAGCCCGGTAGTAGCCCTTCATCGCAATCGGCGTGCGCACCAGCAATTCCCCGACCGCACCATCGGGCAGATCCCGGCCTTGGTCATCCACCACTCTCAGCTCGGCGAAGCGGAGCGTGCGGTCGGGGTGGAGCGCCGGCTTGCCCATGCTGCCGATCTTGCCAGGGCCGCCGAACGGGATGTTGCTGGCTCCGGGAATCTCGGTCATGCCATAGCCCTCGATGACCGAGGCGACGCCGAAATCCCGGTGGAAGGCATCGTAGATTTCTTGGGACACCGGGGCGCCGTAGACCTTGGTCAACCGGTGGCCTGGCACGAACTCGGCGCGAGGCCTGCGGGCCAGGATATTGCCCACGGCGGCGATGATGTTGACCTCGGTGGCGCCGGTTCGCGCGACCAGCGGCCAGAAGCCCGAGGCGCTGAAACGCGGGGCAAAAACAATCGACGCCCCGGCCGCGGTCGCGCCGCCGAGCGAGTAGAACAGGGCGTTGATATGAAACAACGGCAGTACGCACAGCAGGCGGTCGTCGGGCTGCAGGGCCATCCGTTCGACGAATGCCTCGCCCGCCATCACGAAATTGCTCTGGGAGTGCATCACTCCTTTGGGAAAGCCGGTGGTTCCGGAGGTGTACATGATCAGGCAGATGTCGTCGGCACTGCCGGCTTCGGGCAGGGCGGCCGGCGCCGCCGCCCTCAACAGGTCTTCAAAGCCGGGCACCTCGGGATCCTGCCCCTCCAGCAGCATGAACCAGGGTTGTTTCGCCATACCGACGCTGGCCTGGCGCGCGACCGCCAGGGTGGCGGCGGTACAGGCAATCGCCGTCGCCTCGGCATGGCCGAGAACGTACCCGGCCTCCGCCGGACCGAATTCCGGATTGATCGGCACCATGATTGCCCCAAGCCTGGCCAGGGCAAAAAACAGCACGACAAATGCATCGCTGTTGGTGGACATGATCGCCAGCCGGTCGCCCCGGCCGATGCCCCGCCCGGCCAACAGGACTGCGGTCCGGTCAACCGCGGTCTCGAACGCACCCCAGCTCCAGGTGCGATCGCCGTACAGCAGAAACGGCCGCCCCGGATCCGGTCGCGCCCGGCTCGCGATCACGCCGCGCAGAGTGCGGTCGTGCAAGGGGTAGCTGGAAAGAACTTCCAGTGATGTCGTCATCGTAGACCTCCCGGTCCCGGCTAGTTTTCGATAGGCCTCAGCCCAGATCGCCGCCCGCCACCGGCAACACCGTGCCGGTGATGTAACTCGCCTCATCGGAGGCCAGGAACAGGATGGCGGCGGCCTGCTCGTCCAGCGTGCCGTAGCGGTGCATCAGGCTGGTGGCCTTGGTCTGGTCGACGATCTCCTGGTACCAGAGCGTTTCCTGCTCGGTCGGCGCCGCTGCGTTGCGCGGCGTCAGGCGCGGCGGCGCCTCGGTCCCGCCCGGCGCGGTGGCGTTGACGCGGATGCCGGCGTCAGCGTACTCGAAGGCCAGGGCGACCGTGAGCGCATTGACGCCGCCTTTGGCGGCGGCATAGGGCACGCGGTTGACGCCGCGGGTCGCGACCGAGGAAACGTTGACAATGCAACTGCCCGGCCGCTTGAGCAGGTGAGGCAGGGCCGCACGGCAGCACCACAGGGTCGGAAACAAGGAGCGGCGGAGTTCGGCCTCGATCTCCTCGGGCCGATAATGCGCGTAGGGCTTGACCCAGATCGTGCCGCCGACATTGTTGACCAGAACGTCGAGCCGGCCGAAATGCGCCTGCACCCCGTTCATCACCGCCTCGGCACCCTCCCAGGTCTCGAGGTCGGCCTGCAGGGCGATTGCGTCGCAGCCTTCCGCGCGAAGATCGGCCACCACCGCGCGCACTGGATCGGCGCGGTCGACCAGCGCCAGGCGTGCGCCTTCCACGGCGGCCCGTTCGGCGACCCGGCGCCCGATCCCCTGGGCGGCGCCGGTGACCACCATCACCTTGTCTTGGAATCGAGGGTCGCTCATGACGCGGTGCCCCCCTGCCGCACGGTGGCGACGTTCGGAGTGAACTTCTCGTAGTGGAAGCTCTGGGGCGCGATGCCCTCGCCGTCGAAATGGCGCAGCACCGCATCGACCATCGGCGGTGGTCCGCACAGATAGACGTCGACGTCGCCGTCATGCAGGGCGCAGGCATCCATGTGGTGGGTCACGAAGCCCTTGCGCGGATGGCTGCTCGCTTCGCCGGCGACGCAGGTGGCGTAGCTGAAGCGCTGGATCCGGGAGGCGAAGTCGTCGAGCGCCTCCAGCTTGACCAGGTCGGCGTCATGGGTGACCCCATAGATCATGTGGACCGGCTGGTCGCAACCGCTCTGCGCCAGCACTTCGAGCATCGAGAGGAACGGCGCCAGCCCGGTCCCACCGGCCAGCATCAGCACAGGCCGCCGGATCTCGCGCAGATAGAAGCTGCCGTACGGGCCGCTCAGGGTCAGGCGATCGCCGACCTGGGCTGCCCCGGTCAGGTAGCTGCTCATCAAGCCGTTGGGGATGTTGCGGATCAGGAAGGTGGCCTGCCGGCTGCCCGGGCGCGAACTGAACGAGTAGTAGCGGTTCTGATCGCTGCCCGGCACCTGAATGTGCACATACTGGCCGGGCAGGAAGGCCAATTCGGCCTCCGGCGCGAGGTCGACGCGCAACTCGACGCTGCTGTCGGAGAGCCGGTCGACCGCGGCCACGGTGCCGCCGAACGAGGCGACCTCGGTCTTGCAGACCGTGGACGCAACCGGAACTCTGATCACGCAATCCGAACTCGGCACCATCTGACAGGTCAGGACCAAGCCGGCGGCTTTCTGGTCTTCGGACAGCGCCTCGTCCAGATAGTCGCTGCCCAGGTCGAAGTCGCCCCGCTCGCACTGCGCCTTGCAGGTGCCGCAGACGCCGTCCGCACAGTCCATCGGCAGATTGACTTTCTGCCGGTAGGCGGCATCGAGAACCTTCTCGCCGGCCTTGCAGCCGATGAAACGGGTGATGCCATCCTCGAAGTTGAGAGCAATCGTGAAGCTCATGGCTGCCTCCCTGACCCCTCAGATGTGATAGATATCGATCACGTGAGGGATATAGTCGTTGTTTAGTATGATTTTCTTGTAGGTGATCAGCGGGACTTCACCCGAAATATCGAGCGTATAGAAGGAGGTCCCGAAATAGCTGTCGGTCTGCTTGTAGCGGTGGATCAACGTGTGCCAGTTGAAACGCAGCTCGACCTGGCGATCGCTCTGGCGGACCACTTCCAGATTCGAGACGTTGTGCGAGGTGCGCGGCTCGGGCGTACTGGCGCCGGACCGTTCGGTCTTGATCCGGTAGACGCGATCCTCCAGACCCTCGCGATTGGGATAATAGATCAGCGAGATTTCGCGCTGCGGGTCGGTGGTCAGCTTGTCGTCGTCGTCCCACGCCGGCATCCAGAACACCGCCTGCTTGCCGTAGCAGGTCAGCCATTCGTCCCACTGGCGGTCGTCGAGCAGCCGGGCCTCGCGATAGAGGAACGCCTGAATCTCCTGATAGCTCATGGTCATTGGACGGCTCCCTGGTCGGCGGTTGGAGCGGCGAGCGACGCGGCGCGTTCGAGCCCAATCGCCCGCAGCATTTCCTCGACCCAATGCTGGTGGTGGATCACGTAGAGGCCTTCGTCGTCGGCCCGCATCCCGCTCAGGATCGGCGCCATGCCGATTGCCTGGGCGTTGTCGTCCGCCCCTTGGACCCAGTGGGTGGCGCCGCGGCTGAGGTCGTTCCATGCGGCGTCCAGGCCGGCATAGCCGCTCTGGCAGCCGCGGAACTCCTCGAGGTCGTCCGGGGTGCCCATGCCGCTGACGTTGAAGAAGTCCTCGTACTGACGGATGCGCAGCGCCCGCTTCTCGGGAGACTCGCCTTTTGGCGCAAAGCAGTAGATGGTGACCTCGGTTTTGTCGACCGCGAGCGGTCGCAACACCCGAATTTGGGTCGAGAACTGATCCATCAAGTAGACGTTGGGATATAGGCAAAGATTACGGGTCTGATTGACGATGGACTCGGTGCGGGCCGCGCCCAGCCTTTCTTTCAGCGCGTCTGTCTGGTCGTAGACCGGACGCACCTCGGGATTGAGCAGCCGCGTCCACAGCAGCATGTGGCCGTTGTCATAGGAGTAGAAGCCGCCCTGGCTCTTCGACCAGCCATCGGCATCCACCGCCTTGGTGCCGCCGGCATCGTAATTGCGCCGGCCCATGGTCGAGGCGTAATTCCAGTGTACCGAGCTGACGTGATATCCGTCGGCGCCGTTCTCCGCCTGCAATTTCCAATTGCCGTCATAGGTGTAGGAGGAGGTGCCACGCAGGATCTCGATGCCGTCCGGCGCCTGATCGACGATGTTATCGATGATCTTGGTCGCCTCGCCGAGATATTCGAGCAGCGGCTTCACGTCGGCGTTCAGGCTCCCGAACAGGAAGCCGCGGTAGGAGGAGAAGCGCGCCACCCGTTTCAGGTCATGCGAGCCCGCCTGGTTGAACGATGCCGGGTAGCCGCCGGACTTCTGGTCCTTGGCCTTGAGCAGCTTGCCGCCGTTGTTGAAGGTCCAGCCATGGAACGGACAGGTAAAGGTGCCCTTGTTGCCCTGTTTGCGGCGGCACAGCATGGCGCCGCGATGGGCGCAGGCGTTGATCAGGGCATGCAGTTCACCCTGCTTGTCGCGGGTGATGATCACCGGCTGCCGCCCCATGGTCACGGTGAGGTAGTCGCCCGGCTCCGGAATCTGGCTTTCATGCGCCAGATAAATCCAGTTGCCCTCGAAGACATACCGCATTTCGAGGTCGAAATAGTCGGGATCGGTAAACATGCTGCGATGGCAGCGGTAAATGCCGCGCTCGGCGTCGGCGACCACCGCACTGCGCACCCGCTGTTCCAATAAATCGAGATTGGTCATGATGGTTTCCTCTGTCGAGATGTCCGCGGAGTGCGGCGTCAGCAACCCGCGGCTCTACCGGACACCCTGGTCGGGGCGGGCCGACCAGCCATTGCTTCGTTGGGACTGCCTGGGAAGCCCGAGCTGGTTCAGACCGCCTCAAGCGCCCGTGGGCGCCTGCTGCGCTGTTGCAGTTCAGCCGCGGCGGTCGAAACCAGCTCGATGTCGAAGACCACTTCGGTGAACGGCTGGTCCAGTCCTCGCTTCCGCGCTTCGGCCAAATCTGTGGTGCGCCGGGAAACGACGATCAGCTCCTCGCGGGTGGCGAAGGCGAAGTCGTCATGGACGTACTCGTCTTCCGCCAGGTTGATCTGGGTGGTCAGATGCCTGTGGCCTGGCGCGGAGACGAAGAAATGGATGTGAGCCGGACGGCGGCCATGGCGACCGAGCCGGTCCAGGATTTGCTGGGTCGGGCTGCCGACCGGGCAGCCGTAGCCCGAAGGCACGATGCTGCGGGCGCGATAGTGGCCGGTCGCATCGGTCCTGATCCGGCGGCGCAGATTGAAGTCGCTCTGGGTCTTGTCGAAATAGGAATAGCCGCCCTTGGTGTTGGCATGCCAGACATCGACGATGGCACCGGCGACCGGCGTGCCGTCGGTATCCCGCACCTGGCCGGTGAGCCACATCACTTCGCCGTCATCGCTGCCGTCATCCATGCGTGCTTCGCCTTCGCTCAAGGGCGCGCCGGCGACGTAGAGCGGCCCCTCGATCGTGCGCGGCGTGCCGCCGGTCAGGCCGGCCTGCCGGTCTGCAGCATCCATGCGCAGGTCGAGATAGTGATCGAAGCCCAGACCCGGGGCCAACAAAGCGGCCTGCTGGTTGGCGCCCAGCTCGTTGAGGTGATTGACGGCTGTCCAAAATTCCTCGGGCGTGACGTCGAAATCGTCAATGGTCTGATAGACGGCACTAAGCAACGCATGAGTGATTTTCTTGAAGCGCACATCGCCGCCACTTCGGTCAAAGCCGCAGACTTTCAGAAGAAATTCCTGCACTTCTGGATTGTGGGCGATCTTTACGGTCATTGCTTTCCTCCTGGATCGGGTTGGTTTGGTTGGTCGTCCAATGCGGCGGCTTCGCGTTGTCAGCGGTCGTCGGAATGTATCGAGGACGGGTGACGGCACAGCGGCGCGACGTTGATCTCCATGTACGGAAACAACGGCAGGCCGCTGATCAGGTCCTGCAGCTCGGCATTGTCCTGAACATCAAAAATGCTGACGTTGGCGTAGCTGCCGGCGACCCGCCATAGATGTCGCCATTTGCCCTGGCGCTGCAGTTCTTGGGAATAGGCCTTTTCCTTTGATTTGATGATGTCGACCTTTTCAGCCGGCATCTCCGGCGGAATATTGACTTTCATTTCAACTTTGAACAACATGGGTTTACCCTCCACTTTCAGATTTCTCGACAGAAACCAGGCGGCCGCGACTGTGCTCACGCCGGACGTCGGTAGAACGCCAGCTTGTCCTCATCAATTTCGACACCGAGGCCCGGACCTGCGGGCAGGTCGACGCCGAAATCATGGAATTTCAGCGGCGTGGTGACGATGTCGTCCTTGAACAGCAGCGGGCCGAACATCTCGGTGCCCCAGGCGAGGCGGTCGAGCGTGGCCCAGGCATGGAGCGCGGCGGCGGTGCCGATGGTGCCTTCGAGCAGCGTCCCGCCATAAAGGCCGATCCCCGCCGCCTTGGCTACGGCGGCAACCTCGAGCGCCGGGGCCGGTCCGCCGGCTTTGGCGATCTTGAGCGCGAAAGCACCGCTGAACCCGGCGGCGGCGAGCGCGAACGCGTCCTGGCTGTCGGCGACGGACTCGTCGGCCATTACCGGCACCGGGGAACGACCCGCCAGCCGCACCATGCCGGCCGATTCCCGGGCGCCGATCGGTTGCTCGACCAGATCAACACCGACCTCCGCCAGGGCGGCCAGGGCACGCACCGCGGTGACCTCGTCCCAGGCCTGGTTAACGTCGACCCGGATACTGGCGCTGTCTCCGAGCGCGTCCTTGATCCCCGCCACGTGCTTCAGGTCTTCGGCCAGGGATCGGAGGCCGATCTTGAGTTTGAAGTCGCGATGGCGGCGCATTTCGATCATGCGCACGGCTTCGTCAATGTCCTTCCGGGTGTCGCCGCTGGCCAGCACCCACAACACCGGCAGGTGAGATTGGCGGGCGCCGCCAAGCAATTCCGCGACCGACAGGCCGAGGCTCTTGCCGCGCGCGTCGAGCAGCGCAGTCGCGATTGCCGATTTGGCCAGGTTGTTGCCCCGGATCTGGCGCTCGACCAGCGAGCGCAGGGCGTTGAGATTGTCGGAGGGCTGGCCGACCAGCAGCGGCGCGACGAAGCGGTCGATGGTCAGCTTGGTACCTTCCGGACTTTCGGCGCCGTAGCTCAGGCCCCCGATGGTGGTCGCCTCGCCCACCCCTTCGATGCCGTCCGACTGCCGGATGCGGACGATGACCATGGTTTGGCACGCCATTGTCGTCATCGACAGCTTGTGCGGGCGGATCGTCGGCAGGTCGACCAGCAGGGTGTCGATGGACTCGATCTTACGGGACATCGGGTTCCTCGGGGTTGGCGCTTCGATTACGGGTGGAAGCGTGTCAGAAATCGAAATTGCCGACCAATATTGATTAAGTTCTGTGCAATACTCGGCAGGTATGGCTCCGCTCTCGAGGCACCTCGCCCGCTAGGCCGCCGTGCCGCACCGTCGGCATAGCCGTCCGGGCTGGCGCGATGCCTGTTATGTGCATGCGCAAAGGCTACGCAGGTGACAGGGGCAGCGACCTGAATTCATTTCGCCACTCCGGCACCGAGGACAGGGAGGGGCCAATGGAGCTACGACACCTTCGCTACTTCTGCGCGGTCGCAGAAGAGCTCAATATCACCAGAGCGTCAGAGCGTCTCCATATCGCCCAGCCGGCATTGACGCGTCAGATCAAGCAGTTGGAAGAGGAAATCGGCGCGGAACTATTCGGCCGGGAGCCGCGCGGGCTGAGCTTGACCCCGGCGGGCAAGTTCTTCGTTGAGCAGGCGCTGCAGGTCCTGGAGCGGGTCAGCAATGCGATCGAGGGTACCCGGCGGGTGGCGCGGACCCGTCGGGCAATTTTCGGGGTGGGGTTTGTCCCGACCCTGTTCTATGGTTACCTGCCAAGCCTGATCCGCCGCCTGCGCCAGGACGAAACCATCGAAATCATCCTGGCGGAACTGATGACGCTGCAGCAGATCCAGGCGCTCAAGGCCGGCCGCATCGACATGGGTTTTGGTCGGATTCGGATCGACGACCCGATGGTCGAGCAGGAGATGCTGTTCGACGAGCCGATCCTGGCGGCGTTGTCCTCTGCCCACCCGCTGGCGAAGCGCCCACCGTCTTTGGCCGAACTGGCCAAAATTTCGTTGATTACCTATCCGGCTTCGCCCGGCCCCAATTTCTCCGACATCGTGCTTGGCCTGTTCCGTCGGCGCGGCCTGGGCGTTCATGTGATCCAACAGACGAATGACGTGCAAACGGCCCTCGGTCTGGTCGCCGCCGAGATGGGTTTCACCTTGGTGCCGGAGGTCGTCCGACATATTCAACGCGACGGCATCGTTTACCTGCCCTTGGCCGAGAGCAACATCACGTCGCCCGTGCTCTGTTCGCGGCGCAAGGAACCACTGTCGGCCGTCATGCGGAAGGCGAACGAAATTCTGTACGACCTGTTGAAAAAAGGGGATGATCGATGATTTCATGACCCGCCAGCCGATCGCACCAAAGGCCCCGCCGGCACTTGATCCGCGCTGGGAAGCCAGCCTGGCCGTGACCTTTCCCCGGCAAAGTGGACTCCGGGTTACGCAGTTCGAAGCTCGGCCTGCTCTGGGGTGATGTAGCCGATGGCCGAGTGGAGCCGCTGGCGATTGTAATAGCCTTCGATGTAGGAGAACAGTGAACCGCCCCGGGATTGCCGGAGGCCTTTTGGTTTGAGTCACGCCGCCAGGGGAGTGCCCCGGATTTCGGCATAGTAGCGCGCTCAACATCGATCCCGACATTGCCCAGAATACCACGGGACGGCGGGCGGCGGTTCCGGACCGGGTTGCGGCCCGCCCCGGCTATGTCGTCAGCCAGCGCATCCGCAAGCCGATCGAAGAGGTGTTCGGCTGGATAAAGACGGTCGGCGGCAAGCGCAAGCTCCACCACCGCGGTGCCGCCCTGGTCGGCTGCATGGTCACTTGCACCGCGGCAGCCTACAATCTGGTCCGGCTGTCCCGCTTGATCCCGGACGCGGCATGACCGCGCCCGGAGTCTGCCCGAGAGGCGGACCGACCGGGCTTCCCGCCCCGGCAGAGGGCTAAAATCCCTTCTGAACCCGCCAAATTGCGGGAGATATGCTCGTAAAAGCCGATTTTTTCGGAGCCAGTCACGCGGTAGCCCTCCGGGGAAAACCCTTTTCCGCAGCTTGCTAGGGGCATTTCATCCGTATCTTGCTACGTCTAAGAATATAGTTTTCATCGCTAAATATTTTTTTGGCAATTTCCGATGCTCTTCTGGCCTGAGATATATCGAAATTTCCCCCTAACACAATGGCTCCATAATATGCACCGCGGTCACTGTTTGGGCTGCAGACAAAAATATTATTCAACAGTTTAATATCGTCTATGTTTTTGACTGATACTCTTTTTTTATCCCATATTGTACGAAATTCTGCCAGCGCCTCTTCAAGCCAACTGCCGATTCTCGAAGATGCTAATACTACGTAGTAGCTTTCATGCTGATCACTCGAAGGCGCACTTCGAATATTCTCGTCTTCGGCGCGCATAGGGTATATATCGTTGGCGTGCGATTCCCAAGACTCTTCAATAGTTGATATGTTAGATGTGTCAAATATTTGCGCTGTAATTCTTTCGATATTAATGCCAATCTGATTAATTGCAGTCACAACATTTTCTTTTGTTAGGATAACAGGCCTGTATTCCGGATGAAGCTGAAATAAATTTTCAGTAATGTCGTGGATACTATTTATAATTTCTCTTTTTCGTCCGAAATTTACTTCTTTGACAGAATCAGAAATATCATTATTATATTGTTTCTTGATTTCTTCTTTTTCGTATCCCGCAGCATTATCTATGGCTTGCGTTAGAAGAAAGATCGCCGCTAGTGCAGCAATACTTATCAAGAAATAGAATATTATGACCAAGTCAACCAGTCTCGGAAGTCGTTCATGCCGAAATATGACGCCACTTGAAATAGTGATCAGGTGCTTTGTGTCCGATGCCTCTCGCACTTCAGGCATGTTCTGTCTCCCACGGTGACTCAATTTTAGGTTTTACTAGAACACCACTAGATCATTATATTGGGCAAGTAAAAATTCCATTTTTTACTACAAGAAATTTCATGTTTTTAAATTTACTTGAAAGGTCTTGGTACTCCCTTATAACATCATCCGGTCTTCTCCCATTCATTTCCCTGCTATTCATTTTGACCGCGTGAATTCCACCAGCTTTGCTGCGACACTCTCGGGTATATTTGAATTCACGAGGGTATTTTGACTTACTCTCTTCATTTTTTTTATTTAGACTTTCACTTGACAAAGAGATATTCGAAATTATTATGTACTCGATGTTATCTCGTCCTTTGGGTCCCGCGAGATATGCATCTGAGTCCAGGTAAATGTCGATCAATTTATTTCTGGCCTCGGACACTCTATCTTTGTTAGAGTCAATATATCGGGCAACAGCCTCCGAAAGGACTCGGTCAACCATCAGCTTCGGCAAATCTCGTTCAATATTTTCGCTGGCAATTCGTTCGGCTTCGGCTACGGAAGCTTCGTATATTTTTGCCGCCATGTCTTTTATCTCATTGGTCTTGACTTCATCGGAGACATTTTTCAGCAGTGTTGTCTTATATTCTTCTAGCGCGTGACCAATAGCGTCCTTCATATGGATTTTTAGATTTTCTGTTAGAGATGTCTCCTTGCCATAGAGATACCAACCGGTCGCAGCGATAACTATTGCGACGGTAACTAGAAGAAATGTAATAACTCGCCAAACAATTCGTAAAGTCATCCAGTCGCAGAATTCGGCAAGAGAAATACCAAGATACCTTGTCGTTCCATCACCTGAGGCAGCATAACCGGTCTTTACGCTTTTTAATGACCCATTCATGATAGAATCTCCACTTAACAATGCTGTCGGTAATCCCTAGCGCCCGAGCCATGCTGGCATGCCCACAGGTCACATGCAAGCTCATTTTTGATTGATACAATAGATAGAGGAAATTTTGTTTTTACTCTTATTGTTTTTTGATCCGCCATGACATCGGTATATTGAGGTTTTCCCAACAATCTTGACAAGTGATTCAGAAGATTCCAAAATATTCAGGCTTATCGTGTCCAATTTACCTGCCCTGAATAAGTTAATTATTTAGCGCAAATTGTAATGTTTTATCTGATGATGCGACTCATGCAAGATTTTTTTGAAAAAATTCAAAATATAGCAGGGATCACGGTTCTATTGAATTCTCTTGTGTACCGGTACCGGGATTTTCGATATGGCGATAGAGCACCAGAGTATCGGCATGGGGCGTTCGTCAAGCTCGGAACACGTTGTCGCGGGAGGGGGGGAGCGCATCGGATCAACCGGTTTTCGCCGGTCGCGCGGTTAAACCCCGGCCGAGGCGCACAACCGGCCCGCCGGCAACCATTTCTTTACCATATGGGCGGAAACAATCGCGTTCCGATCGGCTTGGCAGGCTGAGTTTGAGCGCGGTCGCGGCTTGCAGACAGGAAAAGGCCAATGTTTCTCGATTGCACGCCCAAGATTGCTCAGAACCCGCCCCGGCATGGCTATGGGGTCGCGGTGACCGATCTCGACGGCGACGGCTGTTTCGAGTTCCTGGTCGCCGGCTATGGCTGTGCCAACCTGGCGCTGAAATGGGACGGCGGGCGATTGGTCGATACCGCCGACCCGGTTCTGGCCGATGTCGTCGGCGAGGCGGTCGGGGTCTGTGCCGCCGATGTCGATGGCGACGGCCGGGAAGAGATCTACATCCTCAATGCCGATAAGGCGGGGGGCCGGAAGCGTCATCCCGACCGATTACTGGCGTCGTTCGGGCCACGCTGGTTCGATCTGCTGGCCCAGCCTGAGTCCATGGCGACGGCGAATCGCGCCAACGGCCGCTCCGTCGCCTGCCTCGACCGCCAGGGTCGCGGGCGCTATGGCTTCGTCCTGGCCCCCCAGGGCGGAGCCCTCAAGCTGATCGAGATGGCGCGACGCGGCCGGCTGTTCGACGCCGCCGAGGAAGCCGGGCTCGATCTCGACGGGCAGTGCCGCTCGCTGCTGGCGCTGCCGCTGGTCTCGGGGCGCATGGACCTGTTCGTCGGCAACGAGAACGGCGCCAATTTCCTGTTTCGCAATCGCGGTGACGGCAGTTTCGATGAGGTCGCCGAGACCCTGGGCGTCGCCGACACGCATCAAAGCGCCCGTGGCGCGGTCGCCCTGGATGCCGATGGCAACGGCCTGTTCGACATCCTGTGCGGCAATTGGAAGGGATCGCATCGCTTGTATTTACAGATGGCCGGTGGCGCCTTTGACGACCAGGCGCCCGACGAGATGCGGGCCCCGTCCAAACTGCGCACCGTGATTGCCGCCGATTTCGACAATGACGGCTACGAGGAAGTGCTGTTCAATAACTTCGGCCAGCCCAACCGCCTGTTCGGCTGGCGCCACGACCGCTGGCTGCCGATCGAAATCGGCGATGCCGCGGAGCCTGACTTTTTCGGCACCGGGGCCGCGGTCGCCGATATCGACCGCGACGGTCACCTCGAACTGCTGATCTCCCACGGTGAGGGCGCCGCCCAGCCGCTATCGTTCTACCGGCCGATCCCGAACGACAATGCCTGGCTGCGGGTGATGCCGCTGACCCCGACCGGTGCGCCGGCGCGCGGTGCCGTGATCACCGTCAGTGCCGGCGGCCGCACCCAGCGTCGGGCGATCTGTGCCGGCAGCGGCTATCTCTGCCAGATGGAGCCGGTCGCCCATTTCGGGCTGGGCGATCTGGGCCAGGTGGACCAGGTCGAGGTGCGCTGGCCCGACGGCGTCGCCGCGGTGATCGATTCGCCACCGCTCCGCCGCCTGCTCCCGGTTCCCCACCCGCCCGCCTGAACCCGCCTGCTGAACCCACCCCCGGCACCTGTTGCCAAACCGGAAGCGGGCTTCGCTCAGCCTCCGCTATTGCCGCAGTTCGCGGGCGGCGCGGTCGACCCGCTCGAGCAAGCCGTCGAGACCCAGGCCGGAGGCCTGCACAGCACTCTCGTACATCGTTTTGAACCAGCTTTCCTTGGGCCGCAGCGCAGCAACATCGGCGGTGCGCACCTTGTCCACCACTTCCTTGGCATCGAGCTGCTGCGGGCTGCGGGCCGGCAGAGCCTCGGGATTGCCGGTGGCATAGGCGATCGGTGTGCAGGCGGTGGTGATCTTGCTGCCGCCGAGCCAGCCGGGCCCCCCGGCAACATTGCCGATCCCGACCTCCTCGGCGACATAGACCGGCTTGTCGCCGCTGACCGTCGCGCGCAACATGGCCCGGTCGATCACCGGCAGGAACACCAGCTTGCTGTCATTGATCGCCTTGAAGCGCGGGCTGGTGCTGTCGGGCAGTTCGACGAAGAAGGCGACATCGGCGGCACCCTTGGCGACCTCGGCAATCGCCGCGTCGGCCGAGGCCAGATAGGTGAATTTGGCGCTCGCCAGCGGCGCGTCGAGGGTCTGCAGGAAACGCAGGCTGGACGCCGCGGCGCTGGTTTGGGGGCCGGTGACGATGCGCAGGCGGCGGGCGTAGCTCTGAACTTCGCCCCAGGTCTTGAGCCGGTCGGCACTGGCCGGTGCCACGGCAGCAAACAGGCATTCCAAAGCCACATCGTTGCGGATGACGGTCAGGCGCTTGGCCAGATCGGCCTTCGTCGCCATCTCGGCCGCCAGCACATCGGTCTGGACCAGGGCGATCGCGCCGGGGTCGGCAGCCAGCTTGGTCACCGTATCGGCGCCGCCCAGGGTTTCCGCGATCTCGTATTTGAAGAACGCCCGCCCGAGGAAATCGCGGAGCAGCGGCCCGAACGCGGTATAATAGATGCCGGTTCTGGGTCCCGCATAAATCTTGCTCTGCGCGGTCGCCGGCGTCGCCGCAGCGCACGCCAGCCCTATCGCGAGACCGCCGATCAGGGCGCCGTTCCAGACACGCATGGTGGTTCTCCTGAGATCACATCGGGGCGCCAAGGCCCTGGCTTGCAGGGTCAAGTCCTATCGGCGAACGGACTTGCAATCAAGCCGGTCGTCGCAACCGGTTCCCGCCTGCCCGATTTATCGCTATGGTCCGGCCGCCCTGCCCCCCCTGTCGCGAGACCGCCATGTTGGATAAAGTCGAACGCCTGATCGAACTGGTCATCTTCCGGAGCCGCTGGTTGTTGGCACCAATCTATCTCGGCCTGGCGCTCGCCATGGTCGCGCTGGTGACCAAATTCGCCCGCGAGTTGGTCGAAAGTTTCGGTCACATTTTCTCCATGACCAGCAATGATGTCATTTTGATGATGTTGTCGCTGATCGACCTGTCGCTGGTCGCCAATTTGACGCTGATGGTGGTGTTTGCCGGCTACGAAAATTTCGTTTCGAAATTCGACCTCGGCGAGCATCCCGACCGGCCGAGTTGGATGGGCCATGTCGATTTCAGCAGCCTGAAGCTGAAGCTGATCGCCTCGATCGTGGCGATCTCGGGCATTCATCTGTTGCGCAGCTTCATGGACATTGCCGCCGAGAACAAGGAGAACCTGGCCTGGATGGTCGGCATCCATATGGCCTTCGTGGTCTCCGGCGTTCTGCTGGCACTGATGGACCGCATCGCCGGCGATACTGTCAAGCACAACAACACCTAGAGGACGAACCGCCGGGGACCCGCCGATGGACTGGACCGACCAGGGGATCGTGCTGTCGGCTCGTGCCCATGGCGAAAATTCGGCGATCGCGGTGCTGCTGACCCGCGAGCATGGCCGCCATGCCGGGCTCGCCCGCGGCGCCCGGAGCCCGCGCAAAAGCGGCGTGCTGCAACCCGGGAACCTGGTCGCCGCGCAGTGGCGGGCCCGGATTGCCGAACATCTCGGGCAATACCTGGTCGAACCGCTCCACAGCCATGCCGGGCTTTGGCTCGACGACCCGCTGCGGCTGGCGGCGCTGTCGGCTGCCTGCGCGGTCGCCGAGGCCGCGCTGCCCGAACGCGAACCCCACCCCGCGGTGTTCGACGGCCTGCGCGCCTGGCTCGACGGCCTGCCAGGCCCGTTTTGGGCCGAAGCCTATGTCGGCTGGGAACTCGGGCTGCTCGGTGAACTCGGCTTCGGGCTGGAACTGGACCGGTGTGCGGTCTCCGGCAGCAATGACTTTCTGGCCTATGTCAGCCCCCGAACCGGCCGCGCCGTGTCCCAAGCCGCCGGGGAGCCCTTCCACGACCGCCTGTTGCCGCTACCGGGCTTCCTGATCGGCCAGGGCGGCGGTGGCCCGGCGGAAATCATCGACGGCCTGGCGCTGACCGGCCATTTCCTGGAACGCCACGCCTTTGCCGGCGCACCCCTGCCCGCCGCCCGGCTGCGGCTGGCCGAGCGCCTGGCGACAATCCGGGCGGCCCCCCCGCCACCGATCCCGTAGCGATCGCTTTCGCCTGGGCAAGCCATCCGCTATAGGGGAGCCGGGATTATCGACAGGGTTGCCGGTGATGGGCGTTTTTTATTCTTGGATGGGATGCCGCCGCGGACGGATGCCATGACGACTAGGCAGTGGTGGTGGGTGGCTGGATCGGTTGGGGTGCTGCTGATCGTCGTGCCCGGAATCGATCTCACGATCTCAGGCTGGTTTCACGATCCGATCGCCGATGATCCCAACCAGAATTTCTATCTCCGCCAGTCGCTGGTTCTGGCCGCTTTCCACCAGGCGATACTGATCTTCGCCCATGTCGCCGGGATCGCGCTGATCCTGGGCTCTGCCTATGCTGCCGTTGTCGGTCGGTTCTGGGGACTGGAGCGCAAGGCCTGGCTGTTCCTGCTGCTCGCCTTCGCGCTCGGTCCCGGCCTGACCGCCAATGTCGTGTTCAAGAATGGCTGGCACCGCGCCCGGCCGTCGCAGGTCGAGCAGTTCGGCGGAAACCTCCGCTTTACCCCGCCGCTGGTGATCTCCGACCAATGCGGCCACAACTGCTCGTTCGTCGCCGGAGATCCCTCGGTGATGTTTGCGGTGACGGCGCTCGCCTATGTCGTTCGCCGGCGCCGTCGGGCATTCTTCTATGGCGGGCTCGGGCTTGGCCTGCTGGCCGGCGCCCTGCGCATCGTCATGGGTGCGCATTTCTTCAGCGATGTTCTGTTCGGCGGCGCTTTCATGCTGGCCATCGCAGCGGGTGTCCACGCCCTGCTCTATGGCCGGGCCGCCACCGCCGCCGCCTGGCGGGAGTGGCTGCCGCTGCGCCGCGCTCCGCCTGGCCCTACCCCGCCAGCATCGCCAGCGCCGCATTGAGTTTGGTGCGGGCCGCGGCGGCTTCGTCGCGGCGGTCGCGATTGTCCTCGACCACCTCCTCGGGCGCCTTGGCCATGAACTCGGCATTGCCGAGTTTGCGCTCGATCTTGACGATCTCGGCGTCGAGCTTGGCGATCTCCTTGGTCAGGCGCGTCCGCTCGTGGTCGAGGTCGATGATGCCGGCCAAAGGCAGCACCAGCGTCGCCTCGTCGATCACCGCCAGGGCCGCACCCTTGGGCGGCGCCTCGGCGGTCGCCTCGACCGAGGCCAAGCGAGCCAGGCGCAAGATCAAGTCGCGGTGGGTCGCGAGATGGCCGGCGGCGACCGGCCCCAGGCCCTTGAGCAAGGCCGGGATATGGGCGCCGGGCGGCACGTTCATCTCGGACCGGATGGTCCGCACCTGGGAAACCAGACGCACCACCCAATCCATCTCGGTCGCCGCGGCGGGATCAATCAGGCGAGCGTCGAAGCGGGGCCAGGGCGCGGTGATCAGCCGCCCGGCCCCCTGCGGCCCGAGTTGCTCCCATAATTCCTCGGTAATAAACGGCATCACCGGATGCAACAGGTGGAGCAACTGGCCGAGCGCCCAGGCGGTGGTCGCCCGGGTTTCCGCTTTGGCCGCCTCGTCGGTACCGGCCAGGATCGGCTTGGTGAACTCAAGGTACCAATCGCACAGCGTACCCCAGGCGAACTGATACAGAATATTGGCGGCGTCGTTGAAGCGGTAATTTTCCAGGGCCTCGGCAGCACGGGCCGCGGTGGCGGCCAATTCGCCGACGATCCAGCGATTGACCGTCTCCTTGACCGCGCCGGGGTCGAAGCCGGGCACACTCCGGCAACCGCCGAGTTCGCAGAACCGCGCCGCGTTCCACAGTTTGGTCGCGAAGTTGCGATAGCCTTCAACCCGGCCCTTGGACAGCTTGATGTCGCGGCCTTGTGCCGCCATCGCGGTCAGGGTGAAGCGCAGAGCGTCGCAGCCGTATTCGTCGATCAGGTCGAGCGGGTCCATGATATTGCCCTTCGACTTCGACATCTTCTGGCCGCGCTCGTCGCGCACCAGGGCATGGATATAGACGGTGCGGAACGGCACTTCGCCCATGAAGTGGAGTCCCATCATCATCATCCGGGCAACCCAGAAGAAGATGATGTCGAAACCGGTGACCAGCACATCGGTCGGATAATAGCGTTTCAATTCCGGCGTCGGCTGCGGCCAACCGATCGTCGAGAACGGCCATAACGCCGAAGAAAACCAGGTGTCGAGCACGTCGGCGTCGCGCACCAGTGCCGTCTCGGTGCCGTACTGCGCCCGCGCCGCCGCCAGCGCCGCCGCCTCGGTCTCCGCGACGAACACGGCGCCGTCCGGCCCGTACCACGCCGGAATCTGGTGGCCCCACCAGATCTGCCGGCTGATGCACCAGGGTTGGATGTTGCGCATCCACTCGAAGTAGGTGTTCTCCCATTGCTTGGGCACGAACTCGGTGCGCCCCTGCTCGACCGCGGCCAGCGCCGGCACGGCCAGGGTCTTGGCGTCGCAATACCACTGGTCGGTCAGCCACGGTTCGATCGCCACCCCTGAGCGGTCGCCGTGGGGCACCGAATGGGTGTGTGGTTCGATCTTGTCGACCAGCCCCAACGCCTCCAGATCGGCAACCACCCTTTTCCGTGCCTCGTAGCGGTCGAGACCGCGATAGGGCTCCGGCACGGCATCGTTCAGGCGGGCGTCGCGATCGAGAATGTTGATCGCCGCCACGCCCTGGCGCTTGCCGACGTCGAAATCGTTGAAATCGTGGGCCGGCGTGATCTTGACCGCGCCGCTGCCGGTCGCCGGGTCGGCGTAGGCGTCGGCGACGATCGGGATGCACCGCCCGACCAGCGGCAGTTCCACGTCCTGCCCCACCAGGTCGCGGTAACGCTCGTCGTCGGGATGGACCGCAACCGCGGTATCGCCGAGCATGGTCTCGGGCCGGGTGGTTGCAACCACGATGTAACGGCCGCTGCCATCGGCCAGGGGATAGCGGAAATGCCAGAGATGGCCTTTGATCTCGCGCTGCTCGACTTCGAGGTCGGAGATCGCGGTGTGCAGGCGCGGGTCCCAGTTGACCAGGCGCTTGTCCTTGTAGATCAGGCCCTGCTTGTAGAGTTCGACGAAGACCTTGCGCACCGCCTGATTGAGGCCTTCGTCCATGGTGAAGCGCTCGCGCGCCCAATCCGGCGAAGCCCCCAGGCGGCGCAATTGGCGGGTGATGGTACCGCCGGAATGGGCCTTCCACTCCCACACCTTGGCCAGGAAGGCGTCGCGGCCCAAGCCGAGTCGGCTCTGACCCTCCGCCTCCAGGCGCCGTTCGACCACCATCTGGGTCGCGATCCCGGCATGGTCGGTCCCCGGCTGCCACAGCGCGTCCTTGCCCCGCATGCGCCAGAATCGAATCAGAATGTCCTGGAGCGTGTGGTTGAGCGCATGCCCCATATGCAGGCTGCCGGTGACGTTGGGCGGCGGCATCATGATGCAATAGGGCGCCACCGTGGCCGTGGGGTCGGCGGCAAACGCACCCGACGCTTCCCACGCCGCGTAATGCTTCGCTTCGACCTCGGCGGGCCGATAGGTCTTGTCCAGCATTGCTGAACCTTTCACTGATCTGATCGGAGACGGCGGCTCAAAAATCGCGGGCGCGGCGGACCATCTTGTCGATCTCCTGGCGGACCAGTCTTTCGACCAGCCCCGGCAGGTGTTCGTCAAGCCATTCGCGCAAGAGCGGCCGCAGCAGCTCCTTGATGACATCCTCGACGGTGCGCGCGCCGGGACTGATCGGCATCGAGCCGATGAAGCGCTCGGCCCCCAGATTGTTGGCGAGGTGCGAGAATGCCTCTGTCGCCGCCTGGGCCGGCCGCGGCGAAACCAGCGCGTCATCGTCGTAATTCATCCGCGGCCTGGGTGGCGGCGGCGGTCGGGGCGGTTCGGGTTCCGGTTCGAGATTCCAGGCACCGCTCGCGTCTTCGTCGAAGTCCGACAACGTGTCGTCTTCGACCACTTCGGTCAGTTCCAGCGCATCGTCATCGTCGTCGTCATCCATCGGCGGTGGTGGCGGCGGTGGTGGCGGCGCTGCTTTGGGCGGCGGCGGTGGCGGCGCTGGTTTCGGCGGTGGCGGGGGCGGTGGCGGTGGTGGCGGTGGTGGCGGAGCGGCGACCTCGACCGGCTTGGGTGCGGTTTCGCCGTCCTCGGAAATGATGCGACGGATGGAGGCGAGAATTTCCTCCATCGATGGTTCTTGGGTTTTTCCGTCGCTCATTGCAGCGTCATCCGGCCTTGCATCCAGTGTCGGCAGCCTAAGCCGGTCAGGATGAAATTGCTACAGGACAATATTGCGCATCGAGATCCACCGAACCCGAGCAAAATAGCTCAGTCGTCGGCGCCAGTTCCCCACCAACGGTCGCGGACCGACCGGTAATAGGCTTGATAATCGTAGTATTCGACCGCCAATTTGAGTTCCTGGGCGGTCAGCCGGCCAATTGCGGCCAACAGATTGAAGGTCGCCACCGCCTCGTCCCGACTGTCACGCACCAGGTTGACCCGCGCATCGAGCAGCTCCTGCTCGGCATTCAGGGTGTCCAGGACGGTACGGGTGCCGACCGTCGCCTCTTGCCGAACGCCTTCCAGCGCAATTTCGTTGGAACGGATTTCCGCCCGGCGCGATTTGATGCTGGCGCGCGAGGTGGTCAGAGCCTCCCAGGCCTTGATCGCACCGTCTCTGGCCTGACGGTGGGCCTCGTCGATCTGCAGGCGCCTTTGCCCCGCGGTCTGGCGGGCCTCGCGCGCGCGCGCCGCGACCGATCCCGAGGTATAGAGCGGGATTGTCACCTGGGCCAACAGGCGACCCGAGCTGGTATTGTCGATGTTGGTGCTCTGCTCGTCCGACTTGGACAGCGAGGCGGTCAGACTGGCCTGGGGCCACAACTCGCCATCAACCGCGTCGACCGAGTTGCGCGCAGCGGCTTCGGCGAACACGGCGGCCACCACCGCCGGATTGTTATTCTGGGCCTGGATCATCGCCTCGTCGATGGTCGACGGCAGCGGGTAGGTGATCTTCGGCGCCTTGAGCTTGGCCGGCGGCGCTCCGACC
Source organism: Azospirillum sp. (assembly GCA_016124535.1). Classification (GTDB taxonomy): domain Bacteria; phylum Pseudomonadota; class Alphaproteobacteria; order Azospirillales; family Azospirillaceae; genus RI-112. Next base: position 242,412 of record WGNK01000002.1, read on the forward strand.
AGCCGAGCATAGGTCGATCGCGACGTGCGCAGATTGCCTTCGGCGAGCACCCGCTCGGCAGTCGATCGCGCCAATCGTGCCTCGCCCTGGCTCACGTCCGTCTTGGTGATCTCGCCGACCCGGAAGCGATCCTGGGTTGCCTCGAGCTGGCGACGCAGGACTTGCTCGTTATTGATATTGAGGTCGACCACAGCCTGGTCGCGCACCACATCCAGGTAGGCGGTGGCGGTGGCGCGCAGAACTTCCTGCTCCTGGTTCAACAGGCTGGCGCGTTGGGATTGCACCAGGTTTTCCGCGCGCTTGATTCCGGCCTCGATACTGCCGCCGCGATAGATCGGCTGGGTCGCCTGCAGGCTGAGGCTACGCGGGTCGGTGCGCTGCCAATCCCGGGTCAGGTAGGTGTCGTTCCAGCTCTGGCCGGCCGAACCCACCGCCTGCACGGTCGGCCGCTGGCCCGACAGCGCCTGCGGCACCTGTTCGTCCACCGCACGCAACTGCGCGCGGGCAGCATCGAGAGTCGGATTGGTCATATAGGCCTGACCGAGCGCACTCTCCAGAGTTTCAGAGCCGTCCCGTTCGGCAGCTTTGCGGTCTGCGGCCTTTCGATCGACCGCTTTCCGGTCGGTGGATTTGCCTGCGGCCCAACCGTCGGCTGCCGGAACCGCCGCCAGCAGCACCGCGGCAACCAGGGCGGCTGCCGCCCCGGCCCACCGCGGATACCGTCTCGGACCGGGGTCTTCCCCTCGTGCCATCCCCGAAGACGGCAAAATTGGCGTCACGCTGGTCATCAGCATCCCTCTCGCGAAAGCGCCCCGGCCTTCGGAAAATCGCCTCCCTCTGGCCGGGAACAACCATGCTCCGGCACACTTGGTAACAACGTTGTTGAACCCTGTCCATAAAGATAGGGTCGTAACGATGGAATAGCGGTTAAGCGTTCAGAATACGAAGGTCGGTTTCGCTTCGAACCCAGGAAGACAAGGACTGGCGGCATCGAACAGAACGCGGTTCGATATCGTGCCGGCGACCCGCCGATAAAGACGGGCCGACCCGACTCCGCCGAACGGCGAAATCACCGCAAGCAGCCGTCCGCCTTCGGCAAGTTGATCGAGCAGCCGTTCCGGTACTTGCGCGACACCGCCATCGATCAGGATCACGTCGTACGGCGCCTGGGCGGGATAGCCGGTGGCGAGGTCGCCCTCGTAAACAACGACGTTGTCAGCGCCCAGTTCCGACAGGCTCTCGGTGGCGTGGCCGGCCAGTTCCGCATCCGATTCGATTGCGACCACGGTCGCCGCCAGGCGCGCCAAGAGCGCCGCCGAATAGCCGGTGCCGCAGCCGATCACCAGCACAACATCGCTCGGGGTGATCGCCGCCCCCTGGAGCAGCCGGGCGGTCACCAGGGGTTCGCCCAGATAGCGGCCATTGCCGACCGGCACCGCCTCGTCGACATAGGCAATGCCGCGCACCGCCTTGGGCACGAACTGTTCGCGCGGCACCGCCGCAAGAGCGGCGACCACGCCCGGATCCGTCACCCGGTTGGGCCGGATCTGGCCTTCGACCATATTGAAGCGCGCCGCAGCAAAATTCGTCATGGCGATCATCAGCACCCTCGGCCGTTTGACGGTTGTCCCGTCGCGGCAACGCCCACGCGCCGCCGCCCCCTGCTGTATATCCACGCCCGAAAGGAAACACAATGCCACGCGCCGACGCGTGACCCTGTCAAATCGCCCCCGGCCGCCGCCGCTCCCGCCGCCGCCGTCATTCCGACCGCGGCGGCTGCGGTTTTGCCGATCCTCCCGGAGGGCATCGCGTGCGATGACCAAAGACACCGGCCCAAAAGCCGGGCCGCCCTACGCCGCCCGATTTGCGGCAAATTACGGCGGCCAGGCGCCGGCGCCGGGGAACACCGCGATCACCAGGGCACAGACCGGCTCGCCGCGACATTCGATCCCGGTCAGTTTGCTGCGGTTGGGACCGAGCGGAAAGGGTCGGCGGGCCTTCATCGAATCCAGGGTCAGGGTGATATCCCGCTCGACATCCGCCCGTCCGGCGCCGGTGATCTCGACGAACAGGCCCTTACCGCTGGCGTCCTGGCACCAGCCAAGCCCGGCCCAAGCCTCTTGCCCGACCTCCACCGCGTATTTGTGCGCCATCACGACGTAGCGGCGCTGACCGAATTCCTCGGCCGGGGTCAATACCGGCTGGTCGATAATCTCGGCGCCCGGCGGCACCACCGAGGACAGATGAAGCAGGTTCCAGTGAGTGACTCCGGCGGCCATCAGGGCGGCATCGAAGGCCGACAGCGTGGTCGGTCCGCTGCCGGTGCCGGAGGTCAGGGGAATCTTCATAGCCGCAGTCTCATTTCCAGTTCGATCCGACCAGTTGCGTCGCTTTGGCGACCCGTTTGCCTTCGACCATCATGTGGCAGGTGCAGTCCTTGCCGTAGAAACCCCAGTTGTGAAGGGTTTCCATCATTCGGGCCGGCGCCTCGTTGCGCAGCAGCCCCCGCCAGTCCTGGCCGAAATTATTGATGCTGATCGAGATATCGAGCGACTCAACTCGGTGCCACCATTTCGGCGGCACATAGAGGATATCGCCCGGATTGAGGACGACGGTCGCCGGGCGCGCCTCCGCGTAGCGCGGATGGCGAACCGGATCCCAGGCCTTGACGTCGATCGCGCTCATGTCCGAGCGGAATTCGTAGCGCCTGGTCGGGTACATGCAGTTGGTCCGTTCCGGCGGCACCAGCAGGACCCGCTTGCGTCCGGCGACCTGGATCAGAATGTTGTCGCTCCAGTCGGTGTGGTAGCCGGTCACGGTCCCGGCTGGCCCGACCCAGCCATAGGTCGCGTTCAGCATGGTCAGATCGGTGAAGAAACCCATCCGCAAATCGGCGGTCAATTCCGGAAACACCCGTAAAATATCGATCAGGGTGGCATAGGGACGCTTCGGTCGGGACGGATCATGAATCTCGTCGTCCTTGTCCAGGAGCCGCTGGACATAGTTCTGAAAATTAACCACCGCGAAATCGGCGTCGCCCTGAATGACGTTGCCTTTTTCGACATAGACCGTGGTCTTCGGTTCCAGGGTCGCCAGGTAAGGCAGGGACCACGTCCTCACCGCCGGCCAATCGAGGGCGAAGCCGTCCAGAACCACCGGCCGCTTGGGGCGGAAATAGTCGCGATGGAAGCGCCCGCCCGAGAGCCCCCGGACCCGTTCGATGGGGTCGGCCTCCGGTTCTTCAGGCATGGTCAGGGCGTGAGCACGCTGGCCCATGGTCTCTGTCCTCCCTCGGGTATCTCCTAAGTGCTCGTTCTTAAGTGCTTGCCAGGCCACCGGCGGTTTCGCCGCCGTCGATGATGATCGGCGAACCGTTAATGAAGGGCGCCTCCTCGGAGGCGAGAAACGCAAAAAGCGCCGCAATTTCTTCCGGGCGGGCATGACGGCCGAGCGGGATTTTGCGGTTGACCGCCGCCATTTCCGCCTCGGTATATTCGGACTGCTGCATCGGCGTCAGGACATAGCCCGGGCACACCGCGATCACCCGTACCGCCGGGGCCAGTTCCAAGGCCATGGTCCGGGTCAGTTCGATCACCGCCGCCTTGGCGGCATTGTAACCGGCATAGCCCGGCATCCCGACCAGGCCGCTGACAGAACCCATATTGAGGATGACGCCGCCGCCCGCCGCCGCCATTCGCCGCGCCGCCAGCTGTGCTGCATGGAAAACGCCGGTCAGATTGACCGCGATCCCCCGGTTCCAATCTTCCGGGTCGATCTCAAGGAAGTCGCCGGCCTGACTGACGCCGGCGTTATTGATCAGCACGTCGAGACCGCCCAGCGCCCGGTCGAGTTCGCCGAAGGCCTGATCGAGCGCCGCGCGGTCCGTGACATCGGCCTCGACCACTCCGGCCAGGCCCGGCAAATCGGCCGCGAGCTGACGACCGCCCGCGGCATCGCGATCGATCGCCGCAACCCGGCAGCCCTCGGCCAGGAAGCGCTCGGCGGTCGCCCGCCCGATGCCGCGCGCTCCACCGGTGACGATCACCCGTTTGCCCGCAAGTCCGCGCATGGTCGGTGTCCGGGTCGCTCAGAAATAGCTCTGAAGCCCACCGCGGCGGCGCACGTCGCAGGTGGCGCAGTGAAACGCCCCACCCAGGCTGCCGAAGTTGCGGAACTTGACCGGAATCGGTTCAAACCCCTTGGATTTAAGGAAATCGATCATCGGCTGCTCCTCCGCTTCGACCACCACCCGCCGCTCGTCGAGGCTGAGGACGTTGAGCGACAGCCAGCGGCTGGTGAAATAGAACGGATGACTTTCGGAGACGGTGGGCTCGGGCGCGATCAGGATTTCCCACTGGTCGAACATCGCGGGCAAGGTGTTCGGGGTCAGGCGCGCCGGGTTGACCAGCAGCCGGCCGGGCGCCAGCGGCACGAAGCTGGCGTCGATGTGCATGGCGTTGGGATCGTCGAAGGCGAGGGTATGAACCCGGAACGCCGGACCCAGGTGGCGTGCCAGCCAGGCGATGCCGAACTGGTTGGTGACATGGCTCCGCTGACAGAAGATATCGCGGCCGACTCGACAGAAATCGGCGGCGTCGAACACCGGCTCGGCCTCGCTCACGGCGCTGATCCCGAGATTGATGTTGTAGCCCCCGCCCGGTGGGGCCGCGATATAGAAATCGTCGGCGAGTTCCGGCTTGGGTGCTGCGGTCCAGCGCGCGCCCTGACGGAAATAGCCCTTAAGCAGCGAGCGATAGGCGAGCGGCTCGAAATAACGGCAGCGCCACGCCATCGGCGCCTCGATAATCTCGTCACCGACCACCAGCAAGACGTCGCGCGGCATCGCTCCGTAGAGTCCGACGATCGGCCCGAACGCCGGAGTCTGGAACGGCACCGACCAGTCCACCGGATCCGGACGGCGAACCGCGACGCCCTCGCTCTCCAGCACCTGCGACAGGACATCCAGTTCCCTGGCCGCCTCGACCAGCAGTTCGGCGGCGAAGCGCCGACCGCCGTGGCGCCGGAAAAACTCCCAATGGCGCTGCGGCATGGTCGCCTCGAGCACGGCGTGCCATTCCGGAATGCAGGCATGATCAGCGCGCCCGACGATGACCTCCTCGAGCGGGTCCCATTCGGTGTAGCTGTTGACCACCGGCACGCTGGATTGGCCGACTGCACGGGTATTCTGGCGAGTTAACGAATCTGGCAACATAATGTTAACATCTTATGAAGCATGATTACTGAAGATCATGGTATGCTTAACCATCGCAACCTGCGCTGCGACAGGGGCTTGTCGTGCACGAAAGTTTGTGCCAAGAATTCCAGCCCTAAGCAACCACTGAATTCTAGAATCTGCCAACGGCCTGGAGGGGACACTCAATGACCAGTCAGCCACTGCCTCCCACCGGATCTACAACTGGCCCAGCCAAGGTTGGGGCGTCGCCGGGAGCTGCCGAGGGTGCGGAAACCGCAGTTGCCGATAAAACTGGTGAGTCGAATGCCGCGCCGCCCGAATTCTCCGAGGTCAACGGCATCATCAAGGATCACGTCATTGCAACCATGGCGTTGGGCCTGGTGCCGGTCCCGATCTTTGACATGGTCGCCGTGGTCGCCACGCAGCTGCGCATGACCCACAAGCTGTCCCAGGCCTATGGCGTCAAGTTCGTCGATAACGTCGCCAAATCGGTGATCCTGTCGCTGATCGGCGGGGTGGTACCGGTTCAGGCGACCGCGGTGCTCGCGGCTGCCTTTTTCAAATTCGTCCCCGGGATCGGCAGCTTCGTCGGCGGTGCCGGCGTCTCGATCCTGTCGGGCGCCCTGACCTATGCGATCGGCAAGGTTCTGGTACAGCACTTCGAGTCCGGCGGGACCCTGCTCGACTTCGATCCGGCGCGGGTGCGCGAGCGGTTCAAGGCCGAGCTCGATATCGGAAAGAAGGCGGCCGAAGTGATGCAGGGCGAAGCCAAGAAGGCGGCGGCCTGACCCTCTTCGCAGACCGCATCCCCATGGCTGCTGCCGAGGGAATGTCCCGGCGTCTGTTGCAAATCTGCGGTGGGTGTTGCCCCCCTGAGCCGGTAGGCTCGGGGTGTCGCATCCACGAAGAGGAGCAACACCCATGAAGAAGAGTATGCGGGAGACGGTTTCCAGGGAAGCCCTGGC
>WGNK01000021.1 GCA_016124535.1 Azospirillum sp.
CCTCAACGGCATCGTCCAGGCCGCAAGGGCCAGAGCCAGGGGATACCGAAATACCGCCACCTTCGCGTGCATCATCTACCTGATCGCAGCACCCCTACCCGACCTCTTCCCATCCACTTGAGGCGTCGAAGAACCCAAAAAGATCAGCAACGGCGTCAAGCTGTGGCCGGTTGGAACCGCGTCGGCGAAGTCAGAACTTTACGGATTCTTGCGCCTGGCCAAGCCGACTGCCGAGAGCGGCGACCCGGTGCCGCCGGGTTACGTTCACATTCCGACCCATGTCGGCGACGAATTTTGCAAACAGCTCGTTGCAGAGCACAGAATCACGCGCGGCGGCAAGGGGCGCCCGCGGGTCACAAGCTGGGAAAAGCTGCGCGATAGGAATGAAGCCCTAGATTGCCGGAACTACGCCCGAGCTGCGGCTGTGCGCCAAGGGCTCGACCGCATGGGCGAAGCCGCCTGGCTGGCCCTGGAAACCGCAGTCGGAACGCCGCCGCCGGCACCGGCTCCGTCACTGGGGAATTCGCCAGTGAGCGCACCGGCACCGCGGAAACAAATCATACGTTCCCGGTATGTGACGGGATTATAAACCGCTTGACAAGTTGCATGTAGCTATTGACGCAAAGGCTTTGCCGATGCTATATCCTGTTGTGCGACCAAAATCCTGTCGCGCCTGGCGAACGTTCGGCAAATGGCCATTTTGAACCGCGTTCTGTCCTATTTCCGCAAGCGCAGCCTTGATGCCGGCGCGGCAGGGCGACGCTGGCCCGTTGCGACTCGGATTTCAAATCTCAATGCCGACGTGCTGGGCAGCGGCCGGACGATCCGGGAACGCGCCGGCTATTATGCCAACAACAACGCCCATGGTCGCGCGGCGGTTGCGGCTCTGGTGGCGAATATCGTCGGTCCGGGCATCGTGCCATCGCCGCAGCATCCCGACCAGGCGACCCGGCGGCGGCTTGCCGACCTTTGGCTGCGCTGGACGGATGTTGCCGACTTCGACGGCGCGACCGACTTCTACGGGCTTCAGGCATTGGCCGTGCGCCAGATGGTCGAGACGGGCGAATCGTTCGCACATTTGACGACGGATGGCCCCGAGCTGCCGCTGTCGCTGCGCCTGCTGCACCCAAGCCAGGTGCCAACCGAGTGGCCTATGGCCCTGGTCAATGGCCTTGTGCGCGGCGGCATCGAGTTTGACGGCATGGGCCGGCGGGTCAACTATCTGGCATTGCCGTTCCGGCCCGATGATCCCTTGATGGCCTTCACGGCGGCGGGCTTTAATCCGGTGCGCCTGCCGGTGGCGGATGTGGTTCACTTGTTCGACGTGATCGAACCCGGCCAAATCCGCGGCCTGTCGTGGTTCGCGCCGGTCCTGCTGGCGTTGAACGAGCTGGACCAGATCAGCGACGCGGCCTTGGTTGGCGCAAAAATCCGCAACCTCGTGGTCGCCGCGCTCATGGACCCGGACGGCACCGCAAGCGGACTGCCCGGAACCGCCAGCGCCGGGACTCTCGACGTGGGGCTTGAGCCGGGCGCAATCCTGCCGCTCGAACCGGGCCGCAGCATCGAGTTTTTCGATCCCAAGGAAAGCCAAGCATACGGTCCATTCGTTCGCGAACATCTTCGCGCGGTTGCGGCCGGGCTGGGGATTCCGTATGAGCTGCTGACCGGCGATCTGTCCTCGGTGAACTATTCATCGATCCGGGCCGGCCTGGTCGAGTTCCGAAAGAAGCTTTCTCACTGGCAGCACAACGTCATTGTCTTCCGTCTTTGCCGTCCGGTCTGGGATCGGTTCGTCGGCGCTGCGGTACTTGCCGGGAAAATCGACGCCGCGGAATACGCGCGCGACCCCGGCCTTTTTCACCGGGTCGAATGGCTGCCGCCTCGGGTCGAGTGGGTTGACCCGATGAAGGACGCTCAGGCGGAAATCGAGGCGATCAACGCCGGCTTGATGTCGCGGCGCCAAGCGATTGCCGCCCGTGGTGGCGATATCGACCAGCTTCGCGCCGAAATCGCGGCAGAGCGCACCGCCGACGAAGCCGCGAACCTGAATTTCACGGCACCTAAGGCCCTGGTTGCGCCGCCTCAAATCACGGAGGCCGCAAATGTCCAATGAAATGCTGACCCGCGCCGGCGGCCGGGCAACCACCCTCGACCGTCAGGCCCGCACCGTCGAGGCCGTCGCGCTGTCCGGCCTGGCACCGGCAATCCGCCCCGGTTCGTCACCATGGGTCGAGGAGTTGCAGGCCAGCGGCGCCGATCTTTCCAGCCTGCTCGGTGCGCCCGTCCTGCTCGACCATGTCGCGACCACGCGGACCAGCGTCGGCACCGTCGCCAGTGCCAACGTCGATGGCGACCGGATCGTCTGCCGGCTGCAGTTCGACGGCAGCCCGGAAGCCGACGCGATCATGGGAAAAATTGAAGCCGGCTCGGTCCGTGGCGTGTCGCTTGGCTACACCACCCAAAAGCGCGACCGCGTCGGCACCGATCCCGCCGGCCGTCCGATCATGCGGGCGACCGCGTGGAAGCCTGTCGAACTGAGTTTGACCCCGCTGCCGGTTGATGCCGGAGCAACTGTCAGGAGCAACAGCACCATGCACACCACGACCGCGGATCAGACCGCGAATCCTTCGGCGGCGGATCAGACCGCGGCCGGAATCGAAAACCGCGCCGATGTAAACCGGGCAATCCGCGGCATCGCCACCATTTCCGGCTTGCCGGCGACTTGGTCGGATGAATTGATTGACCGTGGTGTCAGCACCGACGAAGCTCGGCGGCTGGCCTTCGACGCGATGTCGAAGCGCAGCACCGTGGTAGACAACCGCTCGCCCCGGATCGAAGTCGGCACCAGCTACGACGACCCGGCCGTGATGCGCCGGAGCATGGCCGACGCGCTGGCACACCGGCTGTCGCCGCAGCACTGCAAACTTGAGGGTGCGGCCGTCCAGTACCGCAGTCATGGCCCGCTGGCCCTGCTCGGGCAGCTTCTCGCCGCCCGCGGCGAGAAACTGTCGCCCTGGGACCGCGAAGGGCTGTTGACCCGCGCGGTAGGGGCTCACAGTTCCAGCGACTTTCCGCTATTGCTGGCTGATGCCGCGAACAAAAGTCTGTTGGCGCAGTATCAGGCCGCGGCGCCGACCTACCGCATGATCGCCGCCCGCCGGCCCTTCAACGATTTCAAGGCCCACAAGTTCCTGCGGCTCGGCGACTTCCCGACGTTCAAATCGCTGTCGGAAGGTGGCGAAGTCAAGTACGGGACGATTTCCGAGAACCAGGAAACCGTGACGCCGGATGAATTCGCGACCGGAATCGCCATCGGCCGGAAAGCGCTGCTCAACGACGACCTGTCGGCCCTGGGTGACTTCTCGGCGCTGATCGCGGTGCGATCGGCTCAGTTCGAAAACGGCAAGGTCTACGCCTTGCTCGCCAGCGTCGGCCCGACCATGTCGGACAGCCTGGCACTGTTCCATGCCACCCATGCGAACTACCAGGGCACTGGGACCACGATCGCCAACGGCATCGACGCGGCCGTGCTGGCAGTGCGGGCACAGACCGGCCTGGACGGCGCCAAGCTCAACCTTCGGCCCCGCTACCTCGTGGTCGGCGCGGCACAGGAAGCCAATGGCCGGCGCATTTTGGCGGCTATCAATCCGACCCAGGCAAGCAATGTCAACCCGTGGGCTGGTCAGTTCGACCTCGTGGTCGACAACGAGGTGAGCGGGAACGCTTGGCACATGGCCGCCGACCCGGCGCAGATCCCGTGCCTCGTCTATGGCTACGTCAACGGCGCCGAAGGCCCGCAGATCATGACCGAGCGGGATTTCGATACCCAGGCGGTCAAGGTTCGGGCCGGGCTCGATTTCGCGTGCGGCGCGATCGACTTCCGCGGCCTTTACAAGAACGCCGGAGCCTAAATCATGGCAACGTCGCTCGAAGACTTGAACGCTTACCGGGACGGTCTGCTCAAGGCCATCGGCACCGGCAGCTTGTCGGTTACTGCCGGCGGAATTGCTCGGACCTTCCGGAGCATTTCCGAGCTTCGAGCGGCGCTCGCCACCATTGACCGGGAAATCGCGTCAGTCAATTCGGCACGGGTCCGCGTGATCCGGGTTTCATCTTCGAAAGGCTTGTGAAATGAAGAATTTCGTGCAACCCGGTGAGAGCATCACCGTGACCGCTCCGTCCGGGGGCGTGTCCTCTGGCGACGGCGTCCTGATCGGCTCCGTGTTCGGCATCGCTGCGGCCGACGCGGCCGAAGGCGACCCGGTCGAACTGGCCACCGAAGGCGTCTTTTCCGGCATCGTCAAGGTGTCGGCTCAGGCGTGGGCAGTCGGTGATCCGATCTACTGGGATGCCGCCGCCGCCAAAGCGACCAGCGCCAGCACCGGCAACCGCCTGATCGGCCACGCCACCGAGGCCGCCGCAAACCCGACCAGCACCGGCACGGTGCGCCTGGTCGGCGGTTCTGGGCTCCGGGTGGCGTTCGGGCAGCACACCATTGTTGCCGCGGCCGATACCGTCGCCACCGGGCTTTCGACCGTCGTCTCGGTGGTCGCCAGTCTCGACACCGATCCGGCCGACGCGACCTTGCTGGTTTCGGCGACGGTCGGCGACCAGGCCGGCACCCCGGCCGCGGGCTCCGTGATCCTGAAGAGCTGGAAAACCGATGGCGCCGACCCGACCCCGGCCGCGGCTACCAGCTTCGGCGCAAAACTCAACTGGATTGCTGTTGGCACCTGATTTCCCCTGCCGCGGAGGGGCTGGCGGTCCCCGAAGGCCGCCAGAATGCCGCGGGGCGGATCAGTCGGGCCGTGCCGCCGCATACAAAACTCCGACCGCCGGCGGTCCGTACCTCCTTCGGGCGCGGCCGGCAACCTTCCTTAGGGGTGGCACCCGATGAGCGACTTTCTCGACGATCTGGCCGCAGATGTTCAAGACGCGCTGGCCGACATGGCCGGGCCGCTGGTCTACCGCACCGTCACCAGCTACAGCCCCAAGGCCAGCGCAACCGCCGCCATCGGCGCGACCACGATCAGCCTGAACACCCTGCCGGCCGGCTTTGATCGGACGCTGCCGGGCGACACCTTCAGCAGCGGCAGCCGGACGTTCAGCGTCGAGACTGTGGCCAGCGCCGGCACGATCACGGCGGCACCATTTAGCCCGGCCTTGGCGGTGGCGATCAGTTCCGGCGCCGCGGTTCCGATCGTTCGGACGGTTGACACCAGTTGCCAGGGCTGGATGGAACTGCTCGATACTTCAACCGTTTTGGCGCCTGGCGTTCAAATAAAAGACGCGAAATATTCGGTGCTTGCCAACAGCCTGGCAGTGGTCCCTGCCATTGGTGCAAGAATGGTCGGGCCGGATGGCGTCGCGAGAACCATTCGAAATATTGGACAAGACCCAGCACAAGCTTTTTGGATTGTTCTTGCAAATGGGTGATACGATGACTCACGTCGAAGCTGCGGAATCACTACTCGCCGAGCTCGTCGAATTGAGGCGGCAGACCGTAGCCGACGCGGCCGGCGACCTCGAAGCCGCGGCCAAGCTGCCGGCAATCCAGACCCAGGTCGCGGCAGTAGAGGTGATTGTCGCCGACGAACGGCGCCGTGGCGCGCCACGGCCGCCCGGCCGGGTGGTCCGTTCCCGGTACGCCGCCGGATAGGGTGATACGATGGCGAATCCTCGAATCGTTCTGGTCGATCAACCCGGCGAAGAATTGGCCGCACGGATATTCGGTCCCGGCGATCATTGCATCGTGGTCGAGATCGATCCCAGCCGCGCTGTTCGCCGCGCTCGGGCTGGTGGTCGGGCAGGTCGAGACGGTGGCGGCAAAACCGAACTAAGTTCGGATTTGGGAGCCAAACGGGGACAAAGTTGCAACGGTTGCAAATACGCAAACTTTGCGGATTTGGCCGCGACCTGATCGCCGTGAAGGCCCGCCTGCAGCATGGGCGGTTCCTGCCGTGGATCGAGGCTGAGTTTGGGATGAGCGAGGATTCCGCCGGTAGATTCATGGCGGTTGCTCGAAAGCTCGGACATATTCCGCAAATTGCGGAATTTAAACCATCCGCTCTTTACCTCCTCGCTTCTGCCAAGCCCGAAGTCGTTAGCCAGGTCGAGGCACGCGCCGAAGCCGGCGAAACGATCCGGGTGGCCGACCTGCAAGCCAAGGTATGACCGAATTGATCATACCTTCGGCCGGCGGCATCCAGGCCATGACCGCCCTTCCGCTGGCCCGACTGAATTTCTGGCTGGCCACGATCCCACGCGCCAGCACGGGCGAGCCAGGGCGACCGTGGCGGGGATTTTTCGTTGTCCGCGACCGTGAACAGGTGTCGAACAAAAGCCCCGCTCCGTGTTGCATAGGTGTTGCATGGAACCGCTGGTAATGGATGGTAACGCATTGATTATCAATGGAAACGCTTTGCAACGCCTTGCAACACGAAAAAGCCCGCCGTGGCGGGCTTTTCTGAAGTATTTTCAATGGATTGTTTGGCTGGGGCGCCAGGATTCGAACCTGGGAATGGCGGAATCAAAATCCGCTGCCTTACCACTTGGCTACGCCCCAATCCGCCGTCTGAGCGGCTGGGGGCGCACCATAGCGGCATCCGATGCCGACCGCAACCGGCGGCGCGGCCTCGCGCTTCGGTTCGAAAGGCCGGTTCGAAGCGGGGGATTATCCGGTGGTGGCGACGGTCGGCGGCACATCGGTGATCAGCGGCCGCGGCTCTTCCAGCGCGGCGAAGCGGTCGACGTGGCGGCTGAGGAAGCGGTTGATCCGGCCGAGGGCCGCGGCATTGGAAAGCGGTTGCCCGTCAGAATAGAACAGGGTCCGGTTCGACGAGGCAGCCTCCGGCAGCAACCGCGCGGCGACGCCATGGGGCGCGCGCGCCGCCGCGCCGATCAGCTTGGCGGCGCCGCCGGGGCCGAGAAAATAGGCCATCCGCCGCTCGTTGTCGTTGGGCCGGCGGTGGATCATCTTGGCCAGCTCCTGGCCGGACTCGTCGAGATAGCGCGCCGCCATTCCGGCCGACAGGTGGATGTCGTGGCGAAGGTCGAGCAAATGCTTGCGCACCGCCGGATCATCGACCCGGGCAACGCCGTTGCGGACCGCGATCTGGCGGGCCTCGGTGCCGAGGCCGTAGGCGGCGCCATGGCGCCGGATCATGTCGAGCCAGGTCTGCTCGATGAACTGGAATGGCCCGGCGGCGCTGCTGTTGCGGCTGCGTAGCGCAGCATTGAAATTGCTTTCCTGGGCTGCCCGCGCCATGACCTCCTGATAGGAAATCCTGGCGATCCGCGATGCCGAACCCGCGGCCTGACGGTAGGGATTCTCGACCGGCGCCGCCGGCGGCGCCGCCGGCTTGTGCCGTGGCCGCAGCGCTGGAAATTTCTGATCGGCGGTCACCACCATGGCCGGCGATTGCGGGTCGGCCGGAGGCGGGGCAGCGGTGTTGGCCGGTGGCAGCGCCGGCTTGGTCCCGGGTCGTGGCGACGCGGCCAGCTCAGCCGCGGCATAGGCCGCGGCCAGCGGCTTTTGCTGGGGCAGAGGCGCCGCCGGCAGTCCGCTGGCGGCGATTGCGGCCGCCAGCGGCTTTTGCTCGGGCGTCGGCGGTGCGTTCAGCCCGGCGGCACTGAGCGCCGCGGCGTAGGGTTTGCGCGGTGGCAACGGGGCCGCCGAATAGCCGCTGGCCGCCCAGGCTGCGGCCAATGGCTTGTGCCGCGGGAGTTGGGGGGCGCTGGCGGCCGCGTCGCCTTCGGCCGGGGCAGAACCTCCGGCCGTATTGGCTGTGGCCTGATCAAGCGCGGCGGCAAAGGCACCCGGTTTGCGGCCCGGTCGCGGTGCAGCCGGCTCTGTCGCCGCCGGCGGCGGGGTTTTGGACAAGACGCCGGGCGGCAGCGTTGTATCGGACATCGGCGATCCGCCAATCCTGGTCGGCACGGGCATGGCCTGCAAGGGGCAGAGCGGCACCGGACAACCGAACACTGGCCCGATTATATGGAAGCTTCGTTAATTCAAGGCAAGTGATTGTGGCGGCAAATCGTCGCTCCGCGATGAACTGGGCTGCGATCGAACCAATTAACATATGAAAATTATCGCCTTTTTTGCAATCGACCAGGCGGTCATGCATAGCCGTTTGCGCAGATCCCTGCCCTTGATGGCTGAACCGACGCCGGCTGTCCGGCCTCTGGTGGACTCGACTGAGTCGGTTGAGCGATCCGCCGCGCCGGCATCGGCGGTCGGGCCCCTCGTCGTTCACCCGTCCACCGCGGCAGGTCCGCGTCGACGGCCCGTGGTCGTCTGGCTGCCGGGTGCCGCCTGGATGCTGGTGATCTGCCTGTGCGTCTTTGCCATCGGCGTCTCGCTGGGCTATTGGCAGGGCAGCGTACCGTTCCCCGACGAGACCCCCGGCTCGCGTTTCGTCCGGATCGAGCCGATCCGGATCCCGGTGACCGATGATGCCGGGCAGACCGTTGCCACCACCTCGCTGGTCTTCGTGCTCGAGGTGCCCGACCTTGAGTCGGTGCAGCGGGCCCGCGCCCTGGAGCCGCGACTGCGCGATCGTCTGGTCTCGGAGCTGGGCCAGCGGGTCGCGGCGGGACAAAGGGTGACGATTACGGCGAACGGTCTCAAGGTGATTCGCCAGACCGCGACCGACATCGCCCGTGAGGTCATCGGTGCCGACCATGTCTCCCAAGCCCTGATCGCCGATGTGATGGCCCTGGGCTGCCCGATCCTGACCCGGTATCGCGACGAGCCGCCGAAAGCGGCGCCCAACTGGTAGCGCGGAGACGCGCCGCAGGGCTGTCGCCGGCCAAGTTGACATCAAGGGTCAGGGTATTTATATATTTATCTGTCCGACAACGATAAATCTTAAGGCGGCCTGGTGGTCTCTGTGGCAATGCAGAATTGAATTATCCATGGCAGAGCGCGAAAAAACAGATCGGTCCCCAGCCGCCTTCGCCGGGGAGAGGAAAGCCTCCGCCAGTCCCTTGGCGACGAATTTGCCGCCGATCATGGCCGAAGGCCCGGACGAGCGTCGCGACGCCGCAAAACCGAAAAAATCGGTTGCATCCTCCGGCGATGCCGATCCGAAGCGGCTGCTGTGGTTGCCCGGCGTCGGGGTGGCGTTGATCACCGTGATCGCCGTATTCGGCGTCTGGAAGCCTGAGCAGACCCGCGGCCTCGTGGCGAAACTCACCGGCCTCGACAGGCCCGGAGAACCGGTTCTGGTTGAACTCGATCCGATGCCGCTGCCGATGGCCGATGCCGACGGCGTCAGGGTCAGATCCGGGCCGATGACCATCGTGCTCAAGGTCAGGGACCAGGATGCCGCTAGTCGGACCCGGACCCTTACCCCACGGCTGCGCGACCGGCTGTTGAGCGATTTCAACGAGCGCGCGATCGCCGGCAAGCCGTTGAGCCTGACCCCTACGGGCATCCGCGAGACCAATCGCCAGATCACCGCGATCGCCCGCTCGGTGATCGGCACCGACGAGATCGATCAGGCCCTGGTGGTTACTCCGATCGCCAAAATCAACTGGTAGACAAAGACCAGGCGGGCTGCCCGCCGGCTCAGCGGGCGCGGGCGCGCGGGGGCGCCGGTCCACGGCCGTCGGTGCCATAGCGGACCACCCGGTTGCGGCCGCTGTTCTTGGCCTGGTAGAGTGCGCGGTCGGCATTGACCACCATGTCGTCGATCGCAACCCCGGTCTGGGCCTGGATCAGGCCGAACGAGGCGGTGACCGTGAGCGTGGTGCCGTCGGACAGGTCGATCGGCATCAGCGCCAGATCACAGCGCAGCCGCTCGATCACGGCAAAGCCGTCGGCCATCGCGGCGTCTTTCAGGCAGATCAGGAACTCCTCGCCGCCCATCCGGAACGCCTCGTCGAAGGAGCGGATGCCGCGGTTGATGCAGGTGGCCACGGCGGCCAGGACGCGGTCGCCGATATCGTGGCCGAAGCGGTCGTTGACCGATTTGAAGAAATCAATGTCGCAGATCGCCAGACAGAATGGCTGGCCGGTGCGGGTGAAGCGGTTGTATTCACGCTCCAATTCCGCCTGCATGTCGCGCCGGCTGCGCAGGCCGGTCAGCGGGTCGAGGCCGGCGGCGGCGGCGGAAAAGGCGCGCCCGATGCGCCGCAGCTGGATCATGAACTCTTCGTAGCGCCCGGCCACCGATTCATAGTCGGCCGCGCTCGGTCGCGCCCGGTCGGCGGTCGCGCGCAGCAGGATCACGCGGGCCAATCGATGCATCTGCTCGTGCAACCGGACCAAGCGCTCGATCGCCGGCTGTTTGGCCAGCTCTTCCCGGCTGGCGGCCTGGCACCAGCGCAGGAATGTCGCGGTCGGCGGCAAGGACGGTTCGCCGTCTTCCGCGGCCACGCCATAAAACACCAGACGCTGCCATTGCCCGAACCACAGCAAATGCTCGTCGAGCACGGCATCGATGCCGTCGATGATCGACAGGGACTCCGACGTTTCAACCATGGGGGATGGATTCTAGGCGAAGCGCAGCGCTCCGGCAACCATGCCAACCAAAATCAGCCAGCCGAACCAGCGGTTCGACTTGAATCGCAGCAGGCAGTCTGCCGGGTCGTCGAGCCGCCAGCCGCGGACCTGCCAGCCGAGCTGGGCCGCACCGCTCCCGAGCCCGACCAGGAACGCCAGGCCCGATCCGGCGCTGAGGCCGGCAACCGCGATCAGCCCGATGGTCAGGACATAGAAGCCGGCGACCCAGCGCCGGCTGTGCGCACCCAGCGCCAGGGCGGTGGATTTGACCCCGATCCGGGCGTCGTCTTCCTTGTCCTGGTGGGCGTAGATCGTGTCATAGCCGAGCGTCCAGAAGATGCCGGCGGCATAGAGCCAGAGCGCGGGTGCGGCCAGTTCGCCGGTCGCCGCCGCCCAGCCCATCAGCGCGCCCCAATTGAAGGTCAGGCCGAGGAAGGCCTGGGGCCACCAGGTGATCCGCTTCATCAGCGGATAGGTGAAGACCAGAGCCAGCGAGGCCACCCCGAGCCCGATCGCCAGCGGCGTCAGGCAGAGCAGGATGGCCAATCCGATCAGCAGCTGAAACACCAGAAACGCCAGCGCCTGGCGGACGCCGATCTGACCGCTCGGGATCGGCCGCGAACGGGTGCGCTCGACCTCGGCATCAAGATCGCGGTCCAGGATGTCGTTGACCGTGCAACCGGCACCCCGCATCACCACCGCACCGACCGCAAACAGGGCCATCAGCCGCCAGTCGGGCCAGCCGCCGGCGGCCAGCGCCAGACTCCACCAGCACGGAAACAGTAGCAGCCAGGTGCCAATCGGCCGGTCGAGCCGGGCCAGCCGGACATAGGGCCTTGCCGCGGCGGGCACCCGGCGGTCGATCCAGCCGCCCGCTGTGATGTCGGTGAAACCGGCGCGGATTGACCTAGCCGAGACTTTGCCCGCCGACACCCCGTCTACTCCTGCAAGACGATCGCCGACAGTCCGCGGCCATAGTCGGGTTCGCCGCGCAGGGTCGCCCGACGATAGCTGAAAAACCGCGCCTCCTCGGCCCGGGTGTCGTTGGGGCAGCGCTGGATCGTGGCGACGCCGCAATTGCCGATCTTGCGTGCGACATAGCCGGTGAGATCGAACATGAAATGGCCGGTGCGGCGCGACGGCGCCAGGAAATCGGCATTGGTCGGGGTCTCGGCGAGAAACCCGGCGGGAAAGTCCGGTCCGACTTCGTAGGAGCGCTGGGCGATGCACGGGCCGAGGCCGGCGACCATACGGGCCGGTTTGGCGCCGAGCGCGATCATCTGCCGCACGGTCTCCTCGATGACCCCGGCGAGGGCGCCCTTCCAGCCGGCATGAGCGGCACCGATCACCCGCGCCTTGCGGTCGGCCAACAAGACCGGCAGGCAGTCGGCGGTGAGAATACCCAGGGCGATGCCCGGGGTGGCGGTGACCATGGCGTCGCCCTGGGGCGCCTGCTCGGGCTGCCACGGCGTCTCGACCACCACCACGCGCGGGCTGTGGACCTGGTAGAGCGTGACCAGACGGTCCGGTGCCAGATCCAGCCGGGTCATGGCGCGGGCCCGGTTCTCCGCCACCGCGGTGGGGTCGTCTTTCGAGCCGAGACCGCAATTCAGCGAGCTGTAGAGGCCGGTGCTGACGCCGCCGGCACGGGTGAAAAAGCAGTGGCGAATGCCGCTGATGTCATTGAGGGCGCCAAGAGTGATCACGGGCGTTACCATCCCATCCTGTCTGGTCCGACCTGGAGTCCCGCGCGCAAGACGCCCGGTGCCGCTTCAGGCGGAAAAGCCGGCCGGCAGTCCCAAACCGTGGGACGCGAAAGCCATGACCTTGAACAAGGTGCCCATTTCGGCGTCGCCGATCAAGCGCGCGCATGCGGCGTCGATCGCCTCGGCCTGGGCGGCGGTGGCGGTGCGGCGCAGCTGCGCCGCGCGGGCCTCGATGCCGAGGGCGCACAAAAAGGCGCCTTGCCCGATCGGCCCATGGACCGCGACCTCGGCGGCGCCGGCGGCAGATGCCAGGGCGGCGAAATCGACATGGGCGGTGAGATCGGCCGCTCCGGGGCGGTCGAGCACGTCGGCAAAGGCATGGCGGGACACCGCCTGCAGGGTGTCGCCGATGCCGGGCCCGGCATAGCCGTAGTCGATCACCAGGACGGCACCGCCCCAACGGCCGAGGCGTTCGGCCAGCGCCGCCGCCACCGACAGTCCAGCGGGGCAAAGTTCGGCGATGCTGCCCGGTGGCGCCGGGGCCAGTCCAGCCGGCACCAGGATCGAGCTTGGCCCCGGCCGGCTTGCGACCACGAAGCGCAGCCCGTCGCCCGCCGGGTCGGCATCGACCAGCCGCTCGTTCCATCCCTTTGGGGTGCGCACGAATTGGCGGATCGGCAGGGCATCGAAAAACTCGTTGGCGACGATCAGCAGCGGGCCGTCGGGGAGGCGGTCAAGCCCGTCGTGCCAGGTCGGCGCGGCCCCGGCCAGCACCTCGGCCTGGCGGGCCCGCAACGCCGGACTGGCCTCGACCAGATGGAGGCGCAGAGCCGCCCGGAACGCCGGGGCCACGCGCACCGCCCGCAAGGCATCTTGCATCAGTGTGCCGCGTCCCGGTCCCAACTCGACCAGGTGAACCGGGTCGGGTCGGCCGAGCCGGTCCCAGGTATCGGCGCACCACAGGCCGACCAACTCGCCGAACATCTGGCTGATTTCCGGCGCGGTCACGAAGTCCCCGGCGGCGCCGAACGGGTCGCCGGTGGTGTAGTAGCCGTGGCGCGGATGAAGCAGGGCCTCGGCCATGAATTCGGCGACGGTGAGCGGTCCCTGTGCGGCAATCCGCCGCAGCAACAGGTCGAGTAACGGTGTAGTCGCCGGCTTGCCGGTCACGGCGGCGTCGGTCGGGCCGCCAGGACCAGCCCGAGCCCGATCAACACCATCGGCAGCGACAACAACTGGCCCATGGTGGCGCCGGCGAACAGGAAGCCGAGTTGAGTGTCCGGCTCGCGAAAGAACTCGACCGCGATCCGGCTCAGCCCGTAGCCGATCAGGAAGCAGCCGGTGAGCAGGCCGGTGCGCTGGCGCAAGCTGGGGCGGGTCGACAGCACCGCCATCACCACCAGCAACACCAGCCCTTCCAGCGCCGCCTCGTAGAGCTGACTGGGGTGGCGCGGCAGCCGGAGCGGATCGCGCGGAAACACCATGGCCCAGGAGACCTGGCTGGCCCGGCCATAAAGCTCGCCATTGACGAAATTGGCCAGGCGGCCGAACAGCAACCCGACCGGCGCCACACAGGCAAGCAGATCGCCCAGCGCCAGGGGCGAAAAGCCGCGCCGCCACGAAAACAGCAGGGTCGCCAGCACGACTCCGAGCAGGCCGCCATGGAACGACATGCCGCCGTGCCAGACCATGAAGATTTCCAGGGGGTGGCCCAGATACTGGTCGAAATTGTAGAACAGGACATAGCCGGCGCGACCGCCGAGGATGACGCCGATCACCGCCCAGGCGAGGAAATCGTCGATGTCGAGGTCGCTGGGCGGCCGCGGGTCGCGGCGGGCCAGGATCAGGCAATAGCGCCAGCCGAGGAGGAAGCCGGCCAGATAGGCCAGGGCATACCAGCGGATCGCGAGCGGTCCGATCGCCAGTGCTACCGGATCAATATCAGGAAAAGCCACGGCGTCGCTGCCCTGCTGTTCAGAGATAGGGGTCGGGCGCGGCCAGGTAGCCGCGGACATATTGGCGGATGCCGTCCTCCAGCGAGGTCAGCGGTGCGGCGAACCCGGCCGCGCGCAGCCGCGCAGTCTCGGCCTGGGTGAAGTACTGGTACTTGTCGCGGATCTCTTCGGGCATGTCGAAATACTCGACCTGGGGCTCGATCCCGGCCGCGTCGAAGGTCGCCAGCGCCAGATCGAGGAAGCTGCGGGCGCAGCCGCTGCCGACATTGAACAAGCCGCTGACCGCAGGTGTGTTCAACAGCCACAGCATCACCGCAACGCAATCGCCGACCCAGACGAAATCGCGGGTCTGGCCGCCATCGGCATAATCGGGCCGGTGCGAGCGAAACAGCCGCGCCGGCTCGCCGGCGGTGATCACCGGGTGCAGCTTGGACACCACGCTGGCCATATCGCCCTTGTGGTACTCGTTGGGGCCGTAGACGTTGAAGAACTTCAGCCCGGCCCATTGCGGCGGTGCCGGTTCGCGATCGCCGACGGCACGGGCGACCCGGCGGTCGAACAGGTGCTTGCTCCAGCCATAGGCATTGAGCGGGCGCAGGCGGCCGAGTGCTGCGATGCTGCCGTCGTCGTCGAAGCCGGCCGCGCCGTCGCCATAGGTCGCCGCCGATGAGGCGTAGACCAGGCGGACGGCGTGGTCGGCGCACCATTGCCAGAGTTCTTGCGACAGCACGAAGTTGTTGGCCAGGATCAGGTCGGCATCGGTCTCGGTGGTCGCGGAGATCGCGCCCATGTGGAAGATCACTTCGACCGCGCCGCGGTTGGCGTCGAGGAAGGCAAACAGGCCCTCGGGCGGCACGATTGCGCGAAGCTCCCGTTTTGCCAGGTTGCGCCATTTATCCTCGCTGCCCAGGCGGTCGCAGACCACGAGATCGGCGTGGCCGCGGGCCTCCAGGGCGGCAACCAGATTGGACCCGATGAAGCCGGCGCCGCCGGTGACGATGATCATGTCGGACCTGCTTGGGTCGCGCTTTCGGCCCCTGCCGAAGTCGGGGAGGTTATAGGCCCGACCAAGGGCCGGGTTCAAGCGATGCCGCCGCCTGCCGGCCGGTCGGTTGCCCGGCTGGGCGCCGCAGGCGAGCGGACCCCTCAAATTTTATGCCACTGAGCCGCATCCGGGGTTTGCCGCGCCGGCCTTCCCCGGATCTTGCAATGATCGCGCGGTGGAGTCATATCGATCAAGGTTGAATGGTTTGCGCTGCAACCGCTGATCGCCGTGCCGCAACAGGCGGCCATCGGGCGCACCGCAACGCATCGAAAGGCGGGGTTACTGCGATGGATGATCAGCGGCACCGACCGTCATCAGCAGAGGAAGCCGCAGCGGGGGAAGCCGCCGCGATCCTGGGCGCCGAGCCCGAACCCTGCGGAAAGCGGGTGTGGCACGACCTGCTGGCCGAGGCTCGGCAGATCGCCGAGACCGAGCCGCACCTGCTGCGCTTTCTCGACCGCTATATTTTGCGCCACAACAATTTTATCGACGCGTTGACCGCGGTACTGGCGGCCAAGCTGGCCGACCCGATTGTGGAGGAGCACGCGATCCGCCGGCAGATCCGGGACGCGCTGGGCGACGACCCGACGATTGCCGACTTTGCCCTGTGCGACCTCCACGCGACCTGTGAACGCGACCCGGCCGCCGCCGGCCCGGTGGCGCCGTTTCTCTATTTCAAGGGGTTCCAGGGGCTGCAGAGCCATCGGGTGGCCCATTGGCTGTGGCAGCATGGCCGCCGCCACACCGCACTTTATCTCCAGTCGCGGGTATCGCAGATTTTCGCGATGGACATCCACCCGGCGGCGCGGATCGGGCGCGGCGTCCTGGTCGATCATGCCACCGGGCTGGTGATCGGCGAGACTGCGGTGGTCGGCGACGCGGTCTCGATCCTCCAGGAAGTGACGCTGGGCGGCACCGGTAAGGAGTGTGGCGATCGCCATCCCAAGGTCCATGCCGGCGTGCTGATCGGCGCCGGCGCCAAGCTGCTCGGGAATATCGAAATCGGCATCTGCGCCAAGATCGGTGCCGGCAGCGTCGTGCTCAAGAACGTTCCGGCCCATGCCACGGTCGCCGGGATTCCGGCGCGGGTGGTCGGCTGGGGCCGCTCGGCACCGGCACTGTCGATGGATCACAGCCTGCCCGGACGGCGCGCCGCGGCCGAGTCTCCCCGCGGCTGAGGCCGCGGCCTGGGCGGATCACGGTTCGGGAGCCAGGGCGGCGAGCCGGCTTGCCAGCTGCGCGATCATGGTGGCGTTTTCGAGCTGGTCCCGCCAAGGCCGGGGAAGTGCCCCGTGTCCGAGCCGGGCGCCCGAGAGCGCGCCCGCCATCGCGCCCAGGGTATCGCAGTCACCGCCGTGGAGCACCGCGCAGTGGACGCAGGCGGCGAAATCATCGGGATGGGTGAAGAAGGCGAATAGGGCAAAGGGCACCGATTCGTCGGCCCGCTGCGACCAGCCGAGTTCGAGGATCGCGGTCTCCGGCGGGCTGGCCGCGGCGAGATGGCGGGCCAGGGCGGCGAGCTGGTTGCGGAACAGCGCGGTTTGGGCAACCGCCGCCATCCCGTCGAGCAGGGCATCGCGGAGCAGCGGCTGGCCGGCGCCAAGACGCGAAACGGTGCCGATCGCCCAGGCCAGGACGGCGGCGCCGTCGGCCGCGACCGGATGGGCATGGGTCGGCAGGGCCGACAGCCGGGCCTTGGCCTCCAACTCCGAAGACCCGGCGTAGAACAGGCCGACCGGTGCCACCCGCATCGCGGCGCCGTTGCCGAACGAGCCCTGGCCGCCATAGGACCGCCGCGCCGCCTCCTCGAATGAGCAGCCGGTGTCCTGGACGGTGCGGAAGATCGACGGCGCTCCCGGACCATAGCCCCGCCACGGCTCCTGCCGGTACCGGGTGGCAAAGGCGGCGCCCAACCGTTCCGCCCCGAGATCGCCGTCGCGCTCCAGCACTTCGGCGATCGCCAGGGCCATGGCGGTATCGTCGGTGTAGTGCAGCGTACCGTTGCCGATACATTCCTCAAGATGCTCTGCCGACAGGGCGCCGAACGCCAGTTCGCCGACGGCATCGCCGATCGCCGAGCCGACCAGGCCGCCCTGAAAGCGATCGATTCGGGCCGAGGTGGCGGCTCGCCGCGGGCAGGGGGGAAGGCTGGAGGCCGAGGCGGCGCCGAAGGCGGGACCAGCCGTCGAGTCGGCCGCAGTCAGGGCTTCGCCATCGACGCCGCGGAGCGTGCGTTGCCATAGGCCGCGGCGTTCGGCTTGCTCCAGCAAGGTGCGGTAGACCAGCCGATTGGGGCGCTTCTGGTAGAACCAATGGACGTCGACTTCGCCCTCGAGCGTGGTCAGGGCGGCGGCAACCGCCGGGCTGCGGCTGATTCCGACCAGGCAGTGAATGACCAGAAGCTCGATCCGGGGGCGCATCTCGGTGTAGAAGTCGAGGATTCGCTCGGCGTGTTCGGTGGTGAAACCGCTCGCCGCCGCGCTGGCGCCATCTTGCCCGACATCCTCGAAAACCAGATTCAGGCGGCCGCGAAACCACGGATTGACCGGAATCTCCGGCCAGGCGCAGCCGCCACTGACGATCGAGATCACCGCCCAATAGTCGGTTGGCCGGATCAGCTGGACCGCTCTTGCGTCGTAGACCTCGAATTTCATTGACCGGCCTTCTGTGCTTTCAGGACAAGTGCGCAGCCGGCCGGGCCAAGGCCAGGGGCGATCTCCGGACGCGACAACGTGTCCCGGTCGGTTCTGTCCGCCGATTGCCGGAGTCGCCTGCTGCAACGCAGCGAATACCGCGCCTGGTACCGCCGGCGGGGCGGCCCGGCCCAGATCTTGGCCGCGGCACCGGCGGTTTGAGCCAGGGAAGCCGCCTCCGGACCGTTCGATCGGGCGGTGGAGCCGCCGTTTGGCGGTGCCGGCCTCGGCGATCCGCGCGGTCGGACAAAAATGTCGAATAGAGATCTGGACCCGCCGCGGCTGCGGCACTAGAAAAACAGCTCGGTACCGGGTCAATCGCCGGTGGCCCATGCAACGATCGATAAGGGG
This sequence comes from Azospirillum sp., assembly GCA_016124535.1. GTDB lineage: Bacteria > Pseudomonadota > Alphaproteobacteria > Azospirillales > Azospirillaceae > RI-112. The sequence goes on from WGNK01000021.1 coordinate 18,264, forward strand.
GGGACCGATGCGCAGACTCGTCCTGGTTGCCATGATTGCTCTGATCGGCGTACTGCCCTTGTCGGTGCAGGCGCAGACCCAGCCACAACCGACCCCGGTGTCCCAGGGCCCCGGCGTTCTCTATCCGATCGCGCTCGGATTGGGCGCAATCGTCGGCGTCATCGCCTATAATGTCGCCGCTGGCGGCGTCGCCACGGTACCCTTCGTGACCTCGGTTGCCCCGGTCGCCCAGGTCTCGGCGGCCGATGCCGCCCTGGCGACCAATCGCCTGATGACGGTGACGGCAGCAGTGGTCGGTGCCTGGGTCGCCAATTGGCTGTACGGTCCCTGAGCGCACGGTTTGGGGCCTGAGTTTGACGCCTGAGTTCTTCCGCGGACGCCGATTCCGCACCGCACCGACAGAGCAAGGACGAGACATGCGCGGACCGGTCATCGTCGCCCTGGTTGTTTCCCTGATCCTGACGCCGCTTGGCTGGGCTCGGCCGGCATTGGCCCAGTCCGAGCCTCAGGTGGAAACCGCGGCACCGATGGCGCCGGTCGACAACCGATTGTTGGTGGTCGGTCTGGGCATGATCTTCGGTGTCTTCGCCTATAATTACGGCGCCGCCGCGGTTGGTCCGATGCTGCCGGCGCTGGGCCGGGTCGCGATCAACCTTCAGGGTGTCGGCGCCGGCCTGCTGCGCGGGGTCGGCTCCGCCGCGGTCAGCCTGGGTACGCCGGGTGCGGTGGGGCGCGCCGCAGCCGCGGCTGCGGCGATTCCGCTGCCGGCACCGGCGGTGGTCGCGGCCCCGGTGGCGGGCGCTGCCGCAGCCGCGGCGGTGGCGGCACCGGGACTGACCGCACCGGCGACGACATTTTTCCGCAGCAGCCTCGCAGCGGTTGCCTCGGCGGGCGGTGGCGCCATCGTCGCCAAATACCTTCACGACATCTTCGCCTGGATGTCAGGCGGATCGGGCAGCTAGGCCATCGCGACAAGGCGGGACCGCCAAGGCTTGGGCGATTGCGAGCGGGCGAGGGCCGATAAAACGACATCGATTCGGACTGTGGCGGCGCTGGAGCAGCGTGGCCTGATCACTGCGGAAGCCTTGGCTCCCTTGAACGAGGTGGCTCGGCGGTTTGCCGTTTCGATCACCCCGGCGGTGCTTGAGGCGATCGCCGAGGCCGGTCAACCCGACGGTATCGCGCGGCAATATGTGCCGGCGGTGGCGGAACTGGCGCAGTGCGACGACGAACGGCCCGACCCGATCGGCGACCAGCACTTCTCGCCGCTGCCGGGGATCGTCCATCGCTATCCCGACCGCGCACTGCTGAAGCCGCTGCATGTCTGCCCGGTCTATTGCCGGTTCTGTTTCCGCCGCGAAGTGGTCGGTCCGGGCAGCCAGGCGCTGACCGAAGCCGAACTCGACGCCGCATTGGGCTATATCCGCGACCACCCGCAGATCTGGGAAGTGATCCTCACCGGCGGCGATCCGCTGATGCTGTCGCCGCGCCGGCTGGGTGCGATCATGGATCGACTCGACGGCATCGACCATGTCGGGGTGGTTCGGCTGCATACGCGGGTTCCGGTCGCCGATCCCGAACGGGTCGATGAAACGGCGATCACGGCGTTGAAGCGGCGCACCCCGGTATGGGTGGCGATCCACGTCAACCACCCGGACGAGCTGACGACGGCCGCGCGCCGCGCCTGCGCCGCGCTGGCCGATGCCGGTCTGCCGCTGCTCAGCCAGAGCGTGTTGCTGAAGGGGGTCAATGACGATGCCGCCGTCCTGACCCGGCTGTTCCGTGCGCTGGTGGCCTTGCGAATCAAGCCCTATTACCTGCACCACCCGGATCTCGCCCGCGGCACCGGCCATTTCCGGCCGGAGATCGCCGACGGCCAGGCGCTGGTTGCGGCACTGCGTGGACGGGTTTCGGGGCTATGCCAGCCGACTTACGTGCTCGACATTCCCGGCGGGTTCGGCAAGGTGCCGATCGGACAATGCTATCTGGAAACCGCCGAAGACGGCAGCCATACCGTTACCGACCCGGACGGCGGCAGCCACCGCTACCCGCGCCAGGTGTAGGATCAGGCCAGGGTGGCGACCAAGCTGTCGAACAGCGCCCGGCCGTCGGTCAGGCCGAGCTGAGGGTCGGCGGCACGCTCGGGATGGGGCATCAGGCCGAGGACGGTGCGTCCGAGGTTGAACACTCCGGCAATGTCGCGGGCCGAGCCGTTGGGGTTGTCCTGATAGCGGAAGGCGACCTGGCCCTCGCCCTCGAGGCGGTCGAGAGTGGCGTCGTCGGCGAAATAGCTGCCGTCGCCATGGGCAACCGGCATCCGCACGACCTCGCCCTGGCGCCAACTCCCGGTAAAGGCGCTGGCGATCGATTCGACCTTCAGCGCCACCGTGCGACAGACGAATTTGAGCCCGGCATTGCGCATCAAGGCACCGGGCAGCAACCCGGCCTCGGTCAGGATCTGAAAGCCGTTGCAGATGCCGAGCACCCGGACGCCCTGGCGGGCCCGCTCGACCACGGCGCGCATAATCGGCGCGCGGGCGGCCATGGCGCCGCTGCGCAGGTAGTCGCCATGGGAGAAGCCTCCGGGCAGGACGATCAGATCCACCGCCGGCAGAACGCTGTCGCGGTGCCACACCAGAGCGGGCGGCGTGCCGGTGGCCTGGGCCAGTGCCACCGCGACATCACGGTCGCAATTTGAACCGGGAAAAACGACGACGGCAGCCTTCATCGGGAAGCTCTCGCGGCAGGGATGGGCAGCGTCGCCCCCGCCCTCGCGTCCCCTTGGGGGATGGCACGAAAATGCCCAAAACACTTTGTAACCAGCAGCTTAGGGACGACCCCAAACCACCTTCGACGGGGAAGGTTTATCAGCGGATCGGACCTCCGGCAAGTCCCCTGTGACCGGCCGGCTCCGCTTTCCGCCCGGCGCGAGGACGGCAGGGTTGGTCAGGGACCTCCGGGGCGAGAGATCGGCCGTTCGGCGGTCCGTCGGCTTTCTCCAAGGCAGGCCCGGTCCGATCAACCGCACCCGCCGGGACCGGGCGGACAAAGGCCGGTGGCAAGGGTCAATCGACCGGTGCCGGCGGACGGCGGATCAACTCGCGCAATTCGGCGGGGCGGAGGCCGCCGGTGGCGGTCGCGAGGGCGAAATAGCCGGCAAGACCGAGCGTCACCGTCAGCGCCAGCGCCGCGAAACGGCCGGCGCCCGGAGCGCCGACCCAGGGGGCGAGCGCAAGCCCGGCCAGATGGACCAAGCCGCCCATGCCGACGCCGGCGAGCACGATCCGCGGCGCCCGGCGCAGCAGCCGGGGGTCGAGCGCCAACGCGCCGCGGCGGGCCAGGCCGGCGGCGAGCAGCGCCGCGTTGAGCCAGGCGGCGAGGGCGGTGGCGGCGGCGATGCCGACATGGCCGAGCCAGGGCATCAGCGCCAGGGCCAGCGCGGCATTGGCGATCGCGGCAACGCCGGCCAGCTTGACCGGGGTTGCGGTGTCCTGATGGGCATAGTGGATCGTGCTCAGCACCTTGGCGATCAGGTAAGCCGGAATCCCGGCGGCGTAGCCGGCCAGCGCCGCGGCGGTGGCGGCGGTCTCAACCGTGCCGAAGGCTCCGCGCTGGAACAGCACGGAGATGATCGGCGCCGACGCCACGGCCAGCGCGACCGCCGCCGGCACGCCCAGGACCAGGCTGAACTCCAGGGCGCGGCCGACATAGTGTCGCACCGCGCCCTGGTTGCCGGCCGCGGCATGGCGCGACAGCAACGGCAGCAGCGTCGTGCCGATTGCGATGCCGATCACGCCCAGCGGCAATTGATAGAGGCGATCGGCGTAATAGAGGTAGGACACCGCACCGGTCGGCAACAGCGAGGCGAGCACGATGTTGACGAACAGGTTGACCTGCATGATGCCGGTGCCGATCGCGCCCGGCCCCATCAACCGCAGCAGCCGGACCACCGTCGGGGTCAGGCGCGGCCGGACCAGCGGCAGCCTGACCCCGGCGCGCCGGCACGCCCAGTACAGCCACAACAGCTGGGTCACCCCGGCGGCCGCAACACCGTGGGCCAGGGCATAGGTGGGCCGCCAGCCGGTCACCGCGGCCAGCCCGAGGCTGGCGATCAGGGTCACGTTGAACGCGATGGGCGCCGCCGCGAAGGCGGCAAAGCGGCCCATGGCATTGAGCACGCCGCCCAGCAAGGCGGTCACCGAGATCAGCGCCAGGTAGGGAAAGGCGCAGCGCGCAAGATCGATCGCCAGAGCAAATTTTTCCGGCTGGTCGGCGAAGCCGGGCGCCAGGACCACCATCAACCACGGCATCGCCACGATCATCAGGACCGTGAAGGGCAGCATCACTGCCAGCATCGCCGCCAAGGCCTCGGCGGCGAAGGTTTGCGCCGCGACGCGCCCGGAGTCTTCGAGCCGGGCGGCGAACAGCGGCACGAAGGACACGCTGAACGCCCCCTCGGCGAACAGCCGGCGGAAGAAATTGGGCAGCTTCAGGGCCACGAAGAAAGCGTCGGCACCGGGGCCGGCGCCCAGAATCGCGGCGGTCAGAATATCGCGGGCGAACCCGAACACCCGACTGATCAGGGTCAGCCCGCCGACCGTCGCGATCGCCCGGGCAAAGCTCATTGCCCAGCCGTCACGGCGTCAGCTTGGGCAGGTCCGGTAGCGGCGGCAGCTTCGGCAGGTCCGTCAAGTCCAGGTGGACGGTGTTGACCCAGTGCAGGCCAAGCGCCGTACCGATCGCGGCCAGACCGCTGACCACGCCGACGATGCAGCCGATTCCGGCGGTCGCCGCCAGCGCCGAGGCGGTCGTCGCTGCGCCGACGCCGGTGGCCGCCACAGTCAGCGCGGGCAGGGTGACGGCCAGGGCGCCGGCAGCGGCACCGGCGGTACAGCCGATGATCACGGTATCGATGCTGACGAAGCCATCGGTACTGGCGGCACCGGCGGCGCCCGCGTCACCGGGCGCCGCGACCAGGATCGGTTCGGGCCGGTACGCCGCGGCAGGCCAGGGGCCGGACAGCTGTGCCCGGGTCTGCGCCTGCGCCGGGATCGCCGCCGAGGCCAGGGTCAGGAACAGTCCGATGGTGATTGCAGGTCGCAGCGTCATACCCGGCTCCAAAATTGCCTCAACCGACCGTCCCGGCGCCCTTGGTCGTGGCCACCACCTCGCCGGCCGCCACACCTTGGCCTCGAGCTCGGGACGGGCCCCTAGAAAATCGCGCTGAAGGCTGCGCCGATCCGGTCGAAAATCCAGCCGATCGTGGTGATCACGACATTGGCAAACAACCCGACCGTGCAGCCTATTCCCGAAGTCGCCGCCACCGCCGCCACCGCCGGCAAGGCTCCCGCCGCTCCGGCCCAGGCCGCCAGCGGCGGGACCGCGAGCGCCGCCGCCCCGGCCGCAGCGCCGATGGCGCAGCCGAAAAAGACCGTGCTGCCAGAAACGATCTTTTCCTTGGGCTTTTCGGATGTGCCCGGCGGTGGAGTGATGACGGGGGCTGCCGCCAGGATGATGTCTGAACGGGTCCCGGCCTCAGCACCCTGAGTCGACCGGCCGAAGCCGGTCGCGGCGGCGGCCAACAATACCATCACGGCCAGGATGATGGGTCCGCTCTTCATGCAATGCTCCGAAAGCCTCGGGATCGATCGACCGGCTTGAAAACTCTTGCAGGCTGAAAGCCGAATAGCCAACGGTGTTCCTGCGCGCCAATCATGCCCCGAGCCGCAGGGTCCGGTCAACCACCCTGCAGACCATCCGGCTGGTGTGGCGCTTTCCGGTCAGAACAGGCTCTGGACCGCGTGGCCAACGCCCCTGACGCTGGAGATCGCGGCCGAGGTGACGGTGCCGCCGAGAATTCCGAAATAGCAGCCGAACGCCGTGCGCATGGCGGTGCCGGCCAGGCCCAGCGGCCAGCCGATATAGGGTGACCACGCGACCAGTGGCGGTACCCCGACCAGAAGGGCGCCCAGCGAGGCGCCGAAGCCGCACCAATAAAAGGCCGTATTGTTATCGATGAACGGCGCCGGCTCGCGCTCGAAGAGCTGGACCGCCGGGGGCGCCGACAGCGGCTCGGCCTGCGCCGCCACGGAAAAAGGCAGCGAAACCGATAGCCAAACCGCGAGGGCGATCACGGCAAGCGTTGTCCAACGTGTCATAGGGCGGCTCGTTCGGTTGAGAACCCGAAGCCGGGCATCAGAACAGGCTGTGCAGGGTCTGTCCAACATTGTGCAGGACGGTCCGGGTCCCGGAATAGGCGCCGGCGGCGAGAACCGCGGCGTAGCAGCCGAGACCGCCCCGCAACAGCATGGCGCCGGTCGACGCGATCGCTCCGGAATAGGATGTCCACGAGGTCAGGGGGTAGATCGCCAGCGTGAAGATGCCGAGGCTCCCGCCGACCCCGCAGGAATAAAATACCGTGCTGGTGTCGATCAAACGGTCGTCGGGTTTGGTCCAGCCCGGCCACAGCGGCAGGTAGCCGGCCCGTTCCGACGGGGCGGTGCTGGCGGGCGCTGCCTCGGCCTGCGGCGGCGGCTGCGGCGGTTCCGGCGGCTCCTGGCACAATGCCGGAGCCGCGGCGGCGAGCCAAACCATGACGGCGTAGGCGGGAACGGTGCGGGAATATGTCATCACGAGGCAGCTCCGGCTGGCAGAGTCGGGCCAGAGGGCGAGGTCAGAACAGCGAGTGCAGGGTTTGCCCGGTCCGATCCATCAGGCTCTTGGTGGCCGAATAGGCACCGGCGGCGACCAGCGCGGCATAGCACCCGAGCCCGCCCCGCAAAATCACCGCCCCCATCGCCGGCAGGGCTCCGGCGTAGAGGGCCCAGCCCGGCATCGGATAGAACGAGACGGTGAGCGCGGCCAGACTGCCGCCGGTGAAGCAGGCAAAAAAGGCGGTGGACGGGTCGACCCATTGGTCGGTCGGCTTCACCCAGCCCGGTCCGAGCGGGATATAGCCGGGACCGGGACCGGTCGGTATGGCCGGAGCGGGGGCTGCAGGCTGGGGCGGCGGCTGGGGTGCGGTTTGGGCGGTGCCGGCCGCCGGCTCGGCCGGTGCCTGGGCATAAGCTGCACCGGGAGAGAGCGAAACCCAGCCGACCACGGCCAACGCCGCACTCAACCCGGTCAGGCGTGATCCGATACCCATGCTGGCCCCCCACGCCGCCCATGGCCACCCGCCGCAGCGGGAAAGTTCCTTGATAGCGAGTGGGTCGGCGGCGGTCAACGTTGCCTTGGCAAACTTGCCGGGGCAATCCTGAGAATGCCGAAGGACCGGAGAAAAGCCCCGCTCCCGGCGGGAGAGGGGCTTTGGTCTCGAATGATTTGGCGGTCTGCTTCGGTCCGGCACTGCTGCCGGGGCGGCTGCGCGCCCAGCTGTCGGCCGATATCCCGGCGGCGGCAGCGCGACTCGTCCTAGCGCGAGGGCGGGCCGGTCACTTGCTTGGCGCGCGCCGGCGGCGCCTTGCGTCGCGCCCGCTTGCGCTCGGTCGCGGCGGCACCGGTCGTCAGGGGGGCCGCGCTGCCGGACTGATCGCCCAGCACGTCGATCAGCTTTTCGCGGATATGGGCGAGTTTGGTCTCGTGGCTGATTTTGAGCCCGAACACGTCCTTGACGTAGAACACGTCGATGGCCTTGTGGCCGTAGGTCGAGACCTTGGCCGAGGAAATCTGCAGGGTCAGATCCGTGAGGGCCCGGGTCAGGTCATAGAGCAGCCCGGGGCGGTCGCGGCCATTGACCTCGATCACGGTGTGGCTGGCGCTGGCGTTGTTTTCGATCAACACCCGCGGCAGCACGGTGAAGACGCGGGTGCGGCTCGGCAGGTTGGAGGTGCGTGACGCCAGATCCTTGAGCGGCCGGGTCTGGCCGGCCAGAATCTGTTTGGTCAGCACCGCCAGCCGGGCCAGCTTGTCGCCGGCTTCGAACGGCCCGCCGACCGAGGCGTCCTGCACCGAGAAGACGTCGAGCGCCCGGCCATTGGTCATGGTAAAGATGCGGGCATCGACGATATTGGCGCCGCTCAGCGCCAGCGACCCGGCGAGCTGCGCAAACAGCCCCGGATGGTCGGGGGTGTAGAAGGTGACCTCGGTGACCTCGCGGTCGCGCTGGACCCGATGCCGGATGGTCAAGGGGGCGTCGATCCGTTCGGCCTCGCGCGCCATGCGGGCGTGGCGCGCGTGGCTCTCGGGGTCGAAACTCAGCCAGTAGGCCGGGTAGCCCAGGGCAACGAAGCGATCGACTTCCTCCGTGGCCCAGTCCTTCAGTTGAAGGCGCAGGGCCTCCTGCGCCGCCGCGATCCGGCTGCCCCGTCCGTCGGCGGTCAAGTTGCCGGAGATCATGTCCTCGGCGTGGTGGTAAAGCTCGCCCAGCAACGCCTCTTTCCAGGCGTTCCAGCGACCGGGGCCGACCGCCTTGATATCGGCGGTGGTCAGCACCAGCAGCAGCCGCAGCCGCTCGGGCGACTGCACCAACTCGGAGAATTTGCGCACCGTGGTTTCGTCTTCGACATCGCGCTTGAACGCGGTCGCCGACATGACCAGATGGCGGCGGACCAGCCAGGACACCGTCTCGGTCTCCTCGGGCGACAGCCCGAGCCGCGGGCACAGTCTGAGCGCGACCTTGGCGCCCAGCTCGGAGTGATCACCGCCGCGGCCCTTGGCGATATCGTGCAGCAGCAGGGCGACGTAGAGCGCCCGGCGCGATACCAGCTTATGAAACACCCTGCTGGCCAGCGGCAGCTCCCCCTTGAGCTGGCCGGTCTCGATCCGATGCAGAAAGCCCAAAGCGAACAGCGTGTGCTCGTCCACCGTGTAGGCGTGGTACATATCATACTGCATCTGCGCCACCACCCGGCCGAAATCCGGCACGAAGCGGCCGATCACGCCGGCCTCGTTCATCCGCCGCAGCGCGATCTCCGGGTCCTTGGGGCCGGTCAGGATATCGAGGAACAGGCGGTTGGCCTCGGGGTCGTTGCGCAGCTTGGCGACGCCGCCCAGCGCACGGGTCAGGGCCCGCAAGGCCTGGGGGTGGATGTCGAGATCGTTCTGCTGTGCGACGTGGAACAGGCGGATGGTGTCGAGCGGCTCCTCGCGGAACTGGCGCTCGTGGCGCAGATTGAGGCGCTCGCCATCGAGACGGAAGCCGTCGATCTCCTTGCTGCGGCCCAGATTGAAGCGCAGCAGGTTGAACCGCGGCGGCCGTTTCGATTCCGCCTCCAGCGCGGCGCAGAAAATGCGGGTGAGGTCGCCCACGTCCTTGGCGATCAGGAAGTAGTGCTTCATGAACCGCTCGACGCCGAGCGTGCCGGCGTGGTCGGTATAGCCAAGGCGGCGGCCGATCTCCGACTGGACGTCGAAGGTCAGCCGGTCCTCCGGGCGGCCGGTCAGGTAGTGGAGGTGGCAGCGCACGGTCCAGAGGAAATTCTGGGCCTTGGCGAAGCGGGCCGCTTCCTCCTCCAGAAACACGCCGCGGCTGACCAGGTCCTCGACCTTCTCGACCTGGTAGAGATATTTGGCGATCCAGAACATGGTCTGGAGATCGCGCAAGCCGCCCTTGCTCTCCTTGATATTCGGTTCGAGCACGTAGCGGCTGTCGCCCTGGCGGCGATGGCGGTCGTCACGCTCGCCCAGCTTGGAAACGACATAGGCCGCCCCGCTGGCCGTCATCACCTCTTTGGCAAAGCGCTTCTTGAAGGTGTTGAACAGCGCGGCGCGGCCCCAGATCATCCGGCATTCCAGCGCCGCGGTGCGGATCGTGATATCGGATTTGGCCATGCGCAGGCAGTCATCGACCGAACGGACGGCGTGCCCGACTTTGAGGCCCAAGTCCCACAGCATATACAAAATGTATTCGACGATCTGCTCGACCCGCGCGGTGCGCTTGTAGGGCAGCATGAACAAGAGATCGATGTCGGAGCCGGGCGCCAACTCGCCCCGACCATAGCCGCCGGTGGCGGCGACGTCGAAATCCTCGCTGACCGTCGGGCCGGCGCTGGGATAGACGTGTTTGACCGCGAAGTCGGCGATGGCGCGCAGCACCTCGTCGGTCACCGTGCAGTTCTGTCTGACGCAGTCGGAGCCGAAGCCCTGGCCGGCCTCGAAATTCTTGCGCACCATGTCCCGGCCGTCGGCCAATGCCTGGCGCAGGACTGTCAATACCTCCGAACGCCGACCCTCGCCGAAGTGGTCGCGATCACCGCTTGCGACCAACGCCGACAGCGCGGATTTCAGAGTGCGCCGGGTGGTCATCGCCGCCAATTCCAGCGGTATGATGTCTGCAGTGCGGGCGGTCGAGCGGGGCATGACGGGATAGACTCTTGTGGAGAGGGGCTGGCGAACCTACGGGGACCGATCAACCGGACCGGCCCGAAGCTTGTGGACCACCATAGTGGCGCGATCGGTTGTCAATGACAGGTTAAATCCGTGTCAACGCTGGCCTGATATAGGGTATTTCGACACCTTTGCCAGGCCACACCCTGCCGGATCCCGCGACGACCGGCAATCCGCAATTCTGGCAAGTCCGGTGCATTTGGCAGATTCCGTGCCGTCCGAGGGCCTGGCGCGTCTGGCCACGAGGCGCTTCATTTTGACGGCGCCGGTGCCGCTGGCTTGGCGGCCGGCTTCGCGGCTGGCGCCTGGGTGGCGGCCTTAAGGCGCTCCAGATTGTTCAGTGCGACCTTGCCGCTCGGACTTTCTGGCGCAAGCTTGGCCAGTCGGGTCCAGTCGCCGACCGCGCCGGCCAGGTCGTTGCGCCGCGCCTTCAGGTTGCCGCTCATCAGCAGTGCTTCGGGGAAGTTCGGCCGCAGCGTCAGCGCCCGCGCCAGATCCTGCTCGGCATGGCCGAATTCTCGCAGGGCCTGATAGGCGCCGGCGCGGTAGAGGTAGGCCTCCGGCCGGCTGGCGTCGCGCTTGATCGCCGCCGAGAGATCGGCCACCGCATCCTTCGGCCGCTTGGCTTCGACGCGGGCAAAGGCCCGATCGATCAGCAATTCGATATCGTCGGGCTGTTCGGCCAGCGCCTGGCCATAGAGCTTGTCGGCACGTTCGGCGTCGCCGGCGCGCAGCCAGGCCCAGGCGGCGCGGTCGAGCAAATTGGCCGCGGTCTTGGGATCGCCCTTGCCCAGCCGCGGTGCCAACTCCTCCAGGGCTTGGCCGGCGCTGGCGAAACGCCCGCCATGGAACGCCGCCATCGCCTGGCACAGGCGCGCCAGCCCGCTGCCATGATCGTCCCACAGCCGCGCCTTGGCCTCGGCCCCCGCCGGATCCGTCGCGGCCAGCCCCAGGCAGGCCTGCAGCGTCTGGTCCTGCTCGGGGGCGGCGGCTGGCACCGGCGTCGTCGTGACGAGCGCCAGGAAGATCGCCATCGTGGTCGCTGCGGACTTGTGCATGGCGGTAGGGCTCCTAACCTTTGCTGTCGACTTGTCGCCCGAGGACCCTGCCGATGTCGAGTGCCAACCCACCTGGCCGTCTGTTCTGCTTCGGGCTCGGCTTCAGCGCCAGGGTGCTGGCGATGCGGCTGGCGGAGGCCGGATGGCGGATTGCGGCCACCGCGCGCAGCGAACCGAGCCTGGCCGCCCTGGCGGCGGCGGGGATCGAGGCCTGGCCGTTTCCCTTGCTGGATCCGGCCGCTGCCCTGGCCGATGCCACTCATCTGCTGACCAGCGTGCCGCCGGATGCCGCCGGCGATCCGGTGCTGGCCGATCACGGCGACGCCATCGCCGCGGCTAAGAAGTTGACTTGGATTGGCTATCTGTCAACCACCGGGGTTTATGGCGACCGGGGCGGCGCTTGGGTCGACGAGACGACGCCGTTACGGCCGACCGGTGATCGTCAACGCTGGCGGGTTGCCGCCGAAATGGCCTGGCTGCGGCTGTGGCAGGATCATGGCCTGCCGGTCCACCGGTTCCGCCTGGCCGGCATTTATGGCCCCGGCCGCAGCGCGCTCGATGCCGTGCGCGCGGGCACGGCGCGGCGGATCGACAAGCCGGGGCAGGTGTTCAGCCGGATCCACGTCGATGATATCGCCAGTGTTTTGCTGGCCTCGATCGCCCGCCCCAACCCCGGTGCCGCCTATAATGTCTGTGACGACGATCCGGCGCCCGGTCATGAAGTCATTGCCCATGCCTGCCGGTTGCTCGGGGTCGCACCGCCACCCCTGATCCCGTTCGAGGCGGCGGCGCTGTCGCCGATGGCGGCCAGCTTCTATGCCGACAACAAGAAGGTCCGTAATGACCGGATCAAGCGCGAACTCGGCGTCGTGCTGCGCCATCCGGACTACCGCAGCGGCCTCGCCGGTCAAATTGCCGCGGAGGCTGCCGTTGCGACTCGAGCCGACGCGGGTTTGACTTGAATCAACGCGCTACCACTCCGCGAGGATCATACTTCAGTGTCGTGGCTTGGATGCGATGCACCCACTTTGGTCGGCCGACCGCCCGTCGGCGGACAGGGGAAAGACGGCTCAACCCGGCGAAAGGGCTCCTATGGTGAACGACCTGTCGACGTCGACTCGGGCCAGATCGGGCCCAGACGACAGTGACCGCGGCTGGATCACCGTTCGGGCGGTCGATCGGCTCGACAGTGGTTCCGGGTCCGGCGTCGGCGTCGCCATCCGTTTGCACGGCTGTCCCCTGCGCTGCCAGGCGTGTCGCGGCCACGGTGACAGCATCGGCGGCCAGCGGATCGAGGTCGAAACCCTGGTTGGCCGGGTTGCCGCCAGCTTGCCGTTCATCGCGCTGACCGGCGGGGCGGTGACCGTCGGCGGCGGTGAACCGCTGGCCCAGGCCCCCGCGGTGGCCGCCCTGTTCCGGCGCTGCCGCGATCTCGGCATCGCGACCGTGCTCGATACCACCGGCGACGGCAGCCCGTTCAGCGCCCAGGGCCTGCTTTACCTCAGCGACCGGGTGGTGCTCGACGTGACCGGCCGCGACGCCGCCACCCTGTTCGGGCGTCCGGAAATCCCCGGCGTCGCCTTCGCCCGGCGGGTCGCCGCGCGCGGCACACCGCTGTGGCTGCGGCTTACCCTGATTCCGGGGCTCACCGATCGGCCGTCCCAGTTGGACGCGATCGCCCGTTTTGCCGCCGAACTGGGCACTGTCGAACAGATCAGAGTGGTGGCACCGCAGCCGCTGGATGCGGCCGATCTCCTGCGCGGCTGCCGATGGTCGAAACTCCGGACGGCGGCGGCGCCGACGGTGGCGGAACTCGGCGCCGCGCGCGCGCGCTTTCGGCAGCACGGACTGCGCGCGGCGTGAGCCGGCCGGCGGTGCCGACCACCCGTCATCGGACGACCGGGCGATGGCCCGCGAGCCGTTGATCCTGAGGCGCCGGGCTCTGCCGGCCCTGGTCCTGGGGATTGTCCTTGCCGGCTGCAGCGCCATCGCCGGGGACCGGGCGGATATATCCCGGCCGGTGATGCTGGCACCCGACCAGCCGGCGCTGGCGACGGTCGGGCGGCTGGGGTTCCGGGGCGGGATCGAGTTGCCGCGCAGCCATCCCGAACTCGGCGGTCTGTCGGATCTGGCCCTGCTCGACCACGGCCGCCAGTTCGTCGCGATCACCGATCATGGCGCGGTGGTTACCGGCCGCTTGCGCTACGATGCCAGGGGCTGGCTGGCCGGAGCCGCCGAGCTGTCGGTGCGCCGCCTGGTCGAGGTTGATGGCGGCGCGGTCAGCGGCAAACGGCATGATGCCGAGAGCCTGGCCCGGCTGCCCGACGGCGGCTGGGTGGTCGGCTTCGAGCGGGTCCATCGGCTCCTGCGCTATCCGCCCGGCCTGGGTCGTCCCGATCGGCGCCCGGTGGTCCTGGAACCGCCGCCGGGGCTCGATCAGGCCCCCTACAATGGCGGGATCGAGGCCCTGGCCGGGTTCGCCGACGGTAGCCTGCTGGCGATCGAGGAGGGTGACGACGACGGCAGCACCGAGCACCGCGCCTGGATTCGAGCGCCGGGCGGTGCCTGGGCGACCCTGGTCTACCGTGCCGAACGGAGTTATCGGCCGACCGGTGCGGCGGTGATGCCCGACGGCACTGTCCTGGTGCTCGAACGCCATTTCGGCTGGTTCGACGGCTGGGCGGCGCGGCTGGTGCGCGTTGCCGGCGGCTCGATCCGGCCCGGCGCGCTGCTCGTCGGCGAGGAACTGGCGCGGCTGGCGCCGCCGCTTGCCGCGGACAATTTCGAGGGGGTTGCGGTCGGCCGGGGGCCGGACGGCGAGTTCCGGATCGCCCTGATCTCGGACGACAACTTCCGCAGCGAGCAGCGGACCTTGCTGCTGATGTTCGCCTTGCCTCCGTGAGCCGGGCGGCGATCGGCGCCGACGCCGGCGGGCGGTTCAGGGCTCCACGATGCCCTTGCAGCCGCAGGCAACGGCGTCACGCAGGGCGCCTTGGGCAAACAGGGTGGTATCCATGATCGTCTGGGTGAAATCGGTGCCGCGCAGCTTGGTCCCGATCAGATTGGAGTAGGACAGGTCGGCCGTCGAGAAGTCGGTGCGCAACAGGTCGGCGCCGCGCAGATCCGAATAGCGGATGACCGAGCCGTAGAACTGTGCCGGCAGGATGCGATCGGCGGCAATCAGCAGCGGTCCGAGATTGGCGTCGCGCAGGTCGACGTTGTTGAGCTTGGCATATTTCAGGTTGATGCCGCGCAGATCGGCGCCGCCCAATTTGCAGGCGCGCAGATCGGCACCCTCCAGTTGAGCGCCCTGCAGATTGATGCCGGTCAGATCCAGGCCGTAGAACACCGCTCCCGGCGCCTTGAGCGCGGTCAAACGGCAGGATGCCAGCGCCTTCAGCGGCCGCAGATCCACCCCCGTGAGGTCGAGCGGTTTGCCCGCGCTACCATTCGACTCCACCCATTGGGCATGCAGATCCAACAGCTTCTCGATCGGCACCGGCAGGCTTTCCAGCGAGGTGCCGACCGGCTCGTTGGTCAGCACGCCATCCATGTCGGCGTCGTCGGTCACCGCCATCGTCATGTTGGTGTTGACCAGCACCGCGCCTTTCATATTGGCGCCCTTGAGGTCGGCGCCGGAGAGGTCGGCGCCCTCCAGATTGGCGCCGACGAATTTCGATTGGCGCAAATTGGCGCGAACCAACTTGCAGCCGCGCATCACCGCATCGGTGAAATCGGCCTGGATCGCGATCACCCCGGTCATCCGCGCCTTTTCCAGATTGGCGTTGGCCAGCACCACGGTCTGCATTTCGGTCGGCTTGAGGTCATGGCGCAAGAAACGCAGATTGCCCTTGGCGTCCTTCTCGGCGATCGATCCTTCGCGCAGATCCGCCTCGAACAGGTCGGCGCCGACCATGAAGGCGCCGCGCAGGCAGGCGCCGCGCAAATCCGACCGGCGCATCGCCGCCCGCCCGAGATTGGCCCGGCGCAGATCCGAGCAGAAAAAGATCGCCCGGTCGAGTTTGGCGCCGGCGAGATTGCAGTCGGCCAGCACGGCTCCGGTGAAGTCGGCGTCGGCCAGGTTTCGGCCACCCAGGTTGAGCCCGGTCAGGTCGCAGAAGGAAAACACCGCGCGGGCACCGCCCATGCGCCCGGAATACAACATCTCGTGTTTGCGAATAATCTCATCCACCTGACCCTGAGTCAGGCGAGTCATGCTCGGTCCGCCCGATTTGCCCGGTCGGGGCGTTTCGGTCATAGCGATCGGTACCTAGCGGTTTCGGGGCAGAGTCGACCTTCGCTGGATTAGCGAATAGCCGCAGGATTTGTGGCAAACCGTCCAACCTTTGTCATCACCATTTTTGTTCATTGTTTCGGTCTTCGGCCAAAGCTCTTAGCATTGATCATGTCGGCAGCTTGGGGTCTGGGTCAAGACCGCTGCATGGGGTTGGCGCCCTCGACCGGCGGCGCTGATCGCTGTCGGTCGCACCGCTATGGGGCTTCGGCGGCGTCGATCGCCATGCTAACTTGCCGGCAAGTGACGCAAGGTTTTTCGGGTGGGACTGATGGCACAGACACGACAGGCTCCGGGCGGCGACGGTCGCGTGGTCGGCATCCGCGGTTCGGTGGTCGATGTCGCTTTCGCGGCCGGCGCCCTGCCGGCGCTGAACGATGCCCTGGAAGTCCAGGGCGCCGGCGGCATAACCCTCACCCTGGAAGTGCAACAGCATCTCGACCCCGAGACCGTGCGCGCGGTGGCGCTGCAGCCGACCTCGGGCCTGCTGCGCGGCGAACCGGTACGGGCGACCGGCGGGGCAATCCGGGTGCCGGTCGGCGAGGCGGTGCTGGGCCGCCTGATCGATGTGCTGGGGACGGCCCATGACGGCAAGCCGGATTTCGACGACACCGTGCCGCGGTGGCCGATTCACCGCTCGGCCCCGCCGCTGGCCCGTCAGGCGACCAAACGTGAACCGTTCCGCACCGGGATCAAGGTGATCGATCTGCTGGCGCCCCTGGTGCGCGGCGGCAAGGCCGGCATGTTCGGCGGCGCCGGGGTCGGCAAGACCGTACTGATCATGGAGCTGATCCGCACCACGGTTGAACGCTATGCCGGTGTTTCGGTATTTGCCGGGGTTGGCGAGCGATCCCGCGAGGGCCATGAATTGCTCACCGAATTGACCAGTTCCGGCGTTTTCGCCCGCACCGCCCTGGTGTTCGGCCAGATGAACGAGCCGCCGGGGGCCCGGTGGCGGGTCGGCCACACCGCGCTGACCGTCGCCGAGTATTTCCGCGACGCCAAACACCAGGACGTCCTGCTGCTGATGGACAACGTGTTCCGCTTTGTCCAGGCCGGCAGCGAAGTCTCCGGCCTGCTGGGCCGGCTGCCCAGCCGTGTCGGCTATCAGCCGACCCTGGCCTCGGAGATCGCCGAATTGCAGGAACGCATCGCCTCGTCGGAGGGGGCGGCGATCACTTCGATCCAGGCGGTTTACGTGCCGGCCGACGACTACACCGATCCGGCGGTGGCGGAAACCTTCAGCCATCTCGACAGTTCGATCGTGTTGTCGCGCGACATGGCCAGCGAGGGGCTTTACCCCGCGATTGACCCCCTGGCCTCGACCTCGGTGCTGCTGGATCCGGCGGTGGTCGGTGCCGAGCATTTTGCCACCGCCCAGGCGGTGCGCAAGACCATCGCCCACTACCGCGACCTTCAGGAGATCATCGCTCTGCTCGGCATCGAAGAGCTGAGTGCCGCCGACAAACAGGTGGTCTATCGGGCGCGGCGTCTGCTGCGCTTCCTGACCCAGCCGTTCCTGGTCACCGAGGCCTTCACCGGTTTGCCCGGCCGCACCGTCGATGTCGAAGACACTCTGGCCGGCTGCCGGGCGATCCTCGACGGCCAGGGCGACGCGCTGGCCGAGGCGGCATTCTATATGGTCGGGACCTTCGCGGAGGCGGTGGCCAAGCAGGAGTCGTTTGCCCAGGCGGCGTGAGCCGGGGTCACGTCCGGGTCAATTGGCACCGTCGAGGGGCAGCTTGGCGCAGACGGTACTCAGCGCTGGATCGAGCCCGATGCTGTCGTGGCGCAGGATCTTGGCCGGCTTGCGCTGCAGATCGGCCAGCCGCCAGTCATCGACCGTCATCCGCGGCAGCGCCGCTTTGCCCAGGGCCGGTGCGCCGCGAAAGCGGTGACAGGGCAACCCGGCGGGTGCGGCGGTGCCCGCCCCGTTTCAAGCGCCGCCGTCACGCGACGAATTTGTCCGAGGCCTGGATTACCGCCCCTTCGGCGCCGCCGGCATAGGTGCTGAGGCGGTAGCCGTCGCGCTCAAGGCGCTCGCGCAGGGCTTGGCGGACGTAGTCCGACAGGTCGCAGAACTGCTCGCCGGCGGCTTGCTGGGCGAGGCGGTAGAGGCCGGGGTGAACCCGAACCTGCATCATCTTGGAGGGCGGCATCGCGGTCACTTCCAGGTCCCCGATTGGTCTTGAGGTTGCGGACGAAACGGCTTCATCGCGGGATCCCTACGCGATCCATCAGAGTCCGACGCCGATCCGATCGTGGGTGCGCCGCGGCAACGCCGACCCCGTTCGGCCGGTCGGGGGTGGTGCTATGGGCGGGAGTGTCCCCGACATTGGTCTGATCAGTCATCGGTGCCCTGACTAAATCTGCGGTATTGATTTCGATGAGGATTGTCTAGCGCAAGGTATTTCACCGAGCGAATTAATTATCGGCAACTTTTTAATGAATCTACGGTAATAATCGGGGAGGTCCGCAGTTGTGCTTGATTGTTGTTCAAGTCGCGCGCCAATTTATCGATGCATCACTGAATCTCTGGCCCGAACGGGAAATCAACCTGTATGAGTTTACAGATCTATCTGTCGGTACCAGGGCGCCATCCGCTCGGCACCCTTCCCATTTTGCAATGCAGCATCCAGATCGCCGGAACCGGCGAGCGGCTGCAGTGCCGCTCGCCGGTCCCGAAGGCGACATCTCGCCGGCGGGGAGCCTCGCTCAGTGGCCCGGAGTGAGTGCTGCCAGGGCGAGCTGGGCCGCTCCGGTCTGCGGCTGTCGGACCTGGAAGTGCTGGGTCGAGACCAAGGCCACCACCGAACGCGAGGTGTTGGTCAGGAAGGGCGGCGGATGAATGCCGAGCCAGACCATCACCACCAAGGCACTGCCGAGCGCCACCATTTCGCCCCGGCCGAGGTCTTTCAGTTCGCCCGCCACCCCGCCGGGCGACCCGCCCGGCGCCAGGGTACGGCTCGGGGCGAAGATGATCTTGTGATAGATGCCGAGGAAATAGACCGGCCCCAGGATGATCGCGGTCGCCGCCAGAATGGCGATGCCGGTGGTGGTCTGGAAGGCGCCGATCAGGATCAGCAGTTCGCCGACGAAGTTACCGGTGCCGGGCAAGGCCACCGCGCCCAGGATCAGCATCAGCATCACGAAGGCGAAGCGTGGCATTGCCTGGATCACCCCGGCGATTTTGCCGGCGTCATAGGTTCGCACCCGCTGATGGAGCAGGCCGACGCACATGAACAGGCAGGCCGAGACCAGTCCCTGGGCGAACACCATGATGATGGTGCCCTCGATACTCTGGATCGTGCGCGAGAACACGCCGATCGCGGTCATCCCCATATGGGCGACCGTGGCATAGGCCAGCACCTTCTTGAGATGAACCTGGGTGAACGCGACCAGCGAGTTCTGCACCACCGTGATCGCCCCCAGGGTCAGGACCAGCGGCGCCAGGGTATCGCAGGCATCGGGCAGCAGCGGCAGCAGCAGACGCAGGAAGCCGTAGGTGCCGAGCTTCATGTGGACGCCGGCGATCAGCATCGAGGCGGCGGTCGGCGCCTGGACATGGACCTCGGGCAGCCAGGTATGGACCGGCCACAGCGGCATCTTGACCGCGAACGAGACGAACATCGCCAGCCACAGCCAGGTCTGCAGCGATGCCGGGATGTGGGACTCGATCAGTACCGGAATCTCGAAGCTGCCGGCGGTGGTGCCGATGGTGATCAGGGCCAGCAGCAGGAAGACCGAGCCGGTCATGTTGAACAGAATGAACTTGAACGCGGCGCGGCCGCGCTGTTCACCGCCCCAGGTGCCGATGATCACGAACATCGGCAACAGGTTTCCCTCGTAGAACAGGTAGAACACCACCAGATCGAGTGCCGAAAAGGTGCCGATCAGCAGCGCCTGGAGCAGCAGAAGTGCGCTCATGAACTCGCGGACCCGGATCTTGATCTCCGACCAGCTGGCGACCACCGCGAACGGCACCAGCAGCGCCGACAACGCCACCAGCCATACCGAGATGCCGTCGACGCCGAGATGATAGTGCAGGCCGAGCGCCGGGATCCAGTCGTGCTGTTCTTCGAACTGGAAGCTGCTGCGGCTCGGATCGAACTGAGTCAGCACGCCCAGCGCCAGCGCCAGCGTCGCCAGCGAGAACAGCAGCGCCAGCCAGCGCGCTTCATCGTCACCCTGCTTGCCCTCCTTGGTCGCAAGCAGAATGGCGGCGATACCGGCGAGCGGCACCAGCAACAAGGTGGTGAGAATAGGCAGGCCGAACATCGGAGTGTCTCCTGAAGTACCAGTGCGAGAATTTCAGGGGGGATCAGGAATTGAACAGGAACCAGGACACGACCACCGTGATCCCGGCGACCATGGCAAAGGCGTAGTCGTAGATCAGGCCGGATTGCAGACCGGCGACCCGGCCGGCGGCGTTCTTGGTAATGCCGACGATCTTCTTGACGCCGAAATCGTCGATCCAGCTGCCGTCAACGGTGCGCGCCAGGCGCCGGCCGGCGCGGTAGCTCGCTTCGACGAAATAGCGGTGGTAGACGGCGTCGAAGAACCATTTGTTGCGGAACAGCCGGTCGAGCGGCCGGAACCGGGCGGCGATCCACGCCGGCAGCAAGGGCCAGCGGACATAGCAGGCATAGGCCAGCGCGATCCCCGCGAACACTGCGGCGATCAATCCGCCCTGGATCGCCGGCGGCAGCGCCGGCGCGGGGGCGTTTCCAGCCAGCGCAGTGCCCCAGAACCCGGCATGGCCGCCCTCGGGCAACAGGGCCAGCCCGCTCAAGGCCGAGACCACCACCGCGACCGCGAGCAGGGCCAGGGTCGCGACCATCGTCCCAGGTGTCGCGTGGTGGCCGGCGTCATGGCCACCCTGACGGCCGTCGCCGGTTTCCGCGCCCTCGCCGTGGGTGGAGCCGCCGCGGGCGGTACCATGGAACACTGCAAAGATCAGCCGCCAGGCGTAGAAGGCGGTGAGCGCCACGGTTGCGGCACACAGGGCAAAGGCAAAGCCGGCGACCGGGCGGTCGGAGGCCCACACCGCGGCCAGGATCGCTTCTTTCGAATAGAAGCCGGAGAAGCCGGGCATGCCGGACAGTGCCAGCGAGCCGATGATCATGGCGCCGAAGGTGAAGGGCAGCACCCGGCCGAGCCCGCCCATGCGCCGGATGTCCTGCTCGCCGGACAGGGCGTGGATGACCACGCCGGCACCAAGGAACAGCAGCGCCTTGAAGAAGGCATGGGTGAACAGGTGGAACATCGCGGCGTGGAAGGCGCCGGCGCCGCAGGCGACGAACATGTAGCCGAGTTGGCTCATCGTCGAATAGGCGACGATGCGTTTGATGTCGAACACGGTCAGCGCGATGGTCGCGGCCATGAACGCGGTGGTGGCGCCGATGACCGTGATCACGTCGAGTGCCAGCGGCGCTGCCTGGAACAGGGGGGCCAGCCGTACCACCATGAACACCCCGGCGGTGACCATGGTCGCGGCATGGATCAGCGCCGAGACCGGGGTCGGCGCCTCCATGGCGTCGGGCAGCCAGACATGCAGCCCGAGCTGTGCCGACTTGCCCATGGCGCCGACGAACAGCAACAGGCAGATCAGGGTCAGGCAATCGACGTCGAAGCCGATGATGTGGAGCGTGGTGCCGGCGACCGCGGGGACTTTGGCGAAGATATCGGCAAAATCAACCGAACCGAACACCATGAAGACCGCGAGCAATCCAATCAGAAACGCGAAATCGCCGATCCGGTTGACGATGAATGACTTGATTGCGGCGTCGTTGGCGCTGGCGCGTTCGTACCAGTGGTTGATCAGCAGATAGGACGCCAGGCCGACGCCCTCCCAGCCGAAATAGAGCTGGACCAGGTTGTCGGCGGTCACCAGCAGGATCATGAAGCCGGTAAACAGGCTGATATTGCCGAAGAAGACATCCCGGCGCGGGTCGTCTTGCATGTAACCCAGCGAATAGACGTGGACTGCCGCCGACACCACGGTGACCACGAACAGCATCAGCACCGACGGCGGATCGATTAGCACCGACCACAGGGCGTGAAAGCTGCCGCTGGACATCCAGTCGAGCACGGCGATGTCGCGCCCCTGTCCGATCGTCGGGTCGAGGAACAACAGGACCGCCGCACCGGTGGCATAGCCGATCGATGCCGTGGCCAACAGCGGCCCACGGCTGCTGCCGTACAGCGTCCGCAAGGCGAACGAGATCAGGCTGCCGAGGAAAGGGGCCAGGATCAGCGAGGTTTCCATGGGGACAACGTCTCTGCCGCAAGGTTGCTGTGGCTCAAAGAGAGGCCAGAGTCCGCCGTGGCCGGACGGATGACCTCCGTCCGACGGCGGCGTCGGCCCCCAGTGATCTTTCGAGGATGGGGCGGCTCAGTAGCGGGCGCCGGAGCGGAAAACGAACTCGGTCAGGTATTTGAGCTCGAACGCCGCATCGTCGTAGAGACCCTCCAGAGCATCCTTGCGGGTGACCAGACCCTTTAGCCGGCCGTCTTCGACCACCGGGACGTGGCGGATTTCACGTTCAGCCATGCGTTGCATCAATGTGACGATGTCGTCGCCCAGGCGGGCGGTGCACAGTTCGCTGGTCATCACCTGGTCGACCGGGGTCGACACCACTTTTTCCTGATTGCGCACCAGAGCCTGGGCAATATCGCCGAGCGACAGCACGCCGACCACCTGGTCGTGCTGGTCAACCACTACCGCCAGCGAATGTCTGCTGTTTTGGAAGTGCTGCGCGGCCTCGGCCACGGTCTCCCAGGGATGGATGGTCAGGGCGGCGTGGCCATGCTTCTGCAGGAAGCGGTCGACCGTCAGGGTCTTGGCGCTGGACGGAATGTAGTTCATCGGAGTCTGCCTCGATCATCAAAGGGTGGGGCCAGTGGTGCCATCGATCGGGCCATCCAGATAGTAATTATTAAAAAACTGTTGGAAAGCCAGACCGCATTTGGCAAATTACTCCGATAATCAGGACAATAGAACCTGCTATATTTGACACTGTTAATAACGACAGCTCGCAGTTCTTACAGTAATGCCTCGTCATGACGTCTGGTCATTTTGATGTCAGGACGATCGCTGGCTATATTTCTCATGTTTCATTAAAGTTATTTTTTCTCTATTGCCGGGTGGTGATGCTCAACCTGTCGCCGACCGGTCGCTCAACCAGCCTGGAGCGGGACGGCCCCTGGGGCGCCGCCGCAAGCGGGGTCTGCAGGGCAGGGGGCCGTCCCGACAATCGGCTGGCACTCCGGCGCCGGCAGCGCTACAGCTGGGCCGGGACCACGCCGAACCACCGAAGCCGTTGGCGGCGCGCGTGTTGATCGAGGAGAAGCCACGGTGAGGCTGCTGGTGACCACGCCGACCACGGTTGTGGTCGATGCCGAGGACGTTCGGGCGGTGCGCGCCGAGGACGAGTCCGGTGCCTTCGGCATCTTGCCCGGACATTGCGACCTGCTGACCGCGCTCAGCGTCTCGGTACTGTTCTGGCGCGACCGTGACGACCTGGAGCATTTTGTCGCGGTGCGCGGCGGCGTGCTGGCGGTACGCCAGGGCCGGCTGGTCGAAATCGCCTCGCGGGAAGCCCTGGCGAGCGACGATCTTGGCGCCTTGCGCGGTAGGGTGATTGCGGCGATGCGGGCGACCGCCGAGGCCGAGGCGGCCGCCCGCACCCAGGCCGCCCGCTTTCAGGTCTCGTTCCTGCGCCGGATGCACCAATATCTTGAGGGAGAACGGCCGCAACCGCTGCCCTTCTCCGGATCCATCGCGCCGCCCGCACCATGACCGCCGATCTCGCATCCCCTCAGCCGCCGGACCCCGTGCCGCCGCCGCCGCAACATCCGGCCGGACTGAACCACGCCGTGACCCGGTTCGAGCGCCGCCGCGCCGAAGCCCGGCGCGAGGGCGAGCCCTCGCTCGGGCGCCACTTGGCGATGATGGGGGCCTATGGCTGGATCCTGGTGACGCCGACCCTGATCGGGTTATTTCTCGGACGCTGGCTGGATGACCAGTTCAACACCGGAATCACCTTCGCCGCCGCCTTGATCATGGCCGGCGTGGCATTTGGTTTCCGCCTGGTCTGGCTGCGGATGCACCAGCCATGACCGGCGTGGTGATTCTGAAGGCCGCCCTGGGACTGGTGGTTGGTTTGGGCGTCGGCGTCGCCTTTTTCCGGGCCTTACGCCTCAACGTCGGACTTTTTCTGGGTTCCGGGCCGGTCTGGCGGCCGGCGGTGCTGACGATGCTGCGGATCGGCCTGGCAACCGCGGCGCTGGGCGGCCTCACGCTGCTCGGCCCGGCGCCGGCACTGGCCGGCTTGGCCGGTTTCACCCTGGTCCGGCTGGTGGTGGCGCGCGAACCGCGGCCGGACGGAGCCCGCTGATGTCTGACGTCACGATCGAAATTCCGGTGCTGTTCCATCTGGGGCCGGTTCCGATCGGCCTCGAGGTCGTGACCACCTGGGGCGTGATGGCAGTGCTGGCGCTCGGAGCCTGGCTCGGGACCCGCCGGCTGACGCTCCGGCCGGGGGCCTGGCAGACTCTGCTCGAAGCCGTGGTCGCGATGGTCGAAGGGTTCATCCGCGACGTGATCGGCCGCGATCCGCAGCCATTGCTGCCCCTGGTCGGCACGCTCTTCCTCTATATCGCGGCCTGCAACCTGTCGCCTCTGATCCCCGGCGTGAAGCCACCGACCGCCAGCCTGCACACCACCGCGGCGCTGGCTCTGGTTGTCTTCTTTTCCGTGCATGTCCTGGGGATCCGGACCCAGGGGGTGCGCCACTACCTCAAAGGCTATCTGGAGCCGTTTCCGCTGTTCCTGCCGCTCAACCTGCTGGGCGAGGTCACCCGCACCTTCGCCCTGATGGTGCGCCTGTGCGGCAATATCATGAGCCATGAACTGGTGCTGGCGGTGCTGGTCGGACTGGCGGGGTTGCTGGTGCCGATTCCGTTTATGGCGCTCGGTATCTTGGTCGGGCTGGTTCAGGCTTATATATTCGCGATCCTGGCGACGGTGTTTCTGGGGGCTGCGATTGGCGCAATCGAACGTGGGTAACCGTCGATCCGGCCCGGAGTCGGATCGGCTGGCCGGGCCCTTGGCGCGGCTGCCGTCCCGGCTCGGGCTAAAGACCCTACCGCCGACCGGACAAATCCACTAGAACCTCAGCCCGAACGCCCTAACTCGTGACCGGGGGGCGGTCCCGTTCCGGCACTGTCCAGGATTTCCACCATGACCATCGAAATGATCAGCATTCTGAGTGCCGCGATCGCGGTGTCGTTCGGGGCGATCGGTCCGGCGCTCGCCGAGGGTCGGGCGGTGGCCGCGGCGATGGAGGCGATCGCGCGCCAGCCGGACGCCGGGGCCGCGATCTCGCGTACCCTGTTCGTCGGTCTGGCGATGATCGAGACCATGGCGATCTACTGCCTGGTCGTGGCGCTTTTGTTGTTGTTTGCCAATCCTTTCGTCCACTGACCCCGCACCCGTCAGATGCATCTCGACCCGTGGACCCTGGCGCTCCAGGCGGTCAATTTTCTCGTCCTGGTGTGGTTGCTCCGCCGACTGCTCTACCAGCCGGTGACGGCGATGGTCGCGCAACGCCAAGCCCTGGTGGCCAAGGATTTTGCCGAGGCCAAGGCGGCGCGGGACCAGGCCGAGCAAGCCCGCCTGGAGATCGCCCGGCGCCTCGACGGCATCGCCGGGGAGCGCCAGCAGCAAATGGCGGCGGCGCGGCTGGAGATCGAGGCCGAGCGCCGCCAGGCGCTTGAGCGTACGGCCGCCGAGGCGGCGGCAGCGGCCGAGGCTCAGCGTCGCAGCCTGGAGGAGGACCGCCGCGTCGTGGCGGCAGCACTCGGTGACCACGTGGTCGATCTGGCGGTCGATCTGGCCGGCCGGCTGCTGGCACCGCTTGGTACGCCGGTGGTCGCCGCGGCGATGCTGGACGTCTTGTGCCAGCGCTTGGCGGCACTGCCGCCCGAACGCCTGGGATCGCTCGGCGACAGCGTCGAGATCGCCACCATGCCGGCGCTGGATGCGCCCGCACAGGGGATGTGGCGCGAGCGGCTGACCGGCTTGCTCGGCCCGGAGATCGCGATGGACTTCCTCGCCGACGACAGCCTGGTGACCGGTGCCGAACTGCGTTTTGCCGGTATGATCGTCGGCTTTTCCTGGCGGGACGGTTTGGCCCAGGCCAAGACGGCGATGACGGTGGCGATATGAGCACGCTTTCCAAACAACCCGGCAGCCGGCTGGCGCAAAGCGTTGCGGCCCGCCTGGACGAGGCGCGGACCCGGCTGCTGGCGACCACGCCCGGCGCGGTGATCTCGGAGATCGGCACGGTCGAGCGGGTCGGCGACGGCGTCGCCACCCTGCTCGGTCTGGAAGGTGCCCGGCTCGATGAAATCCTGCTGTTCGAGGGCGATGTCCGGGGCATGGCGGTCAGCCTCGACCGCGACAGCGTCGGCGCCGTGCTGCTGGATCCCGACGCCGGCATTTCCGCCGGTGCGATGGTTCGCGGCTCCGGCGAGGTGGTGCGGGTGCCGGTCGGTCCGGGTCTGCTCGGACGGGTGGTCGATCCGCTCGGGCGGCCGCTCGACGACGGTCCGGCGATCGCGGCGGTCCGCCACGACCCGATCGAGCGTCCGGCGCCGGGGATCACCGACCGCGAACTGGTCACCCAGTCCCTCCTGACCGGCGTGCTGGCGGTCGATGCCCTGATCCCGATCGGGCGCGGCCAGCGTGAATTGATCGTCGGCGACCGCTCGACCGGCAAGACCGCAATCGGCATCGACGCCATCCTCAACCAGAAGCGCTCGGACGTGGTCTGCGTCTATTGCGCGATCGGCCAGAAATCCTCGGCGGTGGCACGGGTGATCGACACCGTGCGCCGGCTGGGTCCGTTCGAGCGCACCATCTTCGTGGTGGCCAATGCCGACGATCCACCTGGCCTGCAATGGATCGCGCCCTATGCGGCCTGCACGATCGCCGAATATTTCCGCGACACCGGCGGCCATGCCCTGCTGGTCACCGATGATTTGACCAAGCACGCCGCGGTTCATCGCCAGGTCTCGCTGTTGCTGCGCTATCCGCCCGGCCGCGAGGCCTATCCGGGCGATGTCTTCTTCATCCATTCCCGGCTGCTTGAGCGGGCGGCCAAGCTCAACGATGCGCTGGGCGGCGGTTCGCTGACGGCACTGCCGATCGCCGAGACCCAGGCCGGCAATATCAGCGCCTATATTCCGACCAATCTGATTTCGATCACCGACGGCCAGATCATCCTGGAACCCAAGCTGTTCAACGAGGGCTGGAAGCCGGCGGTCAATGTCGGCAAGAGCGTCAGCCGGGTCGGCGGCAAGACCCAGTTCAAGGCGATCAAGGAGGTCGCCGGCACGCTCAAGCTCGAATACGCCCAGTTCCTCGAACTGGAGGTATTCACCAAATTCGGCCAGATGGTCGATGCCCGCGCCCAGGCCACCATCGAGCATGGCCGGCGCATCCGCAGCGTGCTGGGCCAGGTCAATGCCGCGCCGCTCAGCCTGGCCACCCAGGTTGCCCTGCTGCTGGCGCTGAAGGAGCGGCTGTTGGCCGCACTGGCTGTCGAACAGGTCATTCAGTTCAAGGACGGGCTTGGCGATGCCCTGATGGCCGAGCAGCGGGGGCTCGCCGAACGCATCGATTCCAGCGGCCTGGTGGCCGACGAAGATCGGGAAAAGCTGCTCGATTGGTTGAAGGCAAGGGCAGAACGGCTGCGCCGTCAGGGGGCTTTGCCGCCCTCGCCCCCTGATCAGGGGCCGGCGGCCCCTGGACCCCGATAGGGACGCCCGATGGCCCGCGTCGCCGAGGTTCAGGCTCGGATCGCCAGTCTCGATGAGCTGAAAGAGATCATGGGCGCGATGCGGGCGCTTGCGGCACTGCGGGTTCAGCAGGCCCAGGGCGCCCTGCCGGGCATCCGCCGGTTTGCCGAGTCGGTTGACCAGGCGCTGGGCCAGGCGCTCGGTCTGCTGCCCGCCGGGGAGGGCGCTGCCCGGACGCGGACCGGACGTGGTGCCATTCTGGCCTTTACGTCCGAGCACGGCTTCGCCGGGGCCTATAACGAGCATGTGCTGGACGCTGCCTGGCCCCTGGTCGGCGACGGCAGGCTGGTGGTGATCGGCAGTCGCGGCAAGATCAAGGCCGACGAGCGCGGCTATCCGCTCGCCGGCTGGCTGCCGATGGCGACCCAGCTCGACGCCGTGATCGATACCGCCCGCAGTGCCGCCGACCGGCTCTACCGCTTGCTGCGCGACGACGGGATCGAACGGGTGACCGTGGTCTACGGGTTCAGCGTCGGCGGCGCGGTGTGGCGGGTCGAGACCGAGTCGCTGCTGCCGTTCGACCCGGAACGTCACCGCCGAACGAGGCCGGAGGCGCCGTTGACCTATCTGGCGCCGCTCGACCTGTTCGAGAAACTGGTCGGGGAATATGTGTTCTCGCGCCTGATGCACGCCGCGATGGAGGCTTTCGCCAGCGAGAACGGCGCGCGGCTGGCCGCCATGGAGGCGGCCCACGAGAATATCGAGACCAAGCTGGAACTGCTGAACCAGCAGGCGCGCCAGCAGCGCCAGGAAGAAATCACCACCGAACTGCTCGACGTGGTCACTGGCGCGGTCGCCTTGGGATAGTCGCCCACGGTCGCCAGCAATCGTATCGGGTAACCGTATATCGAGCTTTTCCGGATCGGCGGCCCCGGCGGTGGCTCACGAGTCAGTGAGCGTGACGCGAATCGTCCCGACGCGGCAGCAAGGGAAGCAGCGGTTTGCTTTCGCTCCCTTGGCGCGGCAGAAAGGCCGTAAAGTCAAAGTGGTTAAAAACGTAGATTCCGGCGATGTAAACGATAGCAGTCAGCATCGCGATGGTAGCCGTAGCAAATATGAACGACATGGCGAACCTCGATACTTGTGGGTTTGTTGCCGGTCGGTTCATAGCCGGCGCGGTACAGTTTTGAAATCGGCCGCGGTCAAAAATACGCAGCTTCGAATCCGAACTATACTTTAGCAGCTAGGTAGAACCAAACGGACAGCCACTCTGGATACCAGCCGTGGTCGAGGTAAAGTTAAATAGCTGCGCCGTTTTGCTTCATCCTGGATAAATTATTAGCTGGTGCATTCGATATGTACATTCAAGAGAAAATTTTATTATCATAAATTTCATGAATTTTATGTCATTATTGACTTGTCCAAAAACCATACCGGAATAGCGAAATTGCCGATCGGCTCCCGCCGGGGGCGCCAATGACGGGCGTCGGCAAGGGGGCCGGCCGGGCGGCGGCGGCCCGTTTACCAAGGCAACTCGCGTCCGTCGTAATTGAGGAATTTTCCCGACTTGGCCGGGGTCAGGCCGTCAATCGTCCGGCGTAGTGCGGCGATGCTGTCGGATATCGCCATCGGCGCAGCCGGGCCGCCCATGTCGGTCCTGACCCAGCCGGGATGGAGCAGCGCGACCGTGAAGCCTTCCGGCCGCAGGTCGAGCGCCAGGCTGCGCATGGCGGCATTGAGCGCCGCCTTGGACGAGCGGTAGGCGTAGTAGCCACCGCTGCGGTTGTCGGCGATGCTGCCCATCTGGCTGGTGATCGTCACCACCGTGCGGCCCCGCCCGGCGCGCAAGCGCCCGAGCAGAGCCAGGCTGACCCGCAGCGGCCCCAGCGTATTGATGTCCAGGACTCGCTGCCAATCGACAAAGTCGAGTGACTCGGGCGTCGCGGACTCGGCGCCATAGACGCCGGCATTGTTGATCAGCAGATCCAGCGCCGGCACCGCGGTGGTCCCGGCCAAGGCCGCGACCGCGCCGGCATCCCCGACATCCAGAGGTATCACGGTGACCCTGCCGCCTCGCGCAAGCGCCCGCAAGGCGTCGGCCCGGCCCGGTTCCCGCGCAGTTGCGACCACGGTCCAACCCGCCGCCGCATACTGCCGCACGAATTCCAGGCCGAGTCCGCGATTGCTGCCGGTGATCAGGACGGT
This sequence comes from Azospirillum sp., assembly GCA_016124535.1. Classification (GTDB taxonomy): domain Bacteria; phylum Pseudomonadota; class Alphaproteobacteria; order Azospirillales; family Azospirillaceae; genus RI-112. Next base: position 47,952 of record WGNK01000021.1, read on the forward strand.
CGGCATGCGGGATTTATTCGGGGTGAGGCAGTCCGGTCATGCCAAGGAGATCCATGGCATAGACGGTGGCGATGCAGACGACGACGGTACCTGCGGTGATGATGGCCACTGCGGCGATGAGAGACATGGGTAACCTCGGTGTTGGTCTGTTGTTCCGCAGGACCTGCTTCCCGATGACTACAAATTCAGTTGCGGTCGAAAACATCCACTAGCCGCTTCGATCCCAAACTAAAATTGCACCCATTGGGAAAACCGACCCTGCTCAGAATATAAACCTTCACCGTGACTTCACGCAGACTCAAGACATGCGCCGTATTGTCTCATCACAACGGGCACCTTGACTGTGACATCGACCGGCGCCATCTGGGACTTATGGCTTAGCTTGGTTGGTTGTGTCTCATACTTTTGTTATGCCGACGCCGCGGCAGGCTCAGGTTTGGCGCAGTTTTCCCATGAACACCGACATGTCCTGCTTCAGGGTCTGGGCCTCGTCGGCCAGTTCGTTCGACGCGCGCAGCATCGACGCGGCCATTGTCTCGGTTTCCCGAGCCCCCTCGGAGACCGCGCCGATGTTTTGCGCGACCTCACGGGTGCCGGTGGCGGCTTCCTGGACATTGCGGCTGATTTCGGCGGTCGCCTCGCCCTGGGCATTCATCGCCGAAGCGACCGCACCGACATGATGGTTGATCCGTTCGATCATCTGGCCGACGTTCTGGATCGCGGTCACGGTCTCGGCGGTGATCCGCTGCATCTCGGCAATCTGGGTGGTGATTTCGCCGGTGGCGTGGGCGGTCTGCCCGGCCAGGCTTTTGACCTCGCCGGCGACCACGGCAAAGCCCTTGCCGGCCTCGCCGGCCCGGGCGGCTTCGATGGTGGCGTTGAGCGCCAGCAGATTGGTCTGGCTGGCGATGCCGTGGATCAGTTTGACGACATCGCCGATCTTGGCGGCGGCGACGTTGAGGCCTTCGACGGTGGCGTTGGTGTGGCGGGCGGCCCCGACCGCGGTGTCGGCGAGTTGCGAGGACTCGCTCATCTGGCGATTGATCTCGCCGATCGAGGCTGACAGTTCGACCGCGGCGGAGGCGACCGACTGGACATTGGCGGTTGCCTGCTCGGCAGCGCTGGCGACCACCATCGAGCGCTCGATCGATTGCTGCGCGATTGTCGTCAGGGTCCTGGCATTGTTGCGCAGATCGTCGGATCTATGGTGGGTGGCGTCGATCACCGGCAGCACCTTCTGCTCGGAAAAGCTGATGGTTTCGGCGTCGCGGCTCGCCATGCCGCTGATCACCTGATTGATCCGACGCACATGGGCGAGGAACCTGCCGCGCATGCCGTCTTCGGCGATCTTTCGATAGTATCTCTTGTGGCGGGCCGCATCCATCGCGGCTCCCGCCTCTTCGGCGAAGGCTTCGGTCAGATCGAGCAAGCGGTTGATGTTGCGCAACAATTCGCCGATCTCGTTTTGGCTGCGGATGTCGACGATGCGGGCGTCGAGATCGCCCTGCGCCGTGAGCGCGACGATCTCACCGGCCCGGCGCAGCAGGCGCGACGAAGCCAGACGGCTTCGCGTGATCTGCAAGACGATCACGACGCCGCCCAGGGCCAGGACGGCGGCAACGGCGATGCCGGCCACGGTGGTCGCCTTGACCGAGCCGCGCAGCAGCACGGCCTCGTCGCGGTCGGAGGTGGTCAGCTTCACCAGGGCGGCTTCCACGGTTTCCAGATCACCGGTCAGGCGTTGCGCCGCCACGTCGAAATCGCTCATCATTTTGTTGCCGGCCTCGGGACCGCCGGCGACATAGGCCTTCGCCATCGCCTGGCCGCGGCCGTAATAGTCGCCAAAATTCCGCTGTGCCGCGGTCACTGCGGCTCTCAATTCGGTCAATTCCAAGGTATGAGAAAGATCGATCGCAATCTTGGCATCGCGTTCGAAGCGCTCGGCAAAGTCCTGCGCATTCTTGAAGCCGTCATCGAGGCCGTCGAGGCCGCGGGTGGCCGAGACGTCGGTCAGGAACTGTTGGACCTGGACCGTATCGAACCTCAGATCGGCCACCGATTTCTGCAGCGGCAATTCCAGGGTCTGGGTGCGTATGACCGCGCTCGACAGCAGGTCGATCGCGTGCAGACCGGACCAGCCGAGAAATCCCGAGGCCAGGAACAGCACGAGGACGATCGCGGTCTGCAGCGCCCCGGCGGCTGAGGCCTGGCCTTGGATGGATTTGGTGTCGATTCCGAACATGACCTGTCCTTGTTACTTCTGGAGGCCGAGTACGAACTGGTCATAGTTGTCGGTACCGGTGCGGCGAACCAGTTCCACCAGCAAGGCCGACGAGGCGTTCAATCCGGCTTTGGGGTCGGTGTGCTGGCGCTCCTCGTTCAGCAGACGATCGTATACCGGCTGGATCGCGGCCAGGGCGGCCGGTCGGGCGATGCGCCGGTTGGAGTGATAGCCGCGGATCGAACCGTCGCCGCCAAGGCTCGGCGTGACATGGGCGAATACCCAATAATGATCGCCGTTCTTGGAACGATTGACGACATAGGCAAAGATTTCTTTGCGGTCGCCGATCCGGTCCCACATCAGCTTGAACACCGCTCGCGGCATGTTCGGGTGGCGAACGATGTTGTGTGGGTGCCCGAGCAGTTCCATCTCGGTATAGCCACTGATCTTTATAAAGACGTCGTTGGCGTAGGTCAGCCTGCCGGTCTTGTCGGTTTTCGAGACGAGGAACTCGTCGACGTTGAACGTACGCTGAACACCGGTCAGGGATTTGGGCTCTGCCACTGGGATGGGTCCTCGACATTATCGGTGCGGGATCGGCACGGGCGATCGGGAGATCGGGCTCTTGGCAGCGCGGGGTGCCGACTGGTGCTCCACGGTCTTGTGGGGGAAGCCGGGTCGCCGGGCGGGGCTCGCTATCGCCTTCAAGTTTAATTAAATACGTTTCGTTCGGTCCGCCGGATCAGCCAGTTTCAAGATTATTCCAACCCTGATCCGGGCCCTGATCCGGGCCCTGATCCGGGCCCTGATCCGGGCCGGAAGCGCCGATGCCTCGGTTCGGCAGGTCAGGACGGGGTCGCCGGATCAGCCCCCGGACGCTGCCGGGTTCCCCGATGCCGGCGGCCCGAACACCTCCGCCCAGGCCGCGCGCAGGGCGGCATCGACCTCCGGCAGGCTGACCAGGTGACCCAGCGCATGCATCGAGGTGACGCCCGGGCCGCGGATGCCGCATGGCACGATGCCGGCGTAGTGGTCGAGTGCGGGATCGACGTTGAGCGCGACGCCGTGGAAGCTGACCCAGCGGCGCACCCGGACGCCGATCGCGGCGATCTTGTCCTCCTCGCCGGGCAAGCCGCCATAGGGCCGGCGATCGACCCAGATGCCGACCCGGCCGGCGCGTCGTTCGCCCTTGATGTTGAACATCGCCAGCGTACGGATCAGCCACTCCTCGAGGTCGCAGACGAAGCGTCGGACATCCTGGCCGCGCTGCCTGAGGTCAAGCAGGACATAGGCGACCCGCTGGCCCGGTCCGTGATAGGTGTATTGGCCACCGCGACCGCTGCGGAATACCGGGAACCGCCCGGCGTCGAGCAGGTCGCCGTCGCGGGCGCTGGTGCCCGCGGTGTAGAGCGGCGGATGTTCGAGCAGCCAGACCAGCGGGGACGCGCGACCGCTTGCGATCGACTCGACTCGCGCCTCCATCGCGGCGACGGCCTCGGGATAGGCGACCGGCTGCTCGGCGATCTGCCATTCGATCTCAGTCATGATGCCTTGGCCGCGCGATGGGGCGCTGGACGATGGTGGGAGGCGAAGCCGGCCCCAGGACTGGCGTGCCCACCGGTCAAGCTTCTGCGGCTCCGAATAGCCGCCGCCGGGGCAGCTTTCAAGGCCCTTGAAGGCCGGGTGACCGCTGGCTGCCCGTGCCGGTGCCGCAAGAATCACCGCCCTGCGCGATCATGCAGCAGCCGCGCGGTCCGGCAATCCTGGTATGGTGCGGCTGCGACGGTGGACCGGATGGCGTCGGCCATCGCGACATCACTGCTTGACCTGAAGGACGGCGATGTCGGTTCGTCAGCGCATCTTGCTCGTAACCTGGCTCGGTCTGATGATCGGCCTGACCTTCGGGCTTCCCGGCCTGCTGCTGTCGCGTTCCGGCCTGGTCGCCGACCGGCAGGCCCAGACCGAGGCGCTGATCAAGTCCGCCTTTGCCCAATTCGAGCTGTTTCGCGCCCGCGCTGACGCCGGCGGGCTGGCCCCCGACTTGGTCCAGGCCCAGGCCTTGGCGGCGGCGTCATCGCTGGTCTCGGTGGCCGGCGGCCGGATCACGGTTTTTCGCGACGGCACGGTACCGCCGGGCTGGAAGGAGGCCGAGCGGCGGCGTCCGACTGCCGAACAGCCGGCCGGGACGGCCGGTCTCGGCGACGGCGGCGTCATCGAAGGCTTCGGCGGACTGGAACCGCCCTACCGGGTGCTCGAAGAACGGCGCTACCCGCCGTGGGGCTGGGCGGTGGTGGCTTCGGTGCCGATCGACGATCTCGACCGGGCCCTGCTGTCCAACCGGGTGATCTTCGGTGCCATGGCGGTGCTGCTGCTGACCTTGTCGTTCCCGATCTCGTTCGCGCTCGGCGGCGCCCTGGTCAAGCCGTTGGAAGAGCTTCACGACAAGATGCTGCGGGTCGCCGACGGCGATACCACGATCGCGATTGCCGAGGCCACCCGCTCCGACGAGATCGGCCGGCTCGGCCAGGCGGTCGAGGCGTTTCGCCAGACCACCAATCGGCTGCGTGAACAGGATGAGCGGCTGCGCGCGATCATGCGGGATGCTGCCGATGCGATCATCCTGGTGGCCGACGGCTCCGGCCTGATCGAGGAGCACAATCTGGCCGCCCAGCTGCTGTTCGGGCGAACCCGCCGCGACCTTGACCAGCGGCACTTCCTGTCGCTGTTCGACGGCGCCGACGCCGAACTGGTCCGGGAGATGCTGGCGGCCCGCGCCGCCGAGCCGACCGGCGCCCAACGTCACCGTACCGAGAACCTGACCGTGCTGCGGCTCGGCGACCGCGTCAACCTGTCGCTCTCGGTGTCGCTGATGGATTGCCAGGGCCGCCGCAGCTTTATCTGCGTCGCCGAGGACATCACCTTTCGCAAGCGCGAGGAACGGGACCTCGCGCTGCGGACCACCAGGGATGCGCTGACCGGCCTGCCCAACCGCGCCCTGATCCACGATCTGTTCGATGCGGATATGCAGCGGGCGCGGCGCAACGGCGCCCGGCTTGCCGTACTCTTCGTCGATATCGACCGCTTTACCGCGATCATCGAGACTCTGGGCCGCGAGTCCGCCGATCAGATACTGACCGAAGTTGCCGCCCGTCTGCAGGCAACGGTTCGCCAGGCCGATTCGATCGGGCGCTACGGCGAGGACGAATTTCTGGTTCTGCTCGACGACAGCGGCGAGAGCGAGGACGCGGCCCGGGTCGGCCAGCGCGTGCTGGCGGCCTTCGACCTGCCGGTAATGCTCGACCACAGCCACTATTTCGTCAATGTTTCGATCGGCATTGCCTATTTCCCCGACGACGCCGACGATCTGCCCCAACTGATCCGCGCCGCCGACACCGCCCACTACACCGCCCGCCACTCCAGTGGCACACGGCTGGCCTTCTTCCGCAAGTCGATGGACCAGGCAGCACGGGATCGGCTGGCGCTGGAGCACGATCTGCGCGGCGCGCTCGGGACCGATCAGTTCGAACTGGTCTACCAGCCGAAGGTGTCGCTCACCGATTCTCGGCTGGAGGGGTTCGAGGCGCTGCTGCGCTGGCATCGGCCCGGCCATGGGCTGGTCATGCCGGCCGATTTTATCCCGGTTGCCGAAGAAACCGGGCTGATCGTGCCGCTCGGCGACTGGGTGTTCCGCCAGGCCTGTCGTCAGTCCAGGGCATGGATCGATGCCGGGCTGGAACCGGTGCCGATCGCGGTCAATGTCTCGCCCAAGCAATTGCTCCGCCGCAGCGCGCAGGATTTCGCCGCGATCGTCGCGGAGAGCGGCGGTCGCGCGGACCTGATCGAGATCGAAATTACCGAAGGCGCGGTGATGCAGAACGTCGAGCATGCCATGGCGACCCTGGCGGCGCTGAAGGCGCTGGGCATCAAGGTTGCGGTCGATGATTTCGGCACCGGCTATTCGTCGCTCAGCTATCTGAAGCGGCTGCCGATCTCGACGCTGAAGATCGACCGCTCATTCGTCTCGGGCCTGCCCGGCGGCCGCGAAGAGGCCGGCATCACCGCGACGATCATCGCCATGGCCCATCTGCTCGACCTGCGGGTGGTCGCCGAAGGGGTGGAAAGCGATGAGCAGGCGCGCTTCCTGCTTGGCCTCAACTGCCAGTACGCCCAGGGCTATTTGACCGGCCGGCCGATGCCGATCTCCGACGCCGAGCGGTTGCTCCGCCAGCGCCGCGATGTCGGCAGCGCGGGCTTTGCCGTCCCCCGGCCGGTCGCCGATCCGGAGGGATCATGAGCGCCTTGGTCAGCCTGGTCCGTGGACTCTCGCCGGTCGCCGGCGAAGGCGTGTTCGCCGCCGAACCGATCGCGCGCGGCACCGCCGTGGTCTCGGTGACCGAGGGCCGGCGGGTTCACCGCAGCGAGTATCAGAGAATCGACTGGCCGAATTATCGCGGCCGGATCATGCAGGTCGATGACGACTGGTTCCTGGAAGGCATCGGCGCGATCGAGGATTTCATCAACCACGGCTGTGATCCCAATCTCGGCTTCGATGCCGCCGGCACCGCCCTGGTCGCGCTGCGCAGCATTGCCGTCGGCGAGGAACTGCTGTTCCACTACAGCAGCTGCGAAAATCACGAGAATTGGCGGGTGCCGTGCGGCTGCGGCGCGGTGCAGTGCCGCGGCGCGGTGGTCGGCTTCCGCGATCTGCCGCCCGACGAGCGTCGCCGGCTGCTGCCGATTTGCCTGCCCTATTTGCGTCGCCTGGCGACGGCCGCGGATATTTCGTCCAGCAGCCCCATGGCATAGGCGGCGTGGATCGCCAGCGGGGCGCCCCAGGCGACCACCGGCAGGAACGCCCAGGGCTGCCCCGGCGACAGCCAGACATTGGCCGCAACCAGCGCCGCTGCGACCGCAAAATAGCCGAGCAGGTGGCGCCCGAAACCGCGGAGCCGGCGGCGCTGAGCCGCGTCGTCGTCGCTGTCGGCCATTACGCCGCCTCCTCGCGGCGGCGGCGTTCCTCATCGGCCAAGTCCTTGCGCGACAGTTTGCCGACCATGGTGCGGGGCAATTCGTTGCGGAACTCGACGAAACGCGGCATCTCGATCGGCGACAGTTTATCGGCGAGGAAGGCCAGCAGAGCCTCGGCGGTCAGGCTGGCGCCCTCGACCGGCTTGACGAAGGCCTTGACCGATTCGCCGCGATAGGGATCGGGCACGCCAAGCGCGACGCATTCATGCACCAGGGGATGCAGATAGATCGCCTCCTCGACCGCGCGCGGGTAGACGTTGAAACCGCTGCACAGGATCAGGTCCTTGATCCGGTCGACCACGAAGACGTAGCCCTGCTGGTCGATGTATCCCATGTCGCCGGTATGCAGCCGGCCGCCGCGCAGATCATGGGCGGATTCCTCCGGGCGCTGCCAGTAGCCGGCCATGACCTGGGGGCCGCGGATACAGACCTCGCCGCGCTCGCCCTGGGGCAGCAGGCGGTCGCTCGCGGGATCGACGATCTCGATCACGGTGCCCGGCAACGGTACCCCGACCGACCCGGCTTTATTGAGACCGATCAAAGGGTTGCAGGCAACCACCGGCGAGGCCTCGGTCAGGCCATAGCCCTCGACCAGGCTGCAGCCGGTATTGGCCTCGAAGGCCTGCTTGACCTCCATCGGCAAGGGTGCGCCGCCGGAAATGCAATAGCGAATCGAGCGAAGATCGAACTTTGCCCGATCGCGGTAGCTATTGATCGCGGTGTAGAGGGTCGGCACCGCCGGGAACATCGTCGGTTTCTTGGCGTCGATCACCGCCATCACCTGGTCGAGGTCGAAGCGCGGCAGCAAGATCAGCTCGGCACCCAGCCGGATGCCCAGATTGAGCACCACGGTCATGGCGAAGACATGGAAGAACGGCAGCACCCCGAGCACCTTCTCCTCGCCCAGCCGCGCCGGAAACCAATAGGCGCATTGCTGGGTGTTGATCGCGAGATTGGCGTGGGTCAGCATGGCGCCCTTGGGCGTGCCGGTGGTGCCGCCGGTATATTGCAGAACCGCGATATCACGCTCGGGATCGATGTCGACCGGCCGGAACGGGGCGGTTTCGGCGAGCAGGCGCCCGGCCGGGATATGACGGTCGTCGTCGGGGAATACCGCCAGCTCCTTACGCCGGACCAGGGGAAACAGCAGGTTCTTGGGAAATGGCAGGATGTCCGGCATCCGGCACAGGATCAGGCGACTGAGCCGGGATTTCCCGAGCAGCGGTGCCAGCTTGTCGTAGAGCACCGCAAGGTCGAGGGTGACCATCCACTCGGTACCGCTGTCGTCGATCTGTGCCGCCAGTTCGCGGGGGGCATAGAGGGGGTTATAGTTGACCACCGTCGCCCCGGTCTTCAGCACGGCGAAGTAAAACACTACCGAATAAGGGGTGTTGGGCAGAAACAGGCCGACCTTGGTGCCGCGGCCGATGCCCAGGCGTTGCAGGCCGCTGGCGGCGCGCGCGACCATGGTCGCGATCTCGGCATAGCGGTACTTGCGGTCCAGGAAGTCGACACAAGGCCGGTCGCCATAGCGCAGCGCGGCGTCATCGAACAGCGAGAACAGCGGGCGCGCCGGCAGTTCGGCCTGCCAGTCGATGTTTTCCGGATAGCAGCCCGGATAACGGAGGTGCCACGGCAATGCCGCGTCGTCGGCACTCTCTCCGGCCATGGTGTCGGTCTCCTCTCAGACGGGAACGATCGGACCGGTTTTTTTCCGGTCACGCTTTGCTTACGAAACATTCGTCCGGCGACCGGTTCCCGTCAATGCGTTGCTGCGACCAAACGGCCATCAGCCAAAATTGCACTGGAGACTGGCTTTGTTCTGTGCATAAGATTGTGATGGAGCAGGACGATCCTTGCAGTCGTCGCGACTCCGCTGGATTAACTTGCGCGCGGCGCTTTGGTCGAAGGTTCTGCACACTTGTCTCGCTTCAGTCAGCATGGTGCCTCGTCGTTCGACGACGGCGCACAGGCCCGGGCCCTGGTGAAATGGTTCAACGTCACCAAGGGATTCGGCTTCGTCGCTCCGGTTGATGGTACACCGGACGCATTTCTCCACATCTCGGTGCTCAATCGGGCGGGTCTCCAGGAACTGTCCGACGGTACCGAAATACTCTGCCAGATCGCTCAGGGCCCGAAAGGCCCCCAGGTCACGCGGATCGTCGAAGTGGTCGGTGGCCCGCCGGTTTCGGCGTCGACCGGCGACTATGACGGCGGCGGCGGCGGCCGGGGCGGCTACGACGGCGGCGGCTATGGCGGCGGCGGCGGTGGCCGTGGCGGCTATGACGGTGGCGGCGGCTATGGCGGCGGCGGCAGCCGTGGCGGCTATGACAGCGGCAGTCGCGGTGGCTACGACAGCGGCGCTGCCGCCGGTCCAACCATCGAGATGACCGGTACGGTCAAATGGTTCAAGCCGGACAAGGGCTTCGGCTTCGTCACCGCCGATGACGCCAGCAAGGACGTCTTCGTCCACAAGAGCGTGCTGCGCCGCTGCGGACTGATGCAGCTGGAAGCGGGACAGCGCGTTCAGATGAAGGTCCAGGAGGCGGACAAGGGTCGCGAAGCGACCTGGATCCTGCCGCTTTGAACGAGCGCGCCTAAGCGCCCGGCGCAAGTACCCCATTTCAGTACCCCGAGCGGGCCGGTCTTCCGGCCCGTTTTTTTGTCCCCCCCGTACCATTGTATGTAGTCGGTGAGCCGAGTCCGAGTCGCGCCCCGCGCATGCCCCAACCGATCATCGAACGCGCATTTTAGGCTGCCGCCTGGGTTACCATTGCCCCGTCCGCCGCCAATCGCGCCCCCCGTACCAAACCGCCGGAGCCCGGATGATCCGCCATTTCGAAACCTTCGCCGCTTATAACCGCTGGGCCAACCGCCGGGTCTTCCGCGCGGTCGCGGAACTGCCCGACGCGCAGGCGCGCCGGGACCAGGGCGCTTTTTTCGGCTCGCTCATCGGGACGCTCAATCATATTCTGGTTGCCGACCGCCTCTGGCTGGCCCGCTTCACCGGTGCGCCGGCACCCGGTTACGCCCTCGATACCATCCTCCACCCGGACTTGGTCGAACTGACGGCCGCCCGCGACGACGAGGACGCGCGGATCATCGCTTTCGTCGCGACCCAGGATGACCAGACGCTGGCCCGCCCGTTCAGCTATCGCACGACCAAGGGCGACGTGTTTACTCAGGAGCTGGCCCCGGTGCTTGCCCATTTTTTCAACCATCAGACCCATCACCGCGGCCAGGCGCACACCCTGCTCAGCCAGTCCGGCCGGGAGCCGCCGGAGCTTGACCTGGTCTATTTCCAGCGCGAGCAGGCCCGCTGATGTCGGTCGTCGCCAAACCGAGACTGATCGTCCGCACCTGCACGCTGCGGGATCTGGACGCGATCGCCGCCCTGTCGATCCGGGTCTATGGCCCGGATTGGGCCTCGTCCAGCGACATGGTCCGCGGTCAGCTGACCAATTACCCCGATGGGCAGTTCCTGGCCGAATACGAGGGCCGGGTGGTCGGCTATTGCGCGACCTTTCGCATCCGCGAGGCGGTGGCGTTTGCCCCTCATACCTGGCTGGAGATCACCGGCTCGGGCTTCGCCGCCCGCCATGACCCGGCCGGCGACTATCTTTACGGCATGGATGTCTGCGTCGATCGCGAGTATCGCCGGATGCGCATCGGCCAGCGTCTCTATGACGCGCGCAAGCGGCTGTGCCTTCGGGAACGGCTGAAGGGCATCGTGTTCGGCGGCCGGCTGCCGGGGCTGGCACGCAAGATCAAGAGCCTGGGCTCGGCCGAGGCCTATGTCCAGGCGGTCCATGACCGCAAGCTGCGCGACAATGTGCTGAATTTCCAGCTGCGCAACGGCTTCGAGGTCTTGGGGCTGTTGCCCCACTACCTGGAAAGCGACCGCGACTCGCTGGGCTATGCCGTCCATCTGGTGTGGCGCAACCCGACCCTGGCGCGGGAACCGGTCGCAGCCGTGATCCCGGCGCCGGAACGCGGCCGGGAGGTGGTGCGGGTCGCCACCGTGCAGTACCTGCAAAGAAAAGTCTCGTCGTTCGCGGAGTTTTCCAAGATCATCGAGTTCTTCGTCACCGCGATGTCGGGCCACCGCGCCGATTTCGTGGTGTTTCCTGAATGGTTTACCTTCCAGCTGCTGTCGATCGAGAACGCCCCCCTCCCGGCCGAGCAGGCCATGGCCAAGCTCGCCGGCTATACCGAGCCGCTGAAGCAGTTGCTGTCCGGCTTGGCGCTGCAGAACAACATCAACGTGGTCGGCGGTTCGCACCCCACGCTCGACGGCGATCAGCTGCGCAACACCAGCTTCGTCTGCTTGCGCGACGGCTCGATCCACCAGCAGGACAAGCTGCACCCGACGCCCTACGAGCGCGACTATCTCAATATACGCGGCGGCGCGCGGCTGGCGCCGATCCAGACAGATTGCGGGCTGGTCGGCGTGCTGATCTGCTACGACTCCGAATTTCCCGAACTGGCGCGCCACCTCGCCGATCAGGGCGCCCGGCTGCTGTTCGTGCCGTTTTGCACCGATACCCGCGAGGGTTATCTGCGCGTGCGCTACTGCTGCCAGGCGCGCGCGGTCGAGAACCAGCTCTATGTCGTGACCTCGGGCAATGTTGGCAATCTGCCGGACGTACTGCACCTGGATGTGCAATACGCCCAGAGCGGCATCTATACGCCGCTCGATTTCGCCTTTGCCCGCGACGGCATCGCGGCTGAGACCACAACCAATACCGAATCGGTGGCGGTCGCCGACCTCCGTCTGGTCGACCTGACGGTCGCGCGCAACTCGGGCACGGTGCAGAACCTCAAGGACCGCCGGTTCGATCTCTACGGCGTGACCTGGCGTAAGAAGGCCTGAGCCGGTTGCCCTGCGGGTGCCGGTGTGGTTCAGCCGAGCGGTCGAACCGCGACCTGGCTGTTGCCCGCGGGCCCCGGCAGCTCGACCGAGGCCGGGGCGTCACCCGGCAGCGGCCACGCCGGCGGTGCCTCGCGCTCCGGCGCGGCAACCGGCGGCGCTTGATCCGCCGTGGCCTCGGCTGCGGCATTGGCGCGCACCATCATCACCACCAGGGTGCAAGCGATGCCGCCGGAGGACCCCGCGGCCAGAACGGCGTAGCCGCCGAACGCCGGCCCCAACAGCAGGGCCAGTCCGAGAGCCACCGCCCTCAGCCACCTGGTCCTTGATTTTGCACTGTTTTCGCGGAACATCGACACGCTCCTTTCATGGAAAGGGGGTCGCAAAATGCGTCCTGAATTTTAGATTGTGATGAAATCGCTGTAATCAAGCAGTATCGGTAGCGCCCAAAATTGGTTAGATTCCTTCGAATATTTAAAGACGGCGAGCCGCGAGGTCCCTGAGCCCCTATTGACCGGGGGTTCAAAGGGGGCCTGCCGGCCCCCTTTGGCCTGGCTAACTGCTTCTTGTTCCGGCCTTTTCCAAGGTAGGCTGGCTGAACACGCGCAGGCCCAACTCCGGGCGGTAGCCATGGATCTCCTTCACGTCGAGTGCCCGCATGAAGTTGAGGATTTCCCGGCTGATCACCTGTCCCGGCACCAGGATCGGGAAGCCCGGCGGGTAGGGGATGATGAAGCTCGCCGAGACGACCTCGCGACCGCTCGCCATCGCCTCGTCCAGACTGCCGTCGGAGAGGCCGAGATACTCGCAGGCGTCGTCGTCATAGGCGAGGAAATAGGCCCGCCTGATATCGCCTTCCGGAGTCTCCGATCCGGGCTCGTCGCGGAAGGCGGTATGGAAGCGGCTGAAGTCGGGCAGCGGCGGCAGGTCTTCGATCAGCGACTTGACCCGTTTGTCGTGGACCCGCCGTTCGATCGGGCTGGCATTGTCGAGACGCTCCTCGAACTCCTTGGCGATCTGCACCAGGACCTCGATCAGATAGGCGACCGAACTGCGGGTGGTGCCGATATTGGTCATGAACAGCACGGTATTGCGCGACGTCTTGTTGATCTGGATGCCGTAGCGATCCATCAGGATGTCGTTCTTGAAGCTGTCGCCGTCGTGGCCGGTCAGGCCGACCAACAAGGTGATCCGGGTGGCATCCAGGGCGAATTCGTCTTTTGCCCAGGCTTCGCCGACATCCTGCCAGCCATGCTCGGGATCGAAATAGGACTCGATGCCGGATTGTCGGTATTCCGCCGGAATCATGTCGCCGACCGTCAGTACCCGGAAAAACTTCGACAGCAGCGGGTGGCTGGCGACCTGTTCGCGCAGCACCATCGCCATGCCGACCTGCTTTTCGACCAGTTCGAAGCCTTCCAGCTCGACCTGTCGTCGGCCGACGTCGAGCGATGCGATGATCTGATAATTGGGCGAGGTCGAGGTGTGGGTCATATAGGCTTCGTGGAATGGCTCCTCGACCCGTGATTTGTAGTCCTGATCGTAGATATGGATCATCGACCCCTGGCGCAGCGCGGTCATGGTCTTGTGGGTCGATTGGGTGGCATAGACGCGCACCCGCGCCCGGGCGGGGTCGGGCAGCAACCGCCGTTCCAGCCAGGCGGCTTCGTCGTCGGGATCGAGTGCGGCCGTCTCGCTCTGGTATTCGGCAAAGCGCTTGCGATAGGCGTCGGAGCGGAAGCGCTCGCGTAGTCGGGCGGCGGCGTGCATCGCGGTGCGCTGGCGGTACATCGGCCCGAACCGGGCGAAGCCGAACCACGCCTCGTCCCACAGGAACACCAGGTCGGGCTTGATCGCCAGGCATTCCTCCATCACCCGTTCGACGTTGTAGACGATGCCGTCGAAGGTGCAGTTGGTCAGCAGCAGCATCTTGACCCGGCCGAGCTTGCCCGCCCGCTTGAGCCCCAGCAACTGGTGCTTGATCTCGCGCAATGGCACGGCGCCATACATGCTGTAGCGGGACAGCGGGTAGGAATCGAGATAGACCACCTGGGCGCCGCCCAGCACCAGACCGTAGTGGTGGGACTTGTGGCAGTCGCGGTCGACCAGAACGATATCGCCGGGGCGGACCAGCGCCTGGACCACGATCTTGTTGCAGGTCGAGGTGCCGTTGGTCGCGAAGAAGGTGTATTGGGCGCCGAAGGCGCGCGCTGCCAGTTCCTGGGCCTTTTTGATCGGACCATGGGGTTCGAGCAGGGAATCCAGCCCGCCCGAGGTCGCCGAGGTCTCGGCCAGGAAGATATTCATGCCGTAGAACTCGCCCATGTCCTGAATCCAGTGGGACTTGACGATCGACTTGCCGCGGCTGATCGGCAGGGCATGGAAAACGCCGGTCGGCTGTTTGCTGTAGGTGCGCAGGGCGGTGAAGAACGGGGTCTGAAAACGCGCGTTGACGCCGCGCAGGATGTTGAGGTGGAGTTCGAGATAGTCTTCCTGGTGATAGAACACCCGCTTGCAGTTTTCGCCGACCCTGCCCGCGATGTCTTCGACCGCCAGGTCGGTTACGATGTAGGTATCGAGTTCGGGACGGATCCGGCCGATCACGTTGCTGAGTGCCAGGCCATACTCGTCGGGCGAGAGGTCATCGCCCGGTTCGCCGACGATATGGCTGAGATAGCGCTGCAGCAATTCGTGCTTGTGGCGCGAGCGGAACGGAAAGCCGTAGCGAATCACCACCGCCTGGATGTTGTGGTTGAACACGGTGGCGATCATGGCATCTTCGAAACTGGCGACCACCACCGCGTCGTAGATGAACGAATCCTCCGCACGCCGCATCCGGCGCAAGCCGTCCTGGAGCGACTGTTCCTGCTGGAGCGACAGCACATCGACCACCAGCACCTCGAAATAGGGGCGGGCGTAGCGGTCGGGCTGATGGGTGTCGACCAGTTCCTCCGCTTCGTCGCCTTCATGCAGGTTGAGGGCGACATGTTCCAGGCGGTAGGCGTCGCTCATCAGCGCACGCACGATCCGGGCGACGACATGGGCCAGACGATCGTAATTTTCCGCTTCGAGCAGCCGGCGCAGATTGGCCAGCGCATGGCGGCCGGGGAAGGCCCAATAGCCCTCCATCGGCTCCAGGATCGCCATCGACTGCTCGACCTGGTGGCGCAATTTCTGGGTCAGGCGGGTCGGGCCGCCCTCCTTCAGACGTGCCGCCGCGTTCTTCAGGCGATTCCAGGAATCGGCGCGCAGCTGGCTGGCGTTGTGGTACTCGCTGAGGACAATCCCGCCGTGGTGTTGGGGTGCGGCGTCGCCGGTGGTCATGGGTATCCTCTCTGGTCAGCGATGGCTTTTTTGTTGAGCGTGTTCGGCGTGCCCGGCGACCCCGGCACCGGACGGGCGACATCCCGACCGCGGTGACGCTCGTGCGGCCGCACCGACAAGTGCCGGCGGAACGATCAGGACTCAAAGATAGGGCGGTGTGCAGGCGCTGATCAGCTGGCACTCGCCGTCCGACACGTTGCGGAAGCGGTGGGGTGTGGTGCTGTCGAACAGGTAGGCATCGCCGGGTCCCAGGCTCTCGGTCTGGTCGCCGACCGTCAGTTCGATGCGGCCGCGCACCACGACGCCGCCTTCTTCGGAGACATGCTGCAGCATGTCGGGGCCGGTATCGGCGCCCGGCGGATAGCGTTCGTGCAGAATCTGCAGCGAGCGGCCTTCGAGATTGCCGACCTGGCGCCGCGAGACCACCGGGCCGCCCGGCGCCAGCAGCCGTCCCGACAATTCGACCAGTTGATCGGCGCGGTAGAACACGCGGTCGGCCGGGGGTAGGTCTTGCGAGAAGAATTCGGCCAGCGAAATCGGAAAGCCCTGGAGAATTTTGCGCAGCAGCGCGACCGAGGGGCTGGTCCGGTTCTGCTCGATCAGCGAGATCATCCCGTTGGTGACCCCTGCACGCAGTGCCAGCTGCCGCTGGGACAACCCCCGACCCTCGCGCAGCCGCCGCAGTCGCTCGCCGACTTCGAGATCAATCTCCCGCATGGCCGTCTCCCTCGATGTTCAATATCCTAAACGTCCTGCCATCGGCTCGCAAACATAAAGCGCAAGCCATAAGGCCAATCCCCGCCGTATTTCGGGGCTATCCCGGTGGACCTGGCGGCAGAAGGTTTCGCTTGTGTCTAATATATTAAACGTGATAGGCACTGACGCGGACCACAGGCAGCGGAGGCGACGATGGTGACGGCGAAGATGGCGACCAATCAGGCTCTGCAGGCGCGGCGTGAGGCGGCGGTTCCCCGCGGGATCGCCAGCATGTTGCCGGTCTTCCCGGACCGGGCCGAGAATTCGGAAATTTGGGATGTCGAAGGCCGGCGGCTGATCGATTTCGCCGGCGGCATTGCGGTGCTCAACACCGGTCACCGGCATCCGCGGGTGCTTCAGGCGGTGCGTGACCAACTCGACCACTATACCCATACCTGCTTCCAGGTGCTGCCCTACGAGCCCTATATCCGGCTGGCCGAGCGCCTGAACGCGCTGGCGCCGAGTGCGGCGCCCAACAAGACGATTTTCCTGACCACCGGCGCCGAAGCGGTCGAGAATGCGGTCAAGATTGCCCGTGAATACACCAAACGTCCGGCGGTGGTGGCGTTCTCCGGCGGTTTCCACGGCCGGACCCTGATGACCATGAGCCTGACGGGCAAGGTCAAGCCCTATAAGGTCGGTGGCCCGTTCACCCCCCACATCTACCATGTGCCGTTCCCCGATGCCTATCGCGGCGTTACCGTCGGGGCCAGCCTGGCCGCGCTGGACACCCTGTTCCGCTGCGATGTCGATCCCTCGGGCGTCGCTGCGATCATCATCGAGCCGGTCCAGGGCGAGGGCGGCTTCGTCGTCGCCCCGTTCGACTTCCTGGAGCAGCTGCGGTCCTTGTGCAATCGTCACGGCATCGTGCTGATCGCCGACGAGGTGCAATCCGGCTTCGGCCGTACCGGCCGCCTGTTCGCCATGGAGCATAGCGGCGTCGCGCCGGATCTGACCACGGTGGCCAAGAGTCTGGCCGGCGGTTTCCCGCTGTCGGCGGTGATCGGGCGGGCCGAGATCATGGACAGCGTCGGCCCCGGCGGGCTCGGCGGCACCTATGCCGGCAGCCCGGTTGCCTGCGCCGCCGCCAACGCCGTCCTCGACGTGATCGAAGACGAACGCCTGCTCGATCGGGCGATGGTGATCGGCGAAACCATCGCCGGCCGGATGCGGACGCTGGCCGTGCGCAACCTGTTCTCGAACATCGGCGAGGTGCGCGGGCTGGGTGCGATGATCGCGGTGGAGCTGGTCAAGGACCGTACCGGCCGTGAGCCCGCGCCCGAACTGACGGCGGCCCTGGTCAAGGCGGCGGCGGCGCGCGGTCTGGTGATCCTGGCCTGCGGCGTCTACGGCAATGTCATCCGCTTCCTGGTGCCGCTGACGGCGTCCGACGCCCTGGTTGCCGAAGGATTGTCGGTGTTCGAGGAGGCGCTGGCCTCTGTGGTCACCGCCGAAGGCTGAGCGATCGGGCAGGGCGGTGCCGCCTTGGCACGCCGCCCTGCAATCGCTTCCCGTGGGTTGCCTCCGGCGGCCCAGCCCCATATAGAAACGGGTTCGGCTTTGAGCCGGGGCGGCCGGCCGGGCCGTAGCGTCTCTGGGCCATATGTCTTCGGGCGGTGATCGAGGCTTGTGCGCCTGGCGCCGGCCTGGTTTCGGCCCAATCTTGCCGTCGGTCGCAACTCCGGGAGATCTCGAACACGATGGTACCGTTTGCGATCGCAGGGATCCAGATGAATGTCTCCGCCGCCCACGAGAACGTGAGCGCGATGCGCGAGCAGGTCTATCACGTCATGGCCCGGTTTCCCTGGGTCCAGATGGTGGTCTTCAGCGAGCTGGCGCCGTTCGGGCCGCTGATCGGCACGGCCCAGCCGATGCCGGGACCGGCGGAGGAGACCTTCCGCGGACTGGCGATGGATTTCGGCATCTGGCTGGTGCCGGGGTCGATGTTCGAACTGGCCGGCGACCGGGTCTATAACACCGCGCTGGTGATCGATCCCCACGGCCAGGTGGTCGGGCGCTATCGCAAGATGTTCCCGTTCCTGCCTTACGAGCACGGCATTTCGGCCGGGACCGAATTCCTCGCCTTCGATGTCCCCCATGTCGGCCGCTTCGGCCTGTCGATCTGCTACGACATCTGGTTTCCCGAGACCACCCGGACCCTGACCGCGATGGGCGTCGAGGTGTTGCTGCACCCGGTGCTGACCGGCACCATCGATCGCGACGTCGAACTCTCGCTGGCGCGCGCAACCGCCGCGATGTTCCAATGCTATGTGTTCGATATCAATGGCCTGGGAGCTGGTGGCTATGGCCGCTCGCTGGTCGTGGATCCCGCGGGCTGCGTGCTGCACCAAGCCGGCACCAACGAGGAACTGATCCCGGTCGAGATTGATCTCCAACAGGTGCGCCGCCAGCGCGAGGTCGGCCACCGCGGGCTCGGCCAGGTGCTGAAGAGCTTCCGGGACCGGTCGGTGGAATTTCCGGTCTACCAGCGCGCGACGCCCGGCTTCGATTATCTGGAGACCCTCGGCCCGTTGACCACGCCGTTGCGGGGCTCGCGAGCCGGATTGTATTAGATCCGGGTTGTACTAGACTGGGATCTGCTGGTTTCCCATTGGAGCGGTGAGGGGAGGGGTAAAAAATGTCGACGCAGCTGACTACCGGTGCCGCCGGTCCGAAGGCGCAAAAACCACTCAAGAATATTTCGGATATTCGGCGCTACTTCCTGCGCAATGAATTGCCGATCTATTTTATCAGCGCGACCAACTTTAATCTCCTGGGCATTGATTCATGGGTGCGTAATTTTCGCTATATCAACTATATCGACTGTTATGACGGCAGGCATCCCAACTTGTTTACGCCGTCGGAGTTGCCCCACGCCGAATTCACCAGCATCGAAGACATCAACAACTACCTCCTGGAGCACAAGGAGGTGCTCGACTACCTCAAGCAACGCCCCGGTGAGGTCAAGCTGGTGTTCCTGATGTTCGACGAGCGCACCGAGGAACTGGCCAAGGAACTCGGCCTGGACATCTGGTTCCCGTCGGCCGGCCTGCGCAGCCGGGTCGACAACAAGATCGAGACCGTACGTATCGGCAACAAGGCCGGCGTGCCGAGCGTGCCCAACATCCTGAGCGAGGTCAAAAGCTGGGGCCATCTGCAGGAGGTTGCCGCCGCGCTGGGCGACGATCTGGTGCTGCAAAGCGCTTTTGGCGACAGCGGCCACACCACCTTCTTCGTCAAGACCGAGGCCGATTTCCGCCGCCACGAGAACGAGATCGTCGGCCAGGGCGAAATCAAGATCATGAAGCGGATCAATTGCCGCGGGTCGGCCATCGAAGCCTGCGCGACCAGCCGCGGCACCATCGTCGGGCCGCTGATGACCGAACTGGTCGGCTTCAAGGAACTGACCCCCTACCGCGGCGGCTGGTGCGGCAACGAGATTTTCGAGGACTCGTTCACCCAGGAGATTCGCGACAAGGCGCGCGAATACACCGTGAAGTTCGGCGAACAGCTGGTCGAGGAGGGCTATCGCGGCTATTTCGAGCTGGATTTCCTGATCGACCTCGACCACGGCGAGATCTATCTCGGCGAGTTGAACCCGCGGATCACCGGCGCCAGCTCGATGACCAACCATGCGGCCTTCGCCCATGCCGACGCGCCTCTGTTCCTGTTCCATCTGTTGGAATTCTCCGGGGTGCCGTTTGAACTCGATATCGCCGAGCTGAATGCCCGCTGGGCGGACCCGGACAACATCGATTCCTGGAGCCAGATGGTGATCAAGCACACCGATGATTCGGTGGACATCATCACGGCGGCGCCGGAATCGGGCATCTGGAAGCTACAGCCCGACGGCAGCGTCGCCTATTCCCGCTTCGACTATCGCCGCCGCGCCATCGAGGACGAGTCCGAGGCGTTCTTCCTGCGCATCTCCAAGCCGGGCGATTACCGTTACGAGGGCGCCGATCTCGGCATCCTGATCACTCGCGGCCGCTCGATGACGCCGGACTTCCAGCTCAACCCGCGGGCCAAAGCCTGGATCAACGGCATTCGTCGCCACTTCCAGGCCCGGCCGATCGGCGCCGGCGTCGCGGCCCCGATCCTGTCGGAGCCCGCGTTCAAGATCCTCTGAGCCGGAGTGTGGTGCGGGCCTCGGCATGCAATTGACCTTCCACGCCATCCGGGAAGATTTGCCAGGCGACAAATGGGCACGGCTGTTCGCGCAGCTGTGGCCGGCCTATCGCCGGTGGTTTCTGTCGGAGGGCGTGGAGGCGCGCGCCACCTATCTGGCGAGCCTGCGCGCGCTCAAAGGCCATATGCCGGAGCTGGTGCCGATCTATGAGCGGCTGTGCGAATTGGCCGGCGGTGGCGACATCGCCGCCCGCTTCCTCAGCTTCTATCAGCCACCGCCCTATCTCAGCGGCTGTTCCCAGGCGGTGTGGCGCGGCGAGGAGCCGGCGCTGATCCGCAACTACGACTACGATCCGCGCTATTTCGACGGCGTGATCCTGGCGACCCGGTGGAATGGCAAGGGTGTGATCGCGGTTGCTGATTGCCTGTGGGGTGCGGTGGACGGCATCAACGAGGCCGGTCTGGCGATCTCGCTGACCTTCGGCGGCCGGCGGGTGGTCGGCGAGGGTTTCGGCGTGCCGATCCTGATGCGCTATGTGCTGGAATTCTGCGACACCGCCGAGGAGGCGATGGCGGCGCTGACCCGGGTGCCGGTCCACATGGCCTATAACGTCACCGCACTCGACCGCGCCGGTCACTATTACACCGTCTTCCTCTCGCCCGACCGCAAGCCGTTGATCACCCACGCCCCGGTCGCGACCAATCACCAGGAGCGGGTCGAGTGGCATTCCCATGCCCGCGCCACCGCGACGGTCGAGCGCGAACACTTCCTGCTCCATTGGCTGTCCCAGCACCAGGAACCGCTGACCAGCTTCATCCGCACCTTCATGCGACCGCCGATCTATTCGACCGCGTTCGATCGTGGCTGGGGCACGCTGTATACCAGCATCTACCGCCCCGGTCCGCCGGCCTCGGTGGAGTTTCGCTGGCCCGGCGGTCGCTGGCAGCAGTCCTTCGCGGCGTTTCGCGAAGGGACGATGGTGATCCACTATCCCGGCGCCGGCGAGCGCCTGCCCACCGGCAGCGATTGAGGCGCTGTCGAAACGCGCTCAGTTGCGCCGGCCGAGCAGGCCGCGGGCGATCACCTGGGCCTGGATTTCCGCGGCACCCTCGAAGATCGACAGAATGCGGGCATCGCACAGCACCCGGCTGATCGGGAATTCCTCGGCATAGCCATTGCCGCCATGAATCTGCACCGCGTTGTCGGCATTGGCCCAGGCGACCCGCGCCGACAGCAGCTTGGCCATGCCCGCCTCGATATCGCAGCGCCGGCCGGATTCCTTCAGCCGTGCCGCGTGCCAGGTCAGCTGGCGGGCGATCATGGTTTCCACCGCCATCCAGGCCAGCTTGACGCCGACCCGCGGAAACGCCAGCAGTGGCCGGCCGAATTGCTTGCGATCGAGGGCGTAGCGCAGGCCCAGCTCCAGGGCGTTCTGGGCGACCCCGACCGCGCGCGCCGCGGTCTGGATGCGGGCACTCTCGAAGGTCGACATCAATTGGCGAAAGCCCTGGCCTTCGATGCCGCCGAGCAGCGCCGAGGCCGGCAGGACCAGATCATCGAAACAGATCTCGTATTCCTTCATGCCGCGATAGCCGATCACCTTGATCTCGCTGCCGCTCATGCCGGCCAGCGGAAACGGTTCGGCGTCGGTTCCCCGCGGCTTTTCAAACGCGAACATCGACAGCCCGCGATAGCCCTCGGCTTTCGGGTCGCTGCGTGCCAGCAGGATCATCAGGTCGCTGCGGGCGCCATGGGTGATCCAGGTCTTGGTGCCGCTGACCCGGTAGCCCGCACCGTCGCGCGGCGCCCGACAGCGCAGGCTGGCGAGGTCGGAGCCGCTGTCCGGCTCGGTAAACACCGCGCAGGGCAGTAGGGTTCCGTCGGCGATACCGGGCAGCCAGCGCGCCCGCTGCTCTTCGGTGCCGTGGGCCAGGATCAGGTCGCCGGCGATCTCGGCGCGGGTGCCCAGCGAGCCCAAGGCCAGCCAGCCGCGGGCCAGTTCCTCGGTGACGATGCACATCGCCAGCTTGCCGAGGCCGGAGCCGCCGAACGCCTCGGGTATGGTCAGACCGAAGATGCCGAGCGCGCCCAACTGGCCGACCACCTCGATCGGAATCAGGGTATCGGCGCGATGCCACGCCTGAACCAGACCGGACAGATCGTCGGCGACCGCGCGGAACTGGTCCTGGACCATCACCAGGGTATCGTCGCCGGGGGCGGTGTCGCTCAGTCGGCCGGTTTCCAGCCGCTCGCCGAGCAAAACCGCCAGCCGCTGGCGCACTGCCGCGGTGGCGCCGTCGCGGCGCAGTCGCTCGACCGCCGGGACCCGCGCGAAGGCGGCGACCGCCGCCGTGTCGAGGCCGAGATCGGGCGGACGGGCGGTTTCGCCCTGGCTCATCGCGATGCCGCCGGCGATCTGGTTGAGATACTCGCCGAACCCGACCTGCACAATCAGGGCTTCCAGCTCGCCGAGCCCGGTCCCGGCGGTCAGTCGCTCGGCCCAGGACAGCAGGGCCTCAAGCGCGGCGACATAGGTCGCGAGCCATGCCAGGCCGTGGGCGGCGAACTGCGCGCCGTCAAGCCGGTCGGGATCGATCGTCCCTTGCGGCGCGACCACCGCCGCAACCGCGGCCTGGGCCTGGGCGACAAGCCGGGTCGCCGCGGCCAGTGCTTCGCGGCCAAGCTGGGTCGGATCGGGCAGCCTCTGGACCATTGGCGGAACTCCCCGGCGATCGTATTGCCGCCCCGGCGAGCAGGGGGCGGGTGGAAGGCAAGCCATGACACCGCAGGCCGGCGCTACAATGTGCCATGACCGGCCCTGCGCCGCGACCGGCCCTGCACCACGACGGCCCGGCACCGGCCTGCCGAGGCCGCCCAATGGCGGATAGAGGTCAGACCAATTTTCGATCATAAGTATACATACGAATTAGTAGACCTACGAATTGCGTCGGCGGCGCCATGGCGAGAGATTCAGAACCCTCAGTGGTGGTCGGGATGCTCGGCGGTGGGTGGCAGGACATCCGTTTCCGATCAACCGGCATCGCCATCGACCGAAGCCAGCTGCCAGCGACGGTGACGTCCTTTGCGCCGGCACCGAACGAACAAAACCTGTGAGGAGGCCCGGATGTCGCACATCGATTTGCCGATTGACGCCATTGACGCGCGTGAAGGGGTGCGCGAACAGCGCTTCGGCCGCATCTGGAAACAGGACCTCAACGCCGTCTTCGCCGATGTCGCGCGCTATTACGATCGCGCCAACCACGTTGCCAGCCTGGGCCTGTGGAACTGGTTTCTCCGCCGGTTCATGGCGGTGGTCGAGGTCAAGCCGGGTCAGCGGGTGCTCGATGTCTGCGCCGGCACCAACGCAATCGGCATCGCTTTGCTGAAGCGTGAACCCGGTCTGGATGTTCACGCCATCGACCGCAGCGCGGAGATGCTGGAAGTCGGCGAGCAGAACGCGCGGACCTTGGGTTTCGCGATCGACTGCCGGGTCGGCGATGTTCACGTCCTGCCCTATCCCGACAACCATTTCGACCTGGTCACCTTGCAATTCGCCACCCGCCATCTGCGGGTCAAGGAGGTTTTCGCCGAGATCAGACGGGTCCTGAAGCCGGGTGGGCATTTCTATCACTCGGACATGCTGCGCCCGAGCAACCGCGTGGTCGAGGCGGTTTATTTCGGCTTTCTGCGTTTCACCCTGGCCTTCACCAGCCTGGTTTTCCGCTCGAGCCCGGAGGCCAAGCGCTGCCGGCGCTATTTCGTCGACGCCCTGGAGCTGTTCTACTCTGCCGATGAATTCTCTGCAGTATTGCGCGAATTCGGCTTCGTCGAAGTCCGCCAGAGCAGTCTGTTGTTCGGTGTCCTGGGTTTCCACCGTGGTGTCGAACCCGAGCACGGGGGGTGACCCGGCACGTCCAGGCTATTTTGGCTGGGCTATTTTGGCCGGGCGAATTCGCGGGCGATCTGTTCTTGCTCGTGCTGGCGCAGCCGGGGCCAGATCTGGTCGAGAGTCTTGACCAGATCGGTGCGCCCGGCCCGCACCGCCTTGAAATAATACTCATAAGCGCGGGCGAAATCCTTTTTGACGCCGCGGCCATCGAAATAGAGCCAGGCCTGGAGTTCCATCGCTTTGTCGTCGCCGAATTCGATCCGTCGGTCGAGTTCCTGGAAATCCTCGGGCTTGAGGCGATTGAGGCCGGCGCGTTGCACCAGTTCGCGCCAGACCCGCGCAGCCTCGGCGATCTCGGCCAGCAATTGGGCGCGTCGCGCCGCCAGACCACCGGCGAAGCTGCTGTACGGCGGCTGCTCGCTGACCTGCTTCATCGCGGCGTGCCAGGCGCCACACCAATCGGGCGGCAGCAAGGGCACGGCGCAGATTTCCAGTCCGCGCGCGAAGGTCATCCGTCGCCATTCCGGCTGTGAGACCTCGGCCTCCTTGGGGCGTGCCGCCTCCATGGCATCGACCCAGCTTTGGCACCAGGAGGGGCGTTGGTCGGCGAGGTGGCAACGCTCCAGGACGGCATCGAAATCAGACTGGTACCAGTAGAAGTCGTCAGACTCCGCATCGGCCGCCCCAGCCGTCAGCTGCGGACAAATTGCCGCGGTCAATGCGAGCGCCGCCGCAGTGACCGTCGAGAGCAATTTGGGACGCTTCGACCTCGCAGCCATGCGCCGCCGCCTCCGTTTCCAGCGATTTTCCGCAGCCTACCGGGCGATTTGGCGCTGAGCAACCGAAAGGCGGCGGCTGCCCAACGACGGAGCGATAAATCGCTCTTTCCAGGATTATATAAATAAATAGCCGACACCCCCTTATTGGACGAAGTACATGCAGCGCTTAATATGAAATATTGCTCAACAACTGACAATTTATGAATTTCATTCAAATTAATAAATCGGCAGAATTTCTTGACAGTGATATCATGGGTGTCCCGTAGGCATCAAATAAGGTGTCAAAATTATTAATTTTATGTAATAAATTGAATATTGATCATTCATCGAGATTGGCACTCTGCGCTGCTGTTTGCTGTGGCGGTGCGGCTTAGGCCGGCAGCCATAGCTGCGGGGCGCCACTTTTTTTCGCCCTATCGGGTTGGATCGGCCGCAGCCTTTTCCCTTCACTGCCGGCTCAAAATCCGGTGCGGACTTCCGAATCGCGTGCGGCGACGGGCGATCTCCTCGCGTTCCCATACTGGAAACACCAGGATAGCCGCCTGTCACCGCCAACCGTAGCAGCCGCGGTGGTCTTTCCACGAAGCCGGTAAAAGCCGAACCGATTCGCGGTCGACCTCGGTGGCGCTGCCTCGGCCTGCCGCTTCCTTCCGGTGTGGCCCAGGGTCGGCCGCGCGGAATGGGTTGTCGCTGGCCCCAGCCGCCGCGCCGTCGCCCGATTTCGATCGGGATTCTTGACCTTCGAAACCGAATAACCTCTGATCCCCCGCCTAAGCCTTCACAAACCGCTAACGATCCGGCATTTTGCAGGCTCAAAGCCGGAGACTGTGCTTCCGGCGCGTAAGAATGAGGCAGGGGAAACGAAATATGAAATTGGCGATACCCAAGGAGCGGCGCTCGTACGAACTGCGCGTCGCGGCCTCTCCAGAGACTGTGAAGAAATTCAAGGCGCTGGGCGTCGATGTCGTGGTTGAATGCGGTGCCGGCGTCAGTGCCGCCTATACCGATCAGGCCTATGCCGATGCCGGGGCGACCATTGCTGCCGACGAGGCGGCGGCCCTGGCCGATGCCGATGTCGTGCTCAAGGTCCAGCGTCCCCTGACCGCCGGCGAAGGCGGTCCCGATGAACTGGCGCTGATCAAGCCTGGCGCCACCCTGGTTGCCATCCTGTCGCCCTATCAGGCCAAGGAACAGATCGCGGCCTATGCCGCGGCCAAGGTCGACGCTTTTGCAATGGAATTCATGCCGCGCATCACCCGCGCCCAGACCATGGACGTGTTGTCGAGCCAGTCCAACCTGGCCGGCTACAAGGCGGTGGTCGATGCCGCGGTGGTGTTCGGCCGCGCCTTCCCGATGATGATGACCGCCGCCGGTACCGTGCCGCCGGCCCGCTGCCTGGTCATGGGCGTCGGCGTCGCCGGCCTGCAGGCGATCGCCACCGCCAAGCGGCTGGGTGCCATCGTCAGTGCCACCGACGTACGCCCGGCGGTCAAGGAGCAGGTCCAGAGCCTGGGCGGCACCTTCGTTGCGGTCGAGGACGAGGAGTTCAAGCAGGCCGAGACCGCCGGCGGCTATGCCAAGCAAATGAGCGCGGAATACCAGGCCAAGCAGGCAGCTCTGATCGCCGAGACAATCAAGAAGCAGGACATCGTGATCTGCACCGCGCTGATCCCGGGTCGCAAGGCGCCGATCCTGGTCAATGCCGACATGGTCAAGTCGATGAAGCCGGGTTCGGTGATCATCGATCTGGCGGTCGAACAGGGCGGCAACTGTGAAGGGGCGGTCGCCGGCCAGATCGTCACCACTGACAATGGCGTCAATATCGTCGGCTACATCAACGTGCCGAGCCGGATCGCGGTCGATGCTTCGGCGCTATACGCCAAGAACCTGCTCAACTTCCTGACGCCGCAGATCGACAAGGAAACCAAGGCGCTGAAGCTTAACTGGGACGACGAGATCATCAAGGCCACTGCGCTGACCCGTGGCGGCCAGATCGTCCATCCCGCCTTCGCCGACGCCGGCAAGACAGCCTGAGGGGGAACGCCGTCATGAATCCTCACGATCTCATCCCCGTCCAGGTCGCCGACGCCGCAAGCCATGTGGCCGAAGCCGCCGCCGGCGGCCATGGCGCCTTCTTCCTCACCGGTCTCACCGTCTTCGTGCTCGCCGTGTTCGTCGGCTACCACGTGGTCTGGCGAGTCACCCCGGCGCTCCATTCCCCGCTGATGGCGGTGACCAATGCGGTATCCTCGGTGATCATCGTCGGCGCCCTGATCGCCGCCGGCCCGGCCAAGATCGATTTCTCGACCGGCCTCGGTTTTGTCGGGGTGGCCTTGGCATCGGTCAACATCTTCGGTGGCTTCATCGTCACCCAGCGGATGCTGTCGATGTTCAAGAAGAAGCAGAAGTAAGGGGAGACCAAGACCATGGAAACCATTTCCACCCTGGCCTATCTGGTCGCCTCGGTGTGCTTCATCCTGGCGCTGAAGGGCCTGTCCTCGCCCGATGCCGCCCAGCAAGGCAATCGATACGGCATCATCGGCATGGTCATCGCCATCGTGACCACGCTGGCGCTGCCCAGCGTCCAATCCTACATCCCGATTGTGGTTGCGATCGCCATCGGCGGCGTCGTCGGCACCTTCATCGCCAAGAAAATCCAGATGACGGCGCTGCCCCAGCTGGTCGCCGCCTTCCACAGTCTGGTCGGCCTGGCGGCGGTGTTCGTTGCCGCCGCTGCGTTCTACGCGCCGGAGTCCTACGGCATCGGCACCCCCGGCAACATCGCGATCGGCAGCCTGGTCGAGATGTCGATCGGTACCGCGATCGGCGCCATCACCTTCAGCGGCTCGGTGATCGCGTTTGCCAAGCTGCAGGCGCTGATCAGCGGCAAGCCGCTGGTGTTTCCGGGGCAGCATCTGTTCAACGCGGCTTTGGGCATTCTGACCATCGTCCTGGTGGTTCTGCTTTGCACCAGCAATTCCGCCGCGGTGTTCTGGGCGATCGTCATCGCCTCGTTCGCACTGGGCTTCCTGTTGATCCTGCCGATCGGTGGCGCCGACATGCCGGTCGTGATCTCGATGCTCAACAGCTATTCGGGATGGGCCGCCTGCGGCATCGGCTTCACCCTGCAAAACAACCTGCTGATCATCACCGGAGCCCTGGTCGGCTCCTCGGGCGCCATCCTGAGCTACATCATGTGCAAGGCGATGAACCGCTCGATCTTCAATGTCATCCTCGGCGGCTTCGGCGGCGAGGCGGCGGGACCGGCGGGCGGACCCGGCGGCGATCGTACGGTGAAAGCGGGTTCGGCCGACGATGCCGCCTTCATCATGAAGAACGCCGCCTCGGTGATCATCGTGCCCGGTTACGGCATGGCGGTCGCCCAAGCCCAGCACGCACTGCGCGAAATGGGCGACCTCCTGAAGAAAGAAGGGGCGACCGTCCGCTACGCCATCCACCCGGGCGCCGGCCGCATGCCCGGACACATGAACGTGCTGCTGGCCGAGGCCAACGTGTCCTATGACGAAGTGTTCGAACTGGACGAAATCAACCGCGATTTCGGCCAGTGCGATGTCGCCTTCGTGATCGGCGCCAACGACGTGACCAACCCGGCGGCCAAGACCGACCCGGCCTCGCCGATCTACGGCATGCCGATCCTCGACGTCGAAAAAGCCAAGACCGTGTTCTTCGTCAAACGCTCGATGGCGTCCGGCTATGCCGGTGTCGACAACGAACTGTTCTTCCGCCCCAACACCATGATGCTGTTCGGCGACGCCAAGAAAGTCTGCGAAGAAGTCTGTAAGGCTTTGGAGTAGGGTACAAAGAAGGCCAGGGGGCCGCGAGGCCCCCTGGAACCCCCTGGGGGATCGAAAGGGGGGCCTCTCGGCACCCCTTTTTCTTATGGTTGCTGCACCAGGCGCCGGCCTTCGAAAATCTGCCAGGCGATCACCGGCGGCAGGAACAACAGCAGATCCCGCGCCCGGCGGGCCAGAGCCAGGGCCAACGACACTTCGGGGCCGAGGCCGAGCAGGCTGCCGAAGAGGACGAAGCCGCCTTCCTGCACGCCGATCGCACCCGGTACCACGAAGGCGGCACTGCTGACCGCCTGGGCCAGGGATTCGATCAGCAGCGCTTCCAGCAGCGTCACCGGCTGACCCAGGAAGTAAAGCGCCAGCCAGATTTCGCCGGTGCCCGACACCCAGGCTACGAACTGCCACAACGCGCAGGAAAGAATTCGGCCGCGCCGGCGGTAGAACAGCCGGACCGCGCGGTCGAGCCGCTCGCTGCTCACCGCCAGGCCCGACCAGCGATCGCCGAACAGCGCCCGGAACAGCCGCGCTGCCAGTTCAAATAGCCCGTATTTCTGCACCAGCACCAGCAGCGCCAGCAGCGGGATGGTAATCAGCAGACCAAGCCCGATCCGCGCCACCGTTTCGCCGTCGTCGGTGTTGGCCATCAGCACCACCAGCCCGAGCACGGTGAACAGGAACTGGGTGCCGATGCACACCGTCATATCGACCACCAGGCTGGCCACCACCGGGGCGGTGCGCAGGCCGCGCTGCATCATCAGGCGCGCCGATACCACCTCGCCGCCGATCCGTGCCACCGGCAGCAAACCGTTGACCGCCTCGCGCAGCCACACGGTCTCGGTGAAGAACCACAACGAGGGGCGCTGGGCGCCCGGCCACAGCACTTGCCAGGCTCGCGCGTTCAAAGCCATCGGCACCAAGTGGAACAGGCTGGCCCAAACGATCCCGAAGCCGGCGCCGGCCAGCGCGGTCAGAACCGCGGCCACGCCCTGCCAGGCGATCAGCCCGGTCGCCGCGGCCAAGCCGACGAGCCCCAATACTGTCGCCGTACGCATCATTGCAAAATACCTTCGTCGTCACGCCGCCGGGATTACCTCGCCGGGCTCAAGCGGCGGGCTGCGCCAGCGTGTCCTCGATCAGCCGACAGGTCTCTTTGATGCCGTAGACCTCGATGAACGAGCCCATGCGCGGCCCGGTCGCCTGGCCGAGCAGCGTCTCATAGAGCGCCTGGAACCACGCCTTCAACTCGGGGAAGGGATGGCGCTTGCCGATCTCGAACACCAGGGTCTGGATTGCCGCGCCATCGGCGTGCCTGGGCAGCTGTTCCAACGCCGCCAGCAGATCGGCCAGTGCGGCGCGCTCGGTCTCGGTCGGTGCCCGATACTGCTTGGTCGGCAGCACGAAATCATGGTAGTAGCGCACCGCGTATCCAGCCAGGCGGTCGAGCAGCGGTGCCGTCTCCGGGCTGGCATCGGGCGCATAGCGGCTGATGAAGCCCCACAGCGCGTCCTTGCTTTCGGCGTGGGCGACGCCGGCCAGGTTGAGCAGCAGGTTGAACGAGAGATCGGAACCGGCTTCGGGCACACGGCCGTCGTGCAGATGCCAGGCCGGGCTTTCGATCTGGCGCTCCGGCGTCTCGGCGGCGAAGCGTCGGATGCAGTCGAGATATTCGTCGACCGCCCGCGGGATCACATCGAAATGCAGCCGCTTGGCCGAGCGCGGCTTCTGGAACATGTAGAGCGCCAGGCTTTCCGGCGGGGCATAGCGCAGCCATTCCTCGACGGTCAGGCCATTGCCCTTGGACTTGGAGATTTTCTGGCCCTTGTCGTCGAGGAACAGCTCGTAGTTGAAGCCCTCGGGCGGCTTGGCGTCGAGAATTCGACAGATTTTGCCGGCAAGCTCGACCGACGGGATCAGGTCCTTGCCCGACATTTCATAATCGACGCCCAGTGCCTGCCAGCGCATGCCCCAGTCTGGCTTCCACTGCAGCTTGCAATGGCCGCCGGTCACCGGCAGCTCCTTTTGCATGCCATCCTCGTCCTCGAACACCACGGTGCCGTATTCGGCGCGATGCTCCAGGATCGGCACCTGCAGCACCCGGCCGGAGACCGGCGAGATCGGCAGGAACGGGCTGTAGCTCTTGGCCCGCTCCTCGCGCAGGCTGGGCAGCATCACCGCCATGATCTCGTCGTAGTGGCGCAGCACGGTCAGCAGCGCGCGGTCGAACCGGCCGGAACGGTACCAGTCTGTCGACGACTGGAACTCATACTCGAAGCCGAAGGCATCGAGGAATCCGCGCAGCCGGGCGTTGTTGTGATGGCCGAAGCTCTCGAATTCGCCGAACGGGTCGGGCACCTGGGTCAGCGGCTTGCCCAGATGGGGCCGGATCAGCTCGGGGTTCGGTACGTTGTCCGGAATCTTGCGCAGCCCGTCCATATCGTCGGAGAAGCAGAACAGCCGGGTCGGGATGTCGGACAGCCGCCGGAACGCCTGGCGGACCATGGTCGTGCGCACGACCTCGCCGAAGGTGCCGATATGGGGCAGACCCGACGGCCCGTAAC
Organism: Azospirillum sp.; assembly: GCA_016124535.1. Taxonomy (GTDB): domain Bacteria; phylum Pseudomonadota; class Alphaproteobacteria; order Azospirillales; family Azospirillaceae; genus RI-112. Next base: position 79,318 of record WGNK01000021.1, read on the forward strand.
CGGTCTCGAACAGGACATAGCCCTTGGCCGGAACCTGCCCAGCGCAGCGAGCCAGCAGCTTGCGGGCTTCTTCGAATGGCCAGGCCTTGGCCGTCATCGCCAGGTCGCGTTCCGATGCCATGGTGCCTTGCGCTTTCGTCCGGTTCCAATGCGTCGGCCGACCCTAGGGCGCGTCGGCGTCAGCGTCAACGACCGCGGTCCGGCGACCTCGGCCGCAGCGCCGGCCGCGGTCCCAAATTGATCCCGTTCTTGTCCCACCCGCTTTGGCCACGATCGGCTCATCTTCAGGTTCAAGGCGTGCCGGCCCCCTTCGCCTCCACGCCAGGCCAACCCACAGGAGATAAGCCATGTCGTCGAACCAACCTTACGCCCGCAAAGCCACCACCCGGTCGCCCGTGGCCGCTCTGGTCGCCGCGCTGGCGCTGGGTGGTCTCCTCAGCGCCGGCCCGGCGCTCGCCGATCATTGGCACGATCGCGACTATGGACACCATCGCCACCACCGTCCCCACCATACCCCCCACCACACCGTAGTCGTGCCGGGTCGGGGCTATGTCGTCGAACGACCCGTGGTGGTCCGGCCGCGTCCGTATTACGTCGCACCGGCGCCGGTCGTGGTTGCGCCGCCGCGGCCGTCCCTGCAGATCGTGGTGCCACTCAATTTGCGCTGACCGCCTCCCGTGCCGCGGCCCGCTGAAGCGGTCCCCGGCGGCCGGGTCCAAAAAGGTCACAAGCGTCGTCACCGGCTTTTGCCACAGGAGACACCCATGCCGATCGCGTCATGGCTTCGCCCGCAGCGGCGTCACCAACCGGAGGACCCGACCGGGATGCGGTCGGGTCCGTCCCAACCCCACCGCCCCCGGGTCGCCATGGTCGGCCACACCCGCGGCTACGCCCCCTTTCCGAAACCGGTCATGCCGGGGCGTCTTGCCGAGACCGGCCAGCGCGCGATCATGACGGGTCGACCGCAGAGTCCGGTCAACCGCCGGTCTTGAGCGGTGTGTTACCGGGAACTGCCGTCAGGTCAGCCGCCGAAAAACCAACCGCCGTCGGGCCAACCGCCGCCAAGGCGACCGCCGTCAAAGTAACCGCCGTCAACAAGGACAAGCCCCCATGCCACATCCCGGCATCCTGGCGGCCCTCCGTCGATCGATCACCAAGCCGCCGCCGCCGCCGGAAATACGCGGCCTCCTGCCACGACGAGGCTTCGAGGCGATGCTCGAACACATCCTCGACCTGCTGAGCGGTATCCACACTCCGGTATCCCTGTTTGCCGTGACGCCGCCGCCGCGCGCGCCGGCCTCGCTTGAAGCGACGATCGCAGATGCCCTGGCACCGCTCGGCTGCATCGGCCGGCTGCCCGACCGCCGGATCGGCCTGGTCTATCTTGGGCCGCGTGGCGCCGAGGACAGCAATGGCGAGGCTTTGCACAACCTGATCCGCGCACGCATCGAACGGCGCCTGTCGGACCGCGGCTGGTGCCGCCAGGCTGATGGCGTCGGCTTGGCCGCCACCCATGGCTGGACCGATGGCAAAGCCAAGGCCGGCGAACTGATCGCCGCCTTGCCGGTCAACCGGGTGACGCCACGCCTGTCCTGCTGATCGGCTGTGATCGGCCAGGGCTGATTGATCAGAATAATGGGAGGAGACCATGCTGACCTCATCCTTGGCCAAGCTGATTGCGACCATTCTGGTCACGGCCGGTGTGATCGGCGCCGCCGGCGTCGTCAAACCGACGGCCCGGCTTGGCATCTCGACCTGGCCGAGTGCGGAATCCTACGCTCAATATGGCGCGCTATTCGCCGAGGAGTGGGGCCGCGGCTCCGACACCGAGCCGGTCTTGCACGTTTCCCATAGCGATCCTGGCCGGCCGATGAACCCTCCCGGGACGCCGCTCGACGCCGACGTGATCCATTGGATCGACGGTGACGGCATCGATCAGATGGTTGCCGCCGGACTGGTCGGGTCTGACTGGCGCGATCGGCTGCCGTTCAACAGCGCGCCTTATACGTCGACCGTGGCCTTCCTGGTGCGCAAGGGCAATCGCAAGGGCATCGTGGACTGGCCGGATCTGACCCGGCCGGGGACGCGCGTGGTGATGGCCAGCCCCAGGACCGCGGCCGGGGCGCGCTGGACATTTCTCGCCGCCTGGGGGGCCGCGCTCGACCGCAACAGCCATGACCAGGCCGCGGCACGGGACTTCGTCGCGCGGCTGGTCGCCAATATCCCGGTGTTCCAGAACAGCAGTCGCGGTGCGGTGGTTGCCTTTGCCGATCATGGTGTCGGCGATGTTCTGGTCGGCTGGGAAGCCGAAGCGCTGGCCGCCCAGGTGGAATTCGGCGCCAACCGTTTCGAGATCGTCAGGCCATCGCTCAGCATCCTGGTCGAGCCGCCGGTCGCGGTGGTCGATGCCGTGGCCGACGGCCATGGCAGCCGCAAGATCGCGGAGGCCTACACCCGCTTCCTGTTCACCCGACCTGCGCAGGAACTGGCGGCGCGCGCCCACTACCGGCCGCGGCTGGCGATCCCGACGCTCCGCGGCGTGCCGCCGCTGCCGCCGGTCGCGGTCTTCACGGTGGATCGGATGTTCGGCGGTTGGGCCGCGGTCCAGGCGCGGTTTTTTGACGAAGGTGGCGAGTTCGACCAGCTGTTGTGGCGGGCGCGATCGTGAGTGCGGCCAGAATTCCGCCCGAGAGAGTAGGGCTCCCGACCAAATATTATCATGATCTTGTCTCTCGCGTCATGGTCAGTTTGTGTCAATCTATCGTCAATTGCCAAGCCGGCGACAAGTCTAACTCTAAACCCGGTTCCAGACTAACCAGGCTCTTGGGCCGATCACAGGAGGTACTGATGACCCGTAAACTGCTCCCCTTGGCGGTAGTCGCCATGATTGGGCTCGGCGGCTGCGCCGACATGAACCATACCGAGCAGCGAGTGCTCAGCGGCGGCGCCATCGGGGCCGCCAGCGGTGCCGTGATTACTGCGGTTACCGGCGGCTGCGTCGCCTGCGGTGCTGCGATCGGCGGCGCCGTCGGAGCCGCCGGCGGCTATGTCGTGGATCAGGTCGAAGGCAAGAAGCACCATTCGGAGCGCTGAGCCGCGATGGTCACCGCCCTGGGCGCGCCGGCCGGCGGAAACGGCCGAGCCAGCGCCCCAGGGTCTGCAAACGCGAGGGTGGCGGCCCGTCCAGGGCGATGCCGATGTGTTTGATTTCCGCGCCGATCATATCGACCACAATCAGTTCGACCCCACCGAAGCGCACCCGGTCGCCGCGCCCCGCCGCCGGACCCAGCCGCTTCGCCAGCACCGCCGCGACGGTCAGGCCGTGCTGATCCGGGCGCACCGGGAATTCGTAAATCTTGGCCAGCCCGTCGATCGCGGTGGCGCCGTCGACCACGAAATCGCCTTGCTCCCGGCGCAGTTGGCCGGCGGTCGAGCGGAAGCGGCGCGAGAAGAAGCGGTCGGCGACCAGGCTCAGCTCGGGCGGCACCAGGACCAGGACGAAGTCGCCGGCGTGAAGCCGGTCGAGTTCGTCGAGCTTCAGAACGGTACCTTCGCGCAATACGGTCAGGATCTGGACCCGCGGCGGCAGCGCCAGCTTGGCGAAGGCGAAATCGGTGGCGCGGCTGTGCGGCTTGACCGTATAGGCGATCAGGTCGCGGTCGAGGTTGCGCATGGCGTCGAGGTCGACCTTGTCGGCTTCCTCCGGACGCGGCGACAGCGCCACCCCCAGCCAGCGCGCCATCCAGGGCAGGCTCCAGCCCTGGATCGCCAGCGATACGATCACCACCACGAAGGCGATGTTGAAATAGCTGCGGGCGTTGTCGATGCCGGCCAGCAGCGGGAACAGGGCCAGGAAGATCGGGACCGCACCGCGCAGGCCGACCCAGGCCGCGAACGCCTGCTCGCGCCAGGAAAAGCCGAAAGGCGACAGGCACAGCGCGACCGCGGCCGGCCGCGCCAGCAGGATCAGGGCGCCGGCGACCGCCACCGCGGTCGGCCATTCGTCGAGCAGCTGCTGCGGCGCCACCAGCAGACCCAGCATCAGAAACAGCACGATCTGGCTGAGCCAGGCCATGCCATCGAAGAAACGCCCGACCAAGCGGCCGGCGCGCACCCGGCGGTTGCCCACCACCATGCCCATCAGATAGACCGCAAGCCAGCCGCTGGCGCCCAGCAACTGGGTACCCGAGAAGGTGAACAGGGCGGCGGCGACCGCCAGGATCGGATAGAGCCCGGCCGACATCTCCATACGGTTGACCAGACCGACCAAGGCCGCACCGCCGGCCAGCCCGACGGCGCCGCCCAGCCCCATCTGCCAGACGAAATCGACCACCAGCCCCCAGCCCGGGGTCTGATGCTCGTGGCCGATCAACCCGACGCAGGCGATGGTCAGAAAGATGCCCATCGGGTCGTTGCTGCCGGACTCCATTTCCAAGGTCGCGCGCAAGCGGTCGCGCAGCGTGATGCCGCTGCGCCCCGCCAGCACGAATACCGCGGCGGCATCGGTGGCGGCGACGATGGCACCCAACAGCAACGCCGATTGCCAGTCCTTGCCCAGGGCCCAATGCACCGCGGCGGCGACCACGCCGGCGGTGACCAGCACGCCCAGGGTCGACAGCGCCAGCGCCGGCGCCCAGGCGGCGCGCAGGGTCGCCTTGTCCATGCGCAATCCGCCGTCGAACAGGATGATCACCAGTGCGCAATTGCCGATCAGAATCGCCAGCGGCGCGTCGTCGAAGCGGATGCCGCCGGGGCCGGCCTCGCCGGCCAGCATCCCCAGGCCGAGGAAGGTCAACAGCAGGGGCGCACCGATCCGTGACGACAACAGGCTGGTCAGGATGCTCGCGAGCACCAGCACGGACCCGATCAGGATGACCAGCGTTCCGGCTTCCATGGTTCCTCCGATCGTTTCCGTCGCCACCACTCGTCCCCACAGTTTATGCGGCAATCCCTGGACATGCATCAGGCCGATGCGGGGCCGGAGGCAGTGGCGAGGACGACCGGTCTGGGGTGTGCCGGTTGACAGGACATCAGCAAAGAAGATATTTATAAATCAAACTGAAATCATTAACAAATAAACATGAGATGCTAAGGAACGTTAGGCGTCAACAATATTAATTATAAATCCAACCATAAGCTATAAATATAATAATTGATAATTGCAAACAAAAGATCATGGCATTATATTCTTCTGTAGCCTGGATCATTATTATCGGCACCGCCGACTCTCCAGTGTGGTGTGGTCATGGCCAAAATAGGAGGTAATCATGAAGGTCAGAGGTAAAATTACTCTGGCGGGTATGTCAGTACTTCTTTCTCTCTCGCCAAATCTTGCTGAAGCAAACTTCATGTTGAATAAGATAATCAACAAAACTTCTGAAACAATATCTGTAGCATCATTGGTTCCTGGCGGCAATTCTGTGGTAATAGGCGATCTTGGCACCAGTAAGTTTCAGATTGGAATTGCCATCCCGACATATGGGGTCATCTTTATTGGCGAATCAGATAAGATCTGCCCTGGTTATTCGTGGGCGGCCAAGATCGAGTTTGACAATGGAAGATGGGGATTTGGCTATGAAGGAACCGGCCTGATCAATATCACGATCAACGAGGATGGCACAATTGATGTTGGTGGTTCCGAAACGTCGGGCGGGAGTGGGAAAGTGTTTCCAGGGGGGTGCTAAATCAAGACGAAGCCGCTTTGCAAAAAATGAAGCGGGGTGCAGACCGTATCCCGCTTTTGGCGTGGTTTTGGCAGAGCTGCTTGACCGCGCCGCTTTGACCAGGAGGAGTCTCCGATGGAAATGGTGCGAGTGACCTCCAGGGCGCTCCGGATTCTCGCGAAGTTTCTGGGCTTGGCCATCATCGCTGCGTCGATCGCCGCCCCTTGGGCGGGAGCCGCAGAACGTCAGGCAAAGTTCTGCGGCGACAACGATCAAAGGGCATGCACGGATCGCGATTGCGTGGTCTTGTTCAGCGCGTTTCTGTTCGCCTTTCCCTATGCCTACTGCCCTCCGCAGTGCCAGATGGGGCTGACCGAAATCGGGGGGGTATGCCGGCCGCCGGCCGGTGTTTGCGATACCGCCTGCAAGGTTGAGAGAATCAAGCTGAGGCTTGGAAAGCCGTCGGGCCTGGAACCTGGGAAGACATATTTTTGCCGCGAGGATATGTGGGATCCTTACAACGGTCGCAGGGTGTCGCGGGCAGACCTGGGGCTCACCGATTCCGACGGGGGCATCTTCCTTGATATTGGGGGTGAGGGGCTTGCCCAGGCCGACGGTAAACAATGGGGGAGCAATAATTCGATAAATCTCAACTGCAGCCTGGTCCGTACCACTGACGGTATGTTTAAAATCCCGATAAAACATCTAATTTTCGGGTTCGGCCAGAAAATGCCCTTCGAAGACCATTTCGCCGATAAGATTTTCATTTCCGGCACGCCAATCTTCCCTCTAGAGCTGGAACGTGTGATTAGGCCGGGTGGGCTTCTCGAAATTGTCGCGGTGGGTTCCGAAATGGCGATGCGTACGCATCAGTTGATGCTTGATATGTGTGTGTCAGCACCAATAGATACTTGGAATCTTCAACGGAGAGTTCTGATTAGAGTGCCTAGAGACTTTGACTATCGGCACCCCCGACAGGCGACCTGTACTTTCAAATAACGGCATCGGTCATGGTCGACGCGATGGCGGCAGCCAATCACGGCTTGGGCCATCGCGCCAACGCCGGCGCGGTTGACTCCACACCGCACGGCGGGGAAATATGACGTCGGCCCGACGCGTGATCGCGACCGGGAAACCGGCCGCGGCGGGGCAACCGATCATAACTCCGGAAGGACGCCGGTGCGATGACCGACCACGGCGACAGTATCCCTCCCGCCGTACCCGCCCCGGCCACTCCTGCATTCGGACAGGGTTCGCCGTCCGGCAATCTTTTCGCCGAACTGCCCCGCCAGGCCGCGGAGGAGGCGTGTCTGCTCCTGGCAACCGGGGCTTCGGTGCGGATCGAGCGGATCGTGTCGAGCGGGCAGGCCTCGGCGCCGGGGTTCTGGTATGACCAGGCCGAACAGGAATGGGTCGCCGTGCTCAGCGGCTCCGCGGTTCTCCGTTTTGCCGACGAGGACGAACCCCGTCGCCTCGAACCGGGGGACTGGCTGTTGATCCCGGCCCATGTCCGCCATCGCGTCGAGGCGACCGACCCTGACCAGCCGACGGTCTGGCTCGCGGTGTTCTTCGACTGAGCGGGTGGCCGGCGACGGGATCGCATAGCCCCGCTGCCTGGTGGAATCCTAGACCATCGCGCGGAAGGCGGCGCGGCAGGCGAGGTGGGCCCCAAGTCCCAGCAGCCCGCCGAAGAACACCACGCGAAAGGACGCGGTACCGATCCGTCTGCGCAGCCACTGGCCGATCACCATGCCGCCCAGGGCCGGCGCGAACGCGAGCAGCGAGGCCGCGAGGAGTTCCGACCGGAAAGCATCGACCCGCAGCAGGCCCGCGGCGAGGGCAAGCGTCGAGACCGTGAAGGAGAGCCCAAGCGCCTGGATCAGCTCCTCCTTCTGCAGGCCGAGAGACTGCAGATAAGGCACCGCGGGGATCACGAAGACGCCGGTGGTGCCGGTCACCAGCCCCGTCACCATCCCGACCAGCGGCGACGCCCAAGCCTCGTGGCGCCGCGGGAGGTCGAAGCGGAGGCCAGACAGTCCGACCAGCGCATAAAGGATCAGTGCGGCGCCCAGCACGCCGACCGCCAGCCCGCTGCCGTCACCCGCCAGCATGCCGGCGCTGGCGACGGTACCGACCAAGGCACCGGCCAGGAGGCGCCACAGCCGCCTGGCCAGGGCCAGGGGATCTGGTCCGGCGAGCATCTGCCAGACATTGGTTGCCAGCGAAGGCACCACCAGCAGCGCCGCCGCCTGGGCGGGCGGCATGACCAGCGCCAACAGCCCCATCGCGACCGTGGGCAAGCCCATGCCGACGATGCCCTTAACCAGGCCGGCAAGCAGGAATATCGCAGTCGTGGCAAGACAAATCAAAGCGAAATCGGAAACCATGACCTACTCCCGGACCCGTGGTGGCCGGTCACAGTCCCCACAACGGCCGTGCTTCACAATGCGGAATTTGCTATCAATAGCCTTCGGAAAAACCGAAGGCTATTGAAGGGGGCCAGGCGTTGCGGTTCGATCTGACCGACCTCCGGTTGTTTCTGCACGTGGTCGATGCGCAGAGCATCACCCAGGGTGCACAGCGGGCGAACCTGGCCCTGGCCTCGGCGAGTGCGCGCATTCGCGGGATGGAAGCCGCATTGGGCGTTCCGCTGTTCGAGCGCGGCCGCCGCGGCGTGCAGCCGACGCCGGCTGGTCGGTCGCTGATTCACCATGCCCGCGCGATCCAGCGTCAGTTGGAGCAGATGGTCGGCGAACTCGGCGTCTATGCCCGCGGGCTGCGCGGCCAGGTCCGTCTGCTGGCCAATACGGTGGCCCTGATCGAGTTCCTTCCCGACTCGTTGGGCTCCTTCCTGGCCGCCCACCCCAATGTCGATGTCGATGTCGGGGAACGCCCGAGCGAGGTGATCGTCGAAGCGGTCGCGCAAGGCGCCGCCGATCTCGGCGTCGTCGCCGACACGGTCGATCTCGGCCGGTTGGAGCGCCGTCCGTTCCGTCTGGACCGCCTGGTCGCCGTGCTGCCGCGTGACCGCCCGGAGTTCGCCGGCCGGCGCACGCTGGCCTTGGCCGATATCATCGACCGGGAGTTCGTCGGCCTGGGGCCCGGCCATCCGCTGCAGGACCATATCCTCCGCCACGCGGCGCGCGCCGGACGCAATCTGACGTTTCGCGTCCGGCTCGGCAGCCTCGATGCGGTCTGTGCCCTGGTCGCCCAGGGCGTCGGGGTCGGCATCGTCCCGGAAGCGACGGCACGCCGATGCCGCCGGTCGATGTCGATTCAGGCGCTACGGCTGACCGATTCGTGGGCGTTGCGCAACCTGACGCTCTGCGCCCGCCGGTTCGACGCACTGGCACCCTATGCGCGGGACCTCGTGGAGCATCTCGGCAAGCAAGCCCCGGAGCAGCCCACGCGCCGCGGCCGGTCGGCCGGGACCACGGCGCCAAGCGATGATCCCACAACTGGCGAAGGGGCTTGGCGTCCCGGCTGATTTGCGCCGGCGCGACAGGTCTGCTATCACCCCGCTCGTCCAGACGTCGCCGGGGCAGGGGTGCCCTTGCGGCGGGCGAAATCCGGCACGGAGCAACCGAGATGACGGCGGCGGTGGGAGCAGGGGCGACACGAACGGAGCCTGTGGAAAAGGGCTGGCGCGCAGCGGCGGCAATGTTGCTGCTGGCGCTGGCCGTGGTGATCGGCGGGACGGCTCCTGCGGATGCCCATGCGATCGTGCTGGAATCGGTGCCGGCGCTGAATGCTACGGTCGCCGGACCCGAGGTCGCATTCCGCCTGCGCTTCAACAGCCGGATCGACCACAAGCGTTCCAAGGTCTCGGCCATCGCCGCCGACGGATCGATTTATAACGGCACCCTGGATCCGGGCGACCAGCCGGCAATCCTGAGCGGTCGCTTCGCCACGCTCGCCAAAGGAAAATACCGACTGCGCTGGCAGGTGCTGGCGGTCGACGGACACATCACCCGCGGCGATATCCCGTTCGTTGTGGGCGCCCCTTGAGGACGATGCCGACATGGCCCTTCTACTCGACATCTTCGGTTTTCTCTCGGTCGTCCTCAACGGCCTGACGATCACGGCCCAGTCGCTGACCCTGGGCGGCATTGCCTTCCTGCTGCTGGTCGCCGATCCCCTGGCCGAGATGCTCGGGCAGACCGGGGATACCATCGCCCGTCGGTGCCGGCGGTTGCTCGCCTGGTGTGCTGCCGGTTTCATGGCCGCCTCGGCGCTCGAGGTCGCGGTTCAGGGGGCGGTGCTGGCCGGAAGCACCGGCCTGTCGCCAGCCGATACCCTGGGTGCCGAGTTCCTTCAGGCCGGCCTGGTCAAGACCGCGGTCGCCCTGATCATCACGGTCCTGGCGCTGGCGCGGCCGGCGCGCGGCCGCTGGCTGATGCCGGTGCTGCTTGCCCTGGCCGCGCTGGCCGCCGCGGCGCTGACCAGTCACGGTGCCTCCCGGCTCGACTACCGGGAATTGTTGAGCGGCATGACCGCGCTGCACATGGCCGGTGCCGCGCTGTGGGTCGGCGGGATTCCCTATTTCCTGACCGCCCTGGCCGAGTGCCGCGACGGCCTGGCCTGCCACCGCATCAGCGCGCGCTTCTCGGTGCTGTGCATGCTCGGCGTCGCCTGTCTGCTGGCCAGCGGCATCACCATGGCGCTGCATTATGTGGACGACCTGCAGGCGATCTACGGTACCGCCTATGGCGTCATGCTGGTGGTCAAGATCCTGCTGATGTTCGGCATGCTCTGCCTGGGTGCCGCCAATTTCTTCAACCACGAGCGGCTGGCGGTGGACCCGCAGACCCCCTTGCTGCGGCTGCGCCGCTTCGCCGAGGTCGAACTCGGAGTCGGCATCGCGGTGTTCCTGGCGGCGGCGTCGCTGACCTCGGTGCCGCCGGCGGTCGATCTCAGCCAGGACCGCGTGACCGTCCCGGAGATCGTCGAACGGATGACCCCGGTGTGGCCGCGGCTGACCAGCCCCGACCACGACAGCCTGGCGATCCCGACCTTGCAGGCCAAGCTCGATGCCGAGGCCAAGGCACGGGGCGCCGCCGAGCGCCCGATGGCCTTCGTTCCGGGCAGCGGCGTGCTGCCGCCGTCCAAGGCCGAGGACATCGCGTGGTCGGAGTTCAACCACCATTGGTCGGGTATCTTTGTCCTGGCGATCGGGCTCTTGGCGCTGCTCGAACAGACCGGGCGGGTACCGATCGCGCGCCACTGGCCGGTGCTGTTCCTGGCACTGGCGGGGTTCTTGTTGATTCGCTCCGACCCCGAGACCTGGCCGCTGGGGGATATCGGATTCTTCGAGAGCCTGCGGGACCCCGAGGTCGCGCAGCACCGGTTGTTCGTGCTGCTGATCACCGGTTTTGCCTTGTTCGAATGGGCGGTGCGTGCCGGGCCGTTGCGAGGGACCAGGGCGGCGCTGGTATTTCCGCTGATCACCGCGATCGGCGGCACGTTGCTGCTGACCCATTCCCATGCCCTGGCCAACGTCAAGCAGGAACTGCTGGTCGAGCTGACCCATATCCCGGTGGCGTTGCTCGGGATCGCCGGCGGCTGGGCGCGTTGGCTGGAGCTGCGGCTCGATCCGCCGGCCAACCGGATCGGCGGCTGGGTCTGGCCGATCTGCTTCGCCCTGATCGGATTGGTTCTGCTGTCCTATCGGGAAACCTGACCCGCGGTCGTCATGGCACTTCTGCTCGACATCTTCGGGTATCTGTCGGTTCTGCTGCGTGGCGCGGGAGTAATTGCCCAATCGCTGACCATCGGGGCACTCGGTTTCCTTCTGCTGGTGGCGCGACCGCTGGTCGGCGAACTGGGCTCCGCCGGCCGGCCGCTGCTGCGCTCGGTCGGCCGGGTGCTGAGCGCGAGCGCGCTGGCGCTGGCGGTGGTCACCGTGGCCGCGGCCGCCCTGCAGACCGCGACCCTGGCCGGCAGCACCGGCCTGTCCGTGACCGCGGCGGCATCGGCCGAATTCGTGGTCGCGGCGGAAGTCCGGGTGCTCGGCGCGGTGATGCTGGCGCTGCTGGCCGGGTTCGGGTTCCGGCGATGGTCACCGCTGGCGTTCTCGGCACCGATGGTGATGGTGCTGGCAGCCGGGGTGGCGACCGGCCATGGCGCGGCCCGCCTCGACGACCGGGCGATCGTGGTTGCGCTGGACGCGCTCCACCAGCTGGGGGCGGGGCTGTGGATCGGCGGCATTCCCTGCTTCCTGATCGCCCTGGTCCGCTGCCCCGATGGCCCGGCCAGGCGGCGGGTTGCGGCGCGCTTCTCGGCGATCTCGATGGCGGGGGTCGGCGCCATCGTGCTCGGGGCGGGCGGCATGGCGGCGGTCTATTTCGATTCGTTTCAAGCGGTCTACGGCACCTCCTACGGCATCATGGCGGCAACCAAGCTGGCGCTGTTCGCCGGATTGCTGGCGCTCGGGCTGATGAATTTCCTGGTGGTGCGGCGGCTCCGCCGCGACCCCGCGGCGCCGGTGCTGCGGCTGCGCCGCTTCGCCGAGGTCGAGTTGGGGGTCGGCCTCGCGGTGATGCTGGCCGCGGCCTCGTTGACCACGCTACCGCCGGCGATCGACCTGCCCGGCGATCGTGCCACGCTCACCGAGATCGCCGATCGTCTTGCCCCGGCATGGCCGCGGCTGATCAGTCCGGAGGTCGCCACGCTCTCGATCCCGCGCCTGCAGGCGCGGCTCGACGCCGAGGCCGCAGCGGCCGGGACGGCGCACCGGCACGCCTATGTGCCGGGGGCCGGGGTGCCGCCGCCCCAGACCGCCGAAGATCTCGCGTGGTCGGAGTTCAACCATCACTGGGCCGGCATCGCGGTGCTGGCGATCGGGGCCTTGGCGCTGTTCGAGGGGGTCGGCTGGGGTACCGGCTGGTTCCGCTGGACCAGACACTGGCCGCTAGTGTTCGTGGTGCTGGCGGTTTTTCTGGGCATCCGGTCCGACCCCAAGGCCTGGCCGCTCGGCGAGATCGGCTTCCTGGCGAGCCTGCGCGATCCCGAAGCGCTGCAGCACCGGCTCTATATCCTGCTGATCGCCGGGTTCGGGCTATGGGAGTGGCGGGTGCGCCGGGCGCCGCTGCGGCGTCCGCGAGCCGCTTTGGTGTTTCCGGTATTGACGGCGGTCGGCGGCACCCTCCTGCTGACCCACGCCCACTCCTTGACCACGGTCAAGCAGGAGTTTCTGGTCGAACTGACCCATCTGCCGGTGGCCCTGCTCGGCATTGCCGCCGGCTGGGCACGCTGGCTGGAGTTGCGCCTGGAACCGCCGGGCAGCCGGGTCGCCGCCGTGGTCTGGCCGGTCTGTTTCGTTCTGACCGGCCTGGTTCTGCTGGCCTATCGGGAAGGGTGAGCGATGCCGCTCGATAAGCTGGTGATCCGGGCGACGACCCTGGTCGTCGAATTGAGCCGCCGCTTCGCCTGGGGCGTGGTGGTTGCCGGGCTCGGCATCGCCGCTCTGCTCGGCTGGTATGCCTCCGAGCGGATCGGCATGAACACCGACCTCGACTCGCTGCTCTCGGCGGATCTGCCCTGGCGCAAGGCCGAGGCCAAGTTCGACGCCGCCTTTCCGCAGTTCAACGGCCTTCTGGCGGTGGTGATCGACGGCGTTACCCCCGACCTGGCGGCCGACGCCGCGTCCGCCCTGGCCGAACGCCTGGCCGCCCGGCCCGATCTGTTCCACAGTGTCCGCCGGCCCGACGGCGACGAATTCTTTCTGCGTAACGGCCTGCTGTTCCTGTCGGTCGAGGAGCTTTCCGAAACCACCCGGCAGATGATCGAGGCGCAGCCGTTCATCGGCGCGCTGGCCGCCGATCCCAGCCTGCGCGGGCTGTTCGGCACGATCAACCTGGCGCTGCAGGGGGTGGCCCGCGGCGAGGCCGATTTTACCATGTTGGAAAAGCCGCTGGCCAATATCGCCGACAGCGTCGCGGGGGCGCTGCGCGGTCAATGGCGGCCATTGTCGTGGCAGACCATGCTGACCGGCCGGACGCCGTCGGTCCTGGAGCTGCGCCGGTTCATCCTGGTGCAGCCGGTGGTCGATTTTGGCGAGTTGGGGCGCGCCGAGGCGGCCCAGCAGGCGATCCGTGACGTCGTGGCCGACCTCGAACTCGGCCCCGCGCATGGGGTGCGGGTTCGCCTTACCGGTCCGGTGGCGGTGGAAAGCGAGGAGCTGAAGACGCTGTCGAACGGTGCGGCCTTTTCGCTCGGGCTGTCGTTCAGCCTGGTCAGCCTGCTGCTGTTCCTCGGTCTGAAATCATGGCGCTTGATCCTGCCGATCGTGATCACGCTGCTCGCCGGGCTGACCGTGACCGCGGCCTTCGCCGCCCTGACCGTGCACAACCTCAACCCGATCTCGGTTGCGTTTGCGGTGTTGTTCCTGGGGATGGGCGTCGATTTCGGCATCCAGTTCGCCACCCGCTTCCGCGAGGAGCGCTTCCTCAACGCCGATCCGGTGATCGCCATGCGGCGGACCGCGGAGGGGATCGGCGGCTCCCTGCTGTTGGCCGCCTTGACCACGGCGGTCGGCTTTCTGGCGTTCCTGCCGACCTCCTATGTCGGGGTGTCGCAGCTGGGACTGATCGCCGGCGGCGGCATGTTCATCGCGCTCGGGCTCAATCTGACCCTGTTGCCGGCGTTGCTCACCCTGTTCCGGCCGACACCCGAGGCGAAATCGGTCGGCTATGCCTGGGCGGCACCGGTCGACCGGTTCGTGATCCGGCACCGGCGCGGCATCAAGAACGCGGCGCTCGGCGTTGCGGTGTGTGGCGTGTTGCTGGCGCCTGACCTGCGTTTTGACTTCAACCCGATGAATCTGCGAGATCCCAATACCGAGTCGGTGGCGACCGCGCTCGATTTGATGGACAGCCCCGACACCACGCCGTTTACCATCGACATCCTGGCGCCGTCGCCTGAGGCGGCAAGGGCGCTGGCCAAGCGGCTTGAGGCGTTGCCGGAGGTTCATCGGGCGCTGTCGGTCTACAGCTTCGTGCCCGACCAGCAGGAACGCAAGCTGGCGATTCTCGACGATGCCAACCTGTTGCTCGGGCCGACCCTCAACCCGGTCGCGGTCAAGCCACCGCCCAATGCCGCCGAGATTCGCGAAACGCTACGCGACAGCGTTGAGGCGATGACCGCCCCGGACAGCAACCCGACCGCCCGGCGCCTCGGCACGCTGCTCGGCCAGGCGCTGGAGCGTGACGACGCCACCCTGGCACGGTTGGGGGCGATCTTGATGAATGGCCTGACCGAACGCCTGGGGGAACTGCGTGCCGCACTGACGGCGAGCGCGATCTCGCTGGAGACCATGCCGGATTCGGTGAAGCGCGATTGGATCGCGCCCGACGGCGAAGCGCGCATCGAGGTCGCGCCCAGCGGCGATGCCCGCAACAATACCACCTTGGTTGCGCTGGTCTCGGCGGTGCGCGACCTCGCGCCGCTTGCCACCGGCTCTGCGGTGACCATTCAGGAATCAGCCGAAACCGTGGTCGGCGCGTTCCTGGAAGCCGGCGCGATCGCCGTGGCTGCGATCGTCGTCATCCTGTTCTTCGCGCTGCGGCGGTGGCGGGATGTCTTTCTGGTTCTGGCGCCCCTGTTGCTGGCCGCGCTGATGACCGTGATCACCTGCGTCATCGTCGGACCGCCGATCAATTTCGCGAATATCATCGCCTTGCCCTTGCTGCTCGGGATCGGCGTCGCCTTCAATATCTACTTCGTGATCAATTGGCGTTCCGGTTTGATCAATCCGTTGCAATCAAGCACCGCTCGGGCAGTTCTTTTCAGCGCCCTGACCACCACGGTGGCGTTCGGCAGCCTTGCCCTGTCCGACCATCCGGGGACCGCCTCGATGGGAATACTATTAACGATTTCGCTCGGTTATACCCTGGCGACGACGCTGCTGGCGCTACCGGCGATGCTGGGTAGCTGGCGCCGCAGCCGGCCTTTTCACATCCGGCGCGGGCGTCGGATGCTGCGCCCCAAGCTGCCGACGCCCGATGCGACGTCTTGACTTCAAAGCCAATCATGGCAATTTGGGGGTGGCGCTAACCCACTCTGGATTAAGTCACATGCCCAACAGACAAGAAAGCGCGGGTGTCTTCGAGCCCGCCGCAGAGCGACATTTGACGATGCGGAGGCGAGTCCGGCGCGGTTCGGTGCTCGGGGTGCTCCTGTTCGGAAGCCTGGTCGGCCTGCTGGCCGGTTGTGCGACGCCGCCGGAAAGTCCCACCGCGCGGGCCGAATGGGAAGAGATCAATGATCCCCTGGAGCCGACCAACCGATATTTCTTCGAGCTGAACCGGTTCTTCGACTGGTTGCTGCTGCGGCCGGCCGCCGACAGCTACCGCCGGCTGGTTCCCGACCCCGTCCAGGTGATGATCGGTCACACCCTGGGCAACATGGGCGAGCCGATCACCATGGTCAACGCGTTCTTTCAGGGGCGCTTCGACGACGGCATGACCACCTTCGGCCGCTTTGCGGTCAATTCCACGGTCGGCGCCGCCGGGCTGTTCGACGTGGCGACCGATATGGGATTGGCCGAGCAGCATGCCGATTTCGGCCAGACCCTTTACACCTATGGTGTCAAGGACGGCGGCCCCTACCTGGTTCTGCCGCTGTTCGGCCCGTCCAACCCGCGCGATGCGATCGGGCTCGGCGTCGACGCCGCGATGGACCCGACCGGCTACATCTTCTCCGAGAACGATCTGCGGAAAGTCAATTACGGCCGGGCGTTCGGCGCCGGGGTTACCGGGCGTGCCGATGTGATCGATGCGCTCGATACGCTGGAGCGCACCTCGATCGACTTCTACGCGCAGATTCGCAGCGTTTATCGCCAACACCGCGCGGCCCAGCTGTCCGGCGCCAAGCTCTCCGAAGGCGACCTCTACAAGGGCAATATCGGGGTGTCGCCGGTTCCCAATTACGACTGAGGCCGGATTGCGGTTCGGCGGTTGAGTCGCCAAGTTTTCCAGGGGGTACTTTGCCCCCTGGTTTTTTTTGTCCACACGCAAACCCGCCATGGAGGGCGCGCCGCGCTGCCCGCGGTGGTGCCGGCCCGCCGCGGCGGGCTTGCTGTGGCGGATTTTCCAACTGGCGGCACGGCCCGAAATCATCGACACTTCAGCATCGCGCACGCCTACCCCCCTTGCCTGCCGGGCGGGCCCGGCCCGACAGGAGAAGCCGATGTCGTTGGATGAGGCGCCGACCGGAAGTTCCCTGAGCTGGCCCCTGCGCTTGGTGAAGGGGGTCCTGGCCGGGAGTTTCCGGCTCCTCTACCGGATCGAACTGCGCGGCCTGGAGCACCTCGACGGGCTGGGCGAGCGGGCGGTGATCGTAGTCAACCACCTGTCGTTCCTCGACGCACCGCTTTTGGCGGTGCTGCTGCCGGGGCGGGTGACTTTCGCGATCAACAAGTTTATTGCCGAGCAGTGGTGGGTACGGCCCTGGCTCACGCTGGTCGACGTTTTCCGGGTCGATCCGAGCAGCCCCTACGCCACCAATTCCATCATCAAGACCGTCCGTCGCGGCTGCCGCTGCGTGATCTTTCCCGAGGGCCGGATCACCGAGACCGGCGCGCTGATGAAAATCTACGATGGTCCGGCGATGGTCGCCGACCGGACCGCGGCACCGGTGGTGCCGGTGCGCCTGGAAGGCAGCCAGTACACGCCGTTTTCTCTGCTCGGCGGCAAGGTGCGCCGGCGCTGGTTTCCCAAGATCACGATCACGATTCTGCCGCCGCGGCGGCTGGAAATTCCGGTTGAGCTCAAGGGCCGGCGGCGGCGCCATCAGGCCGGCGCCTGGCTCTACGACGTGATGTCGGACGCCGCGTTCGAAGCCGCACCGCGCCACCGCACGGTGTTTCGGGCTCTGCTGGCCGCGCGCAGGCTGCATGGTGGCAGCCTGCCGGTGCTGCTCGATATGACCTGGCAGCCGGTCAGTTACGACCACCTGGTGCTGGGGGCCCTGATTCTGGGGCGCCGGCTGGCCGGTCTGGCTGGTCGGGGCGAGGCGGTCGGGCTGCTGCTGCCCAATGCCAATGCCGCGATGGTGGCGTGGTTCGGGCTGCAGGCGTTCGGGCGGGTCCCGGCAATGCTCAATTTCTCGGCGGGACCGGCGACGCTCGGCTTGGCCTGCCAGGTGGCGCGGATCGGCACCGTGGTGACGTCGCGTGCCTTCGTCGAGCGGGCCCGGCTGGGGCCGGCGGTGACGGCGCTCGCTGAGCAGGCCGAGGTCATCTATCTGGAAGACCTCAAGGACCGCTTCAGCCTGGTCGATAAGCTGAAGGGATGGCTCGACCGGCTGCGCGCCGATGCGGTGGCCGCCGAATCCGAGGCCGACGAGGCCGATCCGGCGGTGATTCTGTTCACCTCCGGCTCCGAGGGCACGCCCAAGGGCGTCGTGCTCAGCCACGCCAATCTTCTGGCCAATTGCCGCCAGGCCTCGGCGCGAATCGACTTCAATCCCACCGATGTGGTGTTCAATGCTTTGCCGGTGTTTCACAGCTTCGGCCTGACCATCGGGACCGTGCTGCCGGTGATCTCCGGCGTGAAGACCTTCCTCTATCCGTCGCCGCTGCACTACCGGATTATCCCGGAAGCCACCTACGGCGCCAAGGCGACCATCCTGTTCGGCACCGACACCTTCCTCGCCGGCTATGCCCGTTCCGCCCATCCTTATGATTTTTACTCGGTGCGCTATGTCTTCGCCGGCGCCGAGCGGGTGCGCGAGGAAACCCGGCGCCAATGGAGCGACCGGTTCGGCCTGCGCATCTTCGAGGGCTACGGCACCACGGAAACGGCGCCGGTGATCGCGATCAACACGCCGATGCATTGCCGCTCGGGGACGGTCGGCCGGCTGCTGCCCGGCATGCAGGCCCGCCTGGAACCGGTCGAGGGCATCGCCGAAGGTGGCCGGCTCATGGTGTCCGGCCCCAACGTCATGCGGGGTTACCTGGTCGGCGATCGGCCGGGTCAGCTCCTGGAACCGGTGGGAGGGTGGCACGATACCGGCGACATGGTCGCGATCGACCCGGAGGGCTTCGTGCGCATCCTGGGGCGGCTCAAGCGCTTTGCCAAGATCGCCGGCGAGATGGTGTCGCTGGGCGCGGTCGAGGATGCGGTGGCGCTGCTCTGGCCGGATCACCACCACGGTGTGGTGGCGCTGCCCGACGGGCGCAAGGGGGAGCAGCTGGTTCTGGCGACCACCTTGGCGGGGGCCGAGCGGCCGGCCGTGGCCGAGCATGTGCGGCGCCAGGGACTGTCGGAATTGATGGTGCCGCGGGTGGTCTTGACGGTCGAGGCGATTCCGGTGCTGGGTACCGGCAAGACCGACTATGTGCGCCTGAGCGAGGTGGTCGGCAGGGCGCTGGCTGCGACCCGGGCGGCGTGAGGACAACCGGCCGGGTCGTTGCGGCGAGGGGCAATTTATGGCCTTGCGCCTTGCGCGAATCGGCATAAGAGTCGAATCAAGGCGAGGCTGCTGACGATCACTGGGCACGGGTCGGCAGCAGCGGTGACAACTGGATCAGTGGAGGAAGACGAACGTGCAAATCCAGGACATTCTCAGCGCGAAGGGCAGCGCCGTAATCACCATTGTCGAGACCGAGACGATTCAGGCGGCCTCCAAGATCCTTCGTGAAAAGAAATTCGGCTCGCTGATGGTGCGCAACCGTCACGGCAAGCTGTGCGGGATCATCACCGAGCGCGACATCATCCGCGGCGTCGCCGACAAAGGGGCCGCGGCACTGGCCTATCGGGTCGAAGACCTGATGACCCGCGAGGTCAAGACCTGCCGGCCCGAAGATCTGGTGAAGGACGTCATGGAGATGATGTCGCTGCGCAAGATCAGGCACGTGCCGGTGCTCGACGCCAAGGGCGAGCTGGCCGGGATCATCAGCAGCACCGACATCGTCAAGTACCGGCTCAGCGAGCGGGCGGCCGAAATCAATGTGTTGAAGGACTTGAACCGCGCCAAGACCTGAGCCTGAGCGCATTGTCGGCGCGGCCGGACCGCCCCTGTCCGCCGGCAGCGCCGGCGGTCAGCGGATCGGCCACGCGGCGGCTCGGGCAGCTGGTTGCAAAACCCTAAATTTCCTGTCGTTGATCCGGCCCCGAACTAGGCCCACCTTGAAGCGATCCGTCGCCCATCCGGCGGAGTGAAGGAGCCGACATGTTCATCCAGACCGAGCAAACGCCCAATCCCTCGACCCTCAAATTCCTGCCGGGACGGGAGGTGACCGGGCGTAGCGTGGTCGATTTCACCGATCCGGCCAATGCCGGCCGATCGCCCCTGGCCAAGCGCCTGTTCGAAGTCGATGGGGTGACCGGGGTCTTTCTCGGCTCCGATTTCATCTCGGTGTCCAAGGCGGGTGACCGCGAATGGTTCGCGATCAAGCCGTCGATCCTCGGCGCGATCATGGAGCATTTCAACTCCGGGCAGCCGGTGCTGACCGAGGCGGTGGCCGACGATCACGACGATACCGGCGACGACGGCGAGATCGTCAAGCAGATCAAAGAGCTGCTCGATACCAGAGTCCGTCCGGCGGTGGCCCAGGACGGCGGCGATATCACCTTTCACGGCTTCGAATCGGGGATCGTCTATCTGCACATGAAGGGCGCCTGCTCGGGCTGTCCCAGCTCGACCGCGACCCTGCGCGCGGGCATCGAGAATATGCTGCGGTACTACATCCCCGAAATCGTCGAAGTGCGCGCGGTCCGCTGAGATCGGCATCGGGGCCGGCCAGTCCCGGCCCCGCCCGCGGCGTTCCCCGGCTCCGGCGTGATACTTAGTCCGGCACGAAGAACTGAACGCCGAACCAGCGCCAGCGGCCGTCATCGGTTGGCAGGGTGCAATTGACCCGCGCGCGGCCGGCCGGGAACGGCTCGGCTACCCGGACCTCGATCCGATCGGTGTCCAGGCGCTCCAGGGTGGTGCGGCCCTGGCCGGAGGCGAAGCAGGCCAGCCGCTCCAGATTGTCGAGCCCGGTCGGCACGGTAAAGCCCAGGTTGGGCGGGTTGGCTACCAGCACCGGATCGGCCGGGGTCACGTCGGTTACCGGCAAAGCCAGGGCATTGGCCGCAAGCTGGAAGCGTTCGACCGTGCCGAATGCCTCGTTCATGACAAAGCGCGGCAGCGCCAGACGGTCGGCACCGGCATAGGCGACGCCGGATTGCTGGCCGAACGCCGCGGCGAATCCCTCGGCTTCGACGATGGTGCGGACTGCCAGGCTGTATTCGCCGTAAGGATAGGCAAACAGCGTCGGTAGGCTGCCCAGCTCCGCCCGGAAGCGATCCGCCATGTGCTGTAAATCGTCACGGATCTCCGCGCCATCGCGGCCGGCCATCGGTAGCGCCGAGGCGGTCATCGCGCCGATCGTCACCCCGGCTTTGGCCAACTCGCGAATCTCCGGCCAGGTCATATGCGTGCCGGAACCGCGGTCGACCGGGCTGGTCGCGACGAACAGGGTAAAGGGCAGGCCGGCCGCGCGCAGACGCGGGAACGCCTCGCGGTAAACCGACCGGCTGGCGTCGTCGATGGTGATCGCAACCGCCCGGTCGGGCAGCGGCTTGCCCGCCTTCAGCGCTTCGATGATCCGGGGCAGCGGCAATACCGCATATTCGTCGCCGGCCAGCTCGTCGAGGTGGGCTTCGAACTGATCGAGCCGAATATTGATCGCCGGGGTTCGGTCTTCGCCGAACCGGCTATAGGCGAATACCACGGCACCGGGGATCGCCGCCGAATCGGCATGGGCGCTGGCTACGGCCGTGGCGCCGACCAGGCCGGCGCCGAGCCACAGGACGATCGCCACCAGCGTGGCATGACGGGATTGCGGCAGCATGCCAACCTCGGACCGACGATACTATATGGTGTCGCATAGATAGATGCCCGCCAACAAGTCTTGGACCAAGACCGGCGTGGCGGCGATTTCACGGCGTCGACGCCGCACAACAGCAAGGCCCGGTCCGATCGCCTCCACGGTCAATCGACCAGACGCTGCCCGGCGCTGCCATCGGCGACCGGCGGATAGTGCTCGGCGTCGGGCAGCTGATAGTGCCACCATTCATAGGGGTAGTGCTGCCAGCCGGCGGCGGCCATCAGGCCAAGCAGCAGGAATCGATGGCGCTGCGCGGCGATCGGGATGTCGGTGCGGGCATGGTGGGAACGCGGCGTCATATCGTCAAAACCGGTGCCCATGTCGAGTGCCCGGCCCTCGGCGTCGGCCAGCGTCAGATCGATCGCGATGCCCCGGCCATGGGGCGAGCCGACTCCGGGATCCGCGACGAACATCGGATCCGGCAGGGCGCGCCACAGGCGCCATTGCGCCTCGACCGGGCGATAGCCGTCGAACACCCGCAGCCTGAGCCCGACCATGCGCGCCAACCCGACCGCATGAGCCAGTTTAGCCGCTGCCTGGGGGTGCAGCAGACAAATCGGCTGGCGGTAGATCACGGCACCGGTGAAGTTATCCGCTGTGGCATAACGCAGATCGAGATCGATGTCGAAGGCGGGCGGTGCGATCTGAACCAGGGTCATGAGACGGGCTTCCGGGGTCTGCGGGGCGGGCCGTGGGCGCGATGCCAGTGGGCGCGATGCCAGTGGGCGCGATGGCCCTGGGCGGGGTGGGGCAGGGTGCTGCGGCGGCAGAGTGCAGTGATCAGGGCCGCATCGGCAAGGTCAGTGACGACCGGGGCAGTGACGACCGGGGCAGTGACGACCGGGGCAGTGACGACCGGGGCAGTGACGACCGGGGCAGTGACATCCAAGGCAGTGACGACAGGGGCGGTATGGCATGAACGTGTTGGGTCTGGATACCGCGACGGCGGCCTGTTCGGTGGCGGTGGCATCAGGCATGCGAATTCTGGCGCATCGGTTCGAGGCGATGGCGCGCGGCCAGGCCGAGCGCCTGCTGCCGATGATCGACGCGACCCTGGCGGCGGCCGGGCTGCCGCTCGACCGCATCGACCGCTTCGCCGTCACCGTCGGGCCAGGCGCCTTCACCGGCTTGCGGATCGGGCTGGCCACCGCGCGGGGGCTGGCGCTGGCGACCGGCCGGCCGCTGATCGGCGTCACCAGCTTCGAGGCGGTGGTCCACGGCCTGACCGCCGAACAGAGGCGGCGGCGTCGGGTGCTGGCCGTGATCGAGTCCCGGCGGGCGGACTTGTTCTGCCAGCTGTTCGAGCCCGACCTGGTGCCCGCGGGAGAGCCGTTTGCCGCGCTACCGGCGGCGGTATTTGCGCAAGTCCTGGCCGGGTCCCCGCCGTTCGCCCCGCTCCTGGTGGTTGGTGATGGCGCGGCGCGGCTGCAGGCGCAGGGCGAGTCGCCGCCGGAGGCCGTCTTCGCCGCCGATGCTTCCGCCGAGAGCGCCGCGGTGGCCGAGAGCGCCGCGGTGGTGGTGGCCCGGCTCGGCGCCGCCCGGCAGCACGGACTGCCCGCTCGCCCGCTTTATTTGCGCGCGCCCGACGCCGAACTGCCGGCATCGCGCGGCACGCCGCCATGAACAACGGGATCGCGGACACCCGGATGCGAGCCGCCTCGCCGTTTGACGCCGCGGCCCTGGCGGCGATGCAGCAGGCGTGTTTTCCCGATGAACCGTGGGAGACTGCGGCTTTCGCCGATCTGCTGCCGCTGCCCGGCTGCTTCGGCCTGATCGCGCTCACCCAGGCCGCGGCGCTGGTGCAGCCGAAGGGCTTTGCCCTGTGCCGGGTCGCCGCCGACGAGGCCGAGATCCTGAGCATCGGCGTCCTGCCGGGCTGGCGGCGGTCGGGGGTGGCGCAATGCCTGCTCGCCGACGCAAGCGTCCTGGCCGCCGGGCGAGGCGCCGCGCGGATGTTTCTGGAAGTCGCGGCCGACAACCTGGCGGCCCGGCGTCTCTATTGTGCCGCGGGCTTTGAGTCGGTCGGGTTGCGCAAGGCCTATTACCGGCGCGGCGGGCACATGGTCGATGCCGTGGTCCTGAAACGGGAGCTTTGACCTCGCCCGGTCACGTCTTGCGCACCCGCAGGCGGTGGACCGGATCGCCGGCCGGCGCCGGGTCAGACTCGGCGGTCAGCCCGAGCACCTGATGGCCGAGTTCGGCAATTGCACGCGGCACGTTTGCCAAGGGCTCGGCGCCGCGCAACCGGACCTCCAGGATCGCTCCGGATGGAATTCTTTCGATCAACAACTTGGTTCGAACGAACGTCAGCGGACAGACCTCGCCCGTGATATCCAGGAAGTAATCCTCGATATTTCCGTCGGTCACGGTTTTCGCCTTTCCTGGTGTTAACTATTGATTGCTTTGGGCGGGGGAATGGACTATAGCACGGCCGCATTGTGCAGCGTGGAGCAAGATTGAAATGACCGAAGGGCCTCCTTCCGACGAACTGTTGTCCCTGACCGCCGAAATCGTCGCCGCGCATGTCGGTAACAATATGGTGACGGTGTCCGATTTGCCGCAACTGATCGAACAAGTCTACAAGAGCTTGGCTTCGGTCGGTGGCGAACCGGTGGCGCAAGTCGAGCGACCCCAGCCGTCGGTGCCGATCAAGAAATCGGTCACGGCCGACTACATCATCTGCCTGGAAGACGGCAAGAAACTGAAGATGCTGAAGCGGCATCTGAAGACCGCCTACGATATGACGCCCGAGGAATATCGCGACCGCTGGGGTCTGCCTGCCGATTATCCGATGGTCGCGCCCAACTATGCCAAGCAGCGCAGCAAGCTGGCCAAGGCGATCGGGCTGGGTACGCGCGCACGCCGCGGCGTCGCGTGAGGCGGCGGCGGCCGTCATGCCGCCGCTGGGATGATGGTGTCGGAATTATTTCAACGAAACCGGCTCCAGGCCACGTCCGGGTTGACCCGTGGCCACGATTGCGTGATATGCATAGGGGCACGCAACCGTTTACCCGGTGAGGCTGGCGGCCGTTTCGGTTGCAGCTTCGCGGCGGGGCGGAAGCGGTTCAGGATGGCGCCGGGTATAACCAGCCCGGCGACCGCAACCACCATGGCGGCGCGATCCAGGGCATGGCCGACATAACGACCGAACAGCTCAGTCCGGCGCCAGTGCGTCTGGGTAACCTTGAAGTGCGCCTCGCCGGCTCCGAAGCCGAGGTTGACGCCGCCCAGTCGCTGCGTTACCGGGTCTTCTACACCGAGATGGCGGCGCGTCCGACGCCCGAGATGGCGGATCGCCACCGCGATTTCGACGCCTATGACGCGTTGTGCGACCACCTGCTGGTGATCGACCACAACCGCGGCCCTGGTGCCGAAGGCGTGGTCGGTACCTATCGTCTGATCCGGCGGGAAATGGCCGACCGGGCCGGCGCCTTCTACAGCAGCAGCGAATACGATATCGACCGCTTGGTCGCCTATCCGGGGCAGGTCCTGGAACTGGGCCGATCCTGCGTCGATACCGCCTATCGGACCCGTCCGACCATGCAGCTGCTGTGGCGCGGCATCGCCGAGTACGTCTTCCAGCACGACATCGCGCTGATGTTCGGCTGCGCCAGCCTGCCCGGCACGGACCCCCAGGCGCTGGCACTGCCGCTGTCCTATCTCTATTTTTATCACCTGGCTCCGCCGGCGGTGCGTCCGACCGCATTGTCGGAGCGCTATGTCGATATGCGCCTGATGGCCCAGCCGGACGTCGACCCGCGGCGCGCGCTCGGCTATCTGCCGCCGCTGATCAAGGGCTATCTCCGGCTTGGCGGCTTTGTCGGCGATGGTGCGGTGATCGATCACCAGTTCAACACCACCGATGTCTGCATTGTCGTCAAGACCGACCAGGTCACCGACAAGTACCTGCGCCACTATGAACGACGCAGCCGCGAGGCGGGCGGCGCCTGAGCGGGGACAGGGGCGGGGACAGGGTATGGGTTCGCCGGTGCTCGGAGCGGCACGTCTGACGGTTTATCTGCTGGTAACCGCGCTGCTGGTTCCGCTCCAGGCGCTGGCGGTGTGGCTGCGCTGGCCGCTGCGCCGATCGCTGCCGCGCGTCTATCATGCCCTGTGCACCCGGATTCTCGGCTTTCGTCTGGTGGTGATCGGCGAACGCTCGCGCGAGCGGCCGACCCTGTTCATCTCCAACCACTCGTCCTATCTCGACATCGAAGTCTTGAGTTCGGTGATTCCGGGCTCGTTCGTGGCCAAGACCGAGGTTGCGGCGTGGCCCTTCTTCGGCGTGCTGGCCAAGTTGCAGGAGACCGTATTCGTCGCCCGCCAGGCCCGCGGCCAGGTCGGCCGCCAGCGCGACGAAATGCGCGACCGCCTGATGGGCGGCGACAATCTGATTCTGTTTCCCGAGGGGACCTCGTCGGACGGAAACCGCCTGCTGCCGTTCAAGACCGCGCTGTTTGCCGCCGCCGCGATGCGGATCGGCGAGCGACCGCTGGTGGTCCAGCCGGTCACCGTCACGGCGACCGCGCTCGACGGCATCCCGCTCGGCCGGGCCTTGCGCCCGCTCTATGCCTGGTATGGCGATATGGAGCTGGTGCCCCATCTGTGGGCGCTGGTCAAGCTGACCGGGATCACCGTGGTGGTCGAGTTCCACCGGCCGGTGACCGCCGAGCAATTCCGGTCGCGCAAGGGTCTGGCCGACCATTGCTGGCAGGTCATGGCCGCCGGCATCAGCCGGGCGCTGAGCGGCCGCCTGGAGCCGAAGGCGCCGCCCGAGCCGGCGGCGGCTTCGGCGGATCCGGCGGTCGAACTGGTCGAAGCGATGCCGGGGTCGCCGGGATGACCCAAGGGCGGGATCGGCCGGTTGAGAGCCCTGCTCAGGACTCCGCTAAGGACATGGAGCTAAGGACATGGAATTGACAGGAACCTTGCCAGCAATGCTATTGTCAGGCGGGTGGCGTGATCGGCTGTCTCCGGCACCCGAGGGGTGAGCATTTGACCAGGACGCTGTTCATCAAGACCTGGGGCTGCCAGATGAACGTCTACGACTCCGCACGGATGGCGGATGTCCTGGCGCCGCTCGGTTTCCGTCCGGTCGATCGGCCCGAATCGGCCGACATGATCATTCTCAATACCTGTCACATCCGGGAAAAGGCCTCGGACAAGGTGTTTTCCGAACTGGGTCGATTGCGGGCCCATCAGCGGGAGCGGGCGGCGGCGGGCGGTCGCATGATCCTGGCGGTCGCGGGCTGCGTGGCTCAGGCCGAGGGGGCCGAAATCGCGGCGCGTGCGCCCTATGTCGATCTGGTGTTCGGACCGCAGACCTACCACCGCCTGCCCGAACTGGTGGCGCGGGTGGGGCAGGGCGGCACGGTGGTCGATACCGAATTCCCGCTCGAGTCGAAATTCGACGCGCTGCCCGAGGAGGCCGGGGCGCCCGGGGTTTCGGCGTTTCTGTCGGTGCAGGAGGGCTGCGACAAGTTCTGCACCTTCTGCGTCGTTCCCTATACCCGCGGTGCCGAATCGTCGCGACCGGCCGCCGCGGTGCTGGCCGAGGCGCGACGCCTGATCGCTCAGGGGGCGGTCGAGATCACCCTGCTCGGTCAGAACGTCAATGCCTGGCACGGCGAGGGCACCGATGGCGGCGTCTGGGGGCTGGGCCGTTTGCTTGGGGCGCTGGCGGAGCTGCCCGGCGTGGCGCGGCTGCGCTATACCACCTCCCACCCTTCCGACATGACCGACGAGCTGATCGCGGCCCATGCCTCTGTGCCGCAGCTGATGCCGTTCCTGCATCTGCCGGTGCAAAGCGGTTCCGACCGGGTTTTGGCGGCGATGAACCGGCGCCACCGCGCCGACGATTACCGGCGTCTGGTCGATCGCCTGCGCCACGCCCGGCCGGATCTGGCGCTGTCGTCGGATTTCATTGTCGGCTTTCCCGGCGAAAGCGAGCTCGATTTCGCCGAAACGTTGCGGCTGGTCGAGGACATCGGCTTCGCCCAGGCCTATTCCTTCAAATTCAGCGCACGCCCCGGCACCCCGGCCGCCGAGCATGCGCCCGACCGGCAGGTGCCCGAGACGGTCAAGGCTGCGCGCCTGGAGGCGCTGCAGCGGTTGCTCGGCGCCCAACAGCTGGCGTTCAACCGGCGCAGCGTCGGTACCCGGATGCCGGTGCTGTTCGACCGGGCGGGTCGGCGTCCCGGCCAGTTGCTCGGCCGCAGCCCGTGGTTGCAGGCGGTCCATGCCGCGGCTCCCGAGCGGCTGCTCGGGCAGTTGATCGAGGTGCGAGTCGACGCCGGTCAGGCCAATAGCCTGGCCGCGACGATCGTGACCGCAGGTGGCGATGCCGGGACAGCGATGGCGCTGGAGGGGGCTGCTTGACAGGCGTGCCGGATCGCCGCATCGACCTGCAGTTCGACGACAATCGGTTGCTCCCCATGCTATACGGTGAGCATGATCGTAACTTGGCACGGATCGAAACCCAGCTCGGGGTATCGTTGATCTCGCGCGGCAATCGTCTGACCATTGCCGGCCCGCCAGAGAGCGCCGACGCCGCCCGCTCGACGCTGGACGCGCTGTGGGAGCGGCTGAAGCAAGGCATGGTGGTCAGCAGCGGTGAGGTTGACGCCGCCTTGCGCATGACCGCCAGCGCTGCCGACGAAACCGCCCGTGCCCAGGCGCTGGCGGCGATCAGCCGGCCGGACTTTCGCCTGCACACCAGGCGCCGGGCGATTTCGCCGCGTTCGCCGATGCAGGCGAGCTATCTCCAGGCGATGCAGGACAGCGAACTGGTGTTCGGGCTGGGGCCGGCCGGCACCGGCAAGACCTATCTGGCGGTCGCCCATGGCGTGTCGCTGCTGCTCGCCGGACGGGTCGACCGGATCATCCTGTCGCGGCCGGCGGTCGAGGCGGGCGAACGGCTGGGCTTCCTGCCCGGCGACCTCAAGGAAAAGGTCGATCCTTACCTGCGACCGCTCTATGACGCGCTCCACGACATGCTGCCGGTCGAACAAGTTGCGCGCCGGCTCGACAATGGCGAGATCGAGGTGGCGCCCTTGGCCTTCATGCGCGGCCGCACGCTGGCCAACGCCTTCGTGATCCTCGACGAGGCCCAGAACACCACGCCGATGCAAATGAAGATGTTCCTGACCCGGCTCGGTGAGGGCGGCCGGATGGTCGTCACCGGCGACACCACCCAGGTCGATCTGGCGCCGGGAATCCGCTCCGGCCTGAAAGACTCCCTTGAAATTCTGCAGGGTATTCCCGGAATTACGATGGTGACATTTTCCGACGCCGATGTCGTGCGGCACCCTCTGGTGCCGCTGATCGTCCGCGCCTATGATCGACGCGAGCGAAACCGACGGGATGCTTGCGCGGAGGGCGACACCGCGCCGGTCCGACCATGACCAGAGTTGAGATCATCGTGACCGCCGCGGCGGCGGGCTGGGACGGCGAGGCCGCCAAACTCGCGGAGGCCGCCGCGGCGACCGTGCTTTCGGGTCTGCTGCCCCGGCCATGCGGCCCGCTGGAACTCGGCATCACGCTGGCGGACGACGCCACCGTGCGCGATCTCAACCACCGCTATCGCGGCCGCGACAAGCCGACCAACGTGCTGTCGTTCCCCCTGATGGCGGCGCCGCTCGACGAATTGGCGGGTGATCCCGATTCGGCGCAGCCGGCGATGCTGGGCGATGTTGTGCTCGCCCGGCAAACCATCCTGTGCGAGGCGGAGGAGCAGGGCAAGGAGGTCCCGGCTCATCTGGCGCATCTGGTGGTCCACGGCGTGCTCCATCTGCTCGGGTTCGACCACGAGAGCGATGGCGAGGCCGACCAGATGGAGGCCTTGGAAATCCGCTTCCTGGCCGAACTCGGGGTCGACGATCCCTATGGCGATCGCGGCGACGCACGGGACGAGGGCGGCCCCGCCGCGCCGCCGCGGACGCCCGCAGGAGCCTGATCGATGAGCGATCTTGCCAATGGTCGCGCCCATCGCGACGAGGGAACGGACGAGCCGTCCGGACTGTCCCATCATTTCCGCAACTGGCTGCGCGCCGCCCTGCGCGGTCGGGGCGACACCACGCTGCGCGACACCATCGAGGAGTTGATCGAGGAACAGACCGACGGCGAGGACTCGATCGCCGCCGACGAACGCATCCTGCTGACCAATATCCTGAAGCTGCGCGACCGCACCGTGGTCGATGCCATGGTGCCGCGGGCCGACATCATGGCGGTGGAGATCGACACCAGCTTGAGCGCCCTGGTCGGGATCATGGCCAAGGACGCCCATAGCCGCCTGCCGGTCTACCGCGAGACGCTGGACGAGGTGGTCGGCATCGTCCACATCAAGGATGTCCTCGCCGCCTGCTTTGCCGAGCAGAAGGGCATGGTGCTGAAGGATATTCTGCGCCAGGTGCTGGTGGTGGCGCCGAGCATGCCGGTGCTCGACCTGCTGCTGCAGATGCGCCAGTGCCGCCAGCATATGGCGCTGGTGGTCGATGAATTCGGCGGCATCGACGGTCTGGTCACGATCGAGGATCTGGTCGAGGAAATCGTCGGCGAGATCGAGGACGAACACGACGAGGAAGCCCAGCCCAGCCTGCTGGTGCGGCCCGACGGCACCATAATCGCCGATGCCCGGGTGATGCTCGACGATTTCGAGGCGCAAGTCGGCCGGGTGCTCGACGCCGAAGAGCGCGACGAGGTCGATACCCTGGGCGGGCTGGTGGTCTCCCTGGCCGGCCGGGTGCCTGGCCGCGGCGAATTGCTGAAACATCCCTCGGGCGTCGAATTCGAAATCCTCGACGCCGATCCACGCCGGGTCAAGCGCATCCGCATCCGCAACCTGCCCGAGCCCGCCACCCCGGCAGCACCGGAAGGGTGAGGAGGGGCCGGCGACACCGCTCCTCCGCAGACGCGGCTGCACCGCGGCGTCAAGCCTGCTACTACAGTGGCACCTTCTGGATTTTTGCGATTTTTCGTTTGATGTGGCAACGACGGGCAATGGCCTGGTGCCATCGTCGCCAGTTGGACCAGCCGAAGATGAACTTGATCGAGCGCTTTACGACCAGGACAAGCTGGGCCAGGAGCCGGCGGATTTCCTGGATGGTCAATGGAACCTTGTCGGCGGCGAGATCGTCACGATTCTTTTTTTCCGCTGGCGCGGTCTGCGCCATGATCACGGCCAGAAAGGCGTGGGCCAGCAGGGCCAAGGTGATG
The DNA here is from genome assembly GCA_016124535.1 of Azospirillum sp. Taxonomy (GTDB): domain Bacteria; phylum Pseudomonadota; class Alphaproteobacteria; order Azospirillales; family Azospirillaceae; genus RI-112. Next base: position 110,071 of record WGNK01000021.1, read on the forward strand.
TGTCGATACCAGGCGATCCATTGGCGGACTTCGTAATGGTCGAGGCCGACTTCGCCTTTGGCGGCTTCGAAGCCGGCTTCGATGGTCCACCTGAGGCCGGCGGCGCGCACCATCTCTTGCAACGGCGTCGGCGCACCGGCGAACACGAGGAAGAAGGCGAGATCGTCGCGATCGGTCAGCGCGCGGCGCACCAACAGGGTGTGGCTGCCGGTGGTGACGCCGGGCACGATCAGGGGCACCGTCGCCCAATCACAGGTGCGCGGCCCTTTGGTGCCGTCGCCGGCGCTCAGCCGGCGCCAGCGGTCGGCCGGGATGGTGTGCGCCAGTTCCGCCGCGGTCCGGGTGATCAAGCCGTTGCCAGCCTCAGGGCGCAGCGGCTCGGAGCTCTTGATCGCCAGGACATAGGACCAGGCCCAGTTCTCCAACTCCCGGCGCAAGCCCGGATCGCTGCCATGGACGGCGTCGCCCAGGGTCCAGTCCGCTGGAAACCCGGCGGCCCGCGCCCGCGCCAGCATCAGGCGGGCTTGCTCCGGTTTGGTGCGAAACGGCGTGTCCTTGGGAATGCCGGCATTGTCGCAGCGCTCCCAAGCGCCCGTGCAACGCCGTCAGCTCGTCCATCCAAGGGGTGATGCCCATCGTTCCATCAGCTCCGGGTAAAGCCCGCAGCTGGGAACCGGACAGCTGATTTCAAGCGACTCTGTCGTAGTAATTGGCCCAGATATTGTTGGCGGTATAGCGGTTGCTATCGTAATTCGCGCCGGCCGAGAGATTGATGCCGGGCAGCATCTCCAATAAAATCCGGTGGGTCTCGGCGTGGCTGATCCGTTCCTGGTAGGATAGGTGGTTTGTAAGTGCTGCGGTGCGCCCACATCGATCTGAGCGTTGGCGGGCGGAAGAATGGCTGGCCCCGAAATCCAGCACGTTCCAGCGATTCCCGCTTGGTCTCCAGGGAAATGCTGCTGGAAGCGTCGGAGTTGGAGCGGCTGGAATAGCCGGCCGCCGCGGTCAGCTTGGGCAGCAGGTCGTAATGCGCCAGGTTCAGCTGGGCTTGCGCCACAGCGGCACTCATCAGCTCGACCCGGTGGTCGAGATTGTACTTGACCGCCCGCGCCATCGCCTCGTCCAGCCCGACCGGCCCGGTCACCGGCTCGGTGTCCTGAAACATCACCAGCCGGTCGGCCGCGATCCGCGCCGTCTTCTCGGCGTCAGACATCGGCTCCGGCGTGATCGAGCAGGCGGACAGCGCGACGGCCGCCGCAAATAGCGAAAGATTGCGCAAAGCCATTAAGAGCGGAGCAAGTCGGCACCGCAACCAACTGAAGGATATCGACAATACACCATGGTTCAGATCGATTGCGAGAGAATATTGTTTTCAAAAGATTTACCGCCCGTGCGGTCAAGCAGCCCAACTCGCATCTTCGGGTAGGGTGGGCAGTTTGAACGATGCCAGTGCCTGTTCGAGTTCCAGGGTTTGCACTTCGAACAGCCCGGCGGCGCGGGCCAGTTGGTCGGTGAAAGCCGGAGCGCCGGGTTCGAACACGTCTGAGCCAAACAGATCCGAAGCAACCCGGTTGGGCCCGAACAGACGGGTCTGTGGACCGGATGTACCAGCGGGGGTGCCTTGCCCGGCCGCCGGCGCGCCTTGGTTCTGACCATCGGGCGCCGGAGCTTGACCGTCAGACGGCGGGTTGCCGTCCGGATTGTCGCTCTGACCGTTGTCCTGTTGATCGCCCTGCTGGCCGCCCGATGTGGTGCCGCCAGTGTTCCCGAACCCGCCGCCGGTATTGGAGCCGCCGGTCGAGGTGCCGCCCGATGTGGTGCCGCCAGTGTTCCCGAACCCGCCGCCGGTACTGGTGCCGCCGGTCGAGGTGCTGCCCGGCGTGGTGCCGCCAGTGTTCCCGAACCCGCCGCCGGTATTGGAGCCGCCGGTCGAGGTGCTGCCCGGGGTGGTGCCGCCAGTGTTCCCGACCCCGCCGCGGGTATTGGTGCCGCCGGTCGAGGTGCTGCCCGGCGCGGTGCCGCCAGTGTTCCCGACCCCGCCGCCGGTATTGGTGCCGCCGGTCGAGGTGCTGCCCTGCGTACCACCGCCGATGTTGCCAAACCCGCCGCCGGAATTGCCAAAGCTGCTGGTGGTATTGGCAAAACTGTTGCCGCTGCTGGCGAAGCTGCCGCCCGAATTGCCGAAAGTGCCGGCCACCGAGTTGCTGCCGAAGCTGTTGGCCGAGCCGCCAGTGGTGCCGCCGACCGCGCCCAAGGCGTTGGTCACCGAAGTGCCGGTGCCGGAGTTGTTGATATTGCTGGTAGTGACCACCCGGTTGGTGTTGGAGCCGCCCGAGGTGTCGCTGCCGCTGCCGCCGATATTGTTGGTGCTGACCGAGCGGTTGCCGTCGCTGAGCGCGCCGCTGACCGCGCCCGCTGCCCCGGTTGACAGGGTACTGCCGGTGTCGCTGGTGGTCCCGGCGGTGGCGTTGCCGGTGGACGCGGTGCTGGTCGAGGTCGTGGTGTGGTCGCTCGAGTCGGTGACCGTGGTGGTGATAGCCGGCGGCGGCGGCGCCGGCACCACCGTCGGCTCGGCCGCCACGGTCACCGTCAGGATGTTGGTGGCGCTGAGCCCGACCTTGTTGGTCACCGTGACCGTGATCGCGGTGGCGGGCGCCAGGCTGACCACGCTCGTCTTCAGCACGGTCACCACCCCGGTGGTGGCATCGATCGCGAACAGCCCGCCCAGATCGTTGTCCAGGGTATAGGTCAGACCCTGGTCCAGCGGGTCGGTCGCGCTTACCGTGCCGGCGGTGGTGACGCTGAGCGGCACCGAGAGCGTGCCGGTTGGCTTGGTCGGCCTGGCGTCGATCGTGGTCATCACCAGATCGTTGCCGGTGCTACCGGCATAAGAGAACTTGAAGCCGTTATTCTGGAAGTAGATCGCCTTGCCTTCGCCGAGCGTGGTCGCGGTGTCCGCCTGGATCAGCGCTCCGCTGGTGGTGCCGGCACCCTGGTTGTCGATCAGGGTGAAGGCGGCGCCGACCGCGGGGGTGAACCCGCCGCTCAGGCTGAGCGACAGAAGGCCGCCGTTCAGCACCACATTGCCGGCGGTCACCACGATCTGGTCATAGCTGGTACCGGCGGCGGTGCCGGCGAGCTCGACCGCCAGGGTGGCGCCCGATGCCACGGTCAGGCCATTGCTGAAGGTCAGCCGGCCCGGGCTGTTGCCGGCGGAGAGCGTAGCGCCGGACTGGATCGTGGTCGCCCCGGCGATGGTGCCCGAGCCGCCGAGCGTGCCGCCCGAACCCACCGTGACGCTGCCGCTGCCGGTCAGGCTGCCGTTGACCAGCAGTTTGCCGCCGGTGACCACGGTGGCGCCCTGGTAGTCGTTGGCTCCGCTCAGGATCAGGGTGCCGCTGCCGGTCTTGGTCAGGTCCTGGCCGGCGCTGCCGGTCACCCGGCCGCTGATCGTCACCGTGTGGCTGCCGGTGTTGATCGTGGCGTCGCCCGACAGCGTGAAGGTGTTGTTGATCTCGGTATCGCCGGTGACGTCCAGCTCCTTGCCGTCGGCGACGAAGATCATGCCGCCGGGCAGGGCGTCGTCGTTGGCGACCTGGAGATCGCCGTCGTCGATATAGATGTCGCCGGTCAGTCCGGCCTCGTTGGCGGTATTGTCCAGGATCAGGGTGCCGCCGCCGGTCTTGTGCAGATCGGCCCCACTGTCGGAGACATCGTCGAGCGCGCCGGTCAGGGTGACCGTCTTGCCACTGGCGACGCTGATCGTGCCCGAGTTTAGGACGATCACGATGTCATTGTCGAAACTGCCGCTCTCGGTGATCTGCAACGTGCCGTCGTTGTCCAGGTTCACCGTGCCCACCCCCAGATTGGCATCCGCCGCCACCGCCAGCGTGCCATCCGAGATCGTGGTGGTGCCGGCATAGCTGTTGGCCCCCAACAGCGTCACCGTCCCGCCGCCGCTCTTGGTCAGCGCGCCGCTGCCGCTGATCTGGCCGCCATAGCTGCCGTCGCTCGCCTGGTCGAACACCAGGGCGGCGTTGTCGACGATATTGCCCTGCAGGCTGGTGGTGGTGCCGGTCAGGGTGCCGGCCGAGACCGTGGTGCCGCCGCTGTAGTTGTTGGCCCCGGCCAAGGTCAGCAGGCCGGCGCCGGTCTTGGCCAGGCCGCCGGTGCCCGAGATCACCGCCGACAGGGTCAGCACGTCGCTGCCGCCGGTATTGCCGTAGCTGATGGTGCCGCCGTCGCTGCTCAGGGTCATCAGATTGTCGATCGTCACCGTCCCGCTGCCGGTGACGCTGAGGGTGCCGCCGTCCAGCGTCACCGTGCCGGAGCCCAGATTGGCGTCGCCAGCGATGCTGAGCGTGCCGCCCGAGACCGTGGTGGTCCAGTCGGCGCCGCTGCTGGTGCCGGCCAGCACCTGGGTGCCGGCGCCGGTCTTGACCACGGCCCCGCCGCTGCCGGTGTCGGCGATGGCGCCACTGTAGCTGCTGCTGCCCGACGCCACCTGGATCGTCAGCACCTGGCCCTGGAGGTCGATGGCGCCGGCGCCGGACAAGGCACCGATGGTCTCGCCCGAGCCCGACAGCTTCAGCGTGTCGACCGAGTTGACCTCCACGGCACCGCTATCCGCCAGGGTGTCGGCATTGGCCAGCACCAGGGTGATGCTGTTGATCGTGGTGCCGCCGGTATAGCTGCTCGAACCGGTCAGGGTCAGGGTGGCATCGCCGCCGCCGAACACCACCGCCCCGCTGCCGCCGATGCTGCCGGCATAGCTCTCGTCGGTGCTCTGGTTGATCGTCAGAGTGTTGACGCCCAGCGCGATGTCGCCGTCGCCGCTCAAGCTGCCGATGGTCTCGCTGAACGACAGCGTCAACGAACCGCCGTTGAGCACCACAGCACCGCTATCCGACAGCGCGGCGCCCGAGGTGTTGGCCAGCACCAGCGTGCCGTCGGTGACCGTGGTGCCGCCGCTGAAGCTGTTGATCCCGGTCAGGGTCATCGTACCGCTGCCGGACTTGGTCAAGCTGCCCGAGCCGCTGAGCACGCCGGTATAGCTGCCGTCGCTGGCCTGGTCGAACGCTACCGTGGCATCGTCCACGATGTCGCCCTGCAGGCTGGTGGTGGTGCCGGCCAGCGTGCCCGCTGACACCGTGGTGCCGCCGCTATAGCTGTTGGCGCCGCTGAAGGTGACCTGGCCGGTGCCGCTTTTGGTCACCGACCCGCTGCCGCTGATTACACCGCCATAGCTGCCGCTGCTCGATTGCTCGAACACCACGGCCGCGTTGTTGACGATATCGCCCTGCAGACTGGTGGTGGTGCCGGTCAGGGTGCCCGCCGACACCGTGGTGCCGCCGGTGTAGGTATTGGTGGCGGACAGCGTCAGCACGGCCGAGCCCTGCTTGACCAGGCTGCCGCCGGTGCCGCTGATGACGCCCGACAGTGTGCCGTCGGCGGCCTGGTTGAGGGTCAGCGTGTTGGCGCCCAGGGTCACCGCACCCGCCCCCGACAGCGACCCGATGGTCTCCGACGCGCCCAGGCCCAAAGTGGCGCCCGAGGCCACCGACACCGCCCGGTCATCCGCCAGCGCCGCGCCGCCGTTCAGCGCCAGGGTACCGGCCGAGATCGTGGTGCCGCCGTCAAAGCTGTTCGATCCCGACAGGGTCAGGGAGGCCGTGCCCTGTTTGACCAGCGCGCCGGCCCCGGTCACTGCGCCTGAGAGCGTATCATCCGCCGACTGGTTGACTGTCAGCGTCGCCCCCGAGCCGAGCGTGACCGCACCGCCACCCGACAGCGTGCCGATGGTCTCGCTCGCGGTCACCTCCAGCGTCGCCCCCGACGCCACCGTCACCGCGCCGCTGTTGGACAAGGCCGTGCCGCCGCCGAGCGCCAGCGTGCCGGCGTCGACCGTGGTGCCGCCCGAATGGGTGCCGTTGCCCGACAAGGTCAGGGTGCCCGCCCCCGCTTTGGTCAGGGCGCCGGTGCTGCTGGTCACGCCGGTCAGCGTCGCCGAAACGCTGCTGTCCACCGTGATCGTGCCGGCCTGCAGCAGAGTAATGCCGTTGGCATAAGTGTCGCTGCCGGCGAGTTGCAGATTGCCGCCGTCGAGCTTGACCGCACCGATGCCCAGATCGTTGGCCTCGGCCGCCGACAGCGTCCCGCCCTGGATCAGCAGCGTGCTGATGCCCTGGCCGCCGGTGTTGTTGGTGCCGGAAAGTGTCAACGCCCCGGCGCCGGTCTTGGTCAGGGTCCGGCCCAGCCCCTTGATATCCCCCGACCAGGTCACAGCGGCCTGGGTCTCGACCGTGGCCTGCTCGCTGCTGCTGGCGCCGATGGTCAGCGCATTGGCGATCGTCGCCGCCGCCGTCACCTGCAGCGTGGTGCCGTCCGCCAGCGTCACGGTGCCGGTGCCCAGGCGGTCGCCGCCATCGACCGACACCACGCCCGCCGACATCGTGGTGCCGCCGTCATAGGTGCTCGCCGTGGTGGTCAGCGTCAGGGTCCCGGCGCCCGCCTTGGTCAGGGCGAAACTCGAAGCGCCATCGGTGATCCCGCCCGAGAGCGTCAGCCCGGCACCGCTGGCCACATTGACCGTGGCGTCCGCCGCCAGGGTCACGGCACCGCTGACCGTGGCGGTGCCGCTGGTAAGCGCCAGGGCGCCCGCCGAACCGGCGCCGGTGCCGGAAAGCGTCAGCGCCTCGCCCAGGGTCAAACCGGCACCGACCTCCAGCGTCGCACCGGAGCTCACCGTGGTGCCGCTGCCGGTGCCGCCCAGGGCGGTGGCGTTGGTCACCTTTAGCGTACCCGCCGAAACTGTGGTCAAACCGGAATAGCTGCTCGACCCCGACAGCGTGAAGGTGCCGGTGCCGGCCTTGGTCAGGGAGGCGGAATCGACATCGTCGCCGATCGTGCCCGAGAACGTGGTCGAGCTGTTGTCGCCACCGACGGTCAGCGTGCCGCCGTTCAGCGTCACCGTGCCGGCCCCGGCCAGCGAGCCCACGGTCTCCGAGCCTTCGGTAAACAGCGTCGCACCCGATGCCACGGTCACCGCCGTCTGGTCCGACAGCGCTGCGCCGCCGTTCAACTCCAGCCTACCCGCCGATACCGTGGTGGCGCCGGTATACGTGTTGGTCCCGGAAAGCACGAGGCTGCCGGCGCCGAGTTTGGTCAGGCCGACGCCGGTCCCGCTGATCACCCCGCTCAGGCTCAACGTCCCGGCGGTCACGCCCACCGAGGCGTTACCGCTGAGCGTGATCGGCCCGGTCCAGCTGTTGGCGCCGCTGATGTTGAGCAGCGCGCCATTGCCGCCGACGCCGCTGCCGCTCAGGGCCAGCGACTCTCCGCTGATGGTGACCCCGCCCTGCAAACCGAGCGTAGCGCCGCTGATGAACGAGGAAATCCCGTTGGCGGCAGCGCCAAAAGCGTTGTTATGGGCCGCAACCACGGTACCGCCCCGGATCGAGACATAGTTGTTGAAGGTATTGTTGCCGCTGAGGACGATCGTGCCGGTCTGGGTGGACGAACCGAAAAACAGGTTCGTGGTCGTGGTGCCGGAGATCACGCCGCTGAGGGTGAGCGTGCTCCCGGCGGCGGCCAGGAAGTCTGGATTGCCCGACGCGCTGGCGACGACGATGTTGCCCGAGATGGTGTTGTCGCCGCTGGCGTTGATCAGGGCTTCGGCCGCGTTGATCGTGATCGCCTCCGCGAGCGTGATACCGCCCTGGAGCTGCAGGGTGGTCCCGCTGGACAGCGTGGTGCCGCCCGCGATCGAGCCGAGGGCACCGCTGTTGGCGGCCACCAGGGTGCCGGCGCTGACCGTGGTGGTGCCGCTATAGCTGCTGGAGCCGCTCAGGGTCAGGGTGCCGGCACCCGCCTTGGTCAGGGCGACGGTCCCGGTGATCACGCCTGAGAGTTCGGTGCTGAGTCCGCTACCGACCGTGATCGTCACGGTTCCGCTGCCGCCCGAGAGCGCGACTGCGTTGTCGATCGGGGTCGCACCGCTGCTGCCAGTGATCTCCAGCGTGGTGCCGCCCGCGAGCGTCACCGCGCCGACGCCCAGATTGCCGTCGCCGGCGATGCTGAGCGCGCCGGCCGAGACCGTGGTGGCGCCGGAATAGCTGTTGGCCCCGGTCAGCGTCAGCTTGCCGGCCCCGCTCTTGGTCACGGCGCCGCTGCCGCTGATCACGCCTGCATAGCTGCCGTCGGTGGCCTGGTCGAACTCGACCGTGCCGCTGTTGGCGATGGTGCCGGTCAGGTTGGCGGTGGTACCTTTGAGCGTGCCGGCCGACACCGTGGTGCCGCCGCTGTAGCTGCCGGTACCGCTGAGGGTCAGCGTGCCGGCGCCGGTTTTGGTCAGGGCGCCGTTGCCCGATACGGTCCCAGACAGGGTCAAGGCCACGCTGCCGGTGAGATCGACCGCCACCGTGCTGTCGGCCGTGATCGTCACCGCGTTGGCCAGCGACACGTTGCTCGATCCCGTCACCGCCAGGGTGCCGCCCGACAAGGTCAGGGTCCCGGTCATCAGGTTGGCGGCGGCGCTCACCGAAAGCGTACCGGCGTTGATCGTCACCCCGGCACTACTGCCGCTGTTGGTGCCGGTCAGGGTCAGGGTATTGGCGGCCGAGCTGGCGTTCAGCACCAGCTTGCCGGTGCCGCTGAAGCTGCCGGCAAAGGTGGTCGAGCTGATCTGGCCGTCGGTCAGGGTGTGACCGCCCAGGGTGACCGTGCCGCCGCTGCCCGTCAGGGCGCCGATGGTCTCGTCGGCCAGCAGTTCCAGGGTGGTGCCGCTGGCCAGCGTCACCGTCTTGGTATTGGCCAGAGCATCGCCGCCCGTGACCTGCAGCGTACCGGCGGAAATCGTCGTGTCGCCGCTGCGGGTATTGGTGCCGCTGAGCTCCAGCGTGCCGGTTCCGGCCTTGGCCAGAACGCCGGTTCCGCTGATCACGCCGGAGAGATTGGCCGTCTTGGTCGCGGCAACATCGATGGTGCCGCCGCTCGAGCCGATGACGATGCTCCGGGTGATTTCGGTGTCGCCGGTTATCGCCAGTGTCGCCACTGGCGCGGTCGAACCGTTGATCGTCACCGTGCCGCTGCCCAGATTGCCCTCGCCGGCGATGCTCAGCGTGCCCTTGGTGATCGTGGTGTCGGTGTAGCTGTTGGTGCCGACAAGGATGATCCCACCGGTCCCCGCGCCGTCGATGGTCAGATTGCCATTGCTGATCACGCCGCTCAGGGTCACCGCATTGGCCAGGCCGTTGGCAATGGACCGGGTGCCGGCATTCAAGTCGATCGCGCCGCTCAAGGTGAAGCCATTGGTGCCGGCCAGGGTCAGCGTGCTGTTGAGCACGATGTCGTTGCCGATCGTGAACGGACCGCCCGAGCCTGCGCGCAGCTTGCCGCCATTGATTACCAGGGTGCCGGTGCCCAGGGCCGCGTTATCCTGGAACTCGATGATGCCGTTATTCTGGGTCACCGTGCCGCTGAAGCCGGTGTTGTGACCACTTAAGTAAAGGACTTTGCCGGCACCGTTGTTCACCGCCAAGGCACCGGAGCCGCTGATCACGCCGCTGAAGGTGACCGACCCGGTGGTCAGGTCGATGGTGCCGCCGCCGCTCGCCACCGTCACCGCGAGATCGTCGTTGAAACCCGAGGAGGTCCGCGCGCTCAGCGTGCCGCCATCCAGCGCCAGCGTCGCCGACGACCCCAGCGAATTCGCCGCCAGCGTGCCGCCCGACACCGTCGTGGTCCCGGTGTAGGCGTAAGCACTGCTGCTGCCCGCCAGAACCAGCGTCCCCGCCCCGGTCTTGGTCAAGGACCCGGTGGCCGAGGTGTCGTTCGCCAGCTTCACCGTCGCGCCGAGCGTCAGCGTGTCGCCCGCCGCCACCGTCACCGTCAGCGCGCCCTGGAGCTTCAGCTGGTACTGGCCCCCGGATGACAGGCCGATGCTCAGGCCCGTGGCCTCCGTGGTGTCGATGGTGTCGCCCGCGCCCACCGAGGTGTTCGCCCCCAACGTGATGGTCGAATTGTCGGCCAGCTTCACTTTGATGGTATCCGCCCCGGTCTGCGCCACGCTGCGGGCCAAAGCCTCCTGCAACGAGAACCCGTCCGCCGCATCCCCGTCAGTGTCGCTGCCGGTCTGATCGACATAAATCGTCGAACTGGTCACCGCCACATCGGCAGTGACGGCATTCGCCGCGACCTTATCGGTCAGGGTAAAGCGGATGGTGGTGTCGCCATAAGGGGTCGCGTTGCCGTAGCCAATCGAGCGCACCAGAGACTGCACCCGCGCCGTGGTCGCATTGGCGTCGAAGGTGATGGTCAGCTTGCCGGTGGCGCTGACATAGCTCCAGGTCGCGAACTGGGTGCTGCTCTCGGTCAGCGTGCCGCTGCCGTCCGCCCCCTGGGTGATGCTGGCGCTGGTGGTAATGCCCTGGGCGCCGAGGAAGCTGAACACGTCGCTGGCGACACCATCCGCGGTCCCGCCCGAAGTCACCCGCTGCACCGTCAACGTGCCGCCGGTCCAGTCGCCCTCAGTATCGGTCACTGCCGCATTGGCGATGTCGGCCAGCCCGTTGGCCGCATCCGCCAGCGTCACGGTATTGCCGGAGCCGCTGGCGCCGCCGTTGAGATCCAGAGTCGGCGGCTCATCGATCGGCGCCTGGAGCAGGAACTCGTTGCCGCCGCTGGTCGCCCCGGCATCGCTGGCGGCGTAATAGGCGGTCAGCACCGTGGCATTGCCGGCGGCGGTCAGCGTGCCGCCCTCGGCCAGGCTGGCAAAAGTGCCGCCGATCGCGTCATTGCCGTCGTTGGTGATCAGGCGGTAGGTGTCGCCGTTGCCCGCCGTGTAGCCATGGGTGACCGACAGGCTTGCCCCGCTGGTGATCGTCACCGCGCCATTGACCGCCACCACGTCATACTCGGAGCCGATGCCGGTGCCGTAGATCTCCGCGGCATAGCTGCCGGTAGCGCCGAAGGTCAGGTTGCCGTTGACGGTCAACGCGCCAACGCCGTTGTTGGTGCCCGCCACGCCCGGCGCCAGCGTGCCGTCGATGGTCGCGCTGTTGGACGAACTGGCGGCAAACACGCTGCCGGTGCCGCCCAAGGTCGCGCCCGAAGCCACGGTGAGGCCAGAGGTTCCGTCGAGCGCACCGGTCAGCACCAGCGTGCCCGCCGAAACCGTGGTGGCACCGCTGTAGCTTGACGTACCGGAGAGCACGATGGTGCCGCCGCCGGTCTTGGTCAAGGCGGCGGAACCGGATAAATTCCCGCCCAGCGTCAGGGACGAATCCGACTCAACATAGATTGTTGAGTCGCTGCTGAACGTAACCGATCCGCTCAGGGTCGACGTGCTGCTCGCACTCGAAACCGAAATTGCGCCATAGCCGCCGGAACCGCTGCCGGCGATGGTGAGGTTTTCCGCCAGTGTCCGGCCATTGATCCTCAGCACGGCACCGCTGGCAATGGTGGTGGTGCCGGTGGTACTGCCGAGCGCAGAGTCGCTGCCAACGTCCAGGGTGCCGGCGCTGGCAACAATGGCGCTGTCATAGGCACTGTTGTCACCACTGAGAGTCAGCCGGCCAAGCCCGGCCTTGGTCAGGGCGCCGGTACCGGAAACCGTTCCCGACAGCGTGAGCGCCGTTGCATCAGCGGTGGTAATCGTCGCTGCGTCAGAAAACGTAACACTGCCGCTGATTGTTGCAGCCCCGGAGGTAACAGCGATCGCCCCGGCGCCGGACACACCGCTGCCCTGGATGGTCAGAGCCTCGGCCAAGGTCAGCGACGGCGCGACCGCCAGGGTGGCGCCGCTGCTCACCGTGGTGGCGCCAAGGGTGGTGCCCAATGCATTGGCGTGTCCGGCGACCAGCGTGCCCGCCGAAATCGTGGTGGCGCCGGTATAGCTGTTGTCGGCGGACAGCGTCAGGGTGCCGGCCCCGGTCTTGGTCAGAGCCCCCGAACCGGAAATCACCCCCGACAGTGTCGTTGAAAATTCCGTGGTCACCGTTCCGCCACCGGACCCCAGCGTGATCGTATTGTCGAAGGTGACGCTGCCGGTAGCCGCCAGGGTACCGCCATTCAGCGTCACCGTACCGCCGACATTGGAGGTGACCGTTCCGCCGCCGTTCTGGGTCCAGGTGGCGCCCAGGCTGGCGTCGGAGGCGACGCTTAGCGTACCGGCCGAGACCGTGGTGGCGCCGCGGTAGATGTTGGTGCCGGACAGGATCAGCGTGCCGCTGCCGGTCTTGATCAGGCCGCCGCCGGCATCGTCGGTGATGGCGTTGCTCGACCCGATATTGCCGCTCAGGGTCAGGACGCCGCCGGTCACCGCGACCGCCAGGTCGGCGAACGGCTTTTTGATCGCGCCGGTGAAGCTGTTGGTGCCGCTCAGATTCTCGATCGTGCCGCCGAAGAAGTCGGTCAGATCCTCGCCGCTGACGGTGATGCCGCCCTGCAGCGCCAGCGTGCCGGCATTCATCTCCAGGACGCCCTTGTCGGTGCTGCCCAGGGCGGTGTCGTTGGCCAGAACCAGCCTGCCATCATCGATGAACACCCCGCTCTTAAAGGTGTTGGCGCCCGACAGCACCACGCTACCGGTGTTGGTCGAGGTGCCGAAATGGAGGTCGTAGGAGTCGCCGGTCGCCGTGCCGCTGGTGCTGATCACCCCGCTCAGGGTCAGCGTTGTCCCGGCCGCCGCCGAGATCGCAGCCCCCCCTTGGGAGATGATCGCGATCGTCCCGCTGAGCGTGTTGTCGCCACTGGCGTTTTCCAGCTTGGCAACCCCGGAGCCGGGATCGAGCGTCAGGTTCTCCCCAACCGAAACGCCCCCCGAAAGCCGGAGCGTCGCCCCGTTCGAAACCGTGGTCCCAGCCGCGGTGCTGCCCAGCGCGGCGGCATGGGCCGCAACCAGCGTACCGGCCGACACCGTCGTGGCGCCGGAGTAGGTGTTGGACCCGGAGAGGATCAATTCGCCGGCGCCGAGCTTGGTCAGCGTCCTTCCCGCGGCGGTTTCGGTCACGCTGCCGCTGATGGTCAGCGTGCCGGCGATGACGCCGACATTGCCGCTTCCTTGCAGCCTGACGTCGGCCGCGATGGTATTGTTTCCGCTCAGGCTGACGAGGCACCCTTCACCGCTCGCGCCGGTGCCGGAACCCAGAGTGCGGATGTACTCAGAGAGGGTCACGCCGCCATCGAGCGCCAGCGTCGCGCCGGTCGCGATGGCGCTGATATAATTGGTCGTGCCGCCCAGCGCGCTGTCGTTTTTCAAGATCACCGTGCCGACCGAAATAGTGACACCATTGTTGAATGTATTGCTGGCGGTCAACACCACGGTGCCGGTATCGCCGGACTGACCAAAACCAATGTCGTCGCTACCGGTGCCCGAGATGACGCCACTGATTGTCAGCGTCGTCCCGGCCGCGGCGGTAATGGTCTTGCCTAGGCTGTCGTCGGTAATGGATATACCGCCGGTGATCTCATTGTCGCCGCTGGCATTACGCAATATGCCAGTACCGTTCAGAGTCAGGGCTTCCGCCACCGTGATCCCGCCCGACAGCGCCAAAGTCGCGCCGCTGGCCACCGTCGTCGCACCCGCCGTCGTGCCCAGCGCATTGCTGTCGGCGACGGTCAGGGTGCCGGCCGAGACCGTGGTTGTACCGGTATAGGTGCTGGACCCCGACAGCGTCAGCGTCCCGGTGCCGGTCTTGGTCAGGCTGCCGGCCCCGGTGATCGCGCCCGAGAAGCTGCTGTCGGCGTCGCCGTTGCCGACGGTCAGGGTTCTGGTCGAACTCACCGAGATGATGCCGTCGCCGGTGATCGTGCTCACCGTCTGGTCCTTGCTCACGGTCAGGGTGGCGCCTGAGGTCACCGTCACCGCGGCATTGCTATCCAAGGTGCCGCCGCCGGTGTAGCTCAAAGACAGCCTTCCACCCGTAACCGTGGTTGCTCCGGTATAGGTGCTGGTGCCGCTCAGCGACAGGACGCCTAAGCTCGAGCCGGCAAACGTCAGGCCCCCCGTTCCCGAAATATGGCCCAAATAGCCGGTATTGCCGGTTTGGTTTATGGTCAGCGTATTCGCGCCCAGTAGGATGGTACCGTTCCCGTTCAGGGTGCCGATGCCCTCGCTGCTGCCCGAAGCCGACAAATCGAGCGTTCCGGAAACGGCAACCGCGCTGGTATCGGCGATCGCCGCGCCGCCGCTCACCGCCAGGGTGCCGCTCGAGATCGTGGTCAGGCCCGTATAGGTGTTGGTGCCAGAGAGGATCAAGGTGCCGCCGGTGCCCGAGGTCGTCCCGTTCGTGACGGTGACGGTCCCGTCCTTGTTCAGCGCATAGCCTTGGCCGCCGTCGCTGAGATTGCTGCTGATGGTCAGGCTGTCGCCGGTATCGACAAACACCGAGGCATCGGCGGCCAGGGTAATGGCGCCGGTGATGCTGGCGTTGCCGCCGACCAGATGGATCGCCCCGAATGCAACACCATTGGTAAATCCGTCCCCCGAAATGGTGAGCGCCTCGGCCAGCGTGATGCCGGCGTCAAGCTGCAGCGACCCTACAGTCGTAACCGTGGTTCCGCCCGCGGTGGTGCCCAGCGCATCGTTGTTGCCGACCACCAGCTTGCCGCCCGACACCGTGGTGGTGCCGTCGTAGCTGTTGGCATGGGTGAGCTTGAGGTAGGCGGCACCGGACTTGGTGAAACCGCCGGTGCCCGAGATCAATCCGGACAGTGTCACGGTCGGGGCGCCGCTGCTGCCGCCGATATCGAAGGTGCCGTTGTTGCTACCCAGAACGATGGCGTTGTCGATGGTGTGGCCGCCGCCGCCGCTGAGGCCGGTGAGATTGACCGACAGCGTGCCGCCGTTGAGCGTGATCGTCCCAGAGGTCAGCTCCAGATCAGGGTTGATGGCGTTCGAGCCGTCGGCCCTGAGCGTTCCGCCGAGAACGGTCACGCCGCCGCTCCACCCGGCTGAATTGCTGGTGCTGCTCAGCTTCAGCGTGCCGGCCCCGCTCTTGATCAGGCCACCGGAGCCGGCCAGCGTGCTGGCAATCGTCAGGGTGTCGCCGGAGCCGTTGGTCACCGTCAGGGTCTGGCCGGACGCGATGGTGATGGTGCTGCCGCTGATCGTGGTGCTGCCGCCGGCGTCGGCGTCGAGGGTCAGGCTCTCGTTGAGCGCGAGGTTGCCGGCCAGGGTCGTCGAGCTGCTGCTGAAGGCGCTGGTCAGGATCAGGGTCTGGCTGCCGGTGTTGTCGGCCGCCGCGATGGCGACGGCTTCCGAGAAACTGACACCGTCGCTCACGTCGATACTCGCCGTATCGGTTGTGTTGGTGACGTAGATGGTATCGCTGGTCACGGTCACGTCGGCGGTGGTGCTGCCGCCCGAGCCGTCGGTGAGGGCCAGGCGGATGGTGGTGTCGCCGGTCGGCGTATCGTTCCGGTAGGTCACGTGCCCGAGGACATCGGACACCAATGCCGTCGTCGAACTGCCGTTGAAGGTGATCGCCAGCACGCCCGCGGTCGCGGTGTCGTCGTAGGTGGCGAACACGACGTTGCCGGTGGTCTTCAACTGCTTGTTGGCGGTGTCCACGGTGTAGTTGCCGGTATCGGCGAGGCCGAATACATCCGAGGACAGCGGCGTCGCCGTGGAGCCGACATAGCGCTCGACGGTCAGGGTCGCCGTATCCCAGGCGCCGGCGGCATTTTCGACGTCGCTGGCGCTGGCGGCGGTGCCGGTGTCCAGCGTCACCGTGTTGCCGACCCCGGCCCAAGCGACGCTGTCGCCGCCGAGGTTCGCGATGGCGGGCGCGGTGTTGCCGCCCGACACGGTGATGCCGTTGCCAGTCGTGTCCGAGATGTCGATTGCGGTGACGGCGCCGGTGTCCCAGTCGTCGGCGGCACTAAGATTGTAGAGGACCGATCCGGAGGACTGTGTGCCGTCGGCGTCCAGCTTCGCGTTGACCGCAGTCTTGTCGGTACTTCCTAATGTTACTGTGAAGTGAGACGAGTCTGTGATCTCGACGTTGCTGGTGCTGCCGGTAAGCGTATAGGTGCCGCCCTGGCCGACCACAGAAAGCTTGGTGACATCGATGTCGTTGGCCATACCGGTATTGGCAACAAAATCGGTCCCGACCACAGCCAACACGCCGGTCGAAGTGTTGTAAGTTGACGAGGTAATGATCGGCTTTGCTTGCGAAACGATGTCGAATACGATAGGTGTGTTTTCAACGGTTGTGTATGATCCCATACCGTCGCCACCGGTAGCGCGGGTAACCGTTAATACATTTCCGTTGAATGAGGCCGACCAGTCTGTCTTGTGGGCATCGGTGCTCGACGTATCATTCCGCGTGACGCTGACAAAATTTCCGAACACGCCGCCAGACAGGGTTATAGGAACAGTTAACGTGCTGGTAGCGGTGCCAGTATCTCCGGGATCGATGTAAATCGACAAGGTTGAATGGGTCGAATCCGTCACTGCAAAATCGAACTGATATGAGTAATCCACATACTGCAACTCGACGCCCGACCCGACTGTGCCGGTAGATTGACCGACGTCCACGGTACCCTGGTCAGTCGTCGTTACCGTTGCCCCGGTTAAATTCAGAGTATGCCAATAATCCGAATAAGATAGGCCGGTGACACTAATCGCCCCGATCGATTGCTCCAACGTCCAATCGCCACCGAGCGACGCCGCCCCAGTGTCGTCGGTCGAGGCGGCCACGTCAGCCCCGGTGCCGGTCGCCAGATCCTGAACCAAGGTCAGTCCATCGGCGCCCTTGGCAACGTCGCATCCGTAAAGCAGCAAGTCTCCGTCAGGGGTGAGCGCATTGCCGATCGTGGCCAGGTCGGATTGACGGCCGGCGAGCGTCGCATCGGTCAGCGTCTCGGTGCCGAGGTAGAGCGTGCCCTCGGCACCGTGGCTGATGATGTGGATGGCGTCGTAGCCGGAATGGCCCTGCGCCCACTGGGCGATCTGGCTGAGGCCGTCCTGGGTGGCGTCGAGCAGCACCACCTCGACGCCGGCTTTCACGCCATCGACCAGGGTTTGATAGTCGGCGACGTTCGATTCGATAAACACCACCTCGCGCTTGCCGTCATTCTGTGACGGATCGCCGGCGCGCAACTCCTGAGGCGCGGGCGCGTCTGTGGCCGTTATCGGGGCAGCGATTGGGCTGGTGTTAAGGTCGTCGGCGCCGGTCTCGGGCGGCGCGGGGTCCGCAGCGGGCGGGGTGTGGTTGGCGAGCGCTTCGGCGACCGGATCGGTGGCGGTAGCGGGCTGGTCGGCCGGGTGATCGGGGGTGGAAGCGGCGTCGGCGGCGGACGCCGCCGCTGCGCCATCGAACAGGTAGCGCGGCTCAAGTGCCAGCGCCAGGGGCATGGTGGGGGGCGTTTTTTGGGCCGGGGCCGGGGCCGGTGACAAGAGTCTCGAAAAAAATGCCATGCTCCACCACCATTTCTGTGATCGTCTGCCGTAGCCCACGCACGGCTCAGTGTTAATGTATTGGTAAGTTTTCCGAGATCGGACTCCGGTCGATGATTCCCAAGTATAGGGCCATACCGATGTATGGCAAGGAACCATGAACAGATTGTCTGATTTTCTCAGAAGTGTCGGAATTCTGGCGTGATCTTGATCCCGCAAGGGGGGCTTGCCGACGAAACCGGCCTGATCCTGGATGTCTGCCTCTTTGCTCCCGGCACAGTGAAGGAGAACAAGAGAGGGGGTTCCGACTGTTTGGACTGAATCCGGCGATAGGTGGGCGGTGAGCTTGACCCTCGGTGGGGACCACCCGGAGCGGTTTGTCAGCTGGAGTCGCTGCCGTCCCGAGCGCTTGAAATGATCAAGCGACAGGAGCCTTTGGTTGCTGCAGCGGCTGTGGGTATGTGGGCAACGCCCTTGCGTTGTCCAAGCGCAGCGTCATATCCACCGCCGTTTCGGCGATCGCCAGGTCACGCAGCAGACGGGTCACGCAGAAGACAGGAGAAAATCTTGGGCACCGACGCCCGCACCGTCGTCCTCGGCTTCGGTCCCAGCGCCGCGGTCCCCTTCTGGCGCATCAGCCGCTGGACCCGCTTGCGCTTGACCGGGGTTCCTCCGCCTGCAGCATGACCGTCATCCGTCGCGATCCCAGGAACGGCCACGCGGTGAACAGTTCGCCCCGCCGCCGCATCAGGACCAAGTCGCTGTCGTTGGCAGGCCGCGGCAATCGGGAGCCCGACGAGCGCGCCACGCCAGGCAGAGCCCACTGACCGCGGATCGAAAGCTGCGCGTGATCGCGGGCAAGCAAAGCTCGACCGGCCCGGTTGACGGCCCGGTAGACGGCCCGGGGCGCTCATCTGCCAGACCTCTTGGCTAAAAATCCCGTTCCACCGTCAGCTGGCCGATCTTCGCATGCAGCTTCTCGAGGCGGCGGTCTTCGCGTTGGGTAGAGTCGTTTACTTGGGCAGTCTTGCCGGAGTGGCTCAGAGACCTGCCGCCGTGGGTGTGCTCTTCGTTCTTGTTCTGCCCGATGAAGGTCGACCGGCCGGTTCAGACCTGGTCGCTTCCCTGGTCGCCCACCGGCTCCGGCGCTGGCTTCGGGTTGCGTTTCGGTCAGGCAGCATGGCCCCCTCCCCGACGGGGAGGGGGCGCTGGGGGCGGTCGGCGTTACTTGGTCAGGCCCGGAATCGACGGCATTGCCGGCAGTTCGGGCAGTTTGATGTTGGCGGCCATGCTGGTGACGCTGGCTTTGGCCTCGTCCATCGCCTTCAGGGTCTGTTCCAGCCCGGACTGGGACATCACCGCGGCGCTATCCACGATCTGGCGATACCAGCTCTCCTTGGGGCGCAGCGCGTCGGCATCAAGCTTGCGCACGGTGTCGATCAGGTCCTTCTGATCAGCCTGAGGCTTGCCGCTCAGACCCTCGGGGTTGCCGGTTATATAGGCGATCGGGGTGCACATGGTGACGATCTTGGCGACGCCGGTCCAGGTGGTCAGCATGGCGCTGCTGACCTTGACCTCCTGGGGGACGTAAACCTGGTCGTCGCCGACCTTCTGGCGCAGCATGTCGCGGTCGGCCACCGCCAGGAACGACAGGTGCTTCTTGTTGATGGTCTTGAAGCGCTCGTTGGTGGTGTCGGCGAACTGGACGAAGAAGGCGAGATGGGCCTGGCCGGCGGCGACCGCGTCGACCGCGGCATCGACGGATTCGAAATTGGCGATGGTCGCCTTGGCCAGGTCGGCATCGATCGACCGCAGATAGTCGAGCGTGATCGCCGAGCCGCTGTCCTTGGGACCGGTGGCGATGCGCAGCCGGTTGGCCACGCTCTTGATGCCGCCCCAGTTCTTCAGGGTTTCGCCGACATCCTTTTGCGCCACCGCGAACAGGCACTCGTGGGCCACATCGCTGCGGATCACGGTCACGGACTTGGTCAGCGCCGGTTCGGTGGCGGCCTTGAGCGCGAAGACGTCGAACTGGACCAGACCGATGTCGCTCGGGCT
Source organism: Azospirillum sp. (assembly GCA_016124535.1). Classification (GTDB taxonomy): domain Bacteria; phylum Pseudomonadota; class Alphaproteobacteria; order Azospirillales; family Azospirillaceae; genus RI-112. Next base: position 129,530 of record WGNK01000021.1, read on the forward strand.
GGCGGCGACGCGGGCGATGTTCTCGCCGCTGCCGGCGCTGGTCGCCAGGTCATAATTGAACAGCGACTTGCGGAGCGCGTCCTTCAGGAGCGGCCCGAATGACTTGTGATAGCTGCCGGCGGCGCCGCCGGTGTCGATCTTCGGATTTTCCGCCGAAGCCGGGGCCGCGGCGCACAGAAGTGCCAGCGCCGCCGCGGCCGCCGTGGTCATGAGACAATTCCGAATCCGCACAGTCCTCTCCCTTGGCTTTTTTCCAATTCCCCGGTGGCGGTCGCCCCGCCCCGGCGGGACGCCCATGGGCGCCCATCGCGGGTAAAGAATTGGTAAAGGGTGCGGCCGGAACAACCCCTTGTTACCCTTGCCGGCAACGATAGCCGGCAACGATAGCCGGGAATCGCAAAGGGGCCGTCGCCCCTTTGCGCCGTTCATGTGCGCCCAGCATGGGCGCGTTCTTGCGGGTGCGAGTCCCGCCGTAAGCTGGTCACAGTGAACGAAGTGAAGCGCAACTGCGGAAGGGTGACCGACCGTGGGGAGGAAGCGTGGATCGAAGCTGCGGGCCGATGGACAAG
>WGNK01000060.1 GCA_016124535.1 Azospirillum sp.
GGCATAGTGTTCCATGTCCGCTCCTCCCATTCGATGTCCGCGCCCGTGCGGGCGCTGTTTCACCCATCGAAATGAAGGCCATATCGGCTGCGTCAAGCTGCCAGCCACCGATGCCCGATTACCCCATCTACATAAGGCCGTTGGTTTTCGCGTTTCAAACGCGTGATCTCGGCTGACTGGTCCAGCCACACGCCCCCGCCAGGTGCGCAACACCGACGGCTGAAGGTCCAACGCCTTCGCCACCTGATCCAACGGCCGGCCGCTGCTTTCCACCACGGCGACCGCCTCGCGCTTGAACTCGTCGGTGAACGACCGTCGCTTGCTGGTCAGTATCTCCCTCTCCGCTCCCAGGGGAGCTCAGCAGAGGCGTCCACCAATTCGGGGAAGGGTCAGTCCTTCGTGGCCTCGATCATCGGCTCGGCTGCGACCGCGGCCAGGGCTACCTGTTCGATCGGCCGGTCGACAGCAAGGTGCTGATGGCGCGCGCCGCCATCCTCCACGACGTCGTTGCCACCTGTCGATCCGCTGCGCCCGGGGCTCAGAGCTCCGGCCGCACCGCGGGCCGTCGTCCGTCGCTGCCGGCAACCAGGGATGCCACGGCGGCGGCATAGGGCAGCGCCAGGACCACCAGCAGACCGGCCCAGATCACCGCTTCGCGATTGACCACGCCCTCTGAGACCACCAGGGCGATCGCCCCCAGAACCGCAAGCGCTGCGCACGCCGCCTCGAACCGCGCGGCGCCGGCCGCGGCCACGACCGACATCCCGGCAACCGGTGGGAGGGCTGGCGGGGCAAGCTCCAACAGCCGGCGCGCCGACAGCGCCGCGGTCGCACCGGTGTCGGGCGACCGCAGCACCAGGCGCAGCACAGCCAGCACGGCAATCCCGAAGGCCAGGGCCAGATAGTGCGGGATCGGAAAGCAGCGGTAGCGCCCGTCGCCGATCAGCAGCAGGGTCCAGATCACCGCGACCACGGTCAGGACGTGCCAGGCGGCATTGCCCAGCTTGGCGGCCGTCGGCGCCCAGGCTGGCCGCTGTCCGGACAGCAGAACCACCACGGCCGCGACCAGGCCGGCGGCAGCGGCCGCTTCCCCCGCCACCATCGCCCAGCCGAAGGCGACATCGTGGAGGTAATAGGCCAACGCAGCTACGCCTGCCGCTGAAAACACCAGGCCAGCAGCCAAGCCTTGGACCAGAGCGGCCGTACCGACCAGGCCGGCGCCCGCCAGCGGCGGTCCGAAGCCGACCAGCAGCCCGAACACGCCCAGCGCCAGCGCAGAGGACAGGACGAATGCGCTCAGCCAGCCGGGATTCTCGACCACCGGCTCGCCGGGCTGGAATTTCGGGTGGCGGTCGCTGTCGTAGAGCCCCCAATGCCCGCCGACGGTACCCTCCAGCCTGATCTTCCAGCTCTGGTCGAAGGCTTCGATCAGGTTGTAGTCGAAACCGTAGCGTTCGGCCAATTGGATGAAGGTGCTGTCGAAGCGGGCCTTCTCGACCAGCCCCGGCACCGCCGGTCCACGGCTCCGGCCGGCGGTCGGCCAGCCGGTCTCACCGACCAGGATCGGCTTGCCCGGAAAGCGTTCGGCGATTTTGCCATAGACCCACAGGACATGAGCCGCAGCATCCTCGATCCCGGCCGGGATATCCTCCCAGTAAGGCAACAGGTGGATGGTGACGTAATCGACCTCATCGGCGATCGCCGGGTATTTCAGCCAATATTCCCAGACGTCGGCATAGCCGACCGGCTGCTTGACGGCACTTTTGACCCGGCGGATATAGGAGACCAGTTGATCGTAGGACAGATCATTGCGCAGCAGCACCTCGTTGCCGACGATCACCCGGCGGATCACGTCGGGATAGCGGTTGGCCAGCCGGATCACCGCGGCGACCTCGTTCTCGTTGGTCAGCTTCACGCTGCCCAGCCAGGCCCCCATGGTGACGGTGAGGCCGTAACTGCGCGCCAGTTCCGGCACCGCTTCCAACCCCTCCTGGCTGGTGTAGGTTCGGACGCCGGCGACCTGATCGGCCAGGACCCTGAGGTCGTCGTCGATCTGCTGGCGGGTCGGGAAAACCATCGCCAGCGGGCTCTGGCCATCGCGAAACGGCGCGAAGGAGACGCTGCGCAGCTTGCCGCCCGGCGGCGACGGTACCGGCACCGGCTGGTTGGGCACGGCCCAAAGGCCGAAATTCACCGCCACCATCACGGCGGCCACGGCGACGACGGAAACCACGCGCATCTTCGAAGCCATCCAGACAGCCGAGACCGGGCCGGAGCCGCCAGCGGCGACACCGCGGCTCCGGGCGGCCCAACCTACTCCGTCCGCGTCGCTTGCCCAGCACAATTTCGCCAGCGCCGGCGTCCTCCGGGCTGGCTTCGGCCATCCCGGCGGCTGCGGCGCAAACGGCAACCCGGGCCGTGGCCCTCGCCAGCCGATCATCACTCGCTACAACCGAGTCGGCAGCCAGCAGGGGTCCGTCCCGCGGCCGCTTACGATTTGCCACGGAGTTTTTCGCAGTCACGTCCAGGCTGCGGGCATGCAAACGCCGCATGCGTGAGACTCCCGAAGCTGTTTCAAAGAGGGCTTGCGGATCGCCGCAACCTCTGCCAGTACCTTAAGTGGCGATAACTTGGGATGGCGATGAGACTGCTTCGATAAGTCGTGGCACGAAGAATTTCGGGCAGCATAATGCCCGCGACTGCGACTCCGTGCCTCCGAGCGATCGAACGACCAGCGCGGCTCCGTGTCGCCAGCGGTTTGCCCTGCCGCGTTTCAGTGGTTTGGATTACCAATCGATCGACCGGGAGCATTAACATCATGGCTTCGGATTCCAGAGTATTGGCTGGCCTGACCGCCCGCGTGGTCGCGGCCTATGTCGGCAAGAATACCGTCACAGCGGCGGATCTTCCGGACGTGATCCAGTCCGTCCATGCCTCGCTGATGAGACTCAGTGATTCCGACCAGACCGCCGCCCCGCTGCCGGAAGCCCTGGTGCCAGCGGTTTCGATCCGCAAATCGGTGACCGCCGATTTCATCGTCTGCCTGGAAGACGGCAAGAAGATGAAAATGCTGAAGCGGCATCTGATGACCCGCTATGGCCTGACCCCGGATGCCTATCGGGCCAAATGGAACCTGCCCAAGGACTATCCGATGGTTGCCCCCAATTACGCCCAGGCGCGCGCTGACACCGCCAAACGCCTTGGCCTGGGGCGGCGGCGCGCCGAGGACTAGCGGGCGTCTGCGGCCCCCCGCTCGACCTGGAAATCCCGCAGGCGGACGACCTGGCGCCGTCCGCCCCACTGGCCGGGCGGCTCCGGGAAGACCCCGGCACAGACGCAGCCGCAATGGCGGCAACGACCGGTCGGCGTCAGCGCCCAGTCGGTCACCAGATAGCCGCGCCGACCGATCAGCCGCGCGCCGCAGCCATGGCAATAGGTGCTGCCCCGGCCGACATCCTCGACATTGCCGACATAGACGTAGCGCAAACCGTTCTCAATGGCGATGCTGCGCGCCCTGATCAGGGTGGCGTGGGGCGTGCGCGGGGTTTCGGTCAGCTTGTAGTCGGGATGGAAGGCGGTGAAATGAACCGGCACCTCCGTGCCCAGATTCTCGGCGATCCATCCGGTCATCTCATCGAATTCGCGGTCGCTGTCGTTCTCGCCCGGGATCACCAGATTGGTGATCTCCAGCCAGGTCGTGGTTTCGTGGCGAATATAACGCAACGTATCCAGCACCGCCTCAAGATGGCTGTTGGTCAGTGTCCAATAGAATTTTTCGGTGAACGCCTTGAGATCAACATTGGCGGCGTCCATGTGGCGATAGAATTCCTGCCGTGGCTCCGGACAGATGTAGCCGGCAGTCACCGCCACCGAACGAATACCCTGTGCCCGGCAGGCCTGGGCAACATCGATGGCGTATTCCATGAAGATCACGGGATCGTTGTACGTATAGGCAACGCTGCGGCAGCCCAGCGCCTGTGCGGCCCGCGCCAGTGTCTCCGGCGAGGCCTGATCGGCCAGGGTATCGACCTCCCGTGACTTGCTGATATCCCAGTTCTGGCAGAATTTGCAGTTCAGGTTGCAGCCGGCGGTGCCGAACGACAGCACCGACGAGCCGGGCAGAAAGTGGTTGAGCGGCTTCTTCTCGATCGGGTCGATGCAGAACCCGCTCGACCGGCCATAGGTCGTCAGCACGATGGCATCGTCCTGGCGGGCACGCACGAAGCACAGGCCTTGCTGGCCCTCAGCCAGCCGGCAGTGGCGCGGGCAAACGTCGCACTGGAGCCTGCCGTCGTCCAGGGCGCGCCAGTACCTGGTCGGAAATGCCGTCACCATGGCTCGCTCCCCTCCCCGCCGCTGCGATGGGCCGTTCCCGGCGCGCGCCGCACCGGCCGGGACCTGGAAACATGGCGCATCACCCCCTGATATGGTATGCTGTGCGGTGATCTTCAGGCGGCAAGATTCTCTTCGAGCGGCCAGGATCATCTTCGGACAGCACGATCAAGGTATCCAGCAACGATGTCGAAGATTCGGGCACCGTCGGTGGCGGGCAAGTTCTATCCGGCCGACGCCGTTATTCTCGGCCGGTGGATCAATCAGTTCCTGACCCAGGCGACCACCCAGGCGCTGCCGGTCAAGGCGGTGGTGGTACCCCATGCCGGCTACCAGTATTCCGGGGCGGTAGCGGCGACCGCCTATGCCGGGCTGCGCCATCTGGCACCGGAGATCCGCCGCATCGTGCTGATCGGGCCGGCGCATCGGCTGGGCTTTCGCGGCATCGCGGCCCCCAGCGCCGACGCCTTCGCGACGCCGCTGGGGCCGGTTCCGGTCGACCGGGCGGCGGTCGACAGCGTGGTGGACGGCGCAGCAATCCGGGTGATCGATCAGGCCTTCGACGGCGAGCACGATCTTGAAGTCCAGTTACCGTTCCTCCAGACCATCTTTCACGATTTCGAAATCGTGCCTTTGCTGGTCGGCGGCGCCGATCCCGCGCTGGTCGAAAACCTGCTGGAGCGGTTGTGGGGCGGACCGGAGACGCTGATCGTGATCAGTTCCGACCTCAGCCACTACCACGACTCCGAGACGGCGCGCCGGCTCGACCTCGGCACCTCGCAGATGATCGAAGCCTTGGCACCGGAGCGGCTCTGCGGCGATTTCGCCTGCGGCCACACCCCGATCGCCGGTCTGTTGCGCCGCGCCGGCGCACTCGATCTGCGTGCGACCACCTTGGATCTGCGCAATTCCGGCGATACTGCCGGCAGCAGCGACCGGGTGGTCGGCTACGGCGCCTATGGTTTCGAATATGCCGCCACCGCCCGGCTGTCGGAGGACCACCGCGCGCGCCTGACCCAGGTCGCGCGCAACGCCCTCGACCGGGTCGCCGCCGGCAACGCCTCGCTCGACCTCAAGCTGGCGGCCTACCCGCTGGCGCTGAAGGCGATCCGCAAGACCTTCGTCACTCTGGAACTCGACGGCCGGCTGCGCGGCTGCATCGGCTCGGTCCAACCGGTCCAGCCCCTGGTGACCGATGTTGCGGCCAATACCATCAAGGCCGCGACCCTCGACCCGCGTTTCGGTCCGGTCACCGCCGACGAGGCCGGCCGGATCGCGATCACGATCTCGATTCTCAGCCACCCCCGCCCGATCCCGATCACCAGCGAGGCAGATCTGGTCGCCCGCCTGCACCCGGACGTCGACGGTCTGATCCTGCGCGAGGGCCAGCGTCAGGCGCTGTTCCTGCCCAAGGTCTGGCATGATCTGCCGCACCCGCTGCAGTTCGTCCGCCAGCTCAAGATGAAAGCCGGTTTGCCCGCCGAGCATTTTTCCAAAGACCTGCAGGCATTCCGCTTCACCACCGAGACTTTCTGAGCAAACGCGGCCGCTGACCGGCGGCCGCGAAACCATGGCTTGCTCCGCTTGGGCCGGCTCCGCTAGAAACGCGGACATCGCAGCTCACGGGAACGAACATGGACAAAATCCGCATCCGCGGTGGCAATCCCTTGCGTGGAACGATTGCTATCTCCGGCGCCAAGAACGCGGCGCTGCCGCTGATGACGGCCAGTCTGCTGACCGACCATACCCTGACGCTGACCAACCTGCCGGACCTCGCCGACATCGCGACTCTGGCCACCCTGCTCGACCAGCACGGCGTCGGGGTGGTGCGCAACGGCAGCGTCGAGGACGGGGTCCGGCGTAATGTTCAGCTGACCGCAGCGACCATCACCAACACAACGGCGCCTTACGACCTGGTGCGCAAGATGCGCGCCAGCGTGCTGGTGCTGGGGCCGCTGCTGGCCCGCTGCGGCCAGGCGCGGGTGTCCCAGCCGGGCGGATGCGCGATCGGCACCAGGCCGGTGGATCTGCACATCAAGGGCCTGCAGCAGATGGGCGCCGAGATCGAACTGGAAAGCGGCTATATCGAAGCCCGTGCGCCCCGCGGCCTGACCGGTGCCCAGATCGTGTTCCCGATGGTCTCGGTCGGCGCCACCGAGAACCTGTTGATGGCAGCGACCCTGGCCCGCGGCCGCACTGTCCTGGTCAACGCCGCGCGCGAACCCGAAGTCACCGATCTCGCCCGGTGCCTGGTCGCCATGGGGGCTTCGATCGAGGGCATCGGCAGCCACACCCTGACCGTCGACGGCGTCGACCGTCTGCACGGCGCCTGCCACGCCATCGTGCCCGATCGCATCGAGGCCGGTACTTTTGCCATGGCGGCGGCAATCACCGGCGGCGAGATAGTTCTCCGCCATGCGCGTCTTGATCTGATCCAGGCGGTTGCCAAGATATTGTCGGGAGCAGGCGTGGCATTCGAAGAGCGGGACGACGGCGTCAAGGTATCGCGGGCCGACGGTGCGTTGATCGGCGTCGATGTCATGACCGAGCCGTTCCCCGGCTTCCCCACCGACCTGCAGGCCCAGATGATGGCGGTGATGACCACAGCCCAGGGGGCTGCGATGATCACCGAGACCATTTTCGAGAACCGCTTCATGCACGTGCCCGAGCTTGCCCGCATGGGTGCCAACATCACCGTCCACCAAGCCTCAGCCCTGGTCCGTGGCGTTCCCCGCCTGACCGGTGCGCCGGTGATGGCGACCGACCTGCGCGCCTCGGTGTCGCTGGTCCTGGCCGGGCTGGTGGCGGAGGGCACGACCGAACTGAACCGGGTCTATCACCTCGACCGCGGCTATGAGCGGATCGAGGCGAAGCTCGCCGCCTGCGGCGCCGATATCGAGCGCGTCAGGCCCAACTGAGAGAGGAACCCAGCGGATGAGCCCGCCGATCAGGCTGCGTGCCGAGGACGATGACGACCTCGCGGTGATCTCTGCCTGCCTGCAGGATGCGCTCGTGCCGATCTCGGAGATGTGCTTTCTCCCCGAGGAGCGGCGGTTCGTGATGGTCGTCAACCGGTTCAAATGGGAAAACGCCGGCGCGACGCCGATGGAGCCCAACGGCGCCGGCCAGGACGGCGAGGCGCCGTTCGAGCGCACCAATTGCGGCGTGCGCATCGATGGCGTCGAACGGGTGCAACGGCGCGCGCTGGACCTGCGCGATCGCCGCCAGATCCTCAATATCCTGGCGCTCACCACCACCGGCGACGGTCTGGAACTGGTGTTTTCCGGTGGTGGGGCACTGCTGTTTCAGGCCGCGACCTGGCAGTGCTGCCTGAAGGATATCGGCGAAGCCTGGCCGACCGCCCGCCGCCCCTGCCACGACATCGATAAGCTGGCCGATATCGGCTATACCGGTGCAACCGCCCCTGCCGAGGCTGGAGATCGGCTCCCGCAGTAAACGCCGCCCCCAGGAAGCGCCGCCTCGAGCAAGCCTGGTCCAGTGATCCGCGCCCGATCCTCCGGGCAAACTCACATCGCCGATCGCCGGCTGACAGAGGCCGGCCGGCGCGCCTAAAGCCGAACCGCTTCGGTGGAATAGCGGCTGGCGCTTGACTGGCTGGCCGTCTGCAGCGCGACGCCGGCGACCACGGCGATGCCCACCGCCAATGCCAGTCCGAACAACACCGATTTCATGGCGTCTCTCCTCTCACTGGTGCCGGCCTGCTGAGTTCACCGGGTCGGCTTTTCATTATTATAGCATGGAGTCGTCCCGGAATCATTGCCCCGCCGCGGTCGCCTGCCGCAGAAAGGCGATCAGGTCGGCGCGGTCATCCGGAGCCGGCATCAGCTGGAGCGGCATCTTGCTGCCCGGCACCACGGCGTCGGGCCCGCGTGCCAGCAACGCGGACAGGGTTTCGGGCGTCCACACCAAACGGCTGTCGCGCAACGCCGGCGAATACTTAAAGCCATCAACGGTTCCGGCCTCTCGCCCGAACAGCCCGAACAGCCGCGGCCCGGTGCGATTGCGTCCGGCGGCATTGACGGTGTGGCAGACCGCGCAGGTTTTGAACAAATGCTCGCCGCGCCCGGGATCGCCGGATCCGGAATCGCCGGCACTTCCGGCATCGGCTGAGACCGCGACTGAAGAGGCAAGCATCGCCGCCACCGCGAAGGTCATCGCTCTGTCCATGCCGACGACCTCCGCCGCTGACCGCCACCGCCACAGACCGCCGCCGCCAGTGACCCTCAATCGTCGCCGCCGACCTTTTCGCCCCGATGCTCGGCCAACCACAGCGAATGGTGCTCACGCGCCCAGTTCTCATCGACCTGGCCCGATGTAACCGCGGCCAAGGCGCCCTGCATACCCAGCGAACCGATATAAATATGCCCGATGATCACGGCAATCAGCAGCAACGCCATGATGCCGTGCCACAGCAGCGCGAGTTGGGTCTCCTGCAGCGGCGACAAATCGGTCGGCAAGGCGAACCCCACCAGATTGAGGATTTTGAACGTCGCCGCAAAGGGGTGAATCTCGAACGGCAGCAGCAGGCAGATTCCCGAAAAGGCGATCGAAAAGCCGCCCAGAACCACCGCCCAGAAGATCACCTTCTGGCCGGCGTTGAATTTTTTCGCCGGCGGATGGACGCCTTTGGCAAACAACCCACCACCCTTGGCCAGCCATTGCACGTCGAGGCGGTCGGGCAAGTTGTGGCTCACCCACATGACAAACATCACCGCCACGCTCGCCATGAAGGCGAAGGCGATGTAGTTGTGGCTGTACTTGCCCAACTGGGTCAGTTCGGCAAAGGCCACCGGCCCGAGCAGCGGCAACAGCACATGCTTGCCGTAGAGCATGTTGAGGCCGGTCAAGGCCAGCACGATAAAGGAGCACGCCATCACCCAATGGATCAGGCGCTCAAAGCCGGTAAACCGCTCGACCGTGCGGCCCGACTTGCCGCGATCGATCTTGATCCGGCCGCGATAGGCGAAAAAGGCGCTGACCACCAGAACCGAGGCCAACAGCAACCAGCCGCCGCCGCTTGACAGCGGCCCATTACGAAAGGCGCGCAGATCCTCGCCGCCCGACTGCACCAGGGTGCCGGCCTTTTCGTCCAGGATCGAGACGCGGCCGGAAATCCCCATGCGCACCGCCCGCCACATCTCGGCCTGGTTCCCCGACATCAGGAGGTTGCCCTGCGGCGGGCCCATGGTCGGCGGCAGCCCCTCAGGCGTCTCCGCGGTTCCCGACGCGGTCAGCGCCAAGGGCAACAGCAAGGCGCCGAGCAGCACCAGAATTCGGCCGAACGCCGTGGGCTTCCGTCTTGTCGCGGCCTGCATCTCGATCCTCCCGTCCGTCCCGCCTCGGCTCACTGCCCCCCCTCCCCGAACGGGAGGGGGCCTCCGCAACGGCAGCTTACGACCCCGATTTCATCTGGTAGGCCTGGCCCCAACCCCAGGCGCCGGACCCGAAGCCGCGCACCAGAGCGCGTTCGCGGTAGATGTTGGAGACCTCGTCGCCGTCGCCGGCGAGCAGCGCCTTGGTCGAGCACATTTCGGCGCAGAGCGGCAGCTTGCCCTCGGCCAGCCGGTTGCGGCCATAGCCGCCCTTGCTCACTTCCTCGGGCCGGTGCGAGGTCTCCGGGCCGCCGCTGCAGAAGGTGCATTTGTCCATCTTGCCGCGGCTGCCGAAATTCGACGCCTGAGGATATTGTGGGGCGCCGAACGGACAGGCGTAGAAGCAATAGCCGCAGCCGATGCACAGGTCCTTGTTGTGCAGCACCACGCCCTGTTCGGTCTGGTAGATACAGTCGACCGGGCAGACCGCGATGCACGGCGCGTCCGAGCAATGCATACAGGCGACCGAAATCGAGCGTTCGCCCGGCTTGCCTTCGTTGAGCGTAACCACCCGGCGCCGGTTGATGCCCCAGGGGACATCATGCTCGTTCTTGCAAGCGGTGGTGCAGGCGTTGCAGTTGATGCAGCGCTCGGCATCGCACAGGAATTTCATTCGAGCCATGATGCGATCTCCCTCAAGCGCGCCGGACGCGACACAGCGTCACCTTGTTTTCCTGGATATTGGTCACCGAGTCATAGCCATAGGTCATCACCGCATTGCCGGGATTGCCGGTGACGATCGGGCCGGTGCCCTCGGGGAATTTGGCGGTCAGGTCCTTGCCCTGAATGGCCTCGCCCCAGTGATACGGCACCCAGCACACCCCCTTGCCGACCGCGGTGGTGACCCAGGCCTTGCATTCGATGTGACCGCCCTCCGGTCCCTCGATCACCACCTTCTGGCCGTTTCTGATACCGGCATTGTTGGCATCGAAGGGGTTGATCTGCAGGAACATCTCGGGCTGGATTTCGGCCAGCCAGATATTGGCACGGGATTTGGCGCCGCCGCCCTCGTGTTCGACCAGGCAGCCCGAGGTCAGGACCAGCGGGAAGTCCTTGGCGAAATCCTGGTTCTGGATGCTGGCGTAAAGGACCGGGGTGCGGAACTTGCGGGTGTCCTTGTAGGTCGGATACTGCTCGACAAGGTCCCTGCGCGGCGTATAGAGCGGCTCGCGGTGGATCGGGATCGGGTCGGGGAAGGTCCAGACCTCGCAGCGGGCCTTGGCATTGCCATAGGGCGCGCAGCCGTGCTTGATCGCGACCCGCTGAATCCCGCCCGAGAGGTCGACCTTCCAATTAGAGGCATCGCCGCCGGTCTTTTCGATCATCGCCCGCTCGTCGGCGGTCAGGTCGGCATCCCAGCCCAGCTTCTTCAGCATCGCCATGGTGAATTCGGGATAGCCGTCCTTGATCTCCGAGCCGACCGGCCAAGAGCCCTCGGCCAACAGATTTTCTCCGTTGCGCTCGACCCCATAGCGGGCGCGGAAGCCCATGCCGCCTTCGGCAACCGGTTTGGACGGGTCGTAGAGATTGGGCGAGCCCGGATGCTTCATCTCCGGCGTGCCCCAGCACGGCCAGGGCAGACCGAAATATTCGCCGTCGCACGGACCGCCATTGGCACGCAGCGTGGTCTTGTCGAAGGTCGCCTGGTTGGCCATGTGCAGGCGCAGCCGCTCCGGGCTCTGGCCGGTATAGCCGATCGTCCACATCCCGCGATTATATTCGCGGGTAATGTCATCGACGAAGGGTTCGGTGCCGTTGACTTTGATGTGTTTGAACATCTCCTGTTCGAAACCGAATTTCTTGGCGAACAGGTACATGATCTCGTGGTCCGGCTTGGACTCGAAAATCGGCTCGACCACTTTCTCGCGCCACTGGATACTGCGGTTCGACGCCGTCACCGAGCCCGAGGTCTCGAACTGGCTGGCCGCCGGCAGCAGATAGGTGTTGTCGGTGCGGTCGCCCATGATCGCCGACATCGGGACATAGGGATCGATCACCACCAGGAGGTCGAGCTTGGTGAAGGCATCCCATTGATGGGGCAGCCGGGTCAGCGAGTTGACCGAATGGCCCCAGAACACCATCGCCTTCAAATTGTCCGGCTGGTCGAGTTGGTCCTTGGGGGTCAAGACCAGATCGTACCAGCGCGAGATCGGAGTGCCGTCGGATTCCATCAGCTTTTCCGAGGCAAACCGACTCTTCATGTAATTATAGTCGACATCCCAGACTCGGCTCCAATGCTTCCAGGCGCCGGCCGCCAGACCATAATAGCCGGGCAAATTATCGCACAGCACACCCATGTCGGTGCCGCCCTGGACATTGTCGTGGCCACGGAAGATGTTGGTGCCACCGCCTTCCTTGCCCATATTGCCGAGCGCCAATTGCAGAATGCATAAGGCCCGGGTGTTGTTGTTGCCGATGGTGTGCTGGGTCACCCCGAGCGTCCAGGTCAGAGTACCCGGACGATTCTCGACCAGGGTCTTGGCGACCCGCTGGAGCTGAGCGCCGGGGACGCCGCTGACCCGTTCGACTTCCTCGGGCGTCCATTTCTTGACTTCGGCCCGGATCTTGTCCATCCCCCAGACCCGCTGGTTGATGAAGTCCTTGTCTTCCCAGCCGTTTTCGAAGATGTGCCACAGGATGCCCCAGGCAACCGGCACATCGGTGCCCGGCCGCAACTGGACATGCTCGCTCGCCTTGGCCGCGGTGCGCGTGAAGCGAGGGTCGACGACAATGAACGGCGCGTTGTTCTTTTCGCGCGCAATCAGGATATGCTGCATCGCCACCGGATGGGCCTCGGCGGGGTTGCCGCCGAAGGTAATGATCGACTTGGCGTTATGAATATCCTGGAAACTATTGGTCATTGCGCCATAGCCCCAGGTATTGGCAACCCCGGCGACCGTGGTCGAATGGCAGATGCGCGCCTGATGGTCGACGTTGTTCGAGCCCCAAAACGCCGCATATTTGCGGATCAGGTAGCACTGCTCGTTCGACATCTTGGCGGAACCGCACCAGTACACCGAATCCGGCCCTGATGCCTGACGGATCGCCAGCATCTTGTCGCCGATCTCGGTGATCGCCTGATCCCACGAAACGCGCGTCCACTTGCCGCCGACCAGCTTCAAGGGGTATTTCAGCCGGCGCGGCGAATTGGTCTCGTCGCGGATCGCCGCACCCTTGGCGCAATGGGCGCCGTTATTGATCGGGCTGTCGAATTGCGGCTCCTGGCCGACCCAGACGCCATCCTTGACCTCGGCCTTGATCGTGCAGCCGACCGAGCAGAAGGTGCAGACGCTGAGCACGGATTTCAGCGCCGCCGCGGCCGGCGGCGCCGCCTCGGCTCTGCGGACCAGGCTCGGCCCGCCCGACGACAGGAGCGCGGCGCCGCCCGCGGCCAGTCCGGAGTTCCTGAGGAAACTCCGGCGGTCGATGGTGGTTCCGACCATGCCGGCCACGGCCTGCGACAGCCGCGACGCCTTCACCGTTCCATTGCTCCGTTTGCTCAGCATAGGGCCTCTCCCTGATCTGCCGCTGCCGCCACGCCGGGCTCAGTCGGGCTGCGCCGGTTACATCCGGGCGAGTTTGTAGTAAGTCTTGACGTGTTCGGTTTCGCGGTAGCCGTCGCCGCCCGCCTCCGCCCCGCCCGCCGCCGCAACACCCGCAGCCGCCTCGGCGGCGCCAGTCCCCGCCACCAGGCTGGCCGCGGCACCGGCGCCGGCACCCAAGCCAACCACGGTCATGAATCGGCGCCGGTCGATCGCCGGGCTGTTCTGTTCGCTCATTGCCTTGCCCTCCACTCCTCGCCCATCACCAACGCCGCTTAAGCCACAAAATAAATCCACCTGGCGACCCGTCGTCAGGACGATCAGGGCAAAATGAATAAAGAAATGGCGGCACGCCAAGCGCGATATTTGCCGTTATTCGGCTCGATCGTTCGGATTCGCGTCGCGCGCCCGGTCGACAACAACCAACTTCGTTGCCCGCATTTCTGCTTTGGCAACAATGCGAGCGTCGCGAGGATGCTGTTACTCATCCTCCCCCCTGATTTTTTTGACATCCCCACCGGATTGCCATGCAATCACCGGGAAATGCTGAATTTATTGTCAGGCAGCATGATCCGAGCATTTTGCTCGGTCAATATGTTTGTTCAGACATAACGGTCGGGGGGTCGCCGATATTCGCACATAAGATGCATTCGCAAGTAATGCGGCGGCGCAACGGGCAATTTGGCAGCGCACAAAGGGTGTTGGCTCCGGCATCGGCCCGATCGCCCGCCGCCGCGCACCGCCCGGCAGCACCGCCGGAAACCGAGAAAATCGGTCAACTATGCGCTTTGCGCGGGAAACACGGCTCAGGACGGCTTCACCACCGACAACACCATGTGAAATTCGGCGGCGACGTTGTTGAATTTTTCATAGGCGTCGCGCAGTTGGTCCCAGGAAATCTCGCCGCGGTCGACCCGATCCTTCCAGCGTTTGTCGACGATGGTGAGCGCGCTTGCCATTTTAAAATGGGTTCCGGTGTAGAGCGCCAGCGGCGAATTGGCACCGCCGCGCGCCTGCAGGTCGAGATTCTGGTCGCGGTCGAACAGGCCGAGCATGGTTGGGGTGATCACCCGGACATGGGTCGGGTCGTTGAAGAAATCGTCATGGCGGAAATGGGGAACATGGATGACCACCGTCGCCCCGCCGGCACACACCCGATAGAGCTCCTTCATGATGCCGAAGAAGCTTTCGGTGGTGCGGCCGAGATGCTCGAGGACGTGGATCAGCCGGATCTCGACCGCAGAATTGTCCGGCCACGGCCAGGGCAGACGTTCGAGGTCCCAGACCAGGTCGGGCTCGCATTCGCCGAACTTATCGACATTGAGGAAACCCGGCTCCCGACGCAATCCGCACCCCAGATTGAGGCGCAATTTCCCCGCCGTTCCCTCACCGGAACCGCCGGAAACCGGGTCGATCATGCCACCCTCCCTTTGGACTTCGGCTGAGCCGTTCCCGGCATCGGCAAGATTCCGCACACCGCCAGCGGCCGGTTATGCGGAAATCCGCTCACCTTCCGGGTCCAACCCGAAGGCTGGCGCAGAATCCGGCGCTGGCCCCGGATTTGCTCTCGGGCCGAACTGCCGGCATCGCCGGGAGGCAGCCGAATTGAAGGCTGGGGAATGGGGCCGATCGGCTCCGTGGTTGAAAGTCTGTTCCAGTTCGCCGCCAAGCCACTGCCGGGGCTTGGCGTCGTCCCGGTCGCCGCCGGGACGTCTGGCATCCAAGGCCGGATCGGGCGCGAAAAAACCGCCATCGCAGAATGGCGCCGCGCCCCATCGAGGCTGGAATTCCGCCAACGCAGGTAAGCGGACAGGCTTTTCCACCCCAGCACGGACCCATTCGGTTCCCTCAAACTGCCCCTCGCCACAGCGCATTCTTCCCGCGGAATGCCGCCGTGGCGAGGGGATTTTTTTCCCGTGGGGCATCCGGCACCGGCTGCTCCGACCCGACGCCGCCCCGCCCCAGAAGGGATGCTTTTGCGGCGCAGGCCGGATATCATGGGCGGATCGCCGGGGCCAAACGCCAGACCGCCCCCAGAGCGTGGTACGGACAGTCAACCAAGATGTTTGAGTTTCACGCGGACTCCCTGTCTCCCGCAGCGTCTGCCGCCGCGGTCCGGCGCAGCACCGGCGCTGCGGCAGGCTCGCCCCCCCCCTCGGGCGATCCCACCGCCCCGCCGGTGGTCGGCCGCTTCAATAGCACCGGTCCGGCACCGGTCCTGGTGTTGTGCGACCACGCCACCGCGTATATGCCGCCGGTGCTCGGCCGGCTCGGCCTCGATCCCGGCCAGCTCGGCCTGCACATCGCCTATGACATCGGCGCCGCCGACGCCGCGCGCCGGTTGGCCCTGCGCCTGGACGCGCCCTTGCTGCTCGCCGGCTGGTCGCGCCTGATCGTCGATCCCAACCGCGATCTCGACGACCCGACCCTGATCCCGCCGGTCAGCGACGGCGTCATCATTCCGGGCAATTGCGACCTTGACCCGGCCGAGCGCGCGCGGCGCATCGCCGGCTATTTCGACCCCTATCACCGGGCAATCGCCGCGGCCGTGGCCGGCTTCCGGGCGCGCGGGGTGGCACCCGCGGTGATCTCGGTCCACAGCTTCACCCCGGAGATGGACGGCTGCGCCCGGCCCTGGCAGATCGGCATCCTGTGGGACCATGACCCCCGCCTGCCCGTCCCGCTGCTGGAAGCGCTGCGCCGCCGTCCGGGCCTGTGCATCGGCGACAACCTGCCCTATACCGGCCAGGATACTACCGGCGGCTCGATCGAGAGCCACGCCACCCCGGCCGGACTGCCCAATGTCCTGCTGGAATTCCGCCAGGACCTGATCGACACCGCCGAAAGTGCCGGCCGCTGGGCCGATCTGGTCGCCGACGATCTTTTGCCGATTCTCGCGGATCCCGGCCTCTACCGGGTCGAGCACCACCCGAGAGCGCGGTAACTTCAGGAAGAGCCCATGCCCCCCGCCTTCACCCTCGGCATCGAAGAAGAATATCTGCTGGTCGATCGTGAAAGCCGGGACATCGTGCCGGAACCGCCGGAGGAGATGCTTCAGACCTGCCAGGATCAGGCGCCGGGGCGGGTGTCTCCGGAATTCCTGCGTTGCCAGATCGAAGTCGGCACCCCGGTCTGCTCGACCCTGGCCGAGGCCCGCCACGAACTGGGCCAGCTGCGCGCCACCGTCGCAACCGTCGCCGGTCGCTATGGCCTGGCGCCGATCGCATCCTCGACCCATCCGTTTGCGGTGTGGCGGCCGCTGAAATGGACCAACCGCGACCGCTACAACATGCTGGCGCGCGACCTTGGTGCGACCGCCCGCCGCCTGATGATCTGCGGCATGCATGTCCATGTCGGGATCGAAGACGACGACCTGCGCATCGATCTGATGAACCAGGCCAGCTATTTCCTGCCGCATCTCCTGGTGCTGTCGACCTCGTCGCCGTTCTGGCAGGCCCACGATTCGGGCCTCAAATCCTATCGGCTGGCGGTGTGGAACGAGATTCCTCGCACCGGCATGCCCGAACAGTTCACCAGCTACGGCGAATACCTGGCGCTGGTCCGCACCCTCCAGCGCACCGGGGTCATCGAGGACGCCACCAAGCTGTGGTGGGACATCCGGCCGAGCGCCCGCTTTCCGACGCTGGAGATGCGCATCACCGATGTCTGCACCCGGCTCGACGACACCATCACCGTGGCCGCACTGTACCGCTGCATCCTGCGTATGCTCTACCGGCTGCGCCTGCGCAATGTCACCTGGCGACGCTACAAGAACCTGTTCGTCGAGGAGAACCGCTGGCGGGCCCAGCGCTATGGCGCCGATGCCGGGTTGGTCGATTTCGGCCGCGGTGAGATCGTGCCCTATTCCCAACTGCTGGAAGAACTGTTCGACCTGGTCCGCGAAGACGCCGAATTCTTCGACTGCCAGGCGGAACTGGACAATGCCCGCGACATCCTCCGCCGCGGCACCAGCGCCGACCGCCAGCTCGCGGTGTTCAAGGCGGCCCGCGACGCCGGGGCGGACGACCGCGAAGCCCTGAAACAGGTGGTGGACTGGCTGATCGCGGAGACCGCGCTCGGCCTGCCCACCGCCGCCGAACCGGTAGCCGCCGGCTGATCCCGGCCGCCGCCGCAATCAGCCGGCTCGCCGGGAAGCAAAACGATCAGCCGGCCCGCCGGGGAGCAAGCCGATCAGCCGGCCCGCCGCGCCAGGGCCTCCGCACGAATGGCACTCAAGGTGGTGCGGGTGGTGATCGCCTCGGGGTCGAGACGCAGCGCCAGCACCGCGGCACGGCCCGACGCCACCGCCGCCTCGAACCCCGGCGCAAACTGCTCGGTCCGTTCGACGGTGGCGCCGAAGGCGCCATAGCTCTGCGCCAGTGCGGCGAAATCGGGGTTGACCAGATCGGTGGCGCTGACCCGGCCGGGAAAACGCCGCTCCTGGTGCATGCGGATGGTGCCGAACATGCCGTTGTCGAACACCAGGATTACTGGAGCCGCTCCGCTGAGCCGCGCTGTTGCCAATTCCTGCCCGGTCATCAGAAAACCGCCGTCACCGACCATCCCGAGCACCAGCCGCTCGGGATGAACCAGCTTGGCCGCGACCGCCGCCGGCACGCCATAGCCCATGGCGCCGTTGGTCGCGCCCAGGAAGCGGCCGGGCCGGCCGAAGCGCAGGAACCGCTGCGCCCAGCCGGAGAAATTACCGGCATCGGTGGTGACGATGGCGTCCGGCGGCAGCCGTTGCCGCAACCAGACCATGATCGCGCCCAGATCGAGCACATCCGGATCGTGCGGGGCGGCCGGCTGTTGCCAGGCGAGATAATCGGCGCGAGCTGCAGCGGTCCAATTGCGCCAACCCGGCTCGGCCGCCACCGGCAGTGCCGCCATGGCGGTGGCGAAGCTGGCGGCACCGGCCTGGATCGCCATCGCCGGGCGGAACACCCGGCCCAGTTCTTCGGCGTTGGGATGGATGTGGATCAGAGTCTGGCGGGGCGGCGCTTCGAGCAAGGTATAGCCTTGGGTGGTGATTTCACCCAAGCGGGCGCCGACCACCAGCAAGAGGTCGGCCTCGCGCACCCGTTCCAGCAGTGCCGGGTTGGGACCGATCCCGAGTTCGCCGATATAGCTCGGGCTGTCGTTGGCGAAGGCATCGAGGCGGCGGAACGAGCAGCATACCGGCAAATGTGCGGCCTCGGCAAAGCTGCGGCAGGCGGCACTCGCCTCGGCACTCCAGCCGCCACCGCCAACCAGGATCAGCGGCCGTTCGGCCGCCCGCAGCAGACTGCGCAAGCGGCCAAGATCGGCCGGCGTTGGCTGCGCACCGTCGATCGCGGCCGGCGGGCGGTCGAAGGCATCCGAAGTCTCGGCCAGCACATCCTCGGGCAATACCACCACCACCGGTCCCGGCCGCCCGGACAGCGCGGTCTCGAACGCCCGGCCGATCAGACGGGGCAGCCGCTCGATGTCCTCGGCTTCGAACACCGCCTTGGCCACCGGCGCGAACATCTTGGTATAGTCGAGTTCCTGGAACGCCTCGCGACCCCGGTGACGGCGCGCGACCTGGCCGACCAGCAGGAGCAGCGGCGTCGAATCCTGAAACGCGGTATGCACCGCGATCGATGCGTTGCAGGCGCCGGGACCGCGGGTGACCAGGGCGATACCCGGCCGGCCGGTCAGCTTGGCGGCGGCTTCGGCCATGAACCCCGCACCGCTCTCGTGACGGCAGGTCACCAGGCGGATCGCCGAAACATCGAACAGGGCATCGAGCACCGGCAGATAGCTCTCCCCCGGCACACAGAACGCCAGCGTGGCGCCGTGCCCGGCCAAGCCGTCGACCACGATACGCCCACCGTTTCGTCTTTTCTCAGGAAGGGTCATGACCAGCCCCAGAACTCACCGATGGAATTTGCCCGTGAAGCGTCCGGTGCGGGGCAACCCAAGCGCCGGGCAGCGAAACCGCCGAAGCCGAGCGCGCGCGCACCGGCGCCTCGACCGGCGTCGCAGGTCTACCATATTGTCGGTGTCGTCGGCTGCTTTGCCGGTCATGGGAGGTCTGCGGTGTCGCGAATCCGGGGAATCTGCTGTCTGCTGGCGGTCGCCCTGCTGTGGCGGTCGAGCGCCTTTGCCGAGCCGTTGCGGCTACGCCAAACCGACCCCGGTCACATGGGCTCCCGCGACCTGCTGCCGGTGATCCCGCCGCCGGACCAGCCGCTGACCCGGTATGCCGACCCCGGCCGGGAAATCTACCGCTTTCCCGACGGGCTTGACCGGATCGCCAGCCCCGATCGCACGCTCTCGACGCTGTGCCGGCGCGGCGCCTTTACCCAGGAGTTCGACGGCCAACTGTTCGCCAGCACTCCCGACCGTCGTTACGGCCTGGGCCTGCCCGGCAACCATGGCAATCTCCACGATCCCCAGGGGCGAGCCAGACCCGACACCGCCTATTTTTTCGCTCGCTCCGGGACCTCGGCCTGTTCGGTCACCGTAGCCAGCCTGGCGAGACTGCAGCAATATCTGGTGTCGACCCAGCCGTGAACTGACGTCACTGCTGAATCGGGTGCAACGGCCTGGAAATCCATCGATTCCGACCGTATGATCGTGAACTTGCCGCAGGCAGACGGCAATTCGAGGGGGAGGAAAAATAATGCGACGATTGCTCTTGGGCGTGGCCGTACTGATGGCGGCCGCGGTGCCGGCGCGGGCCGAACAGTTCGTCACCATCCTGACCGGCGGCACCAGCGGCGTCTACTACCCGCTCGGCGTGGCGCTGTCGACGATCTACGGCAAGGCCCTGCCCGACGCCAAGGTGACGGTGCAATCGACCAAGGCCTCGGTCGAAAACCTCAACCTGCTGCAACAAGGGCGCGGCGAGCTGGCCTTCTCGCTCGGCGACAGCGTCGGCCAGGCCTGGGCGGGCAATGCCGAGGCCGGGTTCAAAGCCAAGCTCGACAAGCTGCGCGCGGTGGCCGCGATCTATCCCAACTACATCCAGATCGTCGCGACTGCGGAGTCCGGGATCAAGTCGCTGGCCGACCTCAAGGGCAAGCGGGTCTCGGTCGGCGCACCCAAATCCGGAACAGAGCTCAACGCCCGCGTCGTGTTCGGAGCGGCTGGCGTCGCCTATGACGATTTCGCCAAGACCGAATATCTGCCGTTCGGCGAATCGGTCGATCTGATGAAGAACCGCCAGCTCGACGCTACGCTGCTGTCGGCCGGCCTCGGCGTCGCGGCAATCCGCGACCTCAGTTCCTCGATCGACATCGTGTTGGTCCCGGTACCGTCGGCGCTGGTCGAGAAAATCGGCGACCCCGCCTTCGTCGAGGCGACGATTCCGGCCAATACCTATCGCGGCCAGGCCGAGGCGGTCCCCGGGGTCGCGGTGCGTAACTTCCTGATCACCCATTCCGGGGTGTCCGACGAGACCGCCTATCTGATGACCAAATCACTGTTCGAGAACCTTGACACCATGGTTGCGGCCCACGCCGCCGCCAAATCGATCAAGCTCGATGCCGGCGCCGCCAAGGCCCCGGTGCCGCTCCACCCCGGCGCCGCCCGCTACTACCAGGAAAAGGGCATCCAATAGGCGTCAATCAACTTTCGGAAGGCAGCGCGCCGAACGCAGCAGGGGGAAGGCGACAGCGATGGACCGTCGAACGATACCGGGCCGACCACAGCATCGGGCGGCTTTGTGAGCGACCACCCCGCCGACGCCGCGTTGCGCCAGGCCCTGGAGCGTGAAAATCCAGCTTCGGTGCGGGCCTTCGGGGGGGTGGCCGGCAAGGCGGTGTTCGCCGTCGCCATCACCTTTTCGGCGTTTCAGGTCTGGACCGCGGCCTTCAGTCCGCTGTCCAGTCTGACCGTCCGCTCGGTCCATGTCGGCTTCCTGCTGCTGATGGCGTTCCTGTTGTTCGGCTGGCGCGACGACGGCGAGCGAGCGAGCGTGCCGTGGTACGATGCCCTGCTCGGGGTTCTCGGGTTCGCCCTCGCCTTCTATCACTGGGTGTTCGAGGCCGACCTGATCCAGCGCTCCGGCGACCCCTCGACCGTCGATCTGGTGGTCGGGGCGCTGGTCCTGGTGCTGCTGTTCGAGGCGGCACGCCGGATGATGGGCTGGATATTGCCGGTGATCTGCGGCGCCTTCATCCCCTACGCGCTGTTCGGCCGCCATCTGCCCTGGGGCCTGGCCCACCGCGGCTTCGGCCTCGATCAGGTGATCGACGCGCTCTACCTCGGCACCGAAGGCATTTACGGCACGCCGACCTTCGTCTCCTCGACCTACATTTTCCTGTTCATCCTGTTCGGCGCCTTCCTGGAGCGCGCAGGCATGATCAAGCTGTTCACCGATGTCTCGCTGGGACTGGTCGGCCACGCCAAGGGCGGCCCGGCCAAGGTCGCGGTGGTGTCATCGGGTTTCATGGGCACGATCAACGGCTCCGGCGTCGCCAATGTCCTGACCACCGGGCAATTCACCATCCCTTTGATGATGCGCTTCGGCTATCGCCCGGCCTTTGCCGGTGCCGTCGAGGCGACCTCCAGTATGGGTGGCCAGCTGATGCCGCCGGTGATGGGGGCGGCCGCCTTCATCATGGCCGAGACCATCGAGGTGCCCTATAGCCAGATCGCGCTGACCGCGCTGATTCCGGCCCTGCTCTATTATGCCAGCGCGTTCTGGATGGTGCATCTGGAAGCCGGGCGGCGCCATCTGACCGGTCTGCCGAAAGCGGAATGCCCGAGCGCGTTGGCGGCACTGCGTCACGGCTGGTACCTGATCCTGCCGCTGGCCGCCCTGGTCACCCTGCTGTTTTCCGGCTATACGCCGCTGTTTGCCGGCGTCATCGGGCTGGCCTGCACCGCGGTATTGATCCTGGGCGAGCGGCTGACCGGGCATTTTACAGCCCTCGCGCTGCGTCTCGGCTTCTGGATCGTGCTCGGCCTGGCAACCGCGGCGGCGTCCCGGCTCGGCTGGCACGCCGAGACGGTGGCGTTCGCCGCGATCGCCCTGCTGGTGGTACCTTCGGTCCTGCTGAAGGGCGGGCGCGAGACCTTGCGCCTGCTGGTCCAGGCGCTCGCCGACGGCGCGCGCAACGCGGTCGGGGTCGGCATCGCCTGCGCCCTGGTCGGCATCCTGATCGGCATGATGACCTTGACCGGGCTGGCCTCCAGCTTCGCCGGCATGGTGGTGTCGCTGGCCGGCGGCAACCTGTTCCTGGCGCTGCTCCTGACCATGCTCGCCTGCATCGTACTGGGCACCGGCGTGCCGACCACGGCCAATTACATCATCACCAGTTCGATTGCCGCGCCGGCGCTGCTTCATATGGGCGTGCCGCTGATCGTCTCGCACATGTTCTGCTTCTATTTCGGCATCATGGCCGATCTCACCCCACCGGTCGCCCTGGCGGCGCTGGCCGCCTCGTCGATCTCCAAGGCCGGCTATATGGAGACCGGGCTGCTCGCCTCGCGGGTGGCGATGGCCGGCTATGTCATCCCGTTCATGGCGGTCTATGACCCTGCCCTGCTGCTGCAGTCGAGCGACCTGTTCGACACCGTCTACATGATCGCCAAGGCGATTCTGGCGATCTGCCTGTGGGGCGGGGCGGTGGTCGGCTATTTCTGGACGCCGCTCGGCTGGCACGGCCGGATCGTCGCGACCACGGCGGCATTCTTCCTGGTGGTCGCGGCCCAATGGACCGACGGCGTCGGCTTTGCCCTGGCGGCGCTGTTCATGGTCTGGCAGGGGTTCGTGGTCGCCCGTACCCGGCACGCGGCGGCACCGCCGGCGTGAGCGGTTTGTGCCTTGATGCCGGGGCCGGCCCAGAGCCGGTGCTGCCGGCGTCCGAGCGATTCACTCTGGCCTGGGTGCAGTCGGTCGAAAAGACCGCATGGCAGGAAGATTGGCGCATCGAACACGGCCGGCTGGTTCTCGATCTGGCGCGCATCCGTGGCACCGGCGCCGGCATGGAGCCGCCCGCAGGCGCCCGCTTCGAACACGGCTGGTGGCTCTACCGCCCACCGTTGCCGCCGCTGCCGCGGATCGTACTGGCAGCCTCGGCCTTCACCGCCGACCATCAGGTGTGCCAGGCCGGCCGCTGCCGACCGCTGCACAGCCTGGTCAGCGTCGTCGGCGACCAGCCGATCGTGCTTGCCCCCTGCCCGACTGCTCAGACCCCCTAACAGCCTCCCACAAGTGCCCCCAACAAGAAATAAGGATCGGTTGATGTC
Organism: Azospirillum sp.; assembly: GCA_016124535.1. GTDB lineage: Bacteria > Pseudomonadota > Alphaproteobacteria > Azospirillales > Azospirillaceae > RI-112. Next base: position 23,489 of record WGNK01000060.1, read on the forward strand.
CCACGCCTGGCGGATGGCGCTAACCGTACCGGCGGCCGCGACCGAAGCCTTTGCCGAGTTGATCGCCGACCAGGCCGACGCGGTCGCGACGTTCGAAATCGAGGAGGACGGCGAGTTCTGGCTGGTCGAGGGGACCGCCGCTTGCGCACCGGATCTCTCCCGGCTGACCACACGAATCGCGGTGCTCGCCGCAGCCCTTGGCCTGCCCGAGCCGCCGCTGAGCGTCGAGCCGCTGCCGGCGCTTGATTGGGTGACGCGATCCTACCAGGGCTTCCCGCCGCTGCGCGCCGGCCGCTTCTTCCTTCGGGGCAGCCACGTCACCGAACCGTCGCCGGCCAGTGCCTGGGTGCTGACGATCGATGCCGCCACCGCCTTTGGCACCGGCGAACATGGTTCAACCCGGGGCTGCCTGCTGGCGATCGATCGCTTGACCCGGCTCGGCCGCCGCGGCCTGCCGGGTCGCCGCGGCGCCCTTGACATGGGCTGCGGCTCGGGGGTGCTGGCGCTGGCGGTCGCCCGCGCCTGGCATCGTCCGGCGATTGCGGTCGACCTCGATCCGGAAGCGGTGCGGGTCACCCGCACCAATGCCGTGCTCAATCGCCTGGACCGGCTGATCCGGACCGGCGGCGGCGACGGCTACCACGCCGCCGTGCTCCGCCGCAGCGGCCGCTTCCCTCTGATTCTTTCCAATATCCTGGCGCGCCCCCTCGCCCGCATGGCGCCGGCACTGGCCGCCCGGCTGGCCCCCGGTGGCTATGCCGTGCTTGCCGGGCTGCTTCGGCGCCAGGAATCCCTGGTGCTGCGCGCCCACCGGCGCCACGGGCTCTTCCTGGTGCGGCGCATCGAAATCGGCGAATGGACCACGCTGGTGCTGCGCCGGCGGCCTCGGTCGATCGCACCCTAAGCTGCGGACTGGGCGCAGAGCCTCGGAAAGGGCAATGAATCCGTCGCCGAAGCTGTGCTACAAGGGGTGAACAGCAGCGTATCGGCAATCGTCGGCGCGATCGGAAGCCATGACGGGTCGGCCCAAGCGACCCGCAACGTGTGTGTTTCCGATCGAGACTTCTTCGGCGGCATGACCCGATGCCAGGCCAGAGACTCTCTTTGAACCAAGGACGACACCTGTGACAGCCCGCCATTCGGTTGCAATCGGCGACCGATTTACCCGCTCCGGACAGCCTCTCAAGGTTTATCAAGTGACCCGCATCGACGAGCGCCCCCATCACCCGCCCCATGCCCGTCTGACCGCGCTGACCGCGACCCGTGAGGAAATCACCATTGCGGTCGGTACCCTGCTCGACCGGCGCTATTTCACCCCGGTACCGGAGCCGGCCTGAACCCGGCCATCGCCCAAGCATTGCCACTGATAGTATCGGGCTCCACGGATAACCCCATGCCTTGGGGTAGCGCCTGTGGTAGAAGAGGGCGTTGCGGGCCGGCGGGCGGGATCGGGTACCACCCGTGGCCGGCGTACCGTTGTTCATCGCCACAGCACGGAACCATCGACATGACCATTGGCCAAAATACCGCCGCCGGCGAACAGCTGACCCAGTTCGCCGATCGCATGGCGCGGCTCCTCGACGAGATCGACGGCCTCAAGGACGATCTCAAGGACCTGCGCAACGAAGCCAAGTCGGCCGGCTACAACGTCAAGGCGCTTGACAAGCTGGTTGCGATCCGCCGCAAGGACGGCGCCGCGGATAAGGAAGCCGAGTTGCTGAACGACCTCCTCTTCTACGCCCATGCCACCGGCACGCCGCTCGACCTCGCCGTCGCCGAATCTGAGCCAACGCCGTCCGGACAACTGGCGGCAGCCTGACGCTTATCGCCATACGGCACCGGTCGCAGGGCCGTCCTGCGGCCGGAGGTCCCCGCACCGCGGTCCGCTCCCCTTCGCTCAATCGGCAGATCGGCCGGCCTGGTTCATTGGTTTGCCGTTGTCAAACCCGGTCGAATTGGTTGATCCAATAGGGAGATGCCAACGTAACCCCTGTTTGAACGATCATGCCGGCCTTCGGGCATCGATGTGCCGGTTTGGGCAAAAGGATCGACATGGATCGCCGCCGGCTGACGGGGTGCCTGCTTGCGGTGTTGATGGCGGCGCTCTCCGCGCCCCCCGCCCTGGCCAGGAGCGGACACGCCACGATTCTGATCCTCTATTCCTACCACCATGACATTCCCTGGCAGCAGCGGGTAAAAGAGGGGCTGGAACCGGCTCTGACCGCGGCCAGCCGGTCAGGGGTGACGATTTTCGAGGAAAGCCTGGGGGTCAACCGGCTCGACCCCGACACCACGGTCGCGGCACTCGCCCCCTACCTGCAGCAAAAATACGCCAATTCGGCGATCGACGCCGTGATCAGCGAGGACGACGACGCCGGCGACTTCCTCAAGAACCGGCCGGAGCTATTCCCGGCGGCGCCGCGGTATTACATCAATTATAGCGGTACTGCCGAACCGGCGGCGAAGACGCCGGGCTTCGACATCGTGGGTGCGTTCGGGGCGATTGTCGCTTTGCTGCCCGATACCCGACGCATCGTCGCGGTCGGCGACCGTTCCGGCGCGGTGCAGAGCTACCTGTCGGCGGCGCGGCAGGTCGCGACAAGCCGCTATCCGCAGCTGCAGCTCGAGATCTGGGATGACCTCAGCTTCGCCGAACTCTACGAGCGCGCGGGCCGCCTGAGGCGCGGGACGGTCGTCCTCTATCTGCTGGCGTTCGCCGACCGAACCGGCGAACAGGTGATCCCGCGGGATGTCGCGTCACGCCTGGCCCAGGCGGCGACGGTGCCGGTGTTCAGCCACTGGGATACCATGCTCGGCACCGGCATCGTCGGTGGCTGGATGTTCTCGGGCATCGAGGCCGGGCGGATCATCGGCGACATCGTGGAGGCGATCGGCAACGGGGCGCCGCTGACCGGCGACGAGTTGGAGAGGCGCCCGATGCTGGGGCATTTCTACGATGAAATTCAGCTCCGGCGTTGGGGGATCGACCTGGCGAGGCTGCCCGCCGGCAGTACCTTGGTCAACCGTGCGCCCCTGCTGCCCCAGGGTTACGCCGTCTGGATCGCCGCGACGCTGGTGTTCGCCGCGGTGGAAACGGCGCTGGTGGTGTTCTTGCTAGCGGTTATGCGCCAACGGCGACGGGCTCTGCGCAGCCTCGACGAGGAGCGCGCCGGGCTGGAGCAGCGGGTCGCCGAACGAACCGCCGAGCTTGAGCGGGAGAAGCTCGCCAAAGAGGCGGCACTCGCGGTCATGAAGAAAGTCATCGAGGACTCGCCGATCGGCATCATCCTCTATCGGGCGGAGGGTGATTGTCTGCTGGCCAACCAGGCAGCCTCCGCCATCGTCGGCGGCAGCGTTACCGAGGTGCTCGGGCGGAATTTTCGCAGCCTGGAATCCTGGCGAAATGCCGGACTGCTCGACGCCGCCCTCCAGGCCCTGGCCGCCTGGCGGACCGGGCGCCACCAATGCGTGGTCCGGACCAGCTTCGGGAAAAATATCTGGATCGATGCACAGTTCACGCCGTTAGAACTCGATGGCGAACCGCATCTCCTGATGATGATTCTCGACGTCACCGAAGCCCAACATGCCGCCGCCGCGCTCGCCCAAGCCAAGGACGCGGCGGAACGTTCCGCGGCCATCCTGACTGCGCGGGAACGCTTCATCCGCGCCATCACCGACCATGTGCCGTGCATGGTCGGCTATTGGGACAGTCACCTGCGCTGCCGGTTCGTCAACAGCGCCTATCGGGAGTGGTTCGGGGTCGAGCCGGATGCAATCGTCGGCAGCTTGCTGGTCGATCTCATCGGCGAGCCCCGATTTCGAACGGACGAGCCCAAAATTCGCGGCGCGCTGGACGGCCAGGCCCAGAGCTTCGAGCACGAACTGATCAAGGCGACCGGAGACTCCGGCTATCTCTGGGTGCAATTCATCCCCGATATCGACGACGCCGGCGCCGTCCGCGGCTTTACCGTATTGGGCTTCGACGTCACGGCGATGAAACGATCGCAGGCGCGACTGCTCGAACTCAATGAGGAACTTGCCCTCGCCCGCGACCGGGCGGAAACGGCAAACCGGGCCAAGAGCGCCTTCCTGGCCAATATGAGCCATGAAATCCGCACGCCGATGAACGCCATCCTCGGCCTGATCTATCTGCTGGAACAGACCGAATTGACCGCGCTCCAGCGCGAATATGTCGAGAAATCCGAACTGTCGGCAACGTCGCTGCTGGGTCTGCTCAGCGATATCCTCGACCTCTCGAAAATCGAGGCCGATCGCCTGGACCTTGAATCGGTGCCGTTCCGACTGGACGAATTGATCGATACCCTGGCGGTGGTCACTGCCGGTGCCGCCGACGGCAAGAACCTTGAGCTGCTGTTCCGGATGGCCCCGGAAACGCCGCTGTGCCTGGTCGGCGATCCGTTGCGACTGCAGCAGGTCCTGACCAATCTGACCGGCAATGCGATCAAATTCACGCCGAGCGGTGACGTCGTGCTGTCGGTCGCCCCGGTGCGCATCGACGGCGATGGCGCCGAGCTGGTCTTCGCGGTCAGCGACACCGGCATCGGCATCGCGCCAGCCGAATTGGCCAATATCTTCGATGCCTTCAGCCAGGGCGACCCGAGTACGACCCGCCGCTATGGCGGCAGCGGCCTGGGTCTGGCGATCTGCAAGCGCCTGGTCGCCATGATGGGCGGTCGGATCGAGATCGACAGCGAACCGGGGCGCGGCAGCACCTTCCGCTTTACCGCTCGCTTCGGCCTCGGACCGCAGCTGGTTGCAGCCCCAGGCCCCCCGGCGGGCATCCCGGCGTTGCACACCCTGATCGTCGACGACAATCCGATCGCCTGCGACAACACCGCCGCCATGGTGTCACAGTTCGGCTGGACCAGCACCGTGGCGTACTCCGCCGGTGACGCGGTAGCCGCGCTCGACCGGGCCCGCGCCCAGCAGCAACCCTACCATCTGCTGCTGCTCGACTGGAGCTTGGCCGAGGGCGGCTGGCGCAAAGTCCTGGATCACACCGGGTCCGGCGACCCGCAGGAGGTGCCGCAGATCGTTGTGCTGGCGAACCCGTTCGAACAGCGGCAGGCACGCGACGATGGCGCCGCCGATCCGCGGATCGCCGCGATTTTGGTCAAGCCGCTGACCCGATCGATCCTGGCCGGCACCGTGGCCGCGGTCTGCGTGCCGACCAGGCCGCAGGACCGCGCGCGACGGCCGACTGGGACCCTCGTTGACACCAAGCCGCTGCAGAATTTGCGGCTGCTCGTGGTCGACGACAATTCGATCAACCGGATGGTCGCGCAGCGCCAGCTCGAAGCGGCCGGCGCCCTGGTCGAGACGGTGGCAAGCGGCCCGGAGGCGCTTGACCTGCTGGCTACGGCGCCGCGCCGCTTCGACGTGGTGCTGATGGATGTTCAAATGCCCGGGATGGACGGCTATCAGGCCACCGGGGCAATCCGTGGAAGCCTCGGCTTGACCGCTCTGCCGATCATCGCCATGACCGCCAATGCCCTGCCCGCCGATCGTGACCGCTGTCTGACCGCCGGCATGAATGCCCATGTCGCCAAGCCGCTCGATCTAGAACACCTGCTGGCCACGATCCGCGATTGGGCGGGGCGCGGCCGGGAAAAGCCCGCCCTGCCGACCGGCTCCCTGCCGGCGCTCTCTGGAATCGATCTGACCGTCGGACTGTCCCGGACCAGCGGCGATCTCGCCCTGCTGCGAGACATCATGCGCGCGTTTATCGATGCCTATGCCAATACCGGGGACGCTCTCGATACCGCATTGCGTGTCAATGATCTTGCCACCCTCGTCTTCATCGCCCACGACCTCAAGACCCTGGCGGCGAGCATCGGCGCGGGTGGCTTGTCGAGCCTGGTAGCCGAACTGCACAGCGCCGCCAGACGCGCCAACCACGCCGCGGTGGCACGGCTCGGGCCCCAGGTCAGGGACGAACTCGATACTGTTCTGGCCTCGGCAAACCGCTTTCTTGGACCGACCTCAGGCACTCAACCCTCAGGCACTCAACACTGACCGGCTGCGCCGACCGACAGCGCCGGCCGGCGGATCGACGCCGATCCTGACCGGTTGGCCCCCGGGCCAGGCCGCCGGTGTCAACCTTTAGGGCTATTCACCGGTGCGACGGCGGCTGGACTCCCGTGATCGAAGCGGTCACGAGCACGGGACATCAGCGATACCGGAAGAAGATCGGCAATCGCCCTGGGTCTGGCCTCACGGCGTCGCGCAGAGTTCCGATTCCAGCTCGGCCGCCCGCGTGTCGACCGGCTCGGCGTCGGCGGTCCGGCGGCTGTTTTCGCCGCGACCATAGTCGCACCCCTGGGCAACCGTCAGCAATCCACCGACGAAACCTTCGAGTGCCTGCGCGAGGGCGGCCTTCTGACCATCAGGAAGCGTCTCGACGATCGCGGCGATCCGGTTGCGCGGATCCCGGGTGAGCAGCTTCTGGCCGCTGCCGGTCACCGTGATCAGATCCGCGCGCCGGCTGTGGGGGTTGGCGACGCGGGCGAGCAATCCCTTTTCGACCAGCGTCCGAACCGTACGGGCGACAGGCCCAAGGCTCATGCCCTGATAGCGGGCAAGTTCGGCGGTGGTACGCGAAGACGGCAAAGCCTGGGAGAAATAGCGCAACGCCGTCCACTGCGCGGGGTACAATCCCTCGACATAGCCCTCGGAATGGAGAATGCGGGAAAGCTGCTCGGTCAGCGCTGCAATGCCCTGTGCGGAGACAGGCTTTGTCATGGTCATGGTTCCTCGCTTGATGGATGCTCTGATCTGTAACCAAGAAGATAGAGCGATGGGGGATTCCGTCAAAGTGTCGCGACGCACAGTGCTGATCTTCTCGTGGCGCCACCCCCGACCGGGGGCCTGCAACCTAAGTTACTTAATGCTCCCGGCAATCATCCGGATCACCGCGCCGACCAGTTCGTCATTGTCGAACGGCTTGTGAAACACCGCGTCCGCACCATAGGTTTCGGCGAGCGCCACCGAGAAATCCAGGGGCGCCCGCCCCGGAGCCCCGCCGGAAATCGCAATCACGCTGATCTTGGGCCGACGCCCGGCCAAATACTTCAGCAGATCGATGCCATCAACTTTGGGCATCCACAGATCGGTAACAATCAGATCATAGGAGTTTTGCGCCAACGCCGCGAAGGCCTCTGCGCCGTCATTCGCCTCATCGACCTCGAACCCGGCAATTTTCAGCGACACCACTAAAGTAGCGCGCACATCGGCGTCGTCCTCGACCAATAGGATCCGGCTCATCCTGTCACTCCCTGATCGCGCGCTGCCTCGTCCGGTACGATCGGCAAATAGGCGGTCAACACCGCCCCGCCACCCAGGCGCCCGGTAACCGCGACACTGCCACCAACATTCGTAATGATACTATGAACCATGAACAGACCCAAGCCCGTGCCGTCTCCGGGCGCCTTGGTCGTGAAGAAGGGGTCGAAGACCCGGTCGACAATCTCTTCCGGAATGCCGGCCCCGGTGTCCGAGACCGCCAGCTCCAGGTAGGCTCCCGGCCATAGCACCAGGCGGCCGACCTTCGGCTGATCGACCAGCACGACCCGCCCAACCACCCGGATCTCGCGGCGTGGGTGCTCGCCGCTTGCTGAATCGCTATTCGATTCGATCGCCTGCACCGCGTTCAGCACCAGATTCATCACGATCAAGGTTATTTCGCTGGGCGTGATCGCCACCATATGGACGCCGCGGGTCACATCGATAGTCAGTTCGATGTCCGGCGGCACGCGGGTCTGCGCCAAGGTCATGGCGTCGTCGAACGCGACAGCAAAGCGGATCGGCTCCCGCCGGGCGGTATCCCGTCGGGCGAAGGTCAGAACACGGTTGACCAGCTTGCCGGCCTTGACCGCCGAGCGTTCCGCGGTTTCGAGGAAGCGCTCGGCCTCGTCCGGGGCGAGCGCCCGAACCTTGCGGCCGAGCTTGATGAAGTTGAGCGTGGCATGAAGGATGTTGTTCAGCTCATGGGCAATTCCGGCCTCCTCGACGCGGCGAATGGAAACGAGCCTCCCGGGAGCGGGGATCTGGCTGCAACCTTGAAGCGATTTTGGTGATCGGCTCGCGGTTCGGCGGCCGGGTCAAGGGCGCGCCCGGTCGGTGCCTTGGCGCCTAGTGGTGCGGCGCGCTCTTGACGCGGACGACGGACCGATAGCGTGGCGTGCCCTCCGAAAGCGGGCTTTCGGAGGCTGCCCAGCGGCGAGCGTCTCTTGTAGCCTTGGCTGGCTCGACGGCGTGCGGGAGGTCGCGATGGA
>WGNK01000034.1 GCA_016124535.1 Azospirillum sp.
CCCCTCATTTTATACATGACGGCAACATCTATATACTGCACGCTATCACGAGCTATATTTCTGTATCTGGCGAATACCATCACGTCTGGTCGCCTCGTAGAGCGGCCCGACGTAGATCGAATACTTATCGGTAACCTGCAAGTCGATGGCACGCCCTAACCTATTGAAATAACCTCGAGAAAATGAGGGGATTCGTGAGCAGCGAGGCATCAATTCCGGCTTCGCGCGCGACCGCCGCCTGTTTCAATCCGCGCGAGTGGATGGCTGCCCGCACCAACTCTGCAATCGCCGTGCAATCACCTTGCAACGGCATGTCCGGGCCGTTTCCGCCTGGTTTCCCGGTCTCTGTCATGATAGAAAATCCTCTTGGTGAGAAGAGGCGGGCTTCCTCGCCCGCCGGGTATGAGCCTGGGGACGCAGCAACGCCCCCAGGCTCAAATTGCTTTTCGCAGGAACACATCCTCAGGCCGGGCCATGTGGTCCGCGAACTTGTCCTCAAGTTCCCGATCGATTGTCGCCGTCGCAGCCTTGCACTCGAAGGTCCCAGGAATCACCGCACCATCCCGGTTTGGCACCGCCCCACCCGGCAAGCCGAATACCGGCTCTATCACGGTGGCATCGCCGGCCGGCGGCTCCGGCGTCGGGCGGGCATCGTGCATCCGCTTTCGCTGGTTGTTGAGTTCAGCATCGGTCATCAGGTTGATGGCCTTGATTTCCTTGCTGCGTGCCTTCTTCAGTTGTGCCTTGCCGCGGTTAAACTGGCGGCCGTCTTCGCTACTGTTGAACTTGCCCTTTGCCTCGCAAGCCAGGCTGTCCACGATCATCCGGCCGTCGCGATCGAGCACCATCACCGGCAGACTGCGGTCGCGCGGATCGAACATCACCAAAACCCCGCTATTACGGTGCTTGAGCAGGGTGTTCTGATGCTCCTGCGCCCAATACCGGAAGCCGTTGCTGACCAGCGCGCCGGTGTCCTTGTTCGGCTTCAGAACAACGCCGTCCAGCATGCAGAAGCGGCGCTGCGCCGCCGTAAGCATGCGCCGCGGTCTCTTGGCGTAGCTTTCGGCAAAGACTTGGTCGAACGACAGCTTGCCATTGGTCATCTCGGTCCGGCGCCCCTCTCGGGCATTGTGGGCGTGCAACTCCCGGTCATAGACCCGTCGGAAGGTGGCGATCGGGACCGCACCACCCTTGAAATCCTCGGGCTTGGCGTCCGGCTTATGGCCGCAATAGCCGAGCTTGAATTCGGGATTTGTGTCGATATCAGTCGCCACGTCCCGGTACCCGCGTTCGATCGGCTTGGAACCGCCCCTTCCTGGCAAGGCGAAACCCAGCTCAATGCTTAACGCAGCCAAGATACCGGTTGATTCGAGAAGGCTCTTCTTGCGCCGGAAGCGATGCTTTGCGCCGCCCGCAATCTTGTGGGATGTGAACGCCCGTCCGTTGTCGGTGCGGAGCGCATCAAACTGGCCGTAGCTGTCGATCACGTCCAGCATGACGGCCTTGGTGGTGTCGCTGTCTTCGGTCTTGGAGATGCGCCACCCCAGCATCTTGCGGCTGTACACGTCCTGGATGTTGATCGTGATCGGGCGGCCGATCGTGCGGACTTCCCATTCCACGAAGACATCGGCCATACGCCCGTCGAGATTGACGATCTCCATCGCGCCGAGATGGGCGACCGAGCGCTGTTGCGCCGGTATGGTCTTGTCGAATGCCTTGGGGCCACTGCGGATCAATGCTTTGGTGCCGGCGTCGAGATCACGCCAGCGGCGCCACACGGTCGGCCAAGATGGCCACTGCCAGCCTTCCAGCGTGGCCATTTCTGCCGTCTCGCGGAAGGCTTTGGTCAAGGGTGAACGCGCGCTGGCCTTCTCGACATAGGAAAGAAAGAACCGCCAAGCATCCTCGGAACAGTCCGCCGGCTTCGGCCCGGTTCCCTTGTAGTCCGGCGCCAGCAAGGGCAGCCAATCTGCCCGCGGCTTCCCGTCGATCCGGGCATGCCACCGATAGAGCGTCGCCCGATCGACACCATGGGTTTCGCTGACTTCCCCGATCGCCCCGGCCTTGTCGATTCCCTGGCTCATCAACTCGGCAACCCGACAGACTATAGTGAGTCGCCGCTCCGCTTCCTTCTGCGCCTTCACCGTCGCCTTGCCGTACCGCTCCCAAGCCGCCGGATCACCCGCACCCGGCGCCAGCCCAGCGGCCCGTTGAACTAAAACGACACGTACCGGACCTGGCAGATCTGGAACAAAGACTTCAGTCCGATTGCCGCCGCGGCACGGCGTGGTGCGAACTCGATAACCTTCCCTTCGGACGAAGTCCCGCGCCCTCCGGCCGCTTCCGGGAATGGGCGAGATACCGGCAAGCGCAGAAACTGAAATCCAGTCAAGGCATTGCGCGGTCGGCATGGCCTAGGATTGCCTTTCGCAGCTAAGCGGGGCAATGCGACGATGTTGCAACATGCGTCCGCGGTGGATACCGACTGCCTGGCAGATACGCTTCCGAAGTGCGTCAGCGGAGGGGCCGCGTTTGCTCCCCAGTAAGCATGCGCTCGCGTACTGGCGCGTGACCGCGTGCCGGCGGCACCAGGCGGAAAGGCTGGTGCCGTTTTTGACAAAAGCGGCGCGGACCTTCGAGAGAAGCTCCGGACCAAAATTATCGTGCATACCAGCCTCAAATCGCCTACGATCGGGTTGCATCTGGCAACTAGATTGCCTGACGACTGGTAGCCGGTCAAGAGGAATGTTGCATTATGGAATACGACGCAGCGGCCATCTTGGAGCGGATGAAGCCTGAAGCCGATGCCCAAAATGACACTGAGCTTGCGCAAAAACTGGGGGTACCGAGGCCAACTTTAACCTCTTGGAGGAAAAGAGGATCGGTGCCACTTGAAAAGTGCCTCGAATTCGCGGATAGACATTTAATATCACTGCAATGGCTGTTGACTGGTGACGGAAAAAAGCACGTATCTGGCGAAAGACCGTTATCTATTAATATAGATATCCTTGAGCTGGCTTTATCAGATATAGATAGAACTAGGGATAGCCTTAGGATATCTAACAATGGTATTTGGCCGCCGCCGGATGCAAGGTTTTCTGATTTGGCTGATTACGTTTTAGGACTCTATCAAAAGTATGATGACTTGGTGCAGGATGCCGTTGGTGGCGGAATGACTTACGGCGACGCCATTAAAATGCTTCGAAAGTGGGCAGGTCTCTCGGAGACGTCGCAACATGGAGGCGACATCGTTTTCTTTCGATCAGGCGGCTCGTCAGATGACGATAGTGGTCTGCAACCACCTGCGACAGAAGGGTCCGCCCGTGATGTTGCAAAATGAAACGGTACCGGTCAGCCAAAATGCCGTCAATCACCACTTATCCAAACCCGGACGCGTACCAAAAAGCCGGACGCTTGGCGTCCGGCTTTGCTCCGCTTGTCGTGGCCCTGATCGATAGAATTTTTTGGCTCACGTAGTTGATTCAACAACGTTTCAACGCTCTGGAACCGATTGGTTTCAGAGTTCAAAAGGATTGCGACAACTCCGCCTGATCCCCACCCGTCGCAAACCTCTTGAACAAACCCCTCCCTATTTCATTGATTTTCCACACTCCCAGACGCATGCTCGTCGCAAACCTTTTGAACGCTTGCAAACCTCATCTGAGTGAAAACACGGACAGCACGGGTGGAGGACGCCATGGGGACGAGGTTGGCTCGCAGCCTGGTTTTGCTCAGTTGGTTGATCCCCGCGGCGCTGGGCTCGGCCGGTGCCTCGGCCGAGGTCCGCTATTTTACGGTTCCGGAGGGTGCCCACCCCCACGACGTGGCACCGGCACCGGACGGCACGGTCTGGTACACCGCGCAGCATCAGGGCGCGTTGGGTCGCCTGGAACCGTCTACCGGCCGGGTCGAACAGATCCCCCTGGGGGCGGACTCCGCGCCCCATGGCGTGATTGTCGGGCCGGATGGTGCCGCCTGGGTCACCGACGGCGGGCTCAATGCGATCGTCCGGGTGGAGCCGACGACCAAAGCGGTAAGGCTGTTCCCCCTGCCCGAGGGCCGTGAAGGCGCCAATCTCAACACCGCCACCTTCGATCGCGCCGGCATCCTGTGGTTCACCGGCCAGAGCGGCATCTATGGTCGGCTCGATCCGGCCACCGGCCAGATGCAGGTGTGGGAGGCACCGCGTGGGGTCGGCCCCTACGGCATCACCGCGACCGCGGACGGCAGCGTCTGGTACGCCTCGCTGGCGGGCAGCTATCTGGGCCGGATCGAACCGGACATGGTCGGGCGGGCAACGGTGCTGCGGCCACCGACGGCAAACCAGGGCGCCCGGCGCGCCTGGGCCGATTCCATCGGCCGGGTCTGGCTCAGCGAATGGAATTCCGGTCAACTGAGTGTCTATGATCCGACAGCCGACCGCTGGCGCAGCTGGAAGCTGCCGGGCCAGCATCCGCGCACCTATGCCGTCTATGTCGATGAGACCGACCGGATCTGGGTCAGCGACTTCGGCGCCAACGCCATTCTCCGCTTCGATCCGACCACCGAACAGTTCCGAAGCTATCCGAGCGACCGCGCCAATGCCGCGGTTCGCCAATTGCTGGGGCGTCCCGGCGAGGTCTGGGGCGCGGAATCCGCAACCGACCGTCTGGTGGTGATTCGGTATTGATCGCGACGCCGGGGCATCAGCCCCCGGCACGGCGCGCAAGCGCTCGCAGCCGCTGCAGCGTATCGGCATCGGCGATACCGGTCAGCACCGGGGGCCGAAAGTGCCGCTGGAAGGCGGTCAGGACGCCGGCAAGATCACGATCATCCGCGAAGTGATAGCCGACCCTTCTGAGCAGTTTCGAGACCTCACCAGGGTCGGCCGCTCCCCGGTCGCGATCCTCGGGCTGTGGCCAAAGGCCGATTCCGACCGCGGCCAGGCCCTGCCAATCAAACAACTCGCCCGGATCGCTCTTTCGCGCCCAGGCGGTATCGGAATGGCCAATCACGCCGTCGCCAGCGATGCCGTGACGGGCGATAATTTCCAGCGCCAGCCTGCGGAATACCGCGATCTGGACGGTCGAAAATGGATGGTATCCCCAATCGTGGCCCAGATTTTCCAACTCAACGCCGATCGAACGCGAGTTGACGTCCGGATCGCCGCGCCAGCCGCCGACCCCGGCATGCCAGGCACGGCGTTCCTCGGGGACATGGCGGAAGACGGTGCCATCGATGCCGATGGTGTAGTGCGCGCTGACCCCGGAGCCAGGGTCGCACAAACGACCAAGTGCCGCCTCCAGGGACGGCATCCCGGTATAGTGGACCAGCAGAAGATCGAGCTTGGCGCCGGGCGGTCGAGGACCATGGTTGGGCGAGGGGCGATCGACGATACGCATCGGCCGCCGTGCCCTCGCGCCAACGGGCTAGGCGTTACCGCCGGTGCTGCTCGGCTTGGCGGTCGCCGGCGGCTCGGCCTTTTCGGCGCCGAACAGGCTGTCATAGGCCCAGCTGAACCCCGACGCGGCAGCCGCACCCAGCGAGGCGATACCGCAGCCGAAAATGGTGTTGCCCAGCACCAGTGAGGTCGCCGGCAAGGCGGTCTGGCCGGTCACCAGGGCGGGATAGAGGACCAGCATCGAGGTCACGCCCAAAACCGCGCCGCCGAACACACAGGCCCGGCCGGCTTCCTTCCAAAGGTCGCTCTCGGCGCGACCGGGTGACGCGGTGGCCGCCAGGATCACCAGCACCATCAAGATTTTCTTCATCGACGCGCTCCGCTGTTCGGGCCGTAGTTCGGGCCGCTGCTCCCCGGTGGGCGAACGTGCTTGAGCGGCGTTCATCCCTGCGATCACGGCCCTGCGATCACGGCAGCATTCAGATATACCCCGGCCATCCGGTGCTTGCAATTGCTACCGAACCTGGCGCTCCCGCGGCGGCGGCTCGCCGTCGTGACGTCGCCGGCGATTGATATAAATTCACCCGCTATATCTCCAGTGCTGCCGAGATTTTATTTCGACCAAGTCGCCTCGCCAATTATATAACATGATATCAAAGCGTTAATAAGATTTTCTATCAGTGGAATCGAGATTGAATACGCCCGTATTCGTCATTTTTTTGCTGCGTATTTGCTTGACTTTCGAGAGGAACATATTCAATGGTTCTATTATTCTAACCATCAATACGACAAAGGGGACCGGCAATGACAAGCATTCGATCTGGATCTCGGCGAATATTGGTAACAGCATTCGTTGTTATTCTGATATCCATGAGCATATCGTTAAAGTCATATGCCGGCTTCTTCGAAAGTTTTATTGATTCATCGGCTTGGGTTATCCTGAAATCAGCATGGCCAACCGCAAAATATGTTCGGGCTGACCCGAAGGGTGTCCACAGATATGGTGATAAATATGAAGTGACCTTTCGGATCCACGCACGCAGCTATTGGACCGATGGCCCGCTGTGGGTGGATGCGATTGCCGTCTTCAGTGACTCTCTGGAGCTGATCGATTTACATTTCGGTGATTATTATGCGGTTCTCCCGCCCGGTTCGGCATGGCAAGCCCTCAGCGAGTTGTCGAATAAATAGCGCTGCGCCGAAGGCGGTGGTCGCCGCCTTCGGCCGTTCGGCTCACCGGACAATCTCGGGCCAAGTGCCGACCAGCCGGCCATAGCTGATCGGATCGGAAACGTCGTAGAGCGGCTGCGGCAGGGTCAGGCGCTGGCCGGCGTCGCGCATCAGAGTGCGGCTGGCGACCTCGGCACGGCTGGCTTCCGGCAAAAAGGCCAGGCGGCCAAGCGGCAGCGACAGCTGAAGTCCGTAGTCGAACCGGGTTTGAGCGGCGTTCGGCCTGACCCAGCCGCCGCCAGCCCAGGCACCGTAGGCGGACAGGCGGACGCCACCGCTGAACAGATGAGCGGCCTCCACGCTGCCGCCGAAATCGCCGCCGAGAAAACGCCCGACTCGCAGCGCGGCATGGGACGCTTGGTCGGGCATCTCGTAGTATAGAGTGGCATGGCCGGTCGCCACGCCGGCCGTCGGATCGAGACGGAGCGGCTCTTCGGGCGGGCGCTTCCAGACCTGGTTGAAGTCGCCCCCGAGTGCCCAGCGCGCCGCCCCTGGGCGGTAGAGGATTTCGCCGCCGAGGCCGCCGTATTGCTCCTCGAAGTGGCCAGCCGAGACGCGGAGATGCCAGTCCGACGACGGCGAGGCAAGCCACGACACCGAGAGATGGTCCAGAGTGCTCAGCCGATCGGCGGTATAGGCCCACAGATCGCTGCGCACCGGTCGCGATGCCGGCGGCGTCACCCGGGCAACCCGATCGAGGTTGTCGGACAGGTTGATCCGCACTCCCCCGGCGAAGATCAGTCCGCGCCACGGCTCGGCCTCGATCCCGGCATCGAGACTGGCGCGGTAGACATAGCCCGCCGCGGCCTCGAACGGACTCTGCTGCAAAAGCGGCGTCACAATTCCGGTCCAGCGCGTCGGTGCGGTCCCGCCCGACCCGTCTGCGGGCGCCCGGACGGTTCCCGCCGGCAAGACCACCGCGTTCTCCCACAGCTCCTCGGCGCTGCCACGGAAATGGCTGGCCCGTTCCAGATCGCCGCGCATCACCGCGACCGACGGGCCGTCCAGCCCCTTGCGCCCGAGCGTCACGGTCAGCTGCTCGACGCCAGCCGGCGCTTGATTGGCGAGCACGCGAACCGCACGACCGAGCGGACGGGCCGGGGCCGCCGGGTCGTCGCCGTCGGCCAGGTCAAGCCAGGCGGACGCCGTGGTCGGCGCCATGGTCACGGCACGGACGTTGAGTCCGGCCTCGGCAAAGTCCCGGCGCCGTCCGCGCTCGCTCGCCGGTCGAGGCTGGTGAACCGGCGGCGGCGCCTCCACCGGCAGCGCCAGCAGGGTGAGATCACCGGCCTGAGGCCTCAGCGCCAGCCGCGCCATCAGGTCGCGGCCGCGTTCGATCCCCAAGCCCAGATCGAGCCAGCGCCACGGCCGGTAGGCCAGCCCGGCGTTGATCGCCAGACCCGGTTCCAGCGCCGGATCGAGTTGGCGGTCGGCCCGCATCAGATCGGGAGTATATTCCAGCTTGAGGGAAAACCCCGGCAACGCCGTGTGGTATTCGACACCGCCGAACACGGCAACGTCGCGACCGCTGAACCAGCGCGGCGGTCCACCCGGTGAGGCCAGAGGATCCCGGTCGCGGTCGTAACGCCCGCCGAGCAGGGACAGCGGATTGGCAAAATGGCCGGCTTCGCCCAGCCGGCCCCATCCCAGGCCGAGGGCAAAATCGAGATCGAACCAGCGTTTGCTGGCGACCAGGTATTCGGAGCCGAAACGCCCGCTGGCCAGCCCCTCCAGTCCTAGGGCCAGCGCCGGGCGCCAGCGCGTCTCGTCGCTCAGGCGCAGGCGAAGGTCGACATCGGCATCGTCCGGCCATCCGTCCGGGCCGCCGACCCGACGGCTGCGTCGAATCCCGGTCGCCAGCCAGGGCCAGGGCTGAATCGCCAGGAAGCCGTGGCGATACACTCCGTCGGTTATCGTCACGCCGCCGACCACCGTCCCGACCGGTGCCATCCGCGCGGTCGGCAGCTCCAACAGCCCGATGCCGCCCCGATTGGCCAGGCTCCCCAGGTCATCCGCGCCACTGGCAGCGAGCGCAATCGGGACCAGGCAGAACACGGCGACCAGACCCCAGAGTGCCCCTGGCGTCAGGTCCGACGGTCGAGGCATCCCGACTCCCTTATAGGCGCGACGCAGCCAGGACTTAGGGTCTCCAACAAGTCCCGGCCTAACAGCATGACCGGCAAATTTGTGTGTCTCCGGCGGGTTCAGATCAAGCAGCCATACGAATACTGGAAAAGTAACCAGAATAAAGTTGCTGGTATGCAACGGCATGCCCATAATTCGCGGACTCGGAGTCCGACATCGGCGCGGTCGACCGGGCTGGTCTGTCCGGCACGGGCGGGTGACAAACAAATTCCTTTGCATTTGTTGCAAATCTTTTTACAGTAATTCATGGCACAATAGCCAGCTCAAGAAAATGCGCTCGGTCGATCTTAGAACTCAGTCAGCGTCAGCGGAAAAATTTCAAATTTTTGGGCTTTTGTCTGAACCTCGGCGCGCTACAATATTTCTGAACTGAGCGCTGGACCCTGGGGCAAACCATGATTGAGTCTGAAAAAAAGCTATCCACAAAGGTAGTTATCCTGTTTCTGGTCGGCGTATTGACCAGCGTGAGCGCAGTGACCGCGGTTTGCGTCCTGGCCATGTACCGGGAGGCCTATCGTCAGGGCACCGAGCGTATGGAAACCAATATGAAAGTTGCCTGGGCGGTTCTGGGGAACAAGGGCAAGTATCTCCGCCTCGAACAGCAACAGATACTGGTCGGCGACACCCCGCTCAACGGCAATTTCGAGATTGTGGATGAGGTCAAGCGGCTGGTTGGCGGAACCGCGACCATTTTTATGGGCGAGACCCGGATTTCCACCAATGTGATCAAGCCCGATGGCAACCGCGCAGTCGGCACCAAACTGGCCCACGGACCGGTCTATGACGCGGTGCTGGGCGCCGGCCGACCCTATCGGGGTGAGGCGGATATCCTGGGGACCAGCTATTTTACCGCCTATGACCCGATCCGCGATGCCGGCGGCCAGGTGATCGGGATTCTCTATGTCGGGGTCACCAAGGACGACTATCTGCAGGCCGTCAACACCACGATGGGGATCATTCTGGTGATCGCCACGGGGGTGACGCTTCTGGTTGCATCGATCGTGCTGGTGATGGCGCGCAGGATGTTCGCGCCGCTCAGTGCGCTCGCCGAGACTCTGGTCCAGCTGGGTTCCGAAAACAACACCGGCCAGATTCGGATCCCCGGGCTCGCCCGGGCCGACGAGGTCGGGCACATGGCCAAAGCCGTCCAGTTGCTCAGCACCGCGGCGCAGGAACGCCAGCGCCTGCAGCATGATGCCGAACGGGCGGCTGCCAGCCGGAATTCCCGCAACCTCAGGATCGAACGGGCGACGGTGACCTTCAAGCAATCGATCGGCGCCCTGCTGGAGGTGGTCGATGCTTCGGCGAAGCGCCTGCATGGTGCCGCCGACGTGATGGCAAACACCGCGAAGGATACCGAGGCCAAAGGCGTGGGCGTGCTCGCCACCACCCGCCAGGCGACCGGCAATGTCGAAACCGTTGCCGCAGCCGGTACCGGATTGATGGCGGCAATCCAGGAAATCTCCCGCCAGGTCGCTCAGGCGGCGGAAATCGCCGGCAGCGCCAGCGCCGATGCCAAGTCAACCAATCGGAAGATCGAGAGTCTTTCGGCGGCGGCCAGCCGGATCGGTGAGGTCGTCCGCCTGATCAACGAAATTGCCAGCCAGACCAATCTGCTGGCCCTGAATGCGACGATCGAGGCGGCCCGCGCCGGCGACGCTGGCAAGGGCTTCGCGGTGGTTGCCGGAGAAGTCAAGAATCTGGCGGCGCAGACCGGCCGCGCTACCGAGGAAATTTCCGCCCAAATCAACGCGATCCAGAATGAAACCGGCGATGCGGTGGTCGCGATCCGGCAAATCACCGGCACGATTGAACGGATTGCAGAGCTGTCGGCCGAAATCACCGCCGCGGTCGATGCCCAGCGGGGCGCGACCGTTGAAATCGTGCGCAATGTCGACGAGGCAAGCCAGGGAACGCGCAGCGTTACCCAGGATGTCGAGACGG
The DNA here is from genome assembly GCA_016124535.1 of Azospirillum sp. Taxonomy (GTDB): domain Bacteria; phylum Pseudomonadota; class Alphaproteobacteria; order Azospirillales; family Azospirillaceae; genus RI-112. Next base: position 10,700 of record WGNK01000034.1, read on the forward strand.
TCTGTCAGGCGGCCCGGCAAACCCGCGAGATGGCGGCGGAGGTCGCCTCCTCCGCCGGCGAATTGCGGGAACGCAGCAAGGGTCTCCAGACCCAGGTCGAGTGCTTTCTTGAAGAAGTGAACGCCGACTGAACAATCCTGAACGGGTAAGGCGGCAGCAGCAGCCGCCCTGCCCTCAGGCATCGAGGTAGCGGCGTTCGAGGTGGCGCTTGAAGACCGCGACGTCGAGCGGCCGACCGGTCGCCTCGGTGAGCAGGGCCGGCGTCGGGTAGAAGCTACCCTGGGCGTGGACATGACGCTCCAGCCACCGGCGCAACGGCGAGAAGTCGCCGCGGCCGAGCGACGCGACCAGGTCGGGTTCGGCGCCTTGCGCGGTATCGAACAACTGGGCCGCGATCATCGCCCCCAGGGTATAGGTCGGGAAATAGCCCCAGGCGCCACCCGGCCAGTGGATGTCCTGAAGACAGCCGCGGCGATGGTCGGGCGGTACCACGCCCAACAGCGCTGCCATGCCGTCGTTCCAGGCGCCGGGCAGGTCGGCCAACGCCAGATCGCCCTCGATCATCGCCTTCTCCAAGCGGAAGCGCAGAATGACATGGGCGGGATAGGTGACCTCGTCGGCATCGACCCGGATCAGACTCCGGCGGACCTGGGTAAAGATCCGCGCCAGATTGTCCGCGGTCCAGGCCGGTCCGGCGCCGCCGAACGTCGCCGCCGCGACCGGCGCCAGGAATCCCAGGAACGCCCTGCCCCGACCCGCTTGCATCTCGACGATCAACGATTGGGATTCGTGCATCGCCATACCCCGCGCCGCGCCGACCGGCTGGCCGCGCCAGGTCTCCGGCCGGCCCTGTTCGTAGAGCGCGTGGCCGGTCTCATGCATCACCCCCATGAGCGCGCGGGTGAAGTTGTCCTCCTCATAGCGGGTGGTCAGACGGACGTCCTGCTCAGCACCGCCACAGAACGGGTGCAGGCTGACATCCAGCCGGCCACGCTGGAAATCGAAGCCGATTGCGCGCATCGCCAGCAGCCCGAGCTGACGCTGCGCCTCTAGATCGAACGGCCCCGATAGCGGCAACACCGCCGGCCGGCTGGCCTGGTAATCCAGGACCCGCGGCAGGAAGTCGACCAGGAAGATCGCAAGATCGTCGAAGACTGCGGCGATCTCGGCCGAGCGTCCGGCCGGCTCGTAGGCATCGAGCAGGGCATCATAGGGCCCGCAGCCCAGCGCCGCCGCCTTGGCTGCCGCGATCTCGCGCTGAGTGTCGAGCACCGCCTGCAGCAGCGGGCGCAGGCCGTCGAAATCGCTGGCCGGTTTGGCGCTGCGCCACGCCATTTCGCAGGCCGACGCCGTCCGCGACGCGGCGTCGACCAAGTCCGCCGGCACTGCGGTGGCATGAAGGTAAAGCCGGCGCATCTCGCGCAAATTAGCCGCCTGCCATGGCTCGAGCCCGCCTGTCGTCTCGGCCTCGCCCAGTTGGTCACCCAAATGCGGGTCGGTCAGCAACTCGTGGGCGATCACCCGCAAGGTCGCGGTCTGCTCTGCCCGACCCGCGGCGGCCCCCGCCGGCATCATGGTCTGACTATCCCAATCAAGGATGCCAATGGCATCGTTCACCGCCGACAGCCGGGTAAACCGCTTCTCCAGCGCGCGATAGGCGTCCATCAAAGGTCCTGTGGGGCAGGCTCTTCCCGCCGCCAATGATACAGGAAGAAAATCACTGACAGCGATACCGCTAAAATATACCAGGTCGCGGCGTATTGCAGATGGTCATTGGGCAATTCGACCCGGGCCTGGCCGCCGATTGGCAAACCTCCGGGGTTGAGCGCCGGTCCCGCTTCCAGCACCACCGGCGCCACCGCGGACAAGCCGGCGAATTTCGCCATCGCCGTCAGATCCACCCACAGCCAGAAGTTTTGCTCCGGGCGGTTATCCGGCTGCATCCAGCCTTGGCCCCGGGGTACCCGAACCACCCCTTCCACCATGACCGTGCCGGCGACCTGACCCTCGGCCCGGTTTGCCGGATCCCGCTGGGTCTGGGGTACCCAGCCGCGGTTGACCAGCACCCAGCCGCCGTCGGCGAGATCGTTGCGCTCCAGGGGCGTTATCACCTGGTAACCGATATTGCCTCGGAGCGATCGCGCCGCCAGCAGCATCTCCTTGGCATGGAGGAAGCGCCCGGTCACGGTAAAGCGGCGATATTCCAGGGCGCCGAGAGCTTCCGGCCGAGCGGGCAGCGGCCCCGGCGCCTCGGCCAATTGGCGCTCGATCCGTTCGATCAGCGCCGTCTTCCAGGCCAGGCGCTCCAGCTGCCAGGTGCCCAATCCCAGCATCACCAACACCGCCGGAACCGTGAACAGGGTCGGCCAAAACGTCGGGCGGAACTGTTTTCCGGCGATCACTATGTTCATATCAAGAAAAACGGGGGCGCTGCCCCCGTACCCCTGCCAAAAGCCGGTGGCCTTTGGAAACCGGTTAGCGCGAAACCGTCATGGCTTGGCGTCGCCGCCATATTCCTCCCGGCGGTGGCGGTATTGCAAGGCGATCAGAATCCCCTTGGCCGGACGCAGCATACCCAGCGCCAAGCCCAGGATTACCACCGACCATAAGATCGCATGGATCCACAATGGCCAGTCGACGCTCATCGCCACCCACAACGCCACCGGCACCACCAGAAAGCCCAAAATAAAAATCAGAAAGATCGCGGGACCGTCGCCGCTGTCGTTGCGGGCCAGTTCGAGCCCGCACGACGCGCAGCGATCGACTACCGTGAGAAACCCCTGGAACAGCGGCCCCTTGCCGCAGCGCGGACAGACGCACCGTACTCCCGCGGCGAACGGTGCCACTGTTCCAGTATTGGGGACGGGCATCAATTGGCGCCCGGAAGCCGCGGGATCGAGCCCCACCAGTAGATCGAGCAGAACAGGAACAGCCACACCACATCAACGAAGTGCCAGTACCAGGCCGCCGCCTCGAAGCCGAAATGGCTCTTCGGTGAGAAATGCCCCTGATTGGTTCGCCACCAGCACACCGTCAGGAAGATGGTGCCGATAATGACGTGGAAGCCGTGGAACCCGGTCGCCATGAAGAAGGCCGACGGATAGATGCCTTCCCGGAAGCCGAATTCGGCATGGGCGTACTCATAGGCCTGGAAGCCGGTGAACATGACGCCGAGCAGCACGGTCAGGCCGAGCGCGCGACCGGCCTCGACCCGGTGGCCTTCGATCAAGGCATGATGCGCCCAGGTCACGGTGACCCCGGACAACAGCAGGATCACCGTCATCATGAACGGCAAGTGGAACGCGTCCACCGTCTGGACCAACGGCGGCGGCCACGCCCCGGCCGTGTTTACGGCCATTGCAATGGTGCTGTCGGCCGGGACCACCTTGGGGAACAGGCTGGCATTATAAAATGCCCAGAAGAACGCCGCGAAGAACATCACCTCCGAGGCGATGAACAGGGCCATGCCATAGCGCAGCCCGATCTTGACCACCGGCGTATGGACCTTGTCCTTGACCGACTCCTTGATCACGTCGCGCCACCACAGCGCCATCACCAGCAGCACCGACAGGAAGCCGACCAGCACCAGCCATTTCGGTCCGTCATGCATGTAGGACAGCGCCCCTACTGCCAGCAGGCCGGCGGCCGCGGCACCGGTCAGGGGCCAAATGCTCGGCTTGACCAGATGGTAGGGGTGAGGTGGACCCTCCTCGTAGATGGGTGCATCGGCGTGAGCGTGGGCATCGGCCATGGCGTTTTTACCTTCGCTTGGGACCTAATTGAGTGCCGACGGCGGCTTGGCACCGACTGCGGCTGGGACGGGCTTGGTTTTATCAAGGTTTTCGAACGTGGTCTGAACCGCGCGATCGAGCGCCGGCGAGGCCGACCGGTAAAAGGTATAGGACAAGGTAATCGTATCGGCGCCATCGAGATCCGGATCCTTGTCGAGCGCCGGGTCGACGAAGAAATAGACCGGCAGCTCGGCGGTCTCGCCCGGCGCCAGGGTCTGTTCGGTAAAGCAAAAGCACTGGATCTTGTTGAAATAGAGCCCCGCCTTGTCAGGCTGGACGTTGAACACCGCGGTACCGACCACCGGTTCCTTGCCCAGATTGGTCGCCTGGTAGCCGATCAACCGGGATTCGCCGAGATGAACCTTGACGCTGCTTTGCACCGCGCGGAATCGCCACGGCAGGTCGCTGTTGACATCGGCATTGAAGCGCACCGTGATCATCCGCTCCGCCACCGTACCGGCCGGCTGGGCCGCACGCTGGGTGGTCCCGCCGAAACCGGTGACCTGGCAGAATATCCGGTAAAGCGGCACCGAGGCGAACGACAGCCCGACCATGGCGGCGACCACGGCAAACGCCGCCGCCATAACCACCCGGTTCTTGCGCCCCAAACCGGGATTCATCTCAGCCTCCGCCCATGCGGACCAGAGTGATCACGTAAAACAGCACCACCAGCGCCAGCAGCACCCCGGCCACCGCCAGATTCCTGCCGCGCAGGCGTCGACGCCGCACGACCTCGGCGGCGCTGTCTGCGTCCCCGGCCGCGGCCAGGTCTCTGGGCTTTGCCGCCATGATGGTCTCGCCGCTCACGTAAAGGCCTGGGTCACGATGCGTTCGCCGATCAGCAGTGCGAACAGCAAGAACAGATAAAGGATCGAAAAGCCGAACATCTGCTTGGCGCTGCGGTCGGTGCGGTCGCACAGCACCCGGATCGCACAGGCGACGAACAGGCTGCCCAGGACCACTGCCCCAGTCAGGTAGACCGGACCAGCCAGTCCGACATACCACGGCGCAACCGCAAGCGGCAGCAGCAGCAGGGTGTAGACCAACATCTGGCGCTTGGTCTCCGCCGCCCCCGCGACCACCGGCAGCATCGGCACGCCGGCACGCTGATAGTCACCGCTGCGGAACAAGGCCAGCGCCCAAAAATGCGGCGGTGTCCACATAAAGATCAGCAAGAACAGCAATACCGAGGACAAGGCCACGTCGCCGGTCACCGCAGCCCAGCCGATCATCGGCGGAAACGCGCCGGCGGCACCACCGATCACGATGTTCTGCGGCGTCCGTCGCTTCAGCCAGATCGTATAGACGAAGACATAAAACGCCGATGCCAGCGCCAGCAGCGCTCCGGCCACCCAATTGACCGCCAGCCCCATCAGCAGCACGGCACCGACCGAAAGGACAACCCCGAAAGCCAGAGCGTCGTCGGGTTCGATCCGCCCCTGGGGCAGCGGCCGGCCGCGGGTCCGCGTCATCACCGCATCGATATCGCGGTCGTACCACATGTTGATCGCGCCGGCCGCACCGGCGCCGACCGCGATGCACAGAATCGCGGTCAGGGCCAATACCGGGTGAAGATGTCCCGGCGCCACCACGAGCCCGGCGAAACCGGTGAAGACCACAAGCGTCATCACGCGCGGCTTCAACAGCGCAAAATAGTCCGCGGCGCTGGCCGCCGCCGCCTGGCTGGTCACCGGAAGCTTGGTATCGGTGACGGTGGTATCGGTCATCGCTCGCCCAATCGCTGGCTGATTCGGTCAAACATCGACATGCACAAGTAAGGAAGGCATCCCGGCTCCCCTTTTCAGGAGAACCGGGGCCTAAACGTTCCCTGGCCGCCTAAAGCCGCCGGACGCTTTCCTTACTTAACCCGCGGCAGCGTCTCGAACTGGTGGAATGGCGGCGGCGACGGCAGCGTCCACTCCAGTGTGGTCGCTCCGACCCCCCAGTAATTGGCCTCCACCTTGCGCCCGCGGCTCAGGGTGTAGATCGCGATCCCGACGAACAGCAGCGCCGAGGCGAACGACATGTAGGCACCGATCGACGACACAAAATTCCAGCCGGCAAAGGCGTCGGGATAGTCCGGAATACGCCGCGGCATGCCGGCCAAGCCCAGGAAGTGCTGCGGGAAGAAGGTCAGGTTGACGCCAACAAAGGTGGTCCAGAAGTGAATCTTGCCCCACAGCTCCGGATACTGCCGGCCCGACATCTTGCCGATCCAGTAATAGAAGCCGGCGAACATCGCGAACACCGCACCCAGGCTCAGCACATAGTGAAAGTGAGCAACCACGTAGTAGGTGTCGTGAAGCGCGATATCCATGCCGGCGTTGGACAACACGACGCCGGTGACGCCGCCGACCGTGAACAGGAAGATCAGGCCGATCGCGAACAGCATCGGCGTCTTGAACTCGATCGAGCCGCCCCACATGGTGGCAATCCACGAGAAGATTTTGACGCCGGTCGGCACCGCAATGATCATGGTCGCGGCGGTGAAATAGGCCTTGGTGTTCACGTCGAGGCCAACCGTGTACATGTGGTGCGCCCACACGATGAAGCCGACGACGCCGATCGCAACCATGGCATAGGCCATGCCGAGGTAGCCGAACACCGGCTTCTTGGAGAAGGTCGACACGACATGGCTGATGATGCCGAAGCCGGGCAGGATCAGAATGTAGACTTCGGGATGGCCGAAGAACCAGAACAGATGCTGGAACAGCAGCGGATCGCCGCCGCCTTCCGGCCGGAAGAACGAGGTGCCGAAATTGCGGTCGGTCAGCAGCATGGTGATCGCCCCGCCCAGCACCGGCAGCGACAGCAGCAGCAGGAATGCGGTGATCAGCACCGCCCAGACGAACAGCGGCATCTTGTGCAGCGTCATGCCGGGGGCACGCATGTTGAAAATGGTGGTGATGAAGTTGACCGCACCCAGGATCGACGAGGCGCCGGCAAGGTGGAGTGAGAAGATCGCCATATCGACCGAAGCGCCGGGTTGCCCGATGACCGAGGACAGTGGCGGGTAGACGGTCCAGCCGGTGCCGGCTCCGGATCCGACAAAGGCCGATGCCAGCAGCAGCAGCGACGACGGGATCAACAGCCAGAAGCTGATGTTGTTCATGCGCGGAAACGCCATGTCCGGCGCCCCGATCATGATCGGGATGAACCAGTTGCCGAAGCCGCCGATCATCGCCGGCATCACGACGAAGAACACCATGATCAGGCCGTGGGCGGTGATGAACACGTTCCAGACTTGGCCGTCCGGCACGATCTGCAGGCCGGGCGACTGCAGTTCCATACGCATCAGGACAGAAAACACACCGCCGATGATCCCGAAGATCACCGCGAACAGCAGATAGAGGGTGCCAATGTCCTTGTGGTTGGTCGAGCAGAACCAACGCATGAAAAAGCCGGGAGTATGGTCGTGGTGTTCCTCGGCATGCCCGTGATCATGCCCGCCAGTGGCTTGATGTTCCATCGTCTTCGATCCTCGTTGCGGCCTAGCGCCGGCAAATGTCTGGGAACGCTAACAAGAGGTCAACGGACAGCGGCCGGGCCTGCCGCCAGCTGGACCGGCGCGGGCGAGGCGTCGCCGGTGCCGAACGCAACCTTGGCCTTCGCGACCCATTCGGCGAACTTTTCCTTCGACACGATCTCCACCGCGATCGGCATGAAGCCGTGGTTGGTGCCGCAAAGCTCCGAGCACTGGCCGTAATAGACGCCCTCGTGGTCGACCCGGAACCACAGCTCGTTCAGTCGGCCGGGCACCGCGTCCTTCTTGACCCCAAAGGCCGGTACCGCCCAGGAATGCAACACATCGCCGGCGGTGATCTGCACGCGGATGTTGGTATCGACCGGCAGGACGACCCGATTATCGACGTCCAGCAGACGATGCTGGCCGGGCTTCAGGTCGCTGTCCGGAATGATGTAGCTGCTGAACGAGAAGCCGCCGTTGTCGGGATATTCGTAATCCCAATACCACTGACGCCCGGTCGCCTTGATCGTCAACTCGGCGTTCTCGATCCGCTCCTCGAAATAGAGCAGCTTGAACGACGGCACCGCAATAATCACCAAAACGATCACCGGCACGACGGTCCAGATCACCTCGATCAAGGTGTTATGGGCGTTGCGCGACGGCGTCGGATTGGCCTTGGCGTTGAACCGCACCATCACGAACGCCAGCAGCGCCATCACGAACACCGTGATCACGGTGATGATTACCAACAGCAAATTGTGGAACGAATCGATGTGAGCCTTGATCGAGGTCGCGGCCTCCTGCAGCCCAAGCTGCCAGGGATGGGCCATGCCGACCCAGCCCTCCGCATGAGCCAAACCGGCAAACCCAACCAGAATAACCAATATTGTCGCCGCAACGGCGCCTATCTTTCTCGTCATCATCCGAACTGCTCTTTGGTTGCCGGGGCCGCTGCCCCTGGTTTCACCGAGGAGATCTGAGCCAATACTTTTCTATCGATGGGTTCTTCCGTCGGACTTCCGTGTCCGATACCGGCGTCCGCTCCACCGACATTGCGTGTCGGCCGCGACCATTGCCATAGGCGGCGCCCATTCACAAGCGTTTCATGTCAGGACAATGTCCTAGCCGCCCACCGTCAAGACGAACTCACATCGAACTGCGGCAAAATGGCTCACCTTCGGCCGCTGCGCATCGGCAACGTATGGGGTTGCGTCATTGTGCCGCAGGTGACGCCGGGATTTCAAGTCCCCAAGACGCAGGGCTCTCCGGCGCTTCGAAATCCGGCCGCCGCCAAGCGCCGTCTGAACCGAATCGCGGTCCGGCCATTGCCGTCCGGCGCGGGGCATGGCACATCAGGGGGGGTGAACCGCCGCGTCGCCTTGCCGCAGCGGGCGGATCGCACCACTTTGGAGTTATTCCAAGCCGCAACCTTCGGGACCAGCCCCATGAGCACGCTCGCGATCACCGACGATCTTTTCTTCACCCAGGCGGGGCTCGACCGCCCGCGTATCGAGGGGATCGTCGGCGATGCGCTTGGCGGTGCCGACGATGGCGAACTCTATCTGGAATATGCCCAGTCGGAGAGCCTGAGCTGGGACGACGGCCGCCTGCGCAATGCCGCCTTCGACACCATGCAGGGCTTCGGGCTGCGCGCGGTCGCCGGCGAATCGATCGGCTACGCCCATGCGTCGTCGCTGGCCGAAGACGCGATCCGACGGGCCGCGACCACGGTCAAGGCGGTGCGCGGCGGTCGTGGCGGCACCCTCGCCGAGCCGCCGCGTGGCACCAACCGGCAGCTCTACAGCCCCGACAATCCACTGGCGCCGGTGCCGTTCGAGACCAAGGTCAAGCTGCTGGCCGACCTTGATGCCTATGTCCGGGCCAAAGACCCGCGGGTGCGCCAGGTCAGCGCCTCGCTCAGCGGCGAGTGGCAGGCGGTGCAGATCTTGCGCGCCGACGGCGCCCGCAGCGCCGACATCCGGCCGCTGGTGCGGATCAGCGTTTCGGTGGTGGTGGGCGACGGCGACCGCATGGAGCACGGCTCCCACGGTGCCGGCGGCCGGGTCGCCTACGACCACTATCTGGAGGACGCGACCTGGCAGGGCGTCGCCGACGAGGCGTTGCGCCAGGCCCTGGTCAATCTCGGCTCGGTGCCGGCGCCGGCCGGCGAGATGACCGTGGTGCTCGGCCCCGGCTGGCCCGGTATCCTGCTCCACGAGGCGATCGGTCACGGGCTGGAGGGCGATTTCAACCGCAAGAAGACCTCGGCCTTCTCCGGCCTGCTCGGCCAACGCATCGCGTCGCCCGGCGTGACCGTGGTCGATGACGGCACCATCGACCGCCGCCGCGGCTCGATCACCATCGACGACGAAGGCACGCCGTCGCAATGTACCACCCTGATCGAGGACGGCATTCTGGTTGGCTATATGCAAGACCGCATGAATGCCCGTCTGATGGGGATGAAGCCGACCGGCAACGGCCGCCGCCAGAGTTTCTCCCACCACCCGATGCCGCGGATGACCAACACCGTGATGCGGTCGGGCGCCCATGCGCCGGAGGAAATCCTGCGCTCGGTCAAGCGCGGCCTCTACGCTGTGAACTTCGGGGGCGGCCAGGTCGATATTACCTCGGGCAAATTCGTGTTCTCGGCGTCGGAGGCCTATCTGATCGAGGACGGCAAGATCGGCCCCGCGGTCAAGGGCGCCACCCTGATCGGCAACGGCCCGGACGCCCTGACCCGAGTCTCGATGGTCGGCAACGACAGCCGGCTCGATCCCGGCATCGGCGTCTGCGGCAAGGAAGGTCAGGGCGTGCCGGTCGGGGTCGGTCAGCCGACGCTGCGTCTGGACGGGCTGACCGTCGGCGGCACCGCCACGCCCTGACCGTCGGCGGCCGGACACCCGATCTCGAGGCGACCCCGGCCGGAGCCGGCCGGGGCCAGCTAGGGCCAGCTAGGGTTTGACGCGGGCCGGCGGGATCGTCGATAAAGCCGCGGTAGATTCACCTCAGCGATAGAGAGAGACCGGCGCCGTGGTTGCCGTCACCGACGAGTACGATTCCTCCCGCTCCTCCCCGTCGGCCGCCGTGATCGGCTGGCTTTTGCTGTGCGCGGGGATGGTATTTGCGATGGCGGTGATCGGCGCGATCACCCGTCTGACCGAATCCGGCCTGTCGATGGTCGAATGGAAGCCATTGATCGGCATCCTGCCGCCGCTGTCGGAGGCTGAATGGCAGCGGGTGTTCGGGCTCTACCAGCAGAGCCCGGAATATCGGCTGCACAACGCCGGCATGACGCTGGAGGCGTTTCGCGGCATCTTCTGGTGGGAGTGGTTCCACCGTCTGTGGGGGCAGATGATCGGCTTCGTATTCGCCCTGCCCTTGCTGTGGTTCGCGCTCCAGGGCCAGATCTCGCGCCGCCTGATGCCGCGATTGATCGGGCTGTTCGTGCTCGGCGGGCTTCAGGGCGCGGTCGGGTGGTTCATGGTGATGAGCGGGTTGGTCGAGCGGCCTTCGGTCAGCCATTACCGCCTGGCCATGCACCTGGTAATGGCAATCCTGATCTTTGGCGTGCTGCTGTGGACCGCCCTCGACCTGATCGCCGAGCGGCTCGGCACGGTACGTGCCGGATCGCCGCGGGGGCTGAGCCTGCACGCCGGCGTGGCGCTGGCTTTGGCCTTGACCACGGTGGTATGGGGCGCCTTTGTGGCCGGTCTCGACGCCGGTCAGGTCTACAATACATTTCCGTTGATGAACGGGCGCCTGCTGCCCGAAGAGGCCTGGACCATCGTGCCGGCTTGGCTGAACGTGTTCGAGAATACCGCGCTGGTTCAATTCCTCCACCGCTGGCTGGCGATCACCACCCTGGTGGTTGTCCAATTACTGTGGCTGCGCGCCGGCGGTGCCGGGCTGGTGCGGCGCAACTGGCTGGCGGTCGACCTCCTGGCGGCGATGTCGGTGCTTCAGGTCGGGTTGGGGGTCGCCACCCTGCTCAAGGCGGTGCCGGTGGCGCTGGCCGCCGGGCATCAGGCCGGTGCTCTGACCCTGATCGGGCTGCTGGTATGGACGCTGCACGAGATGCAGGAACGGCCTTCGAGCGGCGGTCTGCCGGTACTGACCAAGGGAGCCGCATCATGAGCTTCTTCAAGAACCTCAAGAACATGGTGACAGGCGGCGGTGCCGAACTGACCGTCAGCATCGAAGAGCCGGCACTAGAACAGCCGTTTTCGGTCCATGTCGAGGCGAAGATCGGTGATGCCGACTGCAAAGTAAAGCAGGTCTATCTGCGCCTTTGGGGCGAGGAACGGGTCGAGGTCCCCAATGTCGAGGTCGCCCGGCGCAACGGCAACGAGCTTGTGGTGACCCGCGAAGCAGTGCGGGCGGCCACCACCACCGTCGATCTGACGATCGAACTCGCACCCGCCGGCACGCTCCAGGCGAACCAGACTTACAGCTGGGATACCGAAGTGCAGGTACCGGCGGACGCGCTGCCGACCTATTACGGCCGCCTGGCTTGCCACGAATGGCGGATCCAGGCCGGCCTCGACATGCGGGGCAACGATCCCGATTCCGGCTGGTTGACGATCGAACTCTACTGAAGCGGAGCGACTGGCCGGTCAGGCGATCCAAAACCGGTCTTCCGACGTAGAATATCTCATCAATAACCGTCGGAATCGCCCGCAGCCCGGCGGCATGACTGCAGTGCGGCCCCGTCAACCGCTGGGAGAGCCTACCGTGGCAGCCAAGGACGACGCCGGTCCGGACGCCGAACGCGAAGATGCCGAAGCCGAGGGCACCGCCGATCCGGCCCATGACGAGCTGATGAAACGGCTGAGCGTCGAAGGCGACGCCCTGATCAATCCGCAATTCCCGTTCGGCGGCGCCCTGATACGGATCGACCGCGACCTCTTCGAGCCGTCGCGCCTGACCATCTCCACCTTCGCGGTCAAGCCCTATGACGGCCAGCTGATCGCGGGACAGATGTTCCAGGGCGCGATCCTGCTGCCGTCTGCCGATGAGCCGTTCGAGTTTGCCGTCGCCGGGGCGATCAAGACCGTCGATGATCAGTTCGGCCTGCGCGCGCTGTTCCAGTCGCCCCAGCCCCACGCCCAGGCCCGATTTGCCCAGCACCTGATGGCGGTCCGCCGGCTCGAGGAAAAGTCCGTGCGTCCGCCGCCGCCGCCGCCGTCCAAGAAGCGCCGCCGCGCCTGAAAGTCTTCCCGGTCTGCCGGCGGCATGGCTTGACCGAGCCGTAGCTTCGGGTCAAACTTCATTAGACATGAGTTGGTTCGCGCTGGTGCGATCCGCCGGTTCGGGCGTTTGAAGCCGGGGCCCGGTGCGGCGTCGGCGGCCGAGCGGCGGTGACCCCGGCAGGAGGCAGGTTTGAGTTTGATGCACCCCTCGTGTTTTTGTGGCGTTCCGGACGCCTGGGGAACGGGTGCAGCGGTGGCCGGGGCGTGAGCGAGCTGAGCAGCCTGTTCGGTTTCGGGTCCGTTGGCTGGGGCGGTCAGCTGGTGGCGGGTTTGTCGATGACGGTCAGGCTGGCGGTGGTCGCGTTCGCCACCGGCATGGCCTTGGGCATGGTCGGTGCCTGGGCCAAGCTGTCGCGCTCCCGAGCGCTGCGGGTAACCGCCGACCTCTACACCACCTTCGTCCGCGGGGTTCCCGAGATCCTGATCGTGCTCCTGCTGTTTTATGGCGGTGCCTCGGCCCTGCGGCAGCTGATGGAGGCGTTCGGACACACCGGCCCGGTCGAGATCAATGCCTTCATCGCCGGCTTTCTGGCGCTCGGCTTCGTCAATGGGGCCTATTCGACCGAAGTGTTCCGCGGCGCCATCCTGGCCGTGCCCAAGGGCCAGATCGAGGCCGCCCACGCGATCGGCATGTCCGGCCCGCTGGTGTTTCGCCGCGTGCTATTCCCCCAGATGATGCGCTACGCCCTGCCCGGCCTCGGCAATCTGTGGCTGATCATGCTCAAGGATACCGCACTGGTCAGCGTGATCGGGCTCAGCGACCTGTTGCGCGCCGGCTACATCGCCGCCGGATCGACCCGCAAACCGTTCACCTTCTACATCGCGGTGGCCGTGCTGTTTCTGGTTCTGACCGTGGTCTCGATGATTGCCTTTTATGTCATCGAGCGCCGGGTCAGCCGCGGCGTTCGCAGGGGCTGAGCCATGGATCTGGACTTCCTGTGGTCGATCCTGCCCCGCCTGCTCGATGGCGCCGCGGTTACCGTGGTCATTCTGACCCAGGCGGTGATCTATGGCTTTATCCTGGCGGTGCCGATGGCCCTGGCCAGAGCCTCCCACCGGGCAACGCTGTGGATGCCGGCCTACGGCTTCATCTTTTTCTTCCGCGGCACGCCGCTGCTGGTCCAGATGTTTCTGATTTATTATGGACTGAGTCAATTCGGGGAGATCCGAGCCAGTATAGTGTGGCCGGTGCTGCGCGAGGCCTATTGGTGCGCGGTGATCGCACTCACCCTCAATACCACCGGCTATACCGCCGAAATTCTCCGCAGCGCCATTCAGGCGGTGCCGCGCGGCGAGGTCGAGGCGGCCAAGGCACTTGGAATGTCGCGGGCCCTGATCCTGCGCCGGATCATTCTGCCCAAGGCTTTCCGTCAGGCCCTGCCAGCCTATGTCAACGAAATCGTCTTCCTGATGAAGGGCAGCGCCGTGGTCTTCACGATCACCGTGGTCGACCTGATGGGGGCAGCCAATCTGATCCGCGCGCGCAGCTTCCGGGTCTACGAGCCGCTGCTGGCGGCCGCGGCGCTCTATCTGATCCTGACGCTGGTGATCACCCGTTTCTTCGCGGTACTGGAAGATCGTCTCAATCCTGACCGCCGAGCGCCGGCAGCCGCGGCGCCGCAACTTGCCGGCTCTTCCAACCGCGCACCGGATTAACAGTTTATTAAGATTGCCGGCCGAGAGTCTGCCAGACCAGGGGTGCGCCGCCGCGGCGGCGCGCTGGCGTCTGATCGGTCCCCGCGGGAGAGCGCTACCATGGACCTGAATAATCTCGGCCTGTTCCGGCTTCTGACCAAAAAGATGGAATATCTCGGCCAGCGTCAGCAGGTCCTGGCCGAGAATGTGGCCAACACCGATACCCCGGGCTACAAGCCCAGGGACCTTCAGGAGTTCAGCTTCAAGACGGTGCTGGCGGGCAACCGGCGCCTGGCGCCGGTCCAGACCAGTGCCAGTCACCTCACCGGTACCGCGGGCAGCCCCAACGACCAGCGGCCGGAGCGCGACCGTCGGCCGTTCGAAACCAAACCCGACGGCAATGCGGTGATCGTCGAGGAACAGATGCTCAAGATGAACCGAAATGCCGGCGAGTACTCCATGATCACCAATCTCTACCGCAAGCAGATCGGTCTGCTGAAGACCGCGCTCGGCCGCCCCGCCGGCTGATCGACGGTTTAGGAGGAACAGCCGATGGATCTCACCAAAGCGATGGCGGTTGCCGCGGCCGGCCTGAAGGCGCAGGGCACCCGCATCAAGGTCATTTCGGAAAACATCGCCAACGTCGATTCCACCGCGGAGGCGCCGGGCGATCTGCCCTACCGGCGCAAGGTCGTGACGTTCAAGAACGAACTCGACCGCAACCTCGGATTGAACCGGGTCCACGTTAACAGCGTCTCCACCGATCCCAGCGATTTCCAGCGGCGCTACGATCCCGGCCATCCGAGCGCCGACGCCGACGGCTACGTCCTGATGCCCAACGTCAACCCACTGGTCGAGATGATGGACATGCGCGAGGCCCAGCGTACCTACGAGGCCAATGTTACGGTCATCGAAACCACCCGAACCATGATCGGTCGCCTGGTCGACCTGCTGCGCAGCTGATCTTCAGTCCGATAACCCGCCGAGGCCGTTGACCGCAGGCAAGGCCTCCGACCGCAGGGATGTGACCCGATGGTTTCGAACATCGCCAATGCAGCCGCCGCCTACGCCAACACCGCTGCCAGAGGCACCGGCGGGATGGCGCCGCGGGAAATTCCGGACGCGTCGTTTTCCTCGATGCTGGAGAAGGCCGCGCGGACGGCAATCGACAGCGTCAAGGCGAGCGAGCAGGTTTCCGCCCAGGCCGCGATCGGCAAAGCCGACCTTACCGATGTGGTCGCTGCGGTCAATAATGCCGACGTCATGCTGCAGACCGTGACCACGGTGCGCGACCGTATCGTCAGCGCCTATCAGGAAATCCTGCGGATGCCGATCTGAGGACTGTCCCCTTGCGCCGCGCTGCCCGGTTGAGCGAACCATGAACGAAGTCGACGCCATCGAAGTCTCGCGCGAGGCGGTGATCGTCATGCTCAAGGTCGCCGGACCGATCATGGCGCTGGCCCTGATCGTTGGCCTGATCATCTCGCTGCTTCAGGCTCTGACCCAAATTCAGGAGCAGACGCTGACTTTCGTACCGAAAATTCTTCTGGTTTTCGGTGCGGTGCTGATCCTGATGCCGTTCATGCTGGCGGAAATGACCGTCTTTACCCAACACATCGCCGACCGCATCATCGTGCTTGGCGGCGGCGGGTAAGCGGTGGCGCTCCCGGAATTCACCGCCGCCCAGCTGTTCATCTGGCTGCTGGTGTTCGTGCGGATCGGCGCCGCTTTCATGATCATGCCGACGATCGGCGACGCCTTTATCCCGACCCAGGTCCGTTTGGTCGTGGCGCTGCTGTTCAGCGTCCTGATCGCGCCGCTGGTCTCGGGCAGCCTGCCGCCGATGCCGGTATCGGCGGTCGATCTGGGGATACTCCTGACCACCGAGACGGTGATCGGCCTGTTTCTCGGCACGGTGCCGCGGCTGATGTTCGGCGCCCTTGACATCGCCGGCATGATCATTGCGCTCAATGCCAGCCTGTCGAATGCCGCGGTGTTCAATCCGGCGCTGGCGAGCCAGGCTTCGCTGCCCGGCGCGATGCTTGGCCTGCTCGGCCTGCTGCTGGTCTTTGTTACCAACCTGCACCACATGCTGTTTCTGGCGATTGCCGACAGCTACACCTTGTTCGTCCCGGGAGCGCCGGTGCCGATCGGCGATTTTGCCGACATGGTCGCCCATCTGGTCTCGCGCAGCTTCCTGATCGGGATCGAGATGTCGTCACCGTTCATGGTAGCCGGACTCCTGGTCCACCTGGCATCGGGCCTGCTTGCACGCCTGGTTCCGCAGATCCAGGTATTCTTCGTCTTCATGTCCAGCCAGGTGGCGTTTGGGCTATTGCTGCTGGCCTTGACCCTGTCGGCGATGATGCTGTTCTGGCTGCGCCATTTTCAGGCCGGGTTGATCGAGTTCCTCAATCCTTGAGAACTCAGGGAGCCTAGCCGCCAGTGTCCGAAGAGCAGGATGAATCCTCCAAGACGGAAGAACCGACCTCCAAGCGACTGAGCAAGGCGCATGAGCAGGGCCAATTTGCGATCAGCCGGGAAATCAATAATTGGCTGAGCATCGCAACAACATTAGCGATATTTGCCTGGTTTTTGCCCGATATACTTTCTAATTTACAAATGAGTCTTGGTTTTTATATTTCTGAATCCTATCAGATTTCGATGGACCCAGGCAACACGCGCATCGTCTTCATCCGCGCCCTGATGAATTTCCTGTCGGCGGTCTGGCTGCCGGTGTTGCTGCTGATGGTGGCCGGCATTTTGGGATCGGTGGTGCAAACCGGCTTCAATGTCAGCTGGGAACCGCTCAAGCCCAAACTTAGCAAGATCAGCCCGATGACCGGGATCAAGCGCATTTTCTCGATCAGTCACCAGGGGGTCGAAACCGCCAAAAGCCTGGCAAAGCTGGCCGTGATCGGCGTCGTCGCCTACGTAGCCCTGCAGCCGATGATGAACTCGATCGAGCATTTTACCGGGATCGACCCGGAATCCATGCTGAGCGAGTTGGAACGGGTGGCGGTCAACCTGATTGCCGGGGTGCTGGCGGTGCTGACGCTGATCGCGGCCGGCGATCTGGCCTGGCAGCGCTACGACTTCCACAAGAAAATGAAAATGACCAAACAGGAAGTCAAGGAGGAGCACAAACAGCAAGAGGGCGATCCGATCGTCAAGGGCCGTATCCGCCAGCTGCGCATGGAGAAGGCGCGCCGGCGGATGATGGCGAGCGTTCCCCAGGCCGATGTGGTGGTGACCAATCCCAGCCATTTCGCGGTCGCCATGAAATACGACCCGGCGACCATGAACGCTCCCAGGGTCCTGGCCAAAGGCGCGGATCAGGTGGCGTTCAACATCCGTAAGCTCGCGAACGACCACGGCATCCCGATCGTCGAGAACCCGCCGCTGGCCCGCGCCCTCTACGCCTCGGTCGAACTCGATCAGGAAATTCCGGCCGAGCATTATCGTGCGGTTGCCGAGATCATCAGCTATGTATTCGGTCTGAAGAAGCGGCCGTCCGGCCGTTGACCGGATCGGTCGACGGCCGTCGTCTGTGGCGCGCCGCCATCCCCACTGACTGCGAGGTTCCCGGTGCTGCCGAGTTCGTCACGGTCCGACGATGATCGCCGGGGAGCCGGACTAAGGGGGTCGGCGCTCGCCGCCGCTATCGGAAACGCGGTGATCGCGCTGTTATGGGCGCTCGCCCTGGTCGCCGGGGGCTATGGTCTGGCGCTCGCCCATGGCCCGCCCCTGGTAGTGGTCGCAGCCGCCTTCACCATCGCCACCCTGGCGACCTTCCTGCGCCGCCAGCTCGGCGGCCGGCGGCGCCGGGAACGTCGTTTGCTGGCCGATACCCTGGCGACCTTGGGCCAGGGCCGGCTGATCTGCGATGGCCGGGGCCGTACCCTCCTGGTCAACGAGGCCTTCCGCCGTCTGGTCGGCGGTGCCGAGCGCTGCGGGCTGACCGACCTGGTGCGCTGTTTCGATCGGGAGCCGGCGTTTCGCCGGCTGACCGCGGCGGCAGATGCCGGCGATGCCGCCGCCGCCGATCTGGCGGCCACGGTCCCGGAGGGCAGCGCGCGCTGGCTGCGGGTGCAGGTCCAGCCGGTCGCCGGCTGGCCGGGGGCGGTCCGGTGGTCGGTCGAGGACATTTCCGAACGCCACGGCTTCGAACAGCAGGTGCGCGCCGAGCAAGAACGCCTGCGCGATTTCATCGATCACGCCCCGGTCGGTTTTTTTTCGGTCGATCGCCACGGCCGCTTTCTGTTCGTCAATCAAACCTTGGCGGCATGGCTCGGCTGTGCCCCCAGTGACCTGGTCAATGGCGCGTGCCGGCTCCACGGCATCCTGGCGAGCCCCCCGGCTGGAGCCGCCGCCTATGATCTGTTCGAGGACAGCGGCACGGACCAGCAGGGCGAACTGACCATGGTCGGCCGGGACGGCCGCCGCTTTCGGGCCGTGGTCGCCCAGAGCGTCGTCCGGTCGGCCGACGGCCACTCCCTGCACACCCGCTCGGTGGTGCGCGACCTGACCGTCGAACGGGCCTGGCAGGAGGCCTTGCGCCTGTCGGAACAACGCTTCCACCGCAGTTTCGAAGATGCGCCGATCGGCATTGCGCTGGTCGATCCGGCGGGCGTGCTGGCCGAGTGCAATGCCGCCTTCGCGGCGCTGGTCGATCTGCCGCGCAGCGAACTGATTGGCCGGCTGGTTGCCGACCTGTTGCGCGGCGAAGATCGCGCCGCGGTGATCGGCCGATTGACCGGGGTCGAGGACGGCAAGGATCCCGCCAAGCCGTTAGAGGTCCGCCTGATCGGCGGACGCCATCTGACCGCCCAGTTATTCGCCCAGCGCATCGCCGGCATCGACACCGGCCAGCCCGACGGCCAAGCGGCCGGGCCGCCCGAAGGCCAGGCGGCCGGGCAGACCGGCGGGATGATCCTTCATTTCATCGACACCACCGAGCAGAAGAAGCTCGAAGTTCAGTTCATCCAGTCCCAGAAAATGCAGGCGGTCGGACAGCTGGCTGGCGGTGTCGCCCATGATTTCAATAATTTGCTGACCGCGATGATCGGATTTTGCGATCTCCTGCTGCTCCGCCACAAGCCGGGGGATCAGTCCTTCGCAGATATCATGCAGATCAAGCAGAACGCCAATCGGGCGGCCAATCTGGTCCGCCAGCTGCTGGCGTTCTCCCGTCAGCAAACCTTGCAGCCGCGGGTGCTCGATGTTTCCGAGGTGCTCGACGAATTGTCCAACCTGCTGCGCCGGCTGATCGGCGAGAACATCGAGCTGCGGGTTCTCCATGGCCGCGACCTCGGCCTGGTTCGGGTCGATCAGGGCCAGCTGGAACAGGCGATCATCAACCTGGCGGTCAATGCGCGCGACGCCATGCCGGGCGGCGGTCAATTGACCATCGTCACCTCGAACCTGTCGGCATCGGCGCCGCTGCAGCGCGGCCACGAACAGATCCCGCCGGGTGACTACGTGATGATCGAGGTAATCGACACCGGGATCGGCATTCCGGAAGAAAACCTGCCCCGCATCTTCGAGCCGTTTTTTTCGACCAAGGAGGTCGGCTCGGGTACCGGTCTGGGCCTGTCCACGGTCTATGGCATCATGCGCCAGACCGGCGGCCTGGCGTTTGTTGAGAGTACCGTAGGTGAGGGCGCCAAATTCTCGGTGGTCTTGCCGTGCTATCAGGGCGAGGCGGTCAATGCCGATACCGGCGCCCTGCCCGAACCGCGTGACCGCCTGATCGCCGACCTCACCGGCAGCGAGACCGTTCTGCTGGTGGAGGATGAGGATGCGGTCCGCGTGTTCAGTGCCCGAGCGCTGCGCAACAAGGGCTACCAGGTGCTGGAGGCCAAAAGCGGAGTCGGCGCGCTCGCCCATCTGGAAGCGCCGGACCGGGAGATCCATCTGCTGATCACCGATGTCGTCATGCCCCAGATGGACGGCACCGAGCTTTATCAGCGGGTCCGGAGCAGCCATGCCGACATGAAGGTGATCTTCATCTCCGGCTACACCGAGGATCGCATCCGCGACCAGCTCGGCAGCGACGACCTGGTCTATTTCCTGCCCAAGCCGTTCAGCCTGAAGCAATTGACCGGCAAGGTCAAGGAAGTGCTCCGCGGCGGAAATTGAGCCGGAACGCGGCCGGGATTGCCAGCGGCGAGCCGGCATCGGCGAGGAGGCTGCCACCCCGCCGTACCCGGCCGTCCCCCCGGCCGGCGCCATTCCAGCCCCGCGTCGGACCGCAGTTGCCGCGATCCGCCGGGGTTTCTATAACCGGGCTCCCGCTCCTGATCGGAGGTGCCCGACGCGATGACCGATCCCGTGCAAAACACCGGCGCGCTCGCCGGGCTCAAGGTTTTCGACATGAGCCGGGTCCTGGCCGGCCCCAGTGCCACCCAGGTGCTGGGCGATCTCGGGGCCGATGTGGTCAAGGTCGAGCGGCCCGGCCAGGGTGATGATACCCGGGCTTGGGGGCCTCCCTACCTCAAGGACGGCGAGGGTAGCGATACCACCGAGAGTGCCTATTACCTCTCGGCCAACCGCAATAAGCGCTCGCTCACGCTCGACTTTACCAAACCCGAAGGACAGGCCCTGGCCCGGCGGATGATCGCCGAAGCCGATGTTCTGATCGAAAACTACAAGGTCGGCACCCTCGCCCGCCATGGTCTGGGCTACGACCAACTGGCCGAAGACGTTCCAGGGCTGATCTATTGTTCGATCACCGGTTTCGGCCAGACCGGTCCCTATGCGCCGCGTCCGGGTTACGATTTCCTGATCCAGGCGATGGGCGGCATTATGAGCGTGACCGGGCAGCCCGACGGTGCGCCCCAGAGGATCGGGGTCGGCGTCGCCGACCTGATGACCGGCATGTATGCCTTGGTCGCGATCCTGGCGGCCCTTCACCACCGCAGCGCGACCGGCCGTGGCCAGCACATCGATCTGGCCTTGCTCGACAGCCAGGTCGCCTGGCTGTCCTATGCCGGGCAGTATTACCTGACGAGCCGCGAAGTGCCGCCGCGGCCGGGCAACGCCCATCCCAGTATCGTCCCCTACGAAGCCTTCGCCACCGCCGACGGCCACGTCATCCTCGGCGTCGGCAATGACAGCCAATTTGCCCGGTTCTCCCGCTTCGCCGGCCGTGCCGACCTGGCGGCGGACCCCCGCTACCGGACCAACCAGGGCCGGGTCGCCCATCGCGCTGATCTGGTGCCGATCATCCGCTCGCTGATGGCGGAACACCCGACCGCCTACTGGCTGGACGGGTTGGAACGGGTCAAAGTGCCGTGCAGCCCGATCAACCGGCTCGACCAGGTCTTCGCCGATCCGCAAGTCCAGGCTCGGGAAATGACCACCACCCTGCCCCATCCGCTGAGCCCGGAGCCGCTGGAACTGATCGCCAGCCCCTTGCGCTTTTCGCAAACGCCGGTCAGCTATCGCCGGGCGCCCCCGGTTCTTGGCCAGCATACCGACCAGGTCTTGCGGGAATGGCTGGGCGCCACCGACCGGGACCTCGCGGCCTGGCGTGCCGATGCGATTATTTGAGCGGCCCTGCAAGAGTGGTTGTGGTCGCGTCCTGCCGATGGCGATATGGTTCGATCGACGCCTGACACCGTCACATCCCGGATGCCGCAGCCCGTGGAGAGGATGAGATGCGCAGTTTCTGCTCGGCAGCGCCACTGAAGCGGTGGCTGGGGCTGATCGTCGTAGTTTTGTGCCTGACGCCCGCGGTCGGACTGGCCGAAGGCGGTGGCAACAAGCCGGGGGAAATCCCCTTGCTCCGCTTGCCGATCTTCATGATGCCGTTGGTCTCTTCCGGATCCGTCACCGGCAGCCGGTCGATCAGCGTCGAAATCATGGTCTCAGACGTCGATGCCAGAACCCGCTTGGCCGAATTGCAGCCGCGCCTGGTCGATGCGATCATGATGAAATTCTATGGAAAGATGACCGAGAAAACCACCGAACGGGAGATTCAGAAGGAGATCCGTACCATTGGCGGCTCCTATGTTGGCTCGGACAAGATCGCCGCGGTCACCGTCGAGTTCAAGTAGGGCGCCGCATCTGATGACGCCCCGGCAGCGATAATCCGCAGCATACCAGCCTTTCGCATGATACCAAAGGCGACGTCACCATTCTTGATTCAGATCAAAGTCGGAAGCCGCGCAGCGTGATTGCCTATGGTCGGGACTGCCAGCCCGGCCGACCCGGCCGCTACGGAGACAATACGGATGGCGATCGGATCGCTCCGCAGCAGCGCCCAGGCATACGGCGTCCTTGCGGCCAATCACTTGGGCGAAGTTTTCTCACCGTCACGCGGCACGGACTCGATCGCCGGACGGGGCGCCCCCCGCAGCACAACTCTCTCGTCGGCACTGCCGGTGGCTCCCACCCGCGGCAGAAGCCTCAACATCACAGTCTGAGTGCACCGCTCTGGCCAGTTGCCCGGCTTCTGGTCTGGATCTCACCCCGCCCCTCCACATCGGTGACCCAAAGCTGCGGTTGCCGACCCCGTACCCTCCCGCCGCAGTCGGCATTACCGCATTTGGAGCGTCGGCGATGACCCGCATCGAAGCCGCCCCCGCGACGTTGGGCCCGGCAAAGCCGGGGGTCGCTAGTTTGGGGCCGGTGCCGTTGGGCGCCCTGCCCCTGGACGGTGAGACACCCGCAACCGAAACCGCCGAGGGTGCCGCCCAGGAGTCGGGGGCCGCGGCTCCGGCGCTGTGCGAGCGCGATTGTGCCGATGATTATCGCTCTATCTTCGAAAATGCCGTGGTCGGCATCTACCAGACCACGGTCGATGGCCGCTATCTTCGGGTCAACCGCGCGCTCGCCCGCATGTACGGCTATGGCTCGCCCGAGGAGCTTATCGCCAGTCTGACCGACATCGCGTCGGAGCTCTATGTCGATCCGTCGAGCCGTCCGCATTTCACCGCAGAGATGGTGGCCAAGGGTGAAATCGACGATTTCGAAGCGCTGATCTATCGCAAGGATCGCAGTACCATCTGGATCAAGGAATCGGCCCGCTGCGTGCGCGATGCCGCCGGGCGCATCCGCTACTATGAAGGAATCGTCCGGGATATCTCGGTCCGAAAGCTCGCCGAAACCAGGATTCGCCAGTTCGCCACGGTGTTCGACAGCATCGCCGAGGGCATTCTGATCATCGACTGCGCCGGGATCGTGCGCGCCGCCAACCCGGCTTATGAGGCAATCACCGGGCACTCCCTGGCCGGCGTGATCGACGTTCGACCGGCGCTGGTCGCCGACGAGTTCTACGAAACCGGGTTCGTCGACAGCATTTTCAAGCAGGCCGCCGAGACCGGACGGTGGCGGGGCGAGGCGACTTGCCTTCATGCCCAGGGTCGCTTCTTTCCAGCCTGGCTATCGGTTGCCGCTGTGCGGGGGCCCAACAACGAGGTCGAGCATTTCGTCCTGGTTTGCTCCGACCTGACCCAGGCCCGGCAGCACGAGGATCGGATCCGCTACCAGGCGAATTTCGACTCCCTGACCGGGCTGCCCAATCGCTGGCTGATCCGCGACCGGCTCGACCAGGCGATCAGCCATGCC
This sequence comes from Azospirillum sp., assembly GCA_016124535.1. Classification (GTDB taxonomy): domain Bacteria; phylum Pseudomonadota; class Alphaproteobacteria; order Azospirillales; family Azospirillaceae; genus RI-112. The sequence goes on from WGNK01000034.1 coordinate 34,414, forward strand.
CGGACCAGCCACGGCCGGGTCGCGATCGCCTTTCTCGACCTCGATCGCTTCAAGCAAGTCAACGACTCCCTGGGCCACCACACCGGCGACGAGTTGCTGAAACAGGTCGGGCGCCGGCTGCGCAGCAGCATGCGCGTGACCGACACGGTCGGCCGCTTCGGCGGCGACGAGTTTGTCGCGATCTGCCCGGATATCCCCGATCGTCAGGCCGGAAGTGCGATCGCGCGCAAGATGCTCTACGCCTTCAGCGAGCCGTTCGACTTGTTCGGCAAGGAGTATTTCGTCACCCCGAGCATCGGCATCACGTTCTTTCCCGAGGATGGCAATGACGCCGACGGACTGATGCGCAATGCCGATCTTGCGATGTACCACGCCAAAGTCAATCCGCCGGGCGCTTTCAGTCTCTACAGCGCCGAGATGAAGCACCGCAGCGAGCAGCGCCTCACCCTTGAGAACGACCTGCGCCTGGCGGTGGCACGCCGGGAATTCGTGCTGTATTTCCAGCCGATCATCGCCCTCGACAGCGGCCGGGTGGCGAGCGCGGAAGCGCTGATCCGCTGGCAGCACCCGACGCTCGGGATGATCCCGCCGGCCCAGTTCATTCCGGTCGCCGAAGAAACCGGGATGATCTCCTCGATCGGCTACTGGACGCTGCGCCGGGCCTGCATCCAGCTTCGGCAATGGCGGGCGGCGGGGCTGGCGATTGACGGAGTCTCGGTCAATCTGTCGCCGCGGCAGTTCCACGACGCCCTGCTGATCGAGGTAATCGCCCGCATTCTTGAAGAAACCGGCCTGGAAGCCGGGCGGCTGGAACTGGAGCTGACCGAGGGGGCGATGATCGCCGATCTCGACCGCGCCGTCGCGACTTTGAGCGGCCTCAAGAAGCTCGGTGTCAGGCTGTCGATCGACGATTTCGGCACCGGCTATTCCTCGCTGGCCTATCTCAAGCGCTTCCCGATCGATTGCCTGAAAATCGACCGCAGCTTCATCCACGATCTCGAAACCGATCTCACCGATGCCGCGATCGTCGATACCGTGGTCGGCATGGCCCGAAGCCTGGGCTTCGCCGTAGTCGCCGAAGGGGTCGAGACCGAATGCCAGGCCAACATGCTGCGCGAACGCCGCTGCACCCTCGCCCAGGGCTACCTGTTCAGCCCGCCGCTTGCCCCGCAGGATTTGGTCGACTATCTGACCCGACACACGCAGTCGCCGCCCCGGCCAGGTCGCGTCTGATCGTCGGACTACGCCGTCGTCGTCTCGGGCAAAGTCCCGGCGTCGCCCATTGCTCCCTGGCAACCAGGCTTTTATAGTTCAGCGCCATGACCTCATCCCCTGCTGCCCTCAGCTTTCCGCACCGGCATCTTCTGGCGATCCAGGGGCTGACCGCCGCGGAAATCACCCTGGTGCTCGACCTTGCCGACAGCTATGTCGAGCAGAGCCGCCGACCCAACAAGAAATCCGGCCAGTTGCGCGGCCGCACCATGGTCAATCTGTTTTTCGAGAATTCGACCCGCACCCGCACCTCGTTCGAATTGGCGGGCAAGCGGCTCGGCGCCGACGTGATCAATATGGCGGTCTCGGCCAGCTCGGTCAAAAAGGGTGAGACCCTGATCGACACCGCGATGACGCTGAACGCCATGCATCTCGATGTGCTGGTGGTGCGCCATCCCGAGTCGGGCGCGGTCAAGCTGCTGGCCGACAAGGTCAACTGCGCGGTGATCAATGGCGGCGACGGCAACCATGAGCACCCGACCCAGGCGCTGCTCGATGCCTTGACCATCCGGCGTCGCCGCGGCGACCTTGCCGGGCTGACCGTGACCATCTGCGGCGACATCCTGCACAGCCGGGTGGCGCGTTCGAACATCTACCTGCTCAACGCGATGGGTGCGCGGGTGCGGGTGGCCGCCCCCCCGACCCTGCTGCCCACCGACATCGACCGTCTGGGGGTTGAGGTTCACCACTCGATGAAGGCCGGGCTGGCCGACGCCGACATCGTGATGATGCTGCGGCTGCAGACCGAACGGATGAACGGCCGCTACGTGCCGTCCACGCGCGAGTATTTCCACTTCTTCGGGCTCGACTACGAGAAGCTGAAGGCGGCCAAGCCGGACGCATTGATCATGCATCCGGGGCCGATGAACCGCGGCGTCGAGATCGACAGCCTGGTCGCCGACGACATCAATCGCAGCGTCATCCTCGATCAGGTCGAACTGGGGGTCGCGGTCCGCATGGCCTGTCTGGACCTCTTGACCCGCGACCAGCTCGCCAACGCCGCCTGACGGCATGGCCACGTTGGCGCAGGCTCTGGCGGCGGCGCTCGGACATCATCAAGCGGGCCGTCTGGCCGAGGCCGAAACCCTGTATCGGCGGATATTGGCGGTTGAGCCGGATCACGCCGAGGCACTGCACCTGCTCGGGGTCGTCCACCACCAGCAGGGCGATGCGGGTGGCGCCATTGCCCTGATCGGCCGCGCGATCGCGCGTGTCCCGCACCAGCCCAGCTACCATAACAATCTCGGCAACGCGCTCCACGATCTGGGCCGGCTCGACGAGGCCGGGGCCAGCTATCGCACCGCCCTGGCGCTGAACCCGGCCTATGTCGGCGCCCGCTATAACCTGGCCAATGTGCTCCAGCAGCTGGGGCACCACGACCAGGCAGCCGGAGCCTATGCCGAGGTTCTGGCGCTCGAACCCGGCCATGCCGGTGCGCTCAACAATCTGGGCGTGACCTGCGAGGCCCGCGGTGACCTCGCCGTCGCCGAGGACCACTACCGACGCGCGCTGGCGCGGCAGCCGGGCTCGGCCGATGCCGCCAACAACCTGGCCAATATGCTGCAAAAGCAGGGTCGACTCGACCAGGCGATTGCGCTCTATGAAACCGTGCTGCGCCTGACGCCCGCTTTCGCCGAAGCCCACAGCAATTTGCTGTTCACGCTGATGTGCCGGCCGGGGATCGGGCTGGCCGAGGCCGCCGCTGCCGCAGCTCGCTGGAACCAGGCCCACGCCGCCCGCTTCCGCCCGTCCTGGCGGCGTGGCGCCCCGGCCGAGGGCCGCCGCCCGCCCCGGCTCGGTTTCGTGTCCGGGGATTTTCGTGACCATGCGGTCGGGCATCTGGTCCTGCCAACCCTGCAGGGGTTGCACCGGCGTGGCCATCGGCTGTTCTGCTATAGCAATTCCGCGACCGAGGATGACGTCACCGCGCGCTTTCGGGCCACGGCGGCCCAGTGGCGGCCGGTGACCGGCTGGCCCGACGACCGGCTGGCCGAGCAGATCCGAGCCGACGGCATCGACATCCTGTTCGATCTCAGCGGCCATACCGCCTTTCACCGCCTGCTCACCTTCGCGCGCAAGCCGGCACCGATCCAGGTCACCTGGGCCGGCTATGTCGGCACCACCGGCCTAGACGCCATGGACTACCTGATCGCCGACGCCATCCAGGTTCCCGCCGGTGCCGACGCCCACTATCGCGAACGCATCGCCCGCCTGCCCCACGGTTATGTCGGCTGGCAGCCACCGGCCGAGGCACCGGCGGTAGACCCCCTTCCAGCGCGCCAGCGCGGACAGCTGCGCTTCGGCTCGTTCAATACCTTGCGAAAAATATCGCCGGCGGTGATCGCGCTATGGTGCCGCCTGCTCCACCGCCTGCCCGCTGCCGATCTTCTGCTGAAGACGCCGATCCTGGACTGCGAGGCGGTCCGCCGCCGGCTGCTGGCGCGGTTTGCCGACCAGGGGATCGGCGAAGAGCGGGTGATCCTTTCGGGCGGGTCGTCCCGCGCCGGCCACCTCGCGGCCATGGCGGCGGTCGACATTGCCCTCGACCCCTACCCCTATAGCGGCGGTCTGACCACGCTGGAGAGTCTGTGGATGGGCGTGCCGGTGGTGACTTGGCCGTCCGAGACTCTGGGCAGCCGTCACGCCGCGGGCTACCTGAGCGCGGTCGGCCTGCCCGACCTGATCGCCTCGACGCTTGAGGACTATATCGAGATCGCCGCCGGCCTTGCCGCCGACCTGTCGCGGCTGGAGCACCTGCGCGCGACCCTGCGCCGAAGGGTCATGACGTCACCGGTCTGTGACCTCGACCGGTTCGTCCAGGATTTCGAGACCGCATGCCGAACCATGTGGGAAATCCACAGCGCCGGCCAGCCGCCCCATGGGTTCACCGTCGATCCCCCACCCGCGGCGGACCGGCGAGCTGACCGCGGCGGACCGGCGAGCTGAAATAGCGCCCCAGGTTTCGCCAGTCTGTTCTGGGGCGCGTGGATCACCCGGCGGCACTGAACCAGTCCACCCACGACTCGGGCGATTGCGCCGAAAAGAGGCCCCCACTCGCCCCCACCCCATGACCGCGATCCATGACCGCGATCATAGCCTTGGGGTGGTGCCGTGAAGGGAGAACGGGAGCCGCGACCGGAAAGCAGCGCTATCCCCGCAGCACGCTGGTGCCGGCAAAGCGGGCGGCGGCGGCCAGGCCCTCTTCGATCCGGATCAGCTGGTTGTATTTGGCCAGCCGATCGGAGCGCGACAGCGAGCCAGTCTTGATCTGGCCGCAATTGGTCGCGACCGCGAGATCGGCGATCGTGGCATCCTCGGTCTCGCCCGAGCGGTGGGACATCACCGCGGTATAGCCGGCCTTGTGGGCGAGATCGACTGCCTGCAGGGTTTCGGTCAGGGTGCCGATCTGGTTGACCTTGACCAGGATCGAGTTGGCCACTCCCCGTGCGATGCCGTCGGACAGGCGCGTCGGATTGGTCACGAAGACGTCGTCGCCGACCAGTTGAATCTTTCCGCCCAGTGCCGCGGTCAGCGCCTGCCAGCCGTCCCAGTTGTCCTCGGCCATGCCATCCTCGATCGAGACGATCGGGAAGCGGCCGACCAAGTCGACGTAATATTTGACCATGCCGTCGGCGTCGAGCGTCTTATTCTCGCCGGCGAGCACGTACTTGCCCTTTTTGAAGAATTCGGTGGACGCCGCGTCGAGCGCCAGCATGATGTCCTCGCCGGGCTCGTAGCCTGCGGCCTTGATCGCCTTCATGACGAAGCCGAGCGCCTCGTCAGTCGATTTCAGATTGGGTGCAAAGCCGCCCTCGTCGCCGACATTGGTGTTGTGACCGGCCGATTTGAGCTGCTTCTTCAGTGCCTGGAACACCTCGGAGCCCATGCGGATGGCATCGGCGACGGTCTCCGCCGCCACCGGCATGATCATGAATTCCTGGATGTCGATCGGATTGTCGGCATGCGCGCCGCCATTGACGATGTTCATCATCGGCACCGGCAGCAGCGAGGCGAAGGCGCCGCCGACATAGCGGTAGAGCGGCAGCCCGGCCTCTTCGGCCGCGGCCTTGGCCACCGCCAGGCTGACGCCGAGGATGGCATTGGCGCCGAGCCGGCTTTTGTTGTCGGTGCCGTCGAGTTCGATCATCATCTGGTCGACGCCGGCCTGCTGCTTGGCCTCCAGCCCCGAGAGCGCGTCGAGAATCTCGCCGTTGACCGCCTCGACCGCCTTCAAGACGCCCTTGCCGCCGAAGCGCTCGTCGTCGCCGTCGCGCAGTTCGACCGCCTCATGGGCGCCGGTCGAGGCGCCGGACGGCACCGCGGCACGGCCGAACGCGCCTGACTCCAGGGTAACATCGACCTCGACGGTCGGATTGCCGCGGCTGTCCAGGATTTCCCGGGCATGAATGTCGGTGATCGCGCTCATGGCTCTTGGCCCCCTCTCGCGTGCGCTGGCGGCCCCTGATAGCCCTTGGCCCGGCCGCACGCAAGGAGTTCGATGGAGGTCTGAATCCGACCGGGTCGCGGATTGCGCCCCTCCGCTTGCAAAGGCCCCGTTCGCTTGCAAAGGGTTTGATTATGGTCTGCCATTCCGCCGACGATCAGCTCTCCGGCGTCAAGACCCTGACCCTGGACGGCGGAGCCGACTATGATCAAGTCGGACGGGGTCGCTGCGGTCCCGGATCGTCCGGCACGAGGCTCGCCTTGACCAACCCGCCCCGCCCGGTGCGTCTCGACATCATCTCCGACGTGGTGTGCCCGTGGTGCGTCCTCGGCTATCGGCAGGTGGCGACCGCGGCGGCGGCTCTTGACTGCCCCCTCGACGTGGCTTGGCATCCGTTCGAACTGAACCCCGAGATGCCGCCCGAAGGCCAGAGCCTGTTCGAGCATGTCGAGCAGAAATACGGCGCGACCCGCGAGCAGAGTCGCAAGGCGCGTCAGCGGATCGCCGCGCTTGGCGCCGAACTGGGCTTCACCTTTGCCTTCGGCGACGACATGCGGATCTGGAACAGTTTCCGGGCCCACCAGCTGTTGTTCTGGGCGAGACCGACTGGTGCCCAGACCGCGCTCAAGCTGGCACTGTTCACCAGCGGCTTCACCGAAGGCAAAAACCTCGACGATCCCGCGGTGCTGCTCGACGCCGTCGCACAAGTCGGGCTCGACCGCGCGGCGGCGGCCACGGTGCTTGCCGACCAACGCCACGCCGCCGATGTCCGCAAAGCCGAACAGGTCTGGCATACTCAAGGGATCCAGGGGGTGCCGGCGATGGTCTTCGAGGGCAGCTTTCTGGTAATGGGCGCCCGCGACGTCGAGACCTTCCAACAGCTTCTGAAAACCCTGATCGAGGCGCCGCGGGAGCGGTAAAGCGGCGGGTCACCGAGCGAGGCGATCAGATTTCGACCCGAAATCCGATTTCGACCACCTCGGTGTCGGGGATCTTGAAGAATTCGGTGGGATTGGTCGCATTGCGCGCCATGAAGGCGAACAGCCACTCGGCCAAACCGCTCATCGCCGGGTGGTCGGCACTGCGTATGATGGTCTCGTGGCCGAGGTAGAACGTCGCCTGCTCGGGATCGAAATCGAGCCCGAGCAACTGGCAGTCCCGCAGTGCCACCGGAATGTTCGGCGTCTGCATGAACCCGTAATGCGCGACCACCCGCCAGAAACCGTGCCCCAGATCCTCGACGGTCAGCCGTTCGCGCGCCGGCACCCGCGGCACCTCGGCGACCGCGATGCTCAGGACGATCACGGTCTGGTGCAGCACCCGGTTGTGGCGCAGGTGGTGGACCATCATCGGCGGCATGTCGCTGGAACTCTTGGCCAGGAAAACGCCGACGCCGGAAATGCGCACCACGCCGGCTGTATCCAGATGTTCGAGGATGGCGGCCAGCGGTGCGGTGGTCGCGGCAACCCGGCGGTGGACATAATCGTTGCCGTGCTGCCAGATCTCCATCACCAGATACATCGCGATCCCGGCCGCGACCGGCAGCCAGCCGCCTTCGGGCAGTTTCAGCAGATTGGCGCCGAGGAAGGCCAGGTCGACTGCCAGGAAGGCCAAAGTCAGCGCGATTGCCGCGAGCCCCGGCCAGTGCCAGCGGCCGCGCATCGCGGCGTAGAGCAGGATGGTGGTGATCAGCATGGTGCTGGAAACCGCGATGCCGTAGGCCGCGGCCAGATTGTCGGACGAGCGGAAGCTCATCACCATGACCAGCACCAGTCCCAGCATGCCCCAGTTGACCACCGGCAAATAGATCTGGCCGTAGCCCTCGGCCGAGGTCTGGACGATCTTCAGGCGCGGCCACAACCCCATGTTGATCGCCTGGCGGGTCAGCGAGAACACGCCCGAGATCAGGGCCTGGGAGGCGATCACGGTCGCCGCGGTCGCCAGCGCCACCAATGGCAGTACCAGCCAGCCAGGCGCCAGCCGAAAGAACGGGTTGCCGATCGGCCCCGGCTCGGCCAGCACCAGGGCTGCCTGTCCGGCATAGTTCAAGACCAGGGCCGGCAAGACAAAGCAGCTCCAGGTCAGGCGAATCGGACGCCGCCCGACATGGCCCATGTCAGCATAAAGCGCCTCGCCGCCGGTCACGGCCAGGAACACCGCCCCGATGATGAAGAAGGCCGACCAGCCGGCGTCACCGATCAGCGCCAATCCCCAGCGCGGATCCAGGGCCGCCAGCACTCTGGGCGCGCGGACCAGACTGGCGACGCCGAGCAGCGCCAAAGCTCCGAACCAGCCGACCATGATCGGGCCGAACATTCGGCCGATCCGGGCCGTACCCCGATACTGGATGGCGAACAGGGCAATCAGGATCACCGCACTGATCGGCAGGATATAGGGGTCGAACCACGGGGTCGCGACGCTCAGTCCCTCGACCGCGCTCAGCACCGAGATCGCGGGGGTAATCACGCCGTCGCCATAGAGCAGCGCCGCGCCGAACACGCCGCTGGCAAACACCGCCGCCCCCAGGCGGCCGGTCGCCCGGGTCCACGACCGCGCCAGAGCCAGCAGCGCCAGGATGCCGCCCTCGCCGCTATTGTCGGCGCGCATCACGAACACGACGTATTTGACCGAAATCACCAGGATCAGGGACCACACGATCAGCGACAGCACCCCCAGCACCTGGGCTTCCGCCGGCGCCCCCTCGCCCGCCGTGGTCCGGATCGCCAGGCGAAAGGCATAGAGCGGGCTGGTGCCGATATCGCCATAGACGATGCCGAGCGCGGCCAGACCGGAGGCGAGCAGAGACGGGGTGTCGGGGGATTTGACGGCGGGCGTGGCGGTCAAGGATGGACTCGGAAGCGGCGGGCCGGGCACAACTATACCAGCATGCCGCCCGCCAAGCCAGGACGGGCGGCGGTCGGAGCCGGAGCCGGAACGCGGCCATGCAGGACTCTTCGCCTGAACAGCGCCCGGGGCGGGTCGGCGTGTTGTTGCCGTTGCCGCTGGCCGGCGCCTATGATTATGCGGTGCCGCCCGAGTTGGCGATCACGCTCGGCGACTATGTCGAGGTACCGCTCGGGCCGCGACTGGTCACCGGGGTGGTGTGGAGCGCCGGTTCCGGCGAGGTCGCGGCCAGCCGGCTGAAACCGGTGGCGCGGCGTTTTCCGTTGCCGGCGATGCCGGAAGTTGGCCGCCGCTTCATCGACTGGGTTGCCGCCTACACCCTGTCGCTGCCGGGCCAGGCGCTGCGCATGGCGCTGTCGGCCCAGGACGCCCTGGAGCCGCTGAAGCCGGTGGTCGGCTACCGCCGCGCCGAGACCCCGGCAGCGGAGGTCCGGGAAACGCCCGCCCGGCGGCGGGTATTGACCCTCCTCGCCGACGGCCCGCCGCGCGTGCTTGCCGAACTCGCCCATGAGGCCGGCTGCGGGGCCGCGGTGATCCGCGGGCTGGTCGATGCCGGGGCGCTCGAAACCGTCCTGCTGCCGGCCGAAGCGCCGGTCGCGCGGCCGGACTGGCAATGCCCCGGACCGGCATTGTCCCCGGCCCAGGCGGAGGCGGCCGAGACCTTGCGCGAGAAACTGGCGGCGGGTGGCTATTCGGCGACCCTGCTCGACGGCGTCACCGGCGCCGGCAAGACCGAGGTCTATTTCGAAGCGATCGCCGCCGCCTTGGCCGCCGGGCGCCAGGTGCTGGTGCTGCTGCCCGAGATCGCGCTGTCCAGCCAATGGCTCGACCGCTTCGCCGCCCGCTTCGGCGTCCGCCCGGCCGAGTGGCATTCCGACCTGACCCAGACCCGTCGGCGCCGCACCTGGCGCGCCGTCGCGACCGGCGAGGCCACGGTCGTGGTCGGGGCTCGCTCGGCCCTGTTCCTGCCCTATGCCGCGCTGGGGCTGATCGTGGTCGACGAGGAGCACGAGAGCGCGTTCAAGCAGGAGGACGGCGTGACCTACCACGCCCGCGACATGGCGGTGGCGCGCGCCTTTCTCGGCGGTTTCCCGATCGTGCTGGTCTCGGCGACGCCATCCTTGGAAACCCTGGTCAATGTCGAGAGCGGTCGCTACGGCCGGATCGATCTGCCGGCCCGCCACGGCGGTGCAGCACTGCCCGAGATCAGCCTGATCGACCTGCGCGAGGACCGCCCCGAGCGTCGCCGCTGGCTGAGCCCGACCCTCACCGCCGCCCTGGTCGAGACGCTGGCGGCCGGCGAACAGGCCATGCTGTTCCTCAACCGCCGCGGCTATGCGCCGCTGACCCTGTGCCGCGGCTGCGGCCACCGGCTGCACTGTCCCAATTGCAGCGCCTGGTTGGTCGAGCACCGTCTGGCCGGACGCCTGCAGTGCCACCATTGCGGCCATGCCACCGCCCTGCCCGAGACCTGTCCCGGCTGCGGCAAGGCCGGACTGATGGCCGGCTGCGGACCGGGCGTCGAGCGGATCGCCGAGGAAGCGGTGGCGCGCTTTCCCGAGGCCCGGATCGCCATCATGGCCAGCGACACCCTGATCGGCCCGCTGGCCATGGCGGAACTGGTGCGCAAAGTCGCAGCGCATGAACTCGACCTGCTGATCGGGACCCAGGTCATGGCCAAGGGCCATCACTTCCCGATGCTGACCCTGGTCGGCGTGGTCGATGCCGATTTGGGCTTGGCCGGCGGCGATCTGCGCGCCGCCGAGCGCACCTATCAGCTGCTCCACCAGGTCGCCGGCCGGGCCGGCCGGGCCGAGCGGCCGGGCCGGGTGTTCCTGCAGTCCTATATGCCCGAGCATCCGGTGATGCAGGCCCTGGCGTCGGGCGACCGCGACCGCTTCCTGGCCCAGGAAGCCGAGGAACGCCGCGCGCTGGCGCTGCCGCCGTTTGGCCGTCTGGTTGCCCTGGTGGTTTCGGGCGCCGATCCGGAAGCGGTCGACAAGGTCGCCCAGGCGCTTGGTCGCGCCGCCCCGCGCAGCGCCGACATCGACGTGCTCGGCCCCGCCCCGGCCCCTTTGGCCCTGCTGCGCGGCCGCCACCGCCGCCGCCTGTTGCTTCGTGCCCCGCGCAGCTGTGCCGTCCAACCGATCGTCAGGACCTGGCTGGCCGCGGTCACGGTGCCGAATTCGGTACGGGTGCAGATCGATGTGGACCCGTACAGCTTCCTGTGAGCGCCGGAGAATTCTTGCTGAAGCCGGCGGCAGATGCGGGGAGGCGGCGGCGTCCCGCCCGCCTTAGTCCCGGCACTTCGCGGTTTCGCCACGCTCCGAGGCCGGTCTCCAAGGCCAGGAACCGCCGGAAATCCGATGTGGCGACCGCTCCGGCGCGAAATTGGCCTCAGAACCCGACGCAATATCGGCGAGCGTTGGTGCGCGCGCGCATTAAGCCGACTGGCAGGTTTGAAGCAGGTTCCGTATAATAATCTTAGGCGGTGAAACTTGCCCGTGGCCAAGCGGTCATGCCCGGATGCGACGGGAGGGGACCTTGGGGACGCGATATCGGACCTGGGCTGCGGCGATCCTCGCGGCCATCGGTCTGTGGTTTCTGGCCGCCCCGGCTCAGGCCCAGAACACCGTCTATCATTTTGGCGTGCCGCCCTGGCAGCGCGGCCAGTCGGTCGATGATATCCGCCGCCTCTATCGGCCGCTGCTGGAATACCTGAGTGAGGTCATCGGGGCGCCGGTCGATCTGGTCAGCGCCCGCTCCTATGACGACATGATCGATTATTTCGTCACCGGCCGGGTCCATTTCGGGACGATCTCGCCGGTCCCTTACGTGAACGCCCGCGCCCGCAATCCCGGCGTGCGTATGCTGGTCACCGAGCTGAGCTGGAACGAAGACCACAGTGAAATGACCGACAGCTATCAGGGGCTGTTCGTCACCCTCAAGAGTCGCGCCGGGATCAACACGATCGACGACCTCAAGGGCAAGAACTTCGCCTTCGTCACCGAAAAATCGAGCAGCGGCTTCACCTATCCGGCGGGCATCCTTCGCGACCTGGGCATCGACTACCAGACCTTTTTCGGCAGCTACGTCTTCGTCGGCAGCCACCCCCGGGTGACCGATGCGATCGTCACCGGCAGCGTCGATGCCGGCGCGACCTGGGACTTCAACCTGAAGCAGGCGATCGAAAAGCACGGAAACGTGTTCAAGATCATCCATCAGGCGGCGATCCCCAATCTCGGCATCGCAGCCCACCCGTCGCTGCCGGCCGAAATTCAGCAGAAAATCAAGCAGGCGCTCCTGACGGTGCCGCCGGCACTGCTCGACGGCTTGCCGACCGCCGGCTACGTCGAGCGTCCGGAGTCTTTCTACGACGTGGTTCGTGCGGTTTCCGGCCTCGACAAGGAATAGGGCGCCGGCATGGTCGCGCCCTCGCTGTGGCAGAGCATCACCGGCCGGCTGCTGTTGCCGATCGCGGCCTTGGCGCTGCTGCTGGCCGGGCTGATCGGCTATGTCTTCGTCGCCAATTACCATGACTTCGACCGCGAGCGCAGCGCCTTGGCCGAGCGTCGGATGTCGGCGGCGCGTGCCAGCCTGGCCGACAAGCTGACCCAGGCGCAGAACATCGCGCATCTGGTGGCGCGCCTGCCCGAGATCGTTGACGCCATGGATGCCCGCGACCTGCGGGTGATCGTCGATGCGGTGACGCCGTTTGTCGATTTCACCGATCTCGACCTGCTGACGGTTTACGACCGCGACGGCATCGTGGTCGCCCGCGGCGATGCCCCGGCGGTGTTCGGCCGCAAGGATGCCCTGGCGGTCTGGCTGACCGGCCTCTACAGCCATCCGGAGGAAACCGCGCCGGCAACGGTTGCCTGGGTCGGCGACCGGCTGATGCTGGTCAGCGCGGCACCCCTGGCAACCGTCAATCAGGCGGTCGCCGGCCAGGTGGTTGCCGGCTTCGCGATCGACCGCCACCTGCTCGACGGCTTGAAGTTGCGCGGCACCGTCGACCTGCTGGTCGCCTATGAAGGCCAGCCGGTCGCCGCGACCCTGGCACTCGACGCCCTGGCAAAGGAGGAATTGCAGCGGCTGCCGGTGCCGCTCGACGGCCTGCTGCCCGCGACGGGCTTCAGCCTTTCGGTGCTGATCGACGACAGCGCCGAACGGGCACAGTTCCGCCGGCGGCTGAGCATCGTCATGGTGGTTTTGGGACTTTCGGCGTCGTTGGTCACCGGCGCCTCGATCCTGATTACCCTGCACTTCGTCACCCACCCGCTCGACCGGATCACCGCGGCGATGATCGCGCTGGCGCAGGGCGAGCGTGGGGTGGTGATTCCGGGCGGCGAGCGGGTCGACGAAATCGGCGCGATGGCACGCGCGGCCGAGGTGTTCAAACGCGCCATGGCCGAATCCATCGAGCTGACCCAGGCGCGCGAACGCGAGCGGCTGGAAAAGGAACGCGCCCAGACCGAGGCCGCCGCCGAGGCGGAGACTCGCCGCCAGGTCCAGGAGATCGTGACCGCGTCGCCGGTGGCGCTGCTGCTGTGCCGGGGCGCGCCGCCGCGGATCGAACTCGCCAACCAGGCAGCCCATGCTTTGCTCGGCGGGTCGGACCGCGGGCTGATCGGCACGCCGGTGTTCGAACTGCTGGCCGACGGCGGCGACCGCCGCCGCCTGGAGACGGTGTTTTCGGCGACCGGTCGGGTCAACCGGCTCGATGTTCGCTTGCAGAGCCGGTCCGGCGGCCGGGTCTGGGGCGCGGTCTCGGCACGCTCGGTCGGCCGCGACGGCGGCCAGGCGCTCCTGCTCGGGATCGAGGACATCACCCAGCGCAAGCACTCCGAGGACGAGCTGCGCACGGCCAAGGAGCAGGCGGAACAGGCGCTCGCCCAGTTGACCCGGACCCAGGAGAGCCTGATCCAGGCCGAAAAGATGGCCTCGCTCAGCCTGCTGGTCGCCGGGGTGGCCCACGAGATCAACACGCCGCTGGGGATCGGCGTGACCAGCGCGTCGCTGCTCGCCGACAAGACCGCGGCGTTGCGCCAAACCTTCGAATCCGGCCAGCTGAAACGCGCAGACCTGAGTGCCTATGTTGCGGTCGCCCTCGAAACCGTCGGCCTGATGCTGACCAATCTCGGCCGCGCCGCCGAGCTGGTCCACAGTTTCAAGCAGGTCGCGGTTGACCAGACCAGCGCCGAGCGCCGGCGGTTCGATCTCCACAGCTATATCGATGAATGCCTGATGAGCCTCAGGCCCCGCCTCAAACTGTCCCGCCACCAGGTCGTGGTCGATTGCCCGAATGGCATCATGCTCGACAGCTATCCGGGCGCGCTCGCCCAGATCCTGACCAATCTGGTAATCAATTCCCTGCTCCATGCCTATGAGGAAGGCCAGACCGGCATCCTGTCGATCACGGTGGCGGACCAGGACGCCGCGGTCGTGCTGCGCTACGCCGATAACGGTAGAGGCATCCCCAAGAACCACCTCGGGCGGATCTTCGAGCCGTTCTTCACCACCAAGCGCGGCGCCGGCGGCACCGGTCTCGGGCTCCACGTCGTCTATAACCTCGCGACCCAAACCCTGAAGGGCGATATCGCGGTGGATAGCGAAGAGGGCCACGGCACCACCTTCACCCTGCACGTCCCGAAGACGGCCTGAGCGAGGGCTCCGGCAGCCCCCCGGTCTCGACCTTGCGGCCGGAGCGGCGTAAGGTGCTCCCTGGTTTCCGAGCGATGTTCCGATTCGAGGACCATGGCCGCCGGCATGACGCAGTCGTCGGCCCCGGCGGGTCGGGCGACGGAGAGCTCCGATGCAGGGTGACGGCATACTGGCCAAAGGCAAGAGCTACGACGAGCTGGTCGCGTCGTTCGTCTGGCAGGTTCCGGCCGCTTTCAATATGGGGGTCGCGTGCTGCGACCGCTGGGCCGACGGCAGCGGCCGGCCGGCGCTGATCTTCGAGACTGCCGCCGGCGCGATCACCCGTTACAGCTTCGATGATCTGACGCACTGGTCCAATGCGGTCGCCAATCTGTGGCGGTCGCGCGGCCTTTCAATCGGGGATCGGGTCGGCATCCTGCTGCCCCAACTGCCCGAAACCGCGGTCGCCCATCTCGCCGCCTACAAGTCGGGCGCGGTCGCGGTGCCGCTGTTCTGCCTGTTTGGTATCGAAGCCCTGCAGTATCGCCTCGCCGATGCCGGCATCCGTCTCCTGGTTACCGATTGCGCCGGTGCGGCCAAGATTGCACAGATCCGCGACCAGTTGCCGGATCTGGTCACTGTCTTCTCGGTCGATGGCGAGGCCCCCGGCGCCGAGTATTTTTCCGCCGCGCTAACCGGCCATTCCCAAGCCTTCACGCCGGTGGCGACCGCCGCCGAGGACCCGGCGCTGATTATCTATACCTCCGGGACGACGGGAAAGCCCAAGGGCGCGCTCCATGCCCAGCGCACCCTGCTCGGGCACTTGCCCTGCGTCGAAACCTCCCACGATCTGTTTCCGATGCCCGGCGACCTGATCTGGACCCCGGCCGATTGGGCCTGGATCGGCGGCCTGATGGATGTGCTGATGCCAGCACTCTATCACGGCGTGCCGGTGCTGGCCCGACGGTTCGAGAAATTCGAGCCGGAAGCCGCCTTCGATCTGATGATCCGCCATGGCGTGCGCAATGTCTTCCTGCCGCCGACCGCGCTCAAGCTGCTGCGCGGCGTCGGCGGCGGCCGGCGCCCCGGATTGAACCTCCGCAGCGTCGCCAGCGGAGGCGAGTCGCTGGGCGCGGAGCTGTTGGAGTGGGGACGGGAGGTCCTGGGGGTCACAATCAACGAGTTCTATGGTCAGACCGAATGCAATCTCGTGGTATCGTCTTGCAGTGCCCTCTACCCGGTTCGGCCGGGAGCGATCGGCAGGCCGGTGCCTGGCCACCGGGTCGAGATCGTGGACGACGGCGGCACGCCCCTGCCCTACGGCACCCCCGGCAATATCGCGATCAAGGCGCCCGATCCGGTGATGTTTCTGGGATACTGGAACAAGGCTCAAGCGACGCGGGACAAATTTGTCGGCGATTACCTGCTGACGGGCGACCAGGGCGTGTGCGAGGACGGCGGTTATATCCGCTTCGTCGGCCGCGACGACGACGTGATCACCAGTGGCGGCTACCGGATCGGACCAGGACCGATCGAGGACTGCCTGCTCAGTCATCCCGCGGTGCGGGTGGCCGCCGTGGTCGGGGTGCCGGACCCGGAACGGACCGAAATCGTCAAGGCCTTCCTCGTGCTCAACGACGGATATATCGCCTCGCCCAAATTGACCCGCGAACTGCAGGATCACGTCAGGCACCGGCTCGCCGCCCACGAATACCCGCGAGCGATCCGCTATCTGGAGTCGCTGCCGATGACCACCACCGGCAAGATCATCCGGCGCGAGCTGCGGGCACTGCCCGAATGAGCCGGAGTCGGTGGCCCGCGGAGAAATCCGCAACATCGGCGCCTTATCTCCAGGGGAATCGGGTGAAGAAATCATCTGGCGATGAGGCTTGCCAGGAATTCGTCATCCCAGGCAGCGACTTTTCGTCTGAGGCGCAGGGAGTGCTTTCCGTGGGCCTTTCGGATCAGGTTGTGGGCCATGTGCTTGAGAGTGGTGACGTTGGCCGGTGCGTTGTCGGTACGGACGCGGCAATCGTGGTCGCGGAAGGTCATGTCCATGACCCAATGGAGGCAATGGTGAGTAGGCCGGGGGAATTTCACCCCCAGCCTCTCTCAGAACGGTGCGGGAGCCTCTCGACTCACACCGCTCCCATCAAGCAAACGCGCCCACGG
>WGNK01000004.1 GCA_016124535.1 Azospirillum sp.
CAGCTGACGCTGAACGGCGAGGGCGCCAATGCGCTGGTCGCGGCGACGCTGAACGAGGCCGGCGGCGGCACCGCGACCCTGGTGGTCAGCGGCGCGGCGGACCAGACGGTGAGCGGCACGATCGACGGCAGTGCCGCCGGCCTCGGCCGCTTGCAGGTGTCGAGCGCGTCGACGGTCGCGACCTTCACCGGCGCGGTTGGGGCTATCAACCGACTGGCCCTGATTACTGTGACGAACTCGGCGGGCACCACCTTCGGCGGCGCGGTATCGGTGGCGAATCTTGTGATTACCGATACCCAGGCGGGTCAGACGGTGGCGTTTCAGGGGGACCTGACGGTGACCACCGGGTTGACGGTGGCGGCCGGAACCGGCGCTTACAATGTCAGCATGACCGGGGCGAACACTGCGATCACCGGTTCGGCCGGGTTCTTGAATACCGGAACGGTGACGCTTGGCGATGGCGGCGACCTATTGGAGATTGGCGGTAGTCTGACCCATACGGCGGGGGTGACCCACAGTGGCGGTACGGTGCGTACGCCGGGGCAGGCGATTGGTTTGAGCGGTCTGACGCTGGACGCCGACTCGGTGTTTGACGCCAGCAATGCCGGCGGCAGTGCGGCTGGCGCGGCGATTGACATCGGGTCGATCACCGGCGGCGCCCATGCCTTGCAGCTGATCTCCCGCAATGCCACGACGACGGTGACCGGGGCTGCGACCGGACTGGGTGGGTTGACGCTGCAGGACGATAATGCCCAGGCGACCGGGACGGTCAGCTTCCTTGGCAATCTCTCGGCGGCCAGCTTGACGACGTTCGGGCAGAGTTATGCGGTGGCTCTGACCGGGGGCACGTCGTCGGTAACCGCGGCCACGACCTTCCGCAATACCGGGACGGTAACGCTGGGCGACACTGGCGACACCGTGACCTTCAGCGGCGGACTCGATACCAGTACCCGAGGCACGGAACTGGTCACCAACATCGGTGGCAATTTGCGCTCCGCAGCAGGCGCGATCTCGCTGAGCAAGACGATCTTGACCGCCAATACCGAGGTTGACAGCACCAACAACGGCGCCGCCGGCGGCGCGAATGTCACCTTCGTGAGCACGGTCGATTCCGCGACGGGGGCGGCGCAAAACCTGTCGGTCAGGGCCGGTAGCGGGGCAGCAACCTTCAACGGCGCGATCGGCGATACCAACCCGGTCAATGTGATTTCGGTGTCGGCCGGGCAAACCTCGTTCATCGGCGGGTTGCAATCGAGTGGGCCAATCGAGTTGAGCGGTGATACCACGCTGTCCAGCGATCTGGTCTCGACCGGCGGGTCGATTACCATTTCCGGCTCGGTTTCGATCGCCGCCGGTGCGAATGTTACGGTAACGTCCGGAGAGGCGAGCGGTGGGATCTCGATTACCGGCAAGGTCAGCGGCAGCGGCGCTTTGACTCTGAAGTCGAAGAGCAGTAAGACTACGATTGGCGGGGCGGTTTCGGAGCTGTCGATGTTGGATATCGACACCACCGGTTCGCCGGGCGCCGATCTTGTCTTCCAGGGCACAGTCGACGGGGTTTCGGCATTGGTCCTGAATACCGGCACCGCTGATATCTATTTCAAGGACAATGTCGGTCTAGGCTCAGCCGTCGGCACGGTGACCATCCGTTCCGTCGGCGACCTGGCGATTTCAAAGTATTTCGTCTCGGGAGCGGTGGAGATCACCGCCAGCGGCATCCTGTCGAACGTCAACCAGGGCGTTTCGGAAGGCCTCGGTCTGAATGTCAGCAGCCTGCAAATCCACAGCGCTACCAGTTCGAGCCTGTTTGGCTTTGTCGGCGGCGTCGGCGGCACCGGGGCGGCGCTGACCGCGAAGAGCGACAGTATCAACAATAATTTGCAGATCAACGGCTGCGTGATTGGCCAGATCGGCAATTGTCAATCGCTGTTCATCGGTTTGCCGCCTGAAGTTCTGCGGGCAAGTCTGGACGACAAGGTGGTGTTGCTTGGCACACGCCGCTATGAGAATGCAGGAGATTTGCTGTTCTTCACGGTTATTGGCAACGAAGAGTTCTGGTATTGATCCGGGTATTGACCCCGGCGGGCGACCGGGATCCCAGCAGTGAGGACCGCTAGATGCTGACCACCAGACAGACCGGCGCAAGCCCGGCGGCTCCAGCGCAGGCCGCGACGGCGCGGGGGCGCGATGTGCCGCGACCGCGGTGGCCGGGGATTCTGATCGGGATCGTGGTCGGCGGCTTGCTGGCGGGGTGTCAAACCGCGCAGAAGAATGAGGCCAGAACCACGGCAGCCGCGCCAGGCGGCGGCACATCGGCGAAGGATGGCGGAACCAAGACGGCCCCGGCGAAGGACGCGGCGGCCGACAGCGGCAACGAAGAGGAATATCGCAACCAGATGCGGCTGGGCAAGTTCCAGCTGAGCAATGAGCGCTTCGCCGCCGCCGAGCGCAGCTTCGTGCTGGCGGCTCAGGCCCTGCCCCTGTCGGCGCCGGAGGCCGATCCCCGGAGGCTCGACGTCCTGAGCAATCTGGCGATTACGTTGAGCAGTCAGCGGCGGCTTGCCGAGGCTGATGCCCTGTTCCGCCGGGTTGCCGCCAATCTCGATGCCGGCACGATCGATGTCGGGCAGAAGCTGATGGCCCTGACCACCCTGGCGGCCCACTTCGCCAACCGCGAGGATTTCAGTTCGGCGCAGAACTTCGCCGAGCAGGCCTGGACCGAGGGCAGCAACGCGGTTGAGGCGCTCAACCTGAAGCCGGAGACGGCAGGACAACAGGCCCCGGCGGCGCTCGGCCGCAGTTTTGGGGCTCAGCGGGATATCGACGTGCTCTCGGGGCAACAGCAGGGGCTTTATGCCAATGTCGCCCAAAGTGCCTTGATGGAAGCGGTGGCCTTGCGCCGCCTGGGCAAGCCGAAGCAGGCGCTGGAACGGATCGATCGCGGCTTGGCGATCGTGACCTCGGATCGGACGGCACCGGCGTGGTGGGAAGCCTCGTTCCGGATCGAAAAGGCACAAAATCTGACCGCCGACAGCGAACGCGACGGAGCGATCACCGAATTGCGGCGGGCGATCGATCAGCTCAAAGGGGTCTCTCCGGACGGTTCGCGGCGCGAGGGGCGGGCCCATCTGATCCTCGGCGCCAATCTCAAAGCCGGCGGTCAGAAGGATCAGGCGCTCGGGGAATTTCGTACCGGGATGGCGCAAATCGCGGCGACCGGCGGCGGCCTGTCGATTGATCTGGTGCTGCCCTATTTCCAATTGCTGCTGGAGCGGCAGGGCGCAGGCAACGCGGACGCCAAGCGGGAACTGCTGGAGGCGGCGATCGTGCTGCAGAAGGGGGCGGCGGCGGAGGCAATCGAGCAGTTGGCGGTGCGTTGGGCGGCGTCGGATCCGGAAGCGGAACGGGCGACGCGAGCCCTGGAGGAGGCGAAACGCCGCTTGAGCGGCCTGCGCCAGGAATTTGTCCTGAGTGAGGGCGACAAATCGACCTCGACCTCTGAATTGGCCAGTATTCGAAAAGAGATGGTGGCAATTTCGAGCGAAATGGCGGCGCTCGAACAGCAGGTCCAGGAGCGTTTTCCGCAATATAACCAATTGCTTGAGCAATCGACTAAGGCTGATGAAGTCCTGGCCGTGCTGAAGCCCGACGAAGCGGTGTTCCAGGTCCTGGTCGGCGACCGGAGCGGGGTCGCCCTGTTCGTCCGCAAGGACCGCATTACCGCCTATGAGCTTGACTTCGGCGACTCCACCCCGGGTGAACTGGTCCGTCGCCTGAGGCAGCATCTCTCGGGCAATCAGTTGCTTGATTACGACCTGGCAACCGCCAACCGGCTGTTCAATATTTTGTTTGGCCAGGCACGCCAGGACCTGCAGGGTGTCGGCCACGTGATTGTGGTGCCGTCCGGCCCGCTGCTCAGCCTGCCGTTCGGCATGCTGGTGACCGAACCGGCCCCGGCGGTGTCCAACCAGGATTACCGTTCGGTCAAGTGGCTGGGCCAGTCGGTCGCCTTGAGCATTTCCCCTTCGGTGCGCTCGTTCGTGGATTTGCGCGCCAAGGCCAGGCCGTCACGGGCGACCCAGGCGTTCATCGGCTTCGGCGATCCCACCCCGGCCGGCGATCCGGGGCTGATCCTGAACCGCCGGGGCTGGAATGCCGAGGCTTGTGGCCCGACCGCCAACGCCATTGCCAATGCCCGGCCGCTTCAGGGGGTTCGGGAAGAACTGAGCCAACTCGCCGCAATCCTGGGCGGCGGCGCCGGCAACATCGTGCTGCAGGACAATTTCACCGCGGCCAAGCTGCGCGAACTGGGCAAGTCCGACCTCGAGCGCTACCGGGTGGTCTATTTCTCGACCCACGGCTTTCTTCCCGGCAACATGCCGTGCCTGCCAGAGCCTGGCCTGCTGGTGTCCCGGCCGACCTCCGCCGCCAGCGGCGACGACGTGATGATGATGGCCAGCGAGATCGTCGCCAGCCTGCGCTTCGATGCTGACCTGATCGTTCTGGCCGCCTGCGACACCGGCGGCGGCGGCGGCGACCAGTTCGGCGGCGAGGGGCTCAGCGGCATGGCGCGAGCGTTCTTCCTGACCGGCGCCCGAAGCCTGTTGGTTGCCCATTGGCCGGTATCGAGCCGGAGCACGATCGCCTTGATGCATGCCGTTTTCGGTCAGTTGGCGGCGGACCATCAGTTGGATATCGCAGAAGCGATGCGGCGGGCCCAGGTGCAGATGATCAATAGCGGGCCGGAGTTCTCGCACCCGTTCTTCTGGGCGGCCTTCACCTTGGTCGGCGAGGGCAACAAGATTGTCGCCCCGGTCACCACCGCCTTGGGTAACACCAGGGGTTCGGTCAACTGAGGCAAATCCGCCCCGGCGGTTAGGTCGCTTGAAACAAACCCACCGACGCAGACTCCTGCATCGGTGGGGTGGCAAATCTCGCGATTGGAAGTTTCCCGGGGCACGATCAAACCCGATCGTCGGCGACAGCCGGTCCGTGCCGCCGGACGATCGGAAGTGGCCTACTGAAGAATGAACTGAACCCGCCGGTTGCCGGCGGCCATCGGGTCGGTGCCGGGCAGGGGCTCGCTCTCGCCCTTGCCGAGCGCCTGCATCTGATCACCCGGCACGCCGCGCTGCGTAAGATAGGACCGGACCGAATCGGCGCGTCGGACCGAGAGGTCCAGGTTGTAGGCGTCCGAACCCTTGGCGTCGGTATGGCCTTCGATCACCAGCGCGTGGCCCGGACCCAGTTTCTCCAGCAACGCGGCGGCCAGATTGTCGAGCGTGGTGAACCACTCGGGCCGGATCGCGGCGTCGGCGCTGTCGAAGGAGATGCGGATGCCGATGGCGTGCGCCCGCGGAGCGGCGGCGCTGGGCGGGGGGGCGCTGGTCGCCGTGCTCGCCGGGGCGGGCCGGGCGATCGGCGGCGGTGCGGCGGGCGCCATCGCGTTGCCGATCGACAAGCCACGCAGGTCGTCGATGGTTCGTCCGCCACTCGGTGCCCGGCGCGTGGTCGTTGCGGCCGCTGGGGCAGGGGGCTGGATCGCCGCCTTGCCGTCGAGCGCCTTTAAAAAATCATCCTTCGAAGCGTTGCGCGGCATAATCACCACGTCCGCTGCCGCAACTTGATCGGCAACGAGAGCAATCGGGAGCATGAACGCCGACGCAATTCCTAGCGCAATCACCGACCTCGGCGTAACCCGTTGTGTCATTGTAATTCTCCACTGGGCATGAATGTCGATTTCCAAGCGGCAGCAGCAAATTTACCTCTAATTCGCGATAATGTCAAGAAAACTCTGCCATACCTGCCGCGGCAACCAAGTCTGGTAGAGAATTATTAACGATTGGGCTGCGTTCCTTTTGGTATCGGAGTAATAACTTTCGGGGGGTGGGGACCGCGCCTCGGCTCGTCCCGGCGGGTAAACGAATGATCCTGGCCTGAAGCGGGAAGCGATCGTTCCGGCAGCTCCGGCAGAGTGCAGTTTCGCCAGCTGCGGCGCCGCGCCGCTCAGCCTTCTGCCGGCGCCCGGCCGGCGGACCACTCCTGCACCCTCGCCAAGTGCTCGTAATCGCTGAAGCGGGGCGCCTGGCTCGGACGGGGTTGGGAACGATAGGGGGTGGCGGGGTCGTCGAACACCCAGATCAGGCGTTCCAGACCGCCATGGGCCTGTTCGGTGAGCGCCGCCAGGTCGCCCTTTACCGGCTTCTCCTCGCCGGCCGGATCGCCACCGCCGAGCCGCCAGAACGCCAGCGCTGCGACCGGACCGCTGAGGGCAGTGCCGAAGCCGCCGGTTTCCGCGATCGCCGCTTCGAGCGGTAACTGGGGGGCGAAGCCAAGGGCGATTTCCGCCGGGCTGGGGATCGCGCCGGTCTTATAATCGATAATCATCAAACCGCCGTCGGGCAGGCGGTCGATGCGGTCGGCCTTGGCGATGAGCCGGAACGGTCCGGCGCGACCGTCGAATTCGATCCGGCCGCCGGCTTCGGTCGCCAGCGGCCGGATGGTGGCGCGGCGACCGCGCTCGAATTCGACGAACCAGCGGGCGATGCGCTCGAAGCGGGGCCACCAGAACGCCCAGACCTCGGGTCTGGCCAGGAGGTCGCCGAATGCCGCCCGGCCGCAGCCGAGCAGGGCGTCGAGCGCATCCGCGGGCATCGCACCCGGCCAGGCGCGGACAAACGCCTCCAGCGCCTGATGGATAAACTGGCCGCGCTCCAGCGCGCCGGGATCCGCGGCGATCGGCTCCAGGGCGCGCAGCCCGAGAACATGCCGGGCATAGATCGCATAGGGATCGCGCATCCAGGTTTCGATCTCGGTGACCGAAAGCTGGCGCGGTCGGGCCGCCACCGGTGGCCGCGGCTCCGGCGGTGCTATCGGGGTCACCGCCGCCGGTTCGTCGAGCGCCCGCAGCCAGGCCAGCCAGTGCGCCGTGTCCTGGTCGATGCGGCCGTCGAGCCCGGCGGCGCGCAGCACTGCGTCGAGCCGCGACAGCCAGCGTGACGGCACGGTCGGCGTGCCGTCGACCCGGAGCGCCCGGGTCAGGATGACTTCGGGGGCGGCGGCGAGCTGGGCAAAGTCATGGGCCGCCAGTCCGACCTGGCGTTCGGGCGCCGGCAGGCCGAAATCGCGGCGCATCGGCCGCGACAGCCAAGGGTCAACCGGCGGCTCGGCCGGCCAGGTGCCCTCGTTGAGCCCGCCCAGGATCACCCGGTCGGCCCGCAGCAACCGGGCTTCGAGTGGCCCCAGAATGGTCAGTCGGGGGTGGCGGCCGAAGCGCGGGCGCACCACCCGGCCGGCCAGCAGCACCTCGAACAGTGCCGGATAATCGGTACCGGAGACGTCGGGGAAATCTCCGGCGGCGGCGGCCAGTTCGGCGACCAGGGCGGCCATCGCCTCGCCGTCGTCGTGACGCCACAGACGGTTCGCCCCCCCCTGGTCGTCGCTCGCCGCCAGGGCTTCGACCGCGGCGATATGGCCACGCAGCAGGCTGGCCAAATCGCCGCCGACGGTCAGTGCTGCGTCGAGCGGGGCCAAGAGTCGCTCCAGCCCCTGGACCCAAAGGATCAGCCGGGGCCGGGCGGAGTCGTCATCGAAGCGGTCGTCCTCGACCTCGGCCAGTGCGGCCAGCAACCCGGTGATCCCCTGGTCCGGGCGCGGGCCGCGCAGGACCGCCCGCTCCAGCGCGCGCACCGAGGCGCGGAATTCGGCCGCAGCTTGACCGCCCGCAGCCAGCGGATGCTTGAGCAGCGCCAGCAGCGGCACCGGCGCGTAGCGCTCGGCGACCGCGGCGGCGGCGAGGCGGAGAAAGCTGCCGACCGCGGTCTCGGCGAGCGGCACACCGCCCGAATCGTCGGTTGCGATGCCCCAGCGGCCGAGCGCGCCGGCGACCCGACGCGCCAGTGCCCGGTCGGGGGTGATCAGCGCCGCGGTCTTGCCCGGCGTCTCCAGCGTCTGGCGCATCAGCAAGGCGATGACGCCGGCCTCCTCGCGCGCGCCGGGGCAGTCGAGCCGGGTCAGGCCGTCGAGGGCGCGGGCTTCGATGCCGGCCAGAGCCCGCCATTCCTCGGTGGTGGCGGCCGGACGGAGCGCTTCGGCGATCAGCCGGCGCCGTGCCGCCTGGGTTACCCCGGCACCCGGCGGGTCCGCCGGTGCGGCTTCGGCCTGCCAGAGGCGGACCGCGGCGCGGTCGATTTCGAGATGCCGGAGCAGGCGGGCCAGGCCCCATTGCGGGTGGGTTTCTTCGAGTCTCTGCCAACTCGGATCGTCGCTGTCCTGGTCGAGTCCGGGCAGTACCACCGCACCCAGGGGCAGGCCGGCCACCACCTTCAACAGATCGGCGGTTGCCGGGATCGAGCCGGTCGAGCCGGCCGCGATCACCCAGCCCGCCGGCGGCAGCTGCCGCCACAGCGCCGCCTGGGCGGCAAGCAGCCGGTTGCGCCGTTGGGCCGGGTCGACCGCCCCCTGCTCGGCGAGCAATTCGGGCCAGCGCTCGGTCAGGATGCCGAGGAAGGCCAGCGTGATCTGCCAGTGTTCGGCATGCTCGTCGGGCACCAGCCGGGCCAGACGGTCGAAACCGAGCCGCTCGGTCTGGACCTCGTCGAGCAGGCGGGCCAGATCGGCGGCCAGACGCGCCGCCTGGGCCGGGGTTCGGCCGATGTCGGGCATCGCCAGGATGGTGCGGGTCAGCAGCAGCTGCCGGCGCAGCCCGGAGAGTGCCGGTGTCAGCGTCAGCGCCTCGGTGAGGCCCGGCAGCGCCTCTTCCTGGAGACCGATGCCCTCGGCATCGATGTCGCCGAGCGGGCTGAGCATCGGCAACAGCAGCGGCTTTCCGTCGGCCCGGCGCAAGAAGGCCTCTCGCAGGGAACGGCAGGCACGCCGGGTCGGCAGCAGCACCGTGCAGCCGGCCAAGGCCAAAGGCTCGTGGCCGACCCGGTCGAGGATGCCGGAGGCCAGCGCGTCGACGAAGGGAACCCCGGCCGGGATGGTGTAGACCCTCGCCGCAGCGGGGATGGCCGGGGCGGTGATGGCCGGGGCGGTCATGGCCGGGGCGGACGCGCCAGCTGGCGGTTGAGTGCGGCCAGGGCGTCGGGGGTTCCGACATGGAACCACTCTCCGTCATGAACCATGCCGTAGAGTCGTCCCGCGCGCTCTGCCCGGTCCCACACCAGATTGTTGGAAAACCGCCCGTCCGGGGTCTCGTCGAACAGGCCGGGGCTACAGATCTGGACGCCGCCATAGACGAAAGGTGCGACCGCCGACGTGGTGCGACGGGTCAGGCGTCC
Source organism: Azospirillum sp. (assembly GCA_016124535.1). Taxonomy (GTDB): domain Bacteria; phylum Pseudomonadota; class Alphaproteobacteria; order Azospirillales; family Azospirillaceae; genus RI-112. Next base: position 9,282 of record WGNK01000004.1, read on the forward strand.
GACCTGATCGGCCAGGTAATCGCCACGGCCGTCGTAGCCGAAGGCGCGGGCGGCAGGGACCAGCAGCAGCAGGGCATCCATGGTTTCGGCGCGCCACAGTTCGGCCAGCCGGGTCAGGGCCGGCACCGGGCCATCATGCCACAGGATATCTGCATTGATCACGAAAAACGGCTCGTCTCCCAACTGCGGCAAGGCCTTGCGGACGCCGCCGCCGGTTTCCAGCAATTCGGTTTCATAAGACAGGGCGATCGCCGGCCGCGCGCGGCGCTCGACTGCCGCGGCAATCATCTCGCGCTTATAGCCGGCATTGACCACCGCGGTTTCGACCCCGGCCTCGGCCAGGCGGTCGAGCGCGTGGTCGAGCAGGCTGCGGCCGGCGACCTCGAGCAGCGGTTTCGGCCGTTCCAGGGTCAAAGGCCGCATGCGCAGGCCCAACCCTGCGGCCAGGACCATGGCGCGCTTTGGCGCTATGCTGGGGAAAACCGGCATTGCCTCTACTCCGGGGATCGCCGCTAGGGCGGGGGGACCGCCCCGGCGCGTGCCGCCGGCGGCAGATGGGCTGCGAACCAGGCGGCCACCGGCGCCAGCGCCGGCCGTTCGAGCCGGCGTTCCAGCAGACGCCAGACCCGCGGCAGATGAACCAGGTAGCCGCGCCGGCCCTGGTGCGCCAGGCGGGTGAACACCGCGATGATGCGGGTGTGGCGGACCGCCGCGAGCACGTCGCCGGACCGTTCGAAGCGACCGCGATCGAGGGCCGGGAAGGCGGCGAGATAGTGCTCGGTCATGGCCGCAGCGAGCGCCGGCGGAACATCGCGCCGGGCGTCTTCGAGCAGCGAGACCAGATCATAGACGACCGGTCCGAGCCCGGCATTCTGAAAATCAAGCAGCCCGCACGCCGCTGCCGCCGGCCGGTCCGGCAGCAGCATCAGATTGTCGACATGATAGTCGCGCAGCAGCAGCGAGGTCGGCCCGGCGCAGGCCTCCGGCAGCACCTGACGCCAGGCGCGCTCGAATGCCTCGCGAAGCGCTGCGGTCGGCGTCCGCCCCAGCGCCGCCGGCAGCCAGATCTCCGGGAACAGACCGACCTGGGCTAAAAAGCCCTCGGCGTCGTAGCTCGGCAGGTCGAGCCCGGCGGCCATCGCCGGGTCGAACCGCCGATGCAGGGCGATCAGAACATCGACGGCCAGGCGATAGAGCGGCAGGGCCGGCTGGCCCTGCGCGAGGACGCGGGAAAATTCCGCACTGCCGAAATCCTCCTGGACCAGCAGCCCGTCCGCCACCGACTCGGCGAACACCGCCGGCGCCGACAGACCAAGGCGCCGCAGCAGGCGCGCCAGGGCGGCGAACCGCCGGATGTCGGTGTCGGGATCGGGTGATTGGGCAAGAATCGCGCGCCGACCGTCGCCCGCGACCAAGCGGTGATAGCGCCGTGCCGAGGCGTCGCCGGCCAAGGGCTGCCGGACCGCATCGCCCCAACCGCAGCCGGCGAGAAAGCGGTCGAGGTCGGGAGCGTCGGTGCTCATTGGGGCACCGTCTGGTCGCGTGCCGTCGCCGGCTGGTCGCTCTCCGTCGCCGGGATCCAGCCGGCCAGGCGCGACGCCCAGTCGCCCCAACCGGTCAGCGTGGCCCGGCGGGCCTCCGGTTCAGCGGCTTGACTGCCGCTCCCCTGAGTGCCGTCCCCATGGCAAAGGGTCAGGTCGAGCCGGCTCGCCGGGAGCAAGGGGCCGGCCCGCTCCGGCCATTCGACCAGGACGATGCCGTCGGCCACGGCATCGTCCCAGCCGAGTTCGACGATCTCGTCCCAGGTGCCGAGGCGGTAGAAGTCGAAGTGCCAGAGCGTCCCGGACCGGCCCTGATAGGTCTGGACCAGGGTGAAGGTCGGGCTCGGGACCTCCTCCTGCGGGCTGGTCAGGGCGCGGATCACCGCCCGCGCCAGGGTGGTCTTGCCGGCGCCGAGATCGCCGGCCAGCGCCACCACGTCCCCCGGACGGAGCAAGCGGGCCAGGGCGCCGGCCAGGGTCTCGGTCGCAGTCTGGTCGGCCAGATGCTGAACACGGCAAACGGAGGCGGGCATCGACGACCTCTGCGGCACCGGCCGGGACCCGGCTATTCGGCCTTGCGCGGCATCCGCCGGCCCTTGATCCGGGGATTGTCCTCGGCCTCGAGTTTGGCATCGGTCAGCGGGTCTTCCGCGACCATGCGCGGCGGTCGATTGAAATTCATCGCGATCATCAAGGTTATCACGCCGCGAATCACCTGAAGGTATTTTTCCGAGTCGGCCGGCATCGGGATTTTGCGGTTCATGCAGAACTGCACCAGGGCGGCGGTCACTTCCGCCTCCGGCAGGGTCAACGCGCGTTCGTTGCCGGTGTCGTCGGACAGGTGCAGGACGGTTTCCACCCCGCCTCCGGGTTCGTTGGTCAGCACAACCCGCTTGACCGTCCCTTCCGGGACGAATTCGTGGACCCGGCGGCGGCGGTCGATCACCGCCTTGGCCAGTTCCTGTTCTGTGAACACGAAACAACGAAGCTCTCTCATTGCATACGCCTAAGCTGCCGTCGTTCCGGATCGGAGTGCAGGGTTGGGGTGAAGCTGGCGCAGTGCAACATAAGGCGATTTCCGCCTTTGGCAAGCAGGCCACCGTCGGCCGATCAAATGGCAGGCCGTGCGCTGGAATGGGTTGCCGCGGCGAAACCTGGCATGCAAGAAATACCCTGTCGCGGTTGTTTCCAAATGGGTCACGGAGCCGTCATGTCGTTCGCTTGCCATCGCACCGATGTTGCCGTGATCGGCGCCGGTCCGGTCGGTCTGTTCGCCGTCTTCCAATGCGGCATGGTGCGCCTGAAATGTCATGTCGTCGATGCGCTCGACATGATCGGCGGTCAATGCACCGCGCTCTATCCGGAAAAGCCGATCTACGACATTCCGGGTTACCCGGCGATCGACGCCGCTCAGTTGATCGACCGGCTGGCCGAGCAGGCCGCCCCCTTCGCGCCGGTCTGGCATCTCGGCCAGCAGGTGACTGCGCTGTCGCCGCTGGACGACGGCGGCTGGCAGGTCACGACCTCGTCGGGGACCCGGATCGAGGCGCGCGCGGTGATCATTGCCGCAGGGGTTGGCGCCTTCGGCCCCAATCGGCCGCCGCTCGAGGGGCTGGAGGCTTACGAAGGCAGCTCGGTATTTTACATGGTGCGGCGACGCCAGGACTTCGCCGGCAAGCGAGTGGTGATCGCCGGCGGCGGCGATTCGGCGGTGGACTGGGCCTTGTCCCTGGCCGGCCTTGCCGAGCGGGTGATGGTGGTGCATCGCCGGCCCAAATTCAGAGCCGCCCCGGAGAGCGCGGCGCGATTGGACGCGCTCGCCGCGTCCGGTCAGGTCGAGCTGGTGGTGCCCTACCATCTGGCCGGCCTCGAAGGCAGCGGCGGCCAGCTCAGCGGTGTCCGAGTCGCGACCCTGGACGGCCAGGAAAAACTGCTGCCGGCCGATGCCCTGCTGGCATTTTTCGGCCTGGCGATGAATCTGGGCCCGATCCATGACTGGGGGCTCAATCTTGAACGCAATCTGATCACGGTCGATCCGGCGACGGCCGCAACCAGCCGGCCGGGGATTTTCGCGGTCGGCGACATCGTCACCTATCCCGGCAAGCTCAAGCTGATCCTGTGCGGCTTCGCCGAGGCGGCCCAGGCTGCCCATGCGATCTATCCGCTGGTCCATCCGGGCCAGGCCCTCCACTTCGAATACTCCACCACCAGCGGCGTGCCCGGCCGCGGCTGATTGTCCGACCCTCCTGTGCCACTCTGCTGCCGCTTGTCGAAACTTCATTCCGTCTCATCTATTTGGGGGTCGATCCCGGCCCCGCAGCGAACCTCCGTTTCTGTGGAGATGGAAGCAATGGCATGACCGACTCCCCGCCGCGCCCGCCTTCGATGGACCGTGCCGGCGACGTCCTTGATGCCGTGGCCGCGGCGTTGCGGCGCGCCTTTGCCGGGAAGGAGCAGATCACCCGCGGCGAACTTGAAGCGGCGCTGCTCGAACTCCGCGGGACCTGGCGACCGACGCGTTCGACCCCATCGGCTTCCGCCGATAACACCCGCCAGGCCGCCGGGCACGAGGCGGCCGGACCGGCCCGGATCGACTATGTCCCGGATGTCCGTCGGAAGGATTTCCTGACCCGGCTGGTCTTCTCCCGCATCCTCAGCCGGGTGCCGGTGCGCCAGGTCGGGATCGTGGCCGGAGCCGGCGTTTTTTACCCGCGGCTGCTGGCGCCCGGCATTCAAGCCAATCTGCGCGCGCTGTTCCAACCGCGGGAGTTGTTCCTGCTCAACCAGCATGCCCGCAAGATTTTCGCCGACCTCGGCACCGACCACGACGACACCATCTGGCCGGTGATCTCGGCCAGCCGGTCGATGACGGTGCGGGTCGACCGCATCTTCATTCGCATCCTGCTCGCCTTCAAGAACTTCAACGTGCGCAAATGGGAGTTCATTCGCATCCTGACCACCCAGGTCGAACCGCGCCTGTGCCAGATCGACGAGGATGTCTTCTTCGAACTGTTCGATGCCCTGTTTCACGACTACCGGGCGATGGTGGCCAGCACCGACGGCCTGGCCCGCCTCGACAGCTATTACGGCCAAACCTGCGGCGAAGAACTGCGTGCGGTGTTCGCCACCTATCACCGCCAGCGTCAGGCCCTGGTCCTGGGTGACTACGGCCGCTGCCGACCGGAACCGGTCGCCGCAGCCAAACGCTAGTGTCCCGAACGCCAGCGGAACCGGCCCGCCCCGCGCGGGACGGAACATTCGCCTCCTCCCGGTCTTCGCGGCATTCCGACCTTCTCTGTATCCCGATCTTCTCGGTATGCTGTGTTCTGACCGCGGCATGGCCCTTGGGAATGAGTAGCCAGGGTCGGAACACATGGCGGCGCGCTGACGTTGAAGCCGCTTGGGATTTTCGCCGCTGCGGTGCGATAGTGGCAGCGAAACCCCTGCTGTCGCTGCCACCTTCCGGATCGGGACCTTTTTGCCATGTCCAGCCTGATCGAGAGCCCGGCTTGGCGTGCCTTGAGCCGGCACCGCGCCGTCGCCGCCGACACCACGATTCGCGGCTTGTTCGACGCCGATCCCGGCCGCTTCCAACGCTTCTCCGCCTCGGCCTGCGGCATTCTGCTCGACTACTCCAAGCACCGGGCGACCGGCGAGACCATGGCGCTGCTGGCGGCGCTGGCGCGCCAGCAAGACGTCGAGGGCTGGCGCGACCGTATGCTGGCCGGTGAGCGAATCAACGCCACCGAGGACCGTGCCGTCCTGCACACCGCCTTGCGCAACCGTTCGGGCCGGGCGGTCATGGTGGAGGGCGCCGACGCGATGGTGGCGGTCCGCGGCGAACTCGACCGAATCGCGCGCTTCGTCCAGGCGGTCCGTTTCGGCGCCTGGACCGGCTATACCGGGCGCGCGATTCGGGACGTGGTCAATATCGGCATCGGCGGTTCGGATCTCGGACCGCTGATGGTGACCGAGGCCCTGCGGCCTTATCATCACCCCGACCTGCGCAGCCGCTTTGTCTCCAATGTCGACGGGACCCATCTGGTCGAAACCCTGGGCTGGCTCGACCCCGAGACCACGTTGTTCATCGTCGCTTCCAAGACCTTCACCACCCAGGAAACCATGGCCAATGCCCAGAGCGCGCGCCAATGGTTCCTGGAGGAGGGGGGCAACGAGGAGGCGATCGCCCGTCATTTCGTCGCGGTATCGACCAACCGTGACGCGGTCACCGCATTCGGCATCGATCCGGAGAATATGTTCGGGTTCTGGGATTGGGTCGGCGGTCGCTACAGCCTGTGGTCGGCGATCGGGCTGTCGATCGCGCTGGCGGTCGGCTTTGCCAATTTCGAGCAGCTGCTGGCCGGCGCCCATGCCATGGACGAACATTTCCGCACCGCACCACTGGAGTCGAATCTGCCGGTGGTGATGGCGCTGCTCGGGGTGTGGTACGTCAATTTCTGGGGTGCCGGAGCCCATGCCGTGCTGCCCTATGACCAGTATCTGCACCGCCTGCCGGCGTTTCTCCAGCAGCTCGACATGGAGAGCAACGGCAAATCGGTCGACCGCGACGGCAACCCGGTGGATTATGCCACCGGGCCGGTAATCTTCGGCGAGCCTGGCACCAACGGCCAGCACGCCTTCTATCAGCTGCTCCATCAGGGGACCCCGCTGATCCCGGCTGATTTCATTGCGCCGGCGGAAAGCTTCAACCCGCTGCTCGGCCCCCACGCGCTGCACCACCATCTGCTGCTGGCCAATTGCCTGGCCCAGAGCGAGGCTCTGATGCGCGGCAAGAGCGAGGCCGAGGTGCGGGCCGAACTGGCAGGCCGCGGCCTGGCGCCGGCCGCAATCGACGCGCTTGCGCCCCACAAGGTGTTCGCCGGCAACCGGCCATCGAGCACGCTGCTGTTCCACAAGCTGGATCCCTTCACCCTGGGCGCCCTGCTGGCGCTTTACGAGCATAAGGTGTTCGTCCAGGGCATCGTCTGGAACCTCAACTCGTTCGACCAGTGGGGCGTCGAACTGGGCAAACAGCTGGCCGGTCCGATCCTGGCCGAACTCGCTCGCGACGTGACCGTGGCCGAGCCGGTCACCGGCCACGACGCCTCGACCAACGCCCTGATCGAATGGCTGCGTGCCAATGGCTGAGCGCCGGCCGTGACCATCCGGCGCCTGCCCCTGACCCTGGTCAACCGGATCGCGGCCGGCGAGGTGGTCGAACGGCCCGCCGCGGCGGTCAAGGAACTGGTCGAGAACGCGATCGATGCCGGGGCCAGCCGGATCGACGTGGTGGTGCGCGACGGCGGCCAGAGCCTGATCCAGGTCAGCGACGACGGTTGCGGCATGACCCGCGACGAGTTGGTGCTCGCGGTCGAGCGCCACGCCACTTCAAAGCTGCCCGATGACGACCTGCTGACCATCGCCACTCTCGGCTTTCGCGGTGAGGCGCTGCCCTCGATCGGTGCGGTCAGCCGGCTGCAGATCACCAGCCGGCCGCGCCGGCCCGGTAACCATGTCGCCGCAGCCGACGAGGGGGCCTGGTTGCTGGTGGTCGACGCCGGCGCCTGCGCCGAGCCGGTGCCCGCCGCCCATCCGCCGGGTACTCGGGTCGAGGTCCGCGACCTGTTCCGCGCGGTGCCGGCCCGGCTCAAATTCCTCAAGGCGCCGCGCACCGAACTCGACCACATCGCCGACGCGATGATCCGCCTGGCCATGGCCCATCCGGCGGTGGCGTTCAGCCTGATGGATGACCAGCGCAGCCTGCTGCGACTGGCCTCCGGCAGCGGCGATCCCGCCCAGTCCGGGCTGGCGCGGCTGGTCGGCGTGCTTGGTCGCGACTTCGGCGACAATGCGCTGGCGGTGGCGGCGAGCCGCGATGCCATTACCCTCACCGGCTTCATCGGCCTGCCGACCCTGCACAAACCGACCGCCCGCCAGCAATATCTGTTCGTCAATGGCCGGCCGGTGCGCGACCGGCTGCTCGCTGGTGCGGTCCGCGCGGCCTATGGCGATTTGCTGCCGCGTGAACGTCACCCGATGTTGGCGCTGTTTCTCGGCGTGCCGCCCCAGGAGGTCGACGTCAACGTCCATCCGGCCAAGACCGAGGTGCGTTTTCGCGATTCCGGCCTGGTCCGCGGCCTGTTGGTCACCGCCCTGCGCAACGCGCTGGCGGCGGCCGGCCATCGCGCTGCCACCACCGGCGGCGGTGCCGCGATCGCGGCGCTGTCGCCGGGTTTCGGATCGCCGCCGGGCGGTCTGCCCGGTGGTGGCCTGGAGGGCAGAGCACCGCCGGGCAACTACGGCTACGCCCTGCCGGGACGAAGCGGCACCTCGGTGCCGCGCGGTCTGGCCGAGGCCGCAGCCGAGATGCAGGCCCCGTTCGAGCCGCCCTATGGCGCCGTATTGCCGGGCTTTGCCGCACCGCCATCCGCGCGGCCGGCCGAGCCCCACGCCGCCGGACCCGATCCGCTCGACGGCACCGACTACCCCCTTGGCGCCGCGCGGGCGCAACTCCATGGCACCTATATCGTGGCGCAGTCGGCTCAGGGCATGGTTATCGTCGACCAGCACGCCGCCCATGAACGTCTGGTCTATGAGCGGCTGAAATCGGCCTTGATCGATCGGCCCCCGGCGGCGGGGGACCGGGCGGGCGGCGGCGTCGCCCGCCAGGCCTTGCTGATTCCGGAGGTGGTGGAACTGGACCCCGCCGCGGCCGACCGGGTTGCCGCGCATGCTGAGGCGCTGGCCGAGTTCGGGCTGGTGGTCGAGGGGTTCGGGCCCGGCGCGGTGCTGGTGCGCGAGGTGCCGGCGCTGCTCGGCAAACCCGATCTGCGCAAGCTGGTCGGCGATCTCGCCGACGAACTGGCCGAGCTGGGCGAGACTCGGGCCTTGCGCGACCGTCTCGATGCGGTGTGCTCGACCATGGCCTGCCACGGCTCGGTGCGGGCCGGGCGGGCGCTGAACCTCGATGAGATGAACGCACTGCTGCGCCAGATGGAGGCGACGCCATTCAGTGGTCAGTGTAACCACGGTCGGCCGACCCATATCGAACTCAGACTGAGCGATATCGAGCGGCTGTTCGGCCGGCGTTGAAGAGACTGCCGTTCTTTTGCCACCGCGGTCCCGGAAACAATCCCGGACACGGTCCCACAACGGTCACACCCGACGGAACCCCACCGCATCATATTGACAGTAGACCTCGGGCCGCGGTTCGGCTTGATCCATCCAATCGACGACAAGGGAGACCCTGACCATGAAGCGATTCGTCCCGGCTTTCGGCACTGCGGCGCTGCTGGCGATTGTTCTGGCAGCAGGACCGCTGCAGCCGGCCCCGGCTCTGGCCGGCTGCGAATACGGCGAAAAGATCGACGGTTCGACCGCCGATCAGGCCAAACGGAAATTCGAGGCCGCCGGATTTCGCCAAGTCCACGAGCTGCACAAGGGTTGTGACAATTATTGGCACGGTATCGCGACCAAGGACGGCGTGGTGACCCGGGTCGTGTTGTCGCCCGAGGGCGAGGTGATGCGCGAAGGCGACTGATCGCAGCCTAGAGCCGCGCGGCGGTTTCCAGAAAGGCGCGGATCAGCGCCGGGTCCTTGTGGCCCGGCCGGTCCTCGACCCCCGAGGAGACATCGACCGCGCCGGCGCCGGTCACCGCCACCGCCTCGGCCAGATTGGCCGCGTTCAGCCCGCCGGACAGCAGCCAGGGCAAAGGCCAGCGGCGCCCGGCCAGCACCTGCCAGTCGAACGGTAGCCCATTGCCGCCGGGCAAGGCGGCGGTGCCCGGCCGCGGCTTGGCATCGAACAGCAGACGGTTGGCGGAGTCGAGATAGCGGCCGGCGACTTCAAGGTCCTCGGCGGTCGCGAGCTTGACCGCCTTCATCACCGGAATGCCGCTGGACCGGCGAATCGCCGCGACCCGCTCCGGCGATTCGCCGCCGTGGAGCTGGATCAGGTCGACCGGCACCTGACCCAGGACGTGGTCGAGATACTCGTCATCGGGATCGACGAACAGGCCGACCACCCGGGTGCCGGTGGGGACCATGCGCGCCAGTTCGGCGGCCAGCGGCGGCGCCACCGCGCGCGGCGAGCGCGGGTAGAAAACCAGCCCGACGAAGCGGGCGCCGCCCGCCACTGCCGCCGTCATCGCTTCGGGATGATTGATCCCGCAAATCTTGACCTGGACTGCCATCGCTCACGTCTCTGATTTCGGTGGCCACTGTCGCAGATCCGGCCGGGCAGACCAAACCGGTTTGTCGCAGGCCGCCGCGGCGGGTTATAGCTGTCGTCGCCTGCCAGGGGTGCTGTCCGCGCCTCTGCCCCAAAGAGCCGGTGTCCGCGATGTCCTGCTTCGATCCTAATGCGGTGCTCCGCGTCGGTCTGCCGGTGGTGCTGGTGGTCGCCGGCGCCCTGATCGACGCCGACGGCCGGGTGCTGCTGGCGCGCCGTCCGGCCGGCAAGGCGATGGCCGGGCTGTGGGAATTTCCCGGCGGCAAGGTCCAGGCCGGCGAAACTCCCGAGGCGGCGCTGATTCGCGAGCTGGCCGAGGAACTCGGCATCGACACCGCGGCGAGTTGCCTGGCGCCGCTCAGCTTCGCCTCCCATAGCTACGAGACCTTTCACCTGCTGATGCCGCTTTATGTCTGTCGAGTCTGGCAGGGCACGCCCAGGATGCTGGAGCACCAGGCGCTCGCCTGGGTCACGCCGAACCGGATGGGCGACTATGCGATGCCGCCGGCAGATCGGCCCCTGGTCGCGATGTTGCGCGACTTTTTATAGGGCTCGCGATGTTGCGCGACTTTTTATAGGGCTCGCGATGTTGCGCGACTTTTTATAGGGCTCGCGATGGTGGATGACCGGCGGCCGATTGGTGACGCCGGGTTCACCGGGCGACCGGATAGTGCTGGGCAGCGCTGCCGCGATAGACCGTGATCTGTGGCGGGGACGGCGGCGGGGTGGTTATCTTGATCGGTAGCGGCGGTGGCGCCGGGGCGGGCTGCCCGGCTCGGTTGAGGGTGCGCAGCCGCATCACCGACGGGGTATCCATATCCGAGACGATCCAGCGGATCGCGTTGCTCACGGTCAGATCGGTGGCGAATGGCAACTCGGCTGGGTTAAACGCGTAGGCGACCAGATCCTGAGGTGAGCCGGGCTCAACCTTCAATGGCGGTGCCGGCGGCTCGCCGGCCGGGCGGACGGTCAGCGTGATGTTGCCGGTGGTCGCGGCGATCACGATGCTTTCGGCCAGCTTGGGCGGCACTTCCAGCGTCGCGGTGGCGCCGGTGGTCGGCAAGCCGGTATCGCGGCCCTTCTTGGTCTCGATCGACAGGCAGCGGATCCCGCTGGCGATGGTCTCGCTGTAATGGCGAGGGGAGAGCACCTTGTCGTTCTGGATGCTGCCGGCGAAGACGACATCGACGTAGTCGCCGGGGGTGACCAGGCCGGCGACGCCGCTGGGCGCGGTGATCGCGATGCTGATGGCCCGCATGCCCGGCTTCAGCGCCTTGGCGAGGAAGCGGCCGTCGCCCGGGCGGATCACGTTGGCCAGGGTCAGCGGCCGGCCCGCGACGATCGGTTCGGGAACCAGGGCGCCATAGAGTATGCTCGGCTCGTCGCGTCCCTCCATCAGGACTTTGTCGTCGTCGTGAAGCCCCTCGACCTGGCCCCACGACAGATCGGAATTGCTGATCAGGGTTCCGGGGCTGAGGTCGCGGGTGGCGGTCAGCGTGCGCATGACCTCGGGCTGGAGACGCCGATTCTGGTTCCAGGCGCTGAGCTGGGTATCGTCGGTGACCACTGGCGAAGCCTTATCGTCGACCAGGCGGCCGAAGGCACTGCGCAGGACCAGGGACAGCTTGCCCATGGTCTGGCCGAGTTCGAATGCGACCGCCTGGTGTTCATCGACTTCGAGCGTCACCACCTTGGCGATCTTGGCCTTGGCCCCGTCTTCGCGCCGTAGCTCGGCATCGATCGCAATTACCCGGACGTCGCGGATGATCACTTCGCCGATCTTGCGCTGCAAGCGGCCGCGCCGTTCCCCGGTGCCGGTCGGTTCCTCGACGGTGTGGGTCAAGATCACATCGACGCGGTCGCCGGCCTGGATCAGCCCGCCAAAATCCTCCGCTTCGTGGCCGATTTTGAACGCCACCGCCCGCATGCCCTCATTGAGCACCGCAGCCAGGAAGCCGGACGCCGTGCGTTTGATCAGCATATCGTCGATCACCGGTGCGCCCGAATACAGGGGCTGCCGGGTGGTCGAGCCCTCCAGCTTCTCGATCGCGTCGGGACGCGCGGTTCGGGTGATGTAGCGCGGATTGAGCTGGTCGGAGTGCCAGGCCTGCCAGCCGAGCATTTTGGCCTGGATGATGGTGGCGACCGGGACATCGGCGGTAAAGACCAGAACCTCCACCGTCGGCAGGTCCGCCGGCCGTTCGCTCCGGCTGGCGGTCAAGGCTTCGATCCGCGCGCGCTCCCCGGCAAGATAGCGCTGGACCATCCATCCGGCGATCACGGCGACCAGAAGAGCGCCGATCATCAGCATGACCCTGACCACCTCGGCGGTCTCCTTCAGCTAGAGACAGGAGTGCGGCGGCCACAATGCCGCGGCCACGGCTACCGGCGCGGGTCCGGGCGCCGGTCTGGACCCGCACAATGCAAAATAAAACTTTGTCAGAATTTGATCAATCTAATTCGAATGATCTTCAAGACAGGTATCCGACTCCTTTGAGTGCCGCTTCGGCCGAGACCAGGCCGCCGATGCCGAGCGCTACGCCGTAGGGAATTCCTTCCGCCGGATCGCGCAGTCTTTGGACCCAATGGAGATTGTGCCAAGTTTGCGGAATTGCAACCCGGCGAAAAACCACGATGGCGGCGGCCAGAACGCCGCCGGCCAAGGATACCGCCAGAAAATAGCCGGGAAGATCGCCGGGCGCCAGCCACAGGCAGGTTGCGGCCATGAACTTGACATCGCCGCCGCCCCACAATCTTGCCGCGAACAGTCCGACGCCGACCGCGAAAACCCCAAGGCCGACGCCAAGATGGCTGAAAATGACCGGAATCGCAGTGCTGCTCACCATCGCAACCAGCGCCGCGGCAACCAGCACGATCGAGACGGTATCGGGAATTTCGAAACAGGCCGCGTCCCAGGTCATGGCGACGACCATGGCGCCGCCAAAAATTACGGCGAACAGCAGGGACAGCGAAAGCGTGCCGGTCATGTGTCGCGCACAAGCATCTCTTCGGCCGGCTTGCTTTTTCAATCGGCTTGTTTGGGCTATCGAACCGCTTTAGCCGCTTTGGCCGTCCTGAGAGCCGGAGGTCGTGGCGCCCGCGTGCCGTGACCCCTGGTTGTCGTCTTGCCGATCGATGGTGCGCCGGTCGATCGGCGTGCGGGTCGTTAGGCGTGCGGGTCCAAGGCTCGCGGTTCGATGGCGCGGTTGGTGCCGGTAAACGCGCGTCGCCGAGATCACGTCATGCGTCGACCCCGCGATGGACCAGTTTTCGCCTGAGGCCGCCCGGCGGCAAATCGCGGTAAATCATGGAACTCAAGGTCAGGAAGGGTGAGCAATCAGCCCTGCGCCGGTGCGCACGCCTTTGCCCAGCCCTTCGCTCCGTCCGGCAATTCGAAGCCCGTTTCCGACCGACCGAGATTCCTCCAGGGCCCGCAGTACCGATTGCTGTTAAAGAGTCAGCTTCGAACCCAGATCTTCGAGGAAGGCCTGCAGCGCCGGGCCGAACGCAGCCATGCCGGCGATCAATGCGACGGCCACGCCAGCGGCAATCAAGCCGTATTCAATTGCGGTTGCGCCCTGACGATCCTTTCGGACGCCCGACACGGCCGCCAAAACTTCTGAAACCACAACCTGGACCGCATGGCTGTTTACAATAGACTTGATCATCACTTGTCTCCCTGGTCTCCATAGAACTGGGCTCTGAAGTGTCGTCTCTTTCGCCCACGCAAGGGTTATGCTTGCACAGGATGGAGAAAAAGTCAAGGGAATATATTAGAGTAAAATTTGTCTTACGGCAATCAGCAGCCGAACCGGCCGGTAACCGGGCGCCGGAACAGCCGTTTGCCCCCGGCGATACAGCAATCGTCGGCGAGAGGGAAAGACTTGGCAAGCATCCGCGCTGCAACTAGGATGGCAATTGCCAGCGTGGTGGCTTGACGATTTTGAATCGGGACCGAAGCATGACCGGCGATGCTGTCGCGATCGACGCGGAAGACGGGCACCGCCCCGGCGCCTTGGCCGTCTGCACCTTGCTCAAAGATATGAGTCCGCAGGCCGTCTGGTCGCTCGAAGACCAGTGTCAGTGGATCAGACTGCCCGCGGGCAGTGTGATCTTTCGCCATAGCGACCCGCCCGATGCGGTCTATTTCATCATCGAAGGCACCGTCCGCATCTTTTTTCGCGCCTCCCACGACCGCGAGATCAACTACGCGCAGTTCGGCCCCGGCCATATGTTCGGCGAATTGGCCGCACTGGATGGCCTGGAACGGTCGGCCGACGTTATTTCGATCACCGACACCGTCCTCGCCTCGTGTTCGCGGGAGGTCTTTCTCAAGGCCCTGCGCGACTACCCGGAAATGGCGATGGCGCTGATCATGCGCTTTGCCGCGATCATCCGTCAGGCCGACCAGAAAATCTTCAGTTTCAGCACCCTGTCCGGAGTCCAGCGGGTTTACCTCGAGCTGATTCGCCTGGCCACGCCCGATAACTCGGGCGACGGCAATTGGGAGATCAGCCCGGCGCCGCTGCATAAGGACATCGCCGGCTGGGCCGGCACCACGACCGACGTGGTCGGCCGCGCCTTCGGTACCCTGATGCGGGCCAACCTGATGCGCCGCCGCGGCAACAGCCTCCAGATTCTCGATCGCAAACGGATCGAGTTGCTGTCGCAGACCAGCAGCGAAGACCCGGCCTGAGTTCGGAACGCCGGGAGAACTCCGGAGCCCCTGCCGGAGGCCCGGACGATTCACCGGCGGCTGGGTTTGCGCGGCGAATGAACCGCACCCGGCGACGGTGTGGTCAAGGGGATCGGCGTGCTCTCGACCCGCCGTGAGGCCGCCATCGGCGCGCTCAGCGGTATGGGGCCAGCCAGCGGCAGTTGGGGCGCCGCGTTGAGGTTGAGCAGGAGCACCAGATTCTCCCGGACCTGGGGACCGGCGCTGGGCAGCGACGCCGCCTGGCGCAACAGCGCCAGGCCTTCGGCGAGATGGCCGGCCAGCGCCCGTGACAAGCCCATATTGTTGAGGATATCCGGATTGTCGGGGGCGAGCGAGACCGCCTGGCGATAGCTGATGGCAGCCTCATCGAAGCGGCCGAGGCGGTCAAGCGCGATCCCGAGCGTGGCCGGGGCATCGGGATCGCCGGGGTTGATGGTGGTGGCGCGCTGCAGCGGCGGCAGCGCCAATTCGGCCCGGCCCAAGGCGATCTGGGTCTTGCCCTGTTCGACCAGGATCGGTTGGAGCTGGTCGAGTGCCGCGACCGAGCCCAGCCGGGCCAGGCTCGCTTCGACCACCTGCAGGGCGTCGGACGGCCGGCCGCCCAGGCGGAGAGCGCGCGACAGCGAGACCGCGACCGCCGTATCGTCGGGGTTGTTGTCGA
The DNA here is from genome assembly GCA_016124535.1 of Azospirillum sp. Lineage (GTDB taxonomy): Bacteria > Pseudomonadota > Alphaproteobacteria > Azospirillales > Azospirillaceae > RI-112. The sequence goes on from WGNK01000004.1 coordinate 24,431, forward strand.
GAAGGCGGCCATAGTTCTGCGCCGCCTGGCGGTAATCACCGGCAATTTCGGCCTTGTGCCCGGCATCGTTCAGTAATTCATCCATGCGCTCGTCGTCCTTCGACGTCCCGCAACCAGGAAGAATTAAGATGCCGAACGCAAGGATGGTCCAGAGCCAGCAACGATGCTTGGCGATTCGCACGATAAATGTCATGATGGCCGCAGCCGTAGCCGGAGTGACCAGGCAACTTTACAGCGCAACCACGGATCTTGCGAGATGAATCCCTTGGCCGCCCTGGCCGCCACTCTCTTTGTCCTCGCCGCCGGGCCGGCCGTGGCCGATCCGTTGCGCGTGCCGGTGGACGGTGCCCTGGTGCTCAACCTGAACGGTGATGCCCAGAACGTCGTGGTCGCCAACCCGTCGGTGATCGACGTGACCCCGGTCGCGCTCCGCCGTCTGCTGGTGATCGGCAAGAAACCGGGACAAACCACCATCCTGGTTCTCGACAGCGCCGGCCACGAGCTGTTCAACGCGCCGGCGATCGTGGTGTCCCATGGCGATTTCAGCGTCACCCTCAACCGTGGCACCGAAGTCTCCGAATTCAGCTGTGATCCGCGCTGCGTCGCGCTGACTCCGCCTAAGCAGGCCGGTGGCGTCGCCCCGGCCGGCCCGTCGCCGGGCGGCGGCGCCCCGCCGCCGCTCCCGGGCGGCTCTGCCGGGCAGCCCCCGGCCGGTGCCGCCGGAGACGGTTCGCCGACGCAACCGCCGGGCTCCTGACGCAACGCCCCGCTGCGCTCACCGCTGCCCCCGCCCGGCTTGCCCGCCGGTCGCGCCTGCGTTCGCGCGGGGCCAGTGACGCCCCCCGGTTGCGCCGACGGCAGACGGGTTGGGCGCTATCAAGAATGGGGCGAAAGAAATAACTCTTGCAAATTTCAACAATCTGTGCTAGCAATTTCTTCGTCACTCCCGGCGCAACTTGGTAGTCTGCGAGAATTCCGATGGATTTTATCGGTCGGCATCTGTGGAATTCGGCTCGCTGTGCGCTGGAACAGAAAAAAGGCGCCACAACTGTTGAATTAGCCTTAATTCTACCGGTTTTTTTATTAATTCTACTTGCGACTATGGAAATTTCGCTGTTCTATTTAAATGCCGTGATCCTCGAAGGTGCGGTCCGCGAGGCGACCCGCATGATCCGCACCGGCCAGGCTCAAAGCGGCGGCAGCGCCGAGACGGTCTTTCGCACGGCTTTGTGCGACGCTGTCTTCCAGCTGTTGAATTGCCAGAGTTTTTCGATCAACGTCCAATCGGCCGGCAGCTTTGCCCAACTCAATCTGGCGCCGGTATTCGATCCTGGCGGGGCGGTGACCAACCAGAATTTCAGTGCTGGTTCGGCCAAGGACGCGATCGTCGCCTCGGTCGGCTATCGCTGGAAATTCATCACGCCGATCGTCGGTTCCGTGCTCGGCGACGCTGAAACCAACTCAATAAGCATGGTCTCCACGGCGGTCTTCCGGAACGAACCGTTCCCCACCGACAACTGACTTGAGACGATCCGACCATGGTCAAACTGAGCCAGATAGTCCGTGATCGCCGCGGGATCGCCGCGGTTGAATTGGCCTTCGTCGTGCCGGTTCTGCTGGCGCTGATGGGCGGGATCGTCGAAATCGCGACCATGGTCCTGGCGAGCAGCAAGACCACCGCGGTTGCCCAGACCATCGCCGATCTGGTCAGCCGTTACAGCTGCGTCACCGACTCCATGATCGACGACATCTTCGACGGCGCGAAGCTGGTGCTCAGCCCGTTCAAGAGCAACAGCGCCACCTTCGAAATCGCCAGCGTCGAATTCGATAAGACCAATGGCGCTCCGCAGGTCAAATGGCACCGCAGCCTCGGCAATGGCAGCGCCAGCGGCGATGCCGATCTCGCCGCGAAGGCGACCAATCTCGGCGGCAAGGGCGACAGCGTCATCATCGGCAGCATCGCCTACGAATACTCGCCGATTCTGACCTTTCTGCCGATCGCCGGTGGCACCTTTGCCGAGACCGCGATTGTCCGTCCGCGGCTGACCAATTCAATCCCGCTCGACCCAAGTTGTCCCTGAGCGGTCTTCGTGTGCGGCCGGCCGCCGGTTCGGGTCCGGCGCGGCGCCCCTTTGGAGGACTATCCTGCCATGAGCGACACCTCCGTTCTCCGTTCCCGCCGAGGCAATGTCGCGGTGATGTTCGCCCTGTCCGCGGTACCGGTTCTGGTGCTCGCCGGGCTCGCGGTGGATTTCGGCCAAGCCTATACCGCGCGGGCGCGGCTTGCCTCGGCGCTCGATGCCGCCGGCCTGGCGGTCGGGTCGATCCAGGGCAGCGAAGCCGAACTCCAAAGCCGCTTCCAGCAATTTTTCCTGGCCAATTACGCCGCCGGAAAGATCGGCACCCCTTACGACATCGTGCTGACCGTCAACGGCAACCAGATCAACGTCTCGGGCAAGGCCGACGTGGAGACCAGCTTTCTCAAGCTGGTCGGGGTCGACAAGCTGACGGTCGGCTCCTCCGGGGAAGTCATTCGCGAGACCAAAGGCCTGGATCTGGTCATGGCGCTCGACAATACCGGCTCGATGGCCGGTAACAAGATGACCCAGTTGAAAACCGCGGCGACAGATCTGGTCAATATTCTGTTCGGGTCCGGCTCAACCTCGGAAACCTTGCTGATCGGCATGGTGCCGTTTTCCGACGTGGTCAATATCGGCACCGGCCAGAGCGCCTACGTCACCAGCACCGCCGTCTATGATTGGGGGCCGAGCGCCTGGGCCGGATGCGTCGCGGCGCGCAGCGCGCCCTATGATACCGACGACAGCAGCATCGGCTCCGGCGGAAAATGGGCGCCGTTCTATTGGAAGGACGATTCCAATAACAATTGGTACGATTCCAACAGGAGAAGATACACGATCGACAACGCGGTGCCGAGCAGCAAAGGGCCGAACAAATACTGCCCGCCAGCCCTGACCCCCCTGACCAACAACAAGACCACCCTGCTCAACGCGATCTCCGCGATGCAGCCGGCCGGCAACACCCACATCAATCTGGGCGCGGTCTGGGCCTGGCGGGTGATCTCGCCCGACCCGCCGTTCACCGAAGGCCATGAGTATGACGATCCGAAGCACACCAAGGCGGTGGTGCTGATGACCGACGGCGACAACACGATGAGCAACTCGGTCTTTACCGCCTATGCCTATCTCAGCGACGGCAAGCTCGGCACCACCAACTCCAGTACCGCGGAGTCGAGGCTCGACGACCGTCTGACCACCGTGTGCGACAACATGAAGGCCAAAGGCATCGTGGTCTATACCATCGCGGTCGAGGTGACCAATTCGAGCACGATCAATCTGCTGAGGAGCTGTGCCACCGATACCGGCAAGTACTTTTCCGCCTCGGCCGCGGACCTTACCGCGGTGTTCCACACCATCGGCGGTGCGCTCAGCAATCTGCGGCTGGCGAAATAGTCCCGGCGGCGGCGATCAGTCGATCCACCAGGTCTCCAGGCCGACGCCGTAGACCGGGGTAATCTGCGGGTGGTGGAGGTGGCGCCAGTAGGCGATGCGGTCGTCGGGCAGATAGGTCAGCGGCACGGTGTACCAGCCCCACGACAGCACCCGGTCCAGCGCGTGCATGCGGGCCACCAGATCGGCGCGGTCGGTGGTCTGGCCCAAGGAATTGGTCAGATAGTCGACCGCGGCGGAGCGGATGCCGGGATAGTTACGGCTGCCCGGCTGGTCGGCGGCCGCGGAGCCGAAGAACACCACCTGCTCGTTGCCCGGTGACAATGTCGAGATCCAGCGAAACAGCACCATGTCATAGTCGAAGCTGTCGAGGCGGGCCTGGAACTGGGCGCTGTCGACGCTGCGGACCCGGGCGGTGATGCCGAGGCGGGCGAGGGCGCGGGCGAATTCCAGGGCGATCTTCTCGTCGGCCGGCTGGTTGAGCAGAATTTCGAAGGCGAAGGGGGTGCCGGCCGGATCGACCAGGCGAGCCTCGTCGACCCGCCAGCCGGCTTTGCCGAGCAGGCGGGCGGCGCGGCGCAGGTTGGGCCGGATGCCGGTCGGGCCGCTGCCGTCGGTGCGGGGCAGGGCGAACGGCCGGGTGAACAGCTCCGGCGGCAGCTCGGCCCGGAACGGCTCGAGCAGCGCCCGCTCGGCCGGGGCGGGCAGCCCGGTCGCCGCCAGCTCGGAGTTGGGGTAATAGCTGTCGACCCGCCGATAGGCATCGTGGAACAGCACCCGGTTGATCCATTCGAAATCGAAGGCGTAGTTCAGCGCCTCGCGCACCGTCGGGTCGCGAAACAGCGACCGTCGGGTATTGAAAATGAAGGCGCGGGCCGGTTCCGGGCGGCCGTGGCGAAACCGCGCCAACCGGATGCGGCCGTCCGCCAGCGCCGGCCCGGCATAGCCGCTGGCCCAGCGCGCCGGATCGAGTTCGACCCGGAAATCGGCCTCGCCGGCCTTGAACGCCTCGAGCGCGATCGCCTCATCACGGTAATAATCGTAGCGGATGGCGTCGAAGTTGAACTGGCCGCGGCGGATCGGCAGGTCGCGTCCCCAGTAGTCCTTGACCCGCTGGTAGGTGATCGAGCGGCCGGGATCGACCTTGGCGACCCGGTAGGGACCGCTGCTCAGCGGCGGCTCCAGGGTGGTGGCCTCGAAGTCGCGCGTCGCCCAGTAGTGGGCGGGCAGGATCGGCATCAGGCCCATGATCAGCGGCAATTCGCGGTCGATCACGCCACCCGGTCCCGCGGCGAAGCTGAATTTGACCCCGCGGTCGCCGAGCCGCTCGGCCGCGGTGACCTTGCCGTAAAAGGCGCGGTGGTTGGGGCGGCCGTGGTCGCGGAGCGTGCGCCAGCTGAACAGCACGTCGTCCACGGTGATCGGCACGCCGTCCTGCCAGCGGGCCTCGGGGCGCAGGCGAAAGATCACCCAGGCGCGGTCGGCGGGCGTCTCGATCGACTCCGCGATCAGCCCGTAGAGCGAAAACGGCTCGTCCTGGGTGCGCGCCATCAGGCTCTCGTGGGCGCCCGCCGGCGCCGCGGCCGGGCGGCCCTTGACGATCGAGGGGTTGAGGCTGTCGAAGGTGCCGGTCACCGCCAGCCGCAGCAGCCCGCCTTTGGGGGCGGTCGGATCGACATAATCGAGGGCGACGAAGCCGCTTGGATATTTGGGGACACCATGCATGGCGATGCCATGGGCCGGCTCGGCGGCACCCGGCAGAGCAGCCCACAGCGGTCCGATCCCGAACAGGAAGCCCCAGAACGGGAGGCGGAACAGGCAGTTGAAAGACGGGCGGCAGATCATGGCGGCTCTGGGCGGCAACGGAAGCGGGTGGGCTCCGAGTTTCCCCCTGAAGCGGCCCCCGACGCAAGCGGCCGGCGCAAGCGGCTTGGCCTCGCGACGGTTTGGGCCTAGAGTGCCGGCTTGGGGTTGCATGATTGGGATAGGGGCTGCAGCATGGATTTGTCGAAGGTGCCCGTCGGTGTGGCGCCGCCTTGGGACGTGAACGCGGTGATCGAGATTCCCCTGCGCGGTGAGCCGGTCAAATACGAAGTCGACAAGGATTCGGGCGCGGTGTTCGTCGACCGCTTCCTCCACACCGCGATGTTCTATCCCGGCAATTACGGCTTCATCCCGCACACCCTTTCTGCCGACGGCGATCCCTGCGACGTGCTGGTCGTCGGACCGACTTCGGTCGTTCCGGGGGCGGTGGTCCGGTCACGGCCGGTCGGCGTGCTGGTCATGGAAGACGAGGCCGGCGGCGACGAGAAGATTCTGGCGGTGCCGGTGGACAAGCTCCACCCGTTCCATTCCAATATCGCCAGCTACCGCGATCTGCCGCCGATCCTGATCGAACAGATTGCCCATTTTTTCCAGCACTATAAGGACCTGGAGAAGGGCAAATGGGTCAAGGTCACGCGTTGGGGCGAGGCCGATGAGGCCGCCCAGTTGATCTCGGACGGCATCCAGCGCTATCAGGATGCCCAAAGGAGTATCGATCCCGGTGCCAGCATCTGAGGCTCCGAACCGGCCGGCCGGTCGCATTGTGGTGATCGAAGGCGATATCACCCTGGAAGCCGTTGATGCGGTGGTCAACGCCGCGAACAGCGCGTTGCGGCGTGGCGGCGGTGTTGATGGCGCGATCCACCGCGCCGCCGGGCCGGAACTGCAACGCGAACTCGCCACCCTGGGTGGCTGCCCGACCGGGGAATGCCGGCTGTCCGGCGGTCACCGCCTGGCGGCGCCCCATATCATTCATTGCGTCGGTCCGGTCTGGCAGGGGGGGCGCGACGACGAGGACGCATTGCTCGCCAGCTGTTACCGCCAAGCCCTGGCTTTGGCCTGCCGCCATGGCCTGAGCAGCCTGGCGTTTCCGGCGATCAGCACCGGCATCTATGGCTTTCCACGCGATCGTGCCGCTGCCATCGCGGTCGCTACGGTACGGGAGGAACTGGCACGCGATGCTACCGTCACCGAGGTCCGGTTTGTCTGCTTCGACCGTGAGACGGCTGAGACTTACCGCCAGGTCCTGGGCGACCAGAATCCGGGTTAGGCGCAAGGTCGAGCCGGTCGTGACGCTCGACACCAGTGTCGAGATCGCGGCACCGGTCGAGCGCGTGTGGTCGATCCTGTGCGATTTCGTCGCCTATCCGGAGTGGAACCCGTTCATTACGTCGATCGAGGGCCGCCAACGTCGGGGCGCCCGCCTGATGTTACGGATCGAGCCGCCCGGTCAGGCACCGGTCAGCTTCCGCGCCCGCCTGCTGCGCATTCGTCGCCGTCGGGAGTTACGCTGGCGCGGCCAGTTGCTGGCGCCGGGCCTGTTCGACGGCGTCCACAGCTTCACCCTGGAAGTTTTGCCCGACAACCGGTGCCGCTTTCACCAGCTCGAGGAGATTTCCGGCGTGCTGGCGCCGATGCTCGGCCCCGGTCTGCTCGAGACGACGCGCGCCGGCCTGGAGGCGATGAACCAGGCGCTCAAGGCCCGTGCCGAGCGGACCCCGGCACCCTAGCCGGAGCGCGCGTCTCGCCGGGGCGTCATGATCGGGGCATTTTGTCCGGCATCATAGTCCCCCGGCGCCCCTGACCGGTGCCGCTGCGCTGGCCAGCGGGGTTTTCCCGGCCGATTCCGCGGTCGTCGGTTCGTCCTTGTCCTTGGGCCGGTTCGGGTTGGTCGGGCCGACCGGGATTTGGTGCAGGACGATCGGGGTATCGTCGGCGAATTGGTGCTCGGCAGCGGGCTTCGCCGAGCCCGGCACACCATCGAGCCGTTCAAAACTGGCGGTGAAGCTGAAGGTTGAACCGGTACCGAGGCTGGACACGACCGAAAGCTGCCCGTCCATCATCGCCACCAGCCGCCTGGAGATCGCCAGCCCCAGCCCGACACCGCGGAAGCGTTTGGTCAGGAAGTTGTCTTCCTGCTCGAACATTTCGAAGATGCGCTCGCAGTTCTCCGGTGAAATGCCGATCCCGGTGTCGGTGACGCGGACCGCGAGGGTGACCCGCCGCTCGTCGGACGGCTCCGCCAGGGCCTCGACGGTGACGTCGATGCTCCCGTGGCTGGTGAATTTCAAGGCATTGTCGATCAGGTTGTCGAGCACCTGGCGCAGCGCCCCGGAGTCGCCGTGCAACTGGCGCGGCAAATTGGCGGGAGCGGTGACACGGAAGGTCAGCCCGTTCTTCTGGGCCTCCGGTTCGAACCGCCGGTGCAGGCGGCCGAGCTCGTGGGGCAGATCGAAATCGACCGGTTTCAACCGGAAGGCGCCGGCCTCGATGCGGGACAGGTCGAGCACGTCATTGATCAGCTCCAGCAGCTGCGCGGCAGACTCCCGCAGGATATCCAGTTGCTCGCGGCGGGCGGCGTCGATCTCGTCCTGGACGAGAAGTTCGCCGAAGCCGATGATGGCGTTGAGCGGGGTGCGCAGCTCGTGGCTCATATTCGACAGGAAGCGGCTTTTCGCGGCATTGGCCGCCTCGGCGCGTTCCTTCTGCATGACCAGAGCGGTCTGGGCACGCCGGTAGTCGGTGATGTCCCAATTGGCCCCGAGGACGCGGACCGGCTGTTTTTCCTGATCCCGATAGATGATGCCCTTCGCCTTCAGGATGCGAATATTGCCGGTGGGCATCACGATCCGGAATTCGGTGGTGAAATCGTCCTGGCCGGCCAGGCCGTTCTGGTATTCGCTGGCGATCCGCGGCTGGTCTTCGGGGTGAATCCGCGAGATCCAGTCGTCGAAAGTTCCGGAAAACGCCGCCGGATCGACGCCGTGGAGGCGATGCTCCTCCTCGCTCCAGATCAGACGCCCGGTGCGCGGGTCGAGATCGAAGGTTCCGACACCGGCGCCTGAGGTTGCCAGCGACATGCGTTCGGCCAATTCCCGGACCATGTCCTCGGCCTGTTTGCGCGCAGTCACATCGAGCAGGCTGACGATCGTGTAGGGTTTGCCGTCGAGCTGCAGCGGACCCAAACCGATTTCCGCGGGAAATTCGCTGCCGTCGCGACGGCGGCCGCGGAGTTCCCGGCTGCGGCCCTCCATCGGCCGCGCGTCCGGTGTGGCGACGAAGTCCCGGCGGAATTTACGGTGGCTGTTCTGGAGCTGCGGGGGCACCAGCGCCTCGACCTCCAGGCCCAACATCTCAGAGTCGCCATAGCCGAACACCCGTTCGGCGCGGCGATTGGCCTGCTCTATGCGGCCGATGCTGTCGACCACCAGCATCGCGGTTGGCGCGGTTTCCAGGATCAACCTGGCCCGGGCCTCGCTTTCGCGCAGGGCAATTTCTGCTTGCTTGCGTTCGGTGAGGTCGAAATGGGTCAGCACCAGCCCGTCACGGCCGTCACCCAGCGGCACGGCGTTCAGCAGGAACCAGCGCTGCTGCCCGGGAGAATGGCAGGGATACTCGAAGGAGAAGGAGTCGCTTCTTCCGGCCAGCACCCGACGCAAGCCCGCCAGGACGTCCCTGGCATAGGGGTCGGGGATCGCTCGGGCAGTGGCGACGAAGTAGTTCTGGCCGACCCCCCGTTCCGTCGCCTGGTCGGCGCCATTGGCCAATCCGAACTTCCGCCAGGCGGCGTTGACCTGGATGATCTCGCCGTTGGCGTCGATCACCGCGAGCGGGCTGGCCAGGGAATCCGTGATGGTGCGGATCAGCTCGACGCTCTTGCGCAAGGTGATCTCGGACTCTTTTCGCTCGGTAATGTCGGAAAACGCACCGAACAGGCGGACCGGCTTGCCGCCTTGCCATTCGGCTTCGCCGACCGACCAAACCCATCGCCGCCGCCCCTTGGCGGTGATGAGGGGCAGCTCGAGCGTCCAGGGCTTGCCTTGGTCGACCGCCTCCTGGATCGTGGCTTTCAGAACCGGTTGGGCTTCCGGAGCGTAGAAGCGGATTGCCCGCTCGAGGTCGACCACGGTGCCCTGACTGACCTCGTGGATGCGGTAAACCTCGTCGGTCCAATGCACCCGATTGTTGGTCAGGTCGACTTCCCAGCCGCCGACCTTGGCCATGCGCCCGGTGCGGTCGAGCAGGTCGGTCATGTGCCGCTGGGATTCGACCGCCCTTATCCGCTCGGTGATGTCCTGGCCGACCTGGAGCAGGCCGATCAGGACGCCGTTCTCGTCCTCGAGCGGCCGCGCCCGCCACTCGACGATCGCCTCGGTACCGTCGCGGCGGCGGACCGGGCCGATCGTCGGCCGCGACTGACCCGCGAGTGCGTCCCGGAAGTCCTCGCGCGCAGCGGCCCGCTCGCCCTTGGGCACGCAGGCGTCGAACCAATCATGGCCGTTCATCTCTGATCCGTTGCGCCCGGTAATCGCCTCCAGCTGCGGATTGAAACGGATCACCTGGCCCTTGGTGTCGAGGACCAGGACACAAGCCGGTGCGGTCTCGATCAGGTTTTCGGCAAAAGCGTGGGCATGGGCGAGCGCGAGCTCGGCCCGGCGCTCGGTGGTCTGATCGCGGAACGCCAGAACCACGCCGATGATCTCGCCGGCATCGCTGCGTACCGGGGCGCCGCTGTCGGCGATCGGAAATTTCCGGCCCTCGCGATCGGTCAGAAGCGTGTGGTTGGCCAGTCCGACCACCACGCCGTCGCGCAGCACGCGCTCGACCGGTCCTTCGACCGCCGCGCTGGGATCTTCGCCGGAGATGCGGAAGATTTCGCCGAGGGGTTTGCCTTCGGCCTCATGCTGCTGCCAGCCGGTCAGGGCCTCGGCAACCGGGTTGAGCAGTTCCACCCGACCTTGGTTGTCGGTGGTGATGATGGCGTCGCCGGCGCTCATCAAGGTGGCATACCAGCGCGCATCGCTTTCGACACGAGCGGCTTCGGCCCGGTACAGCGCTTCGAAATTCAGCTTTGCCGAGCGTTCCTGGGCGATCGCGACCGCCATGACGATCAGCAGCAGCAGCCCGACGCCGCCGACCACGATCAGGAAGCTGCGCTGATGCCAGACCGCCAGCGCCTCCGCCTCGTCAATCTTGGCGATCATGAACCAGGGTGAGTCGGGGATTGCCGACAACGCCGACAAGACCTTGACGCCGCGATAGTCGGTTCCTCCGGCAATGCCGCGAATCCCTGAGACCGCCTGGTTCGCGGGCAGATCGAGGTGGTCGCGGGGAATGCGCAATTTCAGCGCCGTTTCCTTCATGTGACGCAGTTGGTTGAGAAACAGCACCGAGTCGCCATCGCGCCGGACCAGCACGGTTTCAGCACTCGGGCTCCGGTCTGGCCAGGACTGGAGCATCGGGTAGAGGAATTTCCCGGCATCTGTGATCAGCACCAGCGCGGCAGTCGCGCTCGGATCCGGCGCATCCCATTCGGAGAACGGAGCGATCGATTCGATTTTCGGCAGTTCCTCCCCGCGATCCAAATGGAGATCGGTCAGAGCCGGGACGCCGGCCATCATGGCGTGGTCGAGGGTGATCCGGGTGATCGGGTCAAGCACGCCGGTCCGATCGTTCAGGCTGAGCCGGATGCGGCCGTTGGCATCGACCAGCAAGACATCGCTGTACCGATAGTGCTCGGTGAGCGAACGGAACCGCGCCAGAAGCTGCGTCTTCAGGTCTTCGCCGCGGCCGGTTAGCCAACTGGTCACCGCATGGCGCAGGAACGGGCTCTGACTGATCACCGCGGCGTCGTCCAACATGCGCTCGCGCCACTGGACGATCTGCTCGACCTTGAAGCGGCCGACCGTTTCCAGCGCGCTCTCCGCGTCCCGTCGCAGCGTGCGTTCCTGCTCGCGATAAAGCAGCGCGCCGCAGGCCAGCAAGGCGAGGCTGGCCAGAATCAGCGCAGGGCGCATCCAGGAATGCTGACGGTTCACCGTCTTATCCTCATTATCCGGGCACCCGAAGCCAATCCTCGATCATCGGCGCGACAGGGTGTCCCCGCCAAAATTGCCGATGCGATCCATGCAGTAACCCCTGACTTAGATCGACACCGCCGAACGGCCAACGGAATCACTGGCCAAATCATGGTGGATACCGCCCGGCGAGCCATGTAGAATTATATTTGATGCAGTGCGAGGTAATCAATGACGGCCAGTGATTTTTGCGTCTCAGATAAAAAAATTACTTTTCTCAAGCCGACAGACCGGCGGATTTTGTACGAAAATATGGCGTAGATAGTTTTTACTACTGAGGGATTCGGGTGAGCGCCAGCGCGGTTTCTGCGACCTCTCGATCTCAGCACCTCACCGGCGTCTGGAAAATTCGGAATTATCTTCAAATATCAGGCAAGAGGCCGGTTCGGTTAGGTTTTAACCGGTGACCTCCAGGTTCGCGGGGCTTCCGCTTTGCCCGCAATGTGACCGGAAGGTCGCCCAAGCCGACGGGACACCCCTCTTCGATCACCGGTCCGGCAGGTTTCGACGAAAGCTGAGGACGGTTGAACCCGGTAAACCAGCATCGATTACTACCAAAAGTGACTAGAAACCACCGGCGACGGCTCATGAGGCTTGGCGGAATGGCCATTGACGCCTGCGGCCAGCGCCAGGCGGACCAAATTCGACAGGCCGGAGACGCCCAGCTTGTCGCCGATCCGGGCGCGATGGACGTGGACGGTTTGCGGGCTGATGCCCAGTTCCAGGGCGATCATCTTGCTGGTATTGCCGGCGACGACCGCTTCGAGAACCTGGCGCTCGCGATCGGTCAGCCGGGACAGATTCTGCCGGAACGCCCCAAGCGCGGGATCATCGATGGTCGGATGACGGACGATACTTTGTGACGCGGTGATCGCATCGACCACCGCCGTCAGCTCGAGCGGTTTCTCCAGGAAATCGACCGCGCCGGCCTTCATGGCCCGGACCGCCTTGGGCACATCGGCCTGTCCGGTCATGATAATCACCGGAAGACCGATCCCCCATTCGCGCAAACGCTCCTGGAGCGCCAGGCCATTCATCCCCGGCATATTGACATCGATCATGGCACAGCCGGCGGGGGCCTGGCGAACCGCATCCAGGAAGGCCTCGGCGCTTTCGAATTCGCGAACCGCGTGGCCGGTCGCTTCCAGCATCCGCCGCAGCGAATCCCTGAACGGAGCATGATCATCGACGATGTAAACCAGCGGCTTCGGTGCGGCCATGGCTCGGCTCCTGAAGTGGCAGGGTCAGGCGGAACACCGCGCCGCCGTTTGACCCGGTTTCGGCCCAAAGCTCTCCGCCATGGGCCTGGATAATCATGCGCGAGGTCGACAGACCGATACCGGTACCTCTCGGCTTGGTCGTGAAGAACGGTTGGAACAGGCGTTGCCGAACTTCGGCGACGATACCGGGCCCAGTATCCGCTACAGCCAACTCGAGAAATCCGTCTGCTTCTACGGGCGTTGCGGTGATTCGGATCTGTTTGGCATCGACGGCGGCCAGGGCATCGGCGGCATTTCGGACCAGATTGACCAGGACCAGTTCGATCTGCACCCGGTCAATCATCACCATCGGTATATCCTGGGGAATCTCGACGACCAGGGCGACGCCGCGTCCACGGTCCCCGAGCAGGCCGAGGAAGCACGCCTCCTCGACCACTGGGCCCAGGACCTCGGGCCGCCGCTCGGTGCGGCGGTTGGCGGATAGATCCCGCACGGCGCGGATGGTTTGCGATGTCCGCCGCATCTGCTCGATCGCCTTGTCGAGCAATTCCCTGAGAGCGGGGTCGGAGCAGGTCAGGCGCGCGGTCTGGATATAGTTGGAGGCCGCGCCGATCGGCTGGTTGATCTCGTGGGCGATGGTCGAGGCGACTTCCCCGATCGCGCTGAGCCGGGCGGCATGCTGCACTTCCATGCGGGAACGCAGCAGGGCCTCCTCGATCGCGCGGTGTTCGGTCAGGTCGAGGTTGACGCCGATCATCCGCTGGGCTTGCCCCGACCCGTTCGCGACCGCCCGGCCGCGGGTGACGATCCAGCGGACCTGGCCATCCGGCCAGACCACGCGGTATTCGTGCTGGAATTCCCCCCGGGCTTCGACGGTCATCCTCAGGGCTTCGACCGTGTCGTCGCGGTCCTTGGGATGGATCGAGGACACCCACAGGTCGTAGCTCGCCTGGTCGTGGTCGGGGTCGTAACCATGCTGGCGGTAGGATTCCGGGGACCAGACGCCGACACCGGTCGCGACATTCCAATCCCAGGTGCCGATATTGGCCGCCTCCTGGGCGAGCCGCAGGTGCTCCTCGCTTTCGCGCAACGCCTGCTGGGCATCGCGCAGCGCGTTGATGTCGGTGCACACGCCGACCCACTGCACGATCTCGCCCGCGGCGTCGCGCTGCGGCACGCCACGGCCGAGAAACCAGCGCCAGGCGCCGTCATGGCGGCGCAGCCGGTACTCGATCTCATAGGGGGCGCCGGTTCTGACCGCTTCCCGCCAGGCGATTGCCGTGCGGCTGCGGTCGTCCGGATGTACGATCTGCAGCCAGCCATCGCCGGTGACCGCGTCGGCCGGCAGTCCGGTATACTCCTGGTAACGCGCATTTACGTGGGTGCAGGCCCCGGCGGGATCGGTGACGAACAGGATCGCCGGCATGGCCTCGGTGAAGGCGTTGAACCGGACCGCGCTCTCGAGCGCGACCGCCTCGACCCGCTGGCGGGCCAGCTCTTCTTGTGCCCGCTTGCGGTCAGTGACATCGATCGCGATGCCCCCGACATAGCTTGTGCCGGAATGGTTCTCGAACGGAAATTTGCACACGTGCCAGCTGCTGCCGCGACCGTCGGGTCCTGGGGTTTCCTCCTCGAAGTCGAGCGGGCGACCGGAAGTCCGCACCAGGGAATCATGGGCCGTGAAGGCCTCGGCGATATCCGGCGGCCACAGCTCGAAGTCAGTCTTGCCCGGCCACTCGTCGAACCGTTTGGCGAAGCGCTCCTCAAGGGTCCGGCTGCAATAGACGTAGCGACCCTCGACGTCCTTGATCCAGGCGACGGTCGGGCTGTTTGCCATGAATTGGCGGAACCGTTCTTCGCTGTCCCGAAGTTCGGCCTCGGCCCGCCTGCGCTCGGCGATTTCGAGGCGGAGCGCGGCGCCGCGGCCATGGGCGACCACCAGCAAGCCGACCGACAGCGCCAAGGTGACCAGGATCGAGCCGAGCGCGACACTGGACAGCCGGAGTTCCCGATCCGTGACGAACCGGCCGCGGCCGTCGGGCTCGTGGTCGGCGACCCGGAGCCATCCGGCGGCGGCCCCGCCACGCGGCTGGTCGGCCCCGCCGACGATTGCGCCGCGATCGTCCGCTCCGGTTGGATGGTCGGCGGTCATATATTGCAAAAGAAACAATGGAGTACTGCGGCTGGCGACCGTCGCATGCGCCGTGTCGACGGTAGTTGCCAGCATGATCGCGAGCATCAGAAGTCGGAACGGACTGAGAGGGTACTTCATGCCGTTGACAATCCCGCAACAGTCCGATGGGTTCGAACAAATTTTCCGGCTTTGGTTGGCGCTCGCCATTGATCTGGGAGCGCGGTTCCGATTGTCCAGACATGGCGTGTGCTATTGCCAACGCTGCGCTACCGTGAGTCCGGGCGGAGCCCCCTCACAGCAGCTTTTGGCGGGTTCAAGACCCGTTTTACGTCATCGACTTAGACGGAGTGGTACCATGCGATTTGCCCCGCCGCTGATTTCCGGACGCCTGGTGCGGCGGTACAAGCGATTTCTCGCCGATGTCGTGCTCGACCACGGCAAAATGGTCACTGCGCATTGCCCCAACCCCGGCGCCATGACCGGCCTGGACACCCCCGGCTCACCCTGCTGGCTGTCGCGCTCCGATAATCCGGCGCGCCGGTTGCGCCATACCCTGGAACTGATCGAGGCCGATGGCGGGCTGGTCGGTCTCCATACCGGCCACCCCAACCGGATCGTCGCCGAAGCGGTAACGGCGGGCCTGGTGCCGGAGTTGTCCGGCTATGCCACGCTGCGCCGCGAAGTCGCCTACGGCAATCGCTCGCGGGTCGACCTGCTGCTGGAAGATCCGGCCCGGCCACCGGCCTATGTCGAGGTCAAGAACGTTCATTTGCGCCGGCCCGAGCGCCATCACGGCCGCGCCGCCGAGTTTCCCGACTGCGTCACCAAACGCGGTGCCCGCCATCTCGGCGAACTTGCCGCCATGGTTGCAACGGGTTGCCGCGCGGTATTGGTCTACGTGGTCCAGCGCCAGGATTGCGACCATGTCCGGGTTGCCGACGACATCGACCCCGGCTATGCCGCGGCGACCGCGGCGGCGAAGGCGGCAGGGGTCGAGATGCTGGCCTGGCGCTGCCGAATCAGCCTGGACGCGATCGTGCTGGAACGACCGTTGCCGATTGTTCTTTGAGCGCGGATCTGGGCATATAGCAGGGAATTCGAGCATGAAACTTGGGCAGAAGGCCGGCAGCAGGACGATGACACGAGGTCAAGCCGCCCGATACGACGATATCGACGAGCAGCGCATCCGCATCCACGGGCCGGAGGATTTCGCCGCAATGCGTGCGGCCGGCCACTTGGCCGCAGCGACGCTCGACTTTATCACGCCCTATGTCGAGCCCGGCGTTACCACCGGCGAGCTTGACCGGCTGTGCGAGCGCTTCATCCGCGACCATGGCGCCCTGCCGGCCCCGCTCGGCTATCGCGGCTATCCCAAGGCGACCTGCATTTCGGTCAATCATGTGGTCTGTCACGGCATTCCGGGCGACAAGCGCCTGCAGAACGGCGACGTGCTCAATATCGACGTGACCACCATCCTCGATGACTGGCACGGCGACACCAGCCGGATGTACCTGTGCGGCGACGCGGTCAGCCTGAAAGCGCGGCGCCTGGTTGATGTTACCTACGAGGCGCTGATGCTCGGCATCGCCGAGGTGCGTCCGGGGGCGACGCTGGGCGATATCGGCCATGCCATCCAACACCATGCCGAGGGCAACCGCTTCTCGGTGGTGCGTGATTTCTGCGGCCACGGTCTGGGCCGGGTCTTCCATGATCTGCCGTCGATCCTGCATTTCGGGAATGCCGGTGAAGGTCCGATCATTCGCGAGGGCATGTTCTTCACCATCGAGCCGATGATCAATGCCGGCCGCCACGACGTGAAGATTCTCAGCGACGGCTGGACGGCGGTGACCAAGGACAAGTCGCTGTCCGCTCAATTCGAGCATTCGATCGGCGTGACCGCGACCGGCTGCGAGATATTCACGCTGTCGCCGGCCGGCTTCACCCGGCCGCCCTATCCCACGTCCCCGGCCTGAGTCACCGCCGTGGCCGCGAAAGTCCTCGCTGCCGTCCTCCTGGTTCTGGCCGGAGGGCCGGCGGTCGCCGGCTGCCCGCAGCCCGACCAGATCGACCGCCTGGCCGCGGATGTCACCGCCCTGATTCCGGCCAGGGGCTTCGGGCCTGGCCTGAGCCTGGCCGACGGCGCCTGTGCCCGCGATCAGCTGGTGGCGCGCTTGACGGCGACATTGGGCGGCCGGATCGGCTACAAGGCCGGGTTGACCAATGCCGCGGTGCAGCGGCGGTTCGGCGTCGACCAGCCGGTGCGCGGCATCCTTCTGGAGAAGATGATCCTCGCCGATGGCGCCACGGTGCCGGCGCGTTTCGGCGCCCGGCCGGTATTCGAAGCCGATCTGATCGCGGTGGTCGGCGACGAGGGGATCAACCAGGCGGCCACGCCGCTTGAGGCGCTGAGCCATCTGCGGGCGCTGGTGCCGTTTATCGAACTCCCGGATCTGGTGCTGGCGCCGGGCGAGCCGCTCGATGCCGCGACGATCACCGCGATCAATGTCGGGGCGCGGCTGGGCGTCGCAGGCGTGCCGATCACGGTGGCGGCCGGTTCCGCAGCGGCTGGCCCGGCGCTGGCTGGCCCGGCACTGGTTGACGCCCTGGCCGCAATGACGGTGACGATCGGTGACGATAGCGGCGCCGAACTGGCGCGCAGTTCCGGCAGCGCCATCCTGGGCCAACCGCTCGAAGCCGTGCTCTGGCTGGCTCGGGACGTTGCTCGCGGCGGTGGAGTGCTGAAGCGCGGCGACCGGCTGAGCCTGGGGTCGTTCGGCCCGTTGCTGGTGCCGGTGCCCGGGCGAACCGTGACCGTGCGCTATCTCGGCCTGCCTGGAAACCCGGCGGTTTCGGTCCGTTTCGAGTGACCCCAGGGCGCGCGGCGACCGCTCGAAAAAATAGATCCGGCGGCGTCGGAAATCGAATTGACAGCCTGGGGCAGAGGCGATACCAAGACGGCCCACCTGCCCAGGTGGCGGAATTGGTAGACGCGCAGGTTTCAGGTACCTGTGGCAGAAATGTCGTGGAAGTTCGAGTCTTCTCCTGGGCACCATATCTGCTTCGCCGGAGCGTCTTCGCCGGCCGAAGCGCCTCCAGCGGGGGCGCGCTATAGGGATTTCGAGTGCCGATTGAGCTGTATGAGGGCGACCTGCCCGATCATCTGAGCTTTGGCGACTGCGTCGCCGTCGACACCGAAACCATGGGGCTCAATCCGAATCGGGATCGGCTGTGCCTGGTTCAGCTTTCGGCTGGCGATGGCACCGCGCATTTGGTGCAGTTTCGCGCCGGGCATTATACTGCACCCAATCTCAGCCGGCTGATGGCCGACCCGGCAGTGACCAAGCTGTTTCATTTCGCCCGCTTCGATCTGGCGGTGATGCGGCACTATATGGACCTCACCTGCCAGCCGGTCTATTGCACCAAGATCGCCTCGCGCCTGGTTCGAACCTTCACCGACCGGCACGGTCTGAAGGATTTGTGCCGGGACCTGATCGGCGTCGAGCTGTCGAAGCAGCAGCAATCCTCTGACTGGGGGGCGGCCGAGCTGACCCCCGAACAGCTCAAATATGCCGCCTCCGACGTGCTCCATCTGCACGCGCTCAAGGTCCGGCTCGACGAGATGCTGGCGCGCGAAGGCCGCACCGCCCTGGCCGAGGCATGTTTTCGCTTTTTGCCGGCGCGGGCGCAGTTGGACCTCGGCGGCTGGGTCGAGCCCGACATCCTGGCCCACTAGCGTTGCCGGTCGGCGCAGGGCGGCTCGCAATCTGGCCCCAAGTGCCGGGTTTCGACCGCCGGATGCTTGACGCCGGCGGGGTGTGCGGCAATTTACGCCTTGGTAAGGCTTGACCCGCCTATTGTTGTGCCGGAATGGGCAACCGCCTGAGGTTTCGATCGTCGGGACCTGGGCGGTGCTTGCGTTACGGATTTGACCGACACCAGGGCGGACGGCATACTGCCGCCGTTCCCTGCGCTCGGCGTCGGGGCACGAATTGCGACGAGGCCGTCGGCAATCGAAGGATGTAGCCTGGTGAACAGCATGTCAGACGTGGTGGTGCCCGCCGACACCTCGGCCCCGGTCAGCCGCTCCCGCGGTGCCGGCTGTGCCAGCGCCGAGCGGGTCCTGCGCCTGGAGGCGAGTGCGCTGGTCATGCTGGCGGCCGGTCTCGACGACACGTTCGAGCGCGCGGTCGAGTGCCTGGACGGCATCACCGGCCGGGTGATCGTCACCGGCATGGGCAAGAGCGGCCACGTCGCCCGCAAGATCGCGGCGACGCTCGCCTCGACCGGCTGTCCGGCGTTTTTCGTTCATCCGGCCGAGGCCAGCCACGGCGACCTCGGCATGATCGCGCGCAACGATGCCGTGATCGCGCTGTCCAATTCCGGCGAAACCGTCGAACTGGCCGACATCGTCGCCTATACCCGGCGCTTCGCGATCCCGTTGATCGGCATAACCAGCAAGGCCGGATCGGCGCTGGGCGAGCAGACCGATGTTCTGCTGCAGCTGCCGGCGGCCGGCGAAGCCTGTCCGCTTGGACTGGCGCCGACCACCTCGACCACTTTGATGATGGCGCTGGGCGATGCGCTGGCCATCGCGCTGTTGGAGCGGCGGGGCTTCTCGTCGGCGGATTTTCGCGATCTTCATCCCGGCGGCCAGCTCGGCCGGGCGCTGCTCAAGGTCAGCGATGTGATGCACCATGGCACCGACCTGCCCTTGGCGCCGGCCGCAGCACGGCTCAGCGATGTGATCCTCGAAATGAGCGCCAAGCGGTTCGGCTGCGTCGGCGTGATCGACGATCAGGGACGGCTGGCCGGCGTCATCACCGACGGCGACCTGCGCCGCCACATGACGCCCGAGATGTTCACCCAGACCGCGGGCGCGGTGATGTCTCGGCACCCCAAGACGATCCGGGGCAACGCCCTGGCGGTCGAGGCCTTGGGTCAGATGAACGCGCACAAGATCACCAGCCTGTTCGTGACCGACGGCGAACACCCGATCGGGATCGTCCATGTCCACGATGTGCTGCGCTCAGGAGTGGCGTGAGACCATGAGCATCAACGGTGTGGCCGGTTCCCCGTCTGGTTTTCGCAGCATCGGCGAGCCTGAAGTCACGGCCCGGCCGGACTGGGGCGACCGCGTGGCACCGTCGCGGAAGGGTGGTGGGATCAAGCGCTACAGCCGATTCGTGGCCCTGATGAAGGTGACCCTGCCGCTGATCGCGCTCGGTCTGGTCGGTCTGCTCGCGGCCTGGCCCAAGCTGGGCGAGGTGCATGTCGCGCGGGCGACGCTCGACCGCGGCCAGATCGAAATGCTCAATGCCCGCTACTATGCGCGCGATGAGCAGAATCGGCCGTTCTCCCTGACGTCCGACAGCGCGGTGCAATCCCAGGAAAACGCCAACCTGACCGATATGGTCAACCCGGTGGCGGAGATGACCCAAGTCGACGGAACCTGGGTGACCATGCGCTCGGAGCGCGGTCGTTACGACCAGAGCGACGGGCGGTTGCTGATGATCGACAATGTCCACGTCTTGCGCGACGATGGCTTTGAATTTTTCACCGCGCTGGCTAATGTCGATACCAAAGGCGGTATCGCCTGGGGCGACGCCCATGTCGACGGTCAGGGACCGTCGGGCGAAATCAACGCCGATGGTTTCCGCGTCTATGACCATGGCCGGACCGTCGTATTCCTGCATTCGCCGACCGCCTCGGTCAAATCCGGTGACAGCGGGACAGCGTCCAAACCGTCGAATCCGTCCAAACCGTCGAAACCGGCCCAATGACCATGACGATCCGGCTTGCAGCGCTCAGCGCCTTGATGATGTTCCTGGCCGTATCCTGGGCCCATGCCCAGGGCGTACCGATCGGTGGGCCCGGCGGTCCGATCGATGTCAGCGCCGACCAGGGCATCGAGTGGCACCAGGAGGTCAAGGCCTATGTCGCTCGCGGCAATGCCAAGGCGGTTCGCGGCACTTCGACGATCACCGCCGATGTCTTGACCGCCTATTATCGGGAGGTCGAAGGCAAGGGTAGCGAAGTCTATCGCCTGGTTGGCGAGGGAAACGTCCATGTCTTTTCGCCGACTCAGGAGGTTTTTGGCGATCGGTCCGACTATGATATGGATCGAAAGATCGCGGTGATTACCGGCAATGCTCTGCGGATGATCACGCAGACCGACACCGTGACCGCAAGGGATAGTTTGGAATACTACGAGGAAAAGCAATTGGCGGTGGCCCGCGGCAATGCCATCGCGGTCCGCAAGGATACCCAGATGCGCGCCGACACCCTGCTCGGGCTGTTTGTCAACGACAAAGACGGCAAGCAGGTGATGGACCGCCTCGACGGGGTCGGCAACGTCGTGGTGACGACCGCGACCGATATCGCCCGCGGGGAGCGCGCGATGTATTCGACCAAGACCAACGTCGCGGTGCTGACCGGCAATGTCCGGATCACCCGCGGCGAAAACCAGATCAATGGCGATGCCGCCGAAATGAACATGACCACCAAGATCAACCGGGTGCTCAGCGCCGGTCAGCGCATCCAGGGCCTGCTGGTGTCGAACGAGGGCGCCCAGACGCCGGCCGAGGGCGCCAAGGCGCCGGCCGAGCGCCAGTCCGGCAGTGGCAAACCGGGAGCCGCCGCGCCGTCGCCCGCCGTTCCCCCGTCACCTGCCGCCGCGCGCTGAGGCGGCCCGGAACATCCGATGGCTTCGCGCATTACGCCGGTTACCCAGGCTGGGACCCAAGCCGGGACCCAAGCTGCAGCGCCCTATCCGGGTGGTGCCGAAGGGGCTCTCTCGTCGAGTCGGCCGGGGGCCCTGACCGGCCTGCTCGCGCGCAATCTCGGCAAGCGCTTCAAACAGCGCCCGGTGGTGCGCGATGTCAGCCTGTCGGTCCAGCGCGGCGAGGCGGTCGGCCTGCTCGGCCCCAACGGTGCCGGCAAGACCACCTGCTTTTACATCATCACCGGCCTGATCGCTGCCGATGCCGGGATCATCTCGCTCGACGGCCAGGACATCACGCCCTTGCCGATGTACCGGCGGGCGCGGCTCGGCATTGGCTATCTGCCCCAGGAGGCCTCGATCTTCCGCGGCCTGACCGTCGAGGGCAACATCCGTTCGGTGCTGGAGGTGGTGGATCCCGACCGCGACAGCCGCGAGGTCAAGCTGGACGAACTGCTCGCCGAGTTTTCGATCTCGCACCTTCGGCGCACGCCCTCTCTGGCGCTGTCCGGCGGCGAGCGCCGGCGCGTCGAGATCGCCCGAGCGCTGGCCACCCAGCCCCATTTCATCCTGCTCGACGAACCGCTCGCCGGCATCGATCCGATCGCGGTCAACGATATCCGCGATCTCATCGGTCATCTCCGCCACCGTGGCATCGGCGTTCTCATCACCGACCATAATGTCCGGGAAACGCTGGAAATCGTAGATCGGGCATACATCATGCATGATGGTATGGTACTCATGGAGGGTGCCCCCTCGGATATCGTCGCCCATGACGATGTTCGCCGGGTCTATCTGGGTGATCGATTCAACCTCTGACGAGGCGAGTTCATGGCGCTTTCCCAACGCCTCGATTTGAGACAATCTCAGTCGTTGGTGATGACGCCGCAGTTGCAGCAGGCGATCAAACTGCTGCAACTGTCCAATCTGGAACTGTCCGACTTCATCGATCGCGAGATTGAACAGAACCCGCTTCTGGAGCGCGAGGACAGCGAGCCTTATTCCAACGGCGAGATCGATCCCAAGCAGTCCGCCGATTTTACCCCGGCCGAACCGGTGTCCGCGGTCGCCGAGGCCGACCTGGGGGTTCGCGATTGCCACGACCTCGCCATGTCCGACGTGCTGCCAACCGGTGCCGAAGCGCCGCTGGATACCGATTTCGAAAACGTCTGGACCAATGGCAGCGCGGTCGATGAACCGGGCGAAGGTGGCGGCGAGGCGTTCGGACAATGGTCGGGGCAGGGCGGCCGCAGCGGCTTCGACGACGACGATCCCAATCTCGAGCAGACCCTGTCGGGTGCGACCACGCTGCGCGACCACCTGATCGGGCAGCTGAACTGCGACATCGGCGACGCCGGCGACCGCCTGATCGGACTGGCGCTGATTGATCTGCTCGACGAGGCCGGCTACCTCAGCACCGATCTGGCGACGGTCGCGGAACTGCTGTCGTGCGAGGTCGAACGGGTCCAGGCCGTGCTCAAAGCGCTGCAGCGCTTCGACCCGTCGGGGGTGTTCGCCCGCTCGCTGTCGGAATGCCTGGCGATTCAGCTGCGCGAGCGCAACCGGCTCGACCCGGCGATGCAGGCGCTGCTCGACCATCTCGACCTGCTGGCCGCGCGCAACCTCCCGGCGCTGATCCGGGTCTGCGGCGTCGATGCCGAGGATCTGGCGGAAATGGTCGGAGAGATCAGGGCGCTGGATCCCAAGCCGGCGCTGGCTTTCGATCACACCCCGGCGCAATTGGTCACCCCGGACATCCTGATGCGCCCGGCCCAGGGCGGCGGCTGGATCATCGACCTCAACCCCGACACCCTGCCGCGGGTGCTGATCAACCACCGCTATTTTACCCGGGTCAGCGGCGAGGTGCGCAAAAAGGCCGAGAAGGACTACTTGACCGAACGCTTCAACTCGGCCAATTGGTTAGTAAAGTCGCTCCATCAGCGGGCGACCACCATTCTCAAAGTTGCCAGTGAAATCGTGCGCCAGCAGGATGCTTTCTTCATCCACGGCATCCAGCACCTCAAGCCGTTGATCCTGCGCAATATTGCCGAGGCGATCGGGATGCATGAATCGACGGTCAGCCGGGTCACCACCAACAAGTTCATGGCGACGTCGCGCGGCGTGTTCGAGCTGAAGTACTTCTTCACCTCGGCGATTCCCGGCGCCGACGGCCATGCCAACCATTCTGCGGAGGCAGTGCGGTTTCGGATCAAGGCCTTGATCGACGACGAGCCGGCTGATGCCGTGCTGTCCGACGACCGCATCGTCGAGATCCTGCGGGCAGACGGCATCGAGATTGCGCGGCGCACCGTTGCCAAGTATCGTGAGGCCATGCGCATCCCCTCGTCGGTTCAACGGCGGCGGGAAAAGTCGATGAAACTCTGAGTGCTCGCCGGTTTCGCGGGAGGTCGTCCGGTAGCAGCGGGGGACCCGAAGCTAGCCGGGGTTGCTTGACAAACCGACACGGGGGCTCCTATTTTTCCGGTCCGCTCGAAGCCCCGGTCGCTCCATCAACCCTCTGCGGATCGCTTAAGTCCGGACAAAGTCAATCATGCACCTCTCCGTAAAAGGCAAACAACTTGACGTCGGCGACGCGTTGCGCGGCCATGTCGGCGACAGCCTGAAGGGCATTGTCGCCAAATATTTCGGCCGGCCGATCGAAGCCAACGTCGTGTTTTCGCGCCAGGCCCACCTGTTCCGCGCCGATATTTCCGTCCATGTCGGGCGCGGCATCGTGGTGCAGAGCAATGCCGAGGCCGACGAGCCTTATCCGGCTTTCGATACCGCCTGCGACAAAATCGCCAAGCGTCTGCGCCGCTACAAGCGCCGCCTCAAGGACCATCATGGTGACGACGGCCGGGAGTCGGTGCCGGCCAGCCAGTATATCCTGGAGCGCGAGCCGGACGTCGGCCACGACGATGACACCCACGACGAGGTCACCGAGTTCGAAAGCGACGCGCCACCGGTGGTGATTGCCGAGATGACCACGGCGATCGAAACCCTGACGGTCAGCGAGGCGGTGATGCGGATGGAGTTGGCCGATCTGCCGGCTCTGATGTTCCACAACCGTGCCCATGGCGGCCTGAACATGGTATACCGCCGCCACGACGGCCATGTCGGATGGGTCGATCCCCTGGGGGCCAAGACTGGCAGCCCGAATGGCGGCAGGGAGTCCGAGGCTTGACCTGCGGCGCTCTTCGGACAACGATGCCGACCTGTCATGCATGAACTGATCACGCCCGGGGGCATCATCGCCAACCTCAAGGCCAGCAGCAAGAAGCAGGCCCTGCAGGAGCTTGCCCGCAAGGCCGCCGAAGTGACCGGTCAGCACGAGCGGGCGATTTTCGACGTCCTGCTGGAGCGCGAACGCCTGGGCACCACCGGCGTCGGCCATGGCATCGCAATTCCCCACGGCAAGCTGTCCAGCCTGGATCGGGTCTATGGCCTGTTCGCCAGGCTGGAGCGGCCGATCGACTTCGATGCGATCGACGAGCAGCCGGTGGATCTGATGTTCCTGCTGCTCGCACCGGAGCAGGCGGGGGCCGATCACTTGAAGGCCCTGGCGCGGGTGTCCAGGCTGCTGCGCGACAGCTCGGTCTGCGACAAGCTGAGGGGCTGCGACAAGGCCGATGCCATCTATGCCCTCCTGACCGAAACCGAGGCCAGCAACGCCGCTTGAGGCCGGACCTCGGACGGCGCTTGGGCTTGGACCTCGATCCGGGATCGTTCCCATGCCGGGGAGCCTGCGACAGCGGGGCCAGCCCATGCCCGTATCCGGGAGCCTATCCGCCGAGACCCCGCCGGGGGCCGCTGCCGAGCCGGAGCGGTCGACGGGCATTTTGCCGTCCCAGGCGCTGCGCGAGGCGATCGCGGCCGGCGAAATCAAGGCGGCGCAGGTGATCGGCGAGGACCAGATCCAGCCGGCCAGCCTCGACCTGCGGGTCGGTGAGGTCGCCTGGCGGGTCCAGGCCAGCTTCCTGCCCGGGCGCCGTGCGACGGTGCAGGAAAAGCTCGACCAGCTGGTGATGCATCGGGTCGATCTGACCCAGGGTGCCGTACTGGAGCGTCACTGCGTCTATATCGTGCCGTTGCTGGAGAGCCTGGCCTTGCGCAAGCGCTGCAGTGCCGCCGGCAATCCTAAGAGTTCCACCGGCCGGCTCGATGTGTTTGCCCGGCTGATCACCGATCATGGCGAGGAGTTCGACCGCGTCCGCGAGGGCTACCGCGGACCGCTCTATGCCGAGATTTCGCCGCGCACCTTCAGCATTCTGGTCAGGACCGGTGCTCGCCTGACCCAACTGCGGTTGCGTCGGGGCTCGCCGGTGTTTACCGACACCCATACCCGGCGCCTCAACGAGCAGATTCAACTGATCGATGCCGAGCGCGGCGCCGACAGCGTGATCGACCGCGGCGTCCGCTTCACCGTCGATACCAGGGGCGACCCGGCCAACGGGCTGGTCGGCTACCGCGCCCGCCGTCACACCGGCTTGATCGACATCGAGAAGATCGGCTGCTACGAGCCGCTCGATTTCTGGGAGCCGTTGCCCGCCCGACCCGGCCGCGGCATCATCCTCGACCCCGACCAGTTCTATATCCTGGCCTCGACCGAAGCGGTGACGGTGCCGGCCGACCACGCCGCCGAGATGCTGGCCTACGATACCTCGGTCGGAGAGTTCCGCGTGCACTATGCCGGGTTTTTCGACCCAGGCTTCGGGCTCGCCGAATCCGGCGGCAGCGGCAGCCGGGCGGTGCTCGAGGTGCGGTCCCACGAGGTGCCGTTCCTGATCGGCGACGGTCAAGTGGTCGGGCGGCTGGTCTACGAGCCGCTGCTCGCCCGTCCGGACAAGCTTTACGGCACGGGTATCGGTTCGAACTACCAGCGCCAGACCCTGGCGCTCGGCAAGCAGTTCAAGCGCAGCCGTTAGCCGGCGGAGGCGGTCAGGTGTGACCTGACGGGCCCGACGAGCGGCGACTGACGAACACCAGCAGCCCGACCGCGGCGGCCAGGATCGTGGCCATGAAGATATAGAAGGCCAAGGAGTTGCCAACCGTCATGGTGCCCAGAAGCACCATGAACAAACTCCAGACCCCCATCAGGACGATGGTGCGTGCCGACATCGAAACGACCCGACTTTCGTTGATTGGTTCGTTTTTGATCTTTTCAGGGAAGATGCGCCCGTCGGTGCCGGGCAAAAGCGTGGCACGCTGTCACAGGCCGCCGCCCGGCAATCGAATCGTCGGGGTGGCGCGCGAAACCCGCGCTGCGACCTTTTCGCACGGGCGTCGCCATACGATGGAATGGAATGCGGAATGGGAAATGCGGCGGAATCGGCTGCGGCCGTCGTCGGTGGGGCATCGGCCCTCGAACCGCCGCGGCCGGGCGGTGGCCGCCGCCGCTCAGTCCCGGAAGTTGGAGTATTGCAGGGGTTGTTCGACGCCCAGCCCCTTGACCAGCGCGATGGTGGCCTGAAGATCGTCGATTTTCTTGGCCGAGACCCGCAGCTCGTCGCCCTGGATCGCGACCTGGACCTTCATCTTGCTGTCCTTGACCGCCTTGACGATGCGCTTGGCCAGGTCCTTGTCGACACCCTGCTTGACCGTCACGCTCTGGCGCACCGATTGGCCCGCGGCCTTTTCGACCTTTCCGAAGTCGAGTGCTCCCGGGTCGAGCTTGCGCCGGGTCAGGTGGACCCGCAGCAGCTCGTGCATCTGCTTTAGTTTGAGATCGTCGTCGGCGTTGATGGTCAGCACGGCCTCGGCGCGGTCAATCGTGCATTTGGCGCCCTTGAAGTCGAAGCGCTGGGTGAGTTCGCGCTTGATCCCATCGAGAGCGTTGTCGACCTCGTTGAGATCGGTCTTGGACACGATGTCGAAGGTCGGCATGGCCGGAAGCTCCCCCTGGTGGCGCGGTTTCGGCCAATCTAACACGATCCCGGCCGGATCGCTGACGTCGTCGAAGGCGCGCCAGGCGGATTCCATCGCCCGGTATCCACAGTCACGGCGGGGCCGTCGATCGGTCGGCATCGGCCCGGTGCGTCGATGCTGCACCCTCGTCCGACGTCTGGTCCGCCGGGGGCGCGGCGGGCGGTGCTGGGGCGGCGTTCCGGCGGTTGCGGGCCTGACTGAGGCGGACGGCGTCCGGGGGCAGGCGCGCGGCATAGGCCCCGCCATCGCGCAGCCAGACACCGTCGTCGACCACCGGCCCGACCGGCCAGCGGCGGCGGCGGAACCGGTTGGGGCGCCAGGACCATCGTCCCTTTTCCCAATGCGGCTTCGGGACATATTCGAGCAGCCGCCACCACGGCGTCATCGGGTCATGGGCCGGGGCCTGGGGATCAGGCCGGGCATAACGATCACCGGTTTGGCCGAGCATCCGCGCGACTTTCGCGTCGTCGAGCGCCAGCCCGGCCGCGGCGGCCTCGTCGAGCATCCATTTCAGGGCTATCTTCGACAGCCCGCTCTCGGGCTCGGGATGCCCGCCGCCGACATCGCCATGGTCGCCGGGAAACCAGACCTCCAGCAGGTCTTTCGGGCCTTGCCTGGCCGGATCGGCCGACGGCTGCCACAGATTGGTGCGGAAAAAGGCCCGGTTCTCGTCGATCGATACCGCGTGGCGGCCAATCGCGATGCCGGGATTATTGGCGGTGTAGGGCAGCCTCACCGGATTGCTGAACCAGCCGACCGAACTCACGGTGTCCCAAACACCGACGAAGTGTGGTGCGCAGGGCCGCGAAAAGGTTGCTTTGAAATCGCGCGCCAGCTGGAAATAATCCTGAATATCGGGATCGGACAGCGGCCGCTTGTCGCCGCTTCGCTGCAGATTGACGATCCGCCACATCATCCGGACGGCATGGGGGACCAGCCTGACGTTTTCCGAGGGCACCAGGCCATACATATGGAGCAGTGAGGCGATGGCGCGGACGGTATAGGCGCCGCGGCTGAATCCGAACAGGTACAGCCGATCCCCCGGCTCGAAGTTTCGGCAGATGAAGATGCAGGCGTCACTGATGTCGTCGCGCAGACCATAGCCCATGGCCAGGCCGGCAACCTGAGCGATCCTCGCGCCGACCGCGGTCGCAAATCCGGGCGGTGCCATGCTGCCGACACCGGGCTGGTAGTAGCAGGCCTGGACAATCGGGTCCTTGACCAGAGTAAAGAAGAGCTTGACGACATTCGTGCGATTTTTTTTGAATTCATTGGAGGTGCCGTCACAGCATACGACAATATTCTTCGGCATGGGCATCGTCCCCTGAACGCGGCCACTCAGCTGGCGGTCTCGATTGCCGTCCCACCGCAGCGCTGTCCGGCGCCAGGCCGGTCCGTCCGGCACGCCGAGATTGAGTATACTGAGCATATATTAACGTGCGCGCTGGTGCAACCTCGCTGGCGTGGCCACCGGTTCTGCCGTCTGCCGGCGGTTCGAGCGGGCCACTGTTTCGGGGCACTCCTCTCGCAGCGTGCCCCCGTGCAACCCGAGCGGGTCCTGCGCAAAAGAAAAGGGCGGCGACACCTGGGTGTCGCCGCCCTCAATGGGGGAACCGGTTTGGTTGGGGACTACTTGACGACGGTGATCAGAATCCCGGCCAGGATCGCCGAGGTGATCACGCCGCTGATATTGGCGCCGAGTGCGATCGGCAGCACGATCGCATCGGGGTTGGCTTGGGACACGATCTTCTGGGCAACCTTGGCCGTGGTCGGCACACAGCTGACGCCGGCAATCCCGATCACCGGGTTGAACTTACCGCCGGTCCAGAAATAAAGGATGTAGCCGCCGAGAATGCCGCCGATGCCTGAAAACAGCAGTGCTACCACACCCAGCACCAGAGTGATCAGCACGTCGGGATCGAGGATGGTCCGGGCCTCGCACAAGATGCCGAGCAGCAGGCCGAGAAAGAAGGTGGCGCCATAAAGCACCGGCCCCTTGAGCAGGTCGGCGAACTGGACCAGACCGCTCTCGCGCACGATGATGCCGAGAAACACCGAGAAGAACAGCGGTGCTGCGACCGGGAACAAGAAACACAACAAGACGCAGGCGATGATCGCGAACAGCATCTTCTCCGACGACTTGACCTCACGGGTCTTGACGTAGGGCATCTCGATCGCCCGCAGCCGCTTGGGCACCATCAGCTTGATCAGGAACGGATAGCCGCCATAAGTCAGACCGAGATAGAGATAGGCCACCACCGCAATCGGCACGAACAGGTTCTTGGCCAGCAGCAGCGAGGTGAACAGCACCATCGGACCATCGGCTCCGCCGATCGTCGCGACCGCCGCCGACTCGCCCTCGCTGAGCCCGAACGCCATGCCGAGCGGATAGACGATCACCGTACCGAGCTCGGCGCACAGGGCGAGGAACATGCTCTGGAACGGACGGGCCATGACGAAACCGACATCAAGCAGGACGCCGATCCCCATGAACACCAGACAGGCGATCAGGCCGTTGCTGAAGGTCAGCGTATAGATCGGCTGCAGCCAGTAAATCTGCAGGCCCGACATCAGCTGCTCGGTGGTGGTGATCAGCGGATCGACGAAAAGGGTGCCCTGTTTGCCGCCCTCGAAGAACAGCACCGAGACGTTGACGGTCGCCATGCCGAGCCCCATCGGGATCATCAGCAGCGCTTCCAGGATCCCCTTGTGGCCGAGATACATCAGCAGCATCCCCAGACAGACCAGGAAGATGCGTGCAATCAGGATTTGGGGTTCCGATGCGGCCAGGGTCGCGACGCCCTGGAACAGCATGAGCGGATCGATGTCCATGATGGTTGGCCCGCTCCGGTTCAGCTGATGGTGGCAAGGACCTGGCCGGCTTCGACCTGGCCGCCGGCTTCGACCGCGATCGCGGCAACGGTGCCGTCCTTGTGGGCGCGGACCGCGGTCTTCATCTTCATCGCCTCGATGGTGACCAGCTTGTCGCCGGTCTTGATCGCCTGTCCGACCGTGACATCGACCGAGACCACCGTGCCCGACAGCGGGCTGACCTTGTCGTCGGGGCTGGAGGCTCCGGCGACCGGGGCCGGTGCCGGGGCGGCGGCAGGCGGCGGCGGGGCCGAGGCCTGAGCGACCGCGGTGCCCAGATTGGGGCCCGGATAAAATGAGCCCAGGCCTTCGGTAATATCTTCGACGGTGACCGTGTAGGGGCGGCCATCGACCGTGATCTTGTATTTCTGAATCATGGCTCGAATCCTGATTGGCTTATCAGTGGCGAGTGGGTCAGTGGCGAGAGGGTCGGCGATCGGCGTGGGAAGAATGGTGGGTGTGCCGCCCCTCGAGCATCCAGTGGCCAGGGGCACCGTGGGATTCGATCTTGAGAATTCGACGGGACCCGAACACCGCCTGGATTGCTGCGGCGATCGCAACGATATCGTCGGCATTCGGGCCGGCCTTGGCGGCCGGCTGGTCCTTGGCCGGCGCCTGGGGCGCCAGTTTTGCCCGTTTTTCCTCGTTGCGCGCGAGCACCAGAACGATGCCGCGGATGACCAGGGCGACCAGCAGCGAAATCGCGATGGCCAGCATGTAGATGGTCAGGGATTTCAGGATCATGATGCCGGTTCCGCAGCAGGAGGGAGGGCGGCGATCGTCGCGGTCACAGCGGGATGTTCCCGTGCTTCTTTGCCGGACGCAGCTCGCGTTTGTTGAGGATTTTGCGCAACGACAAGGCCAGCGTCGCCCGGGTCATGCCCGGTTCGATCACGTCGGTGATGAAGCCCTTGCTCGCCGACATATAGGGCGAGGCGAATTCGGCGCGGTATTCGGCGGCGAGTTCCTTGGCCCGCGCCCTGGCGTTCTCCGCCCCCTTCAGCTCCTTGCTGTAGAGGATGTTGACCGCGCCCTCGGCACCCATCACCGCGATTTCCGCGGTCGGCCAGGCATAGACGAAGTCGGCGCCCATCGGCTGGCTGCACATCGCGACATAGGCACCGCCATAGGCCTTGCGCAGGACCACGGTCAGCTTCGGCACCGTGGCCGAGGCATAGGCGAACAGCAGCTTGGCGCCGTGGCGGATGATGCCGGCCCGCTCCTGCTCGAAGCCGGGCAGGAAGCCAGGCACATCGACCAGGGTGATCAGGGGAATATTGAAGGCGTTGCAGGTGCGGATGAAGCGCGCCGCCTTGTCCGAGGCGTCGATGTCGATCGCTCCGGCCTTCTCCATCGGCTGGTTGGCGACGATGCCGACCACCAGCCCGCCGAGCCGGCCGAACCCGACCACCATGTTGCCGGCGAAGCCGGCATGGACCTCAAGGAATTCCCCGTTATCGACCAGACGGTGGATCACCGCCTTGACATCCAGCGCCTCCGAACTGTCGTCGGGGATCACTGCATTCATGCCCTCGTCATTGCTGAGATCGAGGGATTCGGTCGGGTGGTGCGGCGGGTCTTCGGCATTGTTGGGCGGCAGGTAGGACAGCAGGCGATGGGTGATCTCGATCGCATGCGCCTCATTCTCGGCGACGAAATGAACGTTGCCGCTAACCGTCGAGTGCATCTCGGCGCTGCCGACTTCATCCATGCTGGTGGTGCGCCCGGTCACCGCCCGGATCACCTCCGGACCGGTGATGAACATGTGGGCGCTGCGCCGGATCATGATGATGAAATCCATCAGCGCCGGCGAATACGAGGCGCCGCCGGCGCAGGGACCGGCGATCACCGCGATCTGCGGCACCACGCCCGACAGCAGGACGTTGTGGTAGAACACCTCGCCGTAGCCGGCCAGGGCCGCCACGCCTTCCTGGATGCGCGCGCCGCCGGAGTCCTTGAATGCGACCATCGGCACGCCGAGCTTCAGCGCCAGTTCCATCGCCTTGACGATTTTGCGGGCATGCATCAGCCCGAGCGAGCCGGCCGAGACCATGAAGTCCTGGCTGATCGCGGCAACGGTGCGACCGCCGACCAGGCCGGTGCCGACGATCACGGCGTCTGCCGGCAGTTCCTTTTCGGCAATGCCGAAATGTTCGCCGGCGTGGCGGACATGCAGCCCGATCTCCTGGAAGGTCTCAGGCTGGAACAGTGCGGCAAGACGCTCGCGGGCACCTAACAATCCCTTGGCATGACGCGCGGCCAGCTTGTCCGCACCGCCGCCGGCGATCAGGGCCTCACGCTTGGTCTTGAGAGTTTCAAGCAGTTTTGCGGACAGCGTCATCGCTCGCCCCACGGGTTGGTTGCGGCCGGATTGCTCAGATTATCAGCTCCGGACACAAAATGACATGGCGCCGGAACGGGCGCTGGCAGACAGCCGGCGACCGCCACGGGTCGCCGGCCGGAAAGCCTCGCGTTCGTTCAGGCTTGTTCGATTTCGGTCAGGGTTCCCAAGAAATCCTTGGGATGGAGGAACAATACGGGCTTGCCGTGGGCGCCAATCTTGGGATTGCCGTCGCCGATCACGCGGGCACCGTCCGCCTTCAGCTTGTCGCGCGCCGCCATGATGTCGGCGACCTCGAAGCAGACGTGATGCACGCCACCGGTCGGGTTGCTTTCCAGGAATTTGGCGATCGGCGACTTGTCGCCGAAGGGATGCAGGAACTCGATCTTGGTATTGTCGAGTTCGACGAAGACCGTGGTCACCCCGTGCTCGGGCAGATCATGCGGTTCTGAAACCTTGGCACCCAGAGTGTTGCGATAGAGCGCCGTCGCGGCCGCAAGGTCGGGCACGACGATCGCGACGTGATTGAGTTTGCCGATCATGGATTTCCCTTTATTTTTCTGTGATTGCTGGCAGCAAGGGAGAAGCACCCATGCCGATGATATACCCATAGTGTCCAAAGTAACTCAAGGACTGAATATAGAAGCCGCCGACGAAACGCGCAATCTGCCCGACTCGGGGCACCGCTTATGCCCGCAAACGTGCCCGCCACACGGCGATTTCCGCAGGAATCCGCCCTTCGTCACGGCACTGGGCGGCGATCGCCAGTTCGGGCGCCGCTTCCAGTTCGGGGCAGGCGTCGAACAGCCGGCGCAGCACCGGGTTCAGGTAAACCACATAGAGTTGACGTGGTTCTTGCTGCAGCGCACCCTGGATGCGCTCGGCGACCACCGCCAGCACCGGTGCCAGGAACGGGTTGTAGAGATAGACCACCAGATTGCCCGCGGGCAGGGGGCAGTTGGCGGCATCTGCCTCGATCACCCGAAGGCGCGGTCGCTCTGGATGGTGTTTCGCCACCACCGCTGCATTGGCTGCCGCGATGGCGGCCAATCCCGGCGATTTCTCGATGCCGACGATCGCCTTGAAGTTGAATTCGGACGCGATGATCAAGGCCCGCGCCTTCCCGCAGCCGAGGTCGAGAAAGGTGAAGCGGTCGCGCTCGGGCAGGCGCGCCAGTGCGCAGCGCAGCAAGAGCGGTGGTGACGGATCATATTCGGTGACGAAGGCATCGGTGGCGCTGCCGCTGCCCAGATCCTGCCAGGGCAGCTCTCCGGCGGTGGCGACGCCATAGGCCTGGTCGAATGCCGATGCCAGCCGAATCGGTCGACGCCGTCCGAACCGGACCCGCAGCCGGCGCAGCGCGCGGCACCCGGCATGCCACTCCAGCATCAGGCCCCCCCGATCCGATCGCCCGACCGCACGGGCGTGCCGGCTTGATTATGCCGGCTGCCGGGTCGTGCGCCAATCCGCGGATTGACTTTCCGGGTGGGACGGGTAGGGTGAGATCGCCTGCTGGCGGGATCTGGTCTCCGGCGAGCGGGCACTATGCCGACGACCCCTGGCGGGAGAGACCGGCGGACTGGCCTGCTCGCAGAACCGTCCGGCGGCGCCGAAGGAGCAAACGCCCCACAAACTCTCAGGCAAAAGGACCGCGGGGGAAGGCACTCTGGAAAGCAGGCAGCGGGGCTTCGGTTCCGGTGCCTCACCGAAGGCGTAAGCCGGCCCCCCGACGCCGAGGTCATCCCTCTCGACGCCGAGGTCATCCGGTGAATCTCTCAGGTTCGTGACAGAGGGGGCCGCCGCCTGTGCCAGACTATGCACGGGTCCACGCTCTGTCGGAGAACCGCGCCTTGACCTCGTCCCCGGATTCCCTGAAGAAGACGCCGCTCCACCGGCTGCATGTCGAACTGGGCGCCAAAATGGTGCCGTTCGCCGGCTACGACATGCCGGTGCAGTATCCCGCCGGTATCCTCAAGGAACATCTGCACACCCGCGCCCATGCCGGGTTGTTCGACGTGTCCCATATGGGGCAGCTCCGCCTGCACGGCGCGAACCCGGCGGCGGCACTGGAGTCGCTGGTCCCCGCCGAGCTGCAGGCGCTGGCGCCGATGCGGATGCGCTATACCCAATTCACCAATGATCAGGGCGGCATCCTCGACGACCTGATGGTGACCAATGCCGGCGACCACCTGTTCGTGGTGGTCAATGCGGCGTGCAAGCACGCCGATATCGCGCATCTGCAGGCCGGTCTGGCCGGCAGGGTCGCGGTGGAATATCTGGAGGACCGGGCGCTGCTGGCACTGCAGGGACCGGCCGCCGCGGCGGTGCTGTCGCGGCTGGTGCCGGGGGCTGCGACCATGCCGTTCATGAGCTTCGCCAAGGCGGCGATCCGGGGCATCCCGGTCTTGTTGACCCGCTCGGGCTATACCGGCGAGGACGGCTACGAGATTTCGGTGGTCAATGCCGAAGCCGAGGCGGTGGCCCATCTGCTGCTGGGTGAACCGGAGGTGTCGCCGATCGGTCTGGGTGCCCGCGACTCGCTGCGGCTGGAATGCGGTTTGTGTCTCTACGGCCACGATATCGACCAGACCACGACGCCGGTCGAAGCCGCGCTGATGTGGTCGATCGCCAAGCGCCGGCGCGAGCAGGGCGGCTTTCCGGGGGCGGCGGTGGTCCAGGCCCAGCTGCGCGACGGGGTGGCGCGCAAACGGGTCGGCATCCGCCCCGAGGGGCGCCAGCCGGCGCGCGAGCATACCGAGATCGTCGATGCGGCAGGTGTCCGGATCGGCGAAGTGACCAGCGGCGGGTTCGGCCCGACCCTGGGCGGGCCGGTGGCGATGGGCTATGTCGCGACCGCCCAGGCGGCGCCAGGGAGCGCGGTGACCCTGATGGTGCGCGGCAAGCCACTGCCGGCGCAGGTAGTCAAGCTGCCGTTCGTGCCGCAGAACTATTACCGCGGTTGACACGAATACGGCGGTCGACGCTGGTACGGCGCTTCACGAGGGGGTTCGGGGGCCATCGGCCCCTGGCGAGGATCGATCGAGGGGGCGGCGCTCCCCTTTTTGGCAAAGGGCAAACCCATGAGCATTCTCAGATTTACCAAGGATCACGAGTGGATCCAGGTTGAGGACGGTATCGGCACGGTCGGGATTACCGACTATGCCCAGCACGCGCTGGGTGACCTGGTATTCGTCGAACTGCCCGAACTCGGCCGTGAAGTGGTCCAGGGTGGCGAGGTCGCCGTGGTCGAGTCGGTCAAGGCGGCCAGCGAGGTCTATGCCCCGGTCGATGGCGAGGTGGTGGAGGCCAATCCCGGCCTGACCGACGAGCCGGCGATCGTCAACACCGATCCCCAGGGTGCTGGCTGGTTCTTCAAACTGCGCCTGTCCGAGCCGGCGCAACTCGACGCGCTGATGGACGAAGACGCCTACAAGAGCTTCCTGGAAGGGCTGGAGTGATGCGCTACCTGCCGCTGACCGCGGCCGACCGTGCGGCGATGCTGGGGGCGATCGGCGCCTCGTCGGTCGATGAGCTGTACTGCGACGTGCCGGTTTCGGCGCGCCGCAGCGGTGCCATTCCGGGCCTGCCCGGCTTCCAGGGCGAGTTGGAGGTCGAGCGGGCGATCGCGGCGATGGCGGCGAAGAATGTGCCGGCCGGCTCGGTGCCGTTCTTCCTGGGCGCAGGCGCCTATCGCCACCATGTTCCGACCACGGTCGATCATCTGATCCAGCGCGGCGAGTTCCTGACCTCGTATACCCCCTACCAGCCCGAGATCAGCCAGGGCACGCTGCAATATCTGTTCGAATTCCAGACCCAGGTGGCGCTGATCACCGGGATGGAGATCGCCAACGCCTCGATGTACGACGGCGCCACCGCCTGCGCCGAAGCGGTGATGATGGCCAACCGGGTGACCAAGCGCAGCCGGGCGGTGCTGTCGGGCGGGCTGCATCCCCACTACCGTGACACCACCCGGACCGACGCCCGCTTCGTCGGCTTCGAGGCGGTGGCTTGTGCGCCGGATCCGCTGGGCACCGAAGATCTGGCCGGCCTGATCGACCAGACGACCTCCTGCGTCGTGGTCCAGAACCCCAGCGTATTCGGCCAGGTTCGCGACTTGTCGGCGCTGGCGGCGGCTTGTCGGGCCAAAGGCGCCCTGCTGATCGTGGTGGTGACCGAAGCGGTCTCGCTTGGGCTGCTGACCCCGCCCGGCGAAATGGGCGCTGATATTGTCGCCGCTGAAGGGCAGTCGCTCGGCAATGCGCTGAATTTCGGCGGCCCCTATGTCGGGCTGTTCGCGGCCAAGGAGAAATATGTCCGCCAGATTCCGGGACGGCTGACCGGCGAGACCCTGGATGCGGATGGCAAGCGCGGCTGGGTGCTGACCCTTTCGACCCGCGAACAGCATATCCGGCGCGAGAAGGCGACCAGCAACATCTGCACCAATTCCGGGCTGTGTGCGCTGGCCTTCACGATCCATTTGAGCCTGCTCGGCGAAGCGGGCTTTGCGCGTCTGGCCCGGCTCAACCATGCCTTTGCGGTCCAGCTCGCGGAAAAATTGTCTGCGATCAAGCACGTCGAGGTGGTCAACGACGGCTTCTTCAACGAATTCACCGTCCGTCTGCCCAGGCGCGCGCACAAGCTGGTCAACAAGCTGGCCAAGCGTGGCGTATTGGCGGGCGTGCCGGTGTCGCGGCTGTTTCCGGAGGCGAAAGACCTCGACGACCTGCTGCTGGTCGCCGCCACCGAAACCAACACCGTTGCCGAGATGGACGCGCTCTGTACCGCGCTGGAGGAGGCGCTCTGACATGAACAGCCAGACCACCGCCAAGGACGCGCCGGCGATCGAGCCGGCAGGCACCAGCCCGGCGACGCCGCTCGGCACGATTTCCGGCAATCGCGGGCTGCGGATCGAAGAGCCGCTGATCTTCGAGCAGGACAGCCCCGGCCATTGCGGCGTCGATCTGCCCGAGCCTCCAGCGCTCGCCTTGCGGCTGGGCGGGGTCGCGCCGCGCGGCCGGATCGGACTGCCCGGTCTGGCCGAGCCGACCGTGGTGCGCCACTATACCCGGCTCAGCCGCAACAATTATGCGATCGATGCCGGGTTCTACCCGCTGGGCTCGTGCACGATGAAGCACAATCCGCGGATCAACGAGAAGCTGGCGCGATTGCCGGGCTTTGCCGATCTCCACCCGCTGCAGCCGCTGTCGACGGTTCAGGGGGCGCTGGAGCTGATCGATACCCTGGCGCATTGGCTGAAGACGCTGACCGGTATGCCCGCGGTGGCGATGTCGCCGGCGGCCGGCGCCCATGGCGAGCTGTGCGGCATGATGGCGATCCGCGCCGCGCTGGATCACCGGGCCGACCGGCCGCGCAAACGGGTTCTGGTGCCCGAGAGCGCTCACGGCACCAACCCGGCGACCGCGGCGGCGCTGGGCTTCACGGTCGATACCATCCCGGCCGATGCGCGCGGCCGGGTGGATCTGGACGCCTTCAAGGCCAAGCTGGGCGATCCGGCGACCACCGATGTCGCGGCGATCATGTTGACCAACCCCAATACTTGCGGGCTGTTCGAGACCGACATCATCGCAATCGCCGAGGCGATCCATCAGGCCGGAGCGTTCTTCTACTGCGACGGCGCCAATTTCAACGCCATCGTCGGCCGGGTCCGCCCGGCCGATCTCGGCGTTGATGTCATGCACATCAATCTGCACAAGACCTTCTCGACGCCCCATGGCGGCGGGGGGCCGGGCAGTGGCCCGGTGGTGTTCTCCGAAGCGCTGGCGCCGTTCATCCCGTTGCCCTCGGTGGTGCATGACCGCGACGGTTTCCACCTGGTCGAAACCAACGACGACGACGGCGCCACCGGCCTGGCCTTCGGGCGGATGAAGGCGTTCCATGGCCAGATGGGCATGTTCGTGCGGGCGCTCGCCTATGCCATGAGCCACGGCGCCGACGGCCTGTTCCAGGCCTCGTCGGATGCCGTGCTCAACGCCAATTACCTGCTGGCCCGCCTCGGGAGCGACTACTCGACGCCGTTCGAGGGGCCGTGCATGCACGAGGTGCTGTTCGACGACCGCTCGCTCAAGGGCAGCGGCGTGACCACCCTCGACATCGCCAAGGCGCTGATCGACGAGGGCTACCACCCGATGACGGTGTATTTTCCGCTGGTCGTCCACGGCGCCATGCTGATCGAGCCGACCGAGACCGAAACCAGGGCGGCGCTGGATCAGTTCATCGCGGTGATGAAAGGCTTGGCCGAGCGTGCCAAGTCGGGCCACGCCGATTATTTCCACGCCGCCCCGACCCTGACGCCGCGCCGTCGTCTCGACGAAACCGCCGCGGCGCGCAAACCGGTGCTGAGGTGGAAGGCTAACTAATAAGAAGAAAGAGCGAGGAGGATTAAAAAAGGGGGCTGTCTGGCCCCCTTTTTTTTGTCAGTGGATCACGGCGCTGATCGCACTGGTCAGGGATCGATAGACCGGGTACTCGATACGATTGGTCCGCAGCGTCCACTCAACCGTCGGCAGCGAGGCCACGATGACGGCTCTGCCGCCGCGCCGAATCAGGCCGCGACAACTCGTGCGGATATAAAGAATTCCGAGCAGCGGCAGCGCGTGGATGCGATCGAGGTCGAGGATGACGGTAGGATGGCCGTTGCAGGCGGCGGCCAAACCCAGTTCGGCGCGATCCGACCCCTGATAGGTGAAGTCGCCCAAGACCATGACATGGGCGATGTCGGCGCGGATCCAGCCAACCCTGACATCGACCATGATTGCCTCCGTGGACTCTTGGCTCACTGCGGTCCGAGCGTTCACCCAACGTTTGCTGGTGGTCCTGGGCCGATCGGTAAATACACGATCCGACGCAAGATCGCTGAATACTAAGCTTGGAAAGATGGCAAATTTATGGCGGCGTGGACGTCGTCACCGAAATACCGGGGAGTCGCTCGCGCTTTAGTAGACGTAACCCAAAGGTTTGAGACGACTTTTTGGTGCAGGCTGCGACTATGTGTCGCAAAACCGTCGTGCGTAGACGGCTCAGGTACCGTTGAGGCTGTGCTCAAGCACATCGGGGGTGAAATACCGCAGATGGGCGCTCCAAAGTGCATGGTCGCGCGTGGTCGGCAGGACGATCTCGATCCGGCGGACATGGACTGGCGCGAAGGCGGCGAAGCTGCGGAAGGCTTCCAGCATCAGTTGGGCCGCGCGCTCTTCGGGCAGCGCGCCGTCGCGGTCGGGCGGCGGGAAGCTGACCAAAGCGGCGCCGCGCAGATCGGCGCCGAACAACCCGCGCAGCACGCCGCGCTGGATGCAGAAGGCGTTGCCCTGAACCACCACCGACTGGGCCAGCCAATAGGGATGCGGGTGCTCCGCCTGTTGCCACAAGACATCACCCAGCACCGGTGGTCGCCGGGTCGCGGCAAGCGTGGCGTCGGGCGGCGGCAGCCCCGCCGTTGCCGTCAGCGCCGCGCCCGCCTCGGACCGCGCCGAAAAATCCGGGGCGACCGGCAGCACCACGGCCTCGCCCGGTTGCGGTGCCAGCGCGCCGCAGCGCAGTGCGATCACCAGATCGCCGATCCTGCAGACATCCGCAGACAGCCATTGCAGCGGCAGCGCGGTGGTGGCGATGAAGCGGAACAGTTCCGCCACGGTCTGGGCACTGTCGTAGCGTTCGACCGGCGCTTTGGCGAGCATGCGGGCAATCACCCAGAAGGCGTAGGCCTCGCGCGGGCTTTGGGCCGCGGGCGCGCCATAGGGCCGGCTGAGATGGGCGTCGCGCAGACCATCGAGACTGTCGGTGACGAAGGGTGGCCGCCCGGTCAGAACCGCGTGGGCGGTGGCGCCCAGGGCATAGATGTCCGATTGCCGGGTGATCTCGCCATCGGTCCATTGTTCCGGCGGCTTGTAGTTGGGGGTGCCCCAATCCGCGCTCTCGTCGGAGTGGGCGAAGGCCGCGCGGTCGACCGCCAGTCCGAAATCGCCCAGCGCCGCACTGCCGTCGCCGCGCAGGTAGATATTGCCGGGCTTCACGTCGCGGTGGATCACACCGGCCTGATGGACTGCGTGCAGACCCGACGCGATGCCGGCGATGATGGCGCAGGCGATGCCGGTCGGCAGGTGCCGCCCCTGCTGCCGGCAGACTTCGACCAACTCCATCAGGTCGATGCCATCGACGAAGCCGTGGATCATGAACGGCACCGTGCCTTCGAGCCCGGCATCGACGATCGGCACGACATGGCGCGAGATCACCCGCGCCGCCAGATGGGCCTCGCGAAAGACGTCGGTCGCGGTGGTTTGTTTGACCAGCTTGACCACGAACGGCACCTTGAGCACGGGATGACTAGCGAGCAGCGTCACCCCCATGCCGCCCTCGGCCAGGACGGTTTCCACCCGCAAACCACGGAAGCTGCTGCCAGGCAGACCCGGCGCCGGTTCGGATTGAGCCTCGTCCATCAGTAACCCTCCCCCATGATGCCGGCACGGGTGCCGACGACGGTTCGGCTCAGGCGGCCTTTTCGATGCCGGGCCGTTCGCTGCCCGGCTGTGGTCCCAGGCTCTGCTGGCGCCGACGCAAGCGGGCCAGTTTTTTTTCCAGTTTCCGGATGCGCTTATCGAGGCGCAAGCGCCGCCGCGCCGCCTTCTTGGACGGGGCCGCCGCGATCAGGGGCAGGATCCGTCGGTTGATCCTGGCCTTGTCCTGGTCCGGCAGGCGCTTCCAGGCCTTGACCTCCGCCCGGCTGCGCCGACAGCCAAGGCACCAGCCGGCGTCATCGAATCGGCACAGCCTCATACATGGGTCTTCGAGACTGATCTCGCCCATAATTCCTCCGCTCGTCACAACAAGCGCCAGGATATTTATAATGAGAATGAGTTGCAATAATCGATTGTCGACGGGTCACGGCAGCTTCAGATCGGCGAAGCTGCGGCGCAGGCTGGCCAGGATGTCGGCGGCCAATTCGCCTTCGCTCAGCGTCAGGCGCCGACCGCTGCCGGCCGCGAGCTGGCGGTGGAGCAGGCCTGCCAGCCGCGCGCTCAGGACGGCAGCCAGCGTCGGCTTGCGTTCGAGCAGCCGGCGGACCAGGGCGAGGTCGAGTTCGGCGACCAGGACGGCGGTGCGGGCGCGGAGCGTGCGGGGATAGCCGTCGCCGGTAAACAGTGCCTCGGCCCCAACCAGGCTGCCCGGACCGACCAGGTCCACCGATCCGTCGGCGGCACGCCCGGTCCCGGCGCCGAGCAGCCCTTCGACCACCAGCAGCGCCGCGACGGCACTCTCGCCGGCCTGGGCCAGGACCGTACCGGCCGCCGCCGCGCGCATCCTCCCACCCTCGGCGAGCAACGCCAGGTCGTCAGGATCGAGTCCGCCGAACAGCTCGGTGCCGGCCAGCATCAGAGCAATGTGGCCGACCTCGGGCGCGGTCCGGGTCGCCACCGGGAGATCGCCGTCGAGCCGTTGATAGCGCGCCACCGCGGGCCGGATGCCGGCCCGCGCCAGATGGAGCAGGACCTGGGACAGAACGGCGCTGCGCCCGCGCACCCGGGTCTCCAGGCTGGGGAAGAAGTTCAGCATGTACTCGACGCCATGGGTGGTGATCTCCTTGACCCAGGCGACCGGCGCCGGCGCGTCCGGGCCGACGAAGCCCTGCCCGCCCTCGGTCGCCGCCGCTTCGAGGATGCGGATGGCGCGGTCGGGCGCAATCTCGGGGTCGAGGGTGATGATCATCGGCGCCCGCAGGAAGTTCTGGGGCGTCGAGTAGTTGGTGATGACCGACGCCGCGAGCTTGCTGTTGGGGATGACCACGATATTGCGGTAGAGATCCTGGATGCGGGTCGACCGCCAGCTGATCTCCAGGACCTTGCCCTCGATCTGATACTCGCCGGCCTTGTGCAGCAGCACGGAATCGCCGATCTTGACCGGGCGGTCGATGTTGATCGCCAGCCCGGTGAAGATGTCGAGGATCATGTCGCGGAGTGCGATGCCGAACACGAAGCCGACGATGCCCGAGGCCGCCCACAGGACGGTCAGATCCTGCTTGAACACGATGCCGGCGACCGCGGCGGCGCCGACCACGAAGACGATCAGCGCCCACAGCTGGGACAACAGGCGCGGCGTCGGCGTGCCCAAGGCCGAGGCGACCAGCCCATCGAGCACGACGTATTGGACCAGCCGCTGCACGAACACGGCGAGGAACAGGATTTCGCCGAAGCCCAGCGCATAGGCCAGAATCTGGCTGGCGGTGTCGAAGGCGGCGACGCCGATCGAGTGGAAGGCTGAGCCGCCATAATAGAGCGCCGCCCCGATCGCCCCGCAGAAGAACAGGGGAATCAGAAGCTTGCGGAGCTTTCCGGAGCGCGGTTGCGGCGGCATTGCTGGGGTCCGTCAGCCGGTCAGGCGAGGGTGAAGCGGTCGACCTGGGCGCGGGTCTGATGGACCATGCGCGCCAGCTCCTCCATCGTGGCGCCAATCTCCTCGGCCGCGGCGGCATTGGCCTCGCCGGCGACGTGGAGGTCGCCGACCTGCTGCGACAGGGTCTGGACGATGCCCGATTGTTCGGTGATCGCCGAGGCGATGGTCGCGACGGTGGCGCCGCTGCTCGCCGCCGCCTCGGCGATCCGGTCCATGGTGGCACGGGCGCCGCGCACCCCGTCGGCACTGCGCTTGACCCCCTCGGTGGCCTCGCCGACCAGGGCGCCGATGTCGCGTGCCGCCAGTGCCGCCTCCTCGGCCAGGCGGCCGATCTGGTGGGCGACCACGCCGAAGCCGCGCCCGGCGTCGCCGGCCCGCGCCGCTTCGATGCCGGCATTGATCGACAAGACCTGGGTCTTGTCGGCGATCCGGGTGATCGCCGCGGTGATCTGGTCGATCCGGCCGTGGCGCCCGGCGATCCGTTCGACCTCTTCGGCGAGCGCCCCGAGTTCGGTGCGGCCGGCCGCCGCCAGCTCCGAAGCCGAGCGGGCAATCGTACTGCCGGTCGCGGAATTGACCGCGACGTGCTCGACCGCCGCCGCGGTCTGGCCGATCGCCGCCGACAGTTCGGCCAGGGTCGCCATCTGCTGGGTCGAGCCCTGGGCGACCTGCTGGGCCGCCGCGGTGGTTTCGGTGGTGGCCGAGGCGACCTGGGTGGTGTTCCCGGCGATTGCGGTCAGCAGCTCGCCGAGCCGCGCCATGCCCTGGTTGACATTGGCCTTGAGGCCGGCGAAAGCGCCCTGGTAGCTGCCGTCGATGGTCGGCCGCAGGTCGCCCGACGCCAGTCCTTCGGCGACCCGGCCGACCTCGGCGAGCAGGCCGGCCAGGGCATCCAGGCTGCGGTTGACGTTGGCCTTGAGCGCCCGCAGATCGCCCTCATAGGCGCCCTGCATGCGGCCCGAGAGATCGCCGGCGGCGAGGCGCTGCATCACCTCAGCGACTTCGAGCAGGGGCCTGGTCAGGGCCTCGACCAGTTCATTGGCGCCCTTCAGCAGTGTGCCGAACTCGCCCTTGTAGCGCCCGGCATCGGCGCGCACCGAAAGGTTGCCGGCGCGGGCCTCGGCGATCATGGCATGCAGGCCGCCGACCACCGACCGGATGGTTGCCACGGTGCCGGCGGCAGCGGTGGCGATGCGCCCGACCTCGTCGCCCCGGCCCTGGCCCGGCAGCGTGATATCGAGGATGCCCTCCGACACCTTGGCGACCGCCGCCGACAGCTCGGCGATCGGCCGCGAGATCATGCGTTCGGCGGCCCAGGCCAGCAGGATCGCGATTGCCAGCACCGCGATGCTGGAGCCGATCACGATGGTCCGGCTGGACGCGAAGATACGATTGCCCTCCTCGCTGGCGGCCATCGCGCTCTGCTGGTTCAACTCGACCAACCGGGTCAGATGGGCGCTGAACTCCTGGAACATCCGCCCGCTCTCCTTGAGCTGGGCCGCGGCCGCGTCATTCTGGTTGGCGCGGGAATGGATGATCGCCTGACGGCTGGCCGCGAGATAGGCGGCATATTGCTTGGCGAAATCGCCGTAGATCGTCTGCTCCTCCGCCGAGTCGATCAGCGGCTCGTAAGTCGCCCGAGCCTTGGCGATCTCGCCCTCCAGGCCGCTCAGCTCCTGCTCCCGCCGGGCCATTTCCTCGGGGTCGGTGCTGAGGACATGCAGCGCTTCGCCGATCCGGTAATCGCTGGTCGCGGTATTGATCGTGGCGGTCAGGACCAGGCT
Source organism: Azospirillum sp. (assembly GCA_016124535.1). Taxonomy (GTDB): domain Bacteria; phylum Pseudomonadota; class Alphaproteobacteria; order Azospirillales; family Azospirillaceae; genus RI-112. The sequence continues at coordinate 69,196 of WGNK01000004.1, forward strand.
GGGAATCCAGTTCTGCTCCATTTCGGTCGAGAAATGGTTGAGTTCGGCCATGCGCTCGATGGTAATCAGCCCGACCGCCAGGAAACAGCCGGCCAGCCCCAGGAAGGCCAGGCGCAGTTTGGTCTTGATCGTAATCGCGTTCATGACACCCTCGAAGCGGGCAGCCGGAGATTGACCCAGCCGAGCACGGAAGAGACCACAAGCCGCCGCACCGAAAACGGCAGCGCCGGAAAATCGAAGTCGCCGCGCAGCCGAACCAGCCACCCTTCGCCGCTGTCGTCGGGCCGGACCGCCTCGACCACGGCGGCGGCGGCGCGGGGCAGCCAGGGCGGCGACTGCCAGCGGCGGCCGGTCGGCTCGGGGCGAAGGCGGTCGGCGGCGAGCAGGACGTGCCAGGCGTCGGGACCGCCGAGTTCGACCAAGGTTCGGCACGCCGGGCTCCCCGGCGCCTGACCCGCCTGCCGTCGGTGCCGGTCGCCGCCCAACACCGGCAAGGCTGCGCGCCGCCGCCTGGCTTGGAGGGCGCCGGCCGGCACCTCGTCTGGATCCAGCACCCGGCCCAGGCACGCCAGCGGCACCACGGCGGCAACTCCGCCGGTCTCGATCAGCAGGCCACCACCGGCGCCGCTCACCGTGTCTTCGCTCCCCCGCTGGCGGCCGGCAGAGATCGGCGCCGGGCAATCGAACCCGGGATTGCCGGTGCCGCCGACTGCCTGCGCAAAGGATTCGATCACCACAGGAACCCCGCCCTCGGCCAGGAAACAGACCGTGGCCGGCGCGTCCGCATCGCCGCCCGGCCGGAACAGGTGGATCACGGCGGACCGCGGCAGGCGGTGCAGGCCGACCACACGCGACACCGCGAAAGCGCCCTCGCCGCCGCCGCAGTCGCCGAGGACCGCCCAGCCGCTCGGCCGGGGCTCCGGACTCGCTGCCGCCGCGACCAGCGGTATCAGCCGGCCGTCGATGGTGGCGACGGTGACGGCGGCGGCGCCGTGGCCGGCAAGCGTGGACACCGCGTCGATCCGGGCTGCCGCCTCGATGCCGTCGACCGGCAGCGCCAGCCGCCGTCCAGGCTGGTCGACCAGCAGCAGATCGACCACCGGATCAGGGTCTGAAGTTTCCGGCGCGACCGCCGAAATCTCCGCTGGTTCCTCGGCCAAAAGCGCAAACACCGCAGCGAGCGGAAACGGCGTCGGGGCCTGCGCCGGCTTGGCCCAGCCGAGCACGGCGTCGACCCGGAGCGCGACCTCGCCGCGGCCCTGCGGTCCGGCAATCACCACCAGTTTACCGGCCCGGCCCGCCGGCTCCTGAGCCGCCTTCTCCCGACCGCCGCCCGGCACCAGAAGGGTGGCATCGATCTGGGTCATCGGCCGGCCCGCGACCTCGACCAGGCCGTCGGTCGGCGCGCGCTGCAAGGGCAGGGGCGACACCGGCGCCGGAAACGCCACCGCGCGCACCACAGCGCGCGGCAGGGCGAAACAGCCTCCGGCCGCGCTGACGATCAACGGTTCCGACCGCTCGGAACGGCGGTCGGCTTCAACGTCGAGGCCGGTATCGATCAGGTTCGCTTCCTCTGTTCTGCTGCCGCAGCTTGGCTCTCAGCGCCACGGTCCTTGTATTCTGCCGGGTATTTTGGCGGGTATTCTGCCGGAAAACCGGGCCTCCCGCCGGAAAACTGGCCGGCAGCAGGATCATATCCCATCGCCGCTACCCTGACCACCGACCCGGCCGCCCGGCTCAGGGCGCCGGCATCGCGTTCACCGCCGATTGAAATTTGCCGGGCCGGGTCTCATTATGACAGGCGATTGAAAAGTTTCGCCCGGCGAGGACTCCTGATCATGATCCGCTATGCCTTGCGTTGCGACCACGGCCACGAATTCGAAGAGTGGTTTGCCAATATGGCCGATTACGACGACCGCAAGTCGGAACTCACCTGCCCGGACTGCGGCAGCGGCACGGTCGAGAAAGCGATCATGGCGCCCAATGTCGGCAAGGCACGCGCCGCGGCACCGCCGCCGCCCTGCGGCGCGCCGGCCTGCTCCCGCGGGGGCTGCGCCATGGCCGGGTTCGACTGAGCCGCAGGCGGGCTCCTGCCGGATTTGGAATTTTTTTTAGGCCGGAACGTTCATGTCATGAAATCGTTGTCATTTTACTGACGAGCGCGTGTCCCGGCGGGGGACCTGCGCCGCCCAACCTCCGGGAGACCTTCAGATGGCCTACCAGCCGTTCTCCACCGCGAGCCGGATCGCGATCGCCGCGATCCTCGCCGCCTGCTTCCTCTCTGCCGTGCCGGCAAGGGCGGAATCGCAGTGCCATCAATACTGTTCGGGTCCGGGCAAATCCTACAAGGATTGCATGGAGCAGTGTATCGAGCGCCAGCAATATCGCAGTCCACGTGACGCCGGACGTAGCGTCCGTGACCTGTGCCGAAGCAAGAATACCGATGAAGAGGAATGTTTGCGCCAGTATTACGGCAATTCTGGCAATCAGTACGGAAATTCCCGCAACCGGTACGAGAATTATGGCAATCACTACGACCACCGCCGCTATTAGGCGCTGATCGGCGATCGCCGGCCGGCATCGTGCCGTCCGGCCCAAGCCGGCACGGGACCGCCCGGCAGGGCGGCTGGTCCCACCCGTTGGTTCTTGCCGCCGCGCTGCGGTTCGGTCGGCCCAGTTCATTTGTTGTCGAATTTTTTTTGCCGTTCGCAGATAATCCGGCCCAAGTGTTCGCCCCCTGATCCGGTCTTGCCCGGTCAGGGCGAGAACGGTCGCATCTGCCGCCGGGTCAGCTGGTGCCGAGCTGGCTCGCGGTGAGTGGCGCCGTGCGACTGAGCACCTGCAGAGTCCGACCAACAGGGCAATTACGGAGGAAACCTATGGATGGAGCGGCAATTCGGCACCATGACGACTCCAAGGCCAAAGCCGAGCTGGCCGACCGCTGTCGGGCGCTGGCGCAGGCCCTGATCGGGACGATCCCGCAAAAGCGGTTGATCACCGATCCGCTGCGCACGCTCGCCTTCGGCACCGATGCCGGCTTTTACCGCCTGATTCCGCAATTGGTTGTGATCGTCGAAAGCGAACAGGAGGTCCGCCGGCTCCTTGAGCTGTGCCACCGTTTCCACACCCCCGTGACCTTCCGCGCCGCCGGCACCTCGCTGTCCGGACAGGCGATCAGCGATTCCGTATTGGCGGTGCTCGGCGACAATTGGAGCCGCTGCGTGATCAGTGCCGATGCCGGGACGGTGCGGCTGCAGCCGGGCCTGATCGGCTCGGAGGCCAACCGTCTGCTGGCGCCCCACGGCCGCAAGATCGGCCCGGACCCGGCCTCGATCAACGCCGCCAAGATCGGCGGCATCGCCGGCAACAACGCCAGCGGCATGTGCTGCGGCACCGCCCAGAACAGCTATCGGACGCTGGAGGCGATGCGGGTGATCCTGGCCGATGGCAGCGTGCTCGACACCGCCGATCCCGACAGCCGCTATTTCTTCGCCGCCCGCCATGGCGCCCTGCTGGAGCGCCTGAAGGCGCTGGGCGAGCGCACCCGCGCCGATGCCGTGCTGGCCGACCGCATCCGTCACAAATTCAAGATCAAGAACACCACCGGCTACAGCCTGAACGCCCTGGTCGACTACACGGATCCGATCGACATCCTGCAGCATCTGATGATCGGCTCGGAAGGCACCCTCGCCTTCATGGCCGAGATTACCTATCGCACCGTGCCCGAGCACCCGACCAAGGCCTCGGCCTTGCTGCTGTTCCCCGATATCGTCGAGGCCTGCCGCACGGTGGCGCTGTTGAAGCCGACTCCGGTCTCGGCGGTCGAGCTGATGGACCGCGCGTCGCTGCGCTCGGTCGAGTCCAAGCCCGGCATGCCCGACTCGATCAAGGGCGTCGCAGAGGGAGTGACGGCGCTGCTGGTCGAGACCCGCGCCGAGAGTGCGGAAAAGCTCGCCGCCAATATCGCCGAGATCAGCACCGTCCTGGCCGGCGTCAGCCTGATCGTGCCCGCCGAGTTTACCGAGGACGTGGCGCTCTATACCCGCTACTGGAACATCCGCAAGGGCCTGTTCCCGGCGGTCGGCGCGGTGCGTCCGACCGGCACCACCGTGATCATCGAGGACGTTGCCTTCCCGGTGCCTCAACTGGCCGCCGCCACCGCCGACCTGCAGCTTCTGTTTGCCAAATACGGCTACACCGAAGCGATCGTGTTCGGCCATGCGCTGGAAGGCAATCTTCACTTCGTGTTCACCCAGGACTTCGGCACCAAGGCCGAGGTTGAACGCTACCGCGCCTTCATGGACGAGGTGGTCGAGCTGGTGGTGCGCAAGTATGATGGGTCGCTGAAGGCCGAACACGGTACCGGCCGCAACATGGCGCCGTTCGTCGCCTATGAATGGGGCGAGCAGGCCTATGGCCTGATGCGCGAGATCAAGGACCTGTTCGATCCCGAGCGCCTGCTCAATCCCGGCGTCATCCTCAACGACGACCCGGATGCCCATATCAAGAACCTGAAACCGCTGCCCGCCGCCCATCCGGTGGTCGATAAATGCATCGAATGCGGCTTCTGCGAACGGATGTGCCCCTCCCAGGGCCTGACCACGACCCCGCGCCAGCGAATCGTCGGCTGGCGCGAGATTTCCCGCCTGGCCGCCTCGGGCGAGGATCGTGCCCGCGAAACCACGCTGCGCAAGCTTTACGACTACCAGGCGATCGACACCTGCGCCGCCTGCGGCTTGTGCTCGATGGCCTGCCCGGTCGGGATCGAGACCGGCCTCCTGACCAAGGCCCTGCGCGCAGACCGGCGGTCGCCCCTGCAAAAGCAGGTGGCCGGCTGGGTCGCCGGCCATTTCGGCGCGACCATGTCGGTAACCGGGCTCGGGCTCGGCGCGGCGGGGATCGCCCAATCGGTGGTCGGCGGCGGCGTCACCGACTGGCTGGGGCGGACCAGCCGCCGCCTGACCGCCGATCAGCTGCCGTTGTGGCACCGCGCCACCCCGGGCCGGGCCGCGTTCAAGGCGCCGGTGGCGGTCGCGGCGGCGCCCGGACGGCCCGAGGTGGTCTATTTGCCGAGTTGCATCAGCCGGACCATGGGGCCGGCGAAGGGCGATCCCGACCAGCGGTCGCTGCCGGTGGCGACCGACGCGCTGCTCAAAAAGGCCGGCTATACGGTGATCTATCCCGCTGGCCTGGACCAGTTCTGCTGCGGCCAGCCGTTCGAGAGCAAGGGATTGCCCGAGCAGGCCGACGCGAAATCGGCCGAGATCGAAGCAGCCCTCAAGATCGCCAGCCGCGAGGGCGCGATTCCGATCGTGTCGGATACCAGCCCGTGCTCGTTCCGGCTCAAGAAGTACCTGAACGGCCGGCTGCCATTGGTCGATATCACCGAGTTCATCCACGACCGGCTGCTCGACCGGCTGAGCTTCCGCAAGCAGCGCGGCGCGATCGCGGTGCATGTGCCGTGTTCCAGCCAGCGCTCCGGGCTGGACGGCAAGTTGAAGGCGATTGCCGAGAAATGCGCCGACAAGGCGGTGATCCCGGACAATATCGGCTGCTGCGGCTGGGCCGGCGACAAGGGCTTCACCTTCCCGGAGCTCAATGCCCATGCTTTGCGCACGCTCAAGGATAAATTGCCCGAGGGCTGCACCGGTGGCGTGTCTACCAGCCGCAGTTGCGAGATCGGGCTGACGCTCCATGGCGGCGTGCCCTATCAGTCGATCGTTTATCTGGTGGACAGCTGCAGCTCGGCCAAGCTCGATGGCGCGACGGCGCCCGAGCAGACCGCCGCGGAGTGATCGCGGAATGGTCGGCCGGGATGGCCGTCAGTAGCCGAGATACTGGTCGCCGACGGTGTCCCGGTAGCGGGACACCACGGCGCGGTTGATCGCGTCGATTCGGCCGCTGCGGCTCAAGGTCGCGAAGCAGCGGTCGAAATCGTCGCGCAAGCCCTGGTCGCGGAACGCCATGACATAGGGCGTCGGCGGGAAGATCGCGGTGAAGCGTTCCGGCTGATGGGGGTCGAACGGCAGGACCTCGCCGTGATCGGCGCGCAATATCAGCTGGCGGCCGTACTCGGCGAAGATCAGCCCGTCGGCCAGGACGGCGTCGATCCGGCGGGCGAACAGCAGCTTGGAATGGGTGAGCTGGTCGGCGAATTCCTGGTAGCTGGCAAAACGCGGCGCGGCAGCCTCCAGGCCGGGCAGGATCGCTTTGGCGCTCGGGAAGGAGGCCACCGCACGGCCGGTCAAATCGCCGAGGGTGCTGATCTTGAGCCTGCTGGCCTGAAGCGTCGAGGCGCCGTTCTGGTATTGGATATAGACGCCCGACGGATAGCCCGGCAGCGCCAGGTCCGTCGGCACCGTGGTCACCGCATCAATGGCGGGATCGTAACGATAGATCTGCCAGTGCCGGCTGAACGGCACGACATGGAATCCGACGTCATGTCCGCACGCGGCCAGGGTTTCCCGGACGATGGTCGCTTCGCGGCCGTCGCCGGCGCGGTCGATCATCGGCGGCAGGTCTGGCGCTGCGATCACCAGCGTTTTCGCTGAGGCAGCTCCGGCGGCGCTCGCGATCAGCGCCCACGCCAGCGCTGCAAAATAACGATGCCGATCAGCGGATGCGGTCATCGGGGGTCTCCTGCGATCCCGGACGGCTGCGATCCGGCCGGCCAGGGGGCGCGGCGAGGTGCCGCGGGGTAGTGAAGATTCGCTAAGTTGATAATATTAGTGGGAAGCCGCCGGTTGCGCACCCCAGTTTTTGGGGAGCCCGAGGGTGCGGCAGACTGCGGATTCGCTGCCGGCGGGGACAGATCGGCGTCACCGGCCAGAGAGAGAGCCAGATGTTCACCAACCTCGCGATTCAAACCCGCTTCATGCTGCTGATCGGCGCCGTCCTGCTCGGGCTGGCCGTGGTTGCCGGAGCCGCCTTTACCGTCTTCGAGACCGGTCAAATGGAGCGGTCGGTGCGCGAGGCCAGCCAGGATCAGCTGCGGTCTTTGCGGGCGCTGATCGTCAGCGCGATGGCCAGGCGACTCCAGGACCCGGACAGCGTCGGCGTGGCCGTTTTCAATGACTGGTTCGATCGCCGCAACGAGGACTATCCGGGGCTGTTGTGGAGCGTCTGGAGCCCCAAGGTCACCGCGCATATGGCCGAGGCCGAGCCGGGTCGGACCCCGAAGGCGCCCCAGGACGCGATCGACCGCCAGGCGCTGGAGACCGGCCTGCCGGCGGAGGCCCTGGTCGACGGCAATTATCGACTGTCGGTGCCGATCCGGCTCGGCGGCGATCACGGCACCGATCAGGAAGCCTGCTTTGCCTGCCACGGCCCGATGGGGCTGAACAAGGGCGACGTGATCGCCGTCCTGTCGAGCCGGGTTAGTCTGGCCGCCGAACAAGCGACCCAGAGGAGCGCGATCGCCTGGATGGCGGCGGCGACCCTGGCCGCGACCATCCTGGTCCTGCTCGGCATTCGTCTGGCCCTGGCCCGGACCATCACCGGCCCGATCGGGGCGATGACCCGAACCATGACCGAACTCGCCCATGGCCATACCAAGATCGCGATCCCCCACGTCGGGCGCGCCGACGAAGTCGGGGCGATGGCCAAGGCGATCGCGGTGTTTCGCGAAAACGCGATCCGCACCGGGCAACTGGCCGATGAACAGGAACGGCATCGCCAGGCCAAGGAAAACCGCGCGCGGGTGGTCGATAAGCTGATCGGCGAATTTAACAATGAGGTGATCAGTGCGCTCGATGAGATGCTGAACGCGACCAAAAGCATGAAGGATACTGCCCGGACGATGTCGAACGGCGCGATCCATACCGCCGAGCAGAGCCGGGTGGTGGCCGCCGCCTCGCAGCGGGCCTCGCAAAGCGTCCAGACCGTCGCGGCGTCGAGCGAGGAGATGTCGGCGTCGATCGCGGAAATCAGTCAGCAGGTCAACAAGGCGGCCGATCGCGCCCGCGCCGCGGTCGAGGAGGCCGAGGCCACCGACGCGCGGGTGCGCAGCCTGACCCATGCCGTGGCCCAGATCAGCGACGTGGTCAAGCTGATCGGCCAGATTGCCAGCCAGACCAATCTGCTGGCGCTCAACGCCACCATCGAGGCGGCGCGTGCCGGCGAGGCCGGCCGTGGCTTCGCGGTGGTCGCCGCCGAGGTCAAGAACCTGTCGAACCAGACCGCCCAGGCCACCGAGCAGATTGCCGGCCAGATCAACGACGTGAGGGTCGCCAACGAAGAGGCCGCCGACGCCATCGTCAAGATCACCCGGATCATCGGCGACATCGACAGCATCGCGGCGATGATCGCCGCGGCGATGACCGAACAGGAGGCGGCGACCCGGGAAATCTCGCGCGCCAGTCAGGAAGCGGCGGCGGGAACCGGGGATGTCTCGGAAAGTATCGGCCGGATCAGCGAAGCGACGGTGGAGACTGGCGTCAGCGCCCAACAGGTGTACGATGCCGCTGAGGTGCTGGGCGGCAACTCCGACGCTTTGCGTGAAAAAGTCAGCACGTTTCTCACCAATGTCCGCGTTGCCTGATCCCTTGGCCGCAAACCTCCGATCCGGTCCTTTGGATCATGCCTTCCGACCAGCCCTTTCGAGAAGATTCAAGCCATGGAATTTCAGATTTCGGAGACTAACGGGGTGCTCGGCATCGCCCTGGCGGGCCGCTTTACCTATGCCGATCACGCCCGTTTCAGGCCGGTCCTGGATCGGCTGGACCAGGTGGAGGTCCGCAGTTGCGTGGTGGACCTGTCGCGGCTCGAGGCGATCGATTCCTCAGGGCTCGGCATGCTGGTGCTGGCGAACGACGTGGCGATCAGGAAGGGGTTCGTGCTGCGCCTGAGCAATGCCCGCGGCGGTGTTCGCACCCTGCTGACCCACGCCGAATTTGGCCGGATCATGACGGTAGAATGATGGCCCCCCAGAGAGGGGCGGCGGTCTGCGATCTCGTTACCCGGCGGTGACCGGGATGTTCACCTCGTTCTTGTCCGAACAACCCTGGATGGCCGCGCCGGCGACCAGGGCGGTGGTCGCGGCGCTCACCAAGGATGGCAGCGAGGCTCGTTTCGTCGGCGGCTCGGTCCGTGATGCGATCGTCGGCCGGCCGATCAAGGATATCGACATCGCGACGCCGCTGCCGCCGCATCGGATCGTCGCCTGCCTGACCGCCGCGGGACTGCGCGCGATTCCGACCGGGATCGCCCACGGCACGGTGACCGCGCTGGTTGATGGTCAGGGCTTCGAGATCACCACCTTGCGCCGCGACGTCGAAACCGATGGCCGCCACGCGCGGGTCGCCTATACCGATGACTGGCGCGAAGATGCCGCTCGCCGCGACTTCACCATGAATGCGCTGTCGCTGTCGCCCGATGGCAGTCTCTATGATCCGTTCGATGGCATCGCCGATCTGAAAGCCGGGCGGGTGCGTTTCGTCGGCGATCCGATCCAGCGCATCCGCGAGGATGTTCTGCGGCTGCTGCGGTTCTTCCGCTTTTTTGCCCATTACGGCCGGGGCGAGCCCGACGCCCCGGCGCTGGCCGCTTGTTGCGAACTGGCGCCGTCGCTGCCGATGCTGTCGGGCGAACGGGTCCGTGTCGAGCTGTTCCGGCTGCTCGATTCCGGGGCTGCCGCCGCGGTCTGGCATTTGATGGTCGAGCGCGGCATTCTCGCCCGACTGTTGCCCCAGGCGACCGATACCGAGCACCTGGCCGGACTGCTGCGCATCGATGAGGTGTTCGGCCTGCGGGGCGAAGACCGGCGGCTAGTCCGGCTGGCGGCGTTGCTCGATACCAATCGGGCCGGCGCCATCGATGTTGCGGCCCGGCTGCGTTTGGCCAAAGCCGAGCGCGACCGTCTGGTCGCGCTGATCGCCCCGCCGCTGGGGGTGGCGGCGGATGATGACCGCTTCCACCGGCGTCGCGCGCTGCTGCTGCTGCGTGACAGCGCGCGCTATCGCGATCTGGTGATGCTGGCCGCCGCAGCAACCGGGAGGCGGGTTCTTGACGCGGACCTGGCGCCGGCCTTCGAAACTGCGGCTGCGTGGGATGCCGCGCGCTTCCCCCTGACCGGCCAGGACGTGCTCGACCGCGGGGTCCCGGCCGGGCCGCTGATCGGGGAATGGCTGGCCGAGCTGGAGGAGTGGTGGACCGACAGCGACTTTCAGCCAGACCGCGAGGCCTGCCTGCGAGAGCTCGGGCGACGGGTGGCCGGATTGGCGGATGACCACCGCTCCGGCGGCAAATTGACAAAACCTTAGGCAGCGGCCATAGTCCCGGACATGGCCAGCCCATCGCCCCGTCCAGCCACGCCGAGCGCGACCGACGACGTCCTCGCCTTGGGCGCGCGGCGGTGGTAACAGCACTCCCTGCCTCAGTCGACGAGACGCTGGCCCTTTTGGCCCGCGGCGACTATGTCGCCGATCGCGCGCTGGCGACGGCGCTGTTCCTGGGCTTGCGTCTGGGGCGGCCGCTGTTCCTAGAAGGCGAGGCCGGGGTCGGCAAGACCGAGATCGCCAAGGTGCTGAGCGCCACCCTCGGCCGCCGCCTGGTCCGGTTGCAGTGCTATGAGGGGCTCGACGTTGCCGCCGCGGTCTACGAGTGGAATCACGCGCGTCAGATGATCGAAATCCGCTTGGCCGAAGCCGACGGCGTCACCGACCGCGACCAACTCGGCGCCGATATCTTTTCCGAACGCTTCCTGATCCGCCGGCCGCTGCTCCAGGCACTCGACGCCGCGCCGGAAGGCCCGCCGGTGCTGCTGATCGACGAACTCGACCGGGCCGACGAACCGTTCGAGGCGTTTCTGCTCGAGGTATTGTCGGATTTCCAGGTCACCATCCCGGAACTGGGCACGATCAAGGCGGCGGCGCCGCCGCTGGTGGTGATCACCTCCAACCGCACCCGCGAGATTCACGACGCGCTCAAGCGGCGCTGCTTCTACGCCTGGGTCGATTATCCCGATGCCGACCGCGAGCTGCGCATCCTGGCGCTCAAGGCGCCGGGCACCGCCGAACGCCTGGCGCAGCAGATCGTTCAGTTCGTTCAGCGTCTGCGCGGCATGGAACTCTATAAGGCGCCCGGTGTCGCCGAGACCATCGACTGGGCGCAGGCGCTGCTCGAGCTCAACCGGATCGAACTGGATCCCACCACGATCGACGACACCCTGGGCGCCCTGCTCAAATATCAGGACGATATCGCCAAGCTGCACGGCAGCGAGTCGGCCCGCCTGCTCGCCCAGGTCAATGCCGAGCTGGCCACCGCCCGCCGATGAACGAACCCGGGCGATGATTGTCTCCGCCGAAACCGGACGCTTCGCCGTCAACATCATGCATTTCGCCCGGACCCTGCGCGCCGCCGGGCTGCCGGTCGGAACCGGCCGGATCCTGCAGGCGCTGGAGGCGGTCGAGGCGGTCGGGGTCGGTGACCGCGGCGATTTTTACTGGGCACTCCACGCGGTGTTCGTCAACCGGCGCGATCAGCGGTTGCTGTTCGACCAGGCGTTCCATGTGTTCTGGCGCAATCCCCAGATTCTCGAGCGCATGATGTCGCTGCTGCTGCCGAGCGTGCGCGCCGAGCTTAAGCGCCAGGGACCGGAGCTGGCCCGCCGGTTGGAAGATGCCCTCAATCTCGGCCGTCGCCCGCGCGACGACGACCGGGCGCGCGAGCGCGAGCCGGAACGGATCGAGATCGATGCCACGCTGACCTGGTCCGGGCGCGAGTTGCTGCAGGGCCGCGATTTCGAAAAGATGTCGGCGGAGGAAGTCGCGCTGGCCAAGGCGGCGCTCAGGACCATCCGGCTGCCGCGCTGGGAGCAGCCGACCCGGCGGTTTCGGGCCGATCCGGCCGGGCGGTCGATCGATTTGCGCCTGACCATGCGGCGGTCCTTGCGCTCCGGCGGCGACCTGATCGAGCTTGCGACCCGCAGTCGGCGCAGCCGGCCACCGCCCCTGGTGGCGATCTGCGATATCTCGGGATCGATGGACCGCTATGCCCGCATGCTGCTGCACTTCCTCCATGCGGTGACCAATGATCGTGACCGTGTCTACAGCTTTCTGTTCGGCACCCGGCTGACCAATATCACCCGCCATCTTCGCCACAAGGACGTCGATGTCGCCCTCGAAAAAGTGACCGGGGCGGTTCAGGACTGGTCGGGCGGCACCCGGATCGGGGCCTGCCTGGAGGATTTCAATCGGCAATGGGCGCGGCGCGTGCTTGGCCAGAATGCCGTGGTCCTGCTGATCACCGACGGGCTCGATCGCGATGCCGGTGCGGGGCTGGCGCAGCAGACCGAACGGTTGCACAAGAGCTGTCACCGCCTGATCTGGCTCAATCCGCTGTTGCGCTTCGACGGCTTCGCGCCCAAATCCTTGGGAATACGGGCGATCTTGCCCCATGTCGACGATTTCCGGCCGGTCCATTCCCTCGACAGCCTGACGGCGCTGGGGCGGGCGCTGGATGACCGGGGATGGCGCCGCCAGGGAGGCAGACCCCTATGGCGAGAGGAGCGGGCGTGATGCAGGACGAAGTTCTCGAACGCGCGGCAAGCTGGCGTGCCGGCAACCGCCGGGTGGCGCTGGCCACCGTGATTGCGACCTGGGGCTCGTCGCCGCGACCGGTCGGCAGCCAGTTGGCGGTTGACCATGCCGGTGCCATGGTCGGCTCGGTATCGGGTGGCTGCATCGAGGCGGCGGTCGCCCATGAGGCGCAGCAGGTGATCGCCGATGGCGAGCCGCGCTTGCTCGACTTCGGCGTCACCAATGAGCGGGCCTGGGAAGTCGGCCTGGCCTGCGGCGGCCGGGTCGAGGTTTACCTCGAGCGCGTCGAATGAAGGCGGAAACCCTGGAGCGCCTGGTCCGGGCGCGTGCCGAAAAGCGGCCGGTGGCCCTGGTCACCGATCTTGGAACCGGACTGCAGACCCTGGTCTATCCGGAGGCGGTCCACGGCAGTTTCAGTCTCGACGGGGCGATGCTGGCGACGGTGCGCGACTATCTGCGCGCCGACCGCAGCGGCGTCATCCAGTCCGACGACGACAGCCGGCTGTTCGTCCAGGCGGTTTGCCCGCGGTTGCGTCTGATCGTGGTCGGCGCGGTTCACATCGCCCAGCCGCTGGCGCCGATGGCGATGCTGGCCGGGTATGACGTGACCGTGGTCGACCCGCGCCGGGCCTTTGCCACCGACGAGCGCTTTCCCGGTATCACGGTCGACCAGGGCTGGCCCGACGAGGCGCTGGCGGCGCTGGCCCCCGACGCCCGCACCGCGGTGGTAACCCTGACCCACGACCAGAAACTCGACGATCCGGCCCTGACGGTGGCTCTGCACTCAGGTGCCTTCTATATCGGCGCCCTGGGCAGCCGCAAGACCCATGCCGCCCGTTTGGGGCGGTTGCGGGCCGCTGGCTTCGCCGAGCCGGCGCTGGCGCGCATCCACGGTCCGGTCGGTCTTGGGATCGGCGCCTTGACGCCGGCCGAGATTGCGGTTTCGATCCTGGCAGATATCACCCTGGCCTTGCGGCAGGGGACAACCGTCTGAGCGCAGCCGGCGCGGCGACGGGGCGGAGGGAGGAAATTCGCGCATGACCGGAAGCTTGCCCGTCTCGCCGCCCGATCTGTTCGTCGTCGTCCATCCGCCCGAGGGCCGTGCCTATCTGGTGGTGTTCGCGGGCGACAAGGAACGCCACTTGGTCGGGCGCTTCGATGCCCAGTCGAAAACCCCGGCCGATCTGCTGATTGACGACCGCACGGTGTCGCGGCGGCATTGCGAGTTTCTCTGTCTTCGCGCTGCGGGCGGCTGGACCATCGCCGACCTGAACAGCGTCAACGGCACCCTCCTCAACGGCGCACGGGTGGCACCGGACCGGCCGTCGGCGCTGGCCCATGGCGGCCAGATCCGGATCGGCGACAGTCTTTTGACCCTGGGGATCGGTGCGCCGCCCGCCGGAGCGCCGCCCACCGCCCTCGGCCCGCGGCAGGGCGGTCTTCCCGTGGCCGCCGCCGACGACAATCCCAAGACCGAAATGCTGCCGTCCAAGGCGCGGCCGCTGGCGGCCGGCTTGGCGCCGCCGCCCGGATTGGCACATCCAGCGGTGGCACACCCAGCGGCGGCCGCCGCCGCCATGGCACCGCCCGCGATGGCGTCACCGATGATGGCGCCGCCGACGATGGTGGTCGTGCCCCGGATTTTGCCCGCTGTTGCGGCAGCCCCGGCGCCGCTACCGTCACCGTCACCGTCACCGCCGCCGGCTCCCCGGCTGACCGCACCGCCACCGCCGCTGGCGGCGGCACGACCGGCGCGGCTGCTGCTGGTCGCCGGCAGGGAGGGAGGCGATCTTGGCGAACCCGCCTTCGGCGGCGATCTGCTTGACCGGGTAGTGATCAAGGAAGGCGAGGAGGCCCGTGTCGTCGTGCGCGATGGCCGTTTCGTCATCCGCGTCGTTGCCGATTTCACCGCATCGGTCGCAGCGGCGACCTTGCCGCCCGCGGCGACCGGAGTGGTGGCACCGCCCGCACCGGTCTCGGCCGCGATACCGCCGCCTGCGGCGGCCGGGCTCGAGGCCTTGGTCGCCGGCATTACGCCGGAGAACCGGCGCACGGAGACCGCCTGGGGCACGTTCAGCGATCGGGAGGCTTCATGACCGACGGCTATGTTCCCGATCGGGGCGACGTAATTCGGCTGGCGATCGAGCAGGGGGCTGCCGGTGCCGCCCCCGATCAGCGCCGTGCCGTGGTGTTGTCTCCGCGCAGCTACAACGACAAGGCGCGGCTGGCCCTGGTCTGTCCACTTATTGCCCGAGCCAATGGCCATCCGTTCGAGGTGGGCTTACCCGACGGCCTGGCGGTGCGCGGCGCGGTACTTGCCGATCAGGTGCGCAGTCTCGATTGGATGTGGCGCCAAGCCAAGCCGATCGGTCGGCTTCCGCCGGAGGTGGTTGCCACGATCCTGGCGCGGCTGGGCGCCCTGCTCCAACCTTGAGGCCGCTGCGCCAGCGCTATTGCGGCTGGCCGAGCGCCTTCAGGCGGGCGACTGCCTGGGGCTGCCCACGCGCAGCGGCCTTGCGGTACCAGGCGATCGCCCGGGCCTGGTCGGGGGTGCCGTCGCTGCCCTGTTCGTGGAATTGGCCCAGATAGAACATGGCCAAAGGTTCGTCCTGGGCGACGGCGCGCTCCAACCATCGCCGTGCCGTGGCCGGATCGGCGGCGATGCCGAGACCCAGGCGATAGAGATTACCCAGCCGGGCTTCGGCCAGCGCCAATCCCTGGCTGGCCGACCGTCGGAGCCAATGGAATGCCGCGGCATCGTCCTGAGGCACCGTATCGCCGACCTCGTACATCGCGCCGAGGTTGTACTGGGCGATGACGTGGCCGTGCTCGGCGGCCCGGGCGTACCAGGTCACCGCCTCCTCGACCTCGCCGCGACGCTCGAGTGCCCGGCCGAGCTGGTACTCGAAGCGAGCGGTTGCCGGCCAGGCGGTGACCGCATGCCGGCAGGCCGGGATCGCCCGTTCGGCGTCCAGGTCCTGGTATTTGATGCCGGCGACTGGCGCGGCGCTGTCGTAATTGCTGGCGGCGAGCCGGTCGCAGTCGTGGACCGGCGGGGCGGTCGCGGCCAGCGCGACGCCGCCGCGGCAGAGGCCGAGCGTCGCGATCGCCGCGCACAGGGTCAGATGCCATCGCGTCCGGGGGCGTGCCGTCGGGTGTTTGGAAAATTTACCGGTCACCGCGGCCCCCCTGTCCGGTCGCGGCAGCTCCCGCGGGGCGGGTCGCCTTGCCAGCATGAAAGCCTCGCCGGCGGCAAATCAAGACGCAACCACGGTGGCGTCGCGCCTCAACCCGGAAAAATTGGTCGGGAGATGGACGGTGACGCTGGTGCCGACGCCGACTTCGCTGGCAATGCGGATCGAGCCGCCGTGCAACTCGGCCAGACCCTTGACCAGAGACAAGCCCAGGCCGGTGCCGCCGGCCGCCCGGTTGTAGCTGTTGTCGCCCTGCTCGAACGGCTGGGTGACACGTTCGATGCGGTCCTTGGGGATGCCGAGCCCGGTATCGGCAACGATGATATCGACGCCGCCGGCCGCGGCCAAGCGGACGGTGACGGTGATCTGTCCCCCGGCCGGGGTAAATTTGATGGCGTTGGACAAAAGATTGCTGAGAATCTGCCGGACCGCGCGTTCGTCGGCGTAGAATTCGGGAATCGTCTTCGGCAGGTCGCGCAGGACCGTGACATCGGCACTTCGGGCCTGTTCGCGGGTCAGGTTGAGCGCGGAGGCGACCACGCTTAAGAGATCGACCCGCTCGATCATCACGGTCATTCGACCGGCCTCGATCTTCGAGACATCGAGAATATTGTTGAGCAGGTCGAGCAAATGCCGGCCACTGGAAAAAATATCCTCGGCAAATCCGGCATAGGATTCCAACGCCATCTGATCCTCGCCCATCGATTTCTTGGCGATGATGTCGGAAAAGCCGATGATGGCGTTGAGTGGGGTGCGTAATTCGTGACTCATCGTCGCCAGAAACAGCGATTTGATCTGATTGGCCCGCTCGGCGTTGAGCGTTGCCACCTGCAGTTCATCCTCCCGCCGCTTGTGCTCGGTGATGTCGGTATAGGTGGTCAATCGGCTTCCGTCAGGCATCGGCACGCCACGCACGTCCAGCATGGTGCCAGATGGCAGCCGCCGCTCGCTGAAGGTGATCCTGGGTTCGCAGATTTCGGTGAGCCGGGCGGCAACCATAGCCTCGGTCTCGCCGTCGCCGTAGTCGCCCCGCTGGGCTCGCCAGCGAACGACCTCGACCAGCGGCAGCCCGATCCGTCCGAACCCGTCGGGCAGCCCGAGCAGCTGTATCCAGTTGCGATTGTACAGGACCAGCCGCTGGTCGGCATCGAACACGCAAATGCCCTGGGCGATGTTCTCGACTGTGGTCTGCATCAGGACGGCGCGGCGCTCCAACTCCTGCTGCTGCTGCTTGAACGAGGTGATATCGGTGCGGATATGGACGCGCCCGCCGTCGCTGGTCGGCACCGCCCAGGCCAGAATCCAGCGCCCCGACGACAGCAACTGCTCGGTCGGGGGCCCCGGATGGCGGTGCGCCTGCAAACGGTCCTGGACCCATTGGCGGGGGTTGCCGGCCGACTGCACGATCAGCCCGGCGGCGACAGAATGCTCGACGAATTCGGGGTAGCTGATCCCGGGCCTGAGGTGCTGGGCGATCGGCGCCACCATTTCCCGATATTTGCTGTTGAACAGAACCAGTTTTTCGTCGCGATCGAACAGGACAAAACCTTCGGTCATGCTTTCGATGGCATCAAGCAACTGGCGCCGCGCTTCGACCGCCCGGCTTTCGCTCGACTGCAGCAGGCAGACCGCTTCTTCCTCGCGGCGGAGATGGCGAAGCAACGAAAACAGGAAAAACAACAACGTGCCATTGACCAGGAGCAGGCCGATGGTGGCGTAGGCGACGCGCTCCCACCAACCGCCCAGGGCGCGATCGAGGGAAATCGTGGAGGTCACCACGAGCGGCCACATCGCCAGCTTGCGGTAGCTGGTCAGCCGCCAGTCGCCATTGACGGTTTCGGTGAACGTGCCGGTCGGCCTGCGCGGCAGATAGGTTCGAAACAGCGGCGAGTTGGCGCGGTCGGAGCCGATCGCCGTCGGCGAGTTGGCGACCGCGACCATGACGATGCCGCTCTCATGGACCAAGGTCGACTCGACGCCCTGACCGATGTCGAGGGCGGCGTAGAACTGGGCGATATGGGCGGGGTCGATTGAGACATTGACGACCCCGGCGAAGCGGTCGTCGCCATCGGTCAGACGACGGGTGAACCACAGCGCCCAATTGCCCGAAATCTTGCCGACCTCCGGGGTACCGATGAAGAGACCGCTGACCTGGCCGTCA
This sequence comes from Azospirillum sp., assembly GCA_016124535.1. GTDB lineage: Bacteria > Pseudomonadota > Alphaproteobacteria > Azospirillales > Azospirillaceae > RI-112. The sequence continues at coordinate 87,087 of WGNK01000004.1, forward strand.
CGGTGGCTGGTGAAATAGGCCCGTTTGGACGAATCCACCACCGGCGTTTGGCCCGGCTTGCCGCGATTGGCCATGATGCCGTTGCGATCGACCGCGAAGATTGCGCAGGGGTAGGGCGCAAAGGCCACCCAATGGCGCAGCTTGGACTCAATCTCAGGATCGGTGGTGGTCAGCGCCTCGGGCCCTTTGCGGGCGATCTGCCGGTTGAGTGAGTCGACCAGCCCGAGCAGTAATTGGTCGATGCCGGTGACGGTGCGCGCAGCATGCTCCTCCAGGCTGCGGCTCAGACTCTGGGTCAGATGCCTGGCGTCGGCGATCAGGCGCTGACGGGTCAGCCACAGATCCAAAGGCACCAGGCTGTTGGCCACGGCCAAAAGCATGCCGCAGAAGGCGAACAGCAGCAGTCGTGTCTGGTGCCGAGGGGGGATGCCGTGGGCCATGCCGGTGGGTCCTGTCGGCGTCATTCCGGTACGCTGCCTTACGCCCGCCCGCGACATCGCGCCAGCGACCGCGCAGACAAGCGATATTGTTAATTTTAGGCATCTTTTGCAACACCGGCGGGTGATCCGAGGCGGCTTTGCCGTGGACCGCAAGCGAAATCGCGCGGTCGTTCGCCTGCCGGTCCGAGCCCTCCGGACCAAACCACCGGCGGCGCTGTGGGATCGTCGCCCCGGCTGGGCGCGGGCGGACCGGAATGCCGTCGTCCGCCAGGCTTGCGGGCCGGGCCGATCCCGCCTTTAGCGCCGATCCCGCTTTTAGCGCAGCCCGGTCAGGAATGGGCAAGGCGGCCGGAAGCGGGGTTGCCCCAGACCTGCCCCACGGAACGGCGGCGAGAGCACGCCGCCGCTGTGGGGCAGGGGACCCCGGTTCGGCTCAGATCAGGACGATGCGTTCGGCCTGCGGGCCCTTTACGCCCATGCCGAGCGTCATGCGCACGCGCTGACCGGCATCGAGGCGATCGATTCCCGAGCGTTCCAGCGCGGTGGCGTGGACGAAAACGTCCTTGCCGCCGCCGTCCGGCGCAACGAAGCCAAAGCCACGATCGGGCTTGTACCACTTGACCGTTCCGTCCGCGATTTCGCCGTCGCCGACACGGCTCGACGACCGGGCACCCATATCCGAACGGCTGTGCCGCACGTCTTCGACCGCGGTATCGGTATTCACGTCGTGGATGGCGGCGACCTGGGGTCCCTTGGTGCCCCGAGCCAGATCACAGACGATGCTGGTGCCATCGGCCACCGAGTCGTATCCGGCAGCGTTGAGGACGGAGGCGTGGAGGAAGGCGTCAGGCGAACCATCACTGGGACTGACGAAACCGAAGCCCTTCTGGGCATTGAACCATTTGACCGTGGCGGAAACGTTCTCCCGGGTCACTTCCGGCGTGGATTGCTGGCGCGGCGACGAACGGCGATCAGGAAACATGTTGGAAACTCGATGTTATGGTGGTCAGCGGAAACGTCCGTAGCCATAACATAGAACATGTCGGCGTCGCGTACATTCGCTGAATCGTTGAATCAAACCTTCGGCTTAAGCCATCCCGGCGCCCGGCAGTCTGGCCGGGTGCTGTCCGTCGATGGGCGCGGCGCGTGTCGACCTCGGGCGAAGCAAAGCTCCTCTTTGCTGCCGGGCCGGATCGGGCCGGAGCCCGCTCGGGTAGCGGTGGCAATCAGGGATCGGGGCTGGTAAACCCAAGTCGAACCCAATGACCCGATTGAAATAGGGGATTTCGCCATGGCCGAGCGCCGCCTGCTGATCGCGGGAAACTGGAAAATGAATGGGCTGCGCTCCGAGGCGGTGGTCCTGGCATCAGACCTTGCCTCCCGACTGCAGCAGTCCGGGCCGGACGGAGTCGATCTGCTGCTCTGCCCGCCGGCGACGCTGGTCTGGGCGGTCGGCCAGGTCGTGGAGGGCAGCGGCGTCCTGCTCGGCGGGCAGGACTGCCATGCCGAGGCCAAGGGCGCCCATACCGGCGATATTGCGGCACCGATGCTGGCCGAGGCGGGCTGCGGCTTCGTGATCGTCGGCCATTCCGAACGCCGGCAGAACCACCGCGAGTCGGATCCGGTGGTTGCGGCCAAGGCGGCGGCGGCCAACCGGGCTGGTCTGACCGCAATCATCTGCGTCGGCGAGACCGAGGCGGAACGCGACCGCGGCGAGGCCAAGGCAGTGGTGGCGCGCCAGCTTGCCGGCTCGATTCCGCCGGGCTCGAGCGCCGCGACCACGGTGATCGCCTACGAGCCGGTCTGGGCGATCGGCACCGGCCGGAGCGCCAGCATCGGTGACGTGGCCGAGATGCATGCCCATATCAGGGTCGAACTGGATCGCCATCTGACCGGTGCTTTGGATGTCCGCATCCTCTACGGCGGCTCGGTCAAGCCGGGTAATGCCCGAGAGTTGCTGGCTTTGGCCGATGTCGATGGCGCGCTGGTCGGCGGCGCCAGCCTGGTCGCCGACGATTTCTGGGCGATTGCGCTGTCTTGCCGCTAGCGTCCGGCGATCGGCTTGGGTAAAAGCAGCTGATGTTGCCGCGACCGGTCGCAGTTCCGGGCGTGGCATTTGCTATTGCGAGCGTGGAGCACGGGCCTTGTCATGGAAACGGTGATCCTGGTCATTCATCTGTTGATCGCGTTGGCGCTGGTCGGCGTCATCCTGGTGCAGCGGTCGGAGGGTGGCGGGCTCGGCATCGGCGGCGGCGGTGGGCTGGGCGGCATGATGTCCGCGCGCGGCACCGCCAACCTGTTGACCCGGACCACCGCGATTCTGGCCGGCTGCTTCATGGCGACCAGCATCACGCTGGCGATCCTGGCCGGTGGACAGTCGCGGCCGCGCTCGATCGTCGACACCATCCCGGCGGGCCAGGCGGAGGCGCCGGCAGTGCCTGCCGCGCCGGCCGCCCCCGCGGCGCCGGTGGCGCAGTAATGGGGTCCAGGGGTCTTCGACCCCTGGCGGGGGAGACGGGGGCACCGCCCCCTCATTTGCTGCCATGACGACACGCTTCATCTTCATTACCGGCGGCGTGGTCTCGTCGCTGGGAAAAGGCTTGGCCTCAGCGGCGCTGGGGGCCTTGTTGCAGGCGCGTGGCTACCGGGTGCGGCTGCGCAAGCTCGATCCCTATCTCAACGTCGACCCCGGGACGATGAGCCCTTACCAGCACGGCGAGTGCTATGTCACCGACGACGGCGCCGAGACCGATCTAGACCTCGGGCATTACGAGCGCTTCACCGGAGTGCCGGCACGCCAGAGCGACAATGTCACCACCGGGCGCATCTACCAGACGGTGATCCAGCGCGAACGGCGGGGCGACTATCTGGGCGCCACCGTGCAGGTGATTCCCCATGTCACCGATGCGATCAAGGAATTCATCCGCGCCGATCTGACCGACGAGGATTTCGTGCTGTGCGAGATCGGCGGCACGGTCGGCGATATCGAGAGCTTGCCGTTCCTGGAAGCGATCCGCCAGTTCGGTAACGAGGTCGGGCCGGAACGCTCACTGTTCATCCACCTGACCCTGTTGCCCTATATCCCGACCGCGGGCGAGCTGAAGACCAAGCCGACCCAGCACTCGGTCAAGGAACTGCTCAGCGTCGGCATCCAGCCGGCGATCCTGCTGTGCCGTGCCGATCGGCCGATCCCGGAGTCCGAGCGGCGCAAGATCGCGCTGTTCTGCAACATCCGCCAGGAGCGGGTGATCGCGGCGCTGGACACCGACACCATCTATCAGGTGCCGATCAACTATCACGAGCAGGGCTTCGACGATCAGGTGCTGCGCTGGTTCGATCTGCCATGCACCGGCGAGCCCGATCTGGAACGGTGGCGCGACGTGGTGCGCCACATCCGCGCGCCCGAGGGCGAAGTTTCGATCGCGGTGGTCGGCAAATACACCGATCTGCTCGACAGCTACAAATCGCTGATCGAGGCGTTGACCCATGGCGGCATCGCCAACAACGTCAAGGTTCGGATCCTCTGGCAGGATGCCGAGTTGTTCGAGGCCGGCGACCCGGTACACCACCTGGAGGGGGTTCACGGCATCCTGGTGCCGGGCGGTTTCGGTGAACGTGGCACCGAAGGCATGATCCGCGCCGCTCAGTTCGCACGGGAAAAGCGGGTGCCCTATTTCGGCATCTGCTTCGGCATGCAGATGGCGGTGATCGAAGCCGCGCGCAATCTGGCCGGCATGCCCAGTGCCGGATCAAGCGAGTTCGGCATCCGCGCCGAACCGGTGATCGGGCTGATGACCGAATGGCAGCACGGCAACCGGGTCGAGCGGCGCGACGTCGATGGCGATCTCGGCGGCACCATGCGCTTGGGCGCCTATCCGGCCTGGCTCGGCGACGGCACCAAGGCTCGCGACATCTATGGCCAGGCGGTGATCAGCGAGCGCCATCGCCACCGCTACGAGGTCAACATCACCTTGAGAGAACGGCTGGAAGCAGCCGGGCTGTCGTTCTCCGGGCTGTCGCCCGACGGTGAACTGCCCGAGATTGTCGAACTGCCGGGCCACCCCTGGTTCGTCGGCGTCCAGTTCCACCCCGAATTGAAGAGCAAGCCCTTCGCGCCGCACCCGCTGTTCCAGGCCTTTATCCACGCCGCGGTGGTCCAGAGCCGGCTGGTTTAGGGTCGCCGACTGCGCAGAGTCGGGCGGTCCGGGCCGCGGCGCTTCCTCTGCCGCGGGCACGCGAAGGGGTGGACGGTCCCGTGGTCGCTCAGGGACCGTCCGTAGCCGCGATCAGCCTTTTTTCTCGGCGGCTTCCCAAGTCTTGATCAACTGGTCGTAGTCCAGGGTTTCGCCTTTCGGCCGCTCATTGCGCATCGCCTTGGGGGATTGATCGGCCGACAGCCAGTCCTCGGCCTTCTTCTCCGGGTTGAGCTTGGGTCCGCACTCGCCCTGGATGCCGGCACGCTCGATCCGGGCCATCACCCGGTCCTGTTCGCGGGCCAGGTTATCCATCGCGGCATCCGGGGTGACTTCGCCGGCAACCGCCTCGCCGATGTTCTGCCACCACAGCTGGGCCAGCTTGGGATAATCGGGCACATTGGTGCCGGTCGGCGTCCACAGTACCCGCGCCGGGCTGCGGTAGAACTCGACCAGGCCGCCGAGCTTGGGCGCCCGCTCGGTGAAGCTCTTGTCCCGGATGTCGCTGTCGCGGATGATGGTCAGACCGACATGGGATTTCTTCAGCGACACCGTCTTCGACACCGTGAACTGGCCATAGAGCCAGGCCGCCTTGCGCCGGTCGACCGGGGTCGATTTCAGAAGCGTCCAGGAACCGGCATCCTGGTAGCCAAGCTTCATGCCCTCTTCCCAATAGGGGCCGTGGGGCGAGGGCGCCATCCGCCATTTCGGCGTGCCGTCCTCGTTGACCGTCGGACCCGGTTGGACCATCGCCGAGGTGAAGGCGGTGTACCAGAAGATCTGCTGGGCGACGTTGCCCTTGGCCAGGCTGGGCAGCGACTGGTAGAAGTCCATGCCGAGCGCGCCCGGCGGGGCGTATTTGCGCAGCCATTCCATGTATTTGCGCAAAGCGTATTTCGCCGCCGGGCCGTTGGTGGCGCCGCCGCGGGTGACGCTGGAGCCGACCGGGCGGCAGCCATCGACCCGGATGCCCCATTCATCGACCGGTTTGCCGTTGGGCAGGCCCTTGTCGCCGGCACCGGCCATCGACAGCCAGGCGTCGGTGAAACGCCAGCCAAGATCCGGCGCCTTTTTGCCGTAGTCCATATGACCGTAAACCGCCTTGCCGTCGATCTCCCGGACATGTTCGGAGAAGAACTCGGCGATGTCCTCGTAGGCGGTCCAGTTGACCGGCACACCCAGCTCGTAGCCGTAAAGCTCCTGGAACTGCTTCTTGAAGTCGGCGCGCTGGAACCAGTCGTAGCGGAACCAGTAGAGATTGGCGAACTGCTGGTCGGGCAGCTGGTAGATCGAGCCGTCGGGCGCGGTGGTGAAGCTGATGCCGATGAAGTCCTTGACGTCCAGCGTCGGCAGCGTCACGTCCTTGCCTTCGCCGGCCATCCATTGGCTCAGGTTGACGGTGTAGGGATAGCGGAAGTGGGTCCCGATCAGGTCGGAGTCATTGATGTAGCCATCATAGATGTTCTCGCCCGACTGCATCTGGGTCTGCAGCTTCTCGATGACATCGCCTTCCTGAATCAGGTCATGGCTGACCTTGATCCCGGTGATCTCCTCGAATGCCTTGGCCAGAACCTTCGACTCATAGTCGTGGGTCGGGATAGTCTCCGACACCACCTTGATCTGCATGCCGGCGAACGGTTTGGAGGCCTGGATGAACCACTCCATTTCCTTCAGCTGTTGATCCTTGGTCAGCGTCGAAGGCTGAAATTCGGTGTCGACCCAGCGTTTGGCCGCGGCCATATCGGCGAAAGCCGACCCGGTGCCGAAGATCAGGGCGACGGCGGCTGCCGCGCCCAGGAGATGTTTTTTCATGTTTCCTCCCACAATTTCCACCGGGATGAGCCCCGACGGTTTTTTTGATACCAACGGTCACGCCCAGCGGAACATCGCTGCCGCGTAGACCAGCGACACCACCAGCGCCCACCACAGGTTGGGGCCGACCAGCCCCAGCCAGGCGAGCGTGATGAAGGCGGAGCCGAGCAAGGACAAGAACAGGCGGTCGCCGCGCTGGGTGGCGATCCCGAGAAACCCGACCCGCGCCACCGAAGGGTGAAGGGCATGAAGCACCCCCATAACGGTCAGAATCGCGGCGATCGCGAGGAAGAACACCGCGGTCGGCCAGGTCCAGGCCATCCAGGACAGCGACATCGGGTCGTCTCCCTCACACCCGGCCCAGGGCGAAACCCTTGGCCATGTAGTTGCGCACGAACCAGATCACCAGGGCACCGGGCACGATGGTCAGCACGCCGGCGGCGGCCAGGAGGCCCCAGTCGAGACCGGTGGCGCTGACCGTGCGGGTCATCACCGCGGCGATCGGCTTGGCCTCGGTGGTGGTCAGCGTGCGCGCGAACAACAGTTCGACCCAGGAGAACATGAAGCAGAAAAAGGCGGTCACCCCGACCCCGGTGCGGATCAGCGGCAGGAACACGGTCAGGAAGAAGCGCGGGAAGCGGTAGCCGTCGAGATAGGCGGTCTCGTCGATCTCGCGCGGCACGCCGGACATGAAGCCTTCGAGGATCCACACCGCCAGCGGCACGTTGAACAGGCAATGGGCGAGCGCCACCGCGATATGGGTGTCGATCAGCCCGACCGTCGAATAGAGCTGGAAGAACGGCAGCAGGAACACCGCTGGCGGCGCCATGCGGTTGGTCAGCAGCCAGAAGAACAGATGCTTGTCGCCCAGGAAGCGGTAACGCGAAAAGGCATAGGCCGCGGGCAGGGCGGCCAGCAGCGAAATCGCAGTGTTCAACGAGACATAGATGATTGAATTGATGTAGCCGGAATACCACGACGGGTCGGTAAAGATTTTTGCGTAATTCTCCAGCGTCAGGCTGGTCGGAATCAGGGCGAAGTGGCTGAGGATGTCGCTGTTGGTGCGCAGCGACATATTGAGCATCCAGTAGATCGGCAGCAGCAGCAGCACGAAGTAACAGATCAGGGCAGTCCGTCCGGCATGGAATTTCATCGTCTGTCTCCGGTGCCGATAGTGTTCAGGGCCTGGTAGAAGATCCAGCTGAACAGCAGCACGATCAGGAAATAGATGATCGAGAACGCGGCGGCGTGGCCGAGGTCGAACTGGCCGACCGCCAGCTTGACCAGATAGATCGACAAAAAGGTGGTCGAGTTGCCCGGCCCCCCGCCGGTCAGCACGAACGGCTCGGCATAAATCAGGAAACTGTCCATGAAGCGCAGCAGGATGGCGATGGTCAGCACGCCGCGCATCTTGGGCAATTGAATATAGCGGAAGACATCCCAGGCCGAGGCGCCGTCGATTCGCGCCGCCTGGTAATAAGCATCGGGGATCGCCTTCAGCCCGGCATAGGCAAGCAAGACCACCAGCGGCGTCCAGTGCCACACCTCCATCAGCATCAGCGTGATCCAGGCGTCGAACGGCGAGGCGGTGTGGTCGAAACTGATGCCCAGACTGTTGATGGTGTGGCCGAGCAACCCGATGTCGGGGCGGGTGAAGATGATCCAGATCGTGCCGATCACGTTCCACGGGATCAGCAGCGGCAAGGCCAGCAGGACCAGACTGAACGACACCGCAATACCCTTGCGCGGCATCGCGAGCGCGATCAGGACGCCCAGCGGCACCTCGATCACCAGAACCAGGGCGGAGAACAGGAACTGGCGCAGCAGCGCTTCGTGCAGCCGGCGATCATTGAGTACCGCCAGGAACCAGTCGGCACCGACGAATACCCGGTCGTTGGGGCCGAAAATATCCTGCACCGAATAATTGACCACGGTCATGAGCGGAATGATCGCCGAGAACGCGACCACCACCACCACCGGCAGGATCATCAACCAGGCCTTCTGATTTTCCCGTTTCTCCATCACCGCGCCTCCCCTTCGACCAGATGGCCGTCGGCATAGACGTTGACCCGGTCGGGATCGAACACGATGCGCGGTTCGCCGCCGCTGAGATCCGCCTCGGCCTCCTCGGGGACCAGTACATTCAGCGTGCAGCCAGCGAGGCTGACCCGGGCGATCCGGTAGCGGCCGAGGTCGTCGAGCCGTTCCAGCGTCACCGGATGTCCGCGGCCATCGGCGGAAAAGGCGACGGCTTCCGGCCGCACCCCCAGCTCGATCCGGGCCGCCGCCGGCAGGGTGGGATAGGCGCGGCCGAGCCCGATCTCCAGGCCGTTGACTATGGCGCGGTCTCCCGCGACCGCGGCCGGCACGATGTTCATACCCGGTGAGCCGATAAAATGGCCGACGAAGGTGTGGACCGGCCGATGGAACAGCTGTTCCGGGGTGCCGGCCTGGACCACGTCGCCCTCGTGCATCACCACCACCTGATCGGCGAAGGTCAGGGCCTCGGTCTGGTCGTGGGTGACGTAGATCATGGTGAAATCGAACTGGCGGTGCAGGTGCTTCAACTGGGAGCGCAGCATCCATTTGAGCTGCGGATCGATCACGGTCAGCGGCTCGTCGAACAGGATCGCCGCGACGTCCGGCCGGACCAGGCCGCGGCCCAGTGACACCTTCTGCTTCACGTCGGCGGTCAGCCCCTGGGCGCGGCGCCCGAGGCAGGTGTCGAGTTCCAGGCGCTTGGCGATATCTTGTACCCGGCGTTCGATCCCGGCCGCCGACATGCCGCGGTTGCGCAACGGAAAGGCCAGGTTTTGGGCCACCGTCATGGTGTCGTAGACCACCGGGAACTGGAAGACCTGGGCGATGTTGCGCTGCTCGGTCGGGACCTCGGTCACGTCGCGGTCGTCGAAGCGCACCCGGCCCTCGGTCGGCGTGATCAGGCCGGAGATGATGTTGAGCAGCGTGGTCTTGCCGCAGCCCGACGGCCCGAGCAGGGCATAGGCACCACCCTTGTTCCAGGTCATGGTCAGCGGCTTCAGCGCGAATTCGCGCACCCCGGCGGCATTGACCCCGTAGGAATGGGCGATCCGGTCGAGCACGATCCGGGCCATGGTCGGGCGCTCCCTCGTTAAGCTGCCGCCGCGGCCAGCGCGCCGCCGCGGTCGAACACCAGGAACCGAGCCGGATCCAGAAACAGCGACACCGTCTGATCGATCGCCAGGTCATGGACGCCGTGGGCCAGCGCGATCCAGCGCCGTCCGGCGAAGGCGACATGGACGAAGCTCTCCGAGCCGGTGATTTCGGTAATCACCACCCTGGCCGCGATCTCGACCGCGGTGTGGGCCGGGCGGTCCGGATAGAGATGCTCGGGACGGAAACCGATGGTATAGCCGCCGTCGGGCAAGCCGGCCAAAGCGCCCGCCGCCGGCACCGCGATGCTGCCGAAATAAAAGCCGCCGTCCCGCTTGTCGGCCGCGATGGTATTGAGTGGCGGGTCGGAGAACACTTGCGCGGTGGTCAGGGTATTGGGCCGGCGGAACACCTCGATGGTCGGGCCGAACGCGGTCACCCGGCCTTCGTGCAGGGTCGCGGTATGGCCGCCGAGCAGCAGGGCTTCGGTCGGCTCGGTGGTGGCGTAGACCAGGACCGCACCGGTGCCGGCGAAGATTTTCGGCAGCTCCTCGCGCAATTCCTCGCGCAGCTTGTAATCGAGATTGGCCAGGGGCTCGTCGAGCAGCACCAGATCGGCGCCCTTGACCAGGGCGCGGGCGATCGCGGTGCGCTGCTGCTGGCCGCCCGACAGCTCCCCCGGCAGCCGGTCGAGCAGCGGCGTCAGACGCAGCAGGTCGGCGGCGCCGCGCACCCGGTGTTCGATCTCCGGTCGGAGCAGCCCGGCCAGGCGCAGCGGCGAGGCGATGTTCTTGTAAACCGACAGGTTGGGATAGTTGATGAATTGCTGGTAGACCATCGCGACGCTGCGTCTGTGCACCGGCGCCCCGGTGACATCGGCGCCATTGACCAGCAGTCTGCCGGTGCTCGGGCGGTCGAGCCCGGCCATCACCCTGAGCAGGCTGGTCTTGCCCGACAGCGTGGCGCCGAGCAGGACGTTCAGCGTGCCCTTCTCCAGCCGCAACGAGACATCGCGCAGATGGCTCTCGCCGCCGACCGTTCGACTGACCTGGTCGAGTTCGAGCAGCATCTTCACCCCCCCGCGGTGCCGGCACGCCGGCGCATCCAGGCGCCCAGCCGTTCGGCATCGTCCGGCGTGACGTGCAGCCCCAGCTTGGAGCGCCGCCACAGCACGTCGTCGGCGCTGACCGCCCATTCCTGCGCCATCAGATAGTCCACCTCCCGCCCGTATAAGTCAGCCCCAAAATGTTCACCGAGATCGTCCAGCGTCTTGGCGCCGCCCGCCACGGTGGGCGCATTGGTGCCGTAGGCGCGGACCAGGCGGCGGGCATGGTCTGCGGTCAGCGCCGGCGCACGGTCGCGCAAGACCCCGATCAGCCCGTCCACGCCATCGACCGGAAAATTGCCGCCGGGCAGCGGTGCACCGGCGGTCCAGGGCTTGGTCATGGCCGGAAAGAACGGCCTCAGCTTGGCCAGTACGGTCTCCGCAAGAATGCGGTAGGTGGTGATCTTGCCGCCGAACACGTTGAGCAGCGGCGCGCCGTCGGCTGGCGTGTCGAGTTCCAGCACATAGTCGCGGGTCGCGGCCTTGGCGTCCTTGGTGCCGTCATCGACCAGCGGCCGGACCCCGGAATAGCTGTGGACCACGGTTTCCGGGGTGATGGCGGCGCGGAAATAGGCGCCGGCGGCGGCGCATAAATAGGACGTCTCCTCGGGCGAGATCGCGACCTGCGCCGGATCGCCCTGGTAGTCGACATCGGTGGTGCCGATCAGGGTGAAGCGTTGCTCATAGGGGATGGCGAACACCACCCGGCCGTCGCGGTTCTGGAAGATATAGGCGCGGTCGTGGTCGAACAGGCGCGGCACCACGATGTGGCTGCCTTTGACCAGGCGGATCTGGATTTGCTCGTCGAGATGGGCCCGCTCGGCCAGGAAGCGGGCGGCCCAGGGGCCGGCGGCATTGACCAGCACCCGCGCCGCGATGGTCTCAGCACCACCGCTGCGGCGGTCGCGCACCTTCAGCCGCCACAAGCCGGCGGCCCGCTCGGCGGCCAGGCATTCGGTGCGCGGCCGGATTTCAGCCCCGCGGGCGGCGGCATCGACCGCGGTCAGCACCACCAGCCGGGAATCCTCGACCCAGCAGTCGGAATATTCAAACGCGCGCCGGAGATCGCCGCGCAAGGGTGCGCCGGCGGGGTCGCGGGTCAGGTCGACGGTGGTGGTGCCGGGCAGCAGGTGGCGGTTGCCCAGGTGATCATAAACGAACAGCCCGAGCCGGATGAACCAGGCCGGGCGCATGCCGGCCTGGTGGGGCAGCACGAAGCGCAGCGGCCGCACGATATGGGGGGCGGCGCGCAACAGCACCTCGCGCTCGGCCAGCGACTCGCGGACCAGGCGAAACTCGAAATATTCGAGATAGCGCAAGCCGCCATGGACCAGCTTGGTCGAGGCCGACGAGGTGCCGCTGGCGAGGTCGTCCTGCTCGCACAGGAAGACCGACAGCCCCCGGCCGGCGGCGTCGCGGGCAATACCGCAACCATTGACGCCCCCGCCGATGATGGCGAGATCGAAGGGTTTCCCCTGCACCTGGTTTCCCTCCCGGGGAACACGCCGCGCTTGCCACGCCGCGCTTTCGTTTTATTTCGTTGAAGGGTAAATCCCGGCCGACCGAAAGCACAAGTGAAAATTTCGAATATCGGCCCCAGGCACCGCCCGACGGCCAGCCCGCTGCCACGTCGAGTCGGGTGATCACCAGACCCTGACCGGCCCCCTCTGACCGCCTGCCACCGCGGATCTGTCGCGGTCACGCAGCGTGCCGCACACCCGCTCCGTCAAATCCACGCGTTGGACGCTGTGCCAGGCCCTGGAAAAAGCGGCCAGGCGATCGGCCTTTTGGCGCCGGCTTTTGCACGGAAATAGTTTTTATTTTTCAATTACTTATTTTTCTTGCATAAGTCTTGAGTTTTGCACGGCTATCGCCCATTTTTTGAATATAGAATTCAGGGAAGATACTTCACAAATGTCCTATGAATCATTGCGGGAAAGCGCCTTTATAGCTTTTTCTATTTCCTTCAGGGTCCGAGATATATCAGACTCTACGCTACTTGTGAGAACTTTTACATTTTCGAATGCGGATATATTAATATTAAATTTTTCCTCGTACTTGTTACCTTCTTTGTCGCGGTACGAAGTTTCTATAATAAAGGCTTCTAGTTTGGGTTGTTCTAGCATTTCTATAGCAGACCCAAAGAACATTCTAAGTTTCTCTCCTTGTGGTAGAAAATCCACGTGTCTAAATAATTCAACATCGACAATCATTACATTTTTGCTCCTTAATATGCTCTCGTCACACAGTATATTGAAGTTTATATCGTATGCTGGCCCTCTTCCTACGTTTGATATGATAATATCAAACGCGGTAACCCGATGTGGTTCAAATATTATATATACTACTATGTGTGGAGTTGTTTCAATTTTACGTAACTCAGCAGTCTCTTTACGAAGAGCCGTTGTCTCCTTTGCCATTTTTGTGGTAGTTATCGCATAAAATAAACTAATTATTAATGCGCCAAATGCCAAAAATAGCGTTAATGCGCTATTGTAGTGAGTTATTACTGAATTTATGCTGTCCATATTTCTGCTCCTGTGAGCCTGTTGTAGAATGGATATCTATGGATTTTCGATTGCGCAACAGTATCCTGTGGATTTTTATTCAGAATAGGCTATGATTAACCCCGTATTTAGCGAATAAATATCCCCGTGGCAAACGAAAGTCGCATAAGGCCCGATATGGAAAATCGTGGGCGGCGGTGGTGTGACGCCGCACATAACTGGGGATTCCAGATTGGGGGTTCCAGGGGGCCTTGCGGCCCCCTGGCCTTTATTGTTCTCGGCTGTTCGCGCCCGACGGTCAGGCGCAGGCAGTGGGGAGCACAGTTGATCCAGGCGTCGGGCGTTGAAGAGGTCGCGGGTTTGGTTTCGGCTAGCGAAACAGCCAGCGGTGGACGAGTTTGGTGTAGCGCGGCATGATGACATAGACCATCAACAGAACGACAATGCAGGTCACAATCAGCGCCTTGAGGTACTGGTTGTCCGGGAGGCCAAGCTGGCGCATTACCAGGTTCACTGCCAAGGGTGCCGCCACAGCCAGCGGATAAATCGCCGACCAGGTCACGAAAAACTGCTTCCAGCGTGTCGGCAACCGGGCTTTTGCGCCTTCAGGGGTAAACCAGAAATCGAGGCCGCTCACGACGCAGAACTTGTCATCGTCGGCCAGGAATGGCTGGACTTTCTCAATCAACAACCGACGATCCGTTGAGTCCATCCAGGTTAGCAGGTGATCCCGGCGGTCGAAGCGGACAATAACTGTGTATTTTGTGGTGGCTCCGGCGACCGGCCTGATGATCTGGACCCCGATATGGCCCGGGTAAGTTTTGCTGATCGGCACAATTTCGCCGAGCCACTTCTCATAGTTTCCTTCTTGCCCGGCTTTTACATGATGAGAGATTACTGCTGTGGCACTTTGTTCAGTTTCAGCCGGGTCGGTCATCGTGCGCTGCTCCTTGAACCACGCCTTACACCCCTGCGGCCGCCTCGGCGACTTCGACGGCGATGCCGCAGTCGTGGCAGATTTGGCCGAAGCGGCCGGTGGGGGGGGTGTCGGTGACGAAGGTGTGGATTTGTGAGATGTGGCCGACCCGCACCGGGGCGGTGCGTTCCAGCTTGAGGGTATCGGCGACCAGGATGACATGGCGGGCGTTCTCGATGATCGCCCGCGCCACCCGGACCTCGCGGAAGTCGTAGTCGAGCAATGCGCCGTCCTCGTCGATCGCCGAAACCCCGATCACCGCGTAATCGACCTTGAACTGACGGATGAAATCGACCGCGGCCTCGCCGACCACGCCGCCGTCCGACCGCCGCACCAAACCGCCGGCGATGATCACCTCGATCCCCGGAGACTTTCTTAAAGTATTGGCAACATTTATATTATTGGTGATGACCAGCAGGCCGTGGTGACCGCCCAGGGCATTGGCGACTTCTTCGGTGGTGGTGCCGATATTCACGAACAGCGAACAGTCGTTGGGGATCAGGGCCGCCGCCTTGCGTCCGATCCGGCGCTTTTCCGCCAGCGCCAACGCACGCCTGGCCTCGTAGCCCAGGTTCTCGACGGTCGAGGAGACCACCGCACCGCCGTGGATGCGCTGGACCAGGTGGCGCTCGCACAGGTCGTTGAGGTCCTTGCGGATGGTCTGGGGGGTGACGGCAAATCTCAGGGCCAGATCGTCCACCGTGACCCGGCCGGAGTCGCGCGCCAGAGTCAGGATATCGGTTTGGCGCGGCGTCAGGACGTCCATGGCGGCACCTTGCGCGGTTGCGCTGTTCTTTTCAGATTAGGTCGAAAACGAAAATTATGAAAGCGGGTGGTGCCGGCTCCGACGGGGCGACTGTGGTCGAGACGCTTCCCAGCGGCAAGGGCTCTGGGTTAGGTTCAGGGGTTGCCACCTGGGATGGCGAATGAAGCTCAAGAACAGCCTGGTTCGCCGTTATTTCCTGGTCACCCTCGGGATCTGGGGGCTGTCATTCGTCGTTGCCGGCCTGCTCTATGATCGCTTCGTCTCGCAATTGCTCGACCAGCTGGTCGCCGAGCGGCTGAATTCCCAGCTCGCCGCCGCGGCCAGCCGGATCAGCGCCTTCTTTGAGGGGCGCAGCTATGAAATCGACACCTTGTCCAACCATCCGTCGCTGCCCGGCTATCTCGGGGCGCGGGAGCCTGAATTTGGCAGCGAGATCGCGGAGTTGCTGCGGGTCGAGGCCGACGAGCCCGACCTCTACGGCATCCTGTTCCTGGATCGCCACGGCGCGCTGAACGGGTTCATCGCCGGCCAGGCCGCCTCCGGAGCGCCCTATTGGCCGGAACGGCGCCTGGAACTGGCCGGCTTGCCCGGCCAGGCGCTGGCAGAAACCCAGATTCTCGGGCCGGTTGCGCCGGCCGCCGGTCAGCCTGGCTGGTTCCTGATGCGCCAGACGCTGCGCGGCGGTCGGACCGGGCCGTCGGCGGGCAGCATCGCGCTGCATGTCCGGCTGGCCTCGGTCACCGAGCTGCTGGGGCTGGCGGCGCCGGCCGGCATCCTGAGGCCGTTCCTGGAGACTCCCGCCGGCTTCTTCGATACCGTCGGGCAGCCGGCGCGGCCAGCGGGCCGGCTGGCCTTCGGACCCGAGATCCTGCCGGGCTGGCGGCCGGTGCTGGAGATCGATGCCGGTGCCCTGATGCGCCCGCTGCAGACCGCCCGGCAGGGGCTCTACCTGGCGCTGCTGGTCGGTGCGGCCCTGACCATCGTGCTGTTTTCCCGGCTGGCCGCCCGGCTCAACCGGCGGCTGGGGACGCTCAGCCAGGGAGCGCTGGCGGTGGCCCAGGGCGATTTCGCCCATCGGGTGACGGTCGAGGGGCAGGACGAGATCGCGGTCCTGGCCGACACCTTCAACACCATGGCCAAACGGGTCGACGACATGATGAGCCAGGCGGTGCGGATGGAGCGCATGGCGATGCTCGGCGAATTCGCCACCGCGGTCGCCCACGAGGTGCGCAACCCGCTGGCGACCATGAAATCGACGGTCCAGGCGCTGGCGCGCGGCGAGGCCGACGGCGAGCGCTATAGCCTGCTCGACGACATGGGCCGCGAGATCGATCGGTTGGGCCGGGTGATGCAGGACCTGCTGCATTTCGGTCGGCCCCGGCAGCCCCAGCGCGCGCCGCTGGCGGTGCGCGAACTGATGCGGCGGACCGGATCGCTGATGACCCCGGCCGCCGAGCGCGTCGGGGTCACGCTGACCGTCCAGGGCGATGGCAGCCTGGTCCTGCTGGCCGACGCCGACCAGGTCCAGCAGGCCCTGGTCAATCTGCTGCTGAACGCGATCCAGGCTTCGGCGCCGGGCGGCGTGGTTTCGCTGCGGGCGTTCAACGAGGCCCAGTCGGGCGTTCTGGAGGTCTGTGACAACGGCTGCGGCATTCCGCCCGAGACGCTGGCGCGGGTGACCGAGCCGTTCTTCACCACCAAGCCGGCCGGCACCGGGCTTGGGCTCAGCATCAGCCGTCAGCTGGCCGAACTCAACGGCGGCAGCCTGAGCATCCACAGTTGCCATGGGCTGGGTACCACGGTCCGGCTGACCCTGCCCCAGGCCGGGGAGGAGCCATGTCCACGGTTCTGATCATCGATGACGAGGTGGCTTTGGTGCGCTCGCTGAGCTTCGCGCTCAAAGGCGAGGGCTATACCGTTTATGGCGCCCATACCGCGGCGGCCGGGCTGGAGGCCGCCGACCAGTTCCGGCCGGAGGCGATCCTGCTCGACCTGCGCCTGCCCGACATGTCCGGGCAGCAGGTGCTCGACGCCCTGCGGACCCGCCATGCCGGCACCCCGGTGGTGATGATCTCCGCCCATGGCGACACCCGCGAGGCGGTCCGGGCGCTGAAGAGCGGGGCGGTCGATTACCTGTCCAAACCGTTCGAACTGGACGAGCTGTTTCAGTTGCTGACTTCGGCGGTGCGGCGTCCGCGGCTGGTCGGCGATCGCCCGCCGCCGCCGTCCGAGCCCGCTGCCGGCACCATCGCCGGCGACAGCCGGAGTATCCGCGCGCTGGAATCGCTGGTCGGCAAGGTCGCCGAGAGTTCGTCGGCGCGGGTGCTGGTGCAGGGCGAATCCGGCACCGGCAAGGCCTTGGTGGCGCGCGCCATCCATGCCCGCAGTGCGCGGGCAAAAAAGCCGTTCATCGAGGTCAATTGCGCCTCGCTGCCCGAGCCCCTGGTCGAAGCCGAGCTGTTCGGTGCCGAGAAGGGGGCCTATACCGGCGCCTATGACCGGCGCGCCGGTCTGATCGCGCTGGCCGACGGCGGCACCCTGTTTCTCGATGAAATCGGCGAGCTGCCGCTGGCGCTGCAGCCCAAGTTCCTGCATTTCCTGGAGAATGGCGATTATCGGGCGATCGGTTCCGGCCAGCGCCGGACCGCCGACGTGCGGGTGATCGCCGCGACCAACCGCGACCTTGCCGAGGAGGTCCGGGCCGGCCGATTCCGCGAGGACCTGTTCTACCGCATCAATGTCATTCAGATCCGGGTACCGCCCCTGCGCGAGCGCGGCGATGACATTCTGCGCTTGGCCGAGCTGTTCGCGCTGCGGTTCGGTCGCGAGGAACGCTGTCGGCCGATCCGCTTCCTGCCCGAAGCCCAGGCGCTGCTGATCGCTCACCCCTGGCCGGGCAATGTCCGCGAGTTGAAGAACCTGATCGAGCGCCTGACCGTGCTGATGCCGGGCCAGGCGATCGCAGCGGGCGATCTGCCGCCCGACATGCGCAACGGGTCGGCGGAGTCCGGTGGTGACGACGGCGGCGGCTCGATCGTCAGTTGTCTGGCCAGCACCGAGCGCCAGCTGCTCGAAGATGCCCTGCGCACCACCGCGGGACACAAAGGGCGGGCGGCGGAACTGCTCGGCATCTCGCGCCACGCCCTGAAACGGCGGCTGCACCGGCTCGGCCTCGACTGAGCCCAAGCCGCGCGTCGGCCGCGCGCCAGCTGCGCGCATGGCGCTCACTGGCGTGCTTGATTTCCTCCGGTACCTGACGGAATTTCTCGGGAATGCCCGGTGCCGGCCGCCGTCCGAAACCTGGCATGGCGATTGCCAATTCGGCATCCGGTGTCGCGGCGGGCATGCCGTGGCGGCGGTTTGACCAAGCGTCCGGCTGGGCTGCCCGGCGGCGGCCGTTCCGGCCGGGATCAAAAACAATCGGGGGGATGATCATGAGTGTCGATATCAGTCGCCGTTCGGTGTTCCGGCTGGGCGCCGCGGCGGGTCTGGGGCTGGCTCTGGCGCCCGGTCTGGCCCTGGCGCGGGCGCCGATGCTGGGTACCCAGGCGCCCTATTTCTACCGCTTCAAGCTCGGCCAGGCCGAGGCCACCGTGGTCTCCGACGGGACCTTGCCGCTGGGCGAGCCATCGGGCGCGTTTCTCGGCGCCGGCAAACCCGAGCTCGCCAAAATGCTCAGCGACAATTTCCTGCCTCCGGAAAACGTCGTGCTCGAACAGAATGTGCTGGTGGTCAATACCGGCGACAAGCTGGTGGTGTTCGATACCGGCATGGGCATTTCCAGCCTGTTCGGCGCCTCCACCGGCCGGCTGGCCAGCAACCTCAAGACCGCCGGCTTCGACCCGGCGACGGTCGACGCGATCGTCCTCAGCCACGCCCATATCGACCATCTGGGCGGGATCATGAGTTCCGCCACCGCCAGCAATTTTCCCAACGCCCAGATCTATATCGCCCAAGCCGATTTTGACTTCTGGACCGATGAGGCCAAGCTCGCCGGCCCGGCCAAAGTCTTTATTGAGCATGCCCGGTTCAACCTGATGCCCAACCGCGAGCGGATCGTCTTTTTCAAGGACGGCGAGGAATTCCTGCCCGGCATCCAGGCGATGGCGGCACCCGGCCACACCGTCGGCCATACCATCTTCTTCATCACCTCGGGCAAGGAGGTTTTGGCCTATATCGCCGATCTTGCCCACCATGCCGTGCTGCTGATCGAGCGGCCGCGGATAGAATTCGCCTACGACACCGATCCCAAGCAGTCGGCGGAGACCCGGGTGCGCATTCTCGATCTGTTGACCGGCGACCGCACCCGCATCCTGGCCTACCACTTCCCCTGGCCGGGGATCGGGCATTTCGTGCGCCAGGGCGACGGCTATCGCTATTTGCCGGCACCGATGGCGATGATTTTGTGAGCCGCGGCGGGTGAGGCTTCCTCGAATGGCGTGAGCGGATAGCGCTCAAGGACGGCGCCCGGACGGGCGCTTTCCGCTCCGTCGCTGGCGACGATGTTACGGGATCGGTGCGCCTCCTCCTGGCACACAGCTTGCTCTTGGCCGGTTGCACTTGAGGACGTTTAAAAAAAATGACCATCGCAGCCGTTGTTGCCGACGGGACAAGCGGTGGATCAAGGGGAAGAAGCGCGTGGGTCGTCGTTCGGCGCGGTTGTCCGCGCCTCTTGCCATTGCCTGGGTTTTCGCTGCCGGTCCGGTGCTGGTGGCGCCGATCGGCATGGCGTCGCAGGCCGTGGCGGCGCGGATCGAGCTCGGCGCCGCCGCCACGGTCGCCGACCTGACGGTGGGCTGCCTGTTCCCGATGACCGGCCGCGGCGCCATTTATGGCCGCGACAGCGTCGGCGGGATCCGGGTGGCGCTGGCGGATCTCGCCCGCGAAGACCAGGCTCCGCGCTTGCGCATCGTGGTCGATGACGACCACTCCAAGACCTCCTACGCGCTGCACTTGGCCGATGATTTTATCCGCCACGACGGCGCGCGGGTGCTGTGCGGCGTCGTCAGCTCGGGTGTCGCACCGGCGGTCGCCGACTTGGCGGAACGACGCGGGGTGATCTTCATCGGCACCGACCATGCCTCGTCGAGAACCGCGATCGAGGGTTTTCACCGCGGCTATTTTCGGGTTTCCAACGACACCTACAGCTCGATGGCCGCCGGGGCACGCTGGCTGGCCGATTTCCAGGCCAAGAGCGGTTGGGGCCGGATCGCCTTCATCGGCGCCGACTATGAGCATGGCCATGTCTCGTGGCTGGATCTGACCAGCAACCTGAAGCGGCTGGGCGTCCGCTATCAGGAGGTCGCGGTATTGTGGCCGAAGCTCTATGAGCCGGACTATTCGGCCTATATCGAGGCCCTGCGCAACAGCCGGCCCGAAATCATCGTCTCGGCGCTGTGGGGCGGCGATTTCGTCGCCTTCCTCCGCCAGGCGATTCCGGCCGGCCTGCTCCAGGGCATCCGGCTGGCCAGCTTCGATACCGGCGGCAACTACGATACCCTGGTGGCGCTGGGCGACCACCCGCCCGCGGGCCTGGTGCTGTCGTCGCGTCACCATGACAACTGGCCGCCGACCGCACGCAACCGTGCCTTCGTCGAGGCCTTCCACGCGCTCGAGGGCCGTTATCCGACCTATGCCGCGGAGGGCGCCTATGCCGGGATCATGGCGATCGCCCGGACTCTCCAGGCGCTCGGCCGCGACGCCGACCGCGAGGCGATGATCGCCTTTCTGGAGCACCTGCATCTGCCCTTGCCGGAGGATCCCGACGGCACGGTGTCCCGGATCAATCCGCTCACCCATCAGATCGTCCAGGCCCAGGCGATCGGCGAACCGGTCGCCAATGACGACTTCCCGCCGGCCCGGGTCATGCTCGGTAACTGGACGGTCTATTCGGGCGACCAGCTTGAGCCGCCGCCCCAGGTGGTCGAGCAACGCCGGGCCGCGGCGGCCCCGGAGAGCGAAGCCGCCCGTTGAAATGATCATAAAAAACCAAGGAGGATACGCTTTGAAAACGACGACCAAGACCCTGGGATCGGCCCTGGCGCTGGCTGCGACGGTGGCACTGACCTCGGGCGCCAGTGCCGCCGACGAGGCCAAGTTCCGGCTCGGCCTGGTGACTTTCCTGTCGGGGGCGGCGGCCGGGCCGTTCGGTGTGCCCGCGGCCAACGGCGCCAAGGTGCTGATCGAGGCGCTCAACGACGGCCAGGTGCCTGCGCCCTACACGGCCAAGGGCATCAACGGCGTCGAGATCGAGCCGGTCATCATCGACGAGGCCGGCGGTACCACCAAGCAGGTCGAGGAATACCGCAACCTGGTGGAGCGCCAGAAGGTCGACGCGGTGATCGGCTATATCTCGTCGGGCGACTGCCTGGCGGTGTCGCCGGTGGTCGAGGAACTCAAAGTGCCGACCGTGTTCTTCGACTGCGGCACCTCGCGGCTGTTCGAAGAGAACAAGACGCCGACCTATCTGTTCCGCACCGGTCCCGATGCGGTGATCGACAATATTGCCGCCGCCCGCTACCTGATCGATACCGGCCGCAAGACCGATTCGATTGCCGGCATCAACCAGAACTATGCCTGGGGCCAGGATTCCTGGGCCGATTTCAAGGCGACGATGCTGGCGCTGAAGCCGGGGACGAAAGTCGTCGCCGAGCAGTTTCCGAAAATCTTTCAGGGCCAGTACGGCGCGGAAATTTCGGCGATCTCGGTCGCCCGGCCGGATGTCGTCCATTCCAGCTTCTGGGGCGGCGACATGGAGGCCCTGGTGCTGCAGGGCACCGCGCGCGGCCTGTTCGACGGCCGCACCGGCATCCTGACCACCGGTGAATCCGGGCTCGACCGCTTCAAGGCACAGGCGCCCAACGGCCTGATCCTGGGCGCCCGCGGGCCGTTCGGCGCGCTGCAGCCCGATACCGCGCTGTCGAAATGGTTCACCGCACTCTACAACGCCAAGACCGGTCTGCAGCCGACCTACCCGACCAGCAAGATGGCCCAGGCGATCCTCGGCCTCAAAGCCGCGGCCGAGAAGGCCGGTGCCAAGCCGGGCAGCCTGCCGTCCAAGGAAGCGCTGGTTGGGGCGTTCCCCGGCCTGACCTTCGAGTCGGTGGCCGGCACCGTGGCGATGAGCCGGGCCGGCGGGCACCAGGCACTCCAGGACATCACCTATGGCGAGTACCAGTACGACAAGAAGGCCGACAAGGCATCGCTGGCCAAACTGAAGACCTATGCCGGCGATTGCGTGATGCCGCCCGACGGCATCAGCTCAGCCGACTGGATCAAGGCCGGCTTCCCCGGCGCCAAGTGCAACTGATCGCGCCGGAAATCCCCTCCCTCCTTGCGGGGGAGGGGATGCGCAGAGGGAGAGTATCGCCATGACCACCGCCATCGCGATCGGCATGGATGGCTTGATCTATGCGTCGTGGCTGTTCCTGGTCGCCGCCGGGCTGACCGTGATCTACGGCGTCATGCGCATTCTGAACATGGCCCATGGCAGCTTCTACGCGATCGGGGCCAGCGCCGGGGCGGCTCTGGTCACCTGGTATTTTGCCAATGTCGACGGCAATGCCTACTGGAGCTTCCTCTTGCTGCCGGCAGCGGCGGTGGTGGCCGGAGTCATCCTGGGATTGGCGGTGGAGCAGGGACTGCTGCGCTTCCTCTACCGTCAGAATGAAATCCTGATGGTGATCGTGACCTATGCCCTGCTGCTGATCCTGGAGGATCTGACCAAGCTGGTGTTCGGGGTCGATCCCTATTTTGCCTATCAGCCCTATGGTCTGCTTGGCCGCTGCGAAATCGCCGGCCTGATTTTCTCCAACTACGACCTGATGCTGGTCGCGGTCTCGGCGACGATCGCGAGCGGCGCCTGGTTCATCCTCAATCGTACCGTCACCGGCAAGCTGCTGCGCGCCGTGGTCCACGACCGCGAGATCGCGATGGCGATGGGAGTCAATGTCAGCGCCATGTTCGCCGCCACCTTCGTGGTCGGCGCCACCTTGGGAGCCCTGGCCGGGGCGCTCACCGCGCCGGCGATTTCGGTGTCGCCCGGCATCGGCGTCGAGGTGATCATACTGGCCTTCGCGGTGGTGGTGGTCGGCGGCCTTGGCAGCATCGAGGGGGCGATCGTCGGCTCGCTGATGGTTGGCCTGTCGCGCGCCGCCGCGGTTCATCTGGCTCCTGAGATCGAGCTGTTCGTGATTTACGGCGTCATGGCGCTGGTTCTGGCGGTGCGGCCGCAGGGCCTGTTCGGCCGTGCGGCGGCGAGGAAAATCTGATGTCGGCGAAAACCACCATCGATAAAACCCAGGTCGCCTTGCTGATCGCCACCGCCGCCTTCGCCGCGGCCGGCGTGATTGCGCCCTATTGGTTGTGCTTCCTCACCATGCTGGCGCTGGCCAAGGCGCTGGTGGTCCAGGGCGTGGTGATCCAGATGCGCCTCGGCCTGGTCTCGTTCGGGCAGGGCCTGTTCTTCGGCATCGGCGGCTATGCAGTCGGCATTGCCAGCAATTTCTGGGGCATTTCCGATGCCTTCGTCTTGCTGGCTCTGGCCTTGGCGGCGGCGGTCGCGGTGGCCGCGGTGCTCGGTCTGCTGATGGCGCGCTACCGGGACATCTTCTTCGCCATGCTGTCGCTGGCTTTGTCGATGATTCTGTTCGGCGTCCTGGTCAAGAGCCAGGGCCTGGGCTCGACCGACGGTTTCAACGTCCCGGCCCAGAGCTATCTCGGCTGGGTCCCGGCACCGGGCCAGCAGAAGCTGGTGGCCTATGTTCTGACCATCGCGGTGGTCGGGACGGTTGCCCTGCTGCTCTGCCGCTATCTGGGGTCGGGCGCCGGGCAGATCGCCGAGGCGGTGCGCGAGAACGAAATCCGGGTCGAGTATCTCGGGCTGTCGCCGCGCTGGCTGATTTATGCCAGCTATGTCATGGCCGCCGGGGTCGCGGCGCTCGGCGGCGCTTTGACCGCCTTTGCCACCGGCCATGTCGATCCCGAGATGGCCTATTGGGCGACCTCGGGCGAATTCGTGTTCATCGCTTTGCTGGGCGGCACAGCCCATGTCGCCGCGCCGTTCCTGGCCTCGATCCTGTTCTCGGTGGTGCGGACCTATGCCTTCGAGTACACGCCGCACACCTGGCAGCTGATCCTCGGCCTGGTCTTGCTGGCGATCATCGTGTTCCTGCCCAAGGGGTTGTGGAGCCTGGTCCAGCGCGAGGGAAAGGTGCGGGCATGAACACGATTCTGGAAACCCGGGCGCTGTGCCGGACCTTCGGCGCGGTGATCGCCGCCAATAGCCTTGACGTGCGGATCGAGCAGAGCGAGGTGGTCGGCGTGATCGGCTCCAACGGTGCCGGCAAGACCACGTTCATCAATATGGTCACCGGTTATCTGTCACCCAGTTCCGGCGAAATCCTGTTCGAGGGCCGGTCGATCCTGGGCCACGCGCCGCGCCGGATCACCCGTATGGGCATGGCGCGCTCGTTCCAGGTCGCTCAGCTGTTCCCCGAACTGACCGTGCTCGACAATCTGGTGTGCGCCCTGATCGGTGCCGAGGGCGCGCATCCTTCATTCCTCAAGCCGGCGCGCAGCCCGGCGCGGATCGCCGCCTGCGACGCCATCCTGGCCGAGTTCGGGGTCGAGCATTTGCGTGACGACCCGGTGCGTGCGGTGCCCCAGGGCGCCCGCAAGCTGATCGACATCGCGATGGCGATGGTCGGGCGACCGCGCATGCTGCTGCTCGACGAGCCGACCAGCGGCGTCAGCGTCGAGGAAAAATTCGCCCTGATGGACACGGTGATGGCGGCGGTTCGGCGCCACGGCGTGACCGTGCTGTTCGTCGAACACGACATGGAGATCGTCGAGCGCTACGTCAGCCGCATTCTGGCGTTCTATTCCGGCAAGATCATCGCCGACGGTCCGCCCGCCGCAGTGATGGCTGACGAACGGGTACGCGAACTGGTGATCGGCCACCATACCAGGCCGGCGGGCAGCCGGCGCCGGAGTGCCCAGCCATGACCCTCAGCATCGAAGCCCTGAATGTCGCGATCGAGGGCATTCCGATCCTGCGCGACGTCTCGCTGGAGGTGGGCGAGGGCGCCATGGTCGGCCTGATCGGCCGCAATGGTGCCGGCAAGACCACGCTGATGCGCGCGATCATGGGGCTGCTGCCCCCGGAGTCGGGGCGGATCCGGATCGACGGTCGCGATATGGCCGCGGTGCCGTCCTACCGGCGGGCCGGGCTCGGGGTCAGCTACATGCCGGAGGATCGCCGCCTGATTCCGGAACTGACGGCGGAGGAGAACGTGCTGTTGCCGGCCTGGGCCAATGGCATCAAGGATGCCGCGGCGCGGCTGGAATGGATTTACGCCATCATGCCGGAGGTCCGGGAGTTTCGCGACCGCCGCGCGCTGCAGCTGTCGGGCGGCCAGCAGAAATTGGTGGCTTTGGCGCGGGCGCTGATGCCCGGACGCAAGCTGCTGCTGCTCGACGAACCGTTCGAAGGAGTGGCGCCGGTGTTGTCGCGACGGCTGGCCGAGGTGTTCGGACCCTTGCGCCAGGCCGGCGTTGCCGTGGTTCTGTCCGAATCCGATGATACCCATTCCGCCGACTTGGTCGACCGCGTCTACCGCATCGAGCGTGGTGCCGTCACCGTCGGATGAGCCTGAGGGAGTGTGCTGCCATGAGCGAATTTGTCTTTGAAACCACCCCCCGCATCATTTGCCAGGCCGGGGCCGCGGCCAAGCTCGGAACCCTGGCCCGCGACCTCGGCATCGCGCGCGCCTTCGTGGTCACCGATGCCGGGCTGGTCAAGGCCGGGCTGCTGGCGCCGGTCGAGGCTGCGCTGGCCGAGGCCGGGGTGACGGCGGCGGTGTTTTCCGAAGTGCTGGCGGATCCGCCGGAAACCTCGGTCGTCGCGTGCGCCGCCGCGGCGCGGGCGGCCGGTGCCGATGGCGTGATCGGGTTTGGCGGCGGCAGCTCGATGGACACCGCCAAGCTGGTCGCCCTGCTATGCGGCCGGAAGCAGGCCCTGCCGGAGGTCTATGGCATCGGTCTGGCCAAAGGACCGCGGCTGCCATTGATCCAGGTCCCGACCACCGCCGGCACCGGCTCGGAAGTGACGCCGATCGCGATCGTCACCACGCCCAGCCATGAAAAGAAGGGCGTGGTGTCGCCGCTGCTCTATCCCGATCTGGCGGTGCTCGACGGTGCGCTGACGGTCGGCTTGCCGCCGGCGGTGACCGCGATGACCGGGGTCGACGCCATGGTTCACGCGATCGAAGCGTTCACCAGCCGGCACAAGAAGAACCCGGTGTCCGACGCCCTGGCGCTGAAGGCCCTGGAACTGCTCTACGGCCATCTCGATCGGGTGATCGCCGACGGCAGCAACCTGGCGGCCCGCTCGGCGATGCTCCAGGGCTCGCTGCTTGCCGGCATGGCCTTCGCCAATGCCCCGGTCGCGGCGGTTCATGCCCTGGCCTATCCTCTCGGCGGCCACTACCATGTGCCCCATGGCCTGAGCAATTCGCTGGTCCTGGTTCCGGTCTTGCGCTTCAACCAGCCGGCGGCGGCGGGCCTCTATGCCGAGCTGGGGGCGGCGATGGTGCCGGGCAGCCGGTTCGACGACCCCGAGCAGGGGGCGGCGGCCTTCATCGGTGCCATCGCCGACCTGGTCGGACGGATGCCCTACGCCCAGACGCTGCGGCAGGTCGGGGTCACCGAGGGTGATCTGCCGCGGCTCGCGACCGACGCCATGGCGGTGCAGCGCCTGCTGGTCAACAACCCGCGCGAGCTTGCCTATGACGATGCGCTCGCCATCTATCGGGAAGCTTTTTGACACGACGGATGGCCGGGCGCATCAGCCCGTCCAGGAAAACCGTCTGAACCAGCCATCGTGCGAGGAAGTCATGTCTGTTCAACTGTCCGATGTCGGGTTGCTGCGTCGCCAGGCCTATATCGACGGCGCCTGGGTGGATGCCGACGAGGGCGGCACCTTTCCGGTGACCAATCCGGCCAACGGCGAATTGATCGTCGAGGTGCCCAATCTGGGTGCCGCCGAGACCCGGCGGGCGATCGCCGCCGCCGATGCCGCTTGGGGTGGCTGGCGTGCCAAGACCGCCAAGGAGCGTGCCACGCTGCTGCGCCGCTGGTTCGAGTTGATCATGGCCAACCAGGAAGATCTGGCGCGGCTGATGACGGTCGAGCAGGGCAAGCCGCTGGCCGAATCCCGTGGCGAGGTCGCCTATGGCGCCAATTTCGTCGAGTGGTTTGCCGAAGAGGCCAAGCGGGTCTACGGCGACACCATCCCGAGCCATGGTGCCGACAAGCGGATCGTCGTGCTCAAGCAGCCGATCGGGGTGGTCGCGGCGATCACGCCGTGGAACTTCCCGATCGCGATGATCACCCGCAAATGCGCGCCGGCGCTCGCGGTCGGTTGCCCGGTGGTGGTCAAGCCGGCCGGCGAGACGCCGTTGTCGGCGCTGGCGCTGGCGGTGCTGGCCGAGCGCGCGGGTATTCCCAAGGGCGTGTTCAACGTCCTGACCACCGCTCGCTCGGCGGAGGTCGGTGGCGAGCTGACCTCGAACCCGACCGTGCGCAAGCTGTCCTTCACCGGTTCGACCGGGATCGGCAAGCTGTTGATGAAGCAGTGTGCCGGCACCGTGAAGAAGGTGTCCTTGGAACTCGGCGGCAATGCGCCGTTCATCGTGTTCGACGACGCCGATCTCGATGCCGCGGTGATTGGCGCGATGGCCAGCAAATACCGCAACACCGGGCAGACTTGCGTCTGTGCCAACCGGCTGCTGATCCAGGACGGCGTCTACGACGCCTTCGCCGACAAGCTGGCGACCGCGGTTGCGGGGCTCAAGGTCGGTTCCGGCCTGGAGACCGGTGTCCAGCAGGGACCGCTGATCAACGAAGCGGCGGTGGCCAAGGTCGAGCAGATGGTCGGCGACGCGGTGGCCAAGGGTGCCAAGGTGGTGATCGGCGGCAAGCGCCACGCGCTCGGCGGTACCTTCTACGAGCCGACCATCCTGACCGGGGTCACCCCGGCGATGGCTTGCGCGCGTGAGGAGATTTTCGGGCCGGTGGCACCGTTGTTCCGCTTCAAGACCGACGACGAAGCGGTGGCACTCAGCAACGACACCGAATTCGGGTTGGCGGCCTATTTCTACGGCCGCGACATCGCGCGGGTATGGTCGGTCGCCGAGCGCCTGGAATATGGCATGGTCGGGATCAACGAAGGCATCATCTCGACCGAGGTCGCACCGTTCGGCGGGGTCAAGGAATCCGGGATCGGCCGCGAAGGCTCCAAATACGGCATCGACGATTTCCTGACGATCAAATATCTGTGCTTCGGCGGCCTGAAATCCTAGTGCCGAACCGGGGCAACGCTGCCGGCGACAGCGGCAGCGGGATGGGGTAGAAACGGCGGGCATGACGGCGGCGGGGTTGCCGTCATGCCCGGCCGGTGGCGCCGGGCTCCTGCATCCCCTGGGACTTCGACGGTGCGGATCGCGACCTGGAACGTCAATTCGGTCAAGGCAAGGCTGCCGAACGTCTGCTCCTGGCTGGAGCAGGCCGCCCCTGATGTCGTACTGTTTCAGGAAATCAAATGCGAGACCGCGGCCTTTCCCGGATCGGTGTTCGAGGCGCTGGGTTACCGGGCCGCGGCGCTGGGTCAGAAAAGCTACAACGGCGTTGCCATCCTGTCGAAACGGCCGATCGAGGACCTGCGCGAGGGTTTGCCCGGCGACAGCGACGACGTCCAGGCGCGCTACCTCGAGGCGACCATCGACGGCGTCCGTATCGCCTCGCTCTATCTGCCCAACGGCAACCCGGTGGGCACCGAGAAATATCCTTACAAGCTGCGCTGGATGGCACGCCTGCGCGACCACGCCGCTGGTTTGCTGGCGACCGAGCAGCCTTTCGTGCTGGGCGGCGACTACAACATCATTCCGGCGGCGGAAGACGTGTACGACCCGGCCGCCTGGGCGACCGATGCGCTGTTCCGTCTGGAGTCGCGCTCGGCTTTCCGCGCCCTGGTCAATCTCGGGCTGACCGAGGCCTATCGGGCGCTCCATCCGGTGGGGGCCGGCGAGCCGCCTGCCTACACTTTCTGGGATTACCAGGCCGGGCGGTGGCCGCGCGACCAGGGGCTGCGGATCGACCACTTCCTGCTTTCGCCCCAGGCCGCAGACCGACTGGTCGGCTGCACTATAGACCGCGGGCCACGGGCCGGGGAAAAGGCATCCGACCATACCCCGGTGGTGCTGGAGTTGACCGGCTGACTATGGTACGGACCGCTTACCGATTGAAGCAATCCTGTACGTTTTTCGTTCCAGCACTTAGAGACATCCGATCGTGACTGCTCCTCCCAAAGGCGCGCGCCGGCCGCAAAAGGGCCGTGTTGCCCGCTTTGCCGATGCCCTGAAACCGGTCAAGGCGCGCCAGCCGCTCCTGCCGGTGCTCCATACCGTCGGCGGCCTCCAGCTGAGGACGATCATCGAGCATGACAAGGTGGTGCCAGGTCCCAGCCCCGGTTACGCCGAGCCGCTGATCCATCTGTCCTATGGCCGGCCGCTCTATCACCCGCTCAACGGCACCATCGATCCGGCATCCAATCTGTGCGGCCCGGTGGTGTTGATGTTCGATCCCGAGTTGATCGAGGACGCCGCCGGGCTCTATCCGTTCGACAGCACGGCGCTTGCCAATGGCCGGCTGGCGCCGCTGGTCAACGACGAGTCGGAGCTCGATGGCTATGAGCTGCGGGCGATCAGGGTGGCGCCGGCGCGGCTGGTCCGGGCGTTCTACGGCTCCAATTTTCGCTATCTGATCGAGTCTCCGAACCCGGAGCGCAGCCTGTTCAAGCGCCACAATTCCGCGCTGCAGGATTACGCCTCCTGGCTCGACGGGTTGCATGAGCAAAATCAGATGGGCCTGAGCACCCTGGAGCTGCAATTCGACGAGGAGATCGTGGTCTCCGAGCATCTCAAGGCGATCATCCTGCCGACCATCCTGCTGGCCGATCGCATCATCGCCGATTTCCTGATGGCCTATCGGATTTCCGCGATGGGCTATACCTGGTTCGGCGGCGAGGCCTCGCTCTATGCCGGTGCCATCCGCCAGTTGGTCGCCGAGCACACCAATGTCATGGGGCTGGCTCGCCATGAGTGACGACTTCAAGCTGATCGGTTTCCTCGATCTGGCCGCCGACTATGCCGGCTTCGTCGATCCGGTGTTTCTCGGCGATGGCGAACGGGCAATTCAGCGGGTTGGCGCCGACGGCGACACCGTCAGCCATTTCGACATCATCGCCTCCAGCCTGCCGGTGGCGTTGAAGGCCAATGGCGACGAGGTCTGCCGGGTGGTCGGCGAGCGCCGGCTGTTCGCGTTCCGCTTTCCCGACCAGTCGATCGCCTGCGGCGACCGCGACCAGCTGGCACAGGCGCTGCGCAGCCGGTTCTTTGAGCTCTACACCGGCCGGTCGGCCACGATCTATCCGCTGCTGATCCTCGACGTGCTGTCGTTCCTCGGCGACGAGGACGCCGTGTTCGAGGAGCTGGATTACAATCGCTCGCCGGCGGCGTTCCAGAAATACCTCGCGCGCAGCCGGGAACATCTGGCGCTGCTCCAGCTGTCGCGGGAAGATTTCAAATACGCCGCGCTGTCCGGGCGCCTGCATTTTCCGACCCGCGAGACGATCATCAATATCGACGAGGCCAGTTTGCGCCGCCTGCTTGCCCAGGGCGTACGCAAGCTGGCGACCCGGCGGCTGTGGGCGGTGTTCGCGCTGCTGTGCGTGCTGGCGGTGGTGATCTTTTCCGACAAGCTGATACCCTTGGTTGGGATCACGCCGGCCGCGCTGGCGCTCGGTTTTCAGGTCGCCGGTACCATCGCCGTGTTCTGGCTGTTCCTGGAATTGATCCTGGGCTCGGGCAAGCTGTCGCGGCGCCAGCTGGTGCCCTGGCTGGTGGTCCGCATCCGCGAGGCCGCCCGCAAGGCTTGACGAAGGTTTCGGGCCGATGACCGCAGCGCCAGCGCCTGACCAACTTGCGGCCGATCGTCCGGTCCTGACCGGCGGCTGCTTGTGTGGTGCGGTGCGCTACCGGGTCAGCGGCCCGATGAGCCGTGAGGGGGCCGGCTATTGCCATTGCCGGATGTGCCAGCGCTCGACCGGGGCGCCGGTGGTCGCCTGGGCGTCCTTTCCGGCCGAAGCCTTCGCCTTCACGGCTGGCGATCCGGTCGCCTACCGCTCCTCGGCGGAAGCGATCCGGCGCTTTTGCGGCTGTTGCGGTACCCAGCTGACCTTCGCCTATCTTGAGGGACCGCCGTTTCTCGATATCGCCATCGCCACGCTCGATGATCCCCGGGCGGTGCCGCCGCAATTCCATCTCTGGACCGCCAGCCGGATTCCCTGGCTGAAATTGGGCGACGATTTGCCGGCTTTCGATGGCCACGGAGCGGATTTCCGCCCGACCGGCGGGATGGCGGCGGGACCTCAATCCTCGTCCGCGAATGCGCCGTTGTTGCCGGGGACCGATCCGGACTAGACTTCCCAGCTGCCGCCAATCCGGGCCATCCGATCATGCCCAAGAGTGAACCCGACCCCAAGGCCGAAATGCGGGCGATGTTGGCGACGCTGGAGATCCAGGCCGCGGAGGCGGCACAGTTGGCGATGCTGGTGGAGCGCGGCCTGAAGGCGGAAACCTATGCCGCCTACCACGAGTTTCGCTCCAAAATCGGCGAGTTTCGTGCGCTGGTCAGCTTGCTCGATGCGCGTCTGGGTGGCCTCGACGACCAGCGCGCCGGCGATTTGCGCGAGCAATTTCAGCGGCTCGACCAGCTTGTGTTGACCATGGTGGTGCGCGCCGCCAAGTCGTTTTTCGTCATTCTGGCCGAGAGCAAGGTGTTTCCGCTCGGCGCCCACGATCTGTTTTTGCCCGAATTGGCCAGCCTGGATGAGGCCGAGGAGCGGCTGCGCCGGCCGGATTATGCCGCCGCCGTGGGACCTTCGGTGCTGCACGACCTCGATGAGGCCCGCGAGCGGCTGAAACTGGTGCTCAACCGCCTGCCGGCGCTGCCCGACTTCAGCGGCCTGCCGACCCTGCCCAAAGAGCTGGAACACCGCCCGACCCGCGAAGACTACTACTACCGCGGCTAGGCGTTCCGCTCTGGATTTTGGGGGGGGGCGGGGGGCCTCGCGGCCCCCCGGTTCTGTTATCAGGCGTTGATCATGGTCAGCGGATCGACCACGGCGTAGCCGTGCTCCTCGGCGACCGCGCGGCAGGTTACCTTGCCGGCACAGACATTGAGCCCGAGCCGGAAATTGGGGTTCTCCAGCAGTGCCTGGCGCCAGCCCTTGTCTGCGAGCGCCAGGCCGTAGGGCAGGGTGGCGTTGTTCAGCGCATAAGTCGAGGTGCTGGGGACGGCGCCCGGCATATTGGCGACGCAGTAATGAACCACGCCGTCCACGACATAGGTCGGGTCGGCGTGGGTGGTGGCGTGGGAGGTCTCGAAACAGCCGCCCTGATCGATCGCGACATCGACCAGCACCGAGCCCGGCTGCATGCGTTTGACCATGTCGGCGGAGACCAGCTTGGGCGCCTCGGCGCCGACCACCAGGACGGCGCCGATCACCAGATCCGCCTCCAGGACATATTGCTCAAGCGCGGCGCGGGTCGAATAGACGGTCTTGAGTGCCGGAGCATAGTGCTGTGACAAGGTGCCGAGAACATCGACCCGGCGGTCGAGCACGGTCACATCGGCGCCCATGCCGAGCGCCATCTGGATCGCGTTCTCGCCGACCACGCCGCCGCCGATCACCACCACCTTGGCCGGGGCGACGCCGGGCACGCCGCCCAGCAGCTTGCCGCGGCCGCCATGGGCGCGCTCAAGCGAATGGGCGCCGGCCTGGATCGACAAGCGGCCGGCGACCTGGGACATCGGCGCCAGCAGCGGCAGACCGCCGCGGCCGTCGCTGACCGTCTCGTAGGCGATGCACACGGCGTTGCTGGCGACCAGGTCGCGGGTCTGTTCGGGGTCGGGGGCGAGGTGGAGATAGGTGAACAGCACCTGGCCCGGCCGCAGCATCTTGCGTTCGACCGGCTGGGGTTCCTTGACCTTGATCACCATCTCGGCGCGGGCAAACACGGTGGCGGCGTCGGCGGCGATGTCCGCACCGGCCGCCTGATAGGCGCCGTCGCTGCGGCCGATGCCGCCACCAGCACCGGTTTCGACCAGGACCTGGTGGCCATGGGCGACGAATTCCTGAACGCTGTCGGGGGTCAGGCCGACGCGGTATTCGTGATTCTTGATTTCCCTGGGCACGCCGATCAGCATTTGTTTCCTCCACGCCAGAGCTGCCGTAACCAGCGACCATCCTAGCCCAAAGGGCGGAAAAGGTGCTTGCGTCGATCGTTGCGAAACCTTAGGACTTTCGCAGAAACTTGCGTGATTTGGCCAAGAGCATCGAAGGATCTGCAGATGATCGAGCTGGATGCGATCGATCGTAAGATACTGGCGGCGCTCCAGCGCGACGGCCGGATGACCAATGCCGAGCTGGCGCAGCAGATCAACCTGTCGGCTTCTGCGTGCCTGAGACGGGTGCGCCGGCTGGAGGATGACGGCGTGATCGATGGCTATGTCATGCTGGTCAACCAGACCGCGATCGGCCGCTCGGCCAGCGTGTTCGTCGAAATCACCCTGGACTCCCAGAGCGATGACAACCTCGACCGCTTCGAGGCCGCGGTCGCCGCCTGTCCCGACGTGATGGAATGCTATCTGATGGCCGGCGAGTTCGATTACCTGGTCCGGGTCGCCGCGCGTGACACCGGCGATTTCGAACGCATCCACCGCAGCGTGCTGACCAGCCTGCCCGGCGTCGCCCGCACCCGCTCGTGCTTCGTGATGCGCCCGGTGTGCAAGAAGACCAGCTTCGAGGTTTAGGCCGGCGGAGCGGGAGCCGCGGCCGGATTGCGTGACAGGAGGAGACGGATGGCATACGCGATCAAAGCCGGGATCGACGATCCCGCGGCCGCGACCTTCGCGTTCCTGAAGCAGAAGACGATGTATGGCGGCAAGCACATTGCCGCGGGCGACACGGTCTTCGTCTTCGCCAGCGAGAATGAGGGCGGGCGAGGTCTCGTCGCCTCGGGCATCGTCACCGCCGCCGAAGCGATCGCCGGGGTGCCGGGGATTGCCCGGCAAACGCCCTGTGTCAGCATCTTCGTCCGTTGCACCGCGCTTGCCAGACGGCCGCTGGGGCGCAGCGAACTCAAAGGCTTTGCAGACTGGCATGACGGCCGGCCCGAGACCGAGCTGAATTTCAAATTCTATCGCCAGGCGACCAACAAGATCGTCGGCATCTCGGACGAAACCGCCGATTTTCTGCGCGGGTTCTTTTAGGACTCCGGACCACGCATCCTGACCGCCGCCCTCAGGCCGACGCCGGGTCCGGCTCCCGGTCATCAAAACTCTGGAGGCCGTAGAGACGGGCGTAGAGGCCGGCCTGGGCGAGCAACTCGGCGTGGCTGCCGGATTCGGCGACCCTTCCGCCTTCCAGGACATAGATGCAGTCGGCGTCGACGATGGTCGACAGGCGGTGGGCGATCACCAGGGTGGTGCGGCCGGCACGCAGCCGGCGCAGTGCGTCCTGGACCGCGCGTTCGGACTCGGTGTCCAGCGCCGAGGTCGCCTCGTCGAGCAGCAGGATCGGGGCGTTGCGCAGCATGGCGCGGGCAATCGCGATGCGCTGGCGCTGGCCGCCCGACAGCTTGACCCCGTGCTCGCCGATCACGGTGTCATAGCCCTCGGGCAGGCTCGCGATGAAATCATGGGCGGCGGCCGAGCGGGCGGCGTCCTCGATCTCGGTCTGGCTGGCACCCTGGCGGCCATAGGCGATATTGGCGCGGATGGTCTCGTCGAACAGCGCGGTTTCCTGGCTGACCAGGGCGATGCGCGCGCGCAGGGACGCCATGGTGACGCAGCGGACATCGCTGCCGCCGATCGTGACCCGCCCGGCCTCGACATCGTAGAAGCGCGGGATCAGATTGAGCACGGTCGATTTACCGGCGCCCGAGGGGCCGACCAGCGCCACGGTCCGCCCGGCCGGGACATTGAGCGAGATGCCGCGCAGGGCCGGCACACCGGGGGCATAGCAGAAATCGACCGCCTCGAAGCAGATGTCGTGGCGGTCGACCGCGAGCGGCCGGGCTTCGGGACGGTCGAGGATCGCCGGCTTGGCGTCGAGCATCTCGAACACCCGGTCGGCTGCCGCCAGCCCGTTCTGGAGCAGGGCGTTCAGCTTCGACAGCCGCTTCATCGGCTCGTAGGCGAGCAGGAAGGCGGCGATGAACGACATCAGCTCGCCGACCGTGCTGGCGCCGTCGATCACCCGAAAGCCGCCATAGACGATCACCGAGACGATCGCCATCCCGCTCAAGACCTCGGTCACCGGCGAGGTTTTCGCCGCGGTGCGGAAGGCCTTGTGGACCAGGTGGAAGATGCGGTCGATGATTGCCGCCACCCGTTGCTGCTCGTAGGCCTCCATGCCATAGGCCTTGACATGGCGGATGCCCTGGAAGGTCTGGTTGAGCACGGTGGAGAACTGGCCAAGCTCGGCCTGGGTGCTGGTCGACACCCGGCGCATCCGCTTGCCCATCTTCGCCACGAACACCCCGGCGACCGGAAAGGCGCAGAAGGCGCCGGTCGCTAGAATCCAGTCCTGGTAGAACATGACGCCGACCAGCACCACCAGGGTCAGGACGCTCTTGATCATGCTGGTCAGCACTTCGGCAACCACGCCGCGCATCACCCCGACATCGTTGATCACCCGCGAGATCAGGTGGCCGGCCGAAGTGGCGTGGAAAAACGCCAGGTCGGCGCAGATCAGATGGTCGTAGAGGTCGCGCTGCAAATCGGCGACGATGCGCTGGCCGACATGGTTCATCTGCACCGAATGGACGAAATCGGCGATGCCGCGCAGCAGGAAGGCGAGAAATACCATGCCGGCGACCGGCAGCACCAGCGAGCGGTCGCGCTGCTGGAACACCCCGTCCATCACCGGCTCCATCAGCCGGGCCATGGCGCCGGTGGTGGCGGCGGCGACGCCCATGAACAGCATGGCGACGACCAGGCGGTTCCGATGGGGGGCGACATAGCCGACCACCAGCCGCCGAACCAGAGTCCAGCTGTCGGTGGGACGGGCGGCGGGGGCGTTTGAGTCGGCCAAGGCGGTACCGTCGCAGGTTGCGGGCATTCGAAACGCGCGCCACCAAGAACCTGACCGAGCGTCATCCGTCAAGCCAGTTCCGCCAGGCGGCGGCGGCGATCGACGCCGCCGGCCCGCCGCGCCAGTTCCTCCGAGATTTCAGCGGAAGGGCGGAACGTCGAGGCCCCTCGTCTTGATCTCACCATGCAGCGGCACGTCGGAGACGCACAGAAGCGTGCCACAGGGAATCCGGTGCCTGAAGCCGTTTGCGCCAACGGTCGCCGATTCCATGGCGACCGCGATGGCGCGAGACATCTCCAGTTTTTGTATGATTTCGTCGAACGGCAACAATTCCCAATTGCAATTATCGGTGGTTAATACGGTACCGGTCCGGTAATACCGTTTTAAATACTTTCGCTTTTCTGTTCAATTTCCTCTGGACACCCTACCAAATTTCGCTCGCTTCCCCAACAGAGGCGGTACCTCGGGCAATAGTCCAAAGCATCGATCATGTCGCGCCGACGTGACATATTGAAACTCCTTTTTCGACAAAGTTATGCTACGTAAATTTGACAGACTTTCAATATTTTGCGAATTTGGCGGTTGTGTAAAATTAAGCAACTAAAATAGTAAATTTATATCTATGCCAGAATTGTCGGCGGCCGGCCACGCCGACGGGCCGTCTTACGAACCGTTGCATCCCGCGGCGATCGGCGCCCCGCCTGCAGTGATTCCGCCCTCGCGGGCGTGCCCGATTATTCGTAATTTAACCGAACCGGCGTTAAGCTGATGATCGCAACGTCAACCGTAAGGGTGTCTTGGGTGGGCGAGCCGATGGACAGAGATTTCGGACAATTGCGATTGAGACCCCGGATCGGCCTGGCGCTGGGCGGCGGGGTGGCGCGCGGCTGGGCTCATATCGGGGTGCTGCGCGGCCTGCGCCGGTACGGCATCGTGCCCGACATCATTGCCGGCTCGTCGGTCGGTGCCCTGGTCGGCGGCTTCTATCTGGCCGGGCATCTGCAGACCCTGGAGGACTGGGCCCGCCAGCTCAACAAGCTCAAGATCGTCGGCTACCTCGATCTCAGGCTGGCCAGCGGCGGCCTGATCGCCGGCACCAAGCTGATCAACGAGATGCGCCGCCATCTGGGTGACCTGCGCATCGAGGACCTGGCGATTCCGTTTGTTGCGATTGCCACCGATCTGGCGACCGGCCACGAGGTCTGGCTGCGCGAGGGCAGCGTGGTCGACTCCCTGCGCGCGTCGTTCTCGCTGCCGGGGGTGTTTCCGCCGATGATGGTCGATGGCCGCTATCTGATCGACGGCGCGCTGGTGGATCCGGTCCCGGTTTCCGCCTGTCGGTCGATGGGGGCGGAGATGGTGATTGCGGTCAATCTCGCTGGCGACCTGATCGGCAAGTCGCGCCGGATTGCTACTGAGGTGCCGGTCGCCGGCGGCTTCGACCTGATGCGGCTGCTCGAGGAACAGGCGGCTGCGGCGATGCCGTTGTCGCCGCTCAACGCCCTGACCCGCCGCCTGTTCAATCGCGATCCCGGCATACCCAGTCTGTTTGGCGTGATGGTGTCGTCCCTTGGCATCATCATTGACCGCGTCACCCGGATGCGGCTGGCCGGCGACCCGCCCGACGTCCATATTGCACCGCGGCTCGGCCATATCGGGCTGCTGGAGTTCGATCGTGCCGAGGAGATGATCGTCGAAGGCGAAGCGGCGGTTGAGCGCGCGGTGCCCGAACTGATGGACGCTTTGACCGTGTTCAGCCACGGCGCGCGGGAGTCGGTGCGCGGCGACATGACCGGCTGAACCGCCGGAGGACCGGCCGGACGCCCGCCGGCGTTTCCGGCGTGCGGCAACGCCCCGCTCTTCGAATTTTCGGCCAGACCCAGCGGTACCGGCGCGATCGGCGCCGTGCGCCCTGATTCGTTACCCCGCCCCCGTGCGCCCATTCCCTGGCCCCGATTCGCTGCCCCGATTCGCTGCAACGCAGCATCCGCGGTGCCGGGACGGGAAACTCCTTGCCAATTTGGGGGAGGCGGCCCTAGAAGAGCCGCAGATCCTGCCGCGGCGCCGGTTCCGGCCGCCGCACCCGGTCCCGGTATAGCTATGGCGAACCTGTCACAATACCAGGAAATCCATGATATGCCACGCCTTTCCACCTTGCGGGAAGGGCCGGTCGTTCCTATTGACAAGGACGCGGCCGTACCATGTCTGGGGGCGGCCGGTCAAAACAACAGTCAACCGCGCTGGCCCGGCGCAATCGCCGGACCGGCGGCAACTTCTTGAATGATC
Organism: Azospirillum sp.; assembly: GCA_016124535.1. Classification (GTDB taxonomy): domain Bacteria; phylum Pseudomonadota; class Alphaproteobacteria; order Azospirillales; family Azospirillaceae; genus RI-112. The sequence continues at coordinate 125,521 of WGNK01000004.1, forward strand.
AGGCTTTGGGAATGATCATGGACGGCTTCACCCTCGGAGTAGCTCCCTCGGAAAGTCTCGACGCGCTGGTCGAGAATGCCCGCAGTCAGCTGAAACACTTGCAGCAAAACGACGGCCATTGGGTCTTCGAGCTGGAGGCCGATACTACGATCCCGGCAGAATATATCTTCTATAAACACTATTTCGGCGAGATCGATCCTGATCTGGAAACTGCGATCGGCACTTATCTGCGCGAGACTCAGGGCAAGCACGGCGGTTGGCCGCTGTTCCATGACGGCGACCTGAACCTCAGCGCGTCGGTCAAGGCCTATTACGCGCTGAAGCTGATTGGCGACGATATTGACGCACCGCACATGCGCCGCGCCCGCCAGGCGATTTTGGCCGAGGGCGGTGCCGCCAGGACCAATGTGTTCACCCGCTTCGCGCTCGCGCTGTTCGGACAGGTGCCGTGGCGCGCGGTGCCGGTGATGCTGGTCGAAATCCTGCTGATGCCGCGCTGGTTCCCGTTCCACCTGTCCAAGGTGTCGTACTGGTCGCGGGTGGTCGTGGTGCCACTGCTGGTCCTGATGGCGCAGAAGCCCCGCGCGCGCAATCCCAAGGGTATTGGCGTGCCCGAATTGTTCGTGGTGCCGCCCGACCAGGAGCGCAACTACAACAGCAACCCGACCGGATCGATCTGGGGCGACTTGCTGCTGGTCGGCGACCGCGTCGCCGGAGTGGTCGAGCCGCTGCTGCCGCGGTTCCTGCGCCGACGCGCGATCGACAAGGCGGTCGGCTTCATCACCGAGCGGCTCAACGGCGAAGACGGCCTGGGCGCGATCTTTCCGGCGATGGTCAATGCCGTCCTGGCGCTCGACTCGCTGGGCTATGGCCAGGACCATCCCGACATGATCATCGCCCGACGGGCGGTCGATAAGCTGCTGATGCGCAGCGAGGGGCGGGTCTATTGTCAGCCCTGCGTGTCGCCGGTATGGGACACCGGACTGGCGACCCATGCCCTGATGGAAGCCGGCGAGACCGGCGACAGCGCGGCGGTTCGCGGCGGGCTGGAGTGGCTGCGCCAGCGCCAGATTCTCGACCGGGTCGGCGATTGGGCCGAGGGCATGAAGAATCCGCCGCGGCCGGGCGGCTGGGCGTTTCAGTACGGCAACGACTTCTATCCCGATGTCGATGACACCGCGGTGGTGGCGATGGCCCTGCACCGCTCGGGCGACCCGCGCTATCAGGAAGCGCTGGAGCGGGCGGCGGAATGGGTGATCGGGCTCCAGAGCAAGAATGGCGGCTGGGGGGCCTATGATGCCGACAACACCAATTATTACCTGAACCATATCCCGTTCGCCGATCATGGTGCGTTGCTCGACCCGCCGTCGGCCGATGTCAGCGCCCGCTGCATCGGCATGCTGGCACAGCTGGGCTATCCGCTCGACCATCCGGCGATTGTCCGTGGCGTGGAGTATCTGCTGCGCGAGCAGGAGCCGGACGGCTCGTGGTATGGCCGCTGGGGTGCGAATTACGTCTATGGTACCTGGTCGGTGCTGTGTGCGCTGAACGCGATCGGCATGGACATGCAGAGCGAGCCGATCCGTCGTGCCGTCGCCTGGCTGGTGGCCCGCCAGCGGCCCGACGGCGGCTGGGGCGAGGATTGCGCGACCTATTGGGGCGAGCGCAAGGCTGAGGTCAAGGCAAGCACGCCGTCGCAGACCGCCTGGGGTGTGCTCGGCCTGATGGCGGCCGGCGAAGTCCATCACGACGCGACCCGCCGCGGTGTCGCCTATCTCCAGGAGGCACCGCGCACCGGTGCCCGCTGGCACGAGAAGCTATTCACCGGCGTGGGTTTCCCGCGGGTCTTTTACCTGCGGTACCACGGCTATGCCGCCTATTTCCCGCTTTGGGCGTTGGCGCGCTACCGCAGCCTGGTCCGGCGCAACGATCCCCAGGTCCAGTTCGGGATTTGAACGGTGCGGGCGCTCTGACGGCGCGGCCGGCGGCGGGGCTGTCGGCGGTCCGCGGGTATCCCCCCCGTGATCGCTCTTGCCAAGGGCCTCGCGCCGTCTTAAATCGACGGCGATGAATGGTTTTTCATGAGGGGAGGCAATCGATGGCGAGCCACGCGACGACCACCGTCAGTGACGACATGGTCCGCAACCATGCTGAAGTTTGGCACGGCTTTACCCGCTTTATGATCTTCGGCATCAGCGCCGTGGTCGTGCTGCTGGTCGGGATGGCGGCGTTCCTGCTCTAAGCGGCCCCTGCTCTAAGCGGCAGTACGCTCCGAGCAGACCCAACGGGAAACCGCGGTCGCGAGATCGCTGGCTTAAGGTTACGGCCCGGTTTACGATTACGGCTAAGCGGCAAAAAAGCCAGGCCCGACGGCAGCGCCGGGCCTGGCTTTTTGCGGGTGCCGTTTTGCTGGTCCGCGGCCGGCCTCAGCCGACGATTTCGCTCTTGCTGAAGAAGAACTTGATCTCGCGCGCGGCATTCTCGCCGCTGTCGGAGCCGTGAACCGAATTGGCCTCGACCGATTCCGCGAAATCCTTGCGGATGGTGCCCTCGGCGGCATTGGCCGGATTGGTGGCGCCCATGATCTCGCGGTTGCGCGCGACCGCGTTCTCGCCTTCCAGCACCTGAACCACCACCGGTCCGGAGGTCATGAAGGTGCACAGCTCGTCGAAAAATGAGCGTTCGGCGTGGACCGAATAGAACTTCTCCGCTTGATCGCGGGTCAGGCGGATTCGCTTCTGGGCCACGATCCGCAGTCCGGCATCTTCGAACCGGGCATTGATCTTGCCGGTCAGATTGCGGCGGGTGGCATCGGGTTTGATGATTGACAGGGTCCGTTCGACCGGCATGGGAACTGTGCTCCACAGCTTGCGCGAAATTCGCGGGGTTATAGCCCCGGCCAGAGGTACCGGCAACGGCAACCTGTCGTGGTCGGGTGGGTTTTTTCTTTCGCGGCCCGGCAGCGATCGGTCAATCGGGCCGGCTTCACCAGGGCAGGCCTTGCGTGCTATCACCCGCCGGCCATGCTCCAGATTACCGATTTGACCTTCCGATACGGTGGGCGTCTGCTGTTGGATCACGCCAATGCCTCGGTCGGCAAGGGCCAGCGCGTCGCGCTGGTCGGCCGCAACGGCACCGGCAAGACCACCCTGCTGCGCCTGATCGTCGGCGAATTAGCCCCCGACGGCGGCAGCCTCGGCCTGCCCGCCGGCTGGCGGATCGGCGTCTTGCCCCAGGACGCCCCCGACGGCGAGGACAGCCTGCTCGACACCGTGCTCGGCTTCGACCGCGAGCGCGCCGCCCTGCTGGCGGAGTCCGAGCACGCCCACGACCCGGAACGCATTGCAGCTATTCACACCCGGCTGGCCGACATCCACGCCCATTCCGCCCCGGCCCGCGCCGCGGCGATCCTGGCCGGGCTGGGCTTCGATTCGGTGGCCCAGGCCCGGCCCTGCGCCGCGTTTTCCGGCGGCTGGCGGATGCGGGTGGCCTTGGCCGGGGTACTGTTCAGCGCGCCGGATTTGCTGTTGCTCGACGAGCCGACCAACCACCTCGACCTCGAAGCCGTGCTGTGGCTGGAAGGCTATCTGCGCGGCTATCCCGGCACCCTGGTCCTGGTCAGCCATGACCGCGACCTGCTCAACACGGTGCCGACCGCGACGCTGCATATCGATCAGCAGAAATTGGTCGCCTATCCCGGCGGCTACGACCAGTTCGAACGGACCCGGGCGGCCAACCGGGCGCGGCTGGCCGCGGAGCAGACCCGGCAGGAGGCCCAGCGCCGCCACATCCAGAGCTTCATCGACCGTTTCCGCGCCAAGGCGACCAAGGCGCGCCAGGCCCAGAGCCGGGTCAAGGCCCTGGAACGGATGGCGCCGATCATCGGTATGGTCGACGAGGATGCCCCGGTGTTCAATCTGCCGGCGCCGGACGCACTGGCCCCGCCGCTGATCACGCTCGACGACGCTGCGGTCGGCTATGACGGCAAGCCGGTGCTGCGCGGTCTCGATCTGCGCATCGATATGGACGACCGCATCGCGCTGCTGGGTGCCAATGGCAACGGCAAATCGACCCTGGTCAAGCTGCTGGCCGGGCGGCTGGCGCCGCTTTCCGGACGCATGCATCGCTCGCCCAAGCTGCGCATCGGCTATTTCGCCCAGCACCAGGCCGAAGAGCTGGATCTGACGGCAACGCCGATCCAGCAGCTGGCTCGCGCCATGCCCCAGGCACCGCTGGAGAAGGTGCGGGCCCATCTCGGCCGTTTCGGCTTCGGCCAGACCCGCGCCGAAGTGCCGATCGGCCAGCTGTCCGGCGGCGAGAAGGCGCGATTGCTGCTGGCGCTGATGGCGCGCACCGCCCCGCATATGCTGCTGCTCGACGAACCGACCAATCATCTCGATATCGACAGCCGCGCCGCCCTGGTTCAGGCGCTCAACGACTACGACGGCGCGGTGATCGTGATCAGCCACGATCCGACGCTGATCGAACTGGTGGCGGAGCGCCTGTGGCTGGTCGGCGACGGCACCTGCAAGCCGTTCGAGGGCGACTTCGACGATTACCGGCGGCTGCTTGACCAGCGGCGCAGCCAGGGCAACGGGGCCGAGGTGGGTCGCCGTGACGCCGCCGGCCGTCGCCGGGACCAGCGCCGTGCCGCCGCTGAGAGCCGAGCGGCGCTGGCGCCCCTGAAGCGCCGCGCCAGCCAGGCCGAGACCCTGGTCGAGCGACTCGGAGCCGAGCGGCGGCGACTCGAAGCGCGTCTGGCCGACCCCGCCAGCTATTCCGGGCCGGCCGCGGCCCTGATTCAGCTCCAGGTCGAACTCGGCGAGGTCAATCGCCGGCTGGCCGAGGCCGAAGAGGTCTGGCTGGAAGCGGCGGCGGCCTTCGAGTCGGCGGCGGCCGAGGCAGATTCCCTGCCGTCGGCACCTTGAAAGGACGGCCCAGTCCCATGGCCAGTCTGCGCGATGACGACCCTGCCGGGACCAACGCTATCCCGGACCAACCCCATGATATCCGCAAGGTTTCAGAGATATTGGCCGAATTCAGGGCGACCCTGCCGGAAGGCCGGGTATCGATGGCCGACGCGGTGGCGGCTTTGGGCAGCCGATCCTTCGGCAGCTGCGTCCTGGTTTTGGCCGTGCCGACCATCCTGCCGATCCCGCTCGGGGTCTCGGTTCTATTCAATCTGCCGATTGTGATCTTTGCGGCACAGATGGTCGCCGGGCGCGGTGCCGTTGCGTTGCCGGCATGGCTGCTCGGACGCTCGATGGCCTCCGCCGATGCCGGGCGTCTGCTCGACCGGCTGATCGCACTGGTGTGCCGGGTCGAGCGTCTGTCGCGGCCGCGCCTGCTTGGGCTGGTCGGGCCCGGAAGCGAGCGCTGGCTTGGGTTTGCCTGCTTCCTGATGGCGGTAATCGCAACGATTCCCTTGCCGCTGGTCGGCTGGCTGCCGGGCTTTGGCCTGGTCTTGATCGGTCTCGGTCTGATCGAACGGGACGGCAACGCGGTGGTGATCGGTCTCGGTTTCGGGATCGCCGCGCTGGTCTTCTTTCTGGCGGTCGCCTATGGCCTGCTGTACGCCGGCAATGCGCTGTTCAGCGCTCCGATCGGCGTGTATTAGTCGGCGGTTTTTGTTCGTTGTTGATGCCGCCACGAATTTGTTACATGAAGCGCCATCCGGTCGGGCTTCGAAAGAGTCGAGGTTGCTGCGGGTTTGCCCTCGCGCCGGCCGTCCGCGTCACCACTCACCGGCGAAAGGCCGAACATGTCTCAGACCGAATTGATCGTCGCCGACAAAGCGAAATCCGACAAAGTGCCGCCCGCGGCGTGGGTGTTCTTCCAGCGTTGGCTGGCCAACCCGATCTCGATGGGCTCGATCATCCCCTCGTCTGCCGGCCTGCGCAAGCTGGTTTCCAAGAACCTGATTTGCAACTCGGAGCAGATCGTCGTCGAGTTCGGCGGCGGTACCGGCGCGATTACCCGTGCCATTCTCGAAGGCGGTGTTCCGGCCGAGCGGGTCTACACGATAGAGATCGATCCCGAACTCGCCGGGTTCCTGCGCAAGACCTATCCCGACGTCAACGTGATCCACGGCGATTGCCGCAACGTTGATGAGATGATCGGTCCGGACCTGATCGGCAAGGTCGGCACCATCATCGTCGGCATCCCGATGGTGATGCTGCCGCTCGGCCTGCAGAAGGAAATCGTCGCAGCGATCTTCCGGGTCCTGCCCAAGGGTGCCCGGTTCCTGCTCTACACCTACTGCGCCACCTCGCCGCTCGACATGAAAAAGCTCGGGCTCAAAGGCCGGCGTCTGGGCTTCACCCTGCACAATTTCCCGTTCGCCTCGGTGTGGGGCTACAGCCTGGCCGATTGAGTCCACACTTCTCGGCATCACCGGCGACGCGATCGACCAGGGGCCGTCGGCCCCTGGTTTTTTTGGCATCGGGAATTTCGACCGCTGGGCACTGGCCCCGGAGAGTGCCCCCAGGGTGTGCCAGGGAGAGAGACGGTATGGCCGAGCGACCGCTGAGCCCCAGCGCGCAACGCGTGCAGGATGTCTTGGAGAGTCTGGGTTGCCGCGGGCGCGTGGTCGAACTCGCCGACTCGACGCGGACCGCGGCCGAGGCGGCGGCGGCGGTCGGCTGCAGTGTCGGCGAGATCGCCAAATCACTGATCTTCAAGACCAAGGACAGCGGCCGGCCGGTGCTGGTGATTGCCAGCGGCAGCAACCGGGTCAACGAAAAGGCGCTGGGCCGCCGCCTGGAAACCGCACTCGGCGGGGAACGGCTGGTCCGGGCTGACCCCGACTTCGTCCGCCGGGTCACCGGCTTTGCAATTGGCGGCGTGCCGCCGGTCGGCCATGCCGAATCGCCGGTGGTGGCGATCGATTCCGACTTGTTCGACTATCAGCGGATTTGGGCCGCAGCCGGCACACCGTTTGCGGTGTTCCCGCTGACCCCGGACGAATTGCAGCGGATCACCGGCGGCACCGTCGAAACCGTGACCTGAACCGCCGGCCCCCGCTCAACGAATTTTCGCCATTGGGAAGGGGCGGGCGCCTTCCGAACTGATCTTGAACACCGCCTGCTGCTGCCAGCGCTTCTCGTCGGCCAGGTGGGCCACTTCTTCCTGGACGAACAGCCCGACATTGAAATTGCTGATAATACCCTCGCGATTGGCGTCGGCACCGCCTTCCAGCGCCTTGACCAGGGCATAGGCCATCAGGCCGTTGTGGCCGTCATAGCTGTCGAGTGCCTCTTCCAGACTGGCCGAGGCGGCCAGGACGTAGCGGCCGGCCTCATGGCCGATCTTGGCGGCATCGTCGTTGGTCAGCGCGCCGGCATGACAGGTGTCGAGGAACAGGAAGCTGTTCTTGGCCCGGATGCGGCTGATCAGTTCGACCAGGCGGTCTTCCGGCAGGGCCTCGGTGGTCAGGCTGCGGACCGAACTGACGTTCTGGGTGACGAAGTAGTAACGGTCGATGCCGAACTGCGGCAGATTGGCGATGCCGTGTCCCGCCAGATAGATCAGCGCGGTGTCGTCGGGCAGCGACTCCTTGGCCAGGCGCGCCAGCCCCTCGGCGATGGCCGGGGGCGTGGCCTGTTCGTCGTAGAGTTCGGTGACGAAGATCTCGCCGTAAAGCGGGGCACTGCGACTGCGGATCGCACCGACGAAAGCCTTGGCATCGGCGACGGCGTAGCGCAGCGGCGGTACGCCGTCGCCCTGGTAGCGGTTGATCCCGGCGGCGAGCACGAACAGGCGTGGCCTGGTTGGAGTCTGGGCCACCTGTTGCTGCTGCTTCTGGGCCGGAGCGGTCAACTCGATGGCGGCGGAGCGTTCGAAGACCGACCCGGAGCTTTCATAAGCGCGGATGAAGATGCGGTTGGGCCCGGCGTCGAGCGGGATGGTTCGGGTGATCAGCTCGCCAGCGGCGGCCGGTCCCGGGGCGGCGGCGGGTGGCGCGGCCGGCGCCTGCTCCCGGACCCGGGCAAAGCCGCGGCTGACCGTCTCGCGGCTGATATTGCGGTCATTGAGGAAGATATCGACGGCGCCGATCCCGCCGCCGCGATCGGCGACTTTGAACGTCAGCATGATCGAGGCGGTGCCGGTGGGCAGGTTGGCGGTGAAGGCGGCGGCATTGCCGCCGGCCGGTGCGGCCGGCGCCGCAGGCTCGGTCGGGACGACGGTCAGGCCGCGGCTCGCCTGGGCAACGTCGATCGGCGCGCAGCCGCGGGCGTCGGTGGTCGGCTGGACCTGAGGCGCCGGGGGCGCAGTGGATGGGGTGCCGGGGGCGACGCGGGCGAAGCCGCGCGATTCGGGCAAGCAGTATTCGACCAGCTCGATGCCGGGCAGCGGCCGCTGATCGAGGCGGGCGCGAACATCGCCAATGCGCGCCAGATGGGCCTGGATTTCCGCGATCCCGCGACCGCTCAGCTTGGCCAGGATCAACTCGGGCGCATAATAGAGGCGGTAGAGCTGGGAGAAATCGACCCAGTCCGGCACCCGGTTCTTGCCCTGGTTCAGCAGGAAGCCGACCAGCTCCTTGCCGCCCAGATCCGAGTGGTCGAAGAAGGCCTCGGGGAGCCACGAGACCCAGCGCTTGCCATCGGGGTCTGGAAACAGCGCGGTCAATTCTTCCAGCTCACGGCCCGGCGCCAGCCCGAACCAGCGCAGGGTCCCGTCGCCGAGGGCGGCGACCGCGACCCGGCCATCGCCGGAGACGACGACCCCCCAGACCGCACCAGGCACCGCGACCCGGCGCAGTTCGATGCCGCGGCTGTCATAGAGCCGGAGGTAAAAGTCGGTGCCGAGCAGGAAGCTGCGTTCATCCGGCGCGATCGCCAGGCTGAGCGAGCGCTCGGTCGAGTCGAGCGGCAGCTTGGTGCGGCCGAGTTTCGGCGCCGTGCTGTTCTTCCAATCGGTCAACTTCAGCCGTGCGCTCTGAACCAGCGGTCCGGCCATTGCCGGGTTGGGTGGCGGGTCGTGGAGGAACTTGCGGCTGCGGAAATCGAAGCGATAGGGGTCGCGACCGCCCTTGGCCATGCCGAAATCCACGGTCATGCCGTCCTGCGACAGGGCGAAGCGGCCGTCGGCGATGTCACGAAAGTCGCCGATGCTGCCGCCCAGGTAATAGTGCGGCACGCCGCCCTCGGCGATCCGGCCCCAGGAGGGGTCGGCGCTGGCGTAGAGCGCGCCGCCGCCGGGCAGGCCCAGGATTTGATTGATCGAATCCCGCGTCACCGGAATGTCGGTCGCCGGCCCCATGCCGAAATCGACCCAGCGGCGCACGATCACCCGGCCGTCGCGGCCGAGCACCGTGCCGCCGGCGAGCAGTTGCAGCGCGCCGGCGTCGTGGCTCCAGGCCACTGCCGCGAGGTTGCCCTGGCGCAGGTCGCTGGTATTCGGGCTGAATCGGGGGGCAAGGTCGCGGCCGGACACGACATCGACCTTGGCCTGGTCGGCGTAGCCGACCGCCAGCATGGCGCCGTCGGGCGAGAAGTCGAGTGAGAACGGCAGGCGGCCGCTCGGCGCCTTGCGCTTGGCGACCAGCTTGAACGACTCGTCGTAGAGCCGCAACTCGCCATCGAAGGACGCGGTGGCCATCCGGCCGCTGCGGTCGAATGCGATCCAGGTGGTGCGGGCCCGGTAGCCCTTGTCCTCGGCAACCACGCGGCCGGTCTTGGCGTCCCAGATCCGGATGCCGGCGGTCCCGCCGAAACCGGCGGCAAAGTAGCGGCCGTCGGGCGACCAGCTGAGGTGGTTGATCTGGCTCGGCACCACCAGGCGGGCCCGCAACGCCTGGGTCTCGACGTTGAACAGGTAGAGCACCGGCGCACCGTCCCAGCGCCCGGTGTCGCCTGAGGTGACCAGGGAGCGTCCGTCCGGCGACAGCGCCACCGCGTAGAGCGCACCGATACTGCCGGCCTCGACCGGAACCCGGAGGATCGCGATGCGGCTGCCGTCGGCGACCTTCCACAGCCGCACGGTCTTGTCGTCCGATGCGGTCGCGGCGATGCGGGCGTCGGCGTCGGTCGACAGCCGGTTGACCGAGGCGGTGTGCAGCCCGGTCTCGATGCGCAGAAACGGTGTCGTCGGCGGTTCCGCAGCCCGTGTCGGTACGACGGAAGCCAGCAGCACGGCCAATCCGGCCAAGCCGGCGCGCAAGCAGGGAACGACCATCAGCGTTCCTCCCGTGGTCTCGAAGATGTTCGCGCCGGCGACCTCGAGCGTGGGTCGCCACACGCACCCTGGTCAGCCTACCACAACCGGCGGGGCCGGTGCGGTTGGGCTGTCCCGGCGCCGGCCCGGCGGCCGGTGCCCCGACGCCCCGCGGGCGGGGCAGAGGAGGGGCCGGCCGGCCGCCAGGTGACGTCAAGCGGCGGCGTCAGGGAGCGTTGTCAGCTGATGATGAAGCCCTGGTCGCCGGCCGCGGCGGTTTCGACGCTTTGCTTGAAGTCGTTCCGCTTGGCCTGATTGGATGCCGTCTGAGTCAGGATTTGCTGCTGCGGCGTCCCGCCGCTCGCTGCCGGTTTGGTCGGCTTTTTGCCGCCGCCGGATTGCCGCTGCTGACGTTCGGCGATCTGGTTGACCCGCTGGGTCGAGCCCGGATTGACCTGCTCGTTGGCAAATTCGAAATTGGTCGAGCGTTTTTCGATGTTCTCGTCGATCGAGCGCGCGATCTCGATATCTTTGACGTAGCGCGCCTTGATCCCGTTCATCCGCGCCTGTGCCGCTTCCTTGGTGATGGATTTGGCCTTGTAGTCGGCGCGGACCTTGTTGGCCTCGTTCTTGCGGCAGTCGACCAACTGGTTGAAGGCGAGCTGGCTCTTGTCGATCTGGGCATTCTCAGCCTGCAGATCGGACAGGACCGAGGTGTAGAGGACGGCCTGGTCCTGGGTCTGCTGCTGCTTGTGCTGCCAGTACCCGGTAGCGGCGCCGGCGACGGCACCGGCCGCGGCGCCGATCGCAGCGCTTTGCCAGTTGCCGCCGATCAACCCGCCCAGGACCGCGCCGCCGATCGCGCCGATCGCGGCCCCTTTGACCATGTCTTCGGCGAAAAAGTCGCCGGTCGAATCGAGCGCCTTGCGGTAGACATAGCAGACATCGCTGCCGTCATCGGCGCCGATCCGTTCGGACTGGGTGGTGCAGCCGGTTACCACCAGACCGCCGATCGCCATTGCGGCGACCGCTGTCCGCAGCCCCCGCCCTCTCATCTGCCTCATCATCGATATCCCTCCAGATTGACCCGAGCCCAGGATCGTCAATCGCTTTTTTTTGTCCCCCAAGGGCGGACAATGGTACTTTGGCCTTGTCCGTCCTGGATAGGGATAATCTGGCTAAAGTTATGCTGAACGGTACATTTTTCCAGCCAGCCGCCGCGCGCGCGACCGGTTATGCGGTGCGCTGGCTCGTGACCCTTTGCGCCCTGACGCTTCCCGCCGCCGGCTGGGCCGCGCCCGCCTCGCTGTCGGGCGACCGCGGGGCGATCTATGCCCTGATCGTCGGTGTCGACGACTACCAGCATGTCACGAAGCTGCAGGGCGCCGTGAACGACGCGCGCGACATTGCCCGCGCGCTGACGGCCGCGGGTGCCAGAGATGTCCGCCTGCTGGTCGATCGGGCGGCCGACCGCGACGCGATCATTGCCAACTGGCGCGCGCTGATCGCCGAGGCGCCGCCGGGCAGCACCCTGATCTTCACCTATGCCGGCCACGGCAGCCAGTCGGCTGAACTGGTGCCCGGCTCGGAAAGCGACGGCCTCGACGAGTTCCTGGTCCTGCCCGGTTTCGCCGCCAGCGCGCCAGCGGTCCACCAGCGGCTGATCGACGATGATATTTTTGGCCTGCTGCGCGAAGCCAGCGGCCACAACGTCATCTTCGTGTCGGATTCCTGTCATTCCGGCACCATGACCCGCGGGCTCGATCCGCGCGCCGAGCGGCCGAGCGTGCGCGCGACCGCGGTCGGGCCACTGGATCCCGATCCCCTGATCATCCCGGACCCGGCGACCGCGAAGGGCGAGGTCGCCGACCTGCCCAATGTCACGTTTTTCGCGGCGGTCGCCGACCAGGAGGAGGCGCCGGAGGTCTCGATCGATGGGGCCAAGCGCGGTGCGCTCAGCTGGGCCTTCGCGCGGGCCGCCGAAGGCGCCGCTGACGCCAATGGCGACGGCGTCACCACCGCCGAGGAGCTCGAGCGGTTCATCCGCGAAAACGTCCGGATGAAGGTGCGCGGCTTGCAGCATCCCCAGGTGACCCGCGGCGGTCCGCCCGACGCCGTGGCGCTGCCGGCCGGGCTCGCCCAGGCGCCGACCGCCAGCCCGCCGGCGCCGGTGGCCGATGTCGGCTTGCCGCTGCTGGTGATCGATTCCCCCGAGGCCGATCCGGCCTCGCTGGCCGCCGCCCTGACCGGGATTCGCCCGGCCAGCCCCGACACGCCGGGGCGCTTCACCTGGGACGTGGCCCGCGCTGAACTGCTCGATGACGTGGGCGATGTCGTGGCCGAGGTCCGGACCGGCGACCTCGAGTCGGAACTAAGCCGCATCCAGGGCGCACTCGACAAATGGGCGGTAGTGCGCCGTCTCGAGACCGAAGCCGCGCGCCGCAGCCTGGAAATCCGGCTCCAGCCGGGCGACCGCCGGTTTCGCGAGGGCGAAGTCGTGACCCTGGAGGTCGGCGGCAACCGCTTTCCCTATTTCACCCTGTTCAACCTGGCCGCCGACGGCACGATCAACGTCCTCTACCCGGTGGCGAGCCTGAACGACTCACTGACGATACCGGCGGGCCGGCCCTACACCCTGACCCTCAAGACGACGCCGCCCTTCGGGGCCGATCACTTTATCGCGATCGCCAGCGAGCGCCCTCTGCCGGGTCTGCACACCGCGCTCGGGGAGCTGGACGGCCGCCAGGAGGCGGCTCAAATTACCGTAATTCTTGAGCAAAATCTGAAGAATACGGCCTATCAACTTGGTATTCACGGGGTCTTTAGCGGGCCGGACTGACCGCCTGACGGTCGCTCAGAAATATTTTCAGGTATCACTGGCTTTTTGGTGATGGTAAAATAATGCTTGACCGGGACTGAAACTATTCTAACATAAAGTTTATGAATCATTACCCCAGACCGGGGGGCGCCAGAATGGCCAGTTTGAAGTCGGTCAATGACGGAATGAGCGTGGTTTCGCCGCTGCCGACCCGGCTCGGTGAGGCTGCCGCCACCGATCAGAGACAATCGCGTGGTGGCGGCACCGAAAGGCGTACCCGCGAATATCCCAATCCCGAGCGACGCAGTATCTACGATCTGCTGTTCTATGAGGTTGATAGCCTCGAGGACGTTGAACGCCCGGTCCGGGACCAGCTCAAAGAAAGCATCCGCAGCTTCTTTCGTGAAAAGCGGCGGGATCAGGACAGAAGCCGCGAAGACAAGCGGCGGGCGCAGGACGACTCCCGTCGCCGCGAGCACGAGGCCCGTCGCAGCCAGGACCCGCTGACGCGGCACCGGCCGGTCGCCGAGGACGTAGCCGATCGGCCCAAAGACGTCGAAGACCTGCGGGTGATTGATTTTCCCGCCGACGACGCCTTCGACCAGGTGGTGGTGCCGGACGAGCATACCTTCCAGCACGGCCAGATTATGGAGCTGTCCTTGCCCGGCCGCAGCGCCGCGGAAAAGGAACGCATCCTGGAAGGCCTGCGCATCGTCAACCAGCTCAATTCCTGCCTGGCGATCAATACTGAGCCGGCACGCCGGGTTTCTCTTTATCTGCGCGCCCTGCTCATCCTCAACGCCACGCACCATCGCCCGCAAATGATTATCGAGGTCTGAACCCGGCAGACCGGGGCCGGGGTGCCACGGGTCCGCCGCCCGTGTGGCGCTTGATTTCAGGATGGCTTTGCGGTTGGCTGGCGGCGCATTGCTTCCGTACCGCCGTTCTGCCGAGACTGTCCCATGAAAACACCCCCTGTGATCGCGATCGATGGGCCTTCGGCCAGCGGCAAGGGCACGCTGGCGCGTCGCTTGGCGCGCCACTTCGGCTTTGCTTACTTGGACACCGGGCTGCTGTATCGGGCGGTCGGGCTGGCGGTGTTGAGGCAGGGCGGCGACCCCGGCGATGCCGACCAGGCGGCCGCGGCGGCGGTGGCGTTGACCCCGGCGAATGCGGGTGCGCTCGATGACCCGGCACTGCGCGGCGATCAGGCGGCCCAGGCAGCCTCCAGGGTTGCGGCGGTTCCGGCGGTGCGTGCCGCCCTCAAGGCGTTTCAGCAGAGTTTTGCGGCGGCGCCGCCCGCCGGCGCCGGCGGTGCGGTGCTCGACGGCCGCGATATCGGCACGGTGATTTGTCCCGGCGCCGACGCCAAGCTGTTCGTCACCGCCAGTCTGGCGGTCCGCACGCAGCGCCGGCTCGACGAATTGCGCGGACGCGGCGTTGCCGTCGAACCGGCCGCGGTGCTGGCCGATATGACCGAACGTGACGCCCGCGACAGCCAGCGCTCGGTCGCGCCGCTGGTTGCCGCCGCCGACGCCGTCGTGCTCGATACCTCGATGCTCGATGCCGAGCAGGCGTTTGCCGCGGCGCTCGACCAGTTGTCCCGGCGGTTCGGGCTGGCCGCCGGACCGGCTTGAGCCGGACGGCGGCGGGCAGGGCAGGGGGCACGGGAGACGGCCTATGCGAATCGAACGCCTGACCGGGGACGCGCTGCGTCAGCGACTGGACGATTTGGCCCGACTCAGGGTCACGGTGTTTCGCGACTGGCCCTACCTCTATGACGGTTCGCTGGACTATGAGGCACGCTACCTCGAAACCTTGGGCACGACCGAGGGCAGCGTCATCGTCGGCGCCTTTGCCGAGGATCGCCTGGTCGGTGCTGCGACCGGTCTGCCCTTGTCGGCCGAGCCGGCCGATCTGACCGATCCGTTCCGGCATCATGGCTTGGCAGTCGAACGCTATTTTTATTTCGGCGAGTCCGTCTTGCTGAAGCCCTGGCGCGGGCGCGGCATCGGGGTCGGTTTTTTCGAGCACCGCGAAGCCCACGCCCGCGCCCTGGGTGGCTTTGCCGCGACGTGCTTTTGCGGTGTGGTCCGGCCGGCCGAGGATCCGCGACGGCCGGCCGGATACCTGGCGCTCGACGATTTCTGGCGCCGCCGCGGCTATTCGCCGATGCCGGGGGTGACCGGCACGATTTCCTGGCGGGAGATCGGCGAGGCCACCGAAACCGCCAAGCCGATGGCGTTCTGGTCGAA
Source organism: Azospirillum sp. (assembly GCA_016124535.1). Lineage (GTDB taxonomy): Bacteria > Pseudomonadota > Alphaproteobacteria > Azospirillales > Azospirillaceae > RI-112. The sequence continues at coordinate 140,752 of WGNK01000004.1, forward strand.
ACCGTTGTAGCGCCGGCCGACAGACGCCAAATCGGCGCGCCAAAAAACCAACCCAAAAAAACGAACGTTGCCGGTGCCGCGACCGGCACCTATGATGCGCGCCGCTCGAAGTCGGGTTCGATCCCTCCCCATCATTGCGTCGAGATCATGCTTCAAGTCATTCGCGGCACCGTTGGCTCCTGGATCGTCAAGGGGCTATTCGTCATTCTGATCGTCAGTTTCGGCGTTTGGGGTATCGGCGACATCTTCCGCGGCCATGGGCCGTCCGACACCGTTGCCCAGATCGGTCCGATCAAGATCAGCGGCGGCCAGCTCGACCAGGAATTCCGGCAGCAGATCAACCGCATGCGCCAGGCGTTCGGCGGCCAGTTCGACGCCGAGCAGGCGCGGGCGCTGGGATTGCTCGACCAGACGCTGCAGCAGATGGTGCAGCGCGACCTGCTTGACCTCGCGGCTGCCGATGCCGGTCTGCGGGTCAGCAACGAGATGATTCAGCGGCGCATTCAAGAGCAGCCCGGTTTCCGCGATGCCTTCGGCAAATTCTCGCCGGAGGTGTTTCGCCAGGTGCTGGCGGCCAATGGGCTTGCCGAGGCAAGCTTCGTCGAAACCATGCGCCATGACATCGCGCGCGAGGCCCTGGTCGGTGCCGTCGTCGCCGGCGCCGATGCGCCGAGCCGGATGGTCGAGGATCTCTATCGTTACCGCAATGAGAAGCGGGTCGCCGAGACCCTCACCCTTGCCGCAGCGGGCCTGACCGGCATCCCGACGCCCGACGAGGCAACTCTCCAGGGCTATCACGACGACCACACCGTACAATTCACCGCGCCGGAATATCGGACGCTGACCGTTGCTTTGCTGACGGTCGCCGACCTGGCCAAGAAAGTCGACCTTACCGACGACGAGATTCGGGCCGCCTACGAGGCCCGTGCCGACGAATTCATCGAGCCGGAGAAGCGCACCATCGTCCAGGTGGTGTTCGACGACCAGGCCAAGGCCGCGGCCTTGGCCAAATCGGCCCGCGACGGCGGTGGCCTGGTGGAGGCGGCGAAGAGCGAAAAGCTTGACCCGGTCACGCTGGACAGCGTGTCCCGTGAGGATTTGGCCGAGCTCGGCGATGTCGCGTTCGGATTGACCCCGGGCCAGATCAGCGACCCGGTCGAGACGCCGCTGGGCTGGCATGTGCTGAGCGTGAGCGCGATCAAACCGGGCAGCGCGCGGACGCTGGCCGAGGTCCGGGACCAGGTCGCTGCCGACCTGCGCCGCGAGAAGGCGACCGATCGGCTCTATGAAACGTCGAACCAGCTCGATGATGCGATCGCCGGCGGGGCGACCCTGGAGGAGGCGGCTGCCACGCTCGGCGTCGGCCTGATCAAGGTGACGAATGTCGATGCTGCGGGCAAGCGTACGGACGGCAGCGCCTATGAAGGGGTTGCGGATCTCGCCGAAATTCTGCCGATCGCCTTCAACTTGGCCGACCGCGGCCGCAGCCAGATTACCGAGACCAAGAGCGGTAGCTATTTCGTGGCGCGGGTCGACGAGACCACGCCGGCGCGGCTGAAGCCGCTTGCCGAGGTCCACGCCCAGGTGCTGGACGGGTGGCAGGCTGAGCAGCGGACCAAACTCGCGGAAACCAAGGCCAAGGAGATCGCCGAGCAGCTCAAGGCCGGCCATCCCGCGGCAGAGGTTGCCAGCGCGGCCGGGGCCGTGGCCGGTGTGACCGAACCGCTGCTGCGGACTCCCTCCTCCGGCGGGCCGCTGCCGGCCGATCTGGTGACCAGGCTCTTTACCCTGACCGTCGGCGGGGTGGCCAGCGCCGCCACCGCCGAAGGGCAGGTGGTCGCCCGGCTGAAGGAGATTGTTCCGGCCGATCCGACCGCCCAGGGGGCGGCGCTGGATCCGGTCAAGCGGGCCGTGGTTCAGTCGGTCGCCAGCGATCTCGGCGCACAGTTCGTCGACGGTCTGCGCCAGCGTTATCCGGTGTGGATCGATCAGGCGCGGCTGCAGGCGCTGTTTTCCTCGAACTGAGTCACCTCTCGGAGGCTTCCTTGAACGTCCTGCCCGATTTCGCCGGCTTTGAGAGCGCTTACCGGGCCGGGCGTCCGCAGGTGGTGTGGACCACGCTGGTCAGCGACCTTGAGACCCCGGTCTCGGCGATGCTGAAACTGGCCGATGAGCGGCCGATGAGCTTTCTGCTGGAATCGGTCGAGGGCGGCTCGATTCGCGGACGCTATTCGGTGATCGGCATGAAGCCGGACCTGATCTGGCGCAGCCGCGGTGGCCAGGCCGAGATCAACCGGCAGGCGCGCTATGACCTCGATGGCTTCGTCGCCTGTGCCGAGCCGCCGCTGGCGGCGCTGGAGGCGTTGCTTCAGGAGTGCAGAATCGAACTGCCGGGGCAATTGCCGCCGATGGCCGCCGGCTTGTTCGGCTATCTCGGCTACGACATGGTCCGGCTGATGGAGCGGCTGCCGGACGACAATCCCGACCAGCTGGGCATCCCCGACGCCATTCTGATCCGCCCGACCGTAATGGCGATCTTCGACAGCATTCTGAACGATGTGACCGTGGTCACGCCGGTGTGGCCGGAGGAGGGCGTCAGCGCCGCCGGCGCCTATGCCTTCGCCCGCGAGCGCCTGGCCGATGTCCTGGCCGATCTCGAGCGCAGCCTGCCCTATCGTCGCGCCACGCCGGCCGACCTGCCGGAGGCGCTGCCGCCGCCACGCTCCAATACCACGCGCGCGGAATATCACGCCATGGTTGAGCGGGCCAAGGAGTATATCCGCGCCGGCGATATTTTCCAGGTGGTGCCGTCCCAGCGCTTTTCCCTGCCGTTCCGTTTGCCGCCGTTTGCCCTCTATCGGGCGCTGCGCCGGTTGAACCCCTCGCCCTTCCTGTTTCACCTCAACCTCGGCGACTTCGCAATCGTCGGCTCCAGCCCGGAAATTCTGGTCCGGCTGCGCGACGGCCGGGTCACGATTCGGCCGATCGCCGGTACCCGCCGCCGTGGCCATGATGTCGTCGAGGATCGCGCGCTCGCTGCCGATCTGTTGGGCGACCCCAAAGAGCTGGCCGAGCACCTGATGCTGCTCGATCTCGGACGCAATGATGTCGGCCGGGTCGCGCGCGTCGGGTCCGTCGCCGTGACGCAGAAGATGGTTGTGGAGTACTATTCCCACGTCATGCATATCGTTTCGAATGTCGAAGGCGAATTCGACCCGGCGCTGTCGGCGCTCGACGCCTTGGTTGCCGGGTTTCCCGCCGGCACGGTTTCAGGCGCACCCAAAGTGCGCGCGATGGAAATCATCGACGAGCTGGAGAAGTCCCGGCGCGGCGTCTATGCTGGCGCGGTCGGTTATTTTGCGGCCAATGGCACACTGGACACCTGCATCGCGTTGCGGACCGCGGTGATCAAGGACGGTGTGATGTATGTCCAGGCTGGCGGCGGCGTCGTCGCCGACAGCGATCCCGAGGCGGAATACCAGGAAAGCATGAACAAGGCCAAAGCACTGATCCGGGCTGCCGAGGAAGCGGTTCGCTTCGCCGCGGGGCGGTCATGAGCGAGGATCCAGGGGTCGGGAAGGTGCCTGTGTCCGCGCCGGCTGGCGCCGTACCGGCGCGCGACGTGAGCCAGATGATCGCGGCTTTGATCGGGCTGGTGGCGATGGGGGCGGTGGTCGGCATCACCGCGATCCTGTTCATCACCAAGATTGAGGCGACGCTGTCGGAAATCACCACGGTGTTTACGCCGACCGCCGAAGCCGCCGAAGATATGAAGATGCGGTTTTGGGAAGCGGTGTCGGTCGCCGAGGAAATTGTCAACGAGCCCGAACTCGCCGGTCTCGACCGCCTGAACGAGCGCTTCTCCGGCTTGGCCAGGACCTATGAGGCCCGACAGCTCAGCCTGAAGCAGCTGGTCCAGCAGCGGGACTATCTGGCCAAGGTCGAGCGCGCCAAAGCGGCGCACCAGCATTTCCTGGCGCTGGTCGCCGAGGCGACGGCGCTGCGCCGGGTGATTCTGCAGGCGCAAACAACCCTGAGCCAGGCCACCGAGGCGTTCAACCGCCAAGGCGACGAGCTGGTCCACCATCTGGCCGCCCTCGCCGAGCGCAACGCCGCCGGCATGGCCGATGCCCGCAACAAGGGCGACGCCATGGTCGCCAGCTGGCAAGGCTCGGCGCGCGAGGTCAACGGCCTGATCCACTCGCTGTTTGACCTCGACCTGCCGATGGTCGATGCCAGTCTCAAGCTCGGCCGGATCGTCGAGGCGCTGAGGGCGGCAGTTGCCCAGTATCTCGCTGAGCCCCGACTCGACCGGCTGGCCGGGCATATCGATCACATCACCGCCCATACCGTCGAGGCGCGGTCACATCTCGATACCCTGGCCCGCCTGGCCCATACCGACGAGGGCAAGGCGGCGGTCAGCGAGCTGGAGCAGGCCACGACAGCCTGGTTTGCCAGCGCCTCGGCCCAGGGCGACCTGCGGGCGATCCACCGCAAGCTGCTGGAGGCTCAGGCGCGGACGCTGGAGATCACCCGCGGCTTCGAACAGGAGGCCGAAGACCTGGTGGTCAATCTGCGCGCGGTTGCGGTTCATGCCGACCAAGTCAGCAGGATGGCGGACCAGGAGGTTCACCAGCAGGTCGAACTGGCGGTTACCCTGACAGCGATCATCATCCTGGTGATGATCATGGTCGCCACACGCATGATCTTCAAGCTGCTGCGGCCGGCGGCCTGACCGCCGAGCGCGCTGGTCCCAAGGCGCCGACGCGCCAAGGTGTCGGCGCCAAGGTGTCGATCCCCGGGCAGCCGGTCGCCCGGCCGGCGCTCAGTGGGACATCAGGACCGGCAGGGTCATGTGCTCCAGGATGAAGCGCGTGCCGCTGCCCCGTGCGAAATTGGGAAAGCCGTAATTGCCGTAGGCACCCATGACCAGCAGATCGGCGCCGGCATCGGCGGCCAGGCTGAGCAGCATGTCCATCCGGCCGACATCGGTCACGGTCAGGCAGTCGATCCCGGACTTGATCCCATGGCAGCCGAGATGGCGGCTCAGCGCCTCCGCGGAATGCCGCATGTCGAGGTCGTCCCCGGCCAGGGAGACGATGACCGCCTGGGCGCCGCGTGGGATCAGGGCTAAGGCATCATTGGCGGCGCGCACCGCCTCGCGGCCCTGGTTCCAGGCGAATAACGGCCGTTGGCCCAGCGCCGCGACCTGCCCGGCATAGGGGACGATCAGAGCCGGCCGGCCGCTGGTGAGCAGAATCTTTTCCACCAGGTCGGCCGGCACCGGCGACCGTCGCGCGTGATCGGTCTGACCCAGGATGACCAGATCGAAATGGCGGGCGGTTTCGGTGGCGATCCGAGTGACTTCGGATTCGCTGCCGCGATTGGCGTCGCGCCATTCCGCATGGGTCAGATTGGCAGCCGCCTGCTCGAACAGCTGGCGACTCTGGTTGGCCGCCACCTCGTACTCGCTGCTGGGCCAGGTCACGATCATGCCGACGGCATGGGGCTCGCCCAGCTGCGCGAACAGCCCGACCAAATGGGCGCCATACTTATCCGCCAGGGTGACCGCGAGTTTGAGCCGAACCGCCGAGCGCGGGCTCTCGTCGAGATGGACCAGCAGGTTCTTCAGCACCATCGTGTTCCACCCTCTCCGGCGATGCCGCTGGGCATCGGAAAAGACCCTATCACCCGGCCATAATAGCGTGCTTCCGGTCCGGTTTGTGGAAAAACGCCGTAGCCGACGGTGCCGCGGGTGCCGCAGCGGCGGGCGCGGATAATCGGTCGCGGGTGGCCGCAATTCGTTTTGATAACAAATGATTATCAGCTCGAACGATAAAGCTGCAACACTGGCCGCCATTCTCCCCATTGCCATACTAAAAAAGTGGTCTTTGTCGCGCTTGATCGGCTAACCGAAAGGCCGGTCGAACGACCGTCACTTTGTCATCCGTGAAGATCGAACCTGTTCCGATGAGGCATAACAAGATGCACCGCCCTGCTCAGATGCTGCGCGCCGCCCTTGGCGCCGCCCTAATCTTGACCGCCGTCGGCTCCGCCGGCCCGGCGACCGCCGAAGAGGGCTTTAAGACCAAGGCCGCCGGTCAATTCCTGGTCCGGCTGCGTGCGATCGGGTTGATCCCCAATGACGGCGATCCGATCAAGACCGAAGTCGGCGACGTCGAGGTCGGACGCACCCAGGTCTCCAGCGACACCGTTCCCGAAATCGACTTCTCCTATTTCATCACCGACAACATCGCCGTCGAACTGATTGCTGCGACCACCCAGCACCACGTCACCGCCAAGCTCAATGGCGGCGGCGAGATCGTGATGGGGGATGTCCAGGTATTGCCGCCGACTCTGACCGCCCAGTACCATTTCTTCACCAAGGAGCGGGTCAGCCCCTATCTCGGGGCCGGCATCAACTATACGATCATGTTCGACGAGCATGGCGCCAACAGTGCACTCAGCGATGTCCGGTTCAGCAACTCGGTCGGACCGGCGCTGCAGGCCGGTGTCGATGTTGCGATCGGCGGCAACTGGTCGCTCAACTTCGACATCAAGAAAATCTGGCTGGCCAGCGACGTGAAGGCGACCCTGCGGCCCGCCACCGGGCTGAAGGCAACCGCGGATCTCGATCCCCTGGTGGTCGGCGTCGGCGTCGGCTACCGCTTCTAAGCGCGGCTTTTTTTGCGCGGCCGACAGCCTGGACGATCCTGTCCGGGCTGTCGGCAGGCTCTGCGTTCGTGGTATCCTGAAGGCCCGGTCCGGGGGCGGTCTCCGCGGGATTTTCGACCAGTTTGCGGGCGTCCCATGACCCTTTCCATCCGCACCATGAGCCGCGATGAGCTTGAAATGGCGATCGGATGGGCCGCGGCGGAGGGCTGGAATCCGGGGCTGCACGATGGCACCCCGTTTCATGCTACCGACCCTGAGGGGTTCCTGGTCGCCGTGATGGACGGGCGCGCGGTCGGGGCGATTTCGGCGGTCCGCTACCCCGAGGGCTTCGCGTTCATCGGCTTCTATGTCGTGTGCCCGGAGCGGCGCGGACGGCAACCCGGCTTCGCACTTGCGCGGGCAGCACTCGCCAGGGTCGCCGGAGCCGTCTCGGTCGGGATCGACGGCGTGGTGGCACGCCAGGCCAATTATACGCGCCTGGGCTTCGCGCTCGCCTATCGCAACATCCGCATGGCCGGCCCCGCAGCCGCTGGCGGCATCAAAAAAGCGCTTGTGGACCTTCGCGAGGTGCCGTTCGGCGCTCTGGCCGCGGCGGATCGCCGCTGGTTCCCGGCACCGCGGCCGCATTTTCTGGCCAACTGGCTGGCGCTGCCCGACAGCCGCGGGGTGGCCCGCTGGGTCGATGGCCGCATCGCCGGCTATGGCGTGATCCGGCGCTGTCGCGAAGGCGCCAAGATCGGTCCGCTATTCGCCGAAGACGATGCCACCGCCGAGGCTCTGTTCATGGGGCTGTGCGCCGGGTTCACCGCCGGGCCGGTGTTCCTCGATACCCCGGAGGTCAACCCGGCAGCGCTGGCGCTCGCCCAACGTCACGGTTTGACGCCGAGTTTCGAGACTGCCCGGATGTATCTGGGGCCGCCGCCGGCGCTGGATCTGGCCGGAGTCTTCGGCGTCACCACCTTCGAATTGGGGTGACCGTTTCGCCGATCGGCCGGATCTCGGCGGACGACTGCTCCGGTTTGACGGTGGACATAGGCACGCGACCCGCCACCGTGGCCGGGGAGGAAGTCAAGAAACACCGGCCTCCGTCCGTCGCCGACCCAAGCCCGGCAAACTCCCGCGGGCCCGACCCATCTCCGCCTTTGGTATGACTGTTTGAGAACCGACATCGGTCGTAGGGACTTGTCGGGTATGCCACAGCGTCGGATTCCCGCATATACGCGACGCTTTCAAAAATAACCGTTGCAAAACAATATATTAACCGAAAAGAGAAAGTTGGCACGCCACGTGCTTCTATAGGGCCAGACGGCGGCTTGCCAGGCCGCGTTGCAGGGGAACCGGAAAGCCCCGTCGTTTGGACCAAAAGGAGCAAGGATCATGAGTAAGGCGCTTCGCCAAATCGCATTCTACGGTAAAGGCGGCATCGGAAAGTCGACCACCTCCCAGAACACGCTTGCGGCTCTGGCCGAGCTCGGCCAACGCATCCTGATCGTCGGCTGCGATCCCAAGGCGGACTCGACTCGCCTGATCCTCCACGCCAAGGCCCAGAATACCGTGCTTCATCTCGCCGCGGAAGCCGGCAGCGTTGAAGACCTTGAGTTGGAAGACGTGCTCAAGGTCGGCTATCGCGACATCAAGTGCACCGAGTCCGGCGGTCCGGAGCCCGGTGTCGGCTGCGCCGGCCGCGGGGTCATCACCGCGATCAACTTCCTGGAAGAGAACGGCGCCTACGAGGATGTCGACTACGTCTCCTACGACGTGCTGGGCGACGTGGTGTGCGGCGGCTTCGCGATGCCGATCCGCGAGAACAAGGCCCAGGAAATCTACATCGTGATGTCGGGCGAGATGATGGCACTCTATGCCGCCAACAACATCTCCCGCGGCATCCTGAAATATGCCAACAGCGGCGGCGTTCGCTTGGGTGGGCTGATCTGCAACGAGCGCCAGACCGACCGCGAGCTCGATCTCGCCGACGCGATGGCCAAGCGGCTGGGCTCCAAGCTGATCCATTTCGTGCCGCGCGCCAACATCGTCCAGCACGCTGAACTGCGCCGGATGACCGTGATCGAATACGCCCCGGAGAGCGAGCAGGCTGAAGAGTACCGCCAGCTGGCGCGGAAGATCCACGCCAATTCCGGCCAGGGCGTGATCCCGACCCCGATCACCATGGATGAGCTGGAAGAGATGCTGATGGACTTCGGCATCATGAAGACCGAGGAGCAGCAGCTGGCCGAACTGGCCGCCAAGGAAGCCAAGCTCGCCGTCAACGCCTGATTTCGGACCCGTTACCGATACCCACCCCCACCCGACCCTCCCCCGTCAAAGGGGGAGGGCCTTTGGCAAGGGGCAGCAAGCAGCAAAGGATTTCGCCATGAGCCTGGCAGAAGACATGAAACCCGTTGACCCCAAGGACCTCATCGCCGAAGTCCTTGAAGCCTACCCGGAAAAATCGGCCAAGAAGCGGGCCAAGCACCTCAACGTGATCGCCGAAGGCGCCAGCGACTGCGGCGTCAAGTCCAACGTCAAGTCGTTGCCGGGCGTGATGACCGTGCGCGGCTGTGCCTATGCCGGTTCCAAGGGCGTGGTGTGGGGTCCGATCAAGGACATGGTCCATATCAGCCATGGTCCGGTCGGCTGCGGCCATTATTCCTGGGCCGGGCGCCGCAACTACTATGTCGGCGCAACCGGCATCGACACCTTCGGCACCATGCAGTTCACCACCGATTTCCAGGAAAAGGACATCGTGTTCGGTGGCGACAAGAAGCTGGCCAAGACCATCGACGAAATCAACGAGCTGTTCCCGCTCGCCCGCGGCACCTCGGTCCAATCCGAATGCCCGGTCGGCCTGATCGGCGACGATATCGAGGCGGTGAGCCGCAAGAAGGCCGACGAGCACGGCAAGCCGGTGGTTCCGGTGCGCTGCGAAGGCTTCCGCGGCGTTTCCCAGTCGCTGGGCCACCACATCGCCAACGACGTGATCCGCGACTGGATCATCGACAAGGTCGATCCCTCCAACGAGACCGCCTGGGAAAGCACGCCCTACGACGTAACCATCATCGGCGACTACAACATCGGTGGTGATGCCTGGTCGTCGCGCATCCTGATCGAGGAAATCGGCCTGCGCGTGATTGCCCAGTGGTCGGGCGACGGCACTTTGGCCGAGCTGGAGAACACCCCGCGCGCCAAGGTCAACCTGATCCACTGCTACCGCTCGATGAACTACATCGCGCGCCACATGGAAGAGAAGTTCGGCATTCCGTGGCACGAGTACAATTTTTTCGGCCCGAGCCAGATCGCGGCGTCCTTGCGCAAGATCGCAGCCCTGTTCGACGAGACCATCCAGGCCAAGGCCGAGGCCGTGATCGCCAAGTACACGGCGCTGTCGGAGGCGGTAATCGCCAAGTACAAGCCGCGGCTGGCCGGTAAGAAAGTCATGCTTTATGTCGGCGGCTTGCGCTCGCGCCACACCGTCGATGCCTATCATGACCTGGGCATGGAGGTGGTCGGTACCGGCTATGAGTTCGCCCACAACGATGACTATCAGCGCACCGCCCAGCACGTCAAGGAAGGCACCCTGATCTACGACGACGTGACCGCTTACGAATTCGAGAAATTCGCCGAAGCGATCCGTCCCGACCTGGTCGCCTCGGGCATCAAAGAGAAGTACGTCTTCCAGAAGATGGGCTTGCCGTTCCGCCAGATGCACTCGTGGGATTATTCCGGCCCCTATCACGGCTATGACGGCTTCGCCATCTTCGCCCGTGACATGGATATGGCGATCAACAACCCGGTGTGGAAGCTGACCCAGGCCCCCTGGGAAACCGCCGCCCCGGTGGCCGACGCCGCCGAGTAACCTCCCCCTCACCCCGGCCCTCTCCCGCAAGGGGAGAGGGAGCCCAAATTCCCTCTCCCCTTGCGGGAGAGGGGTAGGGTGAGGGGTAAGGCTGCCAAGGAACAGAGAGTCTCAGGAGTACCTTCCATGCCGCAGAGTGCTGAAAAGATCATCGACCATATGGACCTGTTCCGGCAGCCGGAATACGTCGACCTGTTGGCCCGCAAGCGTGCCGAGTTCGAGAACAAGCATCCGGACGCGGAGATCGAACGGGTCGCGGAATGGACCAAGACCGAGGAATACCAGGAGAAGAACTTCGCCCGCGAGGCGCTGGTGGTCAATCCGGCCAAGGCCTGCCAGCCGCTCGGCGCGGTGTTTGCCTCCCAGGGCTTTGCCGATACCATGTCGTTCGTTCATGGCTCCCAGGGCTGCGTCGCCTATTACCGGACCCATCTTGCCCGTCACTTCAAGGAGCCGAACTCGGCGGTGTCGAGTTCGATGACTGAAGACGCCGCAGTGTTCGGTGGCCTCAACAACATGATCGACGGGCTGGCCAATACCTACGCGCTTTACAAGCCCAAGATGATTGTGGTGTCGACCACCTGCATGGCGGAAGTGATCGGCGACGATCTCCACAGCTTCATTGGAAATTCCAAGAAAAAAGGCAGCGTGCCGGAAGATTTTCCGGTGCCGTTCGCCCATACCCCGGCCTTCGTCGGCAGCCACGTCGTCGGCTACGACAACATGATCAAGGGGATTCTGAATTATTTCTGGAACGCCGAGGGCGTCACTCGCACCGAGACCAGCAGCATCAACCTGATCCCCGGCTTCGACGGCTATTCGGTCGGCAACATCCGTGAGATCAAGCGCCTGTTCGGTTTGATGGGGGTCGAGGACTATACGATCATTTCGGATACTTCGGAGGTCTACGACACCCCGACCGATGGTCAATACCGTATGTACGCCGGCGGCACCACCATCGAAGAGACCAAGGAGGCATTGAACGCCAAGGCGACGATCTCGATGCAGCAATACTGCACGACTCAAACCCTGGCTTATGCCGAAGAAAAGGGCCAGGAGGTTTTCAACTTCAACTATCCGCTGGGCATCCAGGGCACCGACGAGTTCCTGATGCGGGTCTCCGCCCTGACCGGCAAGCTGATCCCGGAAGAAATCAAGAAAGAGCGCGGTCGTCTGGTCGATGCGATTGGCGACAGCCACGCCCATATCCATGGCAAGCGCTTCGCGGTCTACGGCGATCCCGATTTCTGCCTGGGCATGAGCCGGTTCCTGATGGAACTGGGCGCGGAACCGGTCCACATCCTGTCCACCGGCGGCACTAAGAAGTGGGCAAAGCAGGTCCAGAAGCTGCTCGACGGTTCGCCGTTCGGCAAGTCGGGCACGCCCTATGGCGGCAAGGACTTGTGGCACTTGCGCTCGCTGCTGTTCACCAATCCGGTCGATTACCTGATCGGCAACAGCTACGGCAAGTTCCTGGAGCGGGATACCAAGACGCCGCTGATCCGCCTGACCTACCCGATCTTCGACCGTCACCATCACCACCGCTTCCCGACCTGGGGCTACCAGGGCGCGCTGACGGTGCTGGTCAAGCTGCTCGACAAGATCCTCGACGATATGGACGTCCGTACGAACATCATCGGCGAGACCGACTACTCGTTCGATCTGGTTCGTTGAGCGGAGGGGGCATCGCCCCCTTCACCCCCCGCCGGGGCCGAAAGGCCCCGGACCCCGTCCAAGGGGGTTCAAGGGGGCCTTTTGGCCCCCTTGCCGCCGGAGGCAAGCAGCATGCACGCCGACAAGCTGACCGCCGTGTTCAACGAGCCCGCCTGCGCCCATAACCACGCCAAGAGCGAAGGCGAGCGCAACAAGGGTTGCCGCAAGGCCTTGAAGCCGGGGGCGGCGGCCGGCGGCTGTGCTTTCGACGGCGCGATGATAGCACTCCAGCCGATTGCCGACGCCGCCCATCTGGTCCACGGGCCGATCGGCTGCTGGGGCAATGCCTGGGACGCCCGCAATACCTGGTCGTCGGGGCCGGAACTCTACCGCACCGGTTTCACCACCGAACTGGGCGAACTCGACGTCATCCACGGCGGCGAGAAGAAGCTTTACAAGGCGATCAAGGCGATCGTCGACAAATACGATCCGCCGGCGGTGTTCGTCTATCAGACCTGCGTGCCGGCGATGACCGGCGATGACATCGGTGCGGTGTGCAAATACGCCGCGGAGAAATTCGCCCGGCCGGTGATCCCGGTCGATGCGCCGGGTTTCGTCGGCAGCAAGAGTCTGGGCAACAAACTGGCCGGCGAGACCCTGCTCGACCATGTGATCGGCACCGTCGAGCCGGAGCTGACCACGCCGACCGACATTGTTCTGGTCGGCGAATACAACGTTGCCGGCGAGCTGTGGCAGGTCAAGCCGCTGCTCGACGAGATCGGCATCCGCATCCTGGCGACCATCTCGGGCGACGGCCGCTACCGCGAGGTCGCGAGTGCGCATCGGGCGCGCGCGGCCATGCTGGTGTGCTCCCAGGCCATGCTCAATGTCGGACGCAAGCTCCAGGAGCGCTACGGCATTCCCTATTTCGAGGGCTCGTTCTACGGCGTTACCGACATGAGCGAGGCCCTGCGCAACATGGCGCGCATCCTGGTCGAGCGTGGTGCTCCGCCCGAGATCGTCGAACGCGCCGAGGCGGTGATCGCGCGCGAGGAGGCGAAGGCCCATCAGCGCCTGGCGCCCTATCGCTCGCGCTTTGCCGGCAAGCGGGTGCTGCTGTTCACCGGCGGCGTCAAGTCGTGGTCGATGGTGGCGGCGCTGGAAGAGGCCGGGCTGACCATCATCGGCAGCAGCGTGAAGAAATCGACCGCCGCCGACAAGGAGCGCCTGCGCCAGCTGAAGGGCGACGAGTTCCACCAGTGGGACGACCTGAAGCCCCGCGACATCGATCGCATGCTGCGCGACGCCAAGGCCGACATCCTGCTGTCGGGCGGTCGCTCCCAATTCGTGGCGCTCAAGGCCAAGGTGCCCTGGCTCGACATCAACCAGGAACGCCACCACGCCTATGCCGGTTACGACGGCATCGTCACCCTGGTCGAGGAAATCGACAAGACGCTGTCCAACCCGATCTGGCCGCAGGTCCGCCTGCCGGCACCCTGGGCGTGAGGAACGACGACATGACCCGATCCGTTAGCGTTCCGCCTGTGCCACTGGAGCCCCTCCCCCCTTGCGGGGGAGGGGTTGGGGTGGGGGGACAATGCCTACGAGGTGGTTGGCCGTCAGAGCTCGCGCAGAAACATCGGGTCGCTCACCGCCGCCACAATCGTCTCCAGCACGCCATCCAGATTCTGCAGAATTTCGCCGTTCCAGAAGCGCAAGACCCTGAAGCCTTGGGCTTCGAGGTAATCGGTGCGCTGCCGGTCGGTTTCTGGCCCATGCTGGCCGCCATCGACCTCGATGATCAGCCTGGCGTCGAAGCAGACGAAGTCGACGGTGTAGCGGTCGATCGGCTGCTGGCGCCTGAATTTGAGCCCGCACAGCCGGTGATGGCGCAGACCATGCCACAGCAATTTTTCAGCATCCGTGGCGCGGCTGCGCAATCGTCTGGCGCGAATGACCGACATTGCTTGGCGAGCCCCCTCACCCCAACCCCTCCCCCGCCAGGGGGGAGGGGCTCGTTGGACCGAGTTGGATCTAGCATTCCTTTCCCGCTCATTGCATCCCTTTCTCCCTCCCTCCTTGCGGGGGAGGGTTGCGGTGGGGGGAGACCCGACCAATGACCCGCCCGGCCGTTCGATCGCTTGCCGTCAACCCCTTAAGGATGAGTCAGCCGCTGGGTGGCGCTCTGGCCTTCCTCGGGCTCGACCGGTGCATGCCCTGCTTCCATGGTTCCCAGGGCTGCACCGCGTTCGGGCTGGTGCTGCTGGTGCGCCATTTCCGCGAGGCGATCCCGCTGCAGACCACCGCGATGGACCAGGTCAGCACCATTCTGGGCGGCGCTGAGAACCTCGAGGCCGCGATCTTGAACATCTACGAGCGGACCCATCCCGCGGTAATCGGCGTCTGCACCACCGGGGTCACCGAGACCAAGGGCGAGGACATGGCCGGCGCCCTGGTGACGTTTCGCCAGCGCCATCCGGAGCTGTGCGATCTGGCGCTGGTTTTCGTCAGCACGCCCGACTACGTCGGCGGGCTGGAACAGGGCTACGCCGCCGCGGTCGGCGGCATCATCGACAGCCTGGTTGAGCCCCATGGCAGCTGCGTGGTCGGCCAGGTCAATGTTCTGGCCGGCAGCCATCTGACGCCGGGCGATATCGACGAACTGCGCGATGTGATCGAGGCCTTCGGGTTGCGCCCGATCATGTTGCCGGACCTCGGTGGCTCGATGTCGGGGCGCCAGCCCGACCAATTCGCCGCGACCACGCTGGGCGGCACCACGCTGGAGCAAATCCGCTCGATGGGCCGCTCACAGATCACCCTGGTGGTGGGCGAGCATCTGCGCGCGGCCGGCGATGCCCTGCAACATAAGACCGGCGTACCCACGGTGTTCTTCGACCGCCTGACCGGGCTGGAGCCCTGCGACCGTCTGATCCGTACGCTGATGGAGCTGAGCGGTCGGCCGGTGCCCCAGCGCCTGCGCCGCCAGCGCGAGAGCCTGGTCGATGCCATGCTCGACGGCCATTTCTATTTCGGACGCAAGCGAGTGGTCTTGGCGCTGGAGCCTGACCTGCTCTATGTCTACGCCCATTTTCTCGCCGGCATGGGCTGTTCGGTGATCGCCGCGGTGGCGCCGACGCCGTCGTCGGTGCTCGACCACATCGATGCGACTACGGTCAAGGTCGGCGATCACAGCGATGCCGAAGCGCTGGCGGCGGGCGCCGACCTGATCATTTCCAACTCCCATGCTCGCCAGGGGGCCGAACGTCGCCAGGTGCCGCTCTTGCGCGCCGGCTTTCCGACTTTCGACCGCCTGGGGGCTGCCCATCGTGCGGTGGTCGGCTATCGCGGCACCCGCGACCTGATCTTCGAGATCGGCAATCTGTTCCTCGCCGGCGACCAGGAGCACGGTCACGCCGTGCCGCCATCGATTCAACGACCCCAGGGGGATTTTTCCAAGGAGGTTCATTATGGGCGTTCAAAGACGGCTGCGGCTGGTTGAAACCGAGCCGCCCGAAGCTGCGCAACCGGACGAGGCTCAACCCATGGCTGATAGCGCGATCCGGGTCGCCTTCTGCACCGAGGATATGAAGCATGTCGACGCCCATTTCGGCTGGGCGCGCAATCTGGTGATCTTCGAAGTCGATAAGGCCGGCCATCGGCTGATCGAAGCGGTCCAGTTCGGTGGCGAGATGAGCGAGGACGGCAACGAGGACAAGCTGGTCGCGAAACTCGATGCGATTGTCGGTTGCTCCATCGTCTACGTCGCCGCGATCGGCCCGTCTGCCGCCGCGCGCATCGTCAACCGCAAGATCCATCCGGTCAAGGTTGCCAAGCCGGAGGCGATCACCGACCTGCTCGACCGCTTGGTCTCGACGCTCAACGGTGCCCCGCCGCCCTGGCTGCGCAAGGCGATGAATCCAACCGCCAAGCCCAATTTCGCCGACGACGAAGAGGATTGATCCCATGGGCGAAGCCGCCGAGACCCTGCCTGCCGAACCAACGGCGATCCTGGAGCACCCGTTTCTCAAGATTCTGCTTGCGGTCTATCGCGCCGACGACAGCCACGGTTCGTGGGATGGCCGCAAAGACGAGGATTTGCTGGCCGATTTCGTTGTTACCAAGGAGCAGCGCAAGCTGTTGCCGATCATCGCCAACCCGGATCCCGACGTGCTGTGGCGGGTCGAGTTGTTCTACAAGGCGGTCGGGCTCGCCGCGGAAAAGCGCATCGGCATCATGGTCACCCCGATGATGGTGATGAGCGGCGAGGGCTTCGGCCGGGTCGTGCTGCTCGCCGGCCGTCTGGTCGCCTATAGCCGCCACCTGCGCGACGTCCATCGCTTCGGCTATCCCAGCCTGGAACGCCTGGCGACCGAAGGTGCCATCGTGGTCGAGCGTGTGATCGAAACCATCAACGACCATCCCGAAGTCGCCCGCGCCTGACCCGGCACCGGCGATCCACCCCGAGACATCCAGGAAAGGAGTCCCTTGCCATGGCCGAATACGTCACTGGCGTCACCCGTGGCGGCGCCGTTTGGACCCCGAAATTCATCGAGTCGATCGACAGCGTCCTGTGCATCGGCTGCGGTCGCTGCTACAAGACCTGCCCCCGCGACGTGCTGACCCTGGCCGGCATCGACGAGGATGGCGGGATGGTCGATTCCGACGACGATGACGCGATCAAGAAGGTCATGTCGATTGCCGATGCCGCCGATTGCATCGGCTGTGAGGCCTGCGCCCGGTCCTGCTCGAAGAACGCGATCAAGCTGGAGCCGCTGGCGGCGTGAACCGGGGTGAGGGGGCTACGACCCCCGACCTCTCCAACCAGGCCATGGCCCTTGGAACCTATGACGTCAGAGACAATCATGAAACTCAGCGCGCGCAACGTCATCTCCGGCACCGTAACCGAGATCAAGTCGGGGCAGGTCTTCGTATCGGTCAAGATTTCCGTTGGCGGCGGCCCTTTCATCACCGCAACCATCACCGCCGAGGCTGCCGAAGACCTCGATCTCAAGCCCGGCGACGTGGTCAACGCCGTGATCAAATCAACCGATGTCATGATCGCCAAATAAGTCCGATTTTCGTCACAGGGTATTTTCGGCCACGGCGACTTCGACCTGCCAGGCTCCAAGGCGGATGTCGTCGAGAGCACTGTCGCGATCGTGGCGGCGCAGATTCTCGCAGGCCGCGCGCACGGCCCGGAATAGCGCCCGGGTATTGGTGCGGGCGGCCACGTCCGGGCGTTGCTCCAGGTTCCACAGCACGGTTTCGGCGCGCTCGAGATATTCGGTCGCCGCCGAGTAGGCGCCGCCATAGACCAGGTAACGGGCCTGATCGAGTTCGTCGGCAAATTGTGCCAGCCCCTGGGCGGCATCACGCTCGATGTCGTCCCCGAGAGCCGGGATCGAGGTGGCCAAGAGGGTGGCCAGGGTTACGGGTGCCATCAGGACGGCGATGCGAGGGCGGCGAAAGGCGAACATGGCGGGTCTCCCATAGGCGTGGGGCCTGAAAACCGGAGCCGAGGACGAATGCGGTTGCCGAGACGGGTTGCGATCAGTGTTCCGGGCGGGGCTCGGGCCGGGCTTCGGGCAGGGCGGCGATCAGATCGCCGGCATCGCCGACGCAGTCGGTCCAGCTATGCACCCCGGCAACCCGGACCTCGGCGGCGCGAGCCCAACCACAGTCGCCGAGGTGGTGGGTCAATCGCTCCCGGAGATAGTGGCGCAGATTTTCCGCCCTGAATTCGCCGCCGCGACTGCCGGCATAGCGGACCAGGCCGATGCGCCCGTCGGGCAACCGGCCGACGCTGCCCAGCGGCACCAGCGCCTCGACGATTGCGGTTTCGATCGCAGTGGAGCCCGTTGTCGCGGCCTCGACCGCGAACAGGGCGACGTTGGTGCTGAAGGCGCTCAGCATCCCGAGATGGTGGTCGAGCCGTGCCGCGAATTCCTCGCTGGAGAGGGCGCCGTGAAGCTCGGCCGCAGGGATCGGCCCGGATCGGCTGGCATGCCGGCGGGCCGCAGATAATCGGTGCATCATGATGCAGTTCTTTCCGTTCGCTTGGGTTGACGGTGGTCGCGGGCCGGGACGGTCAGCGGACCGCGCCGATCACGGCTCCGCCGGCACCGCCGATCGCGGCGCCGGTTGCGGCGCTGCCCCCGGTCAGGGCACCCAGCACGGCGCCACCGGCAGCGCCGATTGCGCCGCCGCTCAACATGCGCTGCTGGCGCGGCGACAGGCCGGAACAGCCGGCGGTCAGGATCAGGCTGGCCAGGGTGCAGCCGAGAATCACACTGCGCATGGTCGTCTCCATATCCGCTCAGTCCGCTCCGGTGATCCGGTCCCGGCCGAAGCCGGGCGGCAGGTGCGGCGCGATGGCGAGGACTCTGGCGCCAAATCCCGGTTTGCAGTTGCGACAAGATCGAGATCAAATTGGGGTCGGCGCAGGAACCATCCGGTCACAGCGGCGTTGCCACTGGGTGCGCGTCCGACGGGTTCACTCCGATGCGGCATGCCACATCGGATGATCGTCGCTATCACCAGGGTTGGCGTCGACCTGTCGTCGGTCGAGGATCTGACCGCAGTCGTTGCTGTGTTCCCGGCCGATGACGACGGCGACGGCCGCGCCTATGACGTGCTCGCCACTTTCTTCCTGCCCGAGGCCAGCCTTGCGAAGAAGGCCGAAGGAGGGCTTCGCGTAACGGACCAGGTTCGGCATTGACCGGATTTTGGGCCTGAAAACGGCGGGATCGATGCCGCGCTCGGACGGGGTTTATCGCTGCGTCATGGTGATTTTCTCCGTGATCGCGGTGATCGGGCGCACCTGTCCCGTCACGCGGCCAATTCGACGGCTCGGCGCAGGTTGATGGCAGCGCACATCAGGTTGAGGTGGCAGCGGTTACCAGCCAGGCCGATGTAGCGGACCCGCTGATAGCCGTAATAGCGCTTCATGGTGGCAAAGCCGCGTTCGACGCCGGAGCGGATCGGCGAGACCGCCTTGTTGAACCATTTCTGCCAGTTTTTCAGCGGCTTATTGCGCCTGGCCTTGTGCATGATGCCGTCATTGATCTTCGCTTTGGCCAGCGCGTCGCGGAATTTCTCGCTGTCATAGGCCTTGTCGGCGTAGACGGCCTGCTCGTCACCCTGGACCAGAGCCGGGCCGGCCAAGCTGTCGTGAACGTCGGCACTGGTCAGGATGGCATCCCGGATCAGGCCGCTCTCCTGATC